>NZ_BAAILK010000026.1:670373-679331 GCF_054589475.1 Rhodococcus sp. no. 34
AGATCGTCGAGGCCCCTGATTCCCCTCGAAATCGCTCCACCGCATCACGAATCTCCATGATCTCCATCGTCGCATCGAAACCGCAGCACTGTGCGAGTATCGACCGATGGCCGAGTGGTGGGTACCGAGCAGGCGCGTCGAGCGATGGGGCCAGACGATTGGCCTCGTCCTGCTCGTAGTCGTAGTCGGTCCGAGCACCATCCATACAGTGGCCACGGAACCGACAACCGGTAATTGGGTTCGCCTGGCAATCTGGCTTTTCGCGACGGCCGGATTTGCCTACGGAACCGTCCAGGCCTGGCGAAACAGGAACAAACCTCAGTCGGTGTGGTGGGAAGGGACAACTGCCCCCACCGAAGTACCCGCCGACGACATCCGTAGCGCACTCGCGTCGACAGACGACCGCATTCCCGCAATCAAGGCACTACGCGAACTACATCCGGGCTTGGGCCTGAAGGATGCGATGGATCTGATCGACGCCCAGCGGGGCGAACAGGGCCCGCAACACCGATAGTTGCGACCATCACAATCACAGTTAGGTATCGACACCTGACCGCCACGATCGAGCGAGCACGCCAAGAGTTAACCACCTGACAGACAGGCTGTTTCGCCTAGTTTGACAAATGTGGTCAATCGGTGAGCGTCGACTCGACCGATTCAACTCACCGTACCAATCGAATTCGCCGTTCAGCATTCCACTCATGACCCAATGCCACTATTACCCAACGATTTACAACCGGAACTACGGCATCCAGTGAGAACTTTCGCGACAGTGCAGCATCTTTCGTCCAGTTGAGTTGACCGAAACTTGACGTTACGTTGAATTTCAAAGCAATAGCCCGGTCTTGACCTGCGATGGTGTGAGCGAAACGCCCACCTACGCGTGACATGTGGCCGCCCTGAGGGGCGCTGTGAATGCCTGAACGTTCGAGGAGTGGAATGACTGCGGTCAAAACTGCGTGGCGTGAACTACGGAAACCCGTGTTCATCCCCGCGTCGATAGTGATCTTTGCCCTGATCGCCTTTGCCGTGATCTACGCGGGAACCGCCGCGGATGCTTTCGAAACACTCAACAACGTGATCAGCGACGGCGTCGGCTGGTGGTACATCCTCTCGGCCACCGGTTTCGTGATCTTCGCGCTGTACTGCGGAATCAGCCGCATCGGCAACATCCGATTGGGACGTGACGACGAGCAGCCCGAGTTCGGGATGCTCTCGTGGTTCGCGATGCTCTTCAGCGCCGGCATGGGCATCGGGCTCGTGTTCTACGGAGTAGCCGAACCACTTTCGCACTACGTGACCCCACCCGTCGCCGGGCAGATCGCCGGATCCACGGACGCCGCAGCCAATCAAGCCATGGAACTGACGCTGTTCCACTGGGGCTTGCATGCATGGGCGATCTACGTCGTCGTCGGCCTTGGTCTGGCGTACATGACCTACCGAAAGGGTCGCCCGCTGTCGATCCGTTGGCTGCTCGAGCCGCTCCTCGGACGGGCTCGCATCGAAGGAAAGATCGGTCACGCCATTGACGTCGTCGCCATCGTCGGCACACTGTTCGGTGTCGCGACGTCGCTGGGCTTCGGTGTCCAGCAGATCTCGGCCGGCCTCGACTACCTCGGCTGGGTGGAGACCGACAACTGGTTGGTCATCACCATCATCGTCATCGTGACGGGCATGGCGACCTTCTCGGTCGTCTCCGGTGTCACGAAGGGCCTCAAGTGGCTCTCCAACATCAACATGATGCTCGCTGCCGCGCTGGCACTGTTCGTCCTGATTCTGGGACCGACGCTGTTCCTCATGCAGTCGTGGGTGCAGAACCTCGGCGGATACGTCCAGGCCTTGCCCGAACTGATGCTGCGTACGTCCCCGTTCGCCGAAGACGGCTGGCAGGGCGCATGGACCATCTTCTACTGGGGTTGGTGGATGAGCTGGGCACCGTTCGTCGGCATGTTCATCGCGCGCATCTCACGCGGCCGCACCATCCGCGAATTCGTCTTCGGTGTGCTGTTGGCCCCGACGCTGGTTGGTTCGTTGTGGTTCACGATCTTCGGTAACTCCGGCATTCTGCGTCAGCGCAACGAGGGCACGATGCTCGACGCATCCGGCGCAGTGGACACCAACACGTCGCTGTTCACGCTTCTCGACGGACTTCCGCTCGGAACGATTTCGAGTGTTCTCGCGATCGTCGTGATCGTCTTCTTCTTCGTCACGTCCGCGGATTCCGGCTCGATCGTCATCGACATCCTTGCGACCGGTGGCAGCTTGGAGACCTCCAAGATCACGCGTGTCTACTGGACGTTCCTCTCCGGTGCCGCGGCCGCAGTTCTCCTCATCGTGGGTGGCAGTGGATCGCTCACGGCGCTGCAAACCGTTGCCATCGCCACGGCGGTACCGTTCTCGGTCATCATGGTGCTGGCATGTCTGTCGATGCTGAAGGCGTTCCGATACGAGGTCGCGTCGGCACCACGCTACCTGCGGGTTTCTACAAATGCCTCGGCATCAACCGACGTTCCGCAACCCACCGAAAAGCGGCTCCGCGATCTGAAGATCTCGTCGACCTTCGCCGGGCTCACTCCGTCACAAAGCGGGATCATGACGGATCCCTCCGACGCCCACATGCTCGTCGCGGTCCACGAAGTCCCCGCCCATGCGGTCAACATCGACCCGGATACCGGCGCCGTCGACTTCTCCGAGGAATCGAAGGTCGTCGATCCACTGGGCGGAGAGGTGTTCGACACACCCGAGTTCGCCGACTCGGCAGAAGGCCACGCGCAAGCTGCCAGTACGGACTGACCGGCACGTTCGGCATGTTGCATTAGGCATATCTGTTCACCAACTCGCAAACTTGTCATGAGACTTTCAACTCGACAGTTCGCAGGACTCTAAGTTTCGTGAGTAGAACAGGACCAACGGGTTTGCCACTCCAGTCGCAGTCGGAGACGGAACAATCTTTCGGGATTCCGTCCGTATTCCTACGGTCGGCGCATGCACCTGCGCCGCGCACGCTCATCGACATCGTGCGGGCCTCAGCCGAGGCCAACCCGGAAGCACCTGCCATCGACGACGGCGACACCACACTGTCGTACTCGGAGTTGCTCGACGAGATCGCGCTCGGTGCGCGCTGGCTCGGTGATGCCGGCGTCGGCGCAGGTGACCGCGTCGGAATCAGGATGCCGTCAGGTTCGCGTTCGCTGTACGTGGCGATCCTGTCGATCCTCGCGGCGGGCGCCGCCTACGTTCCCGTCGATGCCGACGATCCGGAAGAGCGCGCCGAGTTGGTGTTCGGCGAGGCGCAGGTAGCGGCGATCATCACCGGCGACGGAATCCAGCCGGGGACGGCGCCGAAGCGGCTCGAACATCCACCGGTTCGCGAACCCGAACCCGAGGACGACGCCTGGATCATCTTCACCTCAGGATCCACGGGCACCCCGAAGGGCGTCGCGGTCACTCACCTCAATGCCGCTGCCTTCGTCGACGCCGAGGCGCGCATGTTCCTCCAGGACGAGCCCATCGGGCCTGGTGACCGCGTCCTCGCGGGACTCTCCGTGGCATTCGACGCGTCCTGCGAGGAGATGTGGCTCGCGTGGCGTCACGGCGCCTGCCTCGTCCCGGCGCCTCGTTCACTGGTTCGCAGCGGCATGGACCTCGGCCCGTGGCTGGTCTCGCGTGACGTCAGCATCGTCTCCACTGTGCCGACGCTTGCGTCTCTGTGGCCGGCCGAGGCCCTCGAAGCCGTTCGACTCCTGATCTTCGGCGGCGAAGCCTGCCCACCCGAACTGGCAGAGCGCCTGGCCGTCGAGGGCCGCGAGGTCTGGAACACTTACGGCCCCACCGAGGCAACCGTCGTCGCCTGCGGCGCACTGATGGACGGCAAGAGCCCCGTCAGCATCGGCCTCCCCCTCGACGGCTGGGACCTTGCCGTCGTCGACGCCCAGAGCAATCCCGTCGCGGTCGGTGAGGTGGGCGAGCTGGTGATCGGCGGCGTCGGCCTCGCCCGTTACCTCGATCCCGCGAAGGACGCCGAGAAGTACGCGTCGATGCCCTCGCTCGGGTGGGATCGCGCCTACCGAAGCGGCGACCTGGTCCGGCTCGAGACCACCGGCCTGATGTTCCAGGGCCGCGCGGACGATCAGGTCAAGCTCGGCGGCAGGCGCATCGAACTCGGTGAGGTCGACAACGCCTTGCAGAACCTGCCGGGCGTGAGCGGCGCTGCCGCAGCCGTGAAGAAGACTGCAGCCGGCAATCAACTCCTCGTCGGATACATCGCCAGCACGGATCCCGACTTCGATCTCAAGGCCGCTCATGCACTGCTCAGCGAACAGCTCCCAGCAGCCCTCGTGCCGCGTCTGGCGTTGATGGACGAACTTCCGACGCGTACGTCAGGCAAGGTCGACCGCAATGCGCTGCCGTGGCCGTTGCCCGGCGCCGGTGAAGATGCCGGGGCCGCGTTGGGCCTCGACGGCACCGCTGCCTGGGTTGCCGGTCTGTGGGGTTCGATCCTGGGCGCGCAGATCACCGGACTCGACGACGACTTCTTCGAAGTGGGCGGCGGATCCCTCTCTGCTGCTCAGTTGGTGACCGCCCTGCGCGAGCGGTTCCCCGAAGTGACCGTCGCACAGCTCTACGACCATCCACGGTTGGGATCGCTCGCCGAATATCTCGACGAATTGGCACCCACCGAAACTGTGGAGCCGCGCATCGTCGCTCCGACGCCCTTGAAAACTCAGCTGGCGCAGATCGCCGTCACCGTTCCACTCACGACGCTCACCGGACTGCAGTGGGTGACGTGGCTGGCGATCGCGAACAACGTCCTCGGCTGGTTCGTCGACGTCAGCTGGGCGCCCACGGTCTCGTGGTGGTGGATCCTGTTGGCGTTCATCGTGTTCATCACGCCGATCGGCCGTATGACCATCGCCGTCGTCGGGGCGCGCCTGCTCCTACGCAAGTTGGAACCAGGAACGTACCCGCGAGGTGGTAGTGAACACCTGCGTCTGTGGATCGCGCTGCGACTCACCGAAGCCAGTGGCGCAGCCAATCTTTCGGGCGCACCGTGGATGCTCTATTACGCCCGCGCCCTCGGCGCCGACATCGGCAGCGGCGTCGATCTCCACACACTTCCTCCCATCACCGGCATGCTCGAACTCGGTGACGGCTGCTCCGTCGAACCCGAAGTCGACCTCTCCGGCCACTGGATCGACGGCGACGTCATTCACATCGGCGAGATCAAGATCGGTGACGGCGCCTCCGTCGGTTCACGCTCGACGCTTCTGCCCGGCGCGCGTATCGGTCGGGACGCCGTCGTCGAACCCGGATCTGCGGTGTTCGGCCGAGTGAAGGCAAACCAGCAGTGGGCCGGCTCCCCCGCCACCAAGGTCGGGAAAGCGAATCATCCTTGGCCTGCCGAACATCCGAAGCGCGCGCCCGGCTGGGTGCCGGTATACGGCGTCACCTCGGTCTTCCTGGCCGGTATGCCGATCTTCGCGCTGATGGCCGGGATCGCATTGATCGGTTGGTGGATTCGCGACACCGACACGCTCGCGAGCGCAGTGCTCCAATCGCTGATCATACTTCCCGTCGCGACCATCCTGAGTTTGCTCGTCTTCGCAGTCGTCACCCTTGTGGCCGTTCGTCTTCTCTCGATCGGGCTGACCCCCGGTTACCACCCTGTCCGCAGCCGCATCGGCTGGCAGGTGTGGGCGACCGAACGCCTGCTCGACTCGGCCAGAACCTTCCTCTTCCCGCTGTACGCGAGCCTGCTGACACCGGGATGGCTCCGCCTTCTCGGCGCCAAGATCGGCAAGAACGTCGAAGCCTCCACCGTGCTCCTCCTTCCCAAGTTCACGACGGTCGCCGACGGCGCATTCCTCGCTGACGACACCATGGTTGCGAGCTACGGCCTCGGCGGCGGCTGGATGCACATCGAACAGGCGAAGATCGGCAAGCGCGCGTTCCTCGGCAACTCCGGTATGACCGCCCCCGGTCGACGCGTCCCCAAGAACGGTCTGGTGGCGGTTCTGTCGGCTACCCCGTCCAAGGCCAAGTCCGGATCATCGTGGCTGGGTAGTCCACCGGTACGTCTGAGAAGGGCTGCCGGAGACACCGACGCCGCCCGCACGTTCAATCCGCCCATGCGCCTCAAGATCGCCCGCGGAGTGGTCGAAACCTGCCGACTGATCCCCGTCATGGTCACGTTCGGCATCGGTCTCGGTGTTCTGTTTGCACTCGAAGCACTGGTCGGCGCAGTCGGATTCTGGTTCGCGGCTCTGCTGAGCGGCGTAATTCTGCTCGTCGCCGGCGCAGTGGCGGGCGCGATTACCATCGCCGCCAAGTGGATCGTCGTCGGACGCATCGCCAAGGTCGAGCATCCGCTGTGGAGTTCGTTCGTCTGGCGAAACGAGGTAGCCGACGCCTTCGTCGAGACCGTCGCGGCGCCGTGGTTCGCTCGCGCGGCGACTGGTACGGCCGTACTGAACATCTTCTTGCGTGGACTCGGGGCCAAGATCGGTAAGGGCGTTTGGTGTGAGTCGTACTGGCTACCCGAGGCAGATCTTGTGACTTTGGGCGACGGAGCGACAGTGGAACGGGGGTGCGTCGTGCAAACTCATCTCTTCCATGATCGGATCATGTCCATGGACACCGTCACTTTGGGAGCAGGAGCAACGCTGGGACCGCACTGTGTCGCGCTACCCGCAGCCGGCATCGGCGCGGGAGCGACGGTAGGGCCTGCATCTCTGGTGATGCGAGGTGACACCGTTCCGCCCTCCACCCGCTGGCAGGGCAACCCGATTGCACCGTGGGTGGCGTCGTGAAGCCGAACCGAATGCTCGAGGAGCCGATCGATCCGTACCTGCCGCTCAACGGCAACCGCGGGTACCGCGTGTCCCGGTACGAACTGGAACTGACGTACAAGGTCTTCAGCAACCGTCTCGCCGGCAAAGCTGTCATCACCGCTGTCACCACCGAGAGCCGATCCAAGTTCAGCTTCGACCTCGCGCAGAACCTGCAGGTGTCCAAGGTGTCCGTCAACGGTGCCCGCGGCACCAAGTACGCGCACTTGAACAACAAGCTGATCCTCACGCCGTCTACCAAGATCCCCGCGGGCGGTGCCCTGTCGGTCACCATCGCGTACAGCGGCAACCCCGAGCCGATCAAGAGCCTGTGGGGCGAAGTCGGCTGGGAGGAACTCGACGAAGGAACTTTGGTCGCAAGTCAGCCCAACGGCGCGGCGTCCTGGTTCCCGTGCGACGACCATCCGATTTCCAAAGCGTCGTACCGCATCTCGATCACCACCGATTCCCCGTTCTATGCCCTCGCCAACGGCAAGCTGATCCGCAAGCAGACCCGTGCGAGTCAGACGACGTGGGTCTACGAGCAGACCGAACCGATGGCAACCTACCTGGCAACCATTCAGATCGGTCAGTACGAGCACCGACAAGTGAGCGCCGGGCCGGTACCGGTCTTCGCCGTTCACCCACCTCGGCTGCGCGCAGCGTTCGACGTCGACTTCGGGCGCCAACCCCAGATGCTGGAGGTCTTCGGAAAGCTGTTCGGCCCGTATCCCTTTGCCGACTACACCGCTGTGGTCACCGACGACGAACTCGAAATCCCCATCGAAGCGCAGGGACTCTCGATCTTCGGAGCCAACCACTGCACGGGCAGGCGCGGTTCCGAACGTCTTGTCGCACACGAGCTTGCCCATCAATGGTTCGGCAACAGCCTCACTCTCGGGCAGTGGTGCGACATCTGGCTGCACGAAGGCTTTGCCTGTTACGCGGAGTGGATCTGGTCCGAGAATTCCGGTGGCCCGTCCTCGAACCAACTCGCGACAAACGCCTATCAAGGGCTCGGGCGTAAATCTCAGGACTTGATCGTCGCCAATCCCGGTCCTGCCCTGATGTTCGACGATCGAATCTACAAGCGGGGCGCATTGACTCTGCACGCCCTGCGCGGCGTTCTCGGAGACGAGAAGTTCTTCGAACTGATCCGTCAGTGGACCACGAAGCATCGGCACAGCACGGTCAGCACCGAGCAATTCACCGATCTCGCTTCACGTTTCACCGACACTCCATTGCGCCCACTCTGGGATGCATGGCTGAATCAGCGCTCCCTGCCTCGTCTCTGACGCTCTCTCACCGCGATATCACCACGCCGAAACATTCCGAATGCGCCGATTAGCTTTGTCATACCTTTACTATAGAGGTGGGCCGAGGGACGACCCCGACAACACAATTCTCAGGGCACGCTTCCTCGACAGGTAGATCGGGGGATCGATGTTCGTTGTATTCACAATATGTTTCGTGATCGGGGTCGTCGCCCTGATCGGAGCCTTTGCCGTCGGCGAGGTTGCAGATCTGGGCGGCGGCCACGCAGACGGGCTGCCATTTCTGAGCCTGACAACTTTGGCCACAGCACTTTTCGGCTTCGGCGCCGGCGGCGTAGCTGCCGCTCTCGCGGACGCTCCGACGTTGGTAGCGGTGATTGCAGCACTCGCACTCGCCGCCGTGCTCGTTGTCGTCACGCGCGGCCTACTTCTCCCCTACCTCCTTGAGCAACAAGATAATTCGCACATCGGACGAGCTTCGTACTCCGGGCTATTGGGCACGGTCACCCTCACCATTGCAGCCGAAGGTTGGGGAGAAGTCTCGTTCGTCGACGCCGAAGGCAATCGCGTGCAGGCCAAGGCCGTCAGTGCACAGCCGATGGCGCTCACCACCGGCACCACCGTCTACATCGCCGATGTAGACGATCAATACCTTCACGTCGTCACGGTTGACGACGCGATCTAAGGACTCGATACATGCTGCCAATCATCATCATTGCGGTTGTAGTCGCAGTAATCATCTTCATCGTTCTCCCCGCGATCTACGTGAAGAACTACGTCAAGGTCCCGCCGAACGAAGTGGCGGTCTTCACCGGACGAGGCAAGCCGAAAGTCGTCCGCGGCGGAGCCCGGTTCAA
>NZ_BAAILK010000026.1:679408-690188 GCF_054589475.1 Rhodococcus sp. no. 34
GATTCCGGGAATCGAACGCGTCGACATCATGTCGCTCGAGCCGTTCAACGTCAGCATCAATCTCAAGAATGCGCTCTCCAACGACGGTGTTCCGGTCAACGTCGAGGCAGTCGGCCTGGTACGAATCGGTTCCGCCGACGAAGCGGTTCAGACAGCGGTGCAACGATTCCTGACCTCCGACCTGGACGAACTCCAGCAGCAGATCAACGAAATCCTCGCCGGCAGCCTGCGCGGAATCACCGCAACCATGACGGTCGAGGATCTGAACTCCAACCGCGATTCGCTCGCACGCAGCGTGGTCGAGGAGGCAGGCGGCGACCTCGCACGCATCGGCATGGAAGTCGATGTCATCAAGATCGCGGGAATCTCCGACTTCAACGGCTACCTCGAATCGCTCGGTCAGCGCCGCATCGCCGAGGTCAAACGTGATGCCGCGATCGGAACTGCTGAAGCAGAGCGTGATTCGCAGATCCAGTCGGCAAAGGCGCGACAGGCAGGCTCCGTCGCACAGGCCGAGGCCGACACTGCGATCGCGAGTGCAAATCAGAAGCGCGACGTCGAACTCGCTCGCCTTCGAGCACAGACCGAAGCCGAGAACGCCGAAGCCGACCAGGCCGGACCACTCGCGCAGGCAACGGCCGAGAAGGCCGTCGGCATCGCACGTGAGCAGGCCGAGGCGGCCCGCGTCGAAGCTCGCACCGAGGTCGAGCGTCGTCGCGCCCAGCAATCGGAAGCGGCATTGCAGGCAGATGTCATTGCACCGGCCGAGGCCGAACGCCAAGCCTCCATCGCACGCGCAGAGGGTGAGCGACAGGCCGCGATCCTCCGCGCCCAGGCACAGGCCGAGTCAGCAAGGCAGGCCGGCGGGGCTCAGGCCGATGCACGAAAGCTCGTCGCCGACGCTGTTCGCTCCGAGCAGCAGGCTGATGCCGACGGCCTTCGAGCACGTCTGGAAGCCGAAGCTGACGGCCGCAAGGTAGCGGCCGACGCCGTTCGCGCCGAACAGCAGGCCGAAGCGGATGGTTTGCGCGCCAAGCTCGAAGCCGAGGCTGCCGGTAAGCGTCAGATCGCCGAGGCGCTCAATTCCTACACCCCGCAGGCCGCGCAGTTGCTCACTCTGCCTGACGTTCTGGCAGCACTGGTCGACGCCACCGCAGCAGCAGCGAAGCCGGTCGGCGACATCGATCGGATCTCCATCGTCGGCGGAAGCGACGGGGCGCAGGGTTCGATCGGCTCGATCCTGGGCATCAGTCCCCAGGTGATTGCCGGTGTCATCGAAACTCTCGAAAGCTCAGGCGTCGATATCACCGGTTTGCTCAACGGCCTGAACAAGACCGCATCGGTTCCGGCTGGTTCGGTACACAATTCGGTCCACAATTCGGAAAACGGTTCCGCAACCGTAGACGCGTGATTTCGCCCCGGTCCGCCGACTCTCGCAGGAGTCGGCGGGCCGGCTTCACGCGCTCGGAAGATGTGAACGCGACTTGAAGAGAATCAGAATCAAGCAGGCAGCGGCGGCGGCTGATCCGAACAGCAGAGTCACCGTGTAGCTCAGTGCCGGAACGCTTTCCGACAGCATCGCCAGCAACGCAGGCACCGCGAACCCGATGTAGGTGATCGAGTAGAACACCGCGGTCAATCCTGCCAGATCGTCCGGCCCCGCGATTCGCTGGATCTCCAGCAACCCGGACACCAGTGCCATGCCGTACCCGCAACCGAGGATCGCTGCAGCCACGATCGCGATCGCCACGGTCAGCGTCGACGCAACCAGAGCAGCACCGGCCATACCGACCACCAGAAACACCAGAGCCACAACGGCGCCACGAGCACTGCGGTCGGTGTCGATCTTGCGCCCCAACGACTGAATCGCGAATCCGCATGTCAGCGCGACCATGCACAGCAGAGCCGAAAAGGCCACGGGCGCATCGCCACTGTGCCCGGTCATGAGCGCCGGAATAACTGCATACGCGACACTGGCGGCACCGAACACCCACGGCGCCAACGGAACGACGACGTAGAGGAATCTGCGGTGACCTGCCGAGGGGATCTTGAGGTCGTCGATCAACCTGCGACGGTCGGATTTCGCCTGTGCCGGTCGTGTTTCGGGCGCACGCCACAGCGCCATGGCGGCGAGGACGGTGATCGCGATGTGCAGCACGTACGCCAACACACTCGGCATGGGCGCCCACTGCGCCAAGATTCCCGCAGCACCCGCTCCCAAGGCGAAGCCCGCGGTCAGACTCATCGCTGCTCGCCGAGCACCTGCGCCTTCCGACGCCGTCGGGTCCCAAGGTTGCGTGGACAACTCCTTGACCCAGGAGCCGCCGACGGCCATACCGATCCCCAAGGCGATGCCACAGAGGATTCTTCCCAGGATGAGAGCAGCGGCGGAGTCCGCCCCGAAAGCGAGCAGCGTCGAACCGGCGATCGCGATGATCGGCGCGGGGAGCATGATCGGGCGTCGACCCAATCGATCGGACAGCGGGCCGCCGAGCAGCAGGGCCGGCACAATTCCGACGACGTAGGCGAAGAGGAAGAAATCGACCATCACCGGCGAATAGCCGTGGTCGAGTCGGTACATCACCAGCAGTGGGGTGAATTCGTTTCCGCCCCAGGCAGCGGCGAACATACTGGCGGCAACGGTCAGCCACAGCCACTTTCCGCCGGAGAGGCGTTCACCCTCGAGACGAGTTTCGGCCGCGGTCCCAGCGCCGATCGTTTGGGTGCTCATCACAGAGTTCCTTCGAAGCCGAGGCCGTGGACCTGGCGCATGTGTGTGAGGACGGCAGTGTTGTATCCGTCGGCATCGCCTGTGTCGACGAGGTCGGTAAGCGCGGTGTGATCGGCAAGGATGCGCGAGAGTTGGCCAGGGTCGCGTGAGATCGACCGGGCTGTCATCCGTCGTTGCCTGTCGCGCAGACTCGCGTAGAACGAGTCGAGCAAAGGGTTCCCACCGGCGGCAACGATCATCTTGTGGAAGTCTGCATCGATTGCGCTGAACGCGGCCACGTCCCCGCGATCAGCAATCTCACGTTGCTCGATCAGATTCGCGCGCAACGCTGCGACAAGCGCTTCCCGTGCGTGCGGTCGGACCGACACCACTCGAACGCTCTGAGTCTCGACGAGCTGTCTGGCACTGACTACGTGTTCCGCTTCCCCATCCGCGACCGGGACGATCAGCGCCCCCTTCTTCGGATAGAGGCGCATCCAACCTTCCGATTCGAGACGCAGAAACGCCTCACGCACCGGCGTTCGGCTCACATTGGTCCGTGCAGCGATGTCACCCTCACTGATCAGCTCCCCGCCGGCGAGCTCGCCGGAAAGGATCAGCTCCTTGACTTCGCGGAAGACGGTTTCGGAAGCGGAATACAACATAGACACAAGATGTATTTATACTCCACGCTGGCGCAACGCAGACATCCGGGTCACCGATCCGAACATCTCGGTCCGATGCGGCATCGATCCAGTTAGCATTGCAAGGTGCCAGACAGAAGAGGAATCAGTTCGCGATGAATGGCGCACGCTCCAGCCTTCGAAGACTGATGCACTCATGACATCGCAGATGAAGTCGATGAGGACGCTGACCCGCGAGTGGTTGATTCTTCCCGATCAATACGACCGCTTCACTCGCTATCTCCGCGACAACGGCCTCACGACCGCCACCCGGCTATTACTTGGCATCATTGTCATCGGACTGGGAGTGTGCGCACTACTGAACAGATTCAGCCCTGCCGGTCCGACAAGCACGATTGCGCTGTTCTTCAATACTGTTGTCGTGATCTCGTGCTTCGTAGTCGGAGTCTCATGGTGGGTCTTCGGCCCCACAAAGCGTCGCTCGTTCGGTTTCGTGGTCTTCTGCGACATCGCGGTCACGATCTCCGTCGTTGGAGATTCCTCCCAGCTCGCACGATTGCTCACCTGTGTCATTTTTGCTCTGGTCGGCATCTACATCGCCTACTTCCACAACCCGAAGTTGCAGATCGCGCACATAGCTTTTTCGCTTCTTGTGATCGCGGTGGCTGCGCAGCCAATTCTGTTCGGGCCGGATCGCGATCCAGCCCTTGGTGTTTCGAAAGTACTGGTCGTCATCACCGCGTTGGTGGTCTGCGCATTCATCTCGCAGATCGTGCTGACGATGCTCAGCATGGATGCTTCCAGTTCCGACCTCGATCCTCTCACCGGCCTCTTGAACCGTCGTGGCCTCGACCGCCACGTCGAGAAGGTACTCGAGGGGTTCCAGCGTCAAGAATCTGCGGCACTACTCGCGATCGCGATCGACATCGACCGGTTCAAGACGATCAACGACGTGCACGGCCACGACGTCGGCGATCGCATCATTCTCCGGGTATCGCAGCGGTTATCCGCCTGGGCACACGCCGATGCTGTCGTCGCGCGGGTCGGTGGCGACGAATTCATCCTCGTCCAAAGACTTTCCGTGCCAGCCATCGGACCGATGCTCAACTCGATCGGACCGGCAATGCACTCGAATACCGACGAGATACCGTCGACTTCGAGCATCGGAATCGCCGTGCGTACCCACAAATTCGTCGCCGGAGAAGACCGCGCAGCAGCGTTCACGGACATGCAGAAAGTCGCCGATTCGGCGATGTACGAAAGCAAGAGACTCGGCGGCGGACGCGTTCACACGATCGTCACCACCGCCGGCAGGTAGCAGTACGCACAATTTCAGTAGTAGACCGGCCCTGGCACTCCTCCACCCGCTGCCACTGCGTCACCGGTGATCGCGATGCTTCGCGGCGATGCCAGGAAGGTCACGACATCGGCTACCTCTTCGGCGTCGATGATCCGGTGTATCGAATTCGTCGCGATACCCCGCTCCACCTCAGCCTGCGAGCGGCCGGATTCTTCCGACTCGCGCGCAATCCGCGCGGTCAACCTCTCGGTCCGCGTCACGCCCGGATGGACGACGGTGACGTTGATTCCCTTGGGGCCCAGCTCGTCTGCAAGATTCTTGGTCAGCGCAGACACACTGACGTTGCGGATCGTGTGGGCGATCGAGGTTGCCTGTCTGGCACCCAAACCGCTGATGTTGATGATCCGACCCCAACCCTGATCGATCAGATACGGCGCTACAGCACGCGCAGTGCGCAGGTAGCCGAGCACTTTCACTTCGACTTCGTCTCGCACGACGTCGTCTGTGGTCGCCTCGAAATCCGTCGGCTTTCCGGCGCTGAACGGAGTCGCTGCGGAGTTGACCAGAATGTCGACGCCGCCGAACTCCTCTACTACTTGCCGCACCGACGCCTGAACCGCGTCGTCGTCTCGCGTATCCGTCACGACTCCGATCGCACGAATTCCGAACTCCGAAACCAAATCTCGTGCAACGCTTACGACGGTTCGCTCAGTGCGCGCGAGTATCGCGATGTCGACCCCTTCAGCGGCCAGACCTCTGGCGATTGCCAGACCGATCCCCTTGCTACCACCGGCAACGATCGCACGCTTTCCAGACAAGTGAAGATCCATACCTGCGACACTATCCAACAGGCGGTCCCCGATCTCTACGAAGAGGGATCGGGGACCGTCGGAATCATTCCTGTGTCTCAGACCATCAGATCCGCGTACAGGTAGACGTTGTCGGCGTAGTTGCCCACACCGTCCTCGAATTGCAGTTCGCCGCCGCAGGTTACGACTGCCAACTTACGAGGGCCTTCCGGGCCGGCCAGCACGCTTTCCTCCACACCATCGGCCTTCGGGCGCGTCGTCACTGCAGTCACCTTCCACGACGTGCTCTTACCCGTCGCGTCGGATGTACGGATCACTTCACCCGGCTCGATCGTGCCCAGGTCGAACAGCGCGCCGTTACCCTGGCCGGTCAGATTGACGTGTCCGGCAATCAAGGTCGTGCCGGTGGCGGAATCGAGAGATGCACCGTCGAGCCAGATTCCGACGTTCTTGACGTTCTCCGGCGGAGTGAGAACTCCTTCCGGCACGGTGGCGTCCACGATCGGCGCCTGAACACCGACCGGGTCGAGCGAAAGGGTGTTGGGAGTCATCAACGCATCCGTAGGCGTTGCCGGATTCGCGGAGTGCGACATGACAACTCCCGGACTCGGCGGGATCGCAGCATCGCCATCGGAGGATCGCAGGCCGACGAAGGCCATGGAAGCACCGGCGGCCAACACCGCGATGAGAGCCAGAATGAACGCGACACGACGCCCTTTGCCTGGACTCGCGGGCTGATCGTGGTTGGGATCGTCGTATGGATTGGATGGATTGGGATCCGACTCGTACATGGTCATCGAACTGTCTCCTGCGGGATGAGGCGCCCCCGGCACCTCGTGCGAATTGACGCCCCCTGCGTCTGATCAATGTCGGCACCGATCACACGAAGCGTGATCGGTGCCGACGTCTACTACACGTGCCTGGTGTCAGGATCGCTTGCGGCGGAGAGCAACTGCTCCGGCAGCAGCCATTCCGACAAGCCCGAGGCCCGTCACTGCGACGGCGACGTTGCGGCCTGAATTCTGTTCAGCAGCACCACCGTCGATGGCAACCGGGCGGGGGCCAGTGGCCGGCTTCGGAGCCGACGGCGCCGGAGTTGCGGGAGTTGCAACCGGCTGCGACGGAACAGGTGCACCCGGAACTACAGGCACAATCGGCACGATGGGCACGATGGGCACGATCGGAACAATCGGCACGATCGGAACGACCGGGGTTGCAGGCGTCGTGGTGGCCGGTGTGGTCGTTGCCGGTGTCGTTGTTGCCGGCGTGCTCGTTGCCGGTGTCGTCGTGGGTGCTGCTGCATATCCGACGCTGGCAGATGCATTCATCGAAGCCGGCCGAACGGTGTCGAACGACGCGAAGATCTGGCACTGTGCGCCTGCCGTGTTCCAGTGCAGGTTCTCGACCGAATCCGGAATGACGCTTGCAGTCACCGAGTAGTCCCCGCCGGCCGCAGCGGTGAGGCAAAGATCAACAGCAGTCGGTGCGTCGCCGCGGCCGTCGACCGTCAGTTGATTTGCAGACAACGTCGCCTTGGCGTTGTCACCACAGACGGTCAGTTCGGTGCCCGCCGAGGACTGAACAGTGATCGGCTTCCGGTACATATTCGTATTCAGGGTGAAAACGGCAGTCTCGCCGGCCTTCAGAGTCCCCGTCGCGGGTGTCTTGCGAACGAGGTCGAGCGTCTGCGTGACGTTCATGATCTCGACGATGCGAGCTCGCTCGTCGTCTCCGATGTTCCTGTCGCACAGGCTTTTGAAATCGGCCATCAGCGGATTGTCGTAGTCCGAGACACACCACACAAGCGTCTGCCGCGCCGAACGTGCATCCTCGCTGCCATTTCCCGAAACGACACCGTCGAGTTTGGCGGGATTCTGCAGCAACCAACTGATGACAGCGAGATCGTCGGCTGACAGATCGGGATTGCCCGAAGACGGCACCGTCGCACCCATCTCGTCGTTGTGCTTGTCAACCGGCAAACCGTTCTCGTCGACACCGGCACACGGATCGAGATCGAAGTCCGTGCAGTACATCCATTCCGACTTCGCAATTCCGTCGACGTCGCGGACACCGCAGACCGGAGCATCCACCGCGGCCGAGGTACCCCGATCGGTGGTGCCGTACATCGGCACGATGTTGCCGTCGTTGTAGTGATCCAGCCGAATGCCGGAGATGTCGAGCATCTGCTCCGAGGGCGTGTACTCGGTGCCCTCACACAACCCGGCGGTGAACGCCGGAGCGGCCGCGGTTCGCACCGGCATCGGCGCGGACACAGCTGGCGAAGCAAAAGCAACGCTACTACCGGCGACCGTTACGGCAATAGCTGCAGTTAGCGAGAGCCGGAGAACAAGCGGCCTACGCCGTGAACCAGACACAGTCATCAAAGCTTCCCTTTCAAGACATTTCGGTAGCGGGACGGTTGCCTGGATTCCCAATACCACGCCACCCAGCGCTCACTTCCGAGAGGATCAGCCGATCACTTTTGGCAATCAACCAGTTACTGAATGGCAATGTAGTGCATGTTTCAAGAAAGATCACCCAATCATCGAGCGCTCAGGGCGCAGCTTGGACATTCGGATGACGAGTTAGCCATGAAGGTGACTGAACCTTTGTCCAACCGCACAACAATCGCGATCCCCCCAAAATCTGCTCATCCAACCGCGACGTTCCCGACATTTCGCCAACGCTAGCCAGTCGGTAACTTGGACATTCTGGGGAAACTCACAGGAAGGGGCGTTTTCAGCTCGCGCGCAAAAGAAGAGGCCCGCTATGCGGACCCCTTCGCCGGAAACTTCCAACCGAGACTGCTTTGTCGGGATTCGGGCAACTTGTAGATTCCCCCAGAACAGTCCCCACTCACATTGTGTGATTTGCCTCACATTCAAAGAATCTGTTGGTTTTGTTCACACCCTGAACCAATCTTTTGGTCCTCTTTGCGGCGATTACCCAGATCTCCGACGGCGGAAATCTGCCCTGCCGGAGAGCGGAGCACGGCCTCGGATCAGTCTCGGACCGGAGGCGCCTTCCTCGTGGTAACCGCAATGCGATTCCACGCATTGATCGTCAAAATGACGCTGATGAGCTGAGCCAGTTCCACGTCCGAGAATTCGCCGGCAGCCTCGCTGTACACCTCGTCCGGAACGAAACCGTCGGTGAGGACTGTCACGGCCTCGGTCAAGGCGAGCGCGGCACGTTCACGATCGGAGTACATCCCTCGCGCTTCTTCCCACGCGTTCAGTAGGTAGAGCTTCTGCTCCGTCACGCCGACCTTTCGTGCGTCGCGAGTGTGCATGTCCAGGCACCATGCGCAATGATTCAGCTGCGACGCACGCGTGAGGACCAGCTCGACGAGCGTCGGCTTCAGCCCCTTGCGTGCAGCGGCATCCAACGCAATCATCGCCTTGTAGACCTCGGGCGCCAGCTTTGCGATATCCAGTCTTTGTCCTGTTGCTGTAGTCATAACTCAAACGGTAATCCCGGAAAGACCCGGAAACATGGTTCAATCCGGTGGTGAATTCGTGGGCCAATCTTGGGTTCGATCTACATATCGAGCTGCCACAGGGAATCGGGGTTCGCGCTGCACTGCTTCAGACCCTTCGCGACGCGATCGACAGTGGACTGCTGAAGCCCGGCACCAGACTCCCACCTTCCCGCACCCTCGCGCTCGACCTCGGAGTTGCCCGAAACACCGTTGCGGACTGCTATGCCGAACTCGCCGCAGCTGGGTGGCTTGTCACACGGCCTGGTTCCGGGACCCTGGTCGCCACGCTCGCCAGCACACACACCCGCGAGGTCGAGCCATCACCGACTCGACGACGCTGGACCTACAGTCTTCTCCCTGGATCGCCCGACGCGTCGGCGTTTCCCCGCACTGCATGGATTTCGTCCGCCAGACGTGCTTTGACCACCGCGCCGACTGACGCGTTCGCGACTACTGATCCCAGAGGCCGAGTCGAACTCCGAAACGCCCTCACCACATACCTGAGCCGCACCAGAGGCGTTCGCGTCGATCCGAACTGCATTGTGATCAGTGCCAGCTCGGGTCACGGGATCTCCCTCCTTGCCCGCGCACTCGGAGGAACGATTGCGGTCGACGCTTTCTGCCTTCACCTGCACCGGCAGTTGCTCGCCGACGAAGGGCTGCTGACAGTTCCCATATCGGTTGACGAATCAGGCACTTGCACAGACGAATTGGCGTCTACATCTGCTGAAAGTGTTCTGCTGACGCCGACCCATCAGTTCCCTCTCGGCGGTCCCCTCACACCGGCGAGGCGCGCGACCGCTCTCGAATGGGCCACGACTACGGGCGGCGTCATCATCGAGGACGACTACGACGGCGAATTCCGTTACGACAGAAAACCTGTCGGTGCACTCCAAGGAATCGCACCGCAGCACGTTGCGTACCTGGGCACTGTCAGCAAGACACTGTCGCCGGCCATTCGCATCGGATGGATGGTGTTGCCGGACAGGCTGATCGAACCTGTCCTCGCAACAAAGGGACCCTACGAACGCTGGGTAAGTTCAACGGATCAATTGACCTTGGCGGACTTCATCGAATCCGGAAGATTCGACAGCCATATTCGAAAGATGCGCACCTCGTACCGACGACGACGCGATCAACTGGTCGCGACACTTGCGCAGCAAGTACCCCAGGTCAGGGTCGAGGGGATCTCCGCGGGACTTCACGCTGTGATCCGTCTGCCCTCCGGCACCGAACAATCTGTTCTTGCAGCGGCCCAGGCGCGCGATCTCGGGCTCGAAGGGCTGTCGGTCTTCCGACATCCCGACGTGTCGTCAGTCGGCGGTGACGGCATCGTCGTCGGCTACAGCACGCCGACGCAGTCGCAGTATTCGAGGACGCTGGACGTGCTCTGCGAGGTGCTGCAGGCGGCTCTGCGATAACGCCTGCCGGCCCTGCGCATCCGCTCACCTGCCCTGCCCTGCCCTGCCCTGCCCTGCCCTGATGGAGTGAACGTACCGTTCCCCTCGCCCAAGAGGGTGAGCGTGTCGTTCGCTCGGTCCCGGACGGGGTGGTGAGTCGGCGGCGTGCCCGCCCCTTTGATCGTGTGAACGGTGCGTTGGGTCGATCTGAGGCGACGAAAGGGCCGTTCGCTCGAAGTCGGGGGTGCCGGCGGCGGGGGTGCTTTCGGGTGTTGGCGGGGTGGGGTGTTTTGGGTACGAGAAAGCCCCCCAACCAGTACTGGTTGGGGGGCTTCTCTAATGTGTGTTCGGCGGTGTCCTACTCTCCCACACCCTGTCGAGTGCAGTACCATCGGCGCTGAAGGGCTTAGCTTCCGGGTTCGGAATGGGACCGGGC
>NZ_BAAILK010000027.1:0-1831 GCF_054589475.1 Rhodococcus sp. no. 34
GCGTCATGTTCTTCGGCGGATGCTGACAAAACGACGCCACCTGCCGCGCTTTCAACGCATCCACATCGCCGCGGTGAAACGCATCCGCGACAACCGGTTCGAGCATCAACAACCGCGCCAACCCGACCAACAGACTGCACTCACCGATCTCCAAATTCGTCGAACCATGCAACCACTGCGCGATCGCCCGAAAACCCTTCCCGCCAAGAACCTCCCGGGAAAACATCTCCACGATCAACAACACCAACCGCGACTGCAACTCGTGCCGGACACGCACCAGATCCAGAACCTCACTCTTGAGGCCCTCACCATCCAGCTGCCACGCTTCCCGACTGTCCATGCCCAAAGTCTAATCGAACACACTTTCGATAACCAGAGACAAACCGGACAACTTCGGGAACATGAAGACTCGAGACCTGTTGAAGTACATCAACATTCGCCTAGTCGTCCAATATCACGCGATAGAAGACATACCCCGCAAAACACGCAATCGCAACAACGCACAGCACGAGCAGGATGTCGAAAAAGACGACCATGCTTCACCCCCGGTGAGTTCAACCCAGTTCGAAAACTTCTCCAAAAAGAAGAAATTCTCCACGTGGAGAAGAACGTATCACGGTATCTTCTCTGCGTGGAGAAATCGACTCGAGAAGCACTTCTGGACGCCGGGCTCGACCTGCTGGGCCGGGTTGGGTTTCGAGCCTGGTCGATGAGAGGCGTCGAAGACGAGGCGGGCGTGCCACACGGCAGCGCACGGCACTACTTCGCAAACCAACGTGGACTGATAGTCGAGGTGGTGCGGCATCTTCTGGACGGCGATCTTCCTCGCCCGGGCGAGACGCCAAAGCAACAGGTGGCCCGGTGGCTGGGGCCGGAGTCCGGTCGCACTCGTGCTCGCTACGAACTGATCATCGCGGCATTCCACGATCCCGACCTCGCAGTGGAACTGGTGCGTGGTCGGGATCGGTTTGTCGACATCCTGGTCGAACGCGGCATGACCTCGTCCGATGCAACGGAGTTGGTCGCAGCACTGGACGGGCTCGTTCTGGACGCACTGCTGCGCAGGCAGGCGCCGGAAACCCTGGATCCAGAGCAAACCTTCAAGAGGTTCGGGGCGAAGTTCCCCTAGCCGTCCAGCTCGGCGAAGAGCTCCATCCACTGCTCTTCGGCGGCTTCCTTGTCGGCGATGACCTGCTTGAGTTCTGCGCCGAGTTTCTGCAGCTTGTCCGGGTCGGTGGCCGCGTCGGCGAGGGAAGCGTGCAGCTTCTTCTCTCGGTCATCGAACTTCGCAATGGACCGCTCGAGCTTCGAAAGTTCCTTGCGTGCAGCGCGATCCGCGGCGCCGTCGCGGACCTGCTTGCTCTTCGACGCACCACTCGCCGTCGAAGCCACCGACGGGTTGTCGCCATCCCCCATTGCTGCGCGCCGACGCAGGTAGTCCTCGATACCACCGGGCAGGTTGGTGAGCTTGCGGTCACCGAAGAGCGCCCAGGTGGTGTCACAGATGCGCTCGATCAGGTACCGGTCGTGCGAGATGACCACCATGGTGCCCGCCCAGCCGTCGAGCAGATCTTCGAGTTGCTGAAGCGTGTCGATGTCGAGATCGTTGGTCGGCTCGTCGAGAAGCAGGACGTTGGGCTCGGCCATGAGGACACGTGTCAACTGCAGACGTCGGCGCTCACCACCGGAGAGATCACCGACTGGGGTGCGCTGACGCGCCGGTGTGAAGCCCAACCGCTCAGCTAGCTGACCCGCCGATACTTCCTTGTCTCCCAGCGTGATTCGCTCGGCTACATCCTTGACCGCGTCAAGTACGCGCATGTCGGTCGGT
>NZ_BAAILK010000027.1:1906-23996 GCF_054589475.1 Rhodococcus sp. no. 34
AGATCGTCGAGTTCCTGCTTGAGCCAACCGATGTGGACGGTCTGCCCCTGAATGCGCTTTCCGGCGGCAGGCTCGAGTTCGCCGGCCAGAGTCCGCAGCAGAGTCGTCTTGCCCGAGCCGTTGACACCGACCAGGCCTACACGCTCACCTGGAGCGAGACGCCAGGTCAGATCCTCGACGAGTACACGGCCGTCCGGAGTCTCCAGACGCGCGTCTTCGAGTTCGATGACAACCTTGCCGAGCCGACGCTGCGCGAACGACGCAAGAGCGACCGCGTCACGAGGTGCCGGAACGTCGGCGATCAGGGCCTCTGCGGCCTCGATGCGGTACTTCGGCTTGGACGTACGGGCCGGCGCACCGCGGCGCAGCCATGCGAGTTCCTTGCGCGCAAGGTTGCGTCGACGCTCTTCGGAAGCGTCAGCCTGACGCGAGCGCTCGGCGCGAGCGAACACCCAGTCGTTGTAGCCACCCTCGTAGCTTTCGACGCCGCCGCCGACAACCTCCCAGGTGCGGGTGGCGACGGTGTCGAGGAACCAGCGATCGTGGGTCACGACGACAAGCGCGCTGCGACGCGAGACGAGGTGCTCGGCCAACCACTGAACACCTTCGACGTCGAGGTGGTTGGTGGGCTCGTCGAGCACCAGCAGGTCGAGGTCCTGAACCAGGGCCGCAGCGAGAGCCACGCGGCGACGCTCACCGCCGGACAGGCCGTCGACCTTGGCGTCCAATGCGGACCGCTCGCCACCGGCGCCCAAGTTGTCGATGCCGATACCCGAGAGCACCGAACGGATGCGCGCGTCGCCGGCCCATTCGTGTTGCGCCACTCCGAGCGGCCCCAGGACCACTTCACCGACAGTGGAGCCGGGAGGCAGCACACCGCGCTGCGTCACGACGGCCATACGCAATCCGCCGACGCGGCTCACGCGTCCCGAATCCGGCTGCTCCACACCCGCGAGGACTTCGAGCATGGTCGTCTTACCGCCACCGTTGAGGCCGACGACGCCGATGCGCTCGCCCTCCTCGACGCCCAGGGAGACCCCGTCGAGCAACGGCTTGACGCCGAAAGACTTCGACACGTTTTCCAGATTGATCAGATTCGCCATCAGTGCTGTCCCTTTGCCGCATTGTCGAGTATTCGTGCTCCGGGAACGGGTCCGCTCGCCACGCGAACGGTGCGGCACACCCCCGCTCCCGCAAGTTCTGCGCTCACTTCCACCGCGGACTGTGCGTCGGCGCAGAGAAAGGCGCATGTCGGTCCGGAGCCGGAGACGATGCCGGCCAAAGCTCCGGCTTCGACGCCCGCTCGAAGCGTCCGTCGTAGATCCGGGTTGAGTGAGAGTGCCGCAGCCTGCAGATCGTTGCCGAGCAGCGACGCAAGCAGATGAGCGTCACCCGTGGTCAGTGCCTGGATCAACGCATCGGCGCTCCCCACCCGTTTCGGGGAGCCTTCTGCCCGCAGCTTGTCCAGCTCGCGGAACACGACCGGTGTGCTCAAGCCACCCTTCGCCAGCGCCAACACCCAGTGAAAAGTGTGGCGGGTCAACACGGGGACAAGTTGTTCGCCGCGGCCGGTTCCGAGGGCAGTGCCACCGTGCAGCGAGAACGGAACGTCACTCCCGAGGCGTGCCGCAAAAGCGTCGAGATCAGGCCGCGAGAAGTCGAGCTTCCACAAAGCGTTGAGCGCAACCAAAGCGGCGGCTGCGTCGGCACTCCCGCCGGCCATTCCGCCTGCGACGGGGATGCCTTTCTCGATGACTATCTCGACGTTCGGGGCCACGCCACCCTCGACGGCGAGCATCTCGGCGGCACGCCACACGAGGTTGGTGCGATCGGTCGGCACGGCCGCGGCGTCGTCGCCGATCACCCGCACGGTCAAGGTGTCCGCAGGCGTCACCGTGAGGGTGTCTGCCAGCGACAATGCCTGAAAAACCGTCGTCAGCTCGTGATAGCCGTCGTCTCGCAGGTCCCCGACGGCAAGGTGGAGATTCACCTTGGACGGGGCCCGGACGACTACGGGGCGTGGAACGACGGAGAGCACAAGGAACAACAATAGGCGCTGCGAACACCTGGGCGAAAACCTGCGACCGCCGCACCCCGTCCGACAGACAGCGCACCCATGCTATTTCACGGCTCGAACCCCAACGCCGAGCCCGACCACCGCCACGCCCACGGCGGCGACGATTCCTGCCAGAACGCTGCTCGACGCGAAGTCTCCGGCAAAGAGTGCCCGCTCGGCGTCTACGACGTAGCCGAGCGGATTGATGTTCACGAGGACCTTCATCCAACCTGGTGCGTCCTCGAGTGGAAGCATGGTTCCCGACAGGATCAGGAGCGGGAACATCAGCGTCTGCTGAACGACCCAGAACATCCAATCCTGCTCTCGCACAGCCAGAGCGAGAGCGTACGAGAGCGCACCGAGTCCGACGCCGAACACTCCGAGCAGGACAATCCCGAGCGCGGCGCCCGCTGCATTGACATCCAATCCGAGCGGAAGTGCGACCAGAATGATCAGAATCGCCTGCGCGGCAAGCGGAACCATCTCCTTGCACGCTCGCCCGATCAACAAGGACGAGCGTCGGAGCGGAGTCACCAACATTCGCTCGTGCGATCCCTGCTGCATCTCCATCAGGAGGTTGGAACCGGTCATCGTCGTTCCGAAGATCGCGATCATCACCAACACACCGGGAATGAACCAATTCCATACGCCGTCACCGGTACCCGGAACCCCTTTGAGTAGAGGCCCGAACAACGCCAACAGGATCAGCGGCTGGATGAGGCTGAAGATGACGCTGACCGGGTCACGCAACATCGGTCGCAGTTCACGGCCCATCACGATCGCGCTGTCTCGAACGATGTTGCCGTGCGCGCTACGTGGGGTATCGAGTGTGATTGTCACTGCGGATTCCTGTTCGTCGTAGTTCTTCGTCGTAGTTCTAGGAAGCGACCGCGGCGGCGCTCTCGCGCAGGCTGCGGCCGGTGAGAGTGAGGAAAACGTCGTCGAGAGTCGGCCTGGTGATGTCGGCAGTAACTGCGCGGGCGCCGCGGGTATCGGCTTCACGCAGCAATACCGGGAGCGTCGAATCACCCTCGCCGGCACGGATACTCACCGAGTTTGCCTCGACCGTGACGTCACGCACAGTGACAAGTTGCTCGGCCACCGACGCTGCGACGGCGGCCGCTTCGGCACTGTCGAAGGTGAGCAGAAGATGATCCCCCGCGAGATCCGCTTTGAGTGCGGCAGCGGTGTTGTCCGCGATAACAGTGCCCTCGTCGATGACGATGACCCGCTCTGCCATCGAATCCGCTTCTTCGAGGTAGTGCGTGGTCAGCACGATCGTGGTGCCCATCTCGCGCCGCAGCCGGAGGATGTGGTCCCAGAGGTTGGCCCGACTCTGCGGGTCCATGCCCGTGGTCGGCTCGTCGAGGAACAAGAGCGGTGGGCGATGGACCAGGCCGAGGGCGATATCGAGCCGCCGGCGCTGCCCGCCGGACAACGTACTGACCTTTCGAGTGCCCAACTCGGTGAGTTCGAGATCACGCAGCAACTCGTCGGCCCGTACCTGCGAGTCGCCCTTGGGCATTCCGTAGCACAACCCCTGTGTCACCAACTCTTCGCGAACTCGCTGGTTGTGGCCGGCGCCGTTCCCCTGCCCGACGTATCCGAGGCTCGATCGCACCTCGTTCCGCGCCGCGGAGATGTCAAATCCTGCGATTCGCGCGCTGCCGGACGTTGGCTCGAGCAAGGTGGTCAACATGCGCAACGTCGTCGATTTCCCGGCGCCGTTCGGCCCCAGCAAGGCAACCAACTCACCCTCCGCTACGTCGAGCGTGACTCCCTTGACTGCTTCCACGAGTTTCTTGCCCTGAGCGAAGTGCTTGGTGAGCGCCTTCGTCTCGATCATCGGTCTGCCGTCGTTGATGCGACTCATGACGTGGCCCCAATTTCTTCTCGACTGGTCGGATGTGGACCAACCTAAATTCAATTGAGGACTCATACGGTCCTAAATGTTTGGCAGACTTCTGGCCATGAAGGAGACATCGGCTCGCCTACTGCGGTTGCTGTCACTGCTCCAGACGCGTCGAGACTGGTCCGGTGCCGAACTCGCAGACAAACTCGCGATCACCCCGCGCACAGTTCGACGTGACGTGGACCGCCTCCGCGATCTCGGCTATCCGGTCGACGCGACAGTCGGAGTCGGTGGCGGATATCGCCTGGGTGCCGGCGCGGAGATGCCCCCGCTACAGCTCGATGACGAAGAAGTGCTCGCGGTGGCACTTTCACTGCAATCCGGAGCGACCGGCTCTGTGGTCGGCATCGGCGAGGCTTCGATGCGCGCGCTGGCGAAGCTGCGGCAGATCATGCCGTCGAGGCTGCGACACCGTCTGGAGTCGCTGTCGATCGATGTCGTGCCACGCGAGCCCGCCGCGAGCGCAGTCGATGCGTCGGTACTGTCCGCCATCGCATCCGTATGCCACAACCACGAGCGATTGAGATTCGACTACAGCACTCACGACGGCACCCAGAGCCGACGCGAGGTGGAACCGTACAGGCTCGTGCGGTCGGGTGTTCGGTGGTATCTGGTGGCTTGGGATCTGTCTCGCGAGGACTGGCGATCATTTCGCGTAGACAGAATGGAACCCAAGATCCCCACCGGCCCACGATTCGTGCCGCGGGAACTACCCGCCGGTGGTGCAGCAGACTTCGTTTCCCGCGGTGTCGCTCGGGCCTATTCCTCCACGCGCGCAACAGTTCTACTGCATGCACCCATCGAGCAGATAGCACCCATGGTCAACGAACAGTGGGGATCGGTGGAGTCCACCGACGAAGGGCGTTGCGTCATAGTGCTTTCGGGCACTTCTCTGCGATCGATCGCACACTGGCTCAGAGCTTTCGACGTCGATTTCACCGTTGTGAATCCACCTGAACTCCGCGAGGAATGCCGCACGATCGCGGCGGAAACGGCAGTCGCCACTCAGCGGTATCTCGATGCATGACAGCGTTTTTCACCCAAATACAACAAGACCCCAACTCCGAAGAGTTGGGGTCTTGTCAGTACGTCATGCGTCGGTTGCCCGACTCACATGGACGTCTTAGACGATGGTAACGCCGGTGGCCTGCGGGCCCTTGTTGCCCTGACCGATCTCGAACGCCACGCGCTGGTTCTCCTCGAGAGTGCGGAAGCCGCCACTCTGGATCTCGGAGTAGTGAACGAAGACGTCAGCACTGCCGTCTTCGGGAGCGATGAAGCCGAACCCCTTCTCGGAGTTGAACCACTTCACGATGCCCTCTGCCATGTAAATCTCCTCTAACACAGTGTCAACAGGCAGTCGCTTCGACCGCCCGGGTCACTTACTACGACCGTTCTGAGACAAATCCGTGGAGGATGTCCAAACGCTCGCAACCTAACCATTTGCGAGCGTGGAAACACAAACACAAACACTTACGACCAACACAAGTAGACCACACATCCGCCGCGTTGTCTTCCCTGAGGCCTTCATCACTACCCAGCCCGTTGACAGGCATACCCCCTGGGGGTACCTTCGATTGCAGAGCGATACCTACACCGGGTATCCGTAAAATAAGCTTTCCACAACCGAAGGGACCTGCGATGACCACCGCCGAATACACCGTTTCCGGAATGACCTGCGGACACTGCGTCGGATCCGTCAAGGAAGAGATCGGCAACATCGCGGGAGTAACCGCGGTGGATGTCGAACTGGCGAGCGGACGCGTCGTTGTCACCAGCGATGCTCCCGTCTCCGCAGCCGACGTCGTCGCAGCAGTCGACGAAGCCGGCTACGCAGTCGTACCAAGCTGAGTCAGCCGTGCGCACCTCGACAACACTTGCCGCCTACGCCGTAGGGCTGGTCGCCGTCTTCGGCGCCGCCCTCGGCGTGGGGGCCGCAATCGGAAGCCCGATAGACATGTCCACCACCCAGCACAGCACCCACGAATCAACCACAGAATCGATGCCAGGCATGGATTCGGCAACACCTGCAGGACTCGAAGTCTCTTCCGGCGGATACACACTCACCGATGTGACCGCACCCGGTCGAGCTGGGGAGCCGGGAACCTTGACCTTCCGGATTCTCGACGACACCAACACGCCCGTCGTCGATTTCGACCTCCTGCACGAGAAGAAACTCCACCTCATTGTCGTCCGAAACGACACCAGCGAATTCCGCCACGTACATCCGTCCCTCGCTGCAGACGGCACCTGGTCGATCGACTGGGCCTGGCCCGCCGCCGGCACCTACCGAGTCTTCGCGGACTTCGATCCCACCGACGGCACCCAACTGACACTCGGCCGAAACTTCGACGTGGCAGGCGAATTCACTCCTGCGCCGCTACCTGCGAAGAGCGCGACCTCAACCGTCGACGGATACACCGTGACTCTCGACGGTGATCTGACCACTGCCGGCGGCCCGATCACGCTGAGCGTTGCTCGCGACGGAGCCCCGGTCACCGATCTCGATCCGTACCTCGGTGCCTTCGGTCACGTCGTTGCCCTGCGCACCGGCGACCTCGCCTACCTGCACGTGCACCCCGAAGGCGAGCCAGGCGACGGCGTCACAGCTCCTGGTCCGGACATTTCCTTCCACGCACAGGCACCGAGCGAAGGCACATACCGACTGTTCCTCGACTTCCAGCACGAGGGCGTGGTTCGGACCGCCGAATTCACTGTTGATGCAGGCACTTCCACAGCTTCAGTTCAAGAAAATCACGAGGGAGGGCACTGATGACGTCACCGACTGCGGTCGACAATGCTGCCAACTCGAGCAGCGTCGAACTCGCGATCACCGGGATGACCTGCGCCTCCTGCGCGTCACGAATCGAGAAGAAGCTCAACAAGATCGACGGCGTCACAGCCACCGTCAACTACGCAACGGAGAAGGCCAAGGTCACCTTCCCGGACGGGGTACCCGTCGAAGATCTGGTCACTGCCGTCGAGAACGCCGGTTATTCCGCCGCGCTCCCCAAGCCTCCCAGCGCGCCGGACACCGTCGACCCGGATGCGGAAACCCCGCAGGATCGTGATCTGCGCGAGCTTCGTACCCGCCTGATCATCTCGACTCTTCTCTCCGTGCCGGTCATCGCTATGGCAATGATTCCTGCGCTGCAATTCGACAACTGGCAGTGGCTCTCCCTCACGCTGGCCGCACCGGTCATCGTGTGGGCGGCCCTCCCCTTCCACCGGGCTGCCTGGGTGAACCTGCGTCACGGCGCGGCCACGATGGACACGCTCATCTCGCTGGGCACCATCTCGGCCTTCGTCTGGTCGCTCTACGCACTGTTCTTCGGCACCGCGGGCGAAGCGGCAATGAAACACGCGTTCAGACTCACGGTCGACCGGATGGACGGCAGCGCCAACATCTACCTCGAGGTTGCCGCGGGCGTCATCACGTTCGTGCTCGCCGGACGCTACTTCGAGCACAAGTCCAAGCGCACGTCCGGCGCCGCACTACGCGCACTCATGGAACTCGGTGCAAAAGACGTCGCGGTATTGCGAAACGGCGTCGAAGTACGAATCCCCGCCGAAGAACTGGCAGCGGGCGACTCCTTCATCGTCCGGCCCGGCGAGAAGATCGCCACCGACGGCATCATCACCGAGGGCCGCTCTGCCGTCGACATGAGCATGTTGACGGGTGAATCCGTGCCGGAGGAAGTCGGTGTCGGGGACACTGTCGTCGGCGCCACCGTCAACGTCGGTGGAACCTTGACCGTCGAGGCCACCCGGGTCGGGAGCGACACCCAACTCGCCCAGATGGCGGCACTGGTCGAAGACGCCCAGAACGGCAAGGCCGAAGTTCAGCGCCTCGCCGATCGGATCGCCGGTATCTTCGTGCCGGTCGTCATCGCGATTGCCGTTGCGACACTGGGCTACTGGCTCGGTACCGGCAACCCCATCGAGATGGCGTTCACCGCTGCGGTCGCCGTGCTGATCATCGCGTGCCCCTGTGCTCTCGGATTGGCAACGCCCACAGCTCTGTTGGTGGGCACGGGCCGCGGAGCTCAGATGGGAATCCTCATCAAGGGACCCGAGGTGCTCGAATCGACGCGCGCAGTCGACACCGTCGTGCTCGACAAGACGGGAACCGTCACCACCGGTCAGATGACATTGCTGGACACCGTGGTGGGCGAAGGAACAACCGTCGACGAGGTCCTTCGGCTGGCCGGCGCACTCGAACATCGCTCCGAGCACCCCATCGCCGCAGCGATTGCGAAGGGTGCGACCGAAGCTGTGGGCGAATTGCCTACGGTCGAGGATTTCGTGAACGTCGCCGGGCGCGGCGTGCAGGGAATGGTCGACGGTCACGCCGTCGTCGCGGGCCGAGACGCGCTGCTCGCCGACTGGTCGATGCCGTTGCCGGAAAATCTCCGCGAGGCTAAGGCTGCAGCAGAGAAGGCCGGGCGCACCGCAATCGCGGTGGGCTGGGACGGCAAGGCGCACGGCATCCTCGTGATCGCCGACGCGGTCAAGGACACGAGCGCCGAAGCAATCGCGCAGTTGAAAGCACTCGGCCTCGAACCGGTTCTGCTGACCGGTGACAACGCCACCGTTGCTCGCACTGTCGCGGATCAGGTCGGGATCAGCACCGTCTTCGCCGAGGTCATGCCTGCGGACAAGGTCGACGCCGTCAAGAAACTGCAAGCGGAAGGACGCGTCGTGGCCATGGTCGGCGACGGCGTGAACGACGCGGCAGCCCTGGCTCAGGCCGATCTCGGCCTGGCGATGGGCACGGGTACCGACGTTGCGATCGAGGCCAGCGACATCACTCTGGTGCGAGGTGACCTGCGGTCGGCAGCCGATGCAATTCGACTGTCCCGCAAGACGCTCAAGACCATCAAGGGCAACCTGTTCTGGGCATTCGCCTACAACACGGCTGCGATCCCGCTGGCTGCGGCCGGCCTGCTCAACCCGATGCTCGCCGGTGCCGCAATGGCATTCAGCAGTGTGTTCGTGGTGAGCAACAGCCTGAGGTTGCGGCGGTTCAAATAAGGGGGCAAGCCCCTGTGCGCGGTTAGGGAGTCCCTGCACTCCTTAACCGCGCACGGGGCTATTCGCCTCCAGCCAGCCGAACGAAGGCTGCTGCGTCGAGCATCTCACCACGCGTCTGTGGCTCGATGCCGGCAGCGAGGAGCCGTCGTTCGGCCTCGGCAGGCGAACCTGCCCAACCGCTGAGCGCGGCACGCAAAGTCTTGCGGCGCTGTGCGAACGCGGCATCGATCGCCGCAAAAACCTGCTTGCGGTGCTTCTCGTCCATCGGCCACGGCGGCTCCGCGTACCGATCGATACGAACCAGTCCCGATTCGACCTTCGGCACCGGCCAGAACACGTTGCGTCCGACGGCCCCGGCGCGGCGAACCTCGCCGAAGAAGTTGGCCTTGACGCTGGGAACGCCGTAGATCTTGCTTCCCGGATCAGCCGCCAGGCGGTCGGCAACCTCGGCTTGCACCATCACGAGTGCGGTCCGCAGACTCGGAAGCGACGCGAACAGGTGCAACAGCACCGGCACCGCGACGTTGTACGGCAGGTTCGCGACAAGCGCGGTCGGCTCGCCGGGAATCTGCGAAGGCAGCACACGCATCGCGTCGGCTTCGACGACGGTCAGGCGATCGGCCAGTTCCGGCGCTCGCTCGGCCACCGTCTTCGGCAGGCGAGCCGCGAGGTTGGGATCGATCTCGACCGCGATGACCCGATCGACCACGTCCATCAGCGCCATCGTCAGCGAACCGAGACCAGGCCCTACCTCGAGAACGACGTCGTCACGTGTGACGCCTGCCGTGGTGACGATGCGCCTCACGGTATTGGCGTCGTGAACGAAGTTCTGCCCCAACTGTTTCGTGGGTCGGACACCGAATTCCTCGGCAAGAGCGCGCACCTCGACCGGACCGAGCAGGGCTGCCTGCCCGCGCGGAGTAGCGATGGGTTCGTTCGATTGTTCGGCGTCTGACACCAGTAGAACTTATCCCAGTCCGAGGCGACCCGAGCACGACGGCCATGCGCCCCAGCCCTGAGTGCGCTGGGTCTGTGTCGCAATCGCGATCTGTTCTTCACGGGTGGCGAGGTCGGCGCGGGGCGCATACTTCAACCCGCCCTGTCGTTCCCAGGTGTTCTGGTCGAACTGCACGCCGCCGTAGAAACCGTTGCCGGTGTTGATGGCCCAGTTACCGGTGGCCTCGCACTGTGCGAGCGCATCCCACGTCGAACCGTTCTCCACGGGCGGCACCTCGGTGCCCGGCTTCGTTCCGACACGCACGACCTTCGGCTGCGCCGGTGTGGTGATCGTCTCCGAGACCTGGGTACGTCCGGCTTCGACACCGTTGACGAGATTCACGGCGAACGTCACGTCACGCACGCCGGGCACGCCCGGGTTCTCGACGATCGTGCGGCTCTGGTTCATCGTCGGATCCTCGATGCGCTGATCCGGCGGATCGAGCGGCAAGGTCTCGACCTTGTTCTCGGTGCGGTTGCGCGTCACCGTGACCTCCAGGCCCTCGGTCAGTGGAGCGTCGGCGGCGGGAACCACCGTGTCCGACTGCTCGAGCGGAGTGCCGTTGGCGGTAAGGAACTCCCCGACCGTCGGCGCCGCGATACGCACGTCGGCTGCCGCGTTTGCGCCGTCGACCAGTTTTGCGACGACCGGTGTCAGCACGTCGAGCGCGGTGCCGTCCAGCGGAAGACGCTGCGAGCGCGAAGCCGACACGTGCACATCCGCCGCGACGTCCAACTGCTTCAACGCGTCGTCGACGGTCAAGGCTGTGGTCCAGAGCTTCTGCGGCTGACCGTCGACCGTCAGCGTGATCTCACGGGCACGACGGAGCACCACGGTGTCGCCGTCGGACAGCGAAGCGTCGGCCGCGGGAGCAACTGCATCCTTGTCACCGATCGGGTAACCGGCGTCCTCGAGAGCGCCGTCGACGTTGGTCGACATGGTGCTCAGGCGAATCTGCTCACCGTCGACATCGAGAGTGATGGTCTTGTGCCGGACGACGGCCAGAACACCACCCACGAGAACCGTCAGGAGAAGAGCGGCGATCGCCGAGTACAACAACGGCGACCTGGTCGAGTTGATCTTGGCGAACGGTGACATCGGTTCCTGTGTTCTGTGAGGTGTGAGCGCGTCAGCGCAGGCCCAATTTGCTGGTGCAGGACGGCCAAGCACCCCAGCCCTGACCGGCGCGGACCTTCTCGCCGATCGCGATCTGCTGTTCACGTGATGCGAGGTCGGCGCGAGCTGCGTACTGACCGCCGCCGAATGCTTCCCAGGTGCTCTGGGTGAACTGAAGTCCTCCGTAGAAACCGTTGCCGGTGTTGATGGCCCAGTTTCCGGTCGCCTCGCACTGAGCAATGGCATCCCACGTCGACGCGTTGGACACAGCGGGAGCGGAAGCCTGCTTGGTACCGACCTTCACCACTGCTGCGACCGGTTCCTTGATCACGGTCGCGGACAGTTCGGTTCGTCCGGCCTCGACGCCGTTGACGGTCTTGACCTCGACAGTGGCCGTGCGCTCACCCGGAACACCCGGGTTCTCGACGACGGTCTTGTCCTTCTCTAGCTCGGGATCCTCGACCTTGTTCTCCGGCGGCGCGATCGGCTGCGTCTCGACGCGAGTGTCCGTGCGGTCGCGAGTGACCTGGATGGTCAGGCCGTTGGTAACGGGTGTGTCGGCGGTGGGAACCACCGAGTCGGCCTGCTCGAGCGGCGCATTCTTGGCCGCGAGAAGATCACCGACGGTCACGGCGGCGAGCTTGACCTCCGCCGCGGGAGCGCCACCGTCGCTGACGCTGACGGTCTTCGGGCTGACGACGTCGAGCTCGGTCCGTTCGAGCGGCAGACGATGCGAGCGCGAAGCCGAGACTGCGAAGTCGTCGGAAACATCTACCTGCTTCAATGCCTCGTCGACCGTCAATGCGGTGGTCCAGATGGTGGTCGGCTGACCGTCGACGGTCAGAGCCAACTCACGGGCACGGCGCAGTACGACGGTATCGCCATCGGACAGGGAGGAATCGGCACTGGGTGCGAGCGCGTCCTTGGGATCGACCGGGTATCCGGCGTCCTCGAGAGCGGTACCGACGCTGCTCGACATCGTGGACAGCGAAATCATGTCGCCGTCGACATCGAGGGTGATCGTCTTGTGCCGAACCACGGCGAGCGCACCCCCGACGATGAGCGTCAGAAGCAACGCACCCACCACTGAATAGAGAAGTGGTGACTTCGTGGAGTTGATCTTGGCAAAAGGCGACACAGGAAATCCCAAGGCAGACGACGTTCGATCACAATACGGTAACGACCGAGCGTTGTATCGGCAACCAAATCACAACGAAATGCGACTTTTGTCACGGAACGGCAACGGCGTGTCGTGTGTTCTGCACTTTCCGGCTCCGATACCCGTGTATCGATTCAGCTCTGGGCGCAGTATGTTCTCGTCTGGTTCAAAGCAGTCCGGCGATCCCGGGCGCGACAGAAGAAAGCTGGGCGATAGTGCGAAGAAGATTCGACAGACCACGTAATGCCAGGTGGCCGATCCTGGCCATCCTGCTGGCGCTGATCGCAGCGCTGTTCGCCCCCGGAATCGCGAGCGCGCAACCCGGCCGCACCTACACGATCGCCACCGATCTGACATTCGCCCCGTTCGAATTCGAGAACGAAGACGGCAAACTCGTCGGCATCGACATCGACCTGCTCAATGCGATCGCCGAGGACCAAGGCTTCAAGGTCGACATCAAGCAACTCGGCTTCGACGCTGCACTGCAGGCCGTGCAGGCCGGGCAGGCCGACGGCGTCATCGCGGGCATGTCCATCACCGACGCCCGCAAGCAGGTGTTCGACTTCTCCGACCCCTACTTCGAGTCGGGCGTGCAGATGGCGGTCCTCGAGACCGACAACGACGTGAAGTCGTACGAGGATCTGAGGGGCAAGCGCGTCGCCGTCAAGAACGGCACCGAGGGCGCCAGCTTCGCCGAGTCCATCAAGGACCAATACGGCTTCACCACAGTCTATTTCGCCGACTCCGCCAGCATGTACGACGAGGTCCGCACCGGGAACTCCGTCGCAGTCTTCGACGACTACCCCGTCCTCGCCTACGGCATCACACAGGGCAACGGCCTCAAGACGGTCACCGAAAAAGAGGTGGGCGCGAGCTACGGCTTCGCAGTCAACAAGGGCCAGAACGCCGAACTGCTCCAGATGTTCAACGCCGGACTGCAGAACCTGCGCGACGACGGCCAGTACGACGAAATCGTCTCGACCTACCTCGGTCAGGGCGCGTCGACGTCGGACAACTCCATCATCGGCTTGATCAAGAGCACCTACCCGCAGCTTCTCAAGGGCCTGTGGTTGACGATCGTTCTCTCGGTCGTCTCGATCGCGATCGCTCTGGTCCTAGGCGCGATCTTCGGTCTCTGCCGCGTGTCCACCAACATGTTCGTCCGAGGTATAGGCACAACCTACGTCGACATCTTCCGCGGCACACCGCTGTTGGTGCAGGCATTCTTCATCTACTTCGGCATCCCGGCAGCCCTGCATTTCCAGATGTCCGCCTTCACCGCAGGCATCATCACGCTCTCGCTCAACGCCGGCGCGTACATGGCTGAAATCGTCCGCGGCGGCATCCTGTCCGTCGACAAGGGGCAGATGGAGGCGTCACGAAGCCTGGGCATCAGCTACATGAAGTCGATGCGAAAAGTCATCATGCCGCAGGCAATTCGCACGATGATCCCGTCGTACATCAACCAGTTCGTGATCACCCTCAAGGACACGTCGATCCTGTCGGTCATCGGACTCGCCGAGCTCACTCAGACAGGGCGCATCATCATCGCGCGCAACTTCCAGTCGTTCAACATGTGGCTGATCATCGGCGTCATGTACTTCATCATCATCATGGCGCTCACCAAGCTGTCGAACCGCCTCGAGAAGAGGATCAACAAGTGACCGAAACAGCCGTCAACATGGGCAAGTCCGCCACCGAGGTCAAGATTTCGGTCAAGGGACTGAAGAAGTCGTTCGGCGACAACGAGGTCCTCAAGGGCCTGGACGTCGACATCAAGAGCGGTGAAGTGGTCTGCGTCATCGGGCCTTCAGGTTCCGGCAAGTCGACCTTCCTGCGTTGCCTCAACCGCCTCGAAGACATCACCGCCGGATCCGTGCGCGTCGACCAGTTCGACCTCACGAACAAGGATGTCGACATCGACAAGGTGCGCCAGCACATCGGGATGGTGTTCCAGCACTTCAACCTGTTCCCCCACATGAGCGTCGTCGAAAACGTGATGCTCGCTCCGGTGCAGACCGGGCGATCGACCAAGGAGCAGGCTCGCGAGATCGCCGTCAAACTGCTCGGCCAGGTCGGCCTCGCGGAGAAGGCAGATGCCAAGCCCGCCAGCCTGTCCGGTGGGCAGAAGCAGCGCGTTGCCATCGCCCGCGCACTCGCGATGAGTCCGGACATCATGCTCTTCGACGAGGCCACCAGCGCCCTCGACCCCGAAATGGTGGGTGAGGTTCTGCAGGTGCTGCGCGACCTCGCCAAGCAGGGCATGACCATGGTCGTCGTGACCCACGAGATGGGCTTCGCCCGTGAGGTTTCCGACCGAGTCATCTTCATGGCCGACGGATACATCGTCGAAGAAGGTAAGCCGGAGAGTCTGTTCGGCAACCCCCAGCAGCAGCGCACCCAGGACTTCCTGGCGAAGGTCCTCTAGGGGCAAGCCCCCTGTGCGCCTTTTTGGTAGTGGGGACTACCGGAAAGGCGCACGGGTGGTGGCCAATTCGACGACCAGCCCGGTCTCGATCCGATTCTGCGGCTCGAAGTCGAAGTCGCCGAACCTTCGGAACCACCGAGGACTGGCCTCGACCCTTCGATAGGTCTCGCTACCTTCGACGGGCAACCACATGCGTGGACTTCCGACTTCCTCGTACGTCGTCGTGACCACGAGAATCCCGAGCACCACACCCGTGGTCACGACTCCCGACGCCGGCATCCCGCCGTGAACCCAACCGTCGAACGCGTCGTCCTGCGATCGCGGTGTCAATGTCCACGAGCATTGTTCACCGACTACAGGAAACGGTCCGCAGCACTCGACTTCGACCGCGTCGACATGAACGCTGACGATCTGGACGGAAGAGTCGACCGGCGTCGGCTCAGTGAAGCTGTGCGCCTTCATTCCCTCCCGGGATGCGAGAAATTCGCCGCGCTCGAGCCGGATCGAGAGGACTGTTCGTCTGTGTGTTCGACGTCGTCGGGATAGACGTCGGAGGGATAGATGCGGTCATTCATCTGAATACTCCGCGCAGTAGACGGACCGGGACACGACGGTCACGGGCGCGGAGTTACCTGTCAGACCACCATAGCGTCAGAGCTTGTAGACGCGCTCCGCTGTCGCCGTGGACGCTGCTGCCAGCGCCTGCGGATCCTCGCTGCGGATCTCTGCGAGTGCGCGCACCGTGTACGGCAGGCAGTACGACTCGTTGGGCGCACCGCGGAACGGGTGCGGCGTCAAGAACGGCGCATCCGTCTCGACGATCAGCTGATCCGAGGGCACCAACCGCGCGGCCTCACGCAGCGCCTTCGCATTCTTGAAACTCACGGTTCCCGAGAAACTCAACACGTAGCCCGCGTCGATGCACGCACGGGCCATCTCCGAATCCGAGGAGAAGCAGTGGAACACCACAGTCTCCGGCGCGCCTTCCTCGTGCAGCACCCGCAGCAGGTCCTGATCGGCTTCGCGATTGTGAATCATCAGCGTCTTGCCGAGACGCTTCGCGAGGTCGATGTGCCACCGGAAACCGTCGACCTGCTCCTCGATGGTGGCGCACCCTTCGAGCTTGCCTGGCCAGTAGAGATCCAGCCCGGTCTCCCCCACCGCGACGACCCGCGGATCGGACGCCAAACGCTCGATCTCGGCTCTGGTGTCGACATCGAGGACGTTCGCCCTGGTCGGATGGATTGCGACGGCTGCGTAAACCCTCGAATCCCAGTTCGCAGCGTCGACGGCAAAGCGTGCGGCATCAAGGTCGTCGGCCACCGTGACGACCCGTCCGACGCCGACGGCCTCGGCTCGATCGACAATTCCGGCCACGGTCGCAGCGTCGTGCGCACCACAGGCGTCGAGGTGCGTATGTGCGTCGATCAGAGGCGACAAGGGCTCAGGGGCATCGGGGGCGGGACGGTCTTTGCTCACGCCCGATAGAGTAAGCCCACCATGACTGTGCCTGCCTCACCCTCCCAGACCCCGCGCCCGGACTCCGCTGCCCCGGAAGGCGCGGAACGATCGCCGTTCTACATCACGACAGCGATCGCGTATCCCAACGGCGCTCCGCACATCGGCCACGCGTACGAGTACATCTCCTCGGACGCGCTCGCCCGCTTCAAGCGGTTGGACGGTCATGAAGTGTTCTTCATGACCGGCACCGACGAGCACGGTCTGAAGATGCAGCAGACAGCGATCAAAGAGGGCATCGACGTCCGCGAGCTCGCGGCTCGGAACTCCGACGTGTTCCAGAACCTCGACAAGGTCCTGAACATCTCGTACGACCGGTTCATCCGCACCACCGACGCCGATCATCAGATCGCCAGCAAGGCGATCTGGGAAAAGATGGCCGCATCGGGCGACATCTACCTCGACACGTACTCGGGGTGGTATTCGGTTCGTGACGAGGCCTTCTACACCGAAGCCGAGACCACGCTTCTGGACGACGGCACCCGTCAGTCGACGGAGACCGGCACCCCGGTGGAGTGGACCGAGGAGTCCAACTACACCTTCCGTCTCTCGGCCTACGAGGACCGTTTGCTCGCTCTGTACGAAGAGCATCCCGAGTTCATTGCCCCCGCGACACGTCGCAACGAGATCGTCAGCTTCGTCAAGGGCGGCCTCAAGGACCTGTCGATCTCGCGCACCACGTTCGACTGGGGCGTCGAGGTTCCCGGAGACCCCGACCACGTCATGTACGTCTGGGTCGACGCACTCACCAACTACCTGACCGGCGTGGGCTATCCGAACGTCGACTCGGAGGAGTTCAAGAAGTTCTGGCCCGCGAGCCTGCACATCATCGGCAAGGACATCACACGGTTCCACACCGTGTACTGGCCGGCGTTCCTCATGTCTGCCGGCATCGAACTGCCGGAACGAGTCTTCGTCCACGGGTTCTTGTACAACAAGGGCGAGAAGATGTCGAAGTCCGTCGGCAACGTGGTCGATCCGATCGCGATGGTCGATCAGTACGGCCTCGACGCGGTCCGCTTCTTCCTGCTCCGCGAGATCTCGTACGGCCAGGACGGCAGCTACAGCCACGAAGCAATCGTGACTCGCATGAACGCCGACCTGTCCAACGAACTGGGCAACCTCGCGCAGCGTTCACTGACGATGGTCGCGAAGAACTGCGACGCCCAGGTACCGACCCCCGGCGAGTTCACCGAGGACGATCTGGCGATGCTGGCGTCGGCGGATGCCCTGCTTGCCAAGTGCCGCAGCGAGTTCGACGTGCAAGCACTGCATCTCGCGTTGGAAGCCATCTGGGGCGTCCTCGGAGAGACCAACCGGTACTTCTCCAAGCAGGAACCGTGGGTTCTGCGCAAGACCGATCCGGCACGGATGGCAACGGTCCTCTACGTGACGATCGAAGTTGTCCGTATCGTCGGCCTTCTCGTTCAGCCCGTCATGCCCGACGCGGCGTCACGCATCCTCGATCTACTCGGTCAGAGCGAAGAGAACCGTCAGTTCACCGACATCGCGGTTCGCATCGACGCGAACCGGAAACTGCCTGCTCCGGCACCGGTCTTCCCCCGCTTCGTCGAGGAATGACCTAGGCACGAGTGCCGCACGTGGGGTCCGAAATATCCGTCTACCGGCGGATGTGTCGGACCCCACGTGCACACTCCAGCCATGACCACGAATAGAACATACATTCGAACCAGCGCTTCGGCGCAGACACTGCCTTGGAACGGAGCACGGGTGTCCACTCAGGAGGTCAGCCCTCAATCCGTCTCTGCGGCGCAGGGTCTCGTCAGCGAACTGACGGCCGCCTACGAACGCGGATGGCAACCGGCGGATCTGATCCATCTGGCTCGCCGAAGCAAAGACGCGTCCGACGCCGATCTCGCTGCCACCACCATCCTGTTCGACGCGAACGCATCCCGCGCGTCCGATCGCGCACCACTCGAGTGGGTGGGGCAGTTGCAGACGATCGGCGAGCAGTACCCGAAGTCTCGGCGCGTCGCCTCTCGAATCACCGTGGACGACGACGCTTTCCGGTCCCTCGCGGCCGGCCTACTGTTCCAGGACCCCTACTTCCTTGTTTCGCAGATCGTCGATGTCGCACGATCGTGGATGCGCCTACCTCAGTGGACGGTATTGCTCGCGCCACCATCCACCTGGCCGTCGCAACGCACCCACACCAGCTATGCCGGCGTCGGTGACACCGAGGTCGACGCCAAGGTACTCAAGCGAATTCGTGGGCTACTCGCCAAAGCCGAAGCCACCAACTTCGCGGAAGAAGCCGAGATCTTCACCGCGAAGGCCCAGGAGTTGATGACGCGATACGCGATCGATTCCGCACTGCTCCACAGTCGCGCCGGGGTCACCGACACGTCCGTGAATGCACGACGCATTCACATCGAGAACCCGTACGTGAAAGAAAAAGTTCACCTCCTGACCGAGATCGGCGAATCGAATCGTGTCAGGACGGTGTGGTTCAGCGATATCGCGCTCGCGACCGTCGTCGGCACTCCGGTCGACCTTCAGCAAGTCGACATGCTGTTCACTTCACTACTTGTACAGGCAACCCGTGCAATGCAATTCGCCGATTCGAGCAATCGCGGCGGCTCCCGCACCACCTCGTTCCGCAAGGGGTTCCTGGCTGGTTTTGCCAGCCGAATCGGACACCGCTTACGCGACGCCGGCACCAAGGCCACCGCTGAAGCGGCCGACGCAGCATCGATGGACGTCGCGGATCTTCTACCGATCCTCGCCACCACATCCGAGGCCGTCGACGCCGAATTCGATCGATTGTTCCCGACAACCCGCAAGACTCGCGGACGGTCCGTGGACGCCGAAGGCTGGCACGCCGGCCAGGCTGCAGCCGACGACGCCAACCTGCGTCCCGGCGCACCCGCCGTGAACCGCTCCCGCTAGTCCTTTCGAGCGGCCAGGACCGTCTCGTACAACTCACGCTTGGAGACTCCGGCCGTTGCGACCAGAGCACACGCGTCCTTCAATCGTGCTCCCCCCTCGACCAGCCTTTCCACCTCGTCGACCAGATCGGCAGGATCAGATGCCACCAGCACTGCGCCTTCGAGCACCACCGTGATCTCACCGCGAACGCCCTCGGCAGCCCAAGCAGCTAACTCCCCGAGAGTGCCGCGCTTCACTTCCTCGTAGGTCTTGGTCAATTCCCGGCACACGGCCGCGCGGCGATTCGGCCCGAGCACTTCCACCGCATCTGCGAGGCAGTCGGCAAGGCGATGAGGCGCTTCGAAGAACACACACGCTCGCTGCTCGGTTGCCAAGGCAGAGAGCCACGTCTTGCGCTGCCCCTGCTTACGCGGCGGGAACCCGTCGAAGCAGAACCGCTCGACGGGCAATCCGGAGAGTGCCAGCGCCGTCGTCACCGCCGACGGACCGGGCAAGCACGTGACGGCGAGGTTCTCGGCTACGCAGGCGGCGACAAGGCGATATCCGGGATCGCTGACCGACGGCATGCCCGCGTCCGTGACCAGCAGGACGGTCTTGCCTTCGGCGACGTCGGCGACCAGCGCGGGCAGCCGGGAAATCTCGACCTGATCGTAGAAACTGACGATCTTCCCGGTGATGGTTACCTCGAGCGCGGACGCCAGAGACTTGGTGCGTCGTGTGTCCTCCGCAGCAACGACGTCGGCGGTTGCGAGAGCAGACCGAAGACGCGGAGACGCGTCACCGACATCTCCCATGGGTGTTGCGGCGAGTACCAAGCGACCAGTCATACCTGACAGCCTACGATTGCCAGGTGACTGTGCAGACGGACGAGCGGCCAACGCCCGCCACGAGCGATCGGGTAATGCGTAGTCCCGGCCCGCTGGTACCGGATCCTGATTTCGGCCCGACCGACAGATTGCGCGGCTGGATCGTCACCGCTTTCGTCACCGCTATCGCGGCGATCACACGCTTCACGATGCTCGCCTACCCGACCGACGCCGGCACACCTGTCTTCGACGAGAAGCACTACGTTCCGCAGGGCTGGCAAGTTCTGACCGGTGGCGGCATCGAAGACAATCCCGGTTACGGATTGGTGGTACACCCGCCGATCGGTAAGCAGATGATCGCGATCGGCGAAGCACTCTTCGGTTACAACGGTTGGGGGTGGCGATTCTCGTCGGCCCTGGTCGGGACACTGATGGTCCTGCTGATCATCCGGATCGTGCGCCGCATGACGCGCTCCACGCTGATCGGCGCGATTGCCGGAATCCTGCTCATCGTGGACGGCGTCACCTTCGTCTCCTCACGCCTGGGGATGCTCGACATCTTCCTGGCTTTCTTCGTTCTCGCCGCCCTCGGATGCCTGGTGGTCGATCGCGACCAAGTCCGCGAACGGATGGCGAAGGTATACGAAGAGGGCCGAATCGGCGACTCTGCCTGGGGTCCGCGGCTGGGTTTCCGGTGGTGGAGGTTCGGCGCCGGCATCCTGCTCGGCCTGGCCTGCGGAACCAAGTGGTCCGGCATGTACTTCATTCTGTTCTTCGGATTGCTCAGTGTTGCCTTCGACCTGTCAGCGCGCCGCGCCTACCGCGTGCAGCGCCCATGGGTCGGCACTGCAGTTCGCGACATCGGGCCGGCTCTGTATGCGTTGGTGATCATTCCGCTCGGTGTGTACCTCGCGAGCTACTGGGCCTGGTTCACCAGCGAGACCGGCGTCGACCGTCACGCCGTCGGGAACGAGATCGGTGAGGGGGGCACATGGAGCTTCATTCCCTCCGCGCTGCGCTCACTCTGGTACTACAGCGGAAACGTTCTCCAGTTCCATGCCGGTCTGACGAACTCCGCCGGAAACCACCACCCGTGGGAGTCGAAACCGTGGACGTGGCCGATGGGGCTACGACCGATGCTCTACTACTACGCCGACGGCGAGCAGGTCACCGGTTGCGGGGCCGCCAGCTGCGTCAAGGCCGTGATGCTGATCGGCACACCGGCGATGTGGTGGCTGGCCCTACCGATGTTGGCGTGGGCGATCTGGCAGACGTTCGTACGCAGGGACTGGCGATACGCCGTGGTCCTGACGGGCTACGGTGCCGCTTACCTCCCGTGGTTCGCGACGCTCGACCGCCAGATGTACTACTTCTACGCAGTTGCACTCGCCCCGTTCATGGTCATGGGATTTGCGCTGGTCCTCGGCGATGTACTGGGCAAGGCGAGCGCGTCCGTCGAGCGTCGTACCACCGGACTTCTGGCAGTCAGTCTGTACATCGGTCTGGTCGTGGCCAACTTCGTCTACCTCTGGCCGATACTCACCGCCATGCCGATCACGCCGGAATCGTGGCAGAACCATCTGTGGTTGCCCAGCTGGAAATAACCGGACGACAAAGGGACACCGAACCGCAGTTCGGTGCCCCTTCACAGTTCAAGTCCTACTCCGCTCAAGTCCTACTCCACTGACTTACCCACACGGCGTCCTCGGCGCGGGCGTAGGAGAGCACGTTTCTGCTCCTTCGCCGCAATGATGATCGGGTCGTGCGAAAGATCCTTGTACAGCGAGAAGCACAGTCCGATCATGACCAGCACGAACGGCGCCGCAGCGATGATCGTCATGGTCTGCAAGCCGTCGAGCGCTTCGGAACCACCGGTCCACAGCAGAAGCGCCGCGACGCCACCGGTCAACATGCCCCAGAAGACCACAACCCAGCGACTCGGTTCGAGCGTTCCGCGCTGCGAGAGCGTCCCCATCACCATCGACGCAGCGTCGGCGCCGGAGACGAAGAACACTGCCACGAGCAGCATGACGAGGACAGTCGTCACTCCGGCCAACGGCAGATTGTCGAGCATGCCGAACAGTTGAGCCTCTTCCGAGCCTCGGCCGGACAAGCCGATTCCGTCGCGTTCCTCGCCGATGCCGGCGCCGCCGA
>NZ_BAAILK010000027.1:24066-34458 GCF_054589475.1 Rhodococcus sp. no. 34
AGATCGCGAACCAGAGCAAGCTGACAGTCGTGGGAACGGCGATGACGCCGACGATGAACTGGCGGATCGTGCGGCCGCGGCTGATGCGGGCCAGGAACATGCCGACGAACGGCGTCCACGACACCCACCATGCCCAGTAGAAGATCGTCCACGACGAAAGCCACGCGCCGGTTTCAGGATTCGACGATGCACCCGTGCGGGCCGACATCTGGGCGAGGTCGGAAACGTATGCACCAATGGTCGTCGGGAGCAGATTGAGAATCAGTACGGTCGGCCCGAGAACGAACACGAACAGGGCCAAGATCAACGCGAGCACCATGTTGATGTTGGAGAGCCACTGAATTCCCTTGGCCACACCGGAAACTGCCGAAGCGACAAATGCCAGGGTCAGTACCGCAACGATGGCCACGAGCAGGAATACGCCGGCTTCTTCCATCCAGCCGACTACCTCGAAACCGGAGCCGATCTGAAGTGCGCCGAGCCCCAAGGATGCTGCGGTGCCGAAAAGTGTCGCAAAGATTGCCAGGATGTCGATGACCTTGCCGATCGGCCCTTCGGCTTTGCGACCGAGCAACGGGATGAAGGCCGAACTGAACAGTTGCTTGCGTCCGCGTCGGTACGACCCGTACGCAATGGCAAGGCCCACAACGGCATACATCGCCCAAGGATGAAGACCCCAGTGAAACATGGTGGTAGCCATGGCAGTTCCGACGCCACCGTCGGTACCGGGAGGCGGAGTCACGTAGTGCGCAAGCGGTTCCGCGACACCGAAGAACATCAGGCCGATGCCCATGCCGGCGCTGAACATCATGGCGATCCAGCTGACGGTTCGGAACTCGGGCTTCTCACCGTCTTTGCCCAGCGGAATGTCGCCGAATCGACTGACAGCGAGGTAGATGGAAAACAGCACGAAAGCCGAAGCTGCGAGTACGAAGAGCCAGCCGATGTTCGTCACCAACCAGCCGAGAACACTTCCGGTTACCGAGTTCAGGTTGTCGGGAGCTACGAGACCCCACACGACAATAGCCAGCACCGCTGCGGCCGCCACGGAAAACACCACGTAGTCGGTCCGAACGCCTACCCGAGTAAAGCCCGTCTCCGGACGCTCTTCGTTGGCCCCGGAATCTTGTTCGGATCGATCAGATTTCGTCACCATAGATGACTACGTTCGTCACTTTGTGGGCCAAAAGCAAGCTGGAAGGCGGGCTCAACAGCCGTTGAACCCGCCTTCTCACCCCGATCAAGCTGGGGTTTTAACCCAACCGTTGCCCTTGCCGATCAATCCGTCGATGCTGATGCGTCCTGCGCCGATAACAGCGATCAAGAGCGAACCGACACCGAGTGCGACGACGAGTTCATAGCCGCCGTTGTCTATGAAGACGCCCTTGTCGGCGTGCACGATGAAGAACGCGCCGACCATGTCGAGGAACAGCAGTGCGCCGACGAGCGGGGTCAGCAGACCCGCGATGAGCAGGATGCCGCCACCGAGTTCGATGGATGCTGCCAGAACTGCAGAAATCTTGGGGAGCGGGGCGCCCATCCCTTCGAATGCGGCCTGCGTTCCGGCGATCTTGTAGGTGAAGAACTTCTGCCAACCGTGGGCGATGAAGATGATCCCGAGGCCGACACGGGCGATGAGGAGTCCGAGGTCACGAGCAATCGACGAATTCATGAGCCAAGACTGACAGCTTTAAGTTGAAGCGTCAACTTAATCAATGTGTCACGCACCTCTCAATGCCGACTCCACCATGGCGACGATCTCAGTGTCGGAGTACCCGAGCGAGCGGACCTTATGCGCAAACGCGGTCGCCGCCTGCTCCGCCTGCGCCTGCACCGGATCGGTCCCCGAAGCGATGAACGTCCCTTGCTTTCCCCTCGTCTCGATCACGCCCTGATCGCTGAGCGCGCGATAAGCCTTCGCGACGGTGTTGGCCGCCAATCCCAGCTCCGAGGCCAATGCACGCACCGTCGGGATCTTGGTTCCCGCAATCAATCCGCCGCCGTGAACCTGCTCGATAATCTGTTGCCGCAGTTGGTCGTACGGAGCTGTGGAGGAATCGTGTTCGATCGCGATCTTCATCGTCACCCTCGTCGTATCTTCTCGGTCACAGCATCTTCTCTCTCACAAACCCTCGATCGCTTCGCGGATCGTATGCGGGCCGGAGGTCAGAACCAATATCTTGCCGACACTGGACGGCGCGTCGATGAGCGCTTCGATCACTGCGGCGACATCTGCACGAGGCACAGAGCCTCGATCGACGGGCGGCTCTGCAAGAAGGACTTCACCGGTGGGGTCGTCGTCTGTCAGAAGGCCTGGCCGAAGAATCGTCCAATCCAGCGAAGTCCTTGTCTTCAGGTCTTCCTCTGCTGCAGTCTTCGCCCGCAGGTAGGCGGCAAAAACCTCGTCGGTGTTCTCCGGTATTTCGTCACCAGCACCCATGGCGCTGATCTGTATGAACCGACGCACTCCCGCTTTCTCGGCGGCATCGGCCAACAGCACCGCCGCAGCTCGGTCTACGGAGTCCTTCCGCTCGATCGAGCTACCAGGTCCGGCGCCCGCGGCGAAGACCGCGACGTCGGCACCGTCGAGTACCTTCGCAACTTCCTCGACCGTGGAGGATTCCAGATCGATCACCACGGGGAACGCGCCGAGTGTGCGGACCGCACCCTCGTGCGCGGAGTTGCGGATCAGCGCTACCGGCCGATCACCATGTCCTGCCAGCAGGTACGTCAGGTGCTGCGCGATCTTGCCGTGCCCACCGGCAATGACCACGCGCCGTTCGTCCACACTTCGATGTTCCGTCATCGTTTTCTCCTCACAAGTCGGTACTTCAAGTGCAGCGCGCCGGAGGTGTCCGTTGTTCCCCTGTTTGTCCCACGAGTTCGGACACAGAGGCAGAATGACGGACATGGCATCTGCAACCATCTTCCACAATCAACGGTGCAACACGTCGCGGACTGTTCTCGGACTTATCCGCGACGCCGGCATCGAACCGACCATTGTGAAGTACCTCGATACTCCGCCTACCCGATCCGAGCTGGAAAAACTCCTCGCCGACGCCGGCCTCGAGCCCAGCCAAGCCGTTCGCAAGCGCGAAACGCAGTACAAGGAACTCGGGCTCGCCGATGCATCCGAATCCGAGATCCTCGACGCGATGATCGAGCACCCAATTCTGATCGAACGCCCGTTCGTGGTCACCGACAAAGGCACCGTCCTCGCGCGGCCTGCAGCCAAGGTGGAAGAAATTCTCTGACAGCGTCGACGGCTTACAGCGGATCGCGGGCGATCGGGCAGGACATGCACCGAGGACCACCTCGGCCGGACCCCAGTTCCGAACCCGCGATTCGCAAAACCTCGATACCCGAGGCCTCCAGCCTGGCGTTCGTTTCGACGTTGCGCTCGTAAGCGACGACGACGCCAGGCTCGACGGCGAGGGTGTTGTTTCCGTCGTCCCACTGCTCACGCTCGGCAGTCACCGTGTCGAGTCCGGTGTCGATCACACGCAGTTTTCCGATTCCCATGGCGTCGGCCGCCGCTTCGAGGAACGGCGTCGCACCGCGAATACTCACCCCGTCGTCTTCCTTGCGCAGAGTGAACGCCGCCAGGGTGTCCTGAATGGCCGGATACATGACGACCGCGTCGGCCTCGACCATGGTGCAGACCGTGTCGAGATGCATCGACGCTCGGCGTTGCTCGATCGGAACAACCAACACCGTGTGGGCGAGGCCGTCGTCGAACACGCTACGCGCCAATGCTTCTGCTCCGGCGGGTGACGTACGTTCACCGACACCGATTGCGATCACCCCCGGCGCGAGAAGCAGCACGTCACCTCCCTCGACAGGAGCCGTGTGCGACTCGTACGCGCGGCGCACGCCTTTGAATCGGGGGTGATGCGCGTAGACGAGATCCGTTATCGAGGATTCGCGAGCTCGCGCTGACAACGCCAAGGACGTGATGATGACCCGTGGCCCGACCCAGAACGACGAATCACGGGTGAAGAGCAAGTTGGGCAACGGGTCGATCACGAAGTCACCGCCGTGATGCATCCTGCGCACCAACGAGGTCGAGTCGGCATCGATCGGCAATTCGTCGAACGTCATTCCTGCAGTAAGGATCGACGAAAGCTCCTTCGGCTCCACCTTTCGCAGGTAGGCGGCCAGGTGTTGCCCGAGCGCGTGGCCGATCTTGCGTGCGTCGACGGCGGCCGCGATTCCCTGGATCCTCGCTGCGCCACTGACCTCGAGCGCCTCGGTGAGGAGATCGGACAAAAGCAGTACCTCGACGCCGCGCTCACGAAGGACGGTCGCAAACTGATCGTGTTCTTCCTGCGCGCGGTCCACCCACGGCAATGCGTCGAACAGCAGCTCGTCGTTGTTGCGCGGAGTCAATCGTTTCAACTCGTCGCCAGGACGATGAAGAATGACCGATCGCAATCGGCCCACCTCGGAATCGACACCGAGGGGGACGGAGCCAGAAGCGTTCATGAGTGAACACTAATCCCGTAGGCCCCACCCAGCAGGGACAAGCAGCTGTCGTACCGGCCCGCGTAACGTCTGATCCGACGCAGGCGAGAGGACCAGGCAATGAGTAGTACGGATCAGGCGGCGCTGAACGGCGCCGGAATCGAGAGGTTCACCGGGCGCTGGGTCGGCGCTGGAGCCGGACATTTCCCCACCATCGACGACTTCGAGTACTCCGAGGAGATCGAGTTCGCGCCCACCCCGAAACCGTTTCTCACCTACTCGTCGCGCACTCGTGGGCTCCCCGACGGACGACCGCTTCACATGGAATCGGGATACCTGCGCCCAACACCGGGTGGTGAGCTCGAATTGCTGGTCAGCCAGCCCACCGGATTCGTCGAGATCCATCGCGGCACCCTCGACTCCGAAGGCACTCTCGCCTTGACCCGTCTCACGCTCGCAGCATCACCCGACGCAAAACCGGTTCACAACGTTCGGCGAGTCATGCGCGTTCAGGGCGACACGCTGACATACGACCTGTGGATGGCGCACGGCGACACCCCGCTGACGCATCATCTCCACGCCACCCTCCACCGCGCGACGGACCGGTAGTCGCCATGGAGATGCCGTCGTGGAAGGCAAAGGAACTCACGCCCGGCCAGCTCTCCGAGCGCAGCGGTGTCGCCGTCTCGGCCCTGCATTTCTACGAACGAGAAGGCCTCATCGTCAGTCGCCGGACCAGCGGAAACCAGCGCCGATACCAACGAGACACGCTTCGACGCGTCGCCTTCATCAGAATCTCGCAACGCGTCGGCATTCCGCTGTCGGAAATCAGAGAGGCCCTCGGCACACTTCCTGAAGGCCGTACCCCGAACCGCGCAGATTGGGAAAGATTGTCGACCGGGTGGCGGCGCCACCTCGATCTACGCATCGAGCAACTGGAACGTCTACGGGACAACCTTACCGGTTGCATCGGTTGCGGGTGCCTCTCGTTGGAGGGGTGCGCCCTCGCCAACCCGCACGATCAACTCGCGTCCGCCGGCCCGGGTGCGCGCGTTCTGGAAGTAGATTTCGGTGCAGGCTCAGGCGAGAAATGACTCGACGGCGTCCCGATCGCGCCCCAGCAAGTCCTCGACGGTCTTCTTCAGCAACTTCTCGATCTGGCCGCCGATGATCGGCATCTTCACCTCAGCCGTTCCGTCGACGACCAACCGCGTGCAGGACTCGGCGGCGGTGAGATCGAGCGTCGTCTCGATTCGGATCGGCAGTCCCCGCGCAATTCCGGTGACCGACCCTGCTGCACGCCCGTCCGACAGAGGTCCCCACCGATCGACCCGTTTCAGACCGAGCCGACTCGGCGCAACCTTGGCGACCAGGCTCGGGAGGGAGGCGGAGTCGATTTCCTCGGACACGGATACTTCGATCGATCCGTCTCGAACTTCGATGTCCGAGGTGGCATAAAGGTCTCCGAGTCGGCCTTTCCAATAACTCGGGTCTGTCAAAGTTCGATGCACGTCGTCGATGGGATATTTGAATTCGATATCGAAGTGAAAACTCTTCGGCATGACTTTGGTCCCTATTCGACTAGATAAAAGTCCCGGCGGAGTTAACGCTCATCACTTGAGCAATTTACTGAACTGGTCGTTCGCTTTTTGCATCACGAACTCGTAAGGCGGGGCAAATTTGCGCGCCCACCAGTATCCGAATCGGATGTCATTGGACGTATATACGAGGTACGTATTCCTCTCGATTCCCCGCAGAATGCACGACGCCACCTTCTCCGGGGAGACAGCACGCGCCTCGAACCGGTGCGTGAGTTTTTTGACCCGCGGGTCGTTCCTGTCGATACCCGCTATTTCCACGGTTCCCACCAATGGCGTCTTCACCCCACCCGGTACAACCAGACTGACCCCGATTCCGTGCCGCTTCAGATCGAATCGCAGCACCTCGGACACCCCGCGAAGGCCGAACTTGCTCGCACTGTAGGCGGCGTGCCACGGCAGGGCCAAAAGTCCGGCAGCCGAAGACACGTTGACCAGGTGTCCACCCTTGCCGGCACGAATCATGGGTGGAACAAACGTCTCCATGACATGGATCGGCCCCATCAGGTTGACGTCCACCATGGACTTCCAATGCCGATGTTCGAGGTTCTCGATAGTTCCCCACGCTGAAATACCGGCGATATTCATGACGACATCCATCGAAGAAAATTGAGTGTGAATCTCGGTACCGAATTTCACGACCTCGTCGTAGTCCGAGATATCGAGTGCCTTCGCCATGCTGACCGTGCCGCCGCCGGCGCCGACCATCGCGACCGTCTCTTCCAATCCGACGCTGTTGATATCGGTGAGAAACAATTCGGCGCCGACCTCTGATGCACGCAGCGCAGTTGCACGTCCAATTCCACTACCGGCGCCGGTGATCAGGCATTTCTTGCCGTCGAGCGACCTTACAGACATGGATGAACACTCCCCCGCACTCGTACTGTGGACATGCGGGAAAGTCTACGCACGCACGGTGCGGCCGCCCTGAAACACGCAAGACGACCTGCGGGGCACGGCCGCACTCCGCGCAAACACCGCACAGAGACGACCGCAGCGAGCACTAGAGACGCTGCATCATCTGCTCTTGATAGCCCTTGACCGTACGGTCGAGTTCTTCCGCCGCTACATCGTCCCCACGCTTGCGCGCGTCGTGGGCTCGATCCTGAATTTCACGGATTGCGCGGCGCAATTCATCATCGCTCATCGTGTGTTTCATGTCACAATTCTGCACCCACGCGGAGGGTTTAGCTAGCACAGATCGCAATCCGGCAAACCGTTCAAGGTTCAACCCGGAGGTGATCCGCATGACATCGCAACCAGCCACCCTGATCGCGACCCTAAACCTTCAAACATCGCTTGAACTGCAGTTTTTCAATCGAAATAGTTGTGAAAAACCAGGCTAACGCATAGCTAATATCGCCAAAACGGGTAAAAGGTTTGATATTGGGCAGATTGGCCAAGTACTGGAAGGTTCGAATAGCGCAGTCGTAGCTGCACATTTCCGTGTGGCGGAAACTCAATGTGCGCTGAGACATAGCTGAGCACTCATTGGGCGGACGAATCGAATCTCGGACACATTTGACAACTAGTCCACTAAACAGACTACGGTGAGCTACCGATCGGTTATCCGCGTGATACCGTAGGATTCACTGAACGGACAATTGCTAGCTAGAGAGGATTACGGGGCGGTTCACAATGGCTGACTTTGCAGAACGATTGAACAAACTGTTCGACAGTGTTCATCCTCCGGGGCGCAAACCCCATACCAACGCCGAGGTTGCGGCAGCGCTCATCGAAGACGGCCATCAGATCTCCAAGCCGTACATCTCGCAGCTCCGCTCGGGACAGCGCACCAACCCCTCAGACGAGACAGTCGCAGCCTTCGCCCGGTTCTTCAAGGTGAAGCCCGACTACTTCTTCAACGACATCTACGCAGCCAAGATCGATCACGATCTCGAACTGCTCTCACAGCTCCAAGGCTACGGGCTTCGCCGCCTCTCGAGCCGTGCATTCGACCTCTCGGAAGAATCGCAGAATCTACTCACCACGATGGCTGAAAAGCTCCGCGCGAGTGAAGGTTTGCCAGAGGTTCCGCCTGACGCGTCACGCTGATGTGAACGTGCTGAAGCACTGACTCGATCTCGAGCACTGCAATGACATGGAGTAGGTCGACTACGAACGTCGACCTACTTTTGTCGTTTCATCGAGTTCTTTCGCCAACAACAACACCCATCGGCGCGCCGACATCTTCTCAGGAGGCGCAATCCACCTGGTGTCCAACACATCCGAGGCCAAGGGATCGGCGATCCACCCCGCCAAAATCCCCGCGTGTGCAGTGACGGCCCGCGGCGGTTCCTGACCACCGACGTCGAACATCCCGGCTCCGGACTGGATGTACATCGCATCCATGATCTGCGCGATCATGTCCGATGCCCGCAGCACAGAGGTACTCCCGGCGCTGTCCGCGTCGACTACCTCGGGGAATCGCTTGACGAGAAGCGCGTGCATCCGCCGCAGCCGGTACAGATCTCGTCGCGCACGTAACCAGGTCTCGAGAAGCACCCACGTGATGCCCAGCGCAATCAGAACACTCGAGGCAGCGATGAACCACACCCCTGCGCCCGTCCAGATATCCGATTCGAGTGCGCCGGTGCCACCGATCGATTCGACCAGCATCACTACGACCACGACGAGCAGGATCGACGAACCGGTCACGATCAACGCGATTCCGCGCCCCAACGGTGCCCACGCAACGTGCCGTAGCCCCGTCGAAATGACAAGGGACAGAGCGACGATGATAAAGATCAGAGCCGGCGCCGGGTAGCCGAAGAGAACCGCGATCGCCACCAGGAGCCCCACCGAGTACAGCACGGTGGCGAGGCCGCGCATAGCTGGACGTGACATCACCGGCCACGCAGACACGGCGCCGACTGCACTGGCCGCAGACAACGCTGTCCACAAGACGATGACGATCATCGCCGCGGCATGCTGCTCCGGCGCAATGCGATCGACGATGTCCCATACCGCCGGCACCATGACCGTCGACGACAATGCGACCGAGAAGCCGGCGAAGACCATCGACATTCGCAACGGCGTCGCGGTGCGCGCGACAACTCGACCCAGTCTCGCGCCGGCTGCAACCCAGACGAGAAGGGCCACAGCCCAAAAGATCATCCGATCGCCTCGTCGTACCGCAACACCGACAGCGGTGTCCCACGGCCACTCATCGTTCGCAGACGCATGATCAACATCGACGCGAACGTCTCGGCTTCCCACTCCGCGATGTCATCCATCGGCACGGGTTCGTTGCGCCGCAGAGAACGTTGACTCAACATGTAGGCGATCAAATCGTCACTGACCTCGAGCGTCGCCTCGGCGATCTCGGCACCCTCGTGCCGAAACACTATGTGCCCCAACTCATGTGCCAGAGTTCGCTCGACATTGGGAAGTCCGGGGGCCAAGACGATGACGTCGTGGTCGTCGTAGGCTCGGCGCTGACCGCACACTCCGGTGGCGAGCGGGGTTTCCAGATCGATCTCGATCGGGCGCCCACGCTCGCGGGCGACTGTCTGCACTACCGTCAGCAGTGACACAGCCTCCGACGACGCTGCTGCGTCGCATACGGCATCCACCGCGGCCAGAACGCGGCGATGTGAACGTCTGTCCGGCACGACTCACGCACCTCCCTGTGATCCGGGTGCCAGGAATTCGGCACGCGCGGCAGCCAATCGCGCCTTCTGCAGCGATGCTCCGCGGAAAGTCAGTGCTCCCGCACCGGCCGCTACCACTGCCATTCCGCCTACACCGCCGGCGACGGCGGCGGCGTTGAGAATCGGCGGAAGCCCTTGAGTGAACGCCGTCGGAAATGCCTGCGGGTTGTCAGTCGGAGCCGCGACGTTCGGAACGTTCGACGGTACCTGCGGAGCTACGGGTGCGGGTGCGGCCAGAACCTCGGGTGCGGAAGGGGCTGCGACTGCGCCCGGCGCAGCGTTCGCCGGTCCACCGGCAGAGGGTGCAGGCGCTCCGCCGCCCGCTGACGGTCCCTGCGGATCAGACGGTCCAGCCGGCGGAGCCGCTACCGCGGACGACTGCTCGGAACTCGGCTGCGATTCGGAAGGAGACTGCGTCTCGGAGGGTGCTTGGCTCGAAGGACTCTCGGTCTGCGAAGTTGCGTTGGTCGCGGGGGAAGCGCTGCTGCTCGGACGTTGCGACGGCGAAGGGTTGGTCGTGGGCTCAGTCGTGGTCGTCGGCTCAGTCGTCGTGGTCGTCGGCTCAGTCGTCGTGGTCGGCTCAGTCGTGGTCGGCTCAGTCGTGGTCGTCGGCTCAGTCGTCGTCGTCGGCTCAGTCGTCGTCGTCGGCTCAGTCGTCGTCGTCGGCTCAGTCGTCG
>NZ_BAAILK010000028.1:0-9550 GCF_054589475.1 Rhodococcus sp. no. 34
GCGTCATGTTCTTCGGCGGATGCTGACAAAACGACGCCACCTGCCGCGCTTTCAACGCATCCACATCGCCGCGGTGAAACGCATCCGCGACAACAGGTTCGAGCATCAACAACCGCGCCAACCCGACCAACAGACTGCACTCACCGATCTCCAAATTCGTCGAACCATGCAACCACTGCGCGATCGCCCGAAAACCCTTCCCGCCAAGAACGTCCCGGGAAAACATCTCCACGATCAGCAACACCATCCGCGACTGCAACTCGTGCCGGACGCGCACCAGATCCAGAACCTCACCCTTGAGGTCCTCGCCATCCAGCTGCCACGCATCCCGACTGTCCATACCGAAAGTTTAATCGAACATACTTTCGATAACCAGAGACAAAACGGACGACTTCGAAGAGAAGTAGACTCGAGACCTACTGAAATACATGGCCTTTCAGGACACTGACGACAATCGTCCTACCCGAGTCGCTCGCCGATCTCTCGATCGCCGACACGATCGTTCACACCGGCATCACCGTTCACTGCCGTCGAACCTGTAGCGAAGTGGCCAAAGGCTCCGGTCGGGCGGACACGTTCCTCGGCGGCCGGAGTTGCCGCAACTCCGCCACCGATAAAGGGCCGGACAAGATCCAGCGGCAAGGGGAAGACAACGGTGGAGTTGTTCTCACTACCGATCTCGTGAAGCGTCTGTAGATAACGCAACTGCAGGGTGGTCGGATTGCGGCTGATCACCTCGGCCGCCTCGGCGAGCTTGGCCGAAGCCTGAAACTCGGCGTCGGCGTTGATGATCTTGGCTCGCCGCTCTCGTTCGGCCTCTGCTTGCCTGGCGATGGCGCGCTGCATGTTGGCTGGAATCTCGACGTCCTTGATCTCGACGGTCGTGACCTTGACGCCCCACGGTTCGGTCTGCTGGTCGATGACTTTCTGCAAGTCCTCGTTGAGGCGTTCACGTTCGGAGAGCAGCGAGTCCAACTCAGCTTTACCGAGAATGGAGCGCAGTGTGGTCTGGGCGATCTGTGAGGTGGCGGCCAGAAAATCCTCGACCTCGACTATCGAACGGTCAGCGTCGACGACCCGAAAGTACGTGACGGCGGTGACCTTCACGGGGACGTTGTCGCGAGTGATCACTTCTTGGACCGGTATCTTCAGCGTGACGGTTCGCAGACTGACCCGCTCCATGCGATCGATCGCCGGCACCAGAATCACCAGACCAGGACCCTTCAAGGTGATCAGTCGACCGAGGCGGAACACCACCGCGCGCTCGTACTCGCGCAGAACTCTCACCGACATGCCCACAAGGACTGCAATCAGCACGACAAACACGGACAACACGACAAGCACGGTGGTCATAGCGGCAGCTCCCACGGTTCACGACGGCGCACTTTCAGAGTCAGGCCTCGAACCTGCTCTACGACGACGGATTCGCCCACGGCGGGCACAGAATCGTCGTACCCGAATTCCATTCGAGCACGCCATAATCCGCCGTCGAGCTCGACCTGACCCTGCGCACCGGTCCAACTGCGAACGGTCGCGTCCGAGCCGACGAGAGATTCCGTCCCCGTACGGACGGGAGCGCGGCGCGCGGTAAGCGCTTTTCGACTCGCTACCGCCACCACGCCCAGGCCGACTACCGCGACCCCCGCCGTCACCGGGATCGCGATCGATTGCCCGATACCGTCGGACGTGAAGAGCATCCACACGCCGGCACCGATCATGAGTGCTCCAAGCGCACCGAGCACCCCCGCGGTTGGGGCATGCGCCTCGACCACGATCAACAGGACGCCCAGCAACAGGGCAACGACACCGATCGTCGTCATCACTCGTCTCCACGCTCGCGAGGACGCGGTCACGTCGCGTAGCCATTGTGCGATCGCGCCCTCGACTTCAACGGTAATCACGTTCGGCCGGATCTGCCACAAGCGCTTTCACATCACGTCAGAGAAGGACCTCACCGATCTGTCGTGCAGTCACCTTGGCAAGGTCGGCGAGAAACGGAATCCGTTCGTCGATCATCAGCTCGACCGGACCACGAAGCCCGAGAGCGTAACGCACAGTGCCGGATCCATCGATGATCGGAATTCCGATCGTTCGGAAATCCGGGGTCAACTCCTCGTCGTTGAATCCGTATCCTCGCTCACGAGTCAGTTCCAGTTCCCGGCGGATACCGGCGACATCGGTGATCGCACGCTGAGTGGTCGCTTCACGTGGCAGCGCAGCAAGTTCGGAGTCGTCGACATCGGACCAGGCCAGAAAGGCTTTCCCCAGTGCGCTCGCATGCAAGGGAAGGCGGACACCCTGCAGCACGTGCCCGTCGGCCTCGCGCCACCGACTGAATCCGAGCAACACCACCTCACTTCCGCTTCGCACTGCCAGGGAGGCGGATGCTCCTGTCGTCGCGGCCAATTGCTCCAAATAGGGCTCGGACAGATAGATCCGATGCTGCCGGTAGGAGACCTGTCCGTAAGCCGCCAGCGCCGCGCCGATGCGATACCGACTGGTTGCGTCGTCTTTCTCGAGGAACCCCGCGTCGACGAGCGACTGCAGCAATCGATGCGTGGTGCTGACCGCAAGCTCTTGTCGCCGCGCAACTTCCGAGACTCCCAGTTCTTCGCCACTGCGAAAACATGTGAGCATGGTCAGGGCACGGGTTACCGTCTGAACTCCCGCGCCGCGTGCGTCCGTCACGAACGATCCTTTCGCTGTGGCCTGATCGACCTGAGAATCGGACGCTAACACGGACCCAGCAGTCCAGCCATCCTTTCCATCAGATGGAAAGGAACCGAACGTGGACCTCCAAAAGCCCAGATGAACAGACTTCCGATGTTGTCAAGATTTCCAATCTCCAGAAAACAAACGGGGGTAAAACGGACAGGCACCCAATAGCGTCATCGTCGTCAGTTCTGACGATTCAACGCCTGAAGGAGCCACATACATGTCCCGCTTCCGCCGACTGCCACGAGCTGCCGCTGCGCTCGCCATGATCCCGCTGGCCGGGTTGGCGGTGGCGTGTGGGTCTTCCGATTCCGACAGCGCCGCAGGCAATTCCAGCGCAGACTTCACGCTCAAGGTCTTCGATCCCGGAAACTCCGGTGCCATCGCCGTCGGCAAGCGTGACGGAACCTACGACGAGGCTCTGGCACCGCTGGGCGCAAAGATCGAATGGGTCAAGACCACACCGGGATTCAGCTCCAACCTCAAACTCTTCAACAGCGGTGAACTCGACATCCAAACCGGCGCATACAGTCCCGTCGTCGGCGCACTGTCCAAGGACGTGGGTGTCCGCATCTTCGCCACGTCCGACCCGTACAACAAGGACCAGGCCGGCATCATCGCCACTCCGGAGTCCGGCATCAAGACCGTCGCAGATCTGGCCGGCAAGCGCATTGCCGTCAACCCTGCAGGCAAGGGCGAGTACATCACGCTCAAGGCTCTGACACAGGCCGGAGTGCCGATCGATTCCGTCGAACGTGTTCCGCTGCAACAGGCTGACGCGGCGTCGGCGTTCTCCACCGGGCAGGTCGACGCGTGGGCATCGTTCTTGATTCCGTACCAGGAGGCCAAGGCCAAGGGCGCGGTCGAGATCGCAACCGAGGCGAGCATCGACTCCGTGGACAGCACCATCATCGCCGGCCGCACCGTAGTACTCGAAGAGCATCCCGAAGTGGTCCAGAAGTTCCTCGAGGTCACCCAGGAACTCACCGCGAAGCAGCAGGCCGACCCGGCAGCATTCGAGAACGTCTTCGAACAGACCGGTCCGCGCGCACTCTCCGGACAGCGACTCGACGACGCGATCACCCTGGGCGGCCAGATCACCAACTTCCGCTACCCGACTGCAGCCGACGCTACCGACCTCGAATCGATCTCCACGTTGTTCGCCGACAACAAGGTGATCCAGCAGCCGATCAAGGGCAGTGACGTGATCTTCGACCTCCAGGGTGCTGTGGCAGGTTCGGCAGCGGCAGCACCCACCACTGAGGGGAAGTGACCCGATGGTGACGCTGACCCGGCCCTCACGAACTGCGTCGCCGTCAGTGGAGCATCCGCAACTCGAAACGCCCCGCTACCGCCGCACTCGCAGCAGGCCCAAGTGGGTCTCGATCCCACTCCGCTTCCTCGTGCCCGCGCTGCTGGTTGCCGGATGGTGGATCGGATCCGCTACCGGACTGATCCGCGAAGAGATCCTGGCCGGACCTCCGGCGGTGTGGACGGCATTCGCCGAGCTGTACCAGTCGGGTCAGTTGGTCGACTTCGGTCTCGCTTCGCTTCAACGTGCTGCACTCGGTGTTTCGGTCGGTGTGATCGTCGGATTGGTGCTCGGGGTTCTGTCCGGTCTCTCCTCGCTCGGCGAAGAACTGATCGACTCGACCATGCAGATCAACCGCGCGGTTCCGTTCCTCGCGCTCGTTCCGTTGTTCATCGCCTGGTTCGGTATCGACGAAACCTTCAAGGTAGTCCTGATCGCCGTCGCGACCGTCGCCCCCATGTACGCGTACACCTACCTCGGTGTGCGCGGGGTCGATCGCAAGATGGTGGAAGCGGCACAGGGTTTCGGACTGACAGGTTGGCGACTGGTGTTCGGAGCGATTCTTCCGACCGCCCTCCCCGGCGTTCTGATGGGGCTTCGAATCTGCCTGTCGCTCAGCATCACCGGATTGATCGCCGCCGAGCAGGTCGGCACACGTGAGGGCATCGGATACCTCGTCACCCTGGCGCAGGAATACAACCGTACCGACTACATGGTTCTGTGCATCGTCATGTACGCGGCGCTGGGTCTCATCTTCGACGCCGTGGTCAGGCTGATCGAGCGGTACTCCATGCCGTGGCGGAGATTGTCGGTGGCGCGATGACGAACACGACCATCGGCTCGCTGCCATCCACCGAAGCACCTCTGCCGCCGTTGGCAGCCCGTGAGCGGACCGGCACCACCGCGGCCGAGCGACGTGCCGGATCACCGGTAGCGGTCTCGCTCACCGGAGTGCGTAAGTCGTTCGGTGACAAGACTGTTCTAGGTGGTATCGACCTCGAGATCACGCGCGGCGAGTTCGTCGTTCTCCTCGGCCCCAGCGGTACCGGCAAGACGACCCTGCTGCGAGTGCTTTCCGGTTTGGAAGCACCGGACAGCGGTGATGTGCTGGTCCCACGCGACCGCACGGTCGTCTACCAGGAACCGCGATTGATACCGTCGAAGCGAGTTCTGGCCAATGTCACAGTCGGACAGAAGCGGTCACGTCAGGTCACCGACAATGCACGCAACGCACTCGCCGAGGTAAACCTCGCGGACAAGCACCGCGCCTGGCCGGCCACCCTCTCCGGCGGCGAGGCCCAACGCGTCGCATTGGCGCGCGCTCTCGTCCGTGAACCTGAACTGCTGCTACTCGACGAACCGTTCGCAGCCCTCGACGCTCTGACACGGCTCCAAATGCAAGACCTGGTAGGCGATCTGGTCGCCCGCCACCGTCCGGCAGTACTGCTCGTCACGCACGACGTCGACGAAGCCGTACGACTTGCCGACCGTGTGCTCATCCTCGACAAGGGCGGGTTTGCCGTGGATGTCGACATCGACCTGCCACGCCCCCGCGATCGGAACGATCCCGAATCTCTGCGCTACCGAGCGAGTTTCCTGAAGGAACTCGGCGTCGGTCGCACCTTCCCCGACGGACAGGACAGTCATGACATTGATCGCTGATTCCGCAATCGACACACTCTGGTACACCCGCTGCCCCGTTCCCACCGCCAGCGGCCTCGCCAACAGTCTCGGTTGGCTCGACCGGACGGCAAACGAATCCGGAGTGCGTTTCGGCGTACTGCAAGATGCCGGACCGGAATTGGCAGTGCGCCATTTCGATCACCACCTCTCCGGACTCATTCGCGAAGGCGGCAACGTCCCCGCACTGGCCGCGCGTGCCAGTGGTTCTCCGACGAGGCTCATCGGGCTCACCTGGATCGACGAGGCCCAGGCAATCCTGGTGCGCGGAGACTCCGACATCCGAGAAGCCGGTCTTCTGGCAGGCGCTCGGATCGGCATCCCGGCCTGGGCGGCAGATCAGGCCAGGAGCTTCCCCCGTGCCATGGCCCTGCACGGCTTCGCCTCCGCACTTCGACTCGGCGAGTTGAGTTTTGCCGACGTCACTCTCGTCGAGGTTGCGAAGACGGCGGCCCCCGAGGTCCGCACCGCCTCGTCCACCCGCAACACGACGTGGGGCGTCGAATCCCTGCTACGCGGCGACGTCGACGCAATCTACGTCAAGGGCGCCCGAGCCCAGGAAGTTGCCCGCGAACACGGTCTCGCCGTTGCCGTCGATCTCGATTCCACTGCTTCCCTGCGTGATCGCGTCAACAACGGCACCCCACGACCGATCACGGTTCACGCCGATCTACTCGAACAGCGCCCGGACATCGTCGTGGGTTTCCTTGCCGAGAGCCTGAGAGCGGCGGACTGGGCCGCAGCCAACATCGACGAGGTCCGAGCCGTTCTGCAAACCGAAACACAGTCGGGGCCCGAAGGTGTGGTGGCAGCATACGGCGAGAACTTCCACACCGGACTGCATCTGAGCCTGTCTGACGAGCGTGTGGACCTGCTCGGGGTGCAGAAGCAATTCCTGTATGCGCACGGCTTCCTTGCCGCCGACTTCGACCTGCAGTCCTGGGTGGCGCACGAACCACTGGAACAGGCACGCAACCTTGTTGCGCAGAAGGGCACAGCAGAATGACGGACGTCTACTGGGAGCTGCCCTCGCGCGGTGACGGACGCCGAGCAGTGGCCGCGCTGAACAGTCGCGGCGGCTTCGGGCCACAGCGACCGACTACCGTCGCGACCGATGTTCGTCCCGGAAACTTCGGGCCCTTCGACGAATTGGCACAGATCGTTCTCGCCGCCGAACTGTCGGGCGTCGACGGCGTTGTCGCACCGTACGATCCGAATGGCGAAGAATCCTGGATCGTTGCTGCCGCCGCCCTACGTCAGACGCGTCATTCGCGAGTGGTCGTGGAGTTTCACCCCACTTTCGGCACCCCCGTCTACGCCGCCAAAATGTCGGCGACACTTCAGCGCCTGTCAGCAGGTCGTCTCGAATGGCGAGTGAAGGTAGAGACGGACCCCGAAGACGCCGCTGCTCGCGGCGACGTGGTTCGAGGAGACGACCGCTACGCGCGCGCCGCGGAGTTCCTGACCGTCGCCCGTGGCGTATGGAACGAGGAGCAAATTCTCCCTGGCGGATTCGGCGGCACGGGTTACGACTTCGACGGCGAATACTACGACGTACTCGGCGGCGGATTCCGAGGCATCTTGTCGGGACTCCGTTTTCCCCGAGTACATCTGACCGGAGACTCACCGGAAGCTCTGGAACTCTCGGCCCACCATGCCGATGTCCATCAGTTCACCCTTGCCGGCGGCGAGTTGTCGACACGGATCACCACCCTCGACGACCGAGCATCCGAACTCGGCAGGACCGTCGAGAAGGTCCTGCGCATCCCGATCATCGCGAGGGAAACAGCGGACGAAGCCTGGGCTCGCGTCGAACGGCAACTGAGAGAAGCCGATTCCGCTGCACTCGAGATCGATCGGGGCGGCATCCTGTGGTCCGGATTCGACCGCATCGGCTACGAGCACAGTATCGGCCTCGTCGGAAGCTACGAGGAGGTGGCGCAGCGATTGTCGTCGTATCGCGATATCGGCGTGGACGGTTTCGTCTTGTCCGGTCGGCCACACATCGAAGAGCTGCACCGGGCGGGCGAGCATCTCCTGCACCTGGTCGATCCCGAGGGTCGGATTCGCAAGGAAGAGAAGGCCACCACAGAAGAGAAGGCCACCGCATGAGCATCGATTTCTATTGGCGGATCGGGATGGAAGGCGACCACGCGTCGCTGCGTACTCCGCGTCGCTACAACCGCGGCGATGCCGGTGGATACGGGCCGGGCAACATTGCTCCCGCGATCCGCGGCGGCGAATTGGACGGATACAGCTACATCGACCACATGGCAGCGGTGGCAAAGGCTTCCGAGTCCGCAGGGTTCCTCGGTGGACTTCTGCCGTCTTTCCCGATGACCGAGGATCCGTGGGCGACCGCAGCAGCGTTGGCCGCCGAGACCACCACCTACCGTTTCATGGTTGCGTTCCAACCGGGGTTCCTTCACCCGGTACAGGCAGCGCGGATGTCGGCCAGTCTGCAGCGAGCAACCGGCGGACGTCTGGTTTACAACATCATCAGTGGTGGAGGCGGAGCGCCTCAGCTGTGGTGGGGCGACAAAGTCGACCACGACGATCGCTACACCAGGACGTCCGAGTTCCTCGATGTCCTCAAAGGTGTGTGGGCCGGTGAACCTTTCGACTTCGGCGGTCGCTTCTTCCAAACCCACGGCGCTGCACTGCCACCCGGACTTGCCGGCCAACCGTTTCCCGAGGTGTACTTCTCCGGATCTTCGGCCGCAGCCGTCGCCGCCGCCGGACTGCACTCCGATTACTACCTTTCCTGGCTGGAACCGTACGCCGATCTGAGAGCCAAGATCGACGGCGTGCGGGAGAACTCGGCCAAGCTGGGACGCACCCCGAAGTTCGCCGTACGCATCGACGTCGTTGCCCGGCACACCGAGGAAGCCGCGTGGGCCGAGATCGAGAAAGGCTGGGCCTTCGTCGACAAGGGGGCCGCCGACCGTGCAGCCCAGGGCGATTCGGTGGGCGCCGCCCGCATCAAAGGCTGGGTACCCGAACACATCACCGGCTACCGAGATCTGGAAGTGCAACCCAACGTGTGGTGCGGCTTCAGCCTCATCCGCGGCGGACCGGCGTTCGGGCTGGTCGGCAGCTACGAGCAGGTCGCCGAAAGACTCGACGAGCTGCGCGAACTGGGCGTCGACGCCTTCATCCTCGCCGGTAACCCGCATCTCGAAGAGGCATACCGCGTCGGCGAAGAAGTTCTTCCCCTCCTGCAGCGCACCCCGATCACACCTTCTGGACTGGAGACTCGATGACCACCACCGAAACTCGACTCGACGCCGATACCACAGCATTCGTCGAAGAGGCGCGTAAAGCAGCGGACAAGGCATTCGACGTCTTCCGCAAGACCGGAACGGTTGCAGCCAACGGGACCGTCAACTTCGTCGAACGCGTGCCCGGCACCGAAATCGCAGTTGCACTGAACGATCCGGGACCGTGGGCGGATGACCCGTCGGTGTCACCGGTTGTCGCCACCTTCGATGGAGAGGTGCTGTCCGGCAACGGATCGGCCGGTTTTGTCACCGGCTACGCGTCGGTCTTCCGTCAGCATCCGGAAATCACCAGCGTTGTCCACATCCACACACCGTGGCTCGGCGGTTGGGCACAGACACATCGGACGCTACCCATCCGCTATGCGGCTTCGCAGAGGCTGACGCTCTCCCGAGAGATTCCGCCGCACATCGATCGGTCCCGTTCTGCAGGCGATTTCATTCTCGAGCGTCTCGAACACGATCCCGATCTGGTGGCGATCTTCGAAGCCAACGGCGGGGTCAACGTCATCGGCCGCAGCGGGTTGCTCGACCTCGCGAAGTTCGTCGTCCTCCTCGAGGAAGG
>NZ_BAAILK010000028.1:9622-21660 GCF_054589475.1 Rhodococcus sp. no. 34
GGCGATCGCCGAATCCCTCGGCGGTTCGGTTGAATTCGATCCATCCAACCTCGTCGTGCAGTGGGGCCGTAGCGGACTCGCCGACGAGGCGCGTCGACGCGGCCTCATCTAGCCACCCCCATCACTGATTCAGAACAGGAAACCGTAGATCTCATGACCGTTCGCGTCGGATACTTCCCACACAACAATTCGCTGTTCGTACTGCGCCACACCGGATTCCTCGAACGCCGTCTCCCCGATGTCGAGTGGGTGGACCTGCGTGAGCTGCCCGCCAAGCCTGCAGTGAACCCGGAAAACGCCTTGCCGACCCTGCACTCGGACTGGCTGTTCGAGGAGGGCGGATACGACGTGATCGGAACCGGATTCACGCCGCCCGTCACCGGATTGGCCCAGGGCCGCGATCTCGTCTACATCGGAATCTCCGCCCCCCGCGTGGAGAACGGGCGCCTGGTAGTCAAGGCAGAGTCCGAGATCAACACGGTTGAGGACCTGCGTGGCAAGCGCGTCGGCATCGCGCACGGATCGTGGCAGACCACACTTTTGTTGTTCGCCTTGGATCAGGCGGGGCTGACCTGGTCCGACATCGTCCCTGTCGACACCGACGTACGCGGTGGTGGAGCGGACCTCGTCGACGGCACCATCGATGCCTGGGTTGGCGCGTACCCGGGGCTGACGGACATCGAAGCGAACCACGAACTGCGCACGCTGATCGCCACCGACGGACTCTTCAGCCACCCCTCACTGTGGTTCACCCGGCGCGATTTCGCGGATACCAACCCGGAGGCCCTCCAGGCGATCATCGAGGCCCTGCAGGAATCCGACGCCTGGATCGAAGCCAACCCCCGCGAAGCCGCCCAGGTCTTCGTCGACGACGTCGAGAAGCGTGGCGGGTCCGCGAGCCTCGATGCCTGGGAAGCTGCACTGCGCGGACGTCCTTTCGGTGTCAACCCTGTCACCGACGAGTTCCTGGACGAGCAGCAGCGCGCGGCCGATCTCCTGCTGAGCAACGGACTACTGCCGAAGGCGGTCACCGTCCGCGAAGCAGTCGTGCCGTGGATCAGCGAGTTCGTCGGTTCGGATCGTTCGTCGATCTGAGGACCCACTCCTGACAGATCCGCTTCACACGTGACAGATACCGAACGGTCTGCCATTGTGAAGGAATGCGGCGGCGCGTGGGTGAGAGTTGGTCCACGCGACCAGTCTCAGGGGTAACCCCTGGGTCGGCCAGAAGAATTGGATACTGCGTCCACCGGCGTTCGGCACGCTCCGCGTGCTTGCCGCCGCACCGGACAAAGGATTTGGTCACCCCGCCCCGTCGCATCCCGGAGTCGAATCATGCGTGACTTCGAGCTCGATCCCGAGTTGGCGCGTCGTCTGGCCGTTGCGGCCGCTGACGCTCCGTGGACCCTCAGCGGCCTCGAGGAGGCATTCGGAACCGTCTTCGGCGTTTCCCCGACGCTCCTGGCCGTGCGCGTTCTCGACCTCATGCCCGCTCCACCGTTCGAACCGCAGACTCTGTATCGATTGCTTCGCGAACTACCTCGCCTGCGGCCTGTTCCTCTCTCACTGGACACCAATGAAACCTCGGTGTGGCGGTTCGACGTTCCCCGCTACAACACCAGTGTGGACCTGGCTCGTTCACTGGATCTGACGATCTCCGAACTCGAGTGGTTCGCCGACCGAGGGGAATGGCTCCGCACGAAACCCCGACCGCTACGCCACTACCGGCCGATGCAGATCAGCAAGAAGGCCGGCGCTCGCCTCCTCGAGGTACCGAAACCCCGATTGCGCGAAATTCAGCGGAAGATCCTGCGCCGCATCCTCGACCAGGTTCCCCCGCACGACGCGGCACACGGATTTGTCCGTGGTCGAAGCCCTCTGACTTTTGCAGCTCCGCACGCACAGTCGGAAATCGTGATCGGCGCGGACCTCGCGCAGTTCTTCCCGTCGATCAGCGGCAGCCGCGTTCATGCCGTCTTCGCCGCCCTCGGCTATCCACCCGCAGTGGCGCGCGTTCTCACCGGATTGTGCACTGTTGCAACACCTGCCGATACCCTGCGCGGCCTACCGTATGCACAGGCATCACAGCTACGCACCGCGCATCTTCCGCAAGGCGCACCCACTTCTCCTGCGCTGGCGAATCTCGTCGCACGCAAACTCGACATCCGCTTGAGTGGACTCGCACAAGCGAACTGGCTCACCTACACCCGATACGCCGACGACCTCGCGTTCTCCGGAATCGAAGTAGCCGACGTCGGCACCCTCCTCTGGACGGTCGAGCAGATCGCCAGAGACGAAGGGTTTGCCATCCATCCACGAAAGACCAAGGTGATGCGCCCTCATCGACGCCAACACCTCACCGGGCTGGTGATCAACGACCAACCCTCGTATCCGCGCGACGACTACGAACGCTTGCGCGCCCTGCTGCACAACGCCGCCAGTACTTCTGCGCAGGAACAGAATCGGGACGGTATCGAGAACTTCCGCGCCCACATCTACGGCCGGATCGCGCACATCGGCGAAACCAGCACTACACGCCGACGCACATTGCTGCGCCTGGCTGAACGTGTGGATTGGGACGGCTAGTGCCCGCGAGCAGTCAGACCCGCGGGGTGTAGGCCATGCATTCGACCTCCATGTGCGCACCCAGTGCCAGTCCGTCTGTTCCGAACGCACTGCGGGCCGGCAGTCTCGACGCCGGGAAGTACTCGAGGTAGACCTTGTTGAACTCCTGCCAACGAGACATGTCGTCAAGCATGACAGTACATTTGAAGATTGCTTCGACGCCGGAACCGTAAGCGATCAGCGAAGCCACGATGTTCTCCATGGTCTGACGAGCCTGCGCTTCGAAGCCGTCGGCCAAAGTCCCGTCCGGGAGCATGCCGATCTGACCCGACAGATACAGAACGTCTCCGACGCGCACTCCGGTGGAGAACGGCGTATCGAAAGCGGGTGGGATGAACTCGACGGTCTGAGATGAATCCATTAGATCTCCTCGGAGTTAGAATATGCGTGACGAGTTGGCGTTTCAGCGCACTGGGCGCGCACGAACATCGGCCAGGAAGTGCGCCACCAACTCGTTCCACGCGTGTGGGTCCTCGAAATAGGGGGAGTGGCCGCGGTCGGCAAGTTCGACCACTTCGGCGTGGGGCAGGAACTCGGCGGCGCTGCGAATCCGCTCGGGTGTCATCAAATCGTCCAGCTCACCCGCGATCAGCAGAACCGGCGCCGTCACCGCGGCAAGATCGCTCGGCGAGTAGTTGTGGGCCTTGAGAATTCGGAAGAACTCGGTGTCAGGTGGGCGATGACCGAAGGTGCCGAGAGCTTGGTACAGGTATGCCCTCGCCATGTCCAAGCTCGGCAACCGTCCGCCCACAGCGGGATGCTCCCCCAGGGGCCGCGCGGTGACGGGTGCTGCGGTGAGGGGAGGTGCGCTGTCCGGACCGAATCCGACGGGAATGCCGCCGGTCGTGCAGGCCAGGACTACCGACTCCACCCGGTCCGGAACAGCGATCGCGGTCCCCAATGCGGCCCAACCGCCCATCGACTGGCCGACCACGTGCGCTCGATCAACCGCCAACAGGTCCATGATTTCGATCAGATCAGAGACTGCCGCTACCGGGCCGTGGTTGCCGTTCTCGTTGGTAGAGCGGCCGAATCCTCGCTGATCCCAGCTGATCACCCGATAGTGCTGAGCGAAGTAGGGCACCTGCTGGTACCAGACGGCCGCATTTCCGCCGAGACCGTGCGTGAGAATCAGATCCGGGCCCTCGCCGGCAGTCTCGTACCAGACCCGTTCGCCGTCTGCGACGGTGATGAAGCCCTCGGTCCGTGAAATCATCCTTATTCTCCTGTGTCGGACGGGCGCTTGCCCGAAGTGTGGTCAGTGAGGAGTTGCTGCACTTCATCGGTGGCCCGCAGCAGGTGTTCTTCGACCATTCGCGTCGTTTTCGCATCGAAGTCGGTATCGAAACCGATCACCGTCAACGCACAGAGCGGAGACCCCTTGCGGGAAGACACTGCACGCGAGACCGAACCGATGATGTCCTGAGATCGTTTGTGGACAACGGCGAATCCGGTTTTCTGCGTCTCGGCGATGTCGGCGAGAAAGCCGGTGGGTCCTTCCAGTGGATAGCCACTCTTCTCCACCATCGCCAGGTAGGGCGCCCGGGTGTTGTCCTCGAGTGCCGCCACCAACGCGAGCGGACCCGCGAACCGGTGCGGCGGAAGCAGATCCCCGAGCATACGAGTGATCATCTTGAGTCGCTCGGGACGCAGCGCCGCGATGATCCGCGTCCCGCCGCTCTCGAGAACCTGCAGATTCACCATCATGTCCGTGCTCTCGGACAGCACCCGCATGGTCGGATCGCACAAGGCCGCCAACGAATGCGCTGCCGCTTCGTGGGAAACCTGCAGTGCAGCCGGGCCGGGGAGATAGCGACCGTCGTAGCGGAAGACCCAACCACGGTTCGCGAGTTCTCCGAGCACTCGGTGCGCAGTCGGGCGGAGCATCCCGACTTCTTCGGCCAGTTCGCTGAGTTTCATCGGCGTGGTCGAGCGCGCGATGGCCTCGAGTAGATCCAGCGCTTTGTCGACGGCGGATGCAGAACCCTTCGTCATCCGATCCCCTCCCGGTGCCGTGGATGTACCCGGCGATCCGAAATCTCGTGTTCTTGGAAAACCCTTGGCATTCGCCTAGGAAATTACTATAGTCACAACAATCGTTCCGGCGTACGGAATTCTTTGAGCGTCTTCACCTTCCCACCGGATTACCGGCAAGGAAGTCATATCTTTCCCAGCGAGAGGTTTTCGGACATGACGGTTGGACTTACCCTTCGGTCGACACCACGGTTCAGAGTTGTTGCCCTGGCCGCAGTCGCGACCGCGGCATTGGCACTGACAGGCTGTTCGAGCGACGCCACGGCCTCCGACGACGGGGGCACCCAGACCACCACGATTCGAATCGCACCTCAGCCGATCGCGGACTTCACACCGATTTGGCTCGGCATGGAGCAGGGGTACTTCACCGATGAGGGACTCGACATCCAACTCGTGGAGGGCGGCGCCAGTTCCTCGGCTCAAATTCCGTTGCTGCTCAGCGGAAATGCAGATATGGCAGCCACGACTGCCGCTGCCGCAATTCAGGCACGGAGCCAGAACATGCCCGTCACCATTGTCGGCGGGCTCACGAATTTTGCCGCAAATGACAGCGTCGACCAGTCCGGTCTCGTGGTCGCCAAGGACAGTTCCATCAGCGGCTTCCGTGACCTCGAAGGCAAGACCGTCGCGATCAGCGGTTTGAAGTCCGTCAGCGAAGCAGTCATCTCTGCCGCGGTGGAGAAATCCGGCGGAGCAGCGAACAAGGTCTCGTTCATTCAGGCGCCCATGCCCAACCTCGGCGACCTGGTTTCCACCGGCGGGGCCGACGCGGCATTCCTCATCGATCCGTTCCTGAGTAAAGCAACCGACTCGGGGCTGAAGATCCTCGGCCACCCCTTCCCCTTGGCCGCACCCGGTGTACCGGGGACCTCGCTGGTCGCTTCGGAATCGTTTGTCAATGCGAACCCTGACTCACTCGCGAAATTCCTTACCGCGCTTGCCAAATCAGTTGACTACGCCAATCAGAATCCGGGCGCGGTCAAGGCTGCACTCTCGACACAAGCCAAGATTCCGCTCGAAATGCTGGCCAACAGCAAGAATCCTCAGTTCGTCGCAGTAGTGGAACCGGGTGCTCTCGGCACGGAGATCGAACTGCTGGTCAAGTACGGGGTACTGACGGATTCGGTCGAGGCCGAATCCCTGCTGACCCCGGCCAACTGAGTTGTCCGCCTTGACAACCCTGCAGACTCGCCGCAGGCAGGTTCTGCTCGGTCGGCTGCTGACGCTCTTCGCGTTGGCAGCCGCCTGGCAGATCTTCGGAATGCTCGGCGACGAGGACGTCAAAGGTATTCCGAAGTTCAGCGACGTGGCAGTGGCCTTTGTGAACGAGCTCGGCACGTCCTCGTTGTGGACATCACTGGGACAAACGGTGACCACCACGGCGATCGGATTGGCGCTGTGCCTGGTGATCGGAATCCCGGCAGGGCTGCTGCTCGCCGCGCACCCGTTCCTGACGGTCTCCTCCCGCTTCGTCATCGACTTCTGCCGAACCGTTCCGCCGCTCGCAATCATTCCGCTCTTTCTGCTGATCATGGGCCCGACGCAACGGATGGCGGTGGCACTGATCGTGGCAGTAAGTGTGTGGCCGATTCTGCTCCAGACGATTCACGGTGTGCGCAACGTCGACCCGGAACTGCTGGCCACCGCACGATCCTTCCGACTTCCACTGTGGCGCAGGCTCGCTCTCGTCGTCGCACCGGCGTCGATGCCCTACATCTTCACCGGGATTCGCATCTCGGCAACACTGAGCTTGCTGCTTACCATCGGTGCAGAATTGATCGCCGGCGTGCCGGGACTCGGTAAGGAGATCCTGCTGAGCCAATCCGTTCCCGATCGAATGTTCGCACTGATCATCGTCGCCGGACTACTCGGAATGCTGCTCGCCTTCGCCGTGATGGCGATCGAGAATCGTTTACTTGCCTGGCATTACATCCCGAGGAGGATGACGACGTGAAGATGATGTCAGGACTTCGACTCCTCGCGTGGGAGTTGTGGCTGCCGATCTTGATCGTCGTCGTATGGTACTTCGGTTCGGAGTCGAGCAAGTCGCCTTACTTCCCGCCGCTGTCACGTATCTGGAAAGCGTTTGTGGACAACTGGTTCGGTCCGGGATTCGCCCACGACGTCGTACCGAGCTTGACCAACCTTGCCTTCGGTCTCGCCGTGGCACTGGCGGTCGGCGTCGGTGCCGGTCTCCTGCTGGCACTGTTCCCGCTGGCTGCCGACATCGCCGATCCGTTTCTCCAGTTCTTCCGCGCTATTCCGGCGCTGGCCGTATTACCCGCACTTTTCATCGTTTTCGGAACCGGTTCGACGGGTAACGTTGCCGCCATCGCCTTCGGCGCGGTCTGGCCGATACTCCTCAACACCCTCGACGGCATTCGCTCCATCGACCCGAGTATCCGATTGGTGGCGCGCAGCTACCGGATCCGTACACCCCTCCTGGTGACGCAGGTACTCCTCCCCGGAGCGATGCCGCAGATAACAGTCGGTATCCGCACCAGTCTCGCGATCGGTGTCGTCATCATGGTCGGAAGCGAAATGTACGTCTCCACTGCAGGAATCGGTCACTTCGTGATCGTCGCGCAACAGACCTTCGCGATCGCCGACATGTGGTCCGGAATTCTCCTGCTGGGAATCATCGGATACGTGCTCAACCTCGGATACGGCGTGATCGAACGATGGTTGCTCAGATGGCAGCCGCGGACCCACGACGCTCTCGCAGTGAAAGGAAACTGATGTCATCCACAGAATCTGCGGCATCGAAACCCGCAGTCGAACTGAGCGGCCTCGGGGTGACCTACGGCGGTCCCACCGGCCGCGAAGTGCTCCGCGGCATCGATCTGTCCGTTGCACCCGGAGAAATCGTCTGCATCGTCGGCCATTCCGGCATCGGCAAGAGCACGCTGATTCGTTGCATCGCCGGTCTGCAGAAGCCGACCACTGGTGAGGTCCGCATCGCCGGGATCGCGATCGATGCACCGCCGGCCACGCTGGCTCTCGTGTCACAGGACTACGGACGCACACTGATGCCGTGGCTTCGAGTGGGCGAGAACGTTCGCCTGCCGCTACGGGGCAACGGTCTGGCGCGGAAGGTTCAGAACGAGAGGGTTAGCGATGCACTTGCCGTTGTCGGTCTAGGCGGTGCTGCGCGTTCCTACCCCTGGCAGTTGTCCGGCGGAATGCAGCAGAGAGTGGCGATAGCTCGCGCTCTCGCCTATCGGCCGCAGGTACTCCTCATGGACGAACCCTTCGCGTCGGTCGATGCGCAGACCCGCGCGGAACTCGAAGACCTGCTGCTGACGCTTCAGCGTGATCTTGGCATCACCGTCCTCCTCGTCACCCACGACGTCGACGAATCGGTGTACCTGTCCGATCGAGTGGTCGTCCTCGGCGGAACTCCGGCATTGATGCAGGACATCGTCGACGTCCCGTTGACCGGAGCTCGAGATCAACTGACCACCAAGGCAGACCCACTGTTCATCGAGTGCCGTACCAGGGTCCTGTCCGCGATCCAGCAGTCGAAGGTGGTGGCGCCCGTGTCGTAAGCGCCTCGCCTAGGCTGGCTCCGTGATCCTTCTCCTCATCGGCCTCGCGCTGCTCGGATTCTGCGGCTACCGGTTCAGGCAGGATCGACGGAGGCTGAGCAACGGCGTCTACCTACTTCTCGGACTGATCTTCACCGGTCTGTGGATGTTGCAGTCGGGTGCGCCGGGAACCGAGGTCCCGTCGTTCGTCATCGCGACGATCGCTCTGCTCTCGCCGTTGCTGGTGCTCATGCTTGCAGGATTCCTGATCGTCAACGGAGTCACGATGCTGCGGCGCGAGGGATTCAGCGTCGCGAATCTGCTCTCACTCGTCGCCGGACTCGGCCTGCTCGTTCCCTACGTGTTGCTCGCAGCAGCGCTGCTGACGCAGAGATATTGGCTCGCAGTCGTTCTCGGTTCGTTCAGCCTGGTCGCGTCGTACCTGGGGTTTCTGTTCACGAGCTTTCTGCTCTACTCCTACGTCTACGGACGCCAGAAGTACCAGCCCGGAATGGACGCGATAGTGGTTCACGGCGCCGGGCTTTCGGGCGCCGACGTGACGCCCCTGCTTGCCAGCCGTCTGGACAAGGCGGCCGACGTCTTTCGCGCCGAGGTCCGCGAAGGACGTTCACCACTGTTGGTCGTGAGCGGCGGGAAGGGTTCGGACGAGGTGGTCAGCGAGGCGGAGGCAATGTGCGTCTACCTCGTCGATCACGGGATACCGCGCGAGAGCGTGATTCTCGAGGACCGCTCGACCACCACGCTCGAGAACCTCGAGTACACCAGGGACCTTCTCCGTGCCAACACCACGAAGCCTCGAATGGTGCTGGTCACCAGCAACTTCCACATCCTCCGAACTGCGACGTTTGCCCGAAGCCTCGATCTGGATGCGGAAGTCATCGGTTCCCACACCGCCCGGTACTACCTGCCGAGCGCCATTCTGCGCGAGTTCGCCGCCGTCACGGTGGAGCACAAGTGGCTCAACGGAACGGTCTGCCTGATCCTGGCCGCCCTGCCCCCACTGGTGGTCTGGGCGGCAGGAGGCATTTCGTAGCCGGATTCAGCGAATCAGGCTCTCGACGGCCATCGGTCGGCGACCCAGAAGCAGTTCGACGGCCGCGCTGCCGGCAAGAAAATCGTGGTGGTTGTAGAACTCGAACATCGCCGCCAGACGCGAGCTGGCGTTGACGTCAAGGCTGCTGCCGATCTGTTCGCGCCATTGATCCACGCTGATCTGATCTATCGCGACGGTCCGTGACGTCTGCTTTTCCACCATCTGTGCCACCTCCATGACGCTCAGAGCTTGCGGGCCGCCCACCTCGTACGTCGCTCCGTGATGTTCACCCGAGCCCTCGCTCAGTACGACCGCGGCAACAGCCGCCACGTCCGCCAAACTCACGAACGAGAACTTCGTTTCCGCGCTGTACGGCAGGACGATAATGTCAGACCGACCAGTGAGTACCGCCTCGAAATTCTGCGCGTACGCACATGGTTGCAGCACAGTCCATTTCAAGGGTGAACGATGCAGTTCGTCCTCACACCTGGCTTTGTCCAGGTGATGCGGCATGGACGGGCTGAACGGCCACGCGACGGAGTGATAGACAAAGTGCTCCACTCCCGCCGAAGCCGCTGCCGTCAGCGCATTGCGAAGCAGTGCGGGCTCGTCGGGATGGACGTTCGGGGCAATGAAGTACACGCCTCGGCACCCGGCGAGCGCCTTGCGCAGTCCGCTTCCGGTTTCCAGTTCTACCTCGAAGTCCCCGTCGACACGCGCCTTTCGCACCAGTCGCCGAACTGTCACGCTCGGCGGCAGTGCGGCGACGACGGCCTCACCGGTCTTACCCGCGGCGCCGATCACCGCGATGTCGGCGCCGCGAGCAATTCCGTTCTCCATGAGAGTTTTCCGTCCTAGACGTAGTCGTAGACCGCTGAGGTGGCGCCACCCGAAAGCTGCGCGTAGCCCGGACCCCGATCGAAGAAGGGCTCGTTCTCACCGCGTTCCGAGCGCAACTGATCCCGCAACTCCGTGGTAGCAGCCTCGTCGACGGTCGGCTCGTCACCCTCGATCATGACGACAACGCCGTAGTCGTCGCGTGCACCCTCGACGGAAACCTTGCGCCACTGAATGTCTCGCAAGACCTCTTCGGTCGGGCGCTCCAGTGGATCTCCCCAACCGCCACCACCGGTGGTGCGAATCCGTACGACCTCGCCGGCCTTGATCGGCTCGGCATCGGTCAGCGCGTCGAACTCACGCTCGTTCGGTCCACCCGGATCCAGGACGACGGAGAACGGCCGACCGGCCTTGCCGCCCTTGACTCCCCAGCAGGCGAGAATCGAACGGTCCGCGATGGACATGAAGTGAGCATCCTTGAGCATGCGGATGTGCTTCTCGTATCCCAGGCCGCCCCGGTAGCGTCCGGCTCCGCCGGAATCCATGGCCAGACCGAGCTTTTCGACGATGAAGGGGAAACGGCTCTCGGTGAATTCGGTCGGCAGGTTCCGTGAATCGGGAACGACGTGAATCGTGTCCTCGCCGTCGGCGTAGTAGCGTCCGCCGGAACCGCCGCCGAGCACCTCACGCATGAGGTACGAGTGACCCTCGAAGTCCTCACCGTAAACGCCGGTGTACCTGATGGTCTCCTGATCGGCGGGCATGTTGCCGTCCACAGCCTTGGCGACGACGCCGGCCAGCACTCCGAGCAGACGGAGGATGACGAACGTGCGCGCGTTGGTGGGGGCAGGGAAGATCGGGGTGATCAGTGTTCCCTTTTCGGGGAACTTCATCTCGATCAGCGGTACGACGCCCTCGTTGACATCCAGTTCGGCCATGCGCTCCGGGGTGTCCGCGAGGTTACGCAGAATCGGGGCCAACCACTTGATGAGGAAGTTTCCGTCCGCGTAGTCACCGCAGTGGTTGATCGGACCCTTTGCCTGCGGTCCGGTTCCGTTGAAGTCCAGGATGAGTCGCTCGCCGCCCTCGTCCTCCGGCCGCGTCTTCGTGAGCGTGATCCGCTGGATGTGGAGCATCGGTTCGTCGACGCCGTCGTGCTCGGCGTAGTCCTCCCACGTGTACTCACCGACCGGGATCTTGCTGAGGATCTCGCGACGGTACGTCTCGGTGGTCGCGTCCATCATCGCGTCGAAGCACGACTCGACGGTGTCGACGCCGTAGCGCTCGAACAATTCGGTGAGTCGACGCGCACCCATCAGGCACGCCGAGCACTCGGCGTCGAGGTCAGCTGCCAACGCATCCGGCATACGGGAGTTACGCGTCATGATGCGCAGTGCCGCCTCGTTGGGAACTCCCTGGTCCCACAGTTTGATCGGCGGAACCATCAGTCCCTCTTCGTACACCGTGGTGGCGCCGGACGGCATGGAGCCGGGGCAGCAACCGCCGATGTCGTCGTGGTGACCGAATGCCTGAACGAACGCAACAACTTTCGGCTCGGCATCGGGAGTGACGCGGGCGAAGACAGGCACCGTGACGCAGAGGTCAGGGAGATGGCCGATGCCACCTTCGGACAGGTAGACGTCGTTGTGGAAGTACACGTCTCCCGGCTTCATCGTCTCGAGTGGGAAGTCCCGGGCGATCGGATGAACCAGGGCGGAATACGAACGGCCCGTGAGCTTGCGGAGGTTCCGGTCGTGAATACCGGCGCGGAAGTCGTGAGCGTCACGGATCATCGGTGAGCGCGAGGTGCGCGAAATGGAGGTCTCCACCTCCATTTCCACGCTGGCGAGGTAACCGGCGACGATCTCGACCAGAATCGGGTCAGGTGACGCGCCGTCGGTAGCGGTGAGTCGGTACGGCTTGGCCGCGGTGGCAGCAGCAGCATCGAGAATGGCGGTCAT
>NZ_BAAILK010000028.1:21733-53625 GCF_054589475.1 Rhodococcus sp. no. 34
CACTTCACTCCGTTCGAGTCGGAAGACTTCGAGATACGAATGTTCCCGAAGGTGTCGATACGTGCCGAGAATCCGGGATGGATCGGGACAGTCGAGCTGAACTCCTCGATCACGGCCGGTCCTTCGATGACGTCACCCGCACCGAGCAGTGTGCGATCGTAGGTGGCCGTCTCGACCCAGCTGTCGAAATAGGATTGGCGCGAACCGGTTCGGGCGGTCTCGGCACCGTTTCCGGCGGGGATTTCCTTGAGCGTCGGACGCTTGATCGGGCCGATGCCGCTCACGCGCAGGTTGACCCATTCCACGTGCTGCGACGGGTCTCCCCGGAAGTCGTAGCCGTACAGTTCACGGTGTGCCTGGTGGAATGCCTCGGCCGCGTCGTCCATGATCTGCGCCGTGACGGTACCTTCCGCCACCGGGACGCGCACCTCGAATGCCTGACCGAGGTAGCGCAGATCCGCAGTACGAGAGTACTTGCGCTGCGTCTCGTCGAAACCCTCTTCGGCGAGCGCGATCTCGGCTTCGCCGGCCAGCGCGTCGAACTGGCTCTGCAGGTCTTCAGCCTTCAACCGGTCGTGACGACTGACGTGCGTCTGGACGTAGTCGTTGCGGACATCGACCGTCAGCAGACCGAACGCGGAGACGTTACCCGGATTGAGCGGGACGAGAACGTCTTTCAGACCCAGGATGTCGACGAGACGGCAGGCGAGCAGGGAGCCGGAGCCGCCGAACGTCACGAGGGTGAAGTCGCGAACGTCGAGGCCACGCTTGACGGTGATCTGACGCAGGGCGTTGGCCTGGTTCCACGCCGAGACCTCGAGGACGCCGACCGCGCACTCCTCGAAGCCCAGACTGAGCTGTGTTGCAAGCTCTTCGAGGCCCTTGCGTGCCAATTCCGTGTCGAGAGGAATCTCGCCACCGAGCAGGTGGGGTGGGATGCGACCGAGCAGGACGTGCGCGTCGGTGATGGTCGGTTCGCTGCCGCCCTTGCCGTAGCACAACGGTCCGGGATCGGCGCCGGCCGACTGAGGGCCGACTCGGAGGGTGTGTTCCGGCGTCATCCACGCGATCGACCCACCACCGGCGCCGACGGTCACGACGTCGATCATCGGGATCTTCGACGGGTAGTTGCCCACTCGCCCTTCGGTGGTCAGCGCGGGCTCGCCGCGAACCACGACGGTGACATCCGTCGACGTTCCGCCGCCGTCACAGGTCAACACCTGCTCGACGCCGGCGGCGTCGGCGATCAGCGCAGCACCGAGGGCTCCGGCGGCCGGTCCCGACAGGACTGTCGTAATAGGCTGGTGAACAACCTCTTTGGCCGACAGGACACCGCCGTTGGACTTCATGACGTAGAACGGGATGTCGCGGGGTTCACCGTCGGTGGTCGAGAACTCACGCAGACGATTCGCGATGTTGTTCACGTAGTTGCGGATGTTCGGCTTGACCGCGGCGTCCACGAGTGTGGTGATGGACCGCTCGTATTCGCGGTACTCACGCAGCACCTGGCTCGAGATGCTCACCGTCGCATCGGGGAAAACTTCGAAGAGGATGTCGCGTACGCGCTCCTCGTGCGTCGGATCGGCGTACGAGTGCATGAGGCAGACGCCGATGGTCCGGATCCCGCGGTCCTTGAAGAACTGCGCTGCGCTGCGAACGCTCTCTTCGTCGAGCGGACGAATCTCGCTGCCGTCGAAGGAAAGGCGTCCACCGACGGTGCGTACACGATCGGCGGGGACGATGCGTTCGGGCTTGACCCAGAAGTACGAGTTGCCGTAACCGTCCGGCACCGACTGACGAGCGATTTCGAGAACGTGCTCGTAGCCCTCAGTGGTGATGAAGCCGAGGTTCTCGACCTTGCCTTCGAGCAGCTTGTTCGTCGCTACGGTCGTACCGTGGCTGACCGCACCGATCGAGTCGCCACTCTCACCGAGCTTGGCGAGTACCTTCTCGATACCGGCGAGAAAGCCCTCGGCGGGGTCCGCCGGGGTGGACGGGGTCTTGGTGGTGACGATGGCGCCGGTTTCGTCGTCCACTGCCACGATGTCGGTGAACGTTCCGCCGGTATCGATACCGACCCGAATCTTCCTGGGTTCCACGCTTCCTCCTGAGATCTTTGGCTCGTCTCGTCTGGTACCGATCGACGGTTGCGGCCTAGCCGGTAAGTGGCTCGTACCTGACGTGTAGAGCTATTCCACAGGTTCGGAAGAGCGGATTCTTTGTCACAATTCGCCGAATCGGGGGACCAAGGTTCGGCGCACGATCACGAGCGGATCTTCGCCGGCGCCCCCGTGGGTTACGCGGACGTGAAAAACGCCCCGAACCTGGTCGGTTCGGGGCGTTTCCCTCATCGTGAATCAGCTGTTGACACCTACGCGAACTACTCGCGACAACCAGAACGCGCCAGGAATCCGCCTATAGCAACACCTGACAAAGCAATGGCTGCGCCGACGACGGCGCTGACCATCACCGTGCGAGCATCTGTGCCGCCCGCTGTCGGTGCAGCGGCCGGAAGAACCGCCGGTGCCGCGACAGCTCCGGAAACTACCGGCGCGCCTTCGACCGCCACTGCCGGTGTTGCCGCCGCCACGGCGGCAGTGACCTTCTCGGGGATGCCGTTGGCAATGACGCCGTCGATGCTCTTGAAGAACACCCCGGCCATCTTCTTGGCTACACCGGTGATCATGCGCTGCCCGACGCCGCCGACCATCCCGCCGACCACGGCGTCGGCGTCATACGAAAGCAGCGTGCCACCCTCGTTCTCCGTCAAGGTGACCGTGACGTCCGCCTTCACCGTGCCGGGAGCACCCGCCCCCGAAGCCGTCATGACAAACGAATTAGGCCGATTCTGTTGCGACAGAACAACCTCGCCGTCGTAGACGCCCTTGATCGACGCGACCCCCGCCATGATGGAGAGCTTGTAGTGATTGTCCGTGAGCTGCTCGAGCGACTGCACACCGGGAATGGTCGCGGCCAGTACACGACCGTCCTGGAGCTTGTCGTAGACCTCTTCGCGAGGTGCCGTCAGCTGCGCGGTGCCGGCGATTCTCATGCATTCTCCTCTGATGACGAACCCGCGTGTGCGAGTCGAAGTTCGAACAGTTCGGACGGTGAAATGGGCATGGACGTGATCGAGATTCCTTCGGCGTCCTCGATGGCAGCCGCGATCACGGCGCTGGTGGGGATCACACCCGCCTCACCGGCACCCTTCATTCCGAGTGGGTTGAGTCCCGACGGCGTGACGGTGTGATCCATCTCGAGCGAATCCGGCATCTCGGTGACGAACGGCATCAAGAAGTCCATGTACGACGCGTTGAGCATCTGCCCGTGCTCGTCGTAGACGATCCGCTCGTAGAGTGCGCCGCCGATACCTTGCGCGACGGCGCCCATGACCTGACCTTCGACGATGCGAGGGTTGATCACGTTTCCGCAGTCGTGGATGACAACGTAACGACGGACCGTGATCTCGGCTGTCACGGGGTCGGTTTCGACGATCGCCGCGTGCACTCCCGAAGCGAAGGTGGAACTGGGCGGCGAGTAGTAGCCGGTTGCTTCCAGACCGGGCTGCTCACCCTCGGGAATCGGCGGCTTCGACATGTCCGTGTCGGTCTTGGCGAAACCGGTGGCCAGCTTCGACTCACGGTCGAACGCATATCGTAGCGGGTTCGACAGCACGGCAACAACACTCAGCGGTACGGACGTACCCTCCACTCCGGCTTCGGTGCCGATCTTGCACACGTGCCCTTCCCGGAGTTCCAGTTCGGTTTCCGGCAGATCCAAGATTCCGGAGGCGATCTTCTTCGCCTTCTCCGCGACCATCTGCGCCGCGACATGGAAGGCCGAACCCGACATGACCGCCCCACGCGAGGCGAAAGTGCCGACGGCATAACCGAACCGGCGGGTGTCACCCGTGACGATCTCGACGTCGGAGACCTTCACTCCGAGGTCGTCCGCGACGATCTGGGCGAACGCGGTCTGATGGCCTTGGCCTTGCGTCGTCAAGCCTGTTGCGGCCTTGACCTTTCCGGACGTCTCGACCACGACGTGCGCACCCTCGTACGGTCCGGGTCCGGTTCCCTCGACGTACGCGCCGATACCGATGCCGACCGACCGACCTTCGGCACGAGCCTTCCTCTGGTACTCGGGAAATCCGTCCCAGTCGATGAGCTTCTTGAGCTTGTCGATGCCCGCCTGGTAGTCGCCCGTGTCGTAGATCAACGGGCGTCCGTCCTGGAACATCAGGCCGAAGTCGTACGGCATGTCCTCGGGGCGAATGAAGTTCGCCTCCCGCACCGCGATCTTGTCCTTGTTCAGGTACTTGGCGATGGCGTCCATGGATCGCTCCATCGCGAACACGGCCTGCGGACGTCCGGCGCCGCGGTACGGGGTCACGATCACGGTGTTGGTGTACAGCGAATAGGCGTTGACCCGGAACGACTTCGGCTTGTACGGCCCGAGAACCTGCGTCGCAGTGTTGATCATGACGATGATCCCGTACGGCAGGTAGGCACCGTTGTCGTGCCAGAACGTGAAGTCGAACGCCAACAGACGACCCTCGTCGTCGAATCCGATGTCGACCTTCTGGATCTGCCCGCGCTCGTGTGCGCTCGAGATGAAGTGCTCACGGCGATCCTCGACCCACTTCACCTCGCAGGAGATACCGGCCTGGCCGAGGCGTCGAGCGGCCCACGTGATCATGACTTCTTCGGGCCACGGGTGAACGATCTTGACGCCGAATCCGCCGCCGACGTCAGGAGCGATGCAGTGAACCTTGTTCAGCGCCATCCCCAATCGCGCGGCGATTGCGGCGCGGGCGGACGTGGACGTCTGGGTGGAGGTCCAGAACGTGAGGGTGTTCTCGTCACCGTCCCAACGTGCGTAGACGCCCTTGCCCTCCATCGGCATGGAAGCCGAACGCTCGATTTCGAGATCCAGCGTCAGTCGGTGCGGCGCGGCGGCCAGTTCGGCATCCAGATCTCCGAACCCGTGCTGCAGGTGAGCGGCGACGTTGTCCGGAACGTCGGCGTGGACGGCATTGTCGGCCGTGCGGGCGACGTCGATCCCCACTACAGGCTTCAACGCCTCGTAGGTGACGTCGATCTTCGCGCAAGCGTCCTCGGCGATGTACCGGTTGTCCGCGACCACCATGGCGATGGCTTCACCGACATGCTTCACCTCGTCCTTCGCGAGGGGATACCCGTTGCGCGGAGCGATGATTCCCGGATGAGGAATGAGCAGTGGCAGGTTCTCCGCCATTTCCGGCGTGTCCGCGAGGAGATCTTCGTAGGTGTAGATGGCATGTACACCAGGCACTTCCAGCGCCTGATCGATGTCGATGTCGATGATTCGCGCATGAGCGTGCGGCGACCTGACGAATGCCGCGATCAGCGCGTTGTGGCCCAGATCGTCGAGGTATCGCCCCTGACCGCTGAGCAGACGCGTATCTTCCTCGCGCGGAATCGGTTTACCGAAGAACTTGCCGTCGTCGGCAACCGAATGATCGGCCGTCGAATGATCGGAAGCGGGGTGCTTCGCCCCGTTGCGCTTTGCTGGTTTGACCGGAGTACTCATGCCTTACCCGCCCGTCCTCCGACGGGATTCGTCGTTCCCCGCACCTTGCGATCCAACGCCTCCCGAGTGGACGCGTCGTCGATTCCGAGCGGGAACTGCCCGGCCCGTTCACGCTTGATCTCGGCTGCGCGCAGAACCGACGCCCTGATGTTCTGGTACCCCGTACAACGGCAGAGGTTTCCCGCTATCGCGTCGGTAGCTTCCTCCCGCGTGGGGTTGGGGTTCTCCTCGAGAAATGCCGCGATGGTCGTCACGAATCCCGGAGTGCAGAATCCGCACTGCAGACCGTGACAATCCTTGAACGCCTGCTGAACCGGATGCAAAGTGCCGTCCGGCTCGACGAGGCCTTCGACGGTGGTGATCGATCGACCTTCGAGGCTGGCCGCGAGGACGAGGCAGGATCGAACAGGCTTTCCGTCGAGCAGCACGGTGCACGCACCACACACGCCGTGTTCACAACCCACGTGCGTGCCCGTCTTACGGAGGTGGTGACGAATGGCATCCGAAGCCAGAGTGCGGGAGGGAAGAACGACGGTGTTCGTCACCTCGTTGAGCGTGAACGTGACAGCTACATGGTGCTCACCGGTATCCGCTGCCAGCTCGGCAAGTTGATCATCGATGGAGCGATCGTTTTTGGACATTGTCACCACTTTCCTGCCAGTACTGCGTTCTCACTGAGAGCATCCGTTGCCGCCGCGAAGCCGACCCGCGCCGTTAGCGCGGACACCAACTGCGAGCGGTACGCCGCCGTCCCGTGAATGTCTGCCTCGGTATCTATCTGCGCGCGGGCGCATTCCCCGAGGGTGCGCCACCGCGGGTCCCGCTGATCCGTCGCCGACGCCCCCGCCAGCACGTCCGTGTAGTCCACGACCTGCCCCAGCTCTCCGGCGGACACGTACGTCATGTGCGCTTCGGCCACCAGACCGTCGACCACGCGAATCCGGGCGACGACACCGACCAGTGCATAGTCACCGTGACGACGCGCGATCTCGTCGATGGCGGTTCCCACGCCGGGTTCGGCGGCGGGCACCGACACCGACACCGCGATCTCGTCTGATTCCAGGCTCGACTCGAGAGGGCCGGCGAAGAGATCCGTCGACGCGATCTCGCGGGTGCCACGCACCGACTGGACGGTCACGCTGCCCCCGAGCAGCGTCAGGACTGCCGGCATCTCCGCCGACGGATCGGCATGGACGATGGAGCCGACGCTCGTCCCGCGGTTACGGATCGTGGGGTGCGCTACCAACTGCAGAGCACGGTTCAGCAGAGGCTGGACTCGACGAGCACCTTCGTCGGCCGCCAGCACCGAGTGCGTGGCCAGGGCCTGGAACCGCACTCCTTCGTCTTCGGACGAGGTCACCGAAGCGAGGTTCGGGATCGATCCGATGTCGACGATGTGGGCGGGCGCGGCGAGGCGCATGGACAGCAGCGGCACAAGCGATTGCCCACCGGCGAGCACCTTCCCCTCGTGAGAGACCTCGGAGAGGATTCGGCACGCGTCCTCGACCGAGGACGGTCGGTGATAAGTCAGCGGCGACGGTTTCATTACTCAATCCTGCCTCTATGAGTCACTTCACGTTTTGTGCAGATGTGACAACGGTCACGGGTCATACCTGGCATACATTCAACTTGGCATCACGTGAGCTGCGCCACGGGCTCTTCAAGTTCGTCATCTGACGCATTCGCCCCCGGCGTTGCGCCCGGCCGCCTCCCGGACTTCGGCCTGTTCAGTTCAGGGTTCCAGGACCCCACGAGCCGGCAGAGGTGGTACATCGCGATCAAGACGATGGTGCCGAGCGCGATACCTCCGAGCGAGAACGTGTCACTGAACTTCAGCGCCGTGTCGCCGATACCGATGATCAGACCGGCGGCAATCGGCATCAGATTCAGCGGGTTCCCGAAGTCGACGCCGTTCTCTTTCCAGATCTTGGCGCCGAGCAGACCGATCATGCCGAACAGAACCACAAGAATTCCGCCCAGGACGCCGCCGGGCGTCGCCGCCATGACTGCTCCGAACTTGGGCGAGAAGCCGAGCAGGATCGCGATGAAACCCGCAATCACGTACGCGGCGGTCGAGTACACCCGCGTGGCAGCCATGACACCGATGTTCTCGGCATGCGTCGTAGTGGGGGAGCCGCCTACTGCGCTGGCGATGGCGGTGGCAAAACCGTCACCGGCAATGGCGCGTCCGATGTACGGGTCGAGATCGTCGCCCGTGATTTCGGCGACCGCCTTGACGTGGCCGGCGTTTTCCGCGACCAGTGCGATGACACCGGGAAGCACCAGAACGATGAATGTGAGGCTGAACGAGGGAGCATGAATACCGACGATTCCGTTGGCTTCGTCCGAGAACGGCGGCAACCCGAACCAGGACGCCGAGTGCACCGAATCCCAGTTGACACGAAAGTGCTCGGTGGGTGCGCCACTACCACTGGCGGACGTGATCGGACCGGAGAGCCGGTCGAGGACCCACGAGAAGATGTAGCCGAAAACCAGGGCGACGAGAATGGCGATACGTCCCAGGAAGCCGCGTAGCGCAACGCTCATCACGATCAGTGCAACCATCACGATCAGTGCCACCCACTGATCCTGCGGCCAGTACAACCCCGCGACGACAGGCGCCAGGTTGAAGCCGATCAACATCACCACAGCGCCGGTGACCACCGGCGGTAGCGCTTTACTGATGACGCCACCGCCGAGAAAGTGGATGGCGATGCCGACGAATCCCAGAACCAACCCCGACACCAGAATCGCACCGGTCACTTCGGCCGTCGTTCCACCTTGGGCACGAATGGCGGCAACGCCACCGACAAAAGCTGCGGATGTTCCGAGGTAGCTGGGGACGTGCCCCTTGACCACCAGCAGGAAGAAGAGCGTACAAAAGCCTGACATCATCACGGCAAGTTGAGGATTGAGGCCCATGATGATCGGGAAGACGAACGTCGCGCCGAACATCGACACGACATGCTGGCCGCCCAACCCGATGGTTCTCGCCCAACTGAGTCGCTCGCCGGGAGCGACCACTTCACCGGCTCCGATGTTCTTTCCGTCTCCGTGCAACGTCCAGATCGGCATGACGAGACCTTTCGCAAAGGAGGAAGGTGTTCGAAATGCTTTGTGCCCCAGCTCACAAACACCGTGTCTGGAGTGAAACGCTAATGCAGGACCGAGATTTGGACGTGATGACAATCTGCCAGAACCCACTCACCGAGATTGGCAACAATGGTGGCAGATGATGCGGGCAGGGGTCATCGTCAGTGTTGGAGGCAGTTTCGACCGAAATGAGGACCACGCCACGAAGGGCCCAAACATTTTCTTCGGCTTAATGATTCCGTAACACGATGTCTGTCAACGGAAAACGACAGTCCTAGCCGAGGGCTGCGAGGATTCCCGCTGCCATCTCCGCGACCTGATCATCGGTCATGACAAACGTCGGCGAAATCTGCATCGCACCCTGACCCGCAGCGCGACCCGAAATACCGTGCTCACGAAGCGTCTTCACGAACGGCAACGCCTCCGCCGGATCAGCCAACTGCACTGCAGCAACCGCACCGAGCCCACTACGAACCTCCGCCACCCGCGGATGCTCCGCCAGCGGCTGCAGATGCGTATGCAACGACGCCTCCAAACGCTTCGACTCCGCGAGCAGATTCTCACGCTCGAGAATGTCGAGGTTCGCCATCGCCGCCGCAGCAGCACCGGCATGCCCGCCGTACGTGTACCCATGGCGCCACCACGAACCCGCGTAGAACGGCTCCGCCACCCGCGGCGCGATGAACACCGCACCCATCGGAACATAACCCGACGTCAAACCCTTTGCCGTGGTCATCATGTCCGGCTGCAAATCGAAACGAGTAGACGCGAACCACTCACCACCGATCCGACCGAAACCGGTCACCACCTCGTCGACGACAAACAGGATGTCGTGCTCACGGCAGATGTCACGCACCTCCGCCAGATACCCCTCCGGCGGCAGATACACCCCACCCGCACCGATGATCGGCTCCGCGAAGAACGCCGCGATCTTGTTCGCACCGACCCGCTCGATCAACTCGAGCAGACTCTTCGCATCATCCCAGCCGACCGTCGCCGCATCCGCCATCAGCTCGCCGTACCCCTCACGGTTCACCGGAATACCAGCCAAAGCCGTTCCCGCAACATGCATTCCGTGATACGCCTTCTGTCGACCGACGATGATCGCCTTCTCCGGCTGCCCCACCTCGTGCCAGTACCGACGAGCAAGCTTCGCCGCAGTGTCCACCGAATCCGAACCACCCGAAGTGAAGAAGATCTTGCTCCCGGCAACCGGCGCGATCGTCGCCAACCGCTCCGCCAACACCTGCGTGGTCTCGGGAACAAAATCACCGAAATTCGAGAAATGAGCGATCTTCGACAACTGAGCCGCCACCGCATCCGCGATCTCGGTGCGCCCGTGCCCGACATTGGTGAACCACAGGCCCGCCGTCGCATCCAGATACCGAGTGCCCTCGCGGTCCCAGATGTACGCGCCCTCACCGCGAGAGACGACAAACGCGCCGTTCTTCTCCACAGCGCCCATGTCCGCGAACCCGTGCCACAATGCCGAAGCCATCGTCGTTCTCTCCCAACTGGATACGTTCGAAATAGATCGGTCAGTTCACGCGGAGTGCGGGCGGAAGAACCCGCTCGACCCACTGGGTTGCCTGCTCGAATGCGTAGGCGAGTTGGAGTACGTCCAAGTCGGCGCCGTGCCGACCGATGATCTGGATACCCATGGGAAGCGAACGATCATCGAAGCCGACCGGCATCCCCGCAACCGGAACCCCGGCCATCGTCCAGGGAACAACCGTCTCCATCCACCGGTGATACGTGTCCATCGATCGGCCGTCGACGGTCTCGGGCCAGTGAGTGTTCTTGTCGAAAGGAAACACCTGGGCACTGGGCGCAAGAATGTAGTCGTAGGTTTCGAACATCTTGGTAATGGCCGACAGCCAGCCGTTGCGGGCCTCCGCGGCCTTGGTCACGTCGAGAGCCGACAGTGTGACCGCGTGCTCGAGTTCCCACAACAGTTCGGGCTTCATCAACTCGCGCAAGCTCGGATCGTTGTACTGATCGATCAAGCCGAGCTGTGCCCACCAACGCCACCGCAAGAACAGTTGCCAGATGTCCTCGGGTTTGAAGTCGGGAAGCGCCGCCTCGACGCGGCACCCCAACTGTTCGAAGACCTCGAACGAGGATTCGCACAACTCGAGAACTCCAGGTTCGGTTGCCAGGTAACCGTTCCAGTCACCGACCCATGCGATCCGAGAGCCCTTAAGATCACGTGCGAGGCTTTCGGTGAATACCGCGGGATCCTCACGAATCCCCAACGGTGCATAAGCATCCGGCCCCGCCATCGTGGAAAGCAGGTGAGCCACGTCGGTGACGGTTCGGCCCATCGGGCCCACAACGGCGCCCTGAGCGATGAATCCCGTCTCCGGTATCCGACCCCAGGATGGTCGAAACCCAACAACGTTGTTGAATGCCGACGGGTTTCGGAGCGAACCCATGTAGTCGCTTCCATCAGCCACCGGCAACATGCGGAGCGCCAACGACGCTGCGGCGCCACCGCTGCTACCGCCGGCAGTGCGCGAATTGTCGTACGGCGACACCGTCGTACCCCACACCGGGTTGTACGTCTGGGATCCGAGCCCGAACTCCGGTGTGTTCGTCTTGCCGATCACGATGGCACCGGCAGACCTGATCCGCTTGACGAACAGTTCGTCATCTTCGGCGATTCGGTCCGCGAACATCGGCGACCCGGACGTGAACGGCAGACCCTTGGCTGCCGAAAGATCCTTCACCGCATGCGGAAACCCGTGCATCCAACCGAGATACTCCCCACTCGCCAACTGCGAATCACGCTCGCGCGCCTCCGCCGTCAACGCTTCCCGATCCCGCAATGCGACGATCGCGTTCACCGCCGGGTTATGTAATTCGATCTGATCGAGGAAGCTGTCCATCACCTCGACACACGACACTTCACGCCTGCGTATCAGACCACTGAGCGTGACCGCATCGGCCATGACGAGTTCGCGATTCTCGGGCGCACCGGAAACGCTCTCGTCGACAGGGTCAGCAGCATGAACCATCGTGAATCCTTTCAAGCAGTGAAGTGGGGTACGCCGCGGCGGACTCGCCGACACCGGCAACTGATTCGAGGACGAATTGCCGGTGGCGGCGCGACTGTCGAGGTTTCCAGCGAGGTTCTTGCCTACTACTGACCGAGATCGACGATGGCAGCGACTGGGCCGCCGCCCTCGGGACCCTGGTGCGCTGCCGATACCGAGACGAACACTGCCGGATCGCCGGTGACAGCTGCCGTGACTCCGCCGACACACGACTTGATCTGGCGGTGCCAGTGCACGTCGGAGTCGTCGAGCATCGCATTACGACGGCCACGGACCGTTCCGTCCTGACTGGCCTCGCACTTCAAGAACACGTTGACGAGTTGACCGTCCAGGTCGCTCGAGTGCGGCCGCTCCGGAAGTTCGAGTCCGGCGTCACGGATCGCCGCCCAGATGCCGTCCTGGTCGAGCGGATCCTTCATCACGCTGTGGCCGATCCGGTAGCGTCCGCCGACGCCACGTGCGTTACCGACGACGACGATCTGCGCGCGGTCCAACTCGACGCCGGACGAGCAGGATGCGACAGAGGAGAAGAGTTCGCGGCTGTGCATGACATCCTCGTCGGTCGGCATGTCGATTTCGCCGAGCGCAACCGCGATCCCCAGAGCCGTTCCGCCGTTGGACAGGTCCATCGACTCATGAGTCTGTTCGGTCCACACAGTCTTGCCGCGGCTCTTGGCGTCACGGATGGTGTGAATTGTCAGCAACGGAGTCTTGGTCTGTACGTAGTGCACGTCGGCGGGATCGGTGATGCCGGCATTGGCCATCGCGTCTTTCACTGCCGCAGCAACTTTGGTGATCATGGCCGTACGGCCGATGTCCTCGGGCAGCAGTTGCTCACTCATGGCGACACCCACGGTCAGTCGCGGCTCGTCGGTCTTGGTGACCTTGTCTGCCGGCACGGTCGCGAAGATCGTCGCGTGCGGGCTGATCACGCCGTCCGTGCCGCCGGACCAGACGATCGGCACCTCCGCCACTTCTTCGGGGCTGCGATTACCCTTGGCGGAGAGAACCTCTCGGAACGCTCGGTCCGCGATGATGCGCGTGTAGTCGTTGACGCCGCCGTTACCCTCGGTTTTGCCGATGACTGCAATGACGCGGTCGGCCTCGAGGACACCGTCGTCGATCAGCTTGGCGAGCTCACTGGCGTCGGAGACGCTGTGTAGCGGAACCTTACGGACCTCGATTGCTTCGGGCATTGGCATCTCCTTGTATAGGGAATCGTGGAGGCAAAATTGGGCCTTGACAGCTCCGGGCGCCCAGTCCAGCCGAGCGGTTCGGAACTGCCGTGTCGACCACGCTATGACGACTCGAACCCATCGGCATCGTCAATACTTGCCCAAACGAAAACCGCGATTGGTTATTTCGACTCCGAATCACCGGTTGCGCGCCGCCCCATCGGTTCTCACTTACGATTCGACCATGGACACCACTGTTGTCGACCATCCGCTGGCGGCATCGCTGCTCACGACCATGCGCGACGCTCGCAGCGACAACGCAACGTTCCGGTCCGCCTTGCGCAGACTGACCCATATGTTGGTCTACGAGGCCATGCGCGGCGCAGAACTGGAACAGTTCGACATCGAGACGCCAGTTGCTCCGACGCTGGGGGTGCGGCTGGCGAATCCACCGCTCCTGGTCCCGGTCTTGCGAGCGGGCCTCGGCATGGTCGAACAGGCGAGTGCCCTCATTCCGCAGGCAGGCGTCGGTTTCGTGGGAATGGCACGAGACGAGAAGACACACCAGCCGGTTCCGTATCTGGAGTCCCTGCCTGCTGATCTGTCGAGCACCCCCGTCTACGTCCTCGATCCGATGTTGGCGACCGGTGGATCCATCGTCCGCACAATCGATCTGCTCATTGCACGCGGAGCCACCGATGTGACTGCAATATGTGTCGTCGTGGCTCCGGAGGGGATCGAAGCACTGAAGAACTCCGGACATCCGGTCCGGCTCCTCACAGCGAGCATCGACGACGGCCTGAACGAAAATGCTTTCCTGATACCTGGACTCGGAGACGCGGGCGATCGCCAATTCGGGCCGCGGTAGTTGGCAGACATACGGAGAACCGCTCATTTCGAGAGGCTATTTTCGTCAACTGTTGACAATGTTCGTCGCGTGATCGAGCGTAGTCTCGCGACATGGATAGATCTGCCAAATATTCGAGCGAAGAGCTTCAACATTTGCCAGAAGGTGGCGACTACAGACTCACAGTTCGGGATATCCTCGAGCTGCCCAGTCTGCGTGGAGCCGAAGTCCTTGCCGGGCACGGGGGCTTGCGCCACCTCGTTCAATCGGTGAACGTGATGGAAGTACCGGACATCCTCGCTTGGGTGAAGCCGAACGAGTTGTTGGTGACAACCGGGTTCCCGCTGCGCTACGGGCGAACCGGCGAGCTTCTCGACGACACAGATCTCAGTGACCTCGTCGACGGTCTTGCACGTCGAGGAGTCGCGGCACTTGCCGTGAAAACGGGCCGTTATCTCGACGAGCTGCCCGAGGCCATGCTGCACATGGCAGAGCAGCGAGGGCTTCCGCTGTTGGTTCTTCCCGTCACCGCGGGATTCGACGAGGTGATCTCGGAGGTCTTCACCAAGTTGGTGGCGAAGCAGTCCGCGGCACTCGACATTGCCGATCGACTTCACCGCTCGTTGACGTCGATCGTCTTGGAAGGTGGCGATCTACCTCAGATTGCCGCGGAATTCGCCGCGCTTTTCGACGTCAGCGTTCTGATCTGCTCGCCGGACGGAAGGGTATTGACCGAGGCCGGGGATTCAGCCGCGCTGAACGCGCTTCCGTTGTTCGAAAGCACCGGTCGGTTCCTGACCGAGCGGGTCGCCGTCGGGTTACAGAACGCGCCCAAGGGATTTCCCGGCCAGTTGGCGCTCACCCGAGTGGTGGCCGGCGGAACCGACCACGGCCGGATGGTGGCGTACGCCGGTACCCACGAACTCGGCGCAGTTGTCGTTCAAGCGCTGGAGCGAGCGGCCACCGTTGCCGCGCTGGCCGTCACCAAACAGCTGGCAGTTGCGGCAGTGGAATCCAAGTTCCGCGGCGACTTCCTCCGCGACGCACTGATAGGCGAAGCCGGCTCGCCAGCGGAAGTGAGCGCGCACTTCACCCAGTTGGGGTGGGATGTCACTCGTCCACTTGCCGTTGTGGTTGCAGAACTCGACGTCGATCACCCGGAATCCCAGCACGCGAATTCCACTCGCACGGACCAAGATCGACTCAGCGACGGCTGGCAACAAGTGGTCCGAACACACGAGCGGACGGCGCCGTCCGTCGGGTTTCGACACGAGGTGGTCACGCTTTTCCCGACCAGCACCGACCGTGCGGTTCGGGACATCGAAGGGTTGGTGCGCAAGGTTGCCGGCGATCGCACCAGCGGCCGCCGATCCTTCAGCACGGGAGTGAGCCGGGTGATCTACTCCCTGGCCGATCTACCCGCGGCCTACGACCAAGCCTGTACAGCCGTGGTCGTCGGCCGACGTATCAACGGGCCGGGGCAGATCGCACACTTCGACGAACTCGGTGTACACCGACTCCTCTCGCTCCAGACGGACAAGAGCGAACTGCGTTCGTTCACCGATGACGTTCTGAAGTCCTTGTCGGCGGACAACGCCGAAGCCGCTGACCTGCGTCTGACACTCCAGACCCTGCTCGACTGCAATTGCAATGTCGCCGAGGCCTCCCGGGCGCTGCACATGCACTACAACACTTTGCGTTACAGAATCGGAAAGCTGGAGAGCGTCGTCGGATCGTTCACCGACGACCCCGTCCTTCGATTGAACGTCTCACTCGCCCTGCAGGTCATGAAGATGCACGAAATGTCATGACTTCGCACGATATGAGCTGACAGAACGTCCCGATAACGGTTCGACACAACCGCAATCGCGCCGCCCGGTGAGCGTTCGTCACTTCTTACCCACCACTGACACCCGTCGTCGGCAAGGTTACCCATGTGCCGTTCACCGGTGCCCGCTTACGGTTCGAAAGACGGGCCGCACATACCTCCTTCAGTGGCCCTGGCCGGTTTCTCGGTCCAGCGGACCGGAGTCGACCGAACTACGGAGGCCTCAACCACCAACTGGCTCAGCCAATTACACCAGAACACGGCGGTGCGACATGAACTCGACTTCGAAGCCTCACAACACAAGTGCTCGTAGTGGTCCGTTACACGACGTGATAGTCGTCGACCTCACGCGCGCACTCGCGGGTCCTCACGCGGCAATGATGCTCGGCGATCTGGGTGCCGACGTGATCAAGGTCGAATCACCTCACGGCGGCGACGACACCCGTGGGTGGGGGCCGCCTTTTGTGGAGCCCACGTTGGAACCACCGAACACACAACGGGAATCGACGTATTTTCTGTCCACGAACCGGAACAAGAAGTCGATCACGCTCGATCTGAAATCCGACAGTGGGCGCGCGACCCTCGAAGATCTCGTCTGCCGCGCCGATGTTCTCATGGAGAACTTCCGCACCGGAGTTCTCGATCGACTCGGATTCTCGACCGAGCGGCTGGCCGAACTCAATCCTCGACTGATCGTTCTGTCCATCAGCGGTTTCGGCCACGATGGCCCGGAAGGCGGTCGCGCCGGCTACGACCAGATCGCCCAGGGGGAAGCCGGACTCATGTCGCTGACCGGCTCGAGTCCGGACGACGTTCAACGAGTCGGAGTTCCGATCGCCGATCTTCTCGCCGGAATGTACGGGGCGTTCGGTGTCGTCGCGGCTTTGAAGGAACGCGAGCAGACGGGGAGAGGCCGCGTTGTCCGAACGTCGCTCTTGGCCAGCGTGGTCGGTGTTCACGCGTTTCAAGGAACGAAGTGGACCGTCGCCGGCGAGGTAGGCACGGCGCAGGGCAACCACCATCCCTCCATCGCACCGTACGGACTCTTTCGTACCGGCGATGGCGCAGTACAGATCTCGGTCGGCAGCGAAAGCCTGTGGAGAAGATTCTGCGAAGGATTCGACCTCGACCCTGACGCCCCGGGTATGGCAACAAACGCCGAACGCGTCGAAAATCATTTCCAGGTCGTCGAATTGATCGAACGTACCTTCAAGCCGTACTCGCGTGACGAGCTTCTGACCGAACTCGACCGCATCGGAGTACCGGCAGGACGGGTTCGGACGATCTCCGAAGTGTACGAATGGGAGCAGACCCGATCACAGGGATTGCTCGTCGACGTCGACCACAGCATGCTCGGAAACATCACACTGCCCGGTCCACCGCTGCGATTTTTCGATCCGGACGGAACCGAAGTGACGGAGACCCGCCACACTGCACCTCCGGTTCTCGGTGAAGACACTGACGAAATCATGTCGTGGCTACAAGGATTCACCCGATGAACCGCCTGACGGCTCGCGACTTGCTCGACCTGGTGATCGATGCCGGCACCTGGGAGTCGTGGGATACCCCTCCGATTCCCGTCGCGACCGACTCCGACTACGCCGAAGCACTTCTGCGGGCCCAGGAGAAGACCGGGCTCGACGAGTCCGTCCTGACCGGAAGCGCCTCCGTCCGAGGCCGCCGTGTGGCAATCATCGTCTGCGAGTTCGGTTTTCTCGGCGGATCGATCGGCGTGGCGGCGGGAGAACGCCTCGTCGTCGCCATCCGTCGAGCCACCCAAGAGCACCTGCCCCTTCTTGCGCTTCCCACGTCCGGGGGAACGCGCATGCAGGAGGGGACGACGGCGTTTTTGCAGATGGTCAAGATCACCGCGGCGCTCATCAAGCACAAAGAAGCGCACCTGCCCTACATCGTCTATCTCCGAAACCCCACCACCGGTGGCATATTCGCGTCCTGGGGATCACTCGGTCACGTGACGATCGCGGAACCGGGGGCCCTCGTCGGATTCCTCGGCCCCCGGGTGTTCGAGGCCTTGTACAACTCACCTTTCCCCGCCGGTGTCCAGACAGCGGAGAACCTTCACGAGCACGGACTCATCGATGCAGTGAGGCCGCCAGACCAGCTCGCCGAAATCGTCGAACGCGCATTGCGCATCATCACCGGGGCGCATCGTGGGCACCTACTGCCCAGTGACCCGTGCTCGTACGATTGCCCACCCGATACGTCAGCCTGGGAATCCGTCGTCGCATCCCGACGCGAAGACCGACCTGGGATTCGTGAAGTGCTGCTCAATTCCGCTTCGGACATGCTCCCGCTCAACGGAACCGGCCAAGGCGAGAACGATCCCGGCATCATGCTCGCACTCGTCCGCTTCGGCGACATGCCCTGCGTCCTTCTCGGACAGGACCGGCGCGGACAGACTGCTCACTCCCCACTCGGCCCCGGCGCTCTGCGGGAGGCTCGGCGAGGTATGCGGCTGGCCGCAGAACTCGACCTGCCGTTGGTGACGATCATCGACACAGCGGGCGCGGCACTGTCGAAGGAGGCCGAAGAAGGCGGACTGGCGGGCGAGATCGCTCGGTGCATAGCCGACATGATTTCACTCGAGGTCCCCACCATTTCCCTCCTGCTCGGGCAGGGCACGGGCGGCGGCGCCCTGGCACTGATTCCGGCCGATCGAGTGCTGGCGGCCCGCCACGGTTGGCTCTCGCCCTTACCTCCCGAAGGTGCGAGCGCGATCATGTTCCACGACATCACGCACGCGCCGGACATGGCGGCCGGTCAAGGGATACGGTCCTTCGATCTGCTCGCGGGCGGCATCGTCGATCGGGTCATCCCCGAATTTCCCGATGCCGCGGACGAATCCGCCGCCTTCTGCACTCGCGTCGGAGCGGTACTGCACTACGAGCTGAGCGTGCTCAGTGCTACCGATGCGACTGAACGGCTCAACACCCGCACCGAACGCATCGACCGTATCGGCCTGGTCGAAGCCAGTACCTCCGTCTGATCGATCAGTACCCAGAACACCGGAAAGGCCGGACATCCTCCGCGGAGGATGTCCGGCCTTCGTCGATCGAGCACACTCAGCCAAGCGTCACGTGAGTTGCTTGGCGGGTTCCTCCCGATCGCCGCCGGGAGTCTTCGAATCCGGCTTGTTCGGTTCCGGATTCTTCGCATTCAGCTCCGGGTTCTTCGAACCGATGAACTGGCACAGGTGGTACATCCCGATCACGACGATGGTGCCGAGCGCGATGCCGCTGAGCGAGAACGTGTCACTGAACTTCAGAGCCGTGTCGCCGATACCGATGATGAGGCCGGCCGCGATCGGCATGAGGTTGAGCGGATTGCCGAAGTCGACGCCGTTCTCCTTCCAGATCTTGGCGCCGAGCAGACCGATCATGCCGTAGAGCACCACGGTGATTCCGCCGAGAACACCGCCGGGCGTCGCCGAGATGACGGCACCGAACTTGGGGGAGAAGCCGAGCATCATGGCGACGATGCCGGCAACCGCGTAGGCGGCGGTGGAGTACACACGGGTCGCTGCCATGACACCGATGTTCTCGGCGTACGTCGTGGTGGGCGAACCGCCGACGCTGCTGGCGATAGCGGTGGCGAAACCGTCACCGGCGAGCGCACGTCCCATGTACGGGTCGAGGTCGTCCCCGGTCATCTCGGCCACGGCCTTGACGTGGCCCGCGTTCTCCGCGATCAACGCGATGACACCCGGAAGGACCAGGATGATGAACGTGAGGCTGAACGACGGAGCGTGGATGCCGACGATTCCGTTGGCCTCGTCCGAGAACGGAGGAAGCCCGAACCACGACGCCGACTGCACCGAATCCCAGTTGACGCGGAAGTGCTCGGTGATCTGACCAGTGCCTGCGTCGTACGAGGTGATCGTGCCCGAGACCCGGTCGAGGATCCAGGAGAGGACGTAGCCGAAGATCAGCGCCAGGAAGATGGCGATGCGCGCCATGAAGCCACGTAGCGCGATACTCATGACGATCAGGGCCACCATGACGATCAGAGCCACCCACTGGTCCTGCGGCCAGTACAGCCCCGCGACGACGGGTGCCAGGTTGAATCCGATCAGCATCACCACTGCGCCGGTCACCACCGGGGGAAGAACCTTGAATACGACCCGGCCACCGAGGAAGTGGATCGCGATACCGATGGCTGCCAGGACCAGTCCGGACACCAGGATCGCGCCGGTCACCTCTGCGGATGTTCCGCCTTGGGCACGAATGGCGGCGATACCGCCGACAAAGGCCGCCGACGTACCGAGGTAGCTGGGAATGCGTCCCTTGACCACCAGCAGGAAGAAGAGCGTACAAAAGCCCGACATCATCACGGCAAGTTGAGGATTGAGCCCCATGATGATCGGGAAGACGAACGTCGCGCCGAACATCGACACCACGTGCTGGCTGCCCAGCCCGATGGTTCTTCCCCAGCTGAGCCGCTCGCCGGGAGCGACCACTTCACCCGGTTTGATGTTCTTTCCATCTCCGTGCAACGTCCAAATCGGCATGATGGGACCTTTCGTGCAGAGGAAGGTGTCCGAACGCTGAGTGTGCTCCAGCTCACAAAACACCGTGACTGGAGTGAAACGCTATTACAGCGCGGGGGTATCGACGTGATGACAATCTGCCAGAACCCACCGACCCGGATTGGCAATATTAGTGATTGATGCCGCGCATCGCGGTTATCTTCAGTGCTAGAGACAGATCCAGCCGGAGTTCGGGTTGCGCCGTGAAGGGTCCCAGCATTTTCTCCAGCTTAACGACCCTGTAACGCAGTGTGTTGTAATGGAAGTGGAGCTTGCGCGCTGTCTCGGCGATGTTGATGTTGGTCGCGAGCAAGACTTCCAATGTCTTGCGCATGTCCTGCGCTTCGGCAGTTTCCTCCGTCAGTTCCCGCAGTGTCTCCCGCGCGAACGTCTCCAGCTCGTTTTCGTCCTCGACCAGACTGAGCAGTCTGTACACGCCCAGATCGTCGAACTGAGTCACCGTCCACGGACCGGAGATCCGTCGCCCGACGGTCAGTGCGGTGCGCGCCTGACTGTAGAGCGCCGGAACGGCGTCGATCGCCGCTGTCGGCCGGGACACCCCGACACTGAACGGCCTTCTCCCGCCGCCACCTTCACCGCGAACGACCGTGACGAGGTCCCGCACCAATGCCATCGTGTCGGTGCCGACGCCCATCACGATCACCGTCTCGCCCGTCAGCGCGGTCACCGCCGCACCGGGATCGCGGTGGGCGATCGCGCCGGAGAACGCCATCGCCTGGCGATCGACGACGGGCAGCCGAGCGGGCGCCGCAGAGGCCGGTTCGTCGATCGGGTCCGGCTCGATCGAGACGATCACCAGCGGGCGGTCGAAGTCCCAACCGAATGTCTTGGCATGGGAGACAACGTGATCGTGGTCCCCGGCCCGGCCGAGGAGCAGGTCGTGAACGAAGTTGGCGCGATGGCGTTCTTCCACCGACGCCACGGCTTGTTCGCGGGTGATGACCAACGCACACACCGACGCGGCCCGCTCGACCAGGTACTGGTCGTAACTCGTCATGACGCGCTCACCGGTGAACAACGCGAGACGCCCGTGGTCGATGTGATTGGCGGAAATCGCGGACACCGCGATGAATTGACCGTCGAACTCGTGCAGACCCAATCCGCCCTCGACGGTGTCGGTCCGCAGACGACCGGTGGAATCGACGGCGGGACAGGCAGACAGATGCTTGCGCTCCGCGGCGTCCCCGGCGCGGCAGATCTCGCGTCCGTCCGAGGTGGTGATCAGGGCAGCGCCCTTCATCTCCCGTGCGATGACTTCGGTCAATTGCGGGAGGCCGCCGCCGCCCATCACGACGTCGACCAGCAGCCGTCGCAAGCGCTCGGCCCCGAACATGGCGTCGATCTGGGCCGACTCCGTCTGCTCACGGTCTCTCGCCGCGGGGTGATCACACGCACCGTGAAAAACCAGGAGCGGGAAGTCTGCGCTTTCGGCCGCGTCGACCAGTTCCGGCGCGAGAGTGTCCCCGTCTGCGCCGAATTGGACGGCGAGCGCTGCAACTCCGCGCGTCGACAACCGTCCGACAAATGCTTTGAAGGTTTCGGTGACCCTGGCGAGGGTTTCCGGCGTGGTGATCAGCAACTGTCCGTGTCGCAGCCACGGTCCGATGTCCGGAACCGCCATGAATCCCACCCGGGCAACCGTCGGGTCTTCGCAGCCGCCGGCGACCTTTCGAACACCAGGAAGGAGCGGGGTTCGAAGAAGTTCGGAGAGAACAGCATTCACCTCGGATGCCGGTACGGCCGGGTTTGCCACTTGGCAGGCACCTCGATTTCATTCGGATCACGGAAGATGGTTCACGAAAGAAACGATCCTATCCCCACCGAACACAAGATGTCCGAATTCAGCGCAGTCGACTCAGGCCGTTCGATGCAGGGCGGTCGGATTCTCCTGAGGTGGAGGGTGGATCGGCCCCTGCAGATCCCGCAGTTCCAAACCGGAGGCATTGCGAAGGGTCTTGGTCATCTCGGCGAGGATCGACACTGCAGTCTCCTCCGGAGTCCTGGCGCCGAGGTCCAACCCGATCGGTGAGTGCAGACGCCCCAACTCGGCGTCGGTGACGCCGCGCTCCTTCAACAGCGCCACCCGACGCTCATGCGTCGCACGACTTCCCATCGCGCCGACGTACGCAGCCGGCGAACGCAGCGCGATCTCGAGCAAGGGGATGTCGAACTTCTCGTCGTGGGTGAGCACGGCCAGGACGGTTTTGTTGTCGATCGGTGCGGTTTCGAGGAACTTGTGTGGCCACATGACGACCAGATCGTGGGCGTCGGGGAAACGCGCCCGTGTCGCGAAGACCGGCCGTGCGTCCACGACGGTCACGCGATAACCCGCAAAGGCGCCCAACGTACACATCGAGGCCGCGAAGTCGATGGCCCCGAACACGTACATCCGCGGTAGTGGCGCGAAGATCTCGACCAGCAGGTCGTGCTGCGAATCGATGAGAGTTCCCGCGGGCGCGACAAAAGCGACGGACTCACCGGTCTCCATTGTGCGCAGCAGAATGGAGACCTCGTCCTCCGTGGCATCCAGATCCCCGCTGCGTCGGCCGTGCTCGACGACAAGGTGCCGCGCCGGCGCTCCCGGACGCACTTCGGTGACCACGACGACGGGCGTATCGGCCTCGATCCGTTCACAGACCTGACCGAACTCGGCGAAATCGGCTCCGACAGCCTGGACGAACACTTCGATGGTTCCGCCGCAGGTCAGACCTACTCCGATGGCGTCGTCGTCGGAGACGCTGAAGACCTCGACGCGGCTGGTGCCGTCGGCGAGAACCTCCTGGGCGATCTCGTACAGGGCACTCTCGATGCACCCGCCCGAGACGCTGCCGACCACCTCGCCGGAGCGCGAGACGGCCATCGAAGCACCGGGCATGCGCGGTGAGGATCGCCAGGTACGGACAACCGTCGCCAGCGCAAAGTCCTCGCCGCGGGCGTGCCACTGCGCCAGCTGAGTGGAAATGTCGCGCATCGCCTCGCCTCCCGCTTGCATCGCCGTCCGTAGAGAGTTCACGGTATCGGCCCACCGCAATCCTGCCTGTCACACAATGCGCCTAAATCCGGGCCCTGCAGTTGTGCAATGTCGCCGTCGCATCACCGTGCGCTCTCGACCAGTGTTGTCACCGAGCCCAGCCGAAAGCAGGCCTGACCTTCATTCTTCCCCTCTCCGACGATCACTGCAGCGGCAATTCACGCAGATGGTGCGACGGATCGAGTGGGCGACGTTGCACACCACAGAACCGAGGTTTCTCCCATGGACCAATTGCTCAGCGGTATCAAAGTTCTCGACCTCACCCGTGCTCTCGCGGGGCCTCTGTGCACGTCGCTGCTCTCGGACTTCGGCGCCGACGTGGTCAAGGTCGAAACCCGTGGCTCCGGCGACAGTTCGCGTCAGTGGCCGCCGTTCGACGGCGATCGAAGCCTCTACTTCGCTTCCGTGAACCGGGGCAAACGGTCGATCGCCATCGACATGCGCAGTGACCGCGGGCGGAAACTGCTTCGCAGCCTGGCCCTCGACGCGGATGTGCTGGTCGAGAACTTCCGTCCGGGAGTACTGGCCGACATGGGGCTCGATCCCGACTCGCTCGAACAGGAGAATCCAGGGCTCGTCGTGATGAGCATCAGTGGTTTCGGCCCCGTGGGCCCTGACCAGTTCGCGCCCGGACTCGATCAGGTGGCCCAGGGCATGTCCGGGTTGATGTCGGTCACCGGCGCCGGGGAACAGACCCCGATGCGGGTCGGTATCCCCATCATCGACACCGTCTCGGGCATCTACGCGGCGCTGGGTATCACGGCGGCGTTGGCTTCGCGCGGTCGCGACGGTCGTGGGCACCGCGTGCAGACCTCGTTGCTGGAATCCGCGATCTCGATCATGACCTTCCAGGCGCAGGACTACCTGAGCACCGGGCGGGTTTCGACGCCGAACGGCAATACGCACCCGACGATCACGCCGTACGGCGCTTTCGACACTGCCGACTTCCCGATCAACATCGCCACCGGCTCGGACAAGCACTGGATCGCGCTGTGCTCGGTACTCGGTGACCCCGAGCTCGCCTTCCGTACCGAATATGCCACGGGTAAAGAACGTTTGGCGCACCGAAACCAACTGACCAAAGAACTCGAGGACCTACTGACCACGAAGGGCGCAGCGCAATGGATCTCCGAGATCCGCGGTGCCGGAATCCCCTGCGGCCCGATCCATTCGATCGATCAGGTGTTCTCCGACCCGCAGGTCGAGGCATTGCAGATGGTCGAGCAGACCCAGAGCGCCGACGGAACGTCGATTCCCGTTGTCCGCGGACCGTTCTGGGTGGACGGCAAGACCCTTCCCGTCAGGAATGCGCCACCCATGACTCTCGGCGGTGACGCCGACGGCGTGCTGGCCGACTTCGGCCTGCGTCCGGAGGAGATCGAAGACCTTCGCGCAAATTCGGTGATCTGACCGCACACTAGTAACAGAGCAGACGCTCTGTTACTGTGCGTTCATGCCCCGGCCACGCGTCCACGACCTCGACACACTGCTCGACGCTGCCGAGAAACTTGCCGCCACCGCCGGGCCGAGCGCTGTCACGGTCCGGGCGGTCTCCGACGCCACCGGTGTATCCAACGGGGCGATCTATCACGCATTCGGCTCTCGCAGTGGACTGGTCGGTAGCGCGTGGCTGCGTGCCGCGCAACGATTTCTCGCGCTTCAACAATCGAGAGTGGACGACGCTCTCGCGGACCCGTCGCCAACTTCGGCGGTTTCCGCCGTCGTCGCAGCCGCCGAAGTTCCGGCTGTCTTCGCACTCGACTACCCACAATCCGCGTTGCTGCTGTTGACGATCCAGCGCGACGAACTGCTCGGCACCGACGTCCCTGCCGACATCGCCGAGCAACTCACACAACTCGACCGGTCTCTGGTCGACTTGTTCATCCGGTTGTCGACCGCGCTCTGGGGCCGCAAGGACGGCCGAGCCGTCGAGGCAATCGAGGCCTGTGTTGTCGGCCTGCCTACCGGACTGCTCATTCATCCCGCCAAACGCGCCGACGGTTGGCGAGTCCCCGACGCCGCGGCACGCGCGCGGTTGGATGCCGCCGTTCGAGCGGTTCTACATCTCGGCCCACCACTCCCCAAGCCACGCAACAGGAAAGGCCAATCATGACCGCAACTCTGCGCTTCGAAGACAAGATCGCCGTTCTCGATCTCGGCGAGGACGAGAATCGATTCTCGCCGGAGTGGCTCGATTCCGTCGACAAGCTACTCGACCAGGCTCTGAGCGAAAGCGCACACGCCCTGGTCACCACGGCGACGGGCAAGTTCTACTCCAACGGACTCGACCTCGACTGGCTGGGCGCGAACGGCGACAAGGCCAAGTGGTATGTGCAGCAGGTGCAGTCGCTGTTCTCTCGAATGCTGACGTTCCCGATGCCCACCGTCGCGGCGATCAACGGCCACGCCTTCGGAGCCGGCGCCATGCTCGGCATCGCGCACGATTACCGCGTCATGCGCGATGATCGCGGCTACTACTGCTTCCCGGAGGTGGACATCAACATCCCCTTCACCGAAGGAATGGCAGCTCTCATCCAGGCCAAACTCAGCCCGGCGTCGGCAATCGTCGCTATGACCACGGGGCGGCGATACGGCGGAAGTGACGCATTCGCAGCCGGTTTGGTGGACTTCACCGCATCCGTCGGCGCTTTGACCGCCAAGGCCATCGAAATGGTTGCACCGATAGGCCCGAAGAATGCGGGCACACTGGGCGCCATCAAGTCGACGATGTTCGCTTCAGTGGTCACCGCTCTGAATACGGACGGCTAGAAGCGACGGACTGTGTTCTCGCAGAGCCGCTTCCAGATCATCGGCAACACTTTCGGGATCGCGGCCTTCGGTACTCAGAACCACGTCGACTCCACTGAGCGCCGGCATCGAACCAGCCAGCAGTTGTGACGCCTCCACCAACTCGTCCAACCCGGCCCAGCCGGCCGGTTCACGTTCGATGATTCTGGTACGCAACGTATCCGGATCGGCCTCGAGGCGCGCCAGCAGGTACCCCTCGGCGCCGGTCGCGGCCAGCAGGGCGCGCCCGTAGTCGTCGTCTTCGACGGTAGCTGTGAGGAACAGGAGTTCGTACCCCACTTCCCGGTACGACGCGCACAGCATCCCGACGTGTGCGATTGCCCGTTCGGTCCCCAGCGGCGGATAGCACCGCTCGAGTTCGTCCACCTCGATCATCGCGTTGCTCACCCCGGCCTCGCCGAGTCGATCGTGAAGCGCGGTCAGCACGGAACTCTTCCCCGCGCCCGGGGGGCCTGTCAGCAGCAGAGCGAACACGTCCTCCACTATTGCAGAGCCGTAAGCATGTCCAGAACCTTGTGCAGGCGCGGGGCGGCGAGAAGGCTGGAGAACACAGCTTGACCTGTACACCAGCCCTGATCGGAGCACAGCGATGACCACCACGATCACCGAAATCGCGCCGGACATCTACCGACTGTCGACCTTCGTGGACGAAGCGAACCTCACGATGAACCAGTTTCTCGTCGACGGCGAGGAACCCTTGCTCTTCCACACCGGGCAGCGAGCGTTGTTCACCTCTGCCTCTGACGCACTCTCCACGCTGATCGACATCGACCGTCTGAAATGGATCACGTTCGGTCACGTCGAGGCCGACGAATGCGGGTCCATGAACTCCTGGCTTGCGGCGGCCCCCGAAGCGCAAGTTGCACACGGTGCGATGGGGTGCTTCGTCCAGGTCAACGATCTGGCCGATCGGGCGCCACTTCCCTTGCAGGACGGCGACGTACTCGAAACCGGCAGCCGCCGAGTCCGGCACATCGACACCCCACACGTCCCACACGGTTGGGACGCGGGCCTGATGTTCGAGGAGACGACGTCGACGCTGTTCTGCGGAGACCTCTTCACCGCGTTCGGGCACCACCCCGCGACCACCGAGCACGAAATCGTCGGTCCCGCTTTGGAAGCCGAAGACTTGGGCCACGCCACCTGCCTCACCCCGGATCTCGAACCCACGATCCGTGCCCTGGCCGACCTCGAGCCGCGGATTCTGGCGACCATGCATGCACCGACGTACTACGGCGATTGCGTCACCACTCTTCACGACCTTGCCGACTCGTACGCAACACGTTTCGCGGCCGAAACCGAAAGATGGAAATCAGACTAGAGCCTGCACGTTCGACGTGATTCGCGCCGCCACGGACAGCGCAACATGCTCGCGGAACGGTCTCGCCACCACCTGCACCCCGATCGGTAAACCGTTGGGGGAGAGCCCTACCGGAACCACGACCGACGGGAGGCCGAGCACACTGATCGCCCGGCAACTCGCGAGCGCGTCCATCCACGTGAGTTCGCGACCACCCACCTCGAAGCTCTCCACACCGAGCGGCGGAGCGAGCACCGACGCAACCGGCAGAATCAGAACGTCGCCCATTTCGCCCAGGAAGTCGCTGATCAACACCGCGCGATCCGCCCACAGCGCTTCCACCTCGGCGGAACTGCGATCACGGCCTGCCGCAAGCATGGCGGTGATGTCCGCGTCGAAAGCGTGCGCTGAACCTGCTGCGAGAGAGTGGATGTCCGCGTGGGTCTCGACCGATCGCAACGCGCCGAAAAGCGCGTTGGCCCGCGACAGGGCCAGACCGTCGTACTCGCTCGCGTCCAGGCTGATCGCCACCGTCCCAACCGCTGACCGGATTTCTTCGTCGACGGGAATCGTTCCCTCGCCGGTGGCCCAGCGGATGTCGAGGTCGTCGACGTCGACCGAATCAGGCTCGCTCCACGAGAAATGCGGCATCGACAGGACGCGCAACGCAAGCGCCGCATCACCGAGGTTGCGGGCCAGTGGGCCGATGGTCTGGATCGTGCCGTGCATCGTCGCAGGGTTGGCGAGTACCCGTCCATCCGAAAGCACGCCTGGATACTGACCTTCCGGATCGACACGTCCGAGCGTCGGGCGAACCGAAGTGAGGCCGGTGCAGTGGGCGGGCCAACGCACCGAGCCACCAAAATCCGTACCGAGTCCGAGCACGCTCATTCCGGCAGCAACCGACGCGGACTCGCCGCCACTCGATCCGCCGGGGGACCGGACGACGCCGTCCGGTCGCACCGGACTGGCCGTGGTTCCGAACAGTTCGTTTCGAGTCAGGCCGCACGCGCCGAATTCCGGGGTGTTGGTCTTGCCGATCAGAATCGCACCGGCAGCCTTGAATGCCGCGACGGCCGGGGCGTCGACGGCCGGGACGTTGTCCGCCAGAGTGCGAGAACCGGCAGTGGTGCGCACGCCGGCAGTGGCGATCAGGTCCTTGACCGTGAACGGAACCCCGGCAAGGGGGCCGAGTGTCTCACCGAGAAGGCGTCGTTCGTCCAGGGCATCCGCGGCCGTGCGAGCCTCCTCGGCGCACACGGTGACCAGTGCGTTGAGTTCGTCATTGCATTCGTCGACCCGTGCGAGGTGGTCTTCGACGATGGTCCGCGCCGACGCCTGACCCGACCGCACGGCTTCGGCGATGGATCGGGCATCACGGCCCACCCAGCTCTCACGACTCATCGCACGCCTCTCCTTGCCAGTACCCTCTGCCGAGCGTAAGGACAACGAGCAAGCCGAGAAACGACCACAATGCACATACCGACGGCGCCGGCGATGTGAGGTTTTGCCACAACGTCTGCAGGTCCGGAGGGATCGGTCAGGTGCTGGTATCTACAAACCCTGCCTGATGAATGCAGCAAGCTTCTCGATCTGTTGCTCGTTTCGTTTGTAATGCCTCCACTGGCCGATTCGTGTGGTGGTGACCAGATCCGCGGCCTGGAGTGCGGCCATGTACTGAGACGCAGTCGATTGCGACACCTTCGCCCTCGCTTGAATGTGCTTGAGGCACACTCCGACCTCCTCGGCAGGCTCGAGCTGAGGGGGAAAGCTCCCGGGGTCTTTCAACCACTGCAGGATTTGCACACGCATCGGGTTGGCCAGCGCCTTGAACGCCGTTTCCCACTCGGTTGTTGCGTCTTCCATGTTCGTGAGCATACCGCTAGATCGCGAAATGCCGATATGTGTGGTTCACTCCCTATATCGCAACATCGCGATATACCAATGGGAGGCAGAAATGGTGCAGCACGACAAAGTGGCACTCGTGGTCGGAGCCCGAGGCGTGATCGGTGGGAACTTGATCGATCACCTCGAGTCGACCGGAGAATGGAAGATCATCGGACTCTCGCGGCGAGGCGGTACGGACACCGACCGGGTCGAACACATCGCAGTCGACCCGCTCGATCCTTACCGGACTGCAGCGGCACTGAGCGGACTGGGCGACGTCACTCACGTCTTCTACGCCGCCTATCAAGACCGCCCGACATGGGCCGAGCTGGTTCCGCCCAACTTGGCGATGCTGGTCAACACTCTCGACGCCATCGAGCCCGTTGCGGGCGGACTCGAGCACGTCAGCCTGATGCAGGGCTACAAGGTTTACGGGGCACACCTCGGACCGTTCAAAACTCCGGCCCGCGAGAGCGATCCACCGCACATGCCACCCGAGTTCAACGTCGACCAACAGCAGTTCCTCGAACGCAGGCAGCTCGGCAAGTCGTGGACATGGTCGGCGATCAGACCCTCGGTCGTCTCCGGATTCGCACTGGGTAACCCGATGAACCTCGCGATGGTCATCGCCGTCTACGCGACCATCTCGAAGAAACTGGGTGTCCCACTCCGATTCCCCGGCAAACCCGGCGCGTACACCAGCTTGATCGAGATGACCGACGCCGGACTCCTGGCCGAAGCGACGGTCTGGGCCGCGACCAACCCCGAGTGCGCAAATCAGGCGTTCAACATCAACAACGGCGACCTGTTCCGCTGGCAGGAGATGTGGCCGAAGATCGCAGCCTTCTTCGACATGGACGTCGCGCCTCCGCTCCCGATGTCCCTCGACGTCGCAATGGCGGACAAGGAGTCGGTGTGGGATGAACTCGTCGAGGAACACCACCTTGCTCGGACCCCGTATTCCGATGTCTCGTCCTGGGGGTTCGGTGACTTCGTATTCGGATGGGACTACGACTTTTTCGCTGACGGATCGAAAGCTCGTCGGTTCGGATTTCACCGCCACGTCGACACCGAAGCGATGTTCCTCGACATCTTCGCCAATCTGCAGGCTCGGAAGATAATCCCCTGACTGAAACACGGTCACCCGGATCCTACGAACACTGTCACTGTCGGACCCCACGACTAACGTCGTAGGCGGGGTTTGAAAAGCAGGGGTTTCGGCGAGTCGTCGGTAGGGCCCCATGCGCCCCCGGACCAGAGGAGCGACGATGTCGGACAATACTTTCGATCTGGAAATCCTGAGTGCCTGGACTACTTTCGAGACTCATCTCGCTCGCTACATCTCCGTGATGGAGGACGACGACACCCTCGTGGTGGAGTCGCATTACGACAGCATGGACGAACTGGCCGACGCGCCCGCGTGCATCCAGTTCTTCGCATGGAACCAGACCTCCGTGCGCTGTGAAGTTCCTTCCAACAGGTTTCTGCATCCACTGCGGATGCTCGAACCGGAAGACCATTCAGCGCTGCTCGACATGGGGTTCAACGCTCCCGATCTGTGCGAGCACGAACCCGAGGGCAATGGGTCCATGTCCTTCTACATCGACGTCGACCGCGCTCGTCCCGAGGAACTGGTGACAAAGGTGTTGCGCGTCTTCCGTGAAATGTGGAGCATTGCGCACCCGTCGTTCCTGCGTGCCAGCACCAGTGGGCGCGAGTCGACGCCGGCGTTCGCCACGACGCCGTCTCACGCTCCCTCGGGTTCGGGCGACATGCTGCGGATCCTGGTCGACGGGGCCGTCGAGCGCCTTCTCGGTCATCCGCCCAAGCGTGACGACGACGGCGATATCCCGCTGGTCCGCGGTGAGCAGGTCACCTATGTTCGTGTCCTCGAGGACGACGAGTACGTAGAGGTGTTCTCGCGGGTCGTGCATTCGGTGGAGAACCTCGAGAACGCTGCTGTAATTCTTGCTCAGCTCAATCGGCAATGGCCGACCATCAAGCTCATTCTCGTCGAGCAGAGTGTGCTGGGCGTGGTCCGCGTGGACGGCGCACCCTTCGTCGCCGAGCACCTGCTGCGGGCTCTGCGCTCGTTCGCCGAACTGGCCGAAGCATCCGACGAACTCGCCGAAGAACTGGGCGGGCAACCCATCCGCGCAACCGGAGACACCGCCTTCAACGACGGCATGGCCTCCGAGCACGAAGATCCCGGTGCCGAATACGAGTCGCACGAGTGCCACGAATTTCCGCCGGCTCTCATGGCGCTCCTCGAACTCGACGCAGACGGAACGGGCGAGCTCAGCGCCGAAGAGGTTGCCGTGATCTGTGAGCACGACCGCGACACCATTCTCGACTACCTGCGGATCAGCCAGGAGCAGGAGACTGCCTGGCACGAGGCGTTGACCGAGTCCATCCGCCGCAAGGACGACGACACCGACCTGTGTGCGGGCGAGAAGCGCGCGTGGACGCACGCGATCCGCAACCTCAGGCGCGGACTGCGCGTCGTCGTACTGCCCGCCAAGGATGCAGCGCCCACCCAACTCGGTCTCTTCGACGATCAGGCCTGAGAACCGGAAATCGAGCGCTGCTTGTCAGCCCGGTAGTGGGATGACGATGCCCGGCAGGATCTCGATCTGACGCGGCAACTGGGGGAGCGGCGGCACTTCGATCGGCGGTAGGCCGGGCACCTCGATGGGCGCCGGGGGAGCGGCCGCGCCCGTCGTGGGCGT
>NZ_BAAILK010000028.1:53692-60216 GCF_054589475.1 Rhodococcus sp. no. 34
GCCCGTCCCGTCCCCCGAGGTCACGCCGGAGTTCGCGGGAACGCCGGCCTGCCCGCCGATGGGGTCCGGCCACGGGAAGCTCTCCCAGTCGGATCCCTTCAGCGCGCCGTCCATCGTGCTCTTCCAGATGTCCGCAGGCACTCCGGAGCCGTAGATCAAACCACCGTAGGAGTTGGTGATGGCCTGAGCGTCGGAAGTTCCGATCCACACCGCGGTGGACAGCGACGGCGTGTAACCGACCATCCACGCATCCTTGTTCTGGCCCGTGTCACCCAACTGCGCGGTACCGGTCTTGGCTGCAGACGGGCGTCCACCGGCAAGCGCGTGACCGTTCGAGTACGACGCGATCGGCAGCATCGCCTGCGTGACGTTGTCGGCAACGGCAGCATCGAGACGACGCTCACCGGGAGAAACCGGGCGATCGAGCAGGACTTCACCTTCGGCCGTCACGACCTTCTGGATGAAGTGCGGCTGCTGGTACACACCGGAATTGGCGAGCGTCGCGTAAGCGGACGCCATGTCGATAACGCGAGACTGATACTGGCCGAGCACGATTCCGTTCTCCGGCGGACCACCCTCCTGTGTGAGCGTCGGGTAGTCGAGTCCGGGAATGTGCTCGGGGATGCCGGCCAGGTGGGCGGCGTCGGCGATCTTCTGGGGACCGTTCTCCATCGAGAGCATCAACCGGTAGAAGCTGGTGTTCAGCGAACGCTTGAGTGCCTCGGCGATGGTGCATCGACCACAGGATTCGCCGCCGACGTTTCCGATGGTCACGCCGTTGATCGTGAGCGGTGAACTGTCGAACCGTGCGGACAGCGGAATGTCTTCCATCAATGCTGCGACCAGACCGAAGACCTTGAACGCTGAACCGGTCTGCAGCGGCGCCTGGGCGTAGTCGAAGCCGGCTCCGTCGTCACCGCCGTAATAGGCGTCGACGCCACCGGTCTTGGGGTCGATGGACACTACTGCGGTCCGCAGGTCTTCCGGCTCGCCCTCGAGATTCCGCCTGACGGCGTTCAGCGCAGCTTCCTGCGCAACCGGGTCGATGGTCGTCGTGATCTGCAGGCCAGCGGTGTTCAGCGTCTGATCGCTGATACCGGCCTCGGCCAGTTCCTTGAGTACCTGGGTCTTGATGTGGCCTTCGGGTCCTGGCGCCTGGTTCAGATCGGTCGGCCGATTGGCGGGGGCGACGGCCGGGAACTGCATCGCGTCGCGATCCGTCTTGGTCAGGCTGCCCAGTTCCACCATGCCGTTGAGAACGTAGTCCCAGCGCGCTTGCAGCGCGGACAGATTGGTCTCGGGGTCCAGGAACGACGGGCTCTGGATGACGGACGCGAGAACTGCGCCTTCCTCGACGCTCAGCTCACTGACCGGCTTGTCGAAGTACGCGTTCGACGCGGCGGCGATGCCGTACGCACCGCGACCGAAGTAGATGGTGTTGAGATACGCGGCAAGAATGTCGTCCTTGGACCATTCGCGCGCCATCTTGGCGGAGATGACGAGCTCACGCAGCTTCCTGTCGATACTGCGCTTGTCACCGACCAAGACGTTCTTCACGTATTGCTGAGTGATCGTCGAGCCACCGCCGGCGCTTTCCTTGCCCATCACGTTGTCGCGGGCAGCGCGAGCAAATCCGGAGATCGAGAATCCGGGGTTGGTGTAGAAGTTGCGATCCTCCGCCGAGAGCACCGAATCGCGGACGTGAATCGGGATGGCCGACAACGCGACCTCGGTCCGGTTTCCCTCCGGCGGCACTACCTTGCCGAGCACAGTCGTGCCGTCGGCCATGTAGATGGTGGACACCTGATTGGTCTGCATGTCAGAGGGGCGCGGGACGTCGGTCCGGCTGTACGCGACAGCAAAAATCGACGCGGGCACGATGACCATCAGGAGCACGAGAACGTAGATGGTCCGCCGGACGTACCGCCACTTCGAGCGCTGCTTCTTAGCGGGCTTGGCCGACTTGTTCGACCGGGGCGAATTAGCCGACTTGCCCGATCGAGCCGACGACTGATCGCCACCCGTCGCACTCGATCTGTTCGATGGACTCACTCAACACTCCCGGTCGTGGATCCGGACTTACCGGCACCATTCCACCAGGGTGATATCTCGATCAGATAACTCCCGGCAACTGCGATACCGAAATGTCACCCTACCGGGCTGGCTACTCGCGACGTTCTGCTCGGACCGCGTTCCGATATCCGCGGAACGCGAGCCCGAGAGCGACGACGCAACCGAGCAGCACCAAAGACGGCATCACGCCGGGGTCTCCCTTGACGATCGCGACCACAGCGCCGATCAACGCCATGAGGGCGAAGACCGAGATGAAGCCGGCAATCAGCTCCATACGCTGGGCGCGCGAAGCCCGCCTCATCGAAACCGTGCGCAAGCGCGCATCACGACTTGACGCCGCCTGCGGTCAGACCGGCGATGATGCGTCGCTGGAAGATGAGAACCATGATGACCAGCGGGACCATCACGAGGGTTCCGCCGGCCATGATCGAGGTGTACGGCGTGACGAATGGGTCCGTTCCGGAGAACTTGGCCATCGCCACGGTGACGGGTGCGGTCTTGTCACTCGAGAGTTGGAGCGAGAGCAGGTACTCGTTGACCGTTGCGATGAAGGCGAGGATCGCGGTGGTGAACAGTGCCGGCGCGGCGAGCGGAAGCATGATCAGACGGAAGGCCTGGCCACGGGTGGCGCCGTCAATACGCGCCGCCTCCTCGAGCTCCCACGGAAGCTCGGAGAAGAACGACGTCAGCGTATAGACCGTCAGCGGCAGCACGAACGAGATATTCGGGATGATCAGCGCTTTGTAGCTGCCGATCCAGCCGATGTCGGTGAACAACTGGAACAGCGGGGTCACGAGGGCGACGACCGGAAACATGGACGCGCCGAGGATGATTCCGGTGACGAAGTATTTGCCACGGAAATCGAAACGCGAGAGCGCGTACGCCGTGAACACGCCGATGACCACGGCGATCAGCGTGGTTGCGCCCGCGATGATGAGGCTGTTCATCAGTGCACGGGTGAAGTTCACCTTCGCGTCGGGATCGAGCGCCGCGGTGAAGTTGGACAGCGTGAGATTGGTGGGCCACAGCGACGTCGAGAACGTGTCCGCCGGGTCGCGCAGCGCCGTCACGATCATCCAGTAGCAGGGAGCGAGTCCCCACACGATGATCAGTACGACGCCGATGTAGGTGCCGATCTTGCCGCGTAGTGCCTTGTTCATACCGGCTCCCCCTTCCGCTGCTTTTCCTGCGTGCTGACCGCATTGGCTCCGAGGAATCGGACCAGGATGAAGGCCACAGCGAAGATGATGAGGAACGTGATGGTGGACAGTGCCGACGCCGAATTGGCGCCGACGCGCATCTGATCGACCACCAGAACCGAGATGGTGGAGGTGGCGGGATTGGATCCCATCATGATCGCGGGCAGGTCGTACATGCGCAGCGCGTCCATCGTGCGGAAGAGCACCGCCACCATGAGTGCGGGCTTGACCAGCGGAAGCGTGATCATGCGGAACCGCTGCCACGCCGTCGCACCGTCGACCTTGGCGGCCTCGTAGACGTCGGCGGGAATCATCTGAAGACCCGCGAGGATCAGCAACGCCATGAACGGCGCGGTCTTCCAGACGTCGGCGACGACGATCGCGAATCGCGCCGGCCAGGGGTCCGCCGTCCACAGGATGTTGGTGCCGAGGATCTTGTTGGCAATGCCGTCGTTGGCGAAGATGAAGAACCAGAGCTTCGCGGTGACGGCGGTGGGGATGGCCCAGGGAATCAGCACGGAAGCGCGGAGCAAACCGCGTCCGCGGAACGTCTTGGCCATGATCAACGCCATCGACAGACCGATCACCGTCTCGAGCAGGACGGTGACGACGGTGAAGCCGAACGTATTTCCGATCGACTGCCAGAACTGCGATCCGAGTGTGCCGGGCGGGCAGGGAATCGAGCCGTTGGCGGTGTTGCAGGACTGGGTGATCCAGTTCTTGTAGTTGTCGAACCACGTGAACTGACCGGTGACGAACATGCCGGTCTCGGGATCGAGCTTCTTGCCGTCGCTGTGCATCGACATCCAGATCGCTCGTCCGAGCGGATACAGAATGATGACGGCGAGAACGATCAGCGACGGTGCGACGAACGCCCACACCGGAACTCGTCGACGCTTCTTCGGCTTGTCGGCCGACGCAGGCGGGGGCGAGGTCGGTGGGGGTGGAGTAGCTGCAAGGTCAGGCAGAACCTTGGTCAGGGATGTCCCTGCTGCCTCGGATGCCGACGGCTCTTCTAGCGGTTCCGGTGCACGGTGTCTCCCACCAACGCCCGAACGGTCGGGACCGGTTGAACCGGCCCCGACCGTGGGGTTGGTAGGCACAGCCGCGGAAGGATCCTGCGGTTCTGCCATTGCTTATTGCTCCTGGTAGATCAGTTACCGGCGGTTTCGATGCCGGCCTTGGTGTCCGCCAAAGCCTGCTCGACGGTCTTCTCACCGCGAATAGCAGCGTAGGTGTTGTCGGAGATCGACTTCGACACCTGCGTGTAGTACGGCGTGACGGGGCGCGGCTGAGCGGTCGCGAGTGCTTCCTTCAGGGTCGCGAAGTACGGGAACTGAGCGAGCACTGCCGGATCGTCGTAGACAGCCGAGAGGACGGGTGCGCCGCCGACCTCGGTGAAGTACGTCTGCGACTTCTTGGTCTGCATGAACTCGAGGAAGTCACGAGCCGTTGCCGGCGCGTCGGAGTACGCGCTGATGCCGACGTTGTAGCCGCCGACGGTCGAAGCGCCCGGTCCGTCGACACCCGGAAGAACGGTGTAGCCGTACTTGCCGGCAACCGAGGTCTTCTCACCGTCGACCGAGAAGCCGGACCACGTGCGCATGAAGAGTGCCTTGCCGTCACCGAACGCGGTCTGCGACTCGCCCTCGGAGTAGGTCAGTGCTTCCTGTGGAATGGTGTTGTCGGCGAAGTTGTCGACGATCGACTGAACGCCTGCCTTCGTCTTGTCGTCGATGGCCGGGGTCAGTCCGTCCGGGCCGACCCACGGGCCGTCGAAAGCGTTGGTGATCTCGGTGGTGTTGACCGTCAGGCCCTCGTAGTTCTTGAACTGACCGATGTAGCAGGAGATGCCGGCTTCGACAGCCTTCGGGCAGTTTTCCTTGAGCTCGGCCCACGTGGTGGGAGCCTTCTCGACGAGGTCCTTGCGGTAGTACAGGAACGCGGCGTTGGTGTTCTTCGGCGCTGCGTAGAGCTTGCCGTTGTAGGTGCCCGAAGCGACGGTCGACGGCAGGAGGCCGGACTCGTCGATCGCGAGGTCACCCTCGAGCGGCAGCAGCCAACCGTTTGCGGCGAACTGAGCGGTGTTGACGACGTCGACGCCGATGAGGTCGTACTCGTCGCTCTTGGCCTGCATGCGCTGGGTGATGTCGTCGACCTGCGCGTTGGCTTCCTTCGCCAGCGGCTTGAGCGTGACCTTCTCGTCCGGATGCTCGGCATTCCAGTCGGAGATGATGTTTTCGAGCGCCTCGTTCAGGGCATCCTGCCCCTCGACGATCGTGATGGGTCCGCGGCCTTCGCTCGAGGACGATCCCCCGGATGCGGCCGTGGTGCTGGTTCCGCTGTCCTTGTCCGAATCGGACGAACAGCCTGCCAGTACCAGCATGGACGCTGCCGTGGCTGCAATTGCAGCGCGGCGCATCGCCTTCGAGTTCAGAACCATGGATTCGCTCCCCGTATGTGTATGACAAATAGACGGTCACCGAGAGCCTGCTCACGGCATGCGCCATGAGTGCCGGCTCCCGGCATCGGCCCCTACTGTGGCACGAGACACCCCTACTTGTGGGTATTACGCCGAACCTGAATCGGTCATGTGTCGTTTGACAGGTCGACCTAACCCAGGCGACGCCCGTCGGTGGTGGCAAAAATGTGCACCTTCTCGGGGTCGACGCGCAGGTTGACGCGCTCGCCCTTCTGCGGCGGATTGCGCCAGTCACCACGCGAGACGATCTGCTGCAACCGTCCGCCGATCGTGGTCCGGCCGTAGACGTAGGCGTCCGAGCCCAGTTCCTCGACGACGTCGACCTCCATCGGCAGGCCTTCGGCTGCGATCTCGAGGTGCTCGGGGCGAATACCCAGAACAACCTCGGTTTCGACGACGCCGTTCATCGTCTCGCGCGGAACCGGAACGATCCCGTCACCGAATGCGACGCCGCCGTCGACGACGGGGAGGGTGAAGAGGTTCATCGCGGGTGAACCCATGAAGCCGGCGACGAAGACGTTCTTCGGCTTGTTGTACAGCTCGCGCGGCGAGGCGCACTGCTGCAGGATTCCCTTTTCGAGGACGGCCACGCGGTCACCCATCGTCATGGCCTCGACCTGGTCGTGGGTCACGTAAACCATCGTCGTCGCGAGGCGTCGTTGCAGCTGAGCGATCTGCGTACGTGTCTGCACACGGAGTTTCGCGTCGAGGTTCGAGAGCGGCTCGTCCATCAGGAAGACCTGCGGCTGGCGGACGATGGCGCGGCCCAT
>NZ_BAAILK010000028.1:60286-100277 GCF_054589475.1 Rhodococcus sp. no. 34
CGCCACTCGCTGACGCTGGCCACCGGACAGCGCTTTGGGCTTGCGATCGAGGTACGGCTCGAGATCGAGCATCTTCGCGACCTCTTCGACGCGGGCGCGGATCTCCGTCTTGTTGGTTCCGGCGAGCTTGAGCGCAAAACCCATGTTCTCGGCCACCGACATGTGCGGGTACAGCGCGTAGTTCTGGAAGACCATCGCGATGTCGCGCTCTTTCGGCTCCTGACCGGTGACGTCGCGGTCGCCGATGAGGATGCGTCCACTGTGGACGTCTTCGAGCCCGGCGAGCATGCGCAGGGTGGTCGACTTTCCGCAGCCGGAGGGTCCGACGAGGACGAGGAACTCGCCGTCCTCGATCTCGAGGTCGAGCTTGTCCACTGCCGGAGTGTTCGATCCGGGGAACAGGCAGGTGGTGCTCTCGAAAGTCACTGAAGCCATGACGGGGTTGATCCCTTCTACCGGCAGGAACGTGCCGGACGATCCAAGTCGAGGGTGAGCGTGTGCGCTAGCAGCATAAACGTCCGTGTCGGCGCGCGAGCGTAGTCTTTCACGGTGAGTTCGGAGAAGATGCTGACCCGCATCGGTGCGCTGCTTCGCCAAGCGGAGTCCACCGACAATCCACACGAAGGTGAAGCCTTCATGGCTGCCGCTCAGCGGTTGGCCACCAGTTCCGCGATCGACCTGGCGGTCGCGCGTGCGCACACCGCGTCTTCGGAAAAGCGTGCGACGCCCACTCAACGGCTGATCACCATCGGCGAACCGGGCAAGCGCGGACTGCGAACGTACGCCCAGTTGTTCATCGCCATCGCCGCTGCCAACGACGTGCAATGCGACATCGCGCAGACGTCGGCCGTCATCTACGCCTACGGCTTCGCCGGCGACATCGACGTGTGCGAGGCCCTGTATTCGAGCCTGCTCTTCCAGATGGTGCGTGACTCCGATGCCTACGTGCGTTCCGGGGCGTACCGCGGCGAAACGTCCGTGCGGACCGTCGTCGAAACTCGTGGACGACGACGCGTCAGCACGCAGGTCCGCAAGCCGGTGGCCGGAGTGACGGCACGCCTGAACTTCCAGATGGCGTACGCGTCCCGCATCGGCGCTCGGTTGGCCGAGACGAAGCAGGAGACGGAGAAGACCGCGATCGCAGAATCTGCCACGTCGTCTTCCGAAACCGCACTCGTGCTGCGTAACAAGGAAATCGAGCTGAAGGACTACTACTCGTCCAACTCCAAAGCGCGTGGGACGTGGCGGGGCGGCGGCCGCGCAAGCGCCGGGCATTCCTCACATGCTCGACGAGCGGGTGATCGGGCGGCGCGCTCCGCACGTCTGGGGAACCTTCCGGAGATCGGCGGGGTGCGCGGGCAGCTGGACTCGTGAGGGATACGCAGCGGAGCGCCGTCTACGAGGCAGAGACGTTGGTGCGCACCATGTTCGATCGCGCCGACCAGCGCGGACTTCGGAGCGTCGAAGTCATGGGTTCCACCATCACCTTGCCGGTCGAGCGCAAATTCGGTTCCGTGGAGTCGGTCCAGGCGTACTGCGATCAGCTACTCGGGCTGAATTGGGTACGGGAGACCTGGCCTCGCGCAACCATTCCGGTGTCCGTACGGTCCCGCGGCGGCAATGCCGCCGCTCACTACTCGAACGACGTCATCGCCGTCCCGGACGACCGTGACGGCCGGTGGGCGCTACGCGAATTCGTTGTCTTGCACGAACTTGCGCACCACCTCGGCGACCCCGCCTCCGACGAGGCTTCCCACGGGCCCGAGTTCGTCGACCGCTACACGAGCCTTGTCGGCGAGATCATCGGGCCCGAGGCGGCCTTCGTTCTTCGAGCGATGTTCCTTGCCGGTGGTGTTCGAACGGACTAGATGTCAGCCCTCGGCGAACCCGGTGGTGTCCGTACCGGTCGGCTGGAATACTCGGCCTATGGATGCGCCGCGCAGACTGGTCCTGGTCAAGGGTGAGTCGGAACTCCCCGATCCGGCTGTTGCCGTGCGCAAACCCCCACTGATTCGTGAAGCCTACGGACGAGTGCTGCGGGAGGTTCGACGCGATCAGGACCGAACTCTCGACGACGTAGCCGCAAAGGTCGGGATGTCGAAGCAATACCTCTCCGAGATCGAACGGGGCAAGAAGGAACCGTCGTCGGAAATTCTGCGCGCAATCTGCGAAGCGCTCGGGATGCCGCTCGAGCATCTGCTGTTCCGAGCGGGCAACCGGATCGTTGCGCTCAACTCCCTCACCTTCGGGCACTCTCCCGCACCGATCTCGGGTCCCGTCCTGATGGCGGCCTAGTCAGTTCCCTTCGATGAGGGTGTCAGCCAGTCCGTAGGAGATAGCGTCGTCGGCAGTGAAGATCCTGTCGCGATCGGTGTCCTTACGGAGTCGCTCGACGCTCTGACCGGTGTGCTTACTCAGAATCGCCTCGGTCTGTTCCCGGATTCTCAGGATCTCGGCTGCTTGAAGCGCAAGGTCCGAGATGGTGCCACTACCTTGCGTCGACGGTTGGTGCAGCAGCACCCGGGAATGGGCGAGAACATGCCGATGGCCGGGAGTGCCGGCGGCCAGAAGCACTGCAGCAGCCGAAGCCGCTTGACCCATGCAGTACGTGGAAATCGTCGGTTTCAAGAACTGCATGGTGTCGTAGATCGCGAGCATCGCCGTGGTGGAACCGCCGGGAGAGTTTATGTACAAACCGATTTCGCGATCGGGGTTGTCGGCCTGCAGATGCAGCATCTGAGCCATCACGACGTTGGCGACGCCGTCGTCGATCTCTGTGCCGAGAAAGACGATGCGCTCGTTGAGCAGCCTGCTGAAGATGTCGAAAGATCGCTCACCCGTTGGTGTTCGCTCGATGACACTGGGAATCGTGTACTGGGACATGACGTCACAATCCGATCTTGGGGAAGGTGGCTTGCGGTGCGATCTCGGCGAAGGACGTCACGACGCGGTCGACGATTCCGTACTCGCGCGCCTGTTCGGCGGTGAACCAGCGGTCTCGATCGCTGTCGGTCTCGATCTCTTCGACGGTCCGGCCCGTTTCGGCGGCAAGGATTTCCTGCGATTGACGCTTCATCAGCTCGAGGCTCTCGGCCTGGATCGCGATGTCCACCGCAGTCCCACCAATACCTGCGGAAGGTTGATGCATCATGATGCGGCTGTGCGCCAGGCTGATTCGCTTGCCGTGGGTCCCGGAGCAGAGGAGCACCTGGCCCATGCTGGCCGCGAAGCCCATCGCGACCGTCACGACGTCGTTGGGGATGAGCTTCATCGTGTCGTAGATGGCCAGGCCGGCAAACACCGATCCGCCAGGTGAATTGATGTAGAGCACGATGTCGCGCTTGGGGTCGGTGGTGGCGAGAAGCACCAGTTCCGAACACACACGTTCGGCCATGGCGTCGTTGACCTCGCCGGTGAGCAGAATGGTTCGCTGTCGGAAGAGCCTGTCTGTCAACAGGTCACGGTAGCCGGTATCGGTGGGCGCTTCGGTAGTCATGAATCCATTCCTACCGGCGCGGCAGTGCCGCGGCCCCGCCTGTCTGCTGTGGGCAGACCGTGCGCACGCGACCAGATTCGGACCAGCCTGAACCAAACCCCTGAACTGGGCTTTCCTGCCGGAACAACGGCACCGACGATTGCCCGTCACCATCCGTGGGGGTTATATGGGGTTATGCACATCAGTGCAGGTCAAGCGGTCGAGATCAGGTAGAAGAGGAAGAATCGATGCCGAAGGTCAACATCTATCTCCCGGATGACCTCGCTGCTGCTGTACGCGCACGCGGACTGCCTGTCTCGGCAATCTGCCAGATGGCACTCCGCGGAACACTCGATCGCGAAATTCCTGATTCTGCCGTGCGTATCACCGAGCATATCGACACCGATCTACCCTTCAGCCCACATCTTGCGTCGGTAATTTCTCTGGCACCCGCGGCAGCTGCTGGAAAGGGCTCACGGACAGTCGATTCCGAACACTTGTTGCAGGCGCTGCTAGACGAGGAAGAGAACCTGATATTGCGAGGCCTCGACCACCTCGGCCTGACACGGACGTCGATCCAGAAGACCCTCGACCTGGTGGTGCCCGACGGTACCCCACTCGACGACAACGACGTGACGTTCGGCCCCGAGGCGAGAGCCATCCTCGAGGCGGCTGTGACCGACGCGCAACTCGTCGGCAATTCCATCGTCAACGGAGCAAATCTTGTGTGGGCGTTGGCCAACGCGACAACGGGACACGCGGCGGAAGTCTTGGATCAGCTCGGTTTCTTCCAAGTAACCACCCATCAAGCCCTGGGGTTGATCGAGGTCGGCGTTGCACACGCCAATCGGTACGCACCGGCCGGGCAAGCCGGAATCCTCACGGAATTGGCAAAGATCACCGACCGACTCGAACGCCTCGAAGCCTCCCTCTCACCGTCGTGTAGCTAGAGCGAACATCTCGTACTTCTCTCTCCCAACGCATTCCAGATCGGAGGTGCGCTGTCATGGCGCGCTCACTCCCACGTTTTCGCGGGCACGTGGTCACTGACGACGTCGAAAACCTTCTCGTGTCGACTGACGTCCTCGTCGTCGGCGGGGGTCCGGCCGCTACGTGGGCGGCCGTCGCCGCCGCCGAATCCGGCGCGGCCGTCACGTTGGTGGACAAAGGCTATGTCGGTGCCAGCGGAGTCGCCGCCACTGCAGGAGTCGGTCATTGGCTCGTGCCGCCGGTGGCCGAGCGCCGCGACGAGGAGATTTCGAAGCGTGAACGCTCAGGTGGATACATCACCGATCGCATCTGGACTGAAGCGGTACTCGACGAGGCCTGGGCGCGAACCGCTCTCATTCCCGAATGGGGTTACAAACCCAGTACGAAGCCGCGCGGTTCCGGAACACTTTTCGGCGCCCGCCCCGGTGAGCGATCGTTCTCCGGTGCAGCTCCGGACTACCTTCGATTCCTTCGGGGGAAGGTGAAGAAGTCCGGTGTACTCGTACTCGATCACAGTCCGGCACTGGAACTTCTCGTAGATGCCGGTGGGACGGTGTCCGGTGCAACGGGTTACCAGCGCCAAGTGAAACGGCCGTGGCGTGTCGATGCCGGTGCGGTGATCCTGGCAACCGGCGGAACGACGTGGAAGAGCCATTCCCTCGGCGGAGACGTCAATACCGGAGACGGGCATCTGATGGCCGCGGAGGTGGGCGCGCACCTCTCGAGCATGGAGTTCTCCAATTTCTACGGAATGGTGCCGTTCGGAACCAGCATGGACAAGAACGGATTCTTCGTCACTGCCTCGTACTGGGATCATCTCGGTGAACCGATTCACTATCACGACCTACATCAAAGCCGCGCAGAGCTTCTCGGCGCATCGCTGAGGGGCACGATCACCGCACAGTTCACACAGTTCGGCGAGGAAGTGCAACCGGCATTGCGAGCCGCCATGCCCAATTTCTTCATGGTCACGGACAAGTTGGGAGTCGATCCGTTCAACGAACGCTTCCCGATGGACTGGGTTCAAGAAGGAACGGTCCGAGGCACCGGTGGGATACATATCCTCGACCATGACGCATCCACCGGAGTTTCCGGACTCTACGCCGCTGGAGACATCGCCGCACGGGATCGCATCGTCGGTGCAGCCACCGGAGCGGGTGGCCCCAACCTGTCGTGGGCCATTGCGACCGGCACCTGGGCGGGACGAGCAGCCGCGTCCTTCTCCGATAGCCGAAGAGCGACAGACCTATCCGACACTCGATCGTCAGGAACGCTCGGTGTGAGAGATCGAGGTTTCGACGACGTACGCGGCTCTGTTCGCGCCATTCAGTCCGAGATGCTCCCGATCGACAAGTCCGTGTTCCGAAGCAACGACGGGTTGATCGATTCGGCTACTCGACTTGATCGTCTCTGGGAGAGCGCATCTCGCGACCTCGACCACACAGCCGCCGGAACAGAGGCTATCGCGCAACGCGAAGCGGCCGGGATGCTCGCGATGAGCCGCTGGGCGGTTCGTTCGGCCCTGGTACGGACCGAAACTCGCGGCATGCATACTCGCATCGACTTTCCCGCCACCGACGTGGACCAAACTCATCGCTTGCTCAGTGGCGGCTTGAACGACATCTGGGTTGCCCCCGATACCGAGTTGCCCCGCGTCGGCAGTGCATTGGCTCAGCAGGGAAGTGCATCATGATCGAGTTGATCAGCATCGACCGGTGCACGACGTGTGACATCTGCGTCCGCATCTGTCCGATGAACGTCTTCGAAGCCGTAGCGGATTCACCACCCGCGATCGCGCGGCATTCGGACTGTCAGACATGTTTCCAGTGTGAGGCGTACTGCCCCGCCGACGCCATCTTCGTCTCACCGTCGCGTACTCCTGAGCCTCAGGACTCCGAACTACGCGACGAGGAGCATCTGATCGGGCAGAACCTGCTCGGGATGTACCGCGAACGGGTCGGATGGCGCAAATCGTCCCCTCGTCCGACCCAATCCACAGCCGACTATCACCAGCTCGCCCAGAACGCCAGGAGAACACCATGAAAACCCGATCTCGCGCCAAAGGCTTGACAGCCCTACTCACAATTGCGCTTTTCGCGACGACAGCGGCATGCTCGTCCACCTCCGCGGCTTCCGACAGCAGTTCGAAAGACCTTGTCCCACTGACGGTCGGGGCGCCCTGGAACGGGGCTGCAGGCAAGAGTCCTACCGACACCACCTCGTTCGGGTACGCCGTGCACGAAGGCCTGGCGCAACCCATCCTCGAGAAGTACGGCTTCGAGTACAAAGCCTTCGTGGGCTTCAACAACGGCCCTCCGGTGGTGCAGGCGCTGCAGACCGGTGACGTGCAGGTGGGATTGATCGGGGATACCCCCGCGGTTCAGGCCAATGCCAGCGGAATCGACGTGCCCGCCCTCGTGATCGACAAACCGTCGTCGGATATCTGGTTCCTCGGCCGTGAGGGCGGAGTATCCAAGATCGAAGACTTGGCAGGCAAGAAGGTAGGACTGCAGTTCGGGTCGAACTTCGACAAGTACGGCCGGGCGGTCCTCGAACGAGCCGGTGTCGCGGACAAGGTGGAGTTGGTCAATCTGCTCTTTGCCGATGCACTCCCCGCTCTGCAACGTGGTGACATCGACGCCGTGCCCCTTCCGGCCACGACGGCCGGCATCTGGAGGAAACAAATCGACTTTCCTGTCCTGTCCAAGGCCAGCGTCGACGATCCGGATCTCCTCGCGACCAGCGTGGCGCTCACGTCGCGGGAGACGCTGAACTCGAATCCCGGACTAGCCAAGGCTGTTTGGGAAGTTATTCAAGCAGGCGACAAGGCCGTCGATGCTGATCACGACGCCTACGCGCAGTTCGTTTTCGACGCAACGGGATCACCGGTGGACGTTGTCAAGGAAGCAACGCTTTGGAACTTTCAGAGTGAGCCCGTCGACCCTGACGGATTGAACACCGTCCGTTCGACTCTCGACTTCTTGGTCAAGTCCGGAAAGGCTCCCAACGCATTCGACGTCACGACCTGGGCTGTCTCGTGAGCGTCGAGGCACCCCAGTTGCCTGCAGCGGCAGCGGCAGGCCCGGTTGCAGACAAAATCGCGCCTCGCACTGCCAAGCGTCGACGAAGCCGGCTCTCCGATACTGCGCTTCGCGCGAGTGTTCCGGTCGCATTGGTCACCGTGTGGGCACTCGGATCAGCGACGGGCCGAATCGACGAAAAGGTCTTCCCGTCTCCCTGGTCCGTGTGGTCGGCGTTTGTCGAACTCGTGACGACTGGTGTTCTGTGGGAGAACCTTTCGGTCTCACTTGTGCGGGTAGCCATCGGGTTTACCATCGGCGGCGCCCTGGGACTCTCGCTCGGTATTGCGTCAGGATTGTTCGCTCTCGCCGACAAGCTTCTGGACCCCACGCTCCAGATGCTCCGCACTATCCCGTTTCTTGCGATCACACCGCTGTTGATTCTGTGGTTCGGCATAGACGAGCGTCCCAAAATCATCATCATCGCGGCCGCAGCACTGTTTCCGCTGTACATCAACACTCACAGTGGAGTCCGCAATGTAGACCGCAAGGTCATCGAGGCCGGACGTGTGTTCGGACTACGGGGTCTCGGACTGATTCGTCAGGTGATTCTGCCGGAAATGATTCCGTCGGTGCTCGTCGGATTGAGGGTCTCGTTGTCGGTGTCACTTCTCGCACTCATCGTCGCCGAATTGAGTAATGCACCAAAGGGTCTGGGATTTCTCATGACTTCTGCGCAGCAATACTTCCAGACCGACGTCCTCGTGGTCGTCGTCATCATCTACGCAATCTGGGGGTTGTCGGTCGACCTCCTCGTTCGGGGTATCGAGCGAATCCTGATGCCCTACAAGCAGTGGGGGAAGAGCGCATGACCGTCCAACAAACGGATTCGGGTGTCCATGCTGTCGACGTCGTGAAGACTTTCGGCGATCGGACAATTCTGGACGGTTTCTCACTCGACGTGAGACCGGGGGAGTTCGTGGCACTTCTCGGAGCCAGTGGTAGCGGCAAGACGACCTTTCTGCGGATCCTTGCCGGACTCGAGGATTTCGATGCCGGTGAGGTCCGTGCACCGGAAGCCCGGACCGTCGTCTTCCAAGAGCCTCGTTTGATTGCGTCGAAGCGAGTCCAGGACAACGTCATCCTCGGACAACGCTCCACCCGGAAGAACCGTGAAGCGGCTGCGGCCGCGCTGGCAGAAGTGTCGCTCGCCGGGCGTGAACGCGCTTGGCCCACGACCCTGTCCGGTGGTGAAGCCCAGCGCGTGGCCCTGGCACGAGCACTGGTACGTAACCCACGGCTTCTTCTGCTGGACGAACCTTTTGCTGCACTCGATGCGCTCACGCGTCTCCGAATGCAGGCATTGGTTGCGGAGCTGTGCCGCAAACATCGCCCCGCAGTCCTTCTGGTGACTCACGACATCGACGAGGCAATCCTGTTGGCCGATCGTATTGCGGTGCTGCGGGACGGCCGGGTCAGCATTCTCGAGGCCGTGTCGTTCGTGAAGCCGCGCAGTCCCTCGCAGCCGGGATACGCCGCGCTGCGGACTCGACTCCTCGAAGAGTTGGGAGTACACGAAGCTGTCGGCGCGTGATCGCTCCGCTGACCCTGCGGCGGTAGCGGTACCGCGCGCACCCGGCCATGATGGGTGGAGACAACCATTCCTCTCGTCAGGAGCGTGGCATGACTCGTCCGGTACGCATCGGTGTTCAACTCCAACCCCAGCACGCACCCGATTACGGGTTGATACGCGACGCCGTCTTGCGGTCCGAGGACGCCGGGGTGGACATCGTCTTCAACTGGGACCACTTCTACCCGTTGACCGGCGATCCCGACGGCGCCCACTTCGAATGCTGGACCATGCTCGGCGCCTGGGCCGAGCAGACCGAACGCGTCGAGATCGGCGCCCTGGTCACCGGCGGCGGCTACCGCAATCCGGATCTGCTGGCCGACATGGCGCGAACCGTCGACCACATCAGCGGGGGGCGCCTGATCCTCGGCATCGGTGCCGGCTGGTTCGAGAAGGACTACGACCAGTTCGGATACGACTTCGGCACCCCCGGCTCGAGGCTGAAACTGCTTGGCGAATATCTCCCCCGCATCACGGGCCGCCTGGCGAAGGGCAACCCGCCGCCGACGCGCAACATCCCGGTCCTCATCGGGGGTGGTGGCGAGAAGAAGACCCTGCGCCTGGTCGCCGAGTACGCCGACGTCTGGCACAGCTTCGGCGACCGTGAGACACACCTGCGCAAGTCAGACATCCTCTCCGACCACTGCGCCGACGTGGGCCGGAACCCGCTGGAAGTAGAGCACTCGGTTCCGTGGCCTGGGCTCGAAAATGCAGCCGACCTGGTCGCCGACGGAGTCTCGCTCTTCACCGTCGGCGTCAGCGGACCGGACTACGACCTCACGACGCTTGCCGAGGCCATCGGTTGGCGCGACGACAACACGCCGCCTGCGTTGAGCGGGCTGGCCTGAGCGGTACCAAGGACTTCGTCGTTGTCGGCGCCGAGAACGGGCGGCGCCGACGTCAGGCGTGGCCTCTGGCCGGAGAAGTTGACCGGGAAGGCCACTTGCTTCAACGGTCCGAGCGTCGGATGGTCGACGGTACCGACCATTCCGAGCGCGGCGGTGTGGGGATCGGAGTAGATCTCGTCGAGATGCCGGATCGGTGAGACCGGTACGGCGCGTTGGGCGAGAAGAGCGCACCAGTGTTCGACGGTTTCCGATGTGAAGGCGCTGGTAAGTTCTCGTTCCAGACTCTCGCGGTTCTCCACCCTGTCGCGGTTGTGGGCAAAACGCGGATCGGTGACCAGTTCACTCCTTCCGATGGCCTCGCACAGCGACGCCCACATCGCGTCGTTGCCGACAGCGATGACGAAGTACCCGTCGCTGGCAGGAAATGCTTGATACGGAGCAAGATTCGGATGACCGGAGCCCAACGCAGTCGGGCGCTCACCGGTGGCGAAGTAACTGGTCGCCCAGTTCACGTGCATCGCGAGTTGGCACTCGTACAGCGACGTGGTCACGTACTGTCCGCGCCCGGTCCGGCCTCGCTCGACCAATGCAGCCAGGACACCGACCAGTCCGAAAAGCGCTGCGCCCAAGTCTCCCAACGCAAACCCGGATTTCATCGGAGCACCACCCGGTTCACCGGTGAGCGACATGAGCCCACCCGCGGCCTGCGCGATCATGTCGTATCCCGATTCGTCGCGCAGCGGTCCTTCTTCACCGAAGGCAGAGATGTGCAGGGTGATCAGATGCGGGTATCGCTCGGACAGTGCCTGGTAGTCGAAGATCTTCTGTAATCCGCTGCCCGGCTTGAAGTTCTCCACGACCACATCGGTCTCTTCGAGCATGCGGTGGATGATCTCCTGTCCTTCGGTGGACTTGAGGTCGATCGTGACCGACTTCTTGCCGCGGTTGATCGCGAGGTAGTAGGCGGCATCTACGCCGACGAAGGGAGGCCCCCACGAACGCGTGGGGTCGCCGCCTTCAGGGTGTTCGATCTTGGTGACGTCGGCTCCGAGATCGGCAAGCGACATGGTTGCGTACGGCCCGGCAAGGATCTTCGACAGATCGAGCACGCGGACACCAGCCAAGGGTGTGGGGCCTGTTGGAGAATTCACTGGTGAACCCCTGCTACGGAGAGGAACTCGGCTACGACGTCACGTGCATCATCCAGCTCGACGTCACCGCCGTCGGTGATCACGTCGAGATTGCCGAGTGCAGCCGACGGCACCTTCCCCACAAGACCGGCCAGGTAGGAGTTAGCCACCAGCAATGACCGGTACCCGCGACCTTCTCGGATGCCGTGATCCGCAAGGTCGAAGAGCAGGGTCGCCATGACGGTACGAGCCAACTCGTCGGAGTACCTTGCACTCGCAGCCTGCGCGGCATCGTCAGATCCGGAGATCAGACGATCTCCTTCATCGACCAGTTCCTCCCAGCGCCGCAACAGAACTCCGGACCCGGCTTCGCAGTCCGGTCCGACGGTGGACAGGATGTCGGTCATCGCTCCCGCGACCGTGCGGTGCGAGTTGAACTTGCGTAGGCACCGAAGTACGTCCAGCGCAATGACATTGCTCGAGCCCTCCCAGATCGAGCCCAAGTGGGCATCCCGCACGAGTCGCGCGTTGACCCATTCCTCGATGTACCCGTTTCCTCCTCGGACCTCCATTGCCTCGCCGGTGACCACCCGCGCGCGTTTGCAGACAAAGTGTTTGGCGATCGGCGTCAGTACCCTGATCAGTGCGCGCGCCTGTTCGTCGCCGCCGTCTGCTGCCTGAAGACACTGTGCGCTGTACGCGACCAGGGCCAGCGAAGCCTCGGCATCGAGTGCAAGGGGAAGAAGTGTCGCCCGCATCAGCGGCTGGTCGAAGAGCCTCTTACCGAACACGACTCGGCTCTTCGAATGTTCGACGGCTTCACGAACTGCTCGGCGCATGAGAGCGCTCGAACGCATCGCATTGGAGAGGCGAGACGTGTTGACCATTTCAGCCATCTGGCGGAACCCTCGATCGAGTCCACCGACCTGGAGTGCGTGCGCGCGGTTCAGCGTCACCTCGCCGCTCGGCATTGAACGCGTCCCCAGCTTGTCCTTGAGACGATCGATCGTGAGGTTGTTGCGCTCGCCGGATCCCAAGGTCTTGGGCACCATGAACATTCCGACTCCACGCGTCGAACCATCCTGTCCGCCCGGGAATCTTGCGAGGGTGATGATCACATCGGCATCCGGGTTGGAGGCGAACCACTTCTTGCCCGTCAGAACCCATCCGTCACCGTCGCGCTCGGCGCGTGTTTCGGTGCAGGCGATGTCGGTGCCTGCCTGAATCTCGGTCATGAACATCGCACCCGTCTTCGCCTGCTCGGGGTCCGTCGACGTCAACGCGTCGATCCAGGGCGAGAACACGGCCGGATCACCGAACATACGCAGGGTCCGCGCAGCAGCATCTGTCATCGACACCGGGCAGGCCAGCCCGAACTCTGCCTGCACGAAGATGTACGACGCGAGGTACTTCGCGAGTGGCGGATGCACGGAGTCCCATCCGTGCAACCCTTTTCGGTGCGACATGGCGGACAGGCCGTACTCGTTGTACGCCGCCCGGCACAGTTCCAGGTAGGCCGGGTGATAGGAAATCCGGTCGACGCGGTCACCGGCCTTGTCGAATTGCTGCAGCACCGGCGGGTTCTTGTCTGCGATGTCGGCAAGCTCGGACAAACGGCCGGCGGCATCTCGGCCCAGTCGGTCGAGCAATCCGTTCAACGTCTCTCGGTCCGCCCCGGCGGTCCATCTGTCCACTACCGCTGTCAGAGCGGGGTCGGTGTGTGCAAAGTTCATCAGTGGTCAACGCCTTTCAGGGTGGAAACATCGGTCATGTTCGAGGAGCTCGTCGACTCCAGCCCTTGCGCGTGCAGCGCACTCCTGCGCAGCAAAGCAGTCATACAGATAAGGGAGAGAACGACATACACGAGCCCTAGAGCTACGACCGGCCAGATCGAGTTGGTTCGCGTCAGCAGATACTGGCTGACCATCGGGGCCGTTCCGGCAAAAACGGCGGTCGACAATTGGTACGACAGAGAGATGCCGGTATACCGAACATTGGTGGGGAAAACCTGCGCCAGAATGCCGGCCAACGCGGCGTAATACATTGCGTGAGGCGCCGTCGCGAGGACCATCCCCAGAATCGCCAAGGGCACGGAGCCCGTCTGAACCAGCACGAACATCAGTGGTAGGAGCACGATCTCCGGAAGCAGCATCCAACGGACCGCTTTCGACGGATCGATCCGCGTGGCCAGCACAGCGCCGAAAGGCTGTACGAGCGCCTGGGCTACCAGTGCCACGGTGATCACGAGGAGGAAGTCACTGCGCTCGAAGCCGAGATCCGTTGTCGCCCATGAGAGCGCAAAAGTTGTCTTGACGTACGTGATGGCAACACCGGCAACCACAGCGCCGACGCCGAGAGCAAGTTCGACGGGATGCGACCGCAACACTTCGACCAGCGGCATCCGTGTACGCTCCTGTGCCGCAACAGCCTTCTTCATCTCGGGCGTCTCGGAGATGTGCAACCGGATGTAGAGAGCGACGATCACCAAAGCTGCGGATCCGAGGAACGGCAGACGCCAACCCCACGACTCGAACACGGAATCCGACATCAACGTCAGGCCGAGGAAGGCCAGCGTCGCGAGCAGGTTGCCGACCGGTGAACCCTGCTGCGCAAACGCGCCGTAGAGCACTTTCTTCTTCGGGGGAGCGAATTCGGTGGCGATCAACACGGCACCGCCCCATTCGCCGCCCATGGCGATGCCCTGGAGAACACGCAGTGCCACAAGCAGTATCGGTGCCCAGATCCCGATCTGGGAGTACGTAGGGAGGAGGCCGACACCGACAGTTCCCAACCCCATGAGCGCGAGGGTGATGATCACGGCGTTCTTGCGACCGAACTTGTCTCCGAAATGACCGAACACCACTCCGCCGACCGGACGAGCCACGAATCCCACGGCAAAAGTCGCGAAGGCTGCGAGTGTCCCCACCGCTGGCGACGCATCCGGGAAGAACAGCGGGCCGAGCACCAAGGCGGATGCGGTTCCGTAGATGTAGAAGTCGAACCATTCGATGGTCGTTCCGACAAACGCCGTGATTCCGGCCTTGCGTGCCTGTTTGGCGTTGTATTCGGGCGGATTGGTGTCTTGACCTGGGTGTTGATCCACGGTTCTCCCTGATTCTCGCGTCGGGCATCACCAAGGGATGCAATGTGAGGCGTGAATCACTATCGTCCGAAATCCATGTAGAGTCCAAGACTTAGTTCGACTTATTTATGTGGGAGAACCACATAATGAAACCCGGGAGGAGCGACGTGGAACTGCGTCAACTGCGCGCGTTTCTCGCAGTCGCCGACGAACTTCATTTCGGCCGGGCCGCCGAGCGACTCCACATCGGGCAGTCCCCGCTCAGCCAGACCATTCGGGGGCTCGAGCGTGAACTGGGCACCGACCTGTTCGTCCGGACCACCAGATCAGTGCAACTGACAGCCGCCGGCGAAGCCTTGGTCACGCCCGCACGGATCATCGAAGCGCAGATCGCCGTGGTACGAGAAATCGCATCGGCCGCGTCGACTGGCGAGACGGGCCGTGTCACAGTGGGTTTCGGCGGAACAGGCGGCTACACCGTCCTGTCGGCCCTCACACGGTCCTTGGCCGACTCCCATCCGGGAATCGAACTGGAACTACGGCCACAGATGTACTCGGGTGAGGTGCTCGACGCTCTCCGACGCGGAGCACTGGACATGGGCATAGTCGGCCTGCCCATTCCGCGCGGATTCGAGACTCACACTGTGCGGGAGGAAACCTTGATGGTCGCGGTTCCGGCCAGGCATCACCTCGGTACGCATGACTCGGTGTCACCGGAAGACCTGACAACCGAGCGATTCGTGATGTATCCCGCCGAGCACGGCTCGGTGGTGCGCGATGCAACGTTGTCCGTTTGCGCCACAGCAGGTTTCACGCCCACCATCGCACACGAAGCCCCCGATCCGTACAGCCTGTTGGCCATGGTCGGAGCGGGGGTCGGGATCGCCGTCGTCGTGGAGTCGACGGCGCATCTGTCCATGGACGGGGTCGTCTACCTGCCGATCGCCGGAGCCACGCCCACGCTGAAAATCGCGATGGCATGGCGCCCGGACAATCCGACGCCGGCAGTACACACCGTCACCAGGGTACTGAGGGAGCAGCCTTAGGCTCTCGCGAGGATTCCCGCGAAATCGGTTCCCACAGGCAGAGTTCCGTACTCGTGGCCACGGTCGGCGCCGAGGCGTGCGGCAATGAACGCATCGGACGAAGCGGCCGGGGAGTGGCGCACCATGAGCGAAGCCTGCAGTGCCAACGCCATAGCCTCCACGACGGTCCGAGCGCGGAGCTGGGCGTCGGCAGGTGCCATCGTGGCGAGCTCACCGAGTTGGCGTCGTACCCGATCGAGGTGCTGATCGAGGACCGGGTTGTTGCCGCGAGCGAGGTTGACCTCGTGGTCGAAGGCGGCAACGGAATCGGGTTCACGGGTCATCGCGCGCAGGACGTCGAGCGCGATGACGTTGCCCGACCCCTCCCACACGGCCATGACGGGCTGCTCACGGTAGCGACGGGCAAGCGGGAAGTCCTCGGTGTAACCGTTGCCGCCCAGGCATTCGAGGGCTTCGTAGGAGTGGTGCGGACCGCGCTTGCAGATCCAGTACTTCGCAACGGCTGTCGCGAGTCGGCGGAAAGCCTTCTCCTGCTCGTCCGCGTCCTCGTCCTGCGCACGGGCCAATCGCAGTGCGGTGATGGTCGCGGCCTCGGATTCGAGAGCCAGATCGGCAAGCACCGACGTCATTGCCGGCTGATCTGCCAGGACGGCACCGAAAGCGCTGCGGTGCCGTGCATGCCACACCGCTTCGGCCACCGACTGACGCATACCCGCCGTGCTGCCGAGAATGCAGTCGAGTCGCGTCTGGGACACCATTTCGATGATGGTCCGCACACCACGTCCCGGTTCGCCGATCATGGTGCCGACGGTGCCGTCGAGCTCGATCTCGGACGACGCGTTGGACTTGTTGCCCAGCTTGTTCTTCAGACGCTGGATGCGGAAGACGTTGCGGGTTCCGTCGGGCAGGATGCGAGGAAGAAGGAAGCAGGAAAGTCCTTCGCCGGCAGCACCTTCGGCCTGAGCGAGAACCAGGAAGGCGTCGGACATCGGCGCGGAGCAGAACCACTTGTGTCCGGTGAGCAGGTAGTCCGCACCCGGGCCGCCACGTCCGGCCGGCTTGGCGATGGTCGTGTTGGCTCGCACGTCGGAGCCGCCCTGCTTCTCCGTCATCGACATTCCGAAGATCGCGGATGCCTTTTCGGGAGCGTCCAACTCGGGGGTGTAGCTGCGAGAAAGGGCTCGCGGCGTCCAGAGGGCGGCCACGTCCGGTTGCAGCTCGAGCGAGGGGATCACGGCGTGCGTCATGGAGATCGGGCACGCGTGGCCCGGTTCGACCTGGGAGAACAGCATGAATGCCGCGGCCCGAGCCACGTTGGCACCCGGCTTCGGGTCAGCCCAGGCAGAGGTGTGCGCACCGTGCGCAACGGCAGCAGAGATGATCCGGTGATACGACGGATGATATTCGACCTCGTCGATGCGGTTTCCCCAGCGATCGAAAGTCTTCAATTCGGGGATCACCGTGTTGGCCAGCTCGGCGTCGTGCTGGAACCCGGCACTGCCGACCAGTTCACCGATATCGGTGAGTTCACCGGTGGCCCAATCGGCTTCGTGGCGCGCGACGCCTTCGGCCAGGACCGTATCGAGCAGGAACTCGTTGACGTCCGTACGCGGTACCGACTGGTTGAGCACTGCATGGGTGCGATGCGGAGCCGGGTGGGTGACGGTGTTCTCGGAAGCGATGTTCTCGGAGACGGTCTTCTCGGAAATATCAGTCATGACAGGCCTTTCAGCTCGCTGCGCGGATGAGGTGCTTCTGGATCTTGCCGGTCGGCGTGCGCGGAAGAACGGTCGCGAACACCACTTCACGCGGAATCTTGTAGCGCGCCAACTTGTCCGAGAGGTAGTCCTTGATGTCGTCGGCGCTGATGACATCCGGTTCCCGCCAGACGACGTGTGCGACGACGGTCTCGCCCCATTCTTCGTTGGGCTTTCCGACAACGGCGACGTCGACGACGTCCGGGTGGCCGGAGATCACGTCCTCGACCTCCTTGGAGTAGACGTTCTCACCGCCCGTGATGATCATGTCCTTCGCGCGGTCGACGATGAAGAGGTAGCCGTCCGCATCCTTGCGCGCCAGATCGCCGGTGCGATACCAACCTCCGTCGGCAAATGCAGCCTTCGTGGCATCGGGGTCGTCGAGGTAGCCCTGCATGACGGTGTCGGCGCGCAGCCAGATCTCACCGATCTGATCGGGCTCCGCGTCGGTGCCGTCATCGGCAACCAGGCGCAGGTCGACGCCGGCCAGCGCGACGCGGCCGATCGAGCCCGCCTTGCTCAACTGCTCTTCGGGGTACAGCACAGTGCCCACTGGCCCGGTCTCGGTCATGCCGTAGACCTGCCGGAATTCGGTGGTGCCGTACGACTCCACCAGTCGCCGAGCGACATCCGCGCCGATCGGTCCCCCGCCGTACAACCACGCACGAACGCTTCCGAGGTTGTAGTCGGCAAAGTTCGGCACGAGGTTGAGTGCAGTGGTGTAGATGACCGGCGGGCCGAAGCAGAGGGTAATACGTTGTTCCTGAACAGTTTCCAGGAATTTGACGGGGTGGTACTCGCGCAGCAGCACGACGGTTCCGCCCATGTAGAGCGTGGACATGAACCAGTTGTTGAGCGGGGAAGCATGCCAGATCGGGACGGCCATGAGCAGTCGCTCATCTCGAGTCGTCGACACGGCGAGTGCTGCGGTGACGGCTACGCCGACCACGTTGCGGTGGCTGTGGACGCAGCCCTTGGGCGAGCCGGTAGTCCCCGAGGTGTAGAGGATTTCAGCCGGATCGTTCTCGTCGATGTCGATACCGTCAACGCCGTCCTGGCGGGTGATGGCGTCGTCGAAGAAGTCGAAGCCGTCTGCGACAGAGTCTGTGCTGATCAGTTTGGCTGCCGTCTCCAATCGACCGACAACCGAGGACAACTCGCCGTCGAAGACGCACACCGACACCTTCGCGTGCTCCAGCACGTAGGCAACTTCGGGCGTCTGCATCTTGTGATTGATGGGGACCACGACGGCGCCCAAGCGCCAGGCACCGAGCATCGCGTACACGAATCCTGGAGTGTTGTAACACATCAGCGCGACGCGGTCACCCGACTGCACGCCCAGCGTCTGCAAATAGCCTGCGGCACGGCGACTTCCATCCTGAACCTGGGAGTACGTGTGATCGTGACCGTCGAATATCAGGAAGGGTTTGTCCGGGGTCTTGGTGACGTTGCTGTCGAATACGCGAACGATGTTCATCGAAGTCCTTGTCGGAGAATCACGCTCGAAGAGAGTTCATTCCATCGAGCTGTTGAGTACGGCGTCGGGTATCTGGAGGGTGGCGAAGATGACGGCAACCGCCTCCTCGAGGGAGTAGCCGAAGCTCTCGCCGGTGGCAGTCTTCTGGATGACGAGGCCGAAGATCGCAGACCAGAAGGCCTTGGACTCGACGTCGATGCCCGCGCGCAGCTGCCAACCGGTGCGGATCAAGGTACGGAGGAGGGCGGTTTCACCCGAGGAATGCAGAGTGCGAAGCGTTTCGGAGATCAGGTCGCGGAGTTCACCACGACGACCCGTCATCATCATCGCTTCCACGAAGAGTTCGACGCTGGGAGCGCCCGAGCCCAGGAGGGATCCGACCAGCTTCTCGGTGTAGTCGCCGACCGTGTCGGCGTCGGCAGCATCGACCTCGGCGCGCTTGCCTGCGCGTAGAACGGCCGCACACGCCACCTCGACGAAGAGCTTTTCTTTGGAGCCGTAGTAGTAGGTCACCTGGTTGGGATGAGCGCCGGCGGCGGTGCAGATCTGCGCGATGGACACGCTGTCGCCGTGTTCGAGGAACAGCTCGGTTGCGGCATTGAACAGAGCCATACGCGTCTGCTTGCCCGACTCACGCGTGGCGCGCGCTGCTGGAACTGCCTCGGTGACCATCACGAACTCCTACTTGTTTGTACGACAAACAATAACTCGGCGTTGTTTGTATGGCAAACAATTTCTTCCCGACGCGATGACATGTCGACTTCTATCGACATGTCTGATGTGCGGGATTACTCTCTGAACATCGAGCACCCGAGAACTTCGGCTTTTCTGCGAGGAGGCGCCCTGCAATGCTCGCGCGATCCGGCTTCTCCCTGCCCACACGCACGACTCTCACGGGCGACTGGGCAGATTTGTTGCGTGAGCATTTTGTCGCGCTCGACGTATCCGATATCGAAGACGGCGATCGATTCAGCGGGGCCGTCCACTCGGCCCAACTCGCACACGTGCGGGTATCCGCAGTTCAATCGATGGAACAACGAATAGTCCGTAGCAACAGCCTCATCAAAAGCGACGGTGCGGACTATCTGCAGATCGGGATGATCCGCCGCGGTAGCGCAGTAGTGCGCCAAGACGACCGCGAATGCGTCCTGCGACGTGGCGACTACGTCCTGTACGACACCACGCGCCCCTTCGATTGGCAGATCGAGGGACACGCGCACGACGGTATCTGGGGACTCGAGGTGTTCACCTGGCCACGGTCGTACCTGTCGCTCAGCGACGCGGAAGTCACGAGCCTGACCGCCATTGCCTTCGACGGACACGCGGGCCTGAGTGGCCTGCTCGGTCGCTTTCTTCACGATCTTGCCTCCGTCCGCATGACGTCCGACGCAAGCGGAGACGAAGAGGAAGTCGTCAACGAGATCGGCAATCTGGTCAAGTCCGTTCTTCACGCAACTGCGCGACCCATCACCTCGCGGCGAACCAGCCTCTACGAATCCGCCCTGTCGGTCATAGACGCCCGCATCGCAGACCCGGCCCTGTCTCCGGTGGACATCGCGGGATCGGTCAAAGTCTCCATTCGCCAGTTGCACCGAGCCTTCGCCGAACACGGCACGACGGTGTCACGGTCGATTCGCAGCCGTCGACTCGACGGTTGCCGTCGTGAGATCGTGCAACGACACGGAGTAGAGCGGTCGCTGACCCAGATTTCTCACCGCTGGGGATTCACCGACCTGGCCGCCTTCAGTCGAGCCTTCAAGGCGGAATTCGGGATCAGCCCGCGGCGATACCGGTCGCAAGCAGCGGCCCCCACAAGTACTGCCCGCTGATCTGTAACATCCTCGGACACTTACCCATTGAACATGGTGTTCAAAATTTTCTGTCGCCGAAGCGTATCCACAATTCTTGGCACGGTGGGCCAAGCATCGGGCGCTGACGGCCAAGTTTGCTCGGCTGAGCGGGCGTAGATTTTCGGCACGGCGTTGCCAAGTGCCAGGCACCCGATTCGACCACCTACATCACAGGGAGCACTCATGGAATCTGCAATCGGCGAACACCTTCAGTGCCCGCGCACTCTGACCAGGCGGGTTCCGGATACCTATACGCCACCGTTTCCCATGTGGGTCGGGCGCGCAGACGACACATTGCACCAGGTCGTGATGGGCTATCTCGGCGTGCAGTTCCGCGGCGAGGATAAGCGCCCGGCAGCACTGCAGGCGATGCGGGATATCGTCGCCGGCTTCGACTTGCCGGACGGACCGGCACACCACGATCTCACCCATCACATCGACAACCAGGGCTACGAGAACCTGATCGTGGTCGGTTACTGGAAAGATGTTTCCTCCCAACATCGTTGGAGCACATCACCTCCAGTGGCCTCCTGGTGGGAGTCCGAAGACCGCCTGTCGGACGGATTGGGGTTCTTCCGCGAGATCGTGGCACCGAGAGCCGAACAATTCGAAACGCTCTACGCGTTCCAAGACGACCTCCCCGGGGTGGGAGCTGTCATGGACGGTGTCAGCGGCGAAATCAACGAGCACGGCTACTGGGGTTCGATGCGCGAGCGGTTTCCGATCTCCCAGACCGACTGGATGCAGGCCTCGGGCGAACTGCGGGTCGTCGCCGGTGACCCCGCCGTAGGTGGACGCGTAGTAGTGCGGGGACACGACAACATCGCACTGATCAGGTCCGGGCAGGACTGGGCCGACGCGGAAGCAGACGAGCGCAGCCTCTACCTGGACGAAATCCTGCCCACTCTTCAATCGGGCATGGACTTCCTCCGCGACAACGGCCCGGCCGTCGGGTGCTACAGCAACCGATTCGTACGCAACATCGACATCGACGGAAACTTCCTCGACCTGAGCTACAACATCGGCCACTGGGCCTCCCTCGACCAACTCGAACGGTGGTCGGAATCCCACCCGACCCATCTACGGATCTTCACGACGTTCTTCCGGGTGGCCGAAGGCCTGTCGAAATTACGTCTCTACCATGAGGTCTCGGTATTCGATGCCGCCGATCAGCTGTACGAGTACATCAATTGCCATCCCGGGACCGGAATGCTGCGCGACGCGGTGATCACCGCCGCGCGCTGACCGAAGTCGCCGGCAATCTTCGGCCACGTTCTTTCCCTCGGAGGCAACTCGAGATATGTTGACGAGTGTCGACATATCTCAGTAGAGACCATCGAGGAAGCGCGGACAGCAGACAGTGACTACTCAACGAAACGAAGAGTTGGCGTTTGCTGTGCTGGCCGACCAAGTGCGTCGACAGATTCTCGACACGCTGGCTACCCACGGCGAGTGCAACGCGGGCTTCATCAGCGATCAAATTTCGACGGTCGGTCGCACCACGGTATCCACACATCTCAAGGCGCTGCGGTTGTCCGGAGTGATCGTCGAACGGCGTCAAGGACGTCATCGCCTGTTCTCGATAGATCCATCGGGGCCCGCCAACGATGCACTCCAGTTCCTGCGCGACGTCCTCGGGCGAGCGCTGGAAGCAGGTTCGAACGCCTCCGAGTTGCCGACCACGGCGACTGAGGATTCAGACGTCGCATCGGTGCGTCGCCGGGCGTGAGGCCCTGTTGAGCCCCAGCACCTATTTCAGGCAGGAAGTAGAACGTGCCAGGTCTCTCCGTAACGGCACAGATCGTGACGACCGACCCACCGGGGTCAGCCTTCGAGCGCCTCGAAACGGGGCAACTGCTCGAACTCGAATGTGAGCAACTGACGGTCGGGGCCGCTGCCGCCATCTCCCTTCCCGTCGGCGACGGCGCACGCGCAGATCCAGCCGGAATGCCGATCACGCTGTTGGGATACGTCGCCGCCGTGAAGCGGGGCCGATCGGTCGTGATCGTGCACCACCAACCGTGGCGCGGCCGCCTGACGATCCGGTTCTTTCCCGACGGCGCCGGGACCCGGATCGTTCTCGAGTCCAGCCTCGATCAGGACGGCATTTCCTGGCTTGCCAACAAGCGCGGATTCGCTCCACCCGAACCTCCGCGTTCCGACCGACATCGGATCGGGCTGCTGGTCAGCAAATCCGGCCCGGCAGCTGTATTCGCCCAGGCGACAGAAACACTCGCAGCCCTGGCCGTGGAAGAAATCAATGCCGACGGCGGCGTCGGCGGCGTTCTCGTCGACTTGGTGACAGGCGATGACGCTTCCGACTCGGCGGCCGGAGCGGCGACCGCACTGCGATTGGTGAAAAGCGGATGTCGCGCCGTTTTCGCGTGCGTGACATCGTCGACCTTCAATGCCGCTGCATCTGCATTGCAGAACACCGGTGTGCTGTTGGTGCACACAGTTCTCAACGAGGGGGGTCGATCGCGTTCGGGAGTCCTTCGATTGGGTGAGCGCCCACTCGACCAGACGCGAGCGGGTATACCCGCAATGATGTCCGAGACCGGTTCTCGCACTTGGTTCCTGGTCGGCCAGCAGTATTCGTGGTCGTTCGGAGCGCATTGGGCGGCCCGGCGTGTGATCGCCGAATCCACAGGTTCGGTGGCCGGCGAGGTCTACGTACCGTTGGGGACAACCGACTTCTCACGCATCATCGAGTCGATAGCCGACTCCGGGGCCGAACTGATTCTTTCCACCCTGGTGGGCCATGACGAGGTCTTCTTCGAACGACAATGCGCCCAGCACGGACTGCGGGCCACCACGCGGACGTTTGCATTGGTCCTCGACGAGGCCACTCAGCAGCTCATCGGCAATTCCGATGCCGACGGAGTCTGGGCGGCATTCGGCTACTTTCAATACGCAGCCGGCGATCACGACCTCGAAAAGCGATACAGCGCGAGCTCGAACGAACTCCTGCCTCCGCTCAGTTCCCTGTCGGAGACAACGTACGAAGCGATAGTCGCTTACGCACGCGCCGTCGAACGAACGTCGGCAGGCGATCCGGAAACAGTACTTCGGCAGCTTGTCACGACGTCGAAAAGCTCGACGGACAACGGCGTTCCACTGCATCGACCGATTCTGCTCGCTGAATCACGCCGTGGGCGCCTGTACCCCCGCTCTCTCTGAGCGCGCGTAACCCGAACTTAACGAGTCAATATGTCGATACCTATTGACGCAATTATGGATCCGGCCCTAGTCTGAAAGACAAGTGAAGCCGATCACATCAGGAGCACACTTCTCATGGCGACAATCCGACCTGACGACAATGCAATAGACACCGCCGCAAGGCATTACGGCATCACTCTCGACCAATCAGCCCGGCTCGAGTGGCCGGCACTGATCGACGGAGCACTGGGCTCCTACGACGTCGTCGACCAGTTGTACGCCGACGAGGCAACCCCGCCGACCACGTCACGTGAGCACACGGTGCCAACAGCGAGCGAAAATCCTTTGAGCGCTTGGTATGTGACCACAAGCATCCCGCCGACGTCGGACGGCGTCCTGACCGGCCGACGCGTGGCGATCAAGGACAACGTGACCGTGGCCGGAGTTCCGATGATGAACGGGTCTCGGACAGTAGAGGGGTTCACTCCGTCTCGCGACGCGACTGTGGTCACTCGACTACTGGCGGCCGGTGCAACCGTCGCGGGCAAAGCTGTGTGTGAGGACCTGTGTTTCTCCGGTTCGAGCTTCACACCGGCAAGCGGACCGGTCCGCAATCCATGGGACCCACAGCGTGAAGCAGGTGGATCATCCGGTGGCAGTGCGGCTCTCGTCGCAAACGGTGACGTCGATTTTGCCATCGGCGGGGATCAGGGCGGATCGATCCGGATCCCGGCGGCATTCTGCGGCGTCGTCGGACACAAGCCGACGTTCGGGCTCGTCCCGTATACCGGGGCATTTCCCATCGAGCGAACAATCGACCATCTCGGCCCGATCACACGCACGGTCCACGATGCCGCACTGATGCTCTCGGTCATCGCCGGTCGCGACGGTAACGACCCACGCCAAGCCGACAGCGTCGAAGCAGGTGACTATCTGTCCACCCTCGACTCCGATGTGGATGGTCTGCGAATCGGGATCGTTCGAGAAGGTTTCGGGCACGCGGTCTCACAGCCCGAGGTCGACGACGCAGTCCGCGCGGCGGCACACAGTCTGGCCGAAATCGGTTGCACGGTAGAGGAAGTAAACATCCCGTGGCACCTACATGCTTTCCACATCTGGAACGTGATCGCCACGGACGGTGGTGCCTACCAGATGTTGGACGGCAACGGATACGGCATGAACGCCGAAGGTTTGTACGATCCGGAACTGATGGCACACTTTGCTTCTCGACGCCTTCAGCACGCCGACGCTCTGTCCGAAACCGTCAAACTGGTGGCTCTGACCGGCCACCACGGCATCACCACCCTCGGCGGCGCGAGCTACGGCAAAGCCCGGAACCTCGTACCGCTCGCCCGCGCCGCCTACGACACTGCCTTGAGACAATTCGACGTCCTGGTGATGCCCACACTGCCCTACGTCGCATCCGAATTGCCGGCGAACGACGTGGATCGTGCAACCTTCATCACGAAGGCTCTCGGGATGATCGCCAACACAGCACCATTCGACGTGACCGGACACCCGTCCCTGTCCGTTCCCGCCGGCCTGGTGAACGGGCTTCCGGTCGGAATGATGATCACCGGCAAGACCTTCGACGATGCGACGGTCCTCCGGGTCGGGCGCGCATTCGAAAAGCTTCGCGGCGCGTTTCCGACGCCTGCCGACCACATCTCCGACTCTGCACCACAACTCAGCCTCACCTAGTTCTGTATCCGCACTTGCACAACAAATTCCACCGATTCACACATGATCAGCCCGCATAGAAAAGGTGAACCAGATGTCATTAACGATCGACCACACGACGGAGAACGCCGCACCGGCCCAGGCGCCGGTCTCCGATCGCGCGTGGGCCCTGTTCCGCGCACTCGACGGTAAGGGATTGGTACCCGACGGTTACGTCGAGGGATGGAAGAAGACCTTCGAGGAGGACTTCAGTCCAAGGCGCGGAGCGGAATTGGTCGCGCGGGCTTGGACCGACCCCGATTTCCGGCAACTGCTTCTCACCGACGGTACCGCCTCGGTTGCCCAGTACGGATATCTGGGCCCCCAGGGCGAATACATCGTGGCAGTCGAAGACACCCCGACCCTCAAGAACGTGATCGTGTGCTCGCTGTGTTCATGCACCGCGTGGCCCATCCTCGGTCTGCCGCCGACCTGGTACAAGAGTTTCGAATACCGTGCACGCGTGGTCCGCGAGCCACGGAAGGTTCTCTCCGAGATGGGAACCGAGATCGCGTCGGACGTCGAGATCCGCGTCTACGACACCACCGCCGAAACTCGGTACATGGTCCTACCGCAACGTCCCGCAGGCACCGAAGGCTGGAGCCAGGAACAACTGCAGGAAATCGTCACCAAGGACTGCCTGATCGGCGTCGCAGTCCCGCAGGTCCCCACCGTCTGACCACCCCGACAAGAAAGAAGCACACCATGGATGGAGTACACGATCTTGCCGGAGTTCAAGGCTTCGGCAAAGTCCCGCATACCGTCAACGCCGACATCGGCCCCACCTTCCACGCCGAGTGGGAACACCTGCCGTACAGCCTGATGTTCGCCGGTGTCGCCGAACTCGGGGCATTCAGCGTCGACGAAGTTCGATACGTCGTCGAGCGGATGGAACCACGCCACTACATGATGACCCCGTACTACGAGAGGTACGTCATCGGCGTCGCGACACTGATGGTCGAAAAGGGAATCCTGACGCAGGAAGAACTCGAAAGCCTTGCAGGGGGACCGTTCCCACTGTCGCGGCCCAGCGAATCCGAAGGGCGGCCGGCACCCGTCGAGACGACCACCTTCGAAATCGGTCAGCGAGTACGCGTGCGCGACGAGTACGTTCCGGGGCATATTCGAATGCCTGCGTACTGCCGCGGACGAGTGGGGACCATCTCTCATCGGACTACCGAGAAGTGGCCGTTTCCCGACGCAATCGGCCACGGGCGCAACGACGCCGGCGAAGAACCGACGTACCACGTGAAGTTCGCCGCCGAGGAATTGTTCGGTAGCGACACCGACGGCGGCAGCGTCGTAGTCGACCTTTTCGAGGGTTACCTCGAGCCTGCGGCCTGATCGTCCAACATTCCGGGCGGCGGTCACGCGATCACAGCGTTTCGCGTGACCGCAGCCTGATCACAGCGATTCTCTCATTCGGAAGGACACTGGAAATCATGGTCGACACACGACTTCCGGTCACGGTGCTGTCAGGTTTCCTGGGCGCCGGGAAGACGACACTACTCAACGAGATCCTGCGAAATCGGGAGGGTCGGCGGGTTGCGGTGATCGTCAACGACATGAGCGAAATCAACATCGACAGTGCAGAAGTCGAGCGTGAGATCTCGCTCAGTCGCTCCGAGGAGAAACTGGTCGAGATGACCAACGGCTGCATCTGCTGCACTCTGCGAGAGGATCTTCTCTCCGAGATCAGTGCCTTGGCCGCCGATGGCCGATTCGACTACCTACTCATCGAATCTTCGGGCATCTCCGAACCGCTTCCCGTCGCAGAGACGTTCACATTCATCGATACCGACGGCCACGCCCTCGCCGACGTCGCCCGACTCGACACCATGGTCACCGTCGTCGACGGCCACAGTTTTCTGCGCGACTACACGGCTGGGGGCCGCGTCGAAGCCGATGCCCCGGAAGACGAACGAGACATCGCGGATCTGCTTGTCGATCAGATCGAATTTGCCGACGTCATCCTGGTGAGCAAGGCCGATCTCGTCTCGCACCAGCACCTGGTCGAATTGACCGCAGTCCTGCGCTCTTTGAACGCATCCGCTGCGATAGTTCCGATGACGCTCGGTCGCATCCCACTCGACACGATTCTCGACACCGGTTTGTTCTCACTCGAAAAGGCTGCACAGGCCCCCGGATGGTTACAAGAACTCCAAGGTGAACACATCCCCGAAACCGAGGAGTACGGAATCAGTTCGGTGGTGTACCGCGAGCGCGCACCCTTCCACCCCCAACGGCTGCATGATTTCCTCAGCAGCGAGTGGACCAACGGAAAGTTACTTCGGGCCAAGGGCTACTACTGGAATGCCGGCCGGTTCACCGAGATCGGGAGTATTTCTCAGGCCGGTCATCTCATTCGCCACGGATACGTCGGCCGTTGGTGGAAGTTTCTACCCCGTGACGAGTGGCCGGCCGACGATTACCGTCGTAACGGAATCCTCGACAAGTGGGAAGAACCCGTCGGAGACTGCCGACAAGAACTCGTCTTCATCGGCCAAGCCATCGACCCGTCTCGACTGCACCGAGAACTCGACGCGTGTCTACTCACCACAGCCGAGATCGAACTCGGGCCAGACGTGTGGACCACCTGGAGCGACCCCCTGGGCGTCGGCTATACCGACCAGACCGTTTGATCTCGATCTCTACGGCACGAGATTCCCCGACCTGGCGATACTTAAAATCACGCTGATTTGAAGGCATGCCCGCAGCACAGCGGCCCCTTGTCCGAAAACTGTCAACAGTTCTACACGGAGAAATGGCTACCCTTAGGTTTACGCTGCACGCATGTTTTCTTCCGTCGCAGCGAAGATCCGCCTGGTGGTGGCACTGCTCCTCACTGCCCTCCTGGCGCTGACTCTGTCATCGTGCTCGAGTGGCTCGGATTCGTCGGCAGCCCCCACAGACCTGTGTGCACCTCCAGGAGTGGGAGCTGCAACCGCGGCGCCCACCAATCTGGACGCGGCAGCGGGTGCGGGCGCCGAAGACCGCTACACCACGGCCACCGTCACCCCGGTCGATCAGATCGACACCTCGAAGCTGAATCTGATCAAACCCGGGGTCATCACGGTCGGCACGCTCGGTGACGCGCCCCCGAGCATCTGCGTCAACTCCGAGAATCAGTACACCGGATACGACAACGAGCTGCTGAAGGCCGTCGCGGACAAGCTGGGCCTGAAGGTCGAGTTCGTCGGCACCGAGTTCGCCGGGCTTCTCGCCCAGGTTGCCGGTCGACGCTTCGACGTCGGCTCGTCGTCCATCACCACCACGGACGACCGTCGCAACACCGTCGGCTTCACCAACGGTTACGACTTCGGATACTTCTCCCTCGTCGTGCCTAACGGCAGCCCGATCACCGGCTTCGGAGACCTGGATGCCTCCAAGCGCATCGGCGTCGTGCAGGGAACCGTGCAGGACGACTACGTCGTGACCACGCTCAAGCTCGATCCCGTGAAGTTTCCCGACTACGCCACGGCGTACGCGAACCTCAAGTCCGGACAGATCGACGCCTGGGTAGCTCCGTCTCAGCAGGCCGAAGGTGCAATCGCTCCCGGTGATCCGACCTCGATCATCCAGAACACCTTCTCGGTCAACAACTTCGTCGGCTGGGCGGTGAACAAGGAAAACCAGCCGCTGATCGACGCCCTCAACTCCGGCCTCGACGCAGTCATCGACGACGGAACCTGGTCTCAGCTGTACGCCGACTGGGTACCGCGCCAACTCCCTGAAGGCTGGAAGCCCGGATCCAAGGCCGCGGCCACTCCGGAACTGCCCGACTTCGCAGCCATTGCCGCGGAAAACGCAGCAAACGGCGACGGTGGCGATACCGCGTCGTACCAACCGAAGTCGACGCTCGAACAGCTCAAGGACACGTTCTTCGACTGGGATCTGTACAAGAAGGCATTCCCCGATCTCCTCAAGACCGGTCTTCCCAACACCCTGATCCTTGCGCTCGCGTCCGGCATCATCGGCACGATCCTCGGCATGCTGCTCGCTGTCGCCGGTATCTCGCGCACCCGTTGGCTGCGCTGGCCGGCCCGCGTCTACACCGACATCTTCCGTGGCCTGCCCGCAGTCGTCATCATCTTGATCATCGGGCTCGGCGTCGGACCGATCGTCAAGGGAATCACCGGTAGCAATCCGTACTGGCTCGGTGTCGCGGCGCTGTCACTGCTCGCGTCGGCATACATCGGTGAGATCTTCAGATCCGGAATCCAGAGCGTCGAGTCCGGGCAGCTCGAGGCTTCACGTGCCCTCGGTTTCAGCTACCGAAAGTCCATGTCGCTGGTCGTCATCCCGCAGGGTGTACGACGCGTTCTGCCGGCGTTGATGAACCAGTTCATCTCGCTGATCAAGGACTCGTCGCTGATCTACTTCCTCGGTCTGCTCGTCACCCAGCGGGAACTCTTTGCCGTCGGACGTGATCTCAACGCCCAGACCGGCAGCCTGTCCCCGCTCGTTGCGGCAGGCTTGTTCTACCTTGCTCTGACCATCCCGCTGACGCACCTCGTCAACTACATCGACAACCGACTCCGGACCGGACGCGCCGACACTTCAGGCACGTTGGATCCGCTCGAGCAGGCCATCGTCGTGGAAAGGGGCTGAGGACATGACCACCAGCTCTGAACTGAAGTCCGTATCGCTCACCGGCAAGGACCTGCATCTGTCCTTCGGTACCAACAAGGTGCTTCGCGGCGTCAACCTGCACGTCGACGCCGGAAACACCGTCACCGTCATCGGGCCCTCCGGTTCGGGCAAGTCGACGCTCCTGCGCGTGCTGAACCGTCTGCACGAGCCCGAGCAGGGTGACGTGCTGCTCGACGGGAAGTCCGTCCTGAAGGACAACCCCGACGAGCTACGCCAGCGAATCGGCATGGTGTTCCAGCACTTCAACCTGTTCCCACACAAGACCGTCGCCGAGAACATCGCACTCGGGCCGAACAAGCTCAAGGGTTTGTCGAAGGAGCAAGCTCGGGCGCTCGCGCTCGAGCAGCTGGATCTGGTGGGGCTCAGGGAGAAGGCCGACTCGCGGCCCGGCAACCTTTCCGGCGGTCAGCAGCAGCGCGTCGCCATTGCCCGCGCCCTGGCGATGAAGCCCGAGGTCATGTTCTTCGACGAGGCGACGTCAGCTCTCGACCCCGAACTGGTCAAGGGTGTTCTGGCATTGATGGCCGATCTCGCGAAGTCCGGCATGACCATGGTCGTCGTGACGCACGAAATGGGCTTCGCGCGTTCCGTTTCCGACAAGGTGCTCTTCATGGACCGCGGCGCAGTTGTCGAAACCGGTACTCCTGAACAGCTTTTCGACGATCCCGAGACCGATCGACTGCAGGCGTTCCTGTCACAGGTTCTCTGACCCAGGACGCTTCAGAGATCGACGGGCGTTGATCCTCGACGCCTGAAGCATCAGATGGTCGCGTTCGGCGAGGTTGGATGCCTTGTGCGCTGCATCGGCATACAACCTCGCCGCCGACTCCAGGTCTCCGTCGCGTTCACGCAGATAGGCCTCGACTGCGGCATGGCGTGGAAGTGAATCGTCCAGCGCTGCAAGAGCTGCCAATCCGGCGCGTGGTCCGTCTGCCTCGCCGACGGCCACCGCTCGGTTGAGCCGGACAATCGGGCTGTCGGTCAAGGCTGCGAGTTCGTCGTACCACTCCACGATCTGCACCCAGTCGGTCTCGTCTGCTGTGAAAGCGTCGGCATGGAGTGCGGCAATGGCGGCCTGGGCCTGGAACTCACCGAGCCGGTCGCGGGCGAGAGCTGACTGGAGGATTGCGACTCCTTCGGCAATCGAATCGGTGTCCCACCGGCTGCGATCCTGCTCGGCTAGCGGAACCAGACTGCCGTCCGCGGCAGTTCGCGCGGCTCGACGAGCGTGATGGAGCAGCATCAGTGCGAGCAACCCTGCGACTTCGGGGTGATCGATCGCGGCCGCCAACTGCCGGGTGAGCCGGATGGCCTCGGCAGCCAGGTCGACGTCGCCGGAGTACCCCTCGTTGAAGACCAGATAGAGGACACGCAGGACGGTGGCGACATCGCCGGGTTGCTCGAACCGGACGCCGGAGACCGTGCGCTTGGCTCGGCTGATGCGCTGAGCCATAGTCGCCTCGGGCACCAGGTAGGCCTGCGCAATCTGGCGGGTGGTCAGCCCGCCGACAGCGCGCAGCGTGAGTGCGACGGCGGACGACGGCGTCAACGACGGGTGCGCGCACAGAAAGTAGAGCTGGAGTGTGTCGTCCACGCCCGGCACCCACCCGCTGACCGGCCGCTCGCCTGGCTGCTCGTCAGCCAGAAACTCCCGCTTACGGCGAGCCGCATCCGACCGGATCCCGTCGAGGAACCGCCGCCAGGCCACCGTGACCAGCCAGCCCTTCGGGTCCCGCGGCGGGTTGTCCGGCCAGACCCTGACCGCCTCGAGCAGAGCGTCCTGCACGGCGTCCTCGGCCGACGCGAAATCTGCTCCGCGGCGGACGAGGATGCCGAGCACGCTCGGAGTCAGACTCCGAAGCAGGGCGTCGTCCATGACAGGTTTCAGTCCGTGATGGTCGGCGGCTCGGTCAGGAACGGGCGCAGTTCGAGCCATTCGTGAATCGGCTTCCCGCCTGCGCCGGGCGCGGCCGAAAGCTCGCCGGCCAATTGGACGGCACGGTCGTAGTTGTCGACGTCGATCACCATCCAGCCGGCAATGAGGTCCTTGGTTTCCGCGAACGGACCGTCGGTGACCGGCGGGCGACCCTCACCGTCGTACCGGACAAAAGTGCCCTCAGGAGCGAGAGCCTGACCGTCGACGAACTCGCCCGCCTTCTCGAGCCGATCCGCGAAGTCCTGCATGTACTTCACGTGGGCAGTGATCTCGTCCGGCGTCCACTGGTCCATCGGCACGTCGTTGACTGCAGCCGGAGCGCCGCGGTAGTGCTTGAGCAGCAAGTACTTGGCCATCGTGAATCTCCTCTGTGTCGGTGCCACCCATTCTGGTCACACTTCACTACAGGGACGAAGCAAGTCGGGGATTCTCGACATCGCGGGGCGTTCGGCCCTGTGCGCCTTTTTGGTAGTGCCCGCAACCAGAAAGGCGCACGGGGCCGAAGGCCCTAAATCCACCCCTGCCGGCGGGCGATCACTGCGGCTTCGTGCCGATTGGCTGCACCGAGTTTGGTGACAGCTGACGACAGATAGTTTCGGGTGGTACCCGCAGACAGGTGTGCCCGGGAAGCGATCTGCTCGATGGATGCCCCGTCGGCCGCGTATTCGAGTACGTCCGCTTCGCGCGGAGTAAGCGGTGAGTCGCCGGCGCCGATTGCCTCGGCAGCCAACGACGGATCGACGTACCGCCCGCCCGCGTGGACGCTGCGGACCACCTCGGCGAGCGTCGCCGCAGGCGTCGTCTTCGGCAGAAATCCTCGGACGCCTGCTGACAGTGCCTTCTTCAGATACCCGGGACGCCCGTGGCTCGTCACGATGATCGAGACGCACCCCGAGACCGTCTGCGCAATCTGTTGCGCCGTCTCGATGCCGTCGATACCTGCCATTTGAAGGTCGAGCACGGCTACGTCAGGTTGATGTTTTGCAGCAGCGACCACGGCATCCTCGCCGGATTCGGCTTCCGCGACGACAACGATGTCGTCCTCGAGCGACAACATCATGGCCAGAGCCGAGCGGATCAGGTTCTCGTCGTCGGCCAGCAGTACCTTGATCGGCTCGGTCACCGAGACTCCTTCGTTCGGGACGGAAAGTGGGCGGTGAGGGTGAAGCGATCTTCGTCCTGCACGGTTTCGACAATTCCTCCGACGGCGCCGACGCGCTCGCGCAATCCGTTCAGGCCGGTTCCGTTGTTCGGCTCTGCGACCCGTGCGCCGTCGTTGGCGATCACGACGCCGTCCGCGAACACTTCGATGCTGCAATTCTCGGCACTGGAGTGCCGGAGAATGTTGGTGACGCCTTCACGGACGACCCAGGCGGCAGCTTCGGCCAGTTCCACCGGCAGCTGATCTGCCGATCCACGTATCGCGGTGGAGATTCCGGCGGCCTCGAGCAGAGACTGCGCACCGGCCAGCTCGGACGCCAAGGCGATGGACCGGTATCCCCGAACCAACTCGCGCGCTTCGTCGAGTGAATCTTGCGCAAGTTCGCGTACTTCGTCCATCTGCGCGGCGGCACGATCGTCGCCGCGTCGTGAAAGAGTAGCTGCAAGTTCACTTTTCACCGCAATTGCAGACAGTGCCCGCCCGACGACGTCATGGAGGTCGCGTGAAAATCGCAACCGTTCCTCGGCGACGGACAGAGCGGCAGCGGCTCCGCGTGCCTCGTCCAATTCGGTGACCATCCGCAGCAGCCACACCGACATGTAGACGGTCAGCCCCATGAAGGCGGCGACGATTCCGACAGACACGCCGCTTTCCGGACCCGCAAGCAGTCCCAGTACAACCCCGGCGGCCACCGAGCCCACGATCAGCCAGCGCAACGACGTCAACCCCGCAAGGGGCACGACAAGGATTGCCGCAAGCCAGAAGTACGGGCCGTTCTCGCCATTGCTTCCCAAGGCAATTCCCGCCGAGCAGAACGCCGACAACGTCATCACGGCAAGAGGAATCTGGACGGGCTTGGCCACGACTCCGCCCAGATCAGGCATCCGAGACACGGCGATGACGCACGCAACGGCACTGATTCCGAGGAAGACACCCGACAGGTACCGATCCGCAACTATCTCGGTGACCGCACCGAAGCCACCGAAAACCACTGCGACCATGATGAACGATTGCCGCGTGTAGAGGCGAACCTTGTCGACGTTCGACGCGGTTCGCCACGTCCGTCTCGGATTCCAGCGTCCGAAGTTCTGCGCGATCATGCCCACTACCTTCTCAGAGTTCTACGAACGCGGTTCCCAGCGGAAGTGGACGTTCGCGATCAGAACCGAACCGACGATCCACGCCAGCATGACCAACAGCGGTTGCGCAGCCGAACCGAAGGTGTCGACAAATCCCGCTGCCGCACCGGGCGCATCGCCCAGATCAGCCAGTTCGCCAGTGGTCCGCCCCAGCCATCCGAGATTGAGAAGGTCCACTACTGCGGCCAGCGGAGTGAAATCGAGAATGCGAGCAACGTTGTCCGGCACGACATTCCTGATCGAGGACATACCTGCCGTCGCCAGAATCAGAATCGGCATGCAGGTGATCTGCGCCGCCTCTGCATTTCGCGTGACAGCCGAAGTGATCAACGCCAGCGCCGTGAAGAGCGCGGCGCCGCCGATCACCGCGACCAGCACCAGGACCGGATTGACCGGAGCACTACCGCCCAGAACCATCACGGCGATTCCGATCACCACCGTCAACAGGCCGGTGAGAACCCACGACGGCACTGCCGGGCCCGCGAGGATCTCGGCGTCGCTGCATTCCCCTGTCCGTAGTCGCTTGAGAACCAACTCGTCACGACGCGTCGCGTACACCGACAGGAGGTTGTAGAAGACCACGAACACGAGCAGGAACAGTGCAAATACCTCGAGGCCTGCCGACACCGACTTGTCCGACAGCCCGCCGTCTCGCGACAGGTACAGCATTCCCACGGGAAAGATCAGCGGGAGGACGATTGCATTGAAGAGCAACAGTCGATTTCGTCCCAGGAGCGTGAACTCCGAACGAGACAGGGTTGCTATGCGGTTCATGCCGACGCTCCTTCGAGAGTTGCGTGATGATCGAATTGGTCTGCAATGGAGAGGAATACGGTCTCCAGGGATGCCGCGCGGGCATCCAGGCCGGTCAGCAGGATGTTGTTGTGCTGTGCCCACAGCAGCAGTTCCGTCAGCGTCTCCTGCACTGTGCGAGTGGTGATCACCACCAGATCGTTTTCGACGCGTACCTCGGCGCCGGCCAGGGCCGGGAGCGGAAGACCGGGACGGTGCAGTTTGATCTGAGCGGGATGATCCGCGACGACGTCCGCCACGGTTCCGCTGCGCACCACCGATCCACGGTGCATGATCGCCAATTGGTCACACAAGGACTCGGCTTCGTCGAGGTAGTGCGTCGTCAACATGATGGTGACGCCCGACGCTTTCAAGTCAGCAATCAATTGCCAAGTGTTACGCCGACTTTCGGGGTCCAATCCAGTAGTCGGTTCGTCGAGGAACAGTACGAGTGGCCGGCCGATGATCGCGCACGCCAGATCCAGTCGCCGGGCCTCACCTCCCGAGAGGAACTTCACGCGGGTATCACCACGGTCACGCATGTCCACGCGCTCGAGCACCTCGTCCACGGGCAGCGGATTCGAGCAGGTTCCGGCCCACATCGCCAAACTCTCACGAGCAGTCAGGTCTTGGGGCAAGCCACCCTTCTGGAGCATGATGCCAAGCGACGGGCGAATCTGCTTGCGGTTGCGCACCGGATCCATGCCCAGAACGCGCACCGTTCCGGCACTGGCTCGCGAAAGGCCCTGAATCACTTCGAGGGTGGATGTCTTGCCGGCACCATTGGTTCCGAGGAGGCCGAACAGCTCGCCTTCCTGAACACTCAGATCCAGATTGCGAACAGCATCGAACGCCTCCTTACCGGAGCCGTAACGCCGCGACATTCCGACTACGTCGATCACGGGATCGCCCTTCATCGCTGCGCCTCCGCTCGGTTCCAGCCGCGCAGTCCGATCACGAATCGGATACCCGCATAGACAGCGAGAGCGGCAACAAGAATCCAGAACACGGGATTGGAGCCGATGATCGCGAACAGCACTCCGATGATCGCGATATTCACGACGATCACAACAAGTTCGCGGCCCATCGTGGGTGCGGGTCCGATGTCCATCAGGTCCGTCAGGAGGCTTCCCTCATGTGGTTCTCTCATGCATCCAAGCTTCGCGGGAAGTCAGAGCCGAAAACAGTGCACAGCGTCATCACCTGCGGTGACACCGTCACGGATCAGCGATGACAAATGTCATGCGACGTCCCCGCGGGGACGCGTCGTAAACCGCGGGTAAGGGTCACCTCGTTGTTTTGCCGTTCATTTTTACGTTCCTTTACCCTTGCTTCGAGCTTCTACGGTTCCCGAAGTCCGTACATCGAATCTCGGGAGTTCACGGTGGCTATCAAGCCTTTGGCCTTGTTCGTCAAACACGACGGCGTGTCTGCACGCGCGTCGATCACCTGCCAGTACAAGTGCGGAAACGCGTGCTCTCACGAGGTCCCCAACACCTCGGGCGGCGAGTACTTCCGCGACATCGCACGCACAGCGCTGAGTCGTCGCGGCTTGCTCCGGGGCAGCGGCATGGCAGTGCTCGCGGTGGGAGCGGGCAGCGCCCTCGTCGCCTGTTCGGACGAATCCGCAAGTGCCGAACCGGGAACCGGATCGACGAGCGGCAGCAGCAGCGGATCGACACCGGCGGGGACGAACTTCGGCGCCGTCGCGCCCAACAAGGAAGACAAGGTCACCGTCCCTGACGGATACGATCAAGCCGTCGTGATTCGCTGGGGTGACGCCGTTCTCGCCGGCGCCCCGGCTTTCGACTTCGACAAGCAGACTGCGGCAGCGCAGGAACTGCAGTTCGGATTCAACAACGACTTCGCCGGATTGCTCCCGGTCGACGGGCAGCCCAACACCTACCTACTCGTGGTCAATCACGAATACTCCACCGAGCCGGCGATGTTCCGCGGCTACGATGCGGAGAACCCGACCGAGGAGCAGTTCAAGATCGGCCTCGCCAGCCACGGACTGTCGGTCGTCCAGGTCAAGGGCGAATCCGACAACGGCAAGCTCGTACCGGAGATCGGATCGAACAACCGCCGCATCACCGGAACCACGGAATTTGTCGTGACCGGCCCCGCTGCAGGCAGCGACTTCCTCAAGACGAGTGCCGATCCCACGGGAACCAAAGTGCTCGGCACCCTCAACAATTGCGCCGGCGGCGTCACACCTTGGGGCACAGTGCTTTCCGGCGAAGAGAACTTCAACCAGTACTTCGCGAACGCCGAGGGTGTCACCGATCCCACGGTCGCAGCGCGACTGAAGCGCTACGGTCTTGCCGGTGCCGCTTCCGAGCGCAAGTGGGAACGATTCGACAAGCGGTTCGATCTGGTCGCAGAACCCAACGAGGTCAACCGATTCGGATACGTCGTCGAGATCGATCCCTGGGATCCGTCGTCGACTCCGATCAAGCACACAGCGCTCGGACGTTTCAAGCACGAAGCCGCCACCATTTACATCACGGCGGACGGCACCGTCGTCGCCTACAGCGGCGACGACGAGCGCTTCGACTACATGTACAAGTTCGTCTCCAGCCGAAAGATGCAGGACGGCAAGAGTCAAGCAGCCATGCGCCACAACATGACTCTGCTCGACGCCGGAACACTGTACGTCGCAAAGCTCAGCGGAAACTCCGCCGGCGAGATCGACGGCAGCGGCAAACTTCCGTCGGACGGCAAGTTCGACGGAACCGGCGAGTGGGTAGCCATCCTGCGCACCGGCGAAGACGGCAAGGGCGAATCGCTGGTAGACGGTATGAGCGCCGAAGAGGTCGCCGTCTTCACCCGCCAGGCCGGTGACAAGGTCGGGGCAACGAAGATGGATCGCCCCGAGGACTTCGAGGCAAACCCGAAGAGCGGCAAGGTTTACGTCGCACTGACCAACAACACCAAGCGCGGAGTCGACGGTGGCGCCGCGGCCGACGAGGCGAACCCGAGGAACAACAACAAGAACGGCCAGGTCCTCGAAATCACCGACGACCACGCCGGCACCACCTTCGGCTGGAATCTTCTTCTCGTCTGCGGAGATCCGGCCACAGCCGATACTTACTTCGGCGGGTTCGACAAGAGCAAGGTCAGCCCCATCTCATGCCCGGACAACCTTGCCTTCGACCCGCACGGCAATCTGTGGATCTCCACCGACGGCAACGCACTCAAGTCCAACGACGGGCTGTTCAGCGTTGTCCTCGAAGGCGAAAACCGCGGTGAGACAAAGCAGTTCCTCACCGTTCCCGTCGGCGCCGAAACCTGCGGCCCCATCGTGGACGAGAAGCGCGTCATCGTCTGCGTCCAGCACCCCGGCGAGACCGACGACGCCAGCATCGAAAGCCCCGCATCCCATTGGCCAGACGGTGGTTCTTCCCAGCCTCGCCCGTCGGTAGTTGCAGCCTGGAAGAAGGACGGATCTCGGCTCGGCTCGTAACACACATGTAAACGACGTGGGGCAGATCGCATACTCTGCGATCTGCCCCACGTCGTTTACCTCAGATTCTCAAGAGAATCAGTTGTCACCGTCCTCGCGACGCTTACGCGTCAGGAGAACAACACCCGTTCCCAGCGCCAGCAGCAGAACCAATCCACCTGCTGCGAGCAACCCGGTGTTCACGCCACTCTCACCAGCGCCACCACCCGAGTTGATCGTCCCGCCCTGAGGAGCAGACGGCTTCGGCTGACCCGGCTGACCCGGGTTTGCTGTCGGCGGCTTCGGCTGTCCCGGAACCGTGCTCGGAACCGGCTGACCCGGAACCGTCGGCGGTACGACGATCGGAGGCACAACGACGATCGGGGGAATGATGATCGTCGGTGTAACCGGCACCGTCGTGTTCGGAACCGTCGTGGTCGGCGGAACTGTCGTGACCGGCGGCGTTGTCGTCGGCGGCGTCGTTGTCGTCACGCCACACGGATCCACAATCTCCTCCGCGACAACTTCTTCTGTCGTGGTCTCCTCTGTGGTGGTCTCCTCCGTGGTGGTGGATTCCTCCGTACCGGTCACATCAGCGTCACCGGCAGTGATCGCGCTAGCCGTCGTCGTCGCAACCGTTGTCGTCGGAACCATCCGCGTGGTCGTCGTCGGAGGAACACAGGGCTCCGTCGTGACCGGCGGCGTCGTGGTGGTCGTCGGCGGCACCGTAGTGGTGGTCTCCGGCGGGTCTATCGGGTGTTCGGTGCAGAGAGCGTCGCCCGGGACACAGTCCACTGGCGGGTTCTCGCCACCAACCACCAGGTAGTTGTTCAGGACACCCGGAGTGAATCCGGGACCTGACAACGTTCCGATCTCAGGATTGACCTTGACGGTGTACGTCACGGTCGCGCTCTCACCCTTGGCCAGCTTGCCGGTGACCGTGAAGACGTTGTCGACGACACCCGAAACAACCAGCGTGGAAGTGGTAGCCGGATCCTTCGTCATTACTGCATCGTCGAGAACGTCGGTGAGATCGTCGTAGAAACTGATCTCACCATCCGCGGTGCCCACATTCTTGAACGTGAGCGTGTACGTGATCTCCTGGCCGCCAACCACACGGTTCGTGGTGGACGGAACAGAGGACTTCAGTACCTCGATCGCGGGTGTGCCATCCACCGGATGCTCGGTCGTCACCGGCGGAGGAGTGATCTCCGGACCCGTCGGCGGCTTCGCAGTACCGGTGACCTTGTTGTTGATCAGAACCCCGCCGGCAACACCGTCGTTGATCTTCACCTGATAGGTCAGAACAACCGACTTACCGGCTTCCAACGCACCAGTCCACGAGAGCGTGGTGCCCGACAGGGTCGGAGCAGCACCGTCGACACTGTCGACAGTTGCCTTGAGCGAACCGTCCACCAACGTCGCGTTGTCGAGAACCTTCGACAGATCATCGGTCAACACCACCGGATCAAGAGTCGTGTTACCCGTGTTGGAACCGGTCACCGTATACGTGATCGTCTGACCCGCAGCAACATTGGTACCCGACACCGGATCCGCAGCCTTCGCGACCGTGAACCCCGGAACCTTCACCGGATGCGTCGTGCACAGTTGCGTCGCCGGATCACACACCTCCGGAGGATCAACCGGAGGAGTCGTCCCCGGAACAACGAAGTTGTTCACG
>NZ_BAAILK010000029.1:0-973 GCF_054589475.1 Rhodococcus sp. no. 34
ACCACACTGCGATGACTGACCGCCACCCCCTTCGGCCGACCCGTCGACCCCGACGTGAAAATCACATACGCCGTATTCCCCGACCGCAACGGCGAAACCCGATCCACATCCGAAACAGGCGCACCCGAAAAACCAGACACATCAACAACATCAACCTCGACCACCGGCACCACACCAGCATCGAAACCAACATCAGAAGTACTGACCACACACACCGGCGACGCCGCCGCCAACACATACCCATTACGCTCCGCAGGCTGATCCGGATCCACCGGAACATACCCACCACCAGCCCTGAGCACACCGTAAACCGCAACCAACAAATCAACCGACCGACGAACCGCCACACCCACCAACGACTCCGGCCCCACACCCACCGAAACCAAATACCTGGCAAAACGATTCACCCGAGCATCGAACTCCGCATACGACAGCGACACACCCTCGAACGAGAGCGCTACCGCATCCGGAGACGCCGCCACCTGCGCATCGAACCCATCCAACACCGACACACCCGCAACCTCACGAGCCGTGTCATTCCACCCCTCGAGCACCAACGAACGCTCAACAGAATCCAAAATATCAACGTCACCAACAATGGTTGACCGATCAGCAACGACGGCAGCCAGGATGCGTTCGAATCGGGTTGCCATCGAGGCCACCGTCGACTCGTCGAACAGATCCGTCGCGTACGTGAACGTCGCCGCCATCCCGGCCGGGGCACCGGACTCGTCGAACTGCTCGACCATGGTCAACTGCAGATCGAACTTCGCCGCCACCGCGCCGGTATCGACGCCCGCAACCGTCAGATCGCCCAACTGCAACCCGGTCTGGCGTGCGCTCTGGAACGAGAGCATCACCTGGAACAACGGATTACGAGCCTGCGACCGCGCCGGATTGAGCACCTCCACCAACCGCTCGAACGGCACATCCGCATGCGCAAACGCACCCAGATCGCCCTCACGAACCCGAC
>NZ_BAAILK010000030.1:0-313 GCF_054589475.1 Rhodococcus sp. no. 34
GTGTTCGGCGGTGTCCTACTCTCCCACACCCTGTCGAGTGCAGTACCATCGGCGCTGAAGGGCTTAGCTTCCGGGTTCGGAATGGGACCGGGCGTTTCCCCTTCGCTATGACCGCCGTAACTCTATGAAACTGTCACAGTAACCTTCTTCTGATCACCTGGTTTCACCGTGCATCAACCCGAACCCGTTACGGGGTGGATGGATGACGGAGAAATCATGTTCTCATCAGTATCTGTGTGTTGTTTCAGATACCGCACAGTGGACGCGTAGCTTCTTTGTGGTAAGTCCTCGGCCTATTAGTACCAGTCACCTG
>NZ_BAAILK010000031.1:0-1053 GCF_054589475.1 Rhodococcus sp. no. 34
CCTTGTAGTCATGCACATTTCCCTCCGCCGTCACCGGAGCCGCACCAGCAACCCCGACGCCCGCAACCACCGCGAAACCCGCAGAAACAGCAAACACACTCAAACCTGCAACTGCACGACGTGCAGAACCTACAGACATAGCTTTTCCTTCTCGAGAAGTGAGCGAAATGGGTGATGCCCCACCGCCGAACGCGGGCGGGGCATCACCAGGTGTCGGCGGCTAGGAGCCGAAGATGTTGCCGAGGCTGCCGAGCGAGCCGCTCCCACCGGTACCGGGTTCTCCACCGTCGACGGGTGCGGCGATCTGGACGGAGACCTGATCGGACGATGCCGTCACCGTGCCGGCGCCCGAGTACTCCGCCGCGACAACTCGCTGCCCTTGAGTTGCGGGCTTCCACGAAAGGCTGGCCTTTCCGGAAGAGTCAACCGTAGCCGTGCCGATGACCGACTCACCGTCCTTGAAGGTGACTGTGCCACCCGCATTGGCGGGGCTGATTTGAGCAGAAACGGTCTGCGCTACGCCCACCTGCCCCGCTCCTACGCTGAGATCTGTTGTGGAGCTTGTTGTTCCGGCAGGCTGTTCGGCAACTGTCACATTCGCGGTGGTACTCGACCCGGTGACACCGGATCGACCGGCGAATACGGCTTCCACCGTCTGTGCACCGGCGACCGTCGGAACCCAGGCATAGGTCGCTTCACCGTTGCCTGCCACCGGCACCGAAGCGAGCACCGTCCCGCCGACCTTGAACGTGACCGATCCGCCAGTGCCCGATGCGGACACAGTTGCTTTGAGATTGGTCGACTTGCCGACCTGCGCGCCCGAGATCGGCGCCAGAGTCGTGCTGGACTGAGCATCGGCCTGCGAAACATTCGCGTTCACCGGTGCAGAAGTCGAACCTACGGCGCGCGCCGTGTCGACGAACTTCGCTGTGATCGAGTGGTCCCCACGGGTGGTCGGCGTCCAGGCAAGTGTTGCAACACCATTACCGAGCGCGCCCGCACCGATCTTGGTGGCACCGTCGAAGAACTCCACCGAATCACCGTCGGCACCAC
>NZ_BAAILK010000032.1:0-662 GCF_054589475.1 Rhodococcus sp. no. 34
TTTGCTGTTTCTGCGGGTTTCGCGGTGGTTGCGGGCGTCGGGGTTGCTGGTGCGGCTCCGGTGACGGCGGAGGGAAATGTGCATGACTACAAGGTTGTGCGCACTGTCTCGAACGGAACTCCCAATGAGGGGGAGACGATTACGGTGAAGTCGGTGCTGACTCGTACGGGGACTCTCGAGTACCTTCAGCAGGTCAAAGATGTTCATCCGGATTGTCTTACCTACGTGACTGATTCGGCCAAGGTTGACGGTTCGGTGATCGGTCGCAATGACGTCGAGGTTCGTTCTGATTATGCGAAGATCTCGGGCAGTTGGGCGGTGTACTGGAACGGCGGTTTGATCAATCCGAAGTTCCGGACGGTTGAGTTCAGTTACACGGTCGGCGCGGGGTGTGCTCGTGATGTGGATTTGATGACCGAGTTGCATGTCAGTGGGACATTGGGTTCGGGTCAACTCAAGGGTGTCGGTCCGTCGGTGAGGGTTCAGAAGAACGTCTCGACGACGGCACTTGCTCCCGTCGGTGGCGCTCAGGTGGGGCAACCGGTGACGTTGAGTGCGACGGTGACCGGTGGTGCCGACGGTGATTCGGTGGAGTTCTTCGACGGTGCCACCAAGATCGGTGCGGGCGCGCTCGGTAATGGTGTTGCAACACTTGCCTGGAC
>NZ_BAAILK010000033.1:0-1184 GCF_054589475.1 Rhodococcus sp. no. 34
TCAGGCCTTGGGGACGCGGACGATGAGTGCGTCGCCTTGTCCGCCGCCGCCGCAGAGTGCGGCTGCGCCGATGCCGCCGCCGCGGCGTTGCAGTTCGAGGGCGAGGTGCAGGGCGATGCGGGCGCCGGACATGCCGAGGGGGTGGCCGACGGCGATGGCGCCGCCGTTGACGTTGACCTTGGCGGGGTCGAGGCCGAGTTCGCGGGTGGAGGCGATCCCGACGGCGGCGAATGCTTCGTTGATTTCGACGAGGTCGAGGTCGGTGGGGTCGATGCCTTCCTTCGCGCAGGCCTTGGCGATGGCCCGGGCGGGTTGGGACTGGAGGGTGGAGTCGGGTCCGGCGACGACGCCGTGGGCGCCGATTTCCGCGATCCAGGTCAGGCCGAGTTCTTCGGCTTTGGTTTTGCTCATCACCACGACGGCGGCGGCGCCGTCGGAGATCGGGGAGGCGGAGCCGGCGGTGATGGTGCCGTCCTTGCTGAACGCGGGACGCAGTTTGCCGAGGGATTCGGTGGTGGTGTCGGCGCGGATGCCTTCGTCCTGGGCGAAGACGATGGGCTCGCCCTTGCGTTGGGGGATGGAGACGGGGACGACTTCGTTGTCGAAGAGGCCGTCTTTCCAGGCGCGGGCCGCGTTCTGGTGTGAGGCGGCGGCGAAGGCGTCCTGCTCGGCGCGGGTGATGTGGGCGGTTTCTTGTTGGTTGACCTGTTCGGTGAGCAGGCCCATGGCCTGGTCGGTGAAGATGTCGTGGAGGCCGTCGTAGGCCATGTGGTCGCGGAGGGTGACGTCGCCGTATTTGAAGCCTTCGCGGCTTTTTTCGAGCATGTGGGGTGCGCGGGACATCGATTCCTGCCCGCCGGCGACGACGATGTCGAATTCGCCGGCGCGGATGAGTTGGTCGGCGAGGGCGATGGCGTCGATGCCGGAGAGGCACACTTTGTTGATGCTCAGGGCGGGGACGTTCATGGGGATGCCGGCGGCGACGGCGGCTTGGCGGGCGGGCATCTGGCCGGCGCCGGCGGTGAGGACCTGTCCCATGATGACGTAGTCGACCTGTTCGGGTGCGACTGAGGACTTGTCGAGGGCGCCTTTGATGGCGATGCCGCCGAGGTCGGACCCGGAGAGGTCTTTCAACGATCCGAGGAGTCGACCCATCGGGGTACGAGCTCCCGCAACAATCACAG
>NZ_BAAILK010000034.1:0-812 GCF_054589475.1 Rhodococcus sp. no. 34
GGTGCCACGGGCTGGGTCAGCGGCATCGTCGGTGTGCATCCGTGGGAGCTTGCGTTCTTCGACCGCAAGGCTCAGGAAGAGGTGTGGGGAACCGATCCTGATACGTGGATGGCGTCGCCGTATGCGCCGATGGGTGTGGCGAGGCCGGTCGAGGGTGGGTACATCCTCAACGGTCGTTGGTCGTTCTCGTCCGGTACTGATCATTGTGACTGGATCATGATCGGTGCGATGGTCGGTGACGAGTCCGGTAAGCCGTTGATGCCGCCGAAGATTCTGCACGTGTTGTTGCCGCGTTCGGATTACGACATCGACCAGGACAGCTGGAATGTCGTGGGCCTGCGCGGTACGGGGTCGAAGGATCTGATCGTCAAGGATGCGTTTCTGCCGACGTACCGCACGATCGACGCCGGAAAGGTTTTCGACGGGACGGCGTGGAAGGAAGCGGGTCGTACGGAGACGTTGTACAAGTTCCCGTTCTCGTGCATTTTCCCGTTGGGGATCACTTCGTCGTTGATCGGTATCGCCGAGGGTGCGTTGGCGTGCAACATGGCGGCGCAGCGTGAGCGTGTGACGGTCAGTGGTGTTCCGATCAAGGAAGATCCGTACGTGTTGTTCGCGATCGGTGAGGCGGCGGCCGAGATCGCTGCTTCTCGGGCTGCGATCTTGGAGACGGTGGATCGTTTCTGGGACATGACGGAGAAGGGGCAGGAAGTTTCGTTCGAGCTTCGTGCGATCGGTCGGCGTACGCAGACTGCTGCGGCGTGGCGTGCGGTGCGTGCGGTGGACGAGATCTTTGCTCGTTCCGGTGGTGG
>NZ_BAAILK010000035.1:0-25078 GCF_054589475.1 Rhodococcus sp. no. 34
CGGTTCCCCACACCTCTTCCTGAGCCTTGCGGTCGAAGAACGCAAGCTCCCACGGATGCACACCGACGATGCCGCTGACCCAGCCCGTGGCACCGTCCATCGCGCCGATAGCCATTGCCGTCTCGGCGAATTCACGCGGATGCGCCTCGAGGCCACCGAACTCCTTCGGCTGGAACATCCGGATGACGCCGGAGTCGCGCAAGCGCTTCGCGCTGCCGTCCGTCAAGCGCATCAGCTTGTCGCCCTCGACTCCGTCAGCGCGGATCTCGTCGGCGAACTGTGAGATGTTGTCCAGAACCTGACCCATGATTTTTCCGGCTTTCTGGTTTCGCTACCCGGCGAGTGCCTGGGCAGAATGAAAATCTGTTGGTGAAACGGTGGCAGGTAGCCCACCGAAGTGCAGAAACGCTTCCCGGTGAGTGGGAGCACCCCTGTGCGCCTTTTTGGTAGTGGGGGCTACCAAAAAGGCGCACCGTCCTTACTTGCCTTCTGGACGCGTCAGAAATGCCAGAACGGACGCGACCCAGGCGTCGCGAGCTTCGATCATCGTCCAGTGTCCGCAGTTGGGGAAGATGTGAACTTCGCCGTTGGGGATGTCGCGCATCGGCAGAATCGCCATGTCCACGGGGCTGACGCGGTCATCGCGTCCCCAGGTCAACAGCGTCGGCGCCTTGATCTTGTTCAGCTGCGCCCAGTACGGCACGGCGGTCGACGCAGCGGCAGCCGCGCCCATGGCGGCCATGGCCTTGCTGCTGTACATACGACGGGCGATCTCGAGCGTCGTCGGCTCGGTGGCCAGGGCCCAACGCTCTTCGATGAGCTGCTCGGTGACGACGGCGCGGTCGAAGACCATCGAATGCAACCAGCGGACCAGAGCTTCGCGGGTGGGGTTGTCGGTGAACTCCATGAGGAGTTTGATGCCTTCACCGGGGCCTGGCGAGAAGGTGTTCTTTCCCATGCCGCCGATGGTGACGAGCTTGCTCACCCGGTGCGGCTCGTCGATCGCGACCTTGGTGGCGACGATGCCGCCCATGGAGTTACCGATCATGTGGACCGGGCCGAGGCCGAGGCCGTCGAGGAACATCCCGACCGACGCCTGCGCCATCATCATCGGATGGTCGGGGCCGGGATCGCTGACGCCGAATCCGGGGAACTCGAGAACGTAGCAGTGGAAGTGCTTCGCGAAGTCCGCGAGAACGCCGCGGTAGTTACGCCAACCGGTGACGCCGGGGCCCGATCCGTGCAGCAGCAGGAGCGGCGGGCCGTCGCCGGCTTCGTGGTACCGGAGCACACCGAGATCGGTCTGCAGTTCCTTCAGAGTTCCCTCGTAGCTCAGTTCAGTCGTCATGGTCCGAACGGTGCCATCAGTACCGCTGAGCTGCTATGACTCGTCCCGATCAGCGAGACAAGTCGATCAAAATACGTCAGATCCAGTGGTCGGACGACGCTGCCAGCAGGCGATCCATCGTCTCCGCCGAGAACGTATTGGTCGGAACGGGAGGCGTTTTGCGGCCGCGGCGAGGAGCACCCAGTTCGGGGTACAGCGTCCGCGAGACCTCGCGAGCCGCGTCGACGACCAGCGGAGCAACTCGCTCGAGCTGAGCGGTCCGCATGTCACCACACAACGCGATGCTGCCGACGGGACCCTCGTGTCCGCGAATTGCCGAAGCCACACAAGCGACTCCACGCGCTGACTCCCCGCGTTCGAAGGCCAGTCCCCGACGCTGACGGATGCGGTTCAGTTCCTGGTGGAGCACAGCGACGTCGGTGATCGTGTTCTCGGTGCAGCGGGGAAGAGAAGACCCGAACAGAGCGTCGACGCGCTCAGGGTCGATCCACGCCAGCATCGCCTTGCCACCAGCCGTCGAATGAGCGAGCACTCTGCCGCCGACGCGGGACGGGAGCGCCGCGGCGAATCGTCCGCCGACCTTGTCGAGATAGACGCTCTCGCGTCCGTCGAGCACCGACAGGTGAACGACCATGCCGGTCTGCAGGTGCAGTTCGTGCAGAAGCGGTGCAGCGGCTTCGCGGATCTGGCTGTGGCCGCCGTCGCCACCACCGAGGCCGAGCGCGCGACGCCCGAGGCAGTAGCCGAACGATGCGTGATCGACCCAGTCCAGCTTGACCAGCTGATCGAGAATGCGGTGGACCGTGGAGCGCGGCAACTGAGTACGGCACGCGACCTCTTCCAGCGTCAGCCGCGCGGCGCGGCCGTCGAAGGCGTCGAGAATCAGTGTCATCCGCTCGACCATCGACGGCGGCAGATCCTTCTTGGGTTGCCCACCGGCAGTCTGGACGGTGGACAGTGTGTCGTTCATGTCAACAATGGTCATGGACGCCTCCCGAAAACTGGAATTGATTCTACCGACTATAACCCAGGTCACAGTTTCTGGAAAGTGAATCGACCTTTTCGATCCCGATCAGCGGTAATTCACCTGCCACTGGGCGAGTGGGGACGCTATAAACGCCCGATGCACCTGGGAATCGTCACACCGGTCCTGATTCAGCACCCGAGCACACGCTCGGAGTGGGAGGCAAGTGCTGACATCGGCGAGATCGCCACAGTGGCCGCCACGGCGGATCGACTCGGTTTCCATCATCTGACCTGCAGTGAACACGTGGCGGTCCCAGAGGAGATTGCCGCCGAGCGCGGCGGAACCTACTGGGATCCGCTCGCCACCCTTGGTTTTCTCGCCGCGCGTACATCAAGAATCCTGCTGGCGACGCAGGTGCTGGTGTTGGGCTACCACCACCCCCTCGAGATCGCCAAGCGTTACGGAACGCTTGATCGAGTCAGCAATGGACGCCTGATACTCGGCCTCGGGGTGGGGACTCTGAAACAAGAATTCGATCTCATAAATGCTCCATTTGCCGACCGAGGTGCGCGCGCTGACGATGCCTTGGCCGCACTTCGGGCATCACTGTCGACGCCGACTCCGGAGTATCACGGCGAGTTCTTCGACTACTCCGGATTTGTCGTCGAACCCCACGCCGTCCAGAAACGGGTGCCGCTGTGGATCGGCGGCCGGACCAAGAGATCGCTGCGCCGGGCCACCACACACGGCGACGGGTGGGTGCCGTTCGGGCTGCGATTCTCCGAACTGAAGGAAATGCTCGACGCCACGACGCTCCCCGACGGATTCGACGTGGTGCTTCCCGCCGGTGCGCCGCTCGATCCTCTCGGCAATCGCGAATCCACCCTTCGCGCCTTGACTCGCGTCCGTGACGCCGGGGCGACCATCGCCAGCTGCTCGGTCGGCGCTCGAAGCGTCGAGCACTACTGCGAACAACTCGAAGAACTTCACCGAATCGCCCTCGTCGAGGGCTTCTCTTTCACCACTTCCTGATTCCCCGACAATCCAATGCAAAGGACGTACCGATGACCGACTCGACCGCCCTGATCGAATCCCTGCTCGCCCGAGTGGAATTGCTCGAGGACAAGCTCGCGATCACCGAACTGCTGACCACATACAGCCCTGCCGTCGACAGCGGATCAGCCGACGAGGTCGCGAACCTGTGGCTCGAGGACGGCGTCTACGACGTCGATACCGGTGCGATGCACGGCCGCGGCGAACTGCGCGCGATGGTTCACAGCGCCTCACACCAGAACTGGATCATGAACGGCGCGGCTCACATGATGACACCCGCCCACATCCGCATCGACGGCAACAAGGCCGTCGCGACCTGCCATTCGCAGTTGGTCATCAAAGACCCCGAGAACCCGACGGGATTCAAGGTCCTCCGCATCACCGCAAACCGCTGGGAACTGATCAAGACGGACGGCGAGTGGAAGGTCGAACTGCGTACCAACGCCCTCCTCGACGGCCGACCCGAGGCTCGCGCTCTCCTGGCTGCCGGCGTGACGGCCTAACCGGCCTGTGCGCGGTTAGGGACCCTCTGCGGTCGCTAACCGCGCACAGCTGTTGAAAGTTCGGCTCCCCGAACTCTATAGTTCACTTATTCGAACCAACAGGTCCGAGTACGTGTGACCAGGAGACCGATGAGCACCAGTACGCAAGAGCCGACGACTCCGCGCCGACGACCCACGGGGAGATCCATCGCCCTGCTCGGTCCGGCGTTCGTCGCGGCAATCGCGTACGTCGATCCGGGCAACGTCGCCGCCAACCTCACCGCCGGCGCCAAGTACGGCTACCTCCTCATCTGGGTACTCGTACTCGCCAACGCGATGGCCGTCCTCGTGCAGTATCTGTCCGCGAAACTCGGTCTCGTCTCCGGCAGATCCCTGCCCGAAATGCTGGGTCAGCGCCTGCGTAAGAACAACCGTCGCGCGTTCTGGCTCCAGGCCGAGATGATGGCGATCGCGACCGACGTGGCCGAAGTCATCGGCGGGGCCATCGCACTCAACCTGCTCTTCAACATCCCGCTCTTCCTCGGCGGACTGATCACCGGATGCGTGTCGATGGTGATCCTGACGATCCAAAGTCGGCGCGGACAGCGCACTTTCGAGTTCGTGGTGATGGGATTGCTGGCCATCATCACCATCGGCTTCCTGACCGGGCTCGCCTTCACCGACGTCTCCGGCAGCGAAGCGGTCGCCGGACTGGTCCCCCGCTTCGAAGGAACCGAGACCGTACTGCTCGCCGCCAGCATGCTCGGAGCAACGGTCATGCCGCACGCGATCTACCTTCACTCCGCATTGGCACGTGATCGCCACGGCCACATCAAACCCGGCCCACGGTTGCAGCGATTACTCAAAGTCACCCGTTGGGATGTCGTTGTCGCGTTGATCATCGCCGGTGGCGTGAACATCGGCATGCTGCTGCTGGCCGCTTCGGCGCTGCGCGGAGTACCCGGCACCGACACCATCGACGGTGCGCATGCCGCGATCGAGAATTCGCTCGGCCCGGGCATAGCCGTGGTGTTCGCGATCGGCCTCCTCGCCTCCGGACTCGCGTCGACCTCCGTGGGATGCGCGGCCGGCGCCGAGATCATGCATGGTCTTCTGGCCATTCGCATTCCGGTGATCACACGCCGGATCGTCACGCTCGTCCCGGCGCTGATCGTGCTCGGACTCGGCGTCGACCCGACGCTGGCGCTCGTGCTCAGCCAAGTGGTCTTGAGCCTGTGCATCCCCTTCGCGATCATCCCGCTGGTGCGAATGACCTCGGACCCCGAACTCATGGGCGACGCGCGCAATGCCCCGCTCACGACCGTCGCGGCGTGGATTGCGGCGGGCTTGATCGTTGCACTCAACGTCGCTCTGCTGGTTCTGACGGTGACAGGCTAGAGCACCGGAGCCACCCAACGCGTCCCTCACAAACGCGCTGGACGGCTCCGGCCGGACTAGGAGACTTGCTCGGCGAGAGTGGCCTTGGCCCAGCGATAGTCGGCCTTTCCGCTGGGAGAACGCCTGATCGACGGAACGTTCATGACGGTGCGCGGCACTTTGTACCGAGCGACCTGCGACGCGCAATGCTCACCGATCTCGGCAGCGTCCGGGACGTCGAAGCCTTCGCGGGTCGTGATGACCGCAGCGACGCGCTCACCGAACTTCGCATCCGGAATTCCCGCGACCAGAGCGTCGAGCACCGCCGGGTGACTCTTGAGTGCCTGCTCGACCTCTTCGGGGTACACCTTCTCCCCGCCGGTGTTGATGCACTGAGAACCACGCCCCAGCAGGACGATCGAGCCGTCGGCTTCCACGCGTCCGACGTCGCCGAGCACCGACATCCGCACCCCGTCGATCACCGGGAACGTAGCCGCGGTCTTGACCGGATCATTGAAGTAGCCGACCGGCACGTGACCGCTGCGAGCGATGTAGCCGGTCTCGGGCGATCCCGGCTCCAGCGGCCGCATCCTTTCGTCCACGACGCGGGTCTCGTCGCGAGCGGCGATGCGCATCAGGCCGTCTTCGCCGATCTCCAGATTGCCGTCGACGCCCGACTCCGAGGAGCCGAATCCGTCGCGGATCACCAGGTTCGGAAGCATCGACTTGAGCTGCTCCCGCAGTGAGAGCGAGAACAAGGCTCCGCCGGACGAGACCATTCCGACCGCGCTGAGGTCGTAATCTGCTGCGTTTGCTGCCAATTCGTCTGCGAGCGGACGTGCCATCGCGTCTCCGACGACGGTGATGGAGACGGCCTTCTCACTTCCGGCGAGCTGCAGCGTCGTCTTCGCGTCGAACCGCGCCATGAGAATTGCGTTGGCGCCCATGAAGAATCCGGTGAACAGCGAGTACGACGCCGCACCGTGCATCAGGGGTGCGGTACTGAGCATGTTCATCGCGGGGACGTTCGGCACTGCGGCGAACAGAGCCTCGGCGGTCGTGTGCGGCGGACCGAACGGATTTCCGCCGGTGAGCGCCGCGAAGTAGAAGTCTTCATGACGCCACATGACGCCCTTGGGCATCCCCGTCGTGCCGCCGGTGTAGATGACGAAGAGGTCGTCGTTGCTGCGGGGCGCGAAGTCACGAGTAGCGGGCTGCTCCGCGGCGGCGTCGGCGTATCCAACGACGTCGACACCTTCGATATCGCGGACCACGGACTTGCCGACGACAACGACGTGTTTGATGCCGGGCGCGGCCGGGAGAACCGTCTCCACGACGGAAACGAACTCCTCGTCCACGATCAGTGCCACCGACTGCGAATCGTTGTACAGATAGGTCAGTTCGGCGTCGACGTAGCGATAGTTGACGTTGATCGGGACCGCACGAATCTTGAGGCAGCCGAGCAAACTCTCGACGAACTCGACGCTGTTGCGCATGTGCAGAGCGACGTGATCGCCCGGTCCGACACCGACGCTCGCCAAGTGGCGGGCAATGCGGTTCGATCCCTCGTCCAGTTCGACGTAGGTGCGACGACGGCCATCGCACACGAGCGCCGTGCGGTCCGGAATCAGATCCGAAATGCCCTCGTACAGATCTGCCAAATTCAGTGACACTGCTGGTGCCTTCCTTGATGTCCGGCCCGGTGAATTCGGGGCCGACCTACTGCGTTTTCGGTGAGAACTATCCGAACCTGGAGCCGACGAATGCGGCCGAGAACTGAGCGGATCGGTGGTGACGCAAACGCGTACGCGGTGGGATCGCCGCGTCGACCCAAGGTGACATGCAGCGCTCGTGACCCAGATCACCGCTCCCGCTGAGTGAGACTGCTCCTCAGTTGGTCAAAATTCTGCTCAAAACTAGAACTAATTCTGATTTCGCTCGAATGATTTTTTCGGAACGACTACCGAACTCTCGACTTCAAATTAGAATGAATACTAATTTTGCTGTACCTACCCGCCAGACCGGATCGAAGGAGCACGACATGACGCAATCACTGAGCTTGGAAGGCAAAGTTGCCGCCGTCACCGGCGCCGGCGCCGGTCTGGGTCGCGCCGAAGCACTCGGACTCGCGGCTGCCGGTGCAGCCGTCATCGTCAACGACATGGGTGCAGCGGCCAACGACGTGGTCGACGAGATCAAGGCCGCAGGTGGACAGGCACTCGCCATCACCGGCGACGTCTCCGACTGGTCGCTCGGCGGGCGCATCATCGAAGAGGCTGTCAAGAACTTCGGATCCTTCGACATCCTCGTCAACAATGCAGGCATCCTGCGCGACAAGATGATCTTCAACCTGACCGAATCCGATTGGGACGACGTCATCCGCGTGCACCTCAAGGGCCACGCCGCCACCTCGCACGCAGCCGCAGTCCACTGGCGCGCAGCCAGCAAGGCAGCCGACGCACCGGTCTACGGCCGCATCATCAACACCTCTTCCGAGGCCTTCCTCTTCGGCAGCGCCGGACAGCCCAACTACTCGGCAGCCAAGGCCGGCATCACCGCTCTGACGCTCTCGAGCGCAGCAGGTCTCTCCCGCTATGGCGTCCGTGCGAACGCGATCTGCCCCCGTGCCCGCACCGCCATGACGGCAGAAGCCTTCGGCGAGAACAACACCGGCGTCGTCGGCCTCGATCCGCTTGCACCCGAGCGCGTCGCGACCCTGGTCAGCTACCTCGCATCCCCCGATTCCGACGAGATCAACGGACAGGTCTTCGTCGTCTACGGCAAGATGGTCGCGTTGATGGAAGCACCCAAGGTCGAGAATCGTTTCGACGCAGCCGGATCCGCGTTCACCGTCGAAGAGCTCGGTGGCCAGCTCTCGTCTTACTTCTCCGGCCGTGGGCCCTACGAGACCTACGCCGCCTACAGCATCGCCGGCCTCGAAAAGATTGCACTTGCAGTCGACGAGACCGCAACAGTTTGAGCAGCACTTACGAAGAGGAGCGTTTCATGAGGTTGAACGGCAAGGTAGCGATCGTCACCGGCGGCGCCGGTGGAATCGGTCGCGCTGTCACCCGAGTCTTCGCCCGTGAAGGCGCGAAGGTCCTGTTCGTCGACATCAACGACGAGCAGGGCCAGGCCCTCGAACAAGAACTGGCCGGCTCCGGCAAGTTCCTGAACGTCGACCTTGCTGCCGCCGGTTCGGCCGAGCAGATCCGTGACGCCGCGCTCGAGGCTTTCGGCAAGCTCGACATCCTGGTGAACAACGCTCACGCGTCCCGTCAGGCTCCGTTGCTCGAAACCACGCAGGACATGTTCGACCTGTCCTTCAACACCGGTTTCTACCCCGTTGTCCACCTCATGCAGGCGTGCCACGACGAACTCGCGAAGACCAAGGGTTCGGTCGTCAACTTCGCATCGGGTTCAGGTTTGGACGGAATGCCCACCCAGACGTCCTACGCTGCGGCCAAGGAAGCTGTGCGAGGCCTGACGCGCGTCGTCGCCAACGAGTGGGCGCCGGAAGGCATTCGGGTCAACGTGGTCTGCCCGTTCGCCGCCACCGAAGGCGTCGTCAAGTGGCAGGAAGCCTTCCCTGAGCGCGCAGCCGCATCGGTTGCCAAGGTGCCTCTCGGACGCATCGGTGATCCCGAAACCGACATCGCTCCCGTCGTGGTGTTCCTGGCGAGCGAGGATTCCAAGTACATGACGGGTCAGACGTTGATGGCCGACGGCGGCAGCATCAAACTGCGCTGAGTCGAAGTTCTTCTCGGTGAGCTCAGCTCACCGAGAAGAGTTTCGCAGCGTTGTCGTGCACGACGGCTCGCAGCCATTCGTCTCCGAGATCGAAGCGCGTAACCGCTTGCAAGGCTGTGAGATACGGGTACGGAATGTTCGGGAAGTCGCTACCGAACAGAATCCGGTCCTGCATGTCGACGAGCCGTGATACGTCTACCTTCGGGAAGGCACACTGCTCTTCCGTGAAGTCGGTGAACGCCATGGTCGTATCCAGGCGGACGTTGCCGTAAGCCTCTGCCAGATCGAGGAATTCGCTGTACTCGGGCATCCCCATGTGGGCGACGATCAACGACAGGCGCGGGTACCGTGCGAGCAGCGAAGCAATGCGATCAGGTCCCGTGTACTCCCCCGGCGCCGGTCCCGAACCACAGTGGATCACGATGGGCGTCTCGGACTCCTCTAGTTGCCCCCAGACTTTGTCGAGCAGAGGGTCGTTCGGATCGTAGTTTCCGACCTGGATGTGGGACTTGAAGATTCGCGCGCCCGACTCCAATGCCTTGCCGACGTACGACGCCGCCGACTCCTCGGGATAGAACGTGGCCGTGTGCAGGCAATCGGGCGTTTGCGCGGCAAATTCGACGGCCCACTGATTGAGCCACTCGGCCATCGCATGCTTGTGCGGGTAGATCATCGACGTGAAAGCCCGGACACCGAACTCACGGAGACGGTGTACCCGCTCCTCCTCGGCAAGTCGGTAGGCGATGGGCCAAGGCCGACCGATCATCGGTCCCGCCGAATCGAAGTAACCCCACACCTTGTCCATGACGCTCTTCGGCATGAAATGGGTATGGACGTCGATCACGCCAGGAACACCCAACTCGCGCCAAAAAGCCCGAACCTCGGCGATCTCCTCCGGTCCGGTCGATGGGACCTCTTCGGTACACACGTCTGACACCCCTTTCGTTCGCTCGACCATACCGAGTGCCGTCGCGCTCACCGGGACAGGTCGTTGACGGCCCGCCCGGAGCACCCGAATGTGAACCCATCTTGCCGATCACCGTTGGAGGTTGAATGTCTCAGGCCGAGTCCGAAGTGGGGTCGATCAGTGCCGTCGAGGAACTGCTCGCAATCGAGGAAATCAAGCGTGTGTTCGCCGCGCGCCTACGCTGCATGGACACCAAGCAGTGGCACGTCTACCCAACCCTGCACACCGCAGACGTCGTCAGCGAGACGTGGGGCGGACTCCCGACAGACAAGCAACCCAAGACCGGCGACACCTCGAACCAGGTAGTGGGCATCGACAAACTCACCGCGGCAATTCGGAACATGCTCGACGGCGACATCCCCCTCACCACGGCGCACCACGCACACACTCCCGAAATCGTGCTGACCTCGCCCACCACCGCAACCGGCATCTGGGCGATGGAGGACATGCTGTGGTGGAACGACGGCGAGAAAGAACTGCACCTACACGGCTACGGCCACTACCACGAGAAATACCGCAAAGAAGACGGCAAGTGGCTGATCAGCTACCGAACCCTCACCCGGCTCCGTGTCGACCAGGACCCCGGATTCTTCCGATTCATGAAAGCGCTGTGACGAAGTGACCAACCCGCTGTTCCAACCGCTCCGCATCCGTTCGCTCGAACTGTCCAACCGCATAGTCATGTCGCCGATGACGCGCACGTACTCCATCGAGGGCGTGCCTGGCCGGGACGTCGCCGAGTACTACCGCCGACGAGCTGAGGGCGGCACCGGACTGATCGTCACCGAAGGCGTCGCGATCGATCACGAGACTGCTGTCGATCACGCCAATGTCCCCAACCTCCACACCCCTGCCGCTCAGGCCGGCTGGCGCAAGGTAGTCGACGACGTGCACGCTGCGGGCGGCAAGATCGTGCCTCAGCTCTGGCACGTCGGGCCTCTGTGGGGCGCGATGACGCAGATGGACCCTTCGCTCAAGCCGATGCGTCCCTCCGGCGAATGGGGCCCGCTGGGCGTCACCTCGTACTCCGCGGCCTACGTCGAACGCGCGCAGGCGAGCACCGAAGCGATGACCGAGCAGGACATCCAGGACGTCATCGACGCGTATGTCCGTAGCGCGAAGCACGCCGTCGAACTCGGCTTCGACGGTATCGCGATCCACGGCGGTCACGGCTACCTCCTCGATTCCTTCTTCTGGGAGGGCACCAACCAGCGCGACGACGCGTGGGGCGGCGACCTGGAGCGTCGAACCAAGTTCCCGGCCGCCGTCGTCGCTGCGATCCGCGCAGCCATCGGACCGGATCTGCCGATCATCTACCGTTTCTCACAGCACAAGCAGCAGGATTTCACCGCGAAGATCGCGGAAACCCCCGAAGAGTTGGGCGTCATCCTGGGCGCGCTGGTCGACGCCGGAGTCGACGTTCTCGACGCCAGCATCAGGCGTTTCGACGTGCCGGCCTTCGAAGGCAGCGATCTCTCGTTGGCGGGTTGGGCGAAGAAGCTGACCGGCGCCGTCACGATGGCCGTCGGCAGCGTCGGTATCGGAAAGTCGCTGCGGGACAGCCGCATCGAAGGCGTCGCACCTGTAGTCGACAACATCCCACAGCTCGAGGAGCGCATCGGCAGCGGAGAGTTCGATCTGATCGCGATCGGCCGTCTCCATCTCGCCGATCCTGCATTGGCAACTACCCTGCGCGCCGGTGGCCCGCTACCGGCGTTCGATCGAGCGGTGCATGAGGGCAGCTTGATCTAGGGGCTCCGCCCCTGTGCGCCTTTTCGGTAGTGCGCACTACCGAAAAGGCGCACAGGGCCGAAGGCCTTTATGTTCGACCCATGACTACTTTCAACGCCTGGGTCGCCCGCGACAGCGACGGCACCATCGACTTCGCCCCCGAAACCGTCGACGAATCCTTCCTCCCGGCAGGTGAGGTCACCATTCGTGTCGAGTATTCGAGCGTCAACTACAAGGACGCGCTCGCGGTCACGCCGAAAGGCGGGGTGGTTCGCGAGTACCCGATCGTCCCCGGCATCGACGTCGCCGGCGAGGTCATCGCCTCCGAGTCCGACGCATTCGCCCCGGGAGACAAGGTCGTCGCACATGGCTACGAGATCGGGACCGCCCGCAACGGCGGCTACGCCGAGATCGCCCGTTTGCCTGCCGAGTGGGTCGTGAAGCTCGACGGCATTTCCACCGCCGACGCTGCCGCGATCGGCACGGCAGGATTCACCGCAGCCATGAGCGTCCAAGCCATTCTGGCCGGCGGAGTGAAGCCAGCCGACGGTCCCGTCCTGGTGACGGGCGCGAGCGGCGGAGTCGGCACCGTCAGCGTCGACCTTCTGGCAAGCGCAGGCTTCGACGTGGTCGCCTCCAGCGGCAAGCCAGGCGCGGCAGACCTTCTGACGTCACTCGGTGCGTCTTCGGTGATCGGCCGGCTCCCCGAGGATCCCGACGCCAAGCCTCGCCCGCTCGGAAAATCTCAGTGGGCGGCGGCCGTCGACTGCGTCGGTGGAAAGACCCTCGCTCACGTTCTGAGCACGATCAACTACGGCGGTGTTGTCGCTGCCAGCGGATTGACCGGTGGCGCCGCGCTGCCTACGACCGTGCTGCCGTTCATTCTCCGCGGAGTCTCACTGCTGGGCATGGACTCGGTATTGATGCCGATCGAGCCCCGTCGCGCGCTGTGGACCCGGCTGGGCTCAGACTTGGCGCCACGTCATCTGAAGGAGATCACGAACCTCGTTGCCGTCCGCGACGTCGTCTCGGTGATCGATCAGGTCCGCGAAGGCAAGTACACCGGCCGGGCGCTGGTTCAGGTTGCCGACGGGTTCTGAACCGCTCAGAAAAGTGTGAACAAATCTGCCGGCTCTTCGGCCGTCGTGGACTTCTCCTTGTAGGGGGAGTTCACGGCGGTCGGTTCCTTCTTCACCGGGGCAGCAAGCGGCACCGATGCGATGTCCCCCGAGACGATGGCGCGTGCGGCTTCGCCGGCCAGCTTGTCTGCCATTTCGTTGTAGTGGTTGCCGACGTGCCCGCGCACCCAGCGAAAGCGCACCGGTCCGACACGATCGGTGATGGCTCGATCGATACTCTGCACCAGTTCGAGGTTCTTGACCGCCCCGCCGCTCGCGGTCTTCCAGCCCTTGCGCTTCCAACTCGGCAGCCATTCCGACGCGCACTTGATGGCGTACTGCGAGTCGGACTCGATGAGCAGAGGATCACCACCGGGATGGGCGACGACGGCCTCGAACAGAGCACGCAACTCGGCAATCTGGTTGGTGCCAGACGCTTCTCCGCCGGACATGCTCGGACCCTCGTGATTGACCCACGCCCAGCCGATAGCCCCGCCGGGGTTTCGCAGACAGGATCCGTCGGTGCTCACGATGATCATGGCTCGGACAATACGTTGCGCCACCGACACACGCCTTAACGGAGGATGGACGGTGGCGATACGCTGACCTCGATGACGCCGCTATCTCCCGCCGACGAAGTCACGGTGACTTCTCAGCGACCACTCGATGCCGCGCTGACGCTCAGCCCGCATCAGCGCGGACCCGGCGACCCCGCACATCGACGGTCAGCCGACGGAGCGATCTGGCGAGTTTCCCGCCAACTTTCGGGTCCTGTGACCTACCGCATCACCCAGTCGGATCGCCATACGGTCCGGGTACAGGCCTGGGGTCCCGGCGCCACGGAATTTCTGACCGGCGCCGAAGCTCTGCTCGGTCTCGACGACGAGGCCGAAGATTTTGCGCCCGAGCATCCCAAGCTCGCCGAAGCTCATCGACGCTTCCCTCATCTGCGCATCGGCCGCACCGGCCGCGTCATGGAAGCTCTCGTTCCCGCGATCCTCGAGCAACGAGTCCACGGCATCGACGCATTTGCCGCGTGGCGCCGCCTGCTGACCAAGTTCGGGGAGCGCCCACCCGGCCCCGCGCCCGACGGAATGCGAGTTCCACTCACCGCGGACCAATGGCGTCGAATGCCGTCATGGGAATTCCATCGCGCGAACGTCGATCCAGCGAGGTCCAAGACGATCGTTCAGTGCGCTCGCGTCGCCGACCGCCTCGAGCAGGCATCCACGTTCCCCAGGACCGAGGCGACCAAACGGTTGCGAGCGGTACCCGGCGTCGGGATCTGGACTGCCGCCGAAGTGGCTCAGCGTGCATTCGGCGATTCAGATGCACTCTCGGTCGGCGACTACCACCTCGCTGCCGTCGTCGGGTGGTCACTGCTGGGTGAACCGATCGACGACGCCGAGATGGTGCAGTACCTCGCTCCCCTTCAACCGCATCGATACCGCGCCGTGAGGCTCCTGCAGGTCAGCGGGCAAGCCGTCAAACCCAAGTTCGGTCCGCGAACTGCCGTTGCCGACCACCGTTGGCACTGAGCATCAGGAGTTGGAAAATGTCGACCCGATACGCACACATCGCCTTCTCCCCCGCTGCGGTGGAGCGTCAGCGGTCGACCGGAAGTTTCACCGTGTACGGTTCGAAACTCGATCAGCCCGACGAAGGCCCGATGGAATTCGATTTCCGCGCGCAGGGATTCGTGAAATCCGTGGATTCCTTCTTCATGTCCACGGTGACGCCCGACGGTTGGCCGTACGTCCAACATCGCGGCGGCCCGCGCGGATTCCTGCATGTGTTGGGCCCGAATCGAATCGGATTCGCCGATCTCCCCGGCAATCAGCAATTCGTGACGCTCGGCAATCTGGAAGAGAACAATCGCATCTCGCTGTTCGTCATCGATTACCCGACGCGAACGAGATTGAAGATCTACGGGCGTGCGCAGGTGATCGAAGCGGACGAGGACCCTGCACTACTGCAACAGCTCTTGCAAGTCCCCGGCGGCACCATGACGGCAAAAGCCCAGCGTTCCATCGTCATCGACGTCGAAGCGTTCGACTGGAACTGCAGTCGAAACATCACGCCACGCTTCGACAAGGAGCGCATGGACGAATCCCTCGCTCTGGCACGCCAACCCCTGCAAGCCGAGGTAGATCGGCTTACTGCCGAGGTCGAAGAATTGCGTGCGCGGTTGTCGAAAAACGAGTGAGACTAGGCGGTTTCAGGGCACTCGGAGTCGGGTAGCCACCAAACACGGCCCGTCGCGCGGAGACGACGGGTCCCGTTGTGCCCGAGGAGGTCCGCACGATCGATCCAGACGGTGGAGTTCTGGTTAACGAACTGCACCGCCACCATTCACGACTGGTTCCACACAGACAGATTGGCCGTCCCCATGAAACTGTCCCGAACTCTCACCATGTCCGTTCTCGTCGTCGCCGCAGTCGGCGCCGGAGCCGGCACCGCGGTCGCAGCGCCCCCGAATGCGGGCTTCGATCCGTCCCAACCCCTACTGACACCGACCGCAGAGTCGAACAGCCAGGCGGCGTTGATGCTCTTCCCCGGTAACGATCCGAAGCAGGCCGCGTTCGACACGATGGCCAACGAGGTCAATATCGGCTGGAACAACGGTGGTCTGCAGTCGACCCTGATCGGAGCCAACCTCGGCGTCGGAATCGGCTGCCTGTCGATCTTCCCGAACTTCATCGCCGGCTGCATCGTCGGTGGAGTCATCGGCACGGTTGCCGGAGTCGGCGCAGGAATCACCAACGGAAACCCGAACGCTGCGCCGGCCGTCGAGAAGTTCTTCGCGACTCCTTGAGTAGCGCTCAGCTGTGCGTGTGCCCGGGGGTGGGTGTCTCGTCGTGAAAATGTGTGGCGCCGATCGAATGCAGCAGCTGGTGAACGGTGTCGTCCGCCAGTTGGTATCGCATCGATCGGCCGTCGCGGGTCGCGCTCACCCACCCCTGGCTACGCAGTAGCCGCAGCGCATGTGAGACGGCTGTGCCGCTCATCCCCAGCGCCACGGACAAATCCGTGACGCAGATACCCGGTGCGTGATGAAGGCAGAGCAACAGACGCAGACGGTTGGTGTCGGAGAGAAGCTCGAAGCGACCGGACCAACTGGTGACGTCCAAACCCTCGAGTGCGGCCCTGGCGCGACGAACATCCTCGACGCTCAGCGCGCCACTGGTGTCTGCTGCGCCTGCATTCGTCAACCGACTGCCTCCGTAGAACTTCCGATCCCCCGCCGCAAGTGTACCCAGAAGCGAACCTCGTCAGGCAGACTCCACCACGGCCGCCATACCCTGGCCACCGCCGATACACATGGTCAACAGCGCTTTTCCGCCGCCGCGTCGGCCGAGTTCGTGAAGCGCGGTTGTTGCCATACGCGCACCCGTCGCTCCCACGGGGTGCCCGAGCGAGATGCCGGAACCGTTGACGTTCAGGCGATCGAGGTCCTCGAATCCCCATTCCTTCACGACGCCGAGAACCTGGCACGCAAACGCCTCGTTCAGCTCGACCAGATCGAAATCGGCAAAGCCTGCCCCGGTGCGAGCAAACAGTTTCGAGACGGCGGCAACCGGCCCGAGGCCCATCAGCGCCGGTTCACAACCGGCCGCGGCCCAGCTGTCGAGGAACCCGATGGGTTCCAGCCCCAGCTCGTCCAGACGATCCTCGGCGACCACCAACATCGCTGCCGCAGCGTCATTCTGTTGGCTGGCGTTACCGGCGGTCACGACGCCTCCCTCGGTCACCGCACGCAGCCGTGCCAGGGTTTCGAGTGAGGTATCTGGACGGATCCCCTCGTCAGCACGAAACTGTGTGACGTTCCCTTTCCTATCCGTCTGTTCGACGGCGACGATTTCGGCATCGAATCGGCCGGATTCTCTTGCCAGTGTTGCCTTTCGGTGACTGTCGACGGCGAAGGCGTCCGACTCTTCCCGCGTGATCCCGCAGCGTGTCGCGACGTTCTCGGCCGTTTCGATCATTCCGCTGATCCGACCGAATCGCCACTCGGGTTGCGAGCGCTCGCGGCCACGATCGAGGCGGTCGAACAGTTGCAGCCCACCGGATTTGGTGCCCCACCGCGCCCCGGTGGTGTAGTGCTCGATCCCGCTCATCGATTCGACGCCGCCCGCGAGAACCACGTCGGCCGCACCCGTCTGGACCATCATGGCTGCGGTAACGATGGCCTGCAGACCCGTTCCACATCGGCGATCCGTCTGGAAGCCGGCTACCGAAATCGGCAACCCGGCCTCGAGCGCCGCCCACCTTCCGATACACGGTGCCTCCGAATTGGCATACGACTGCCCCATCGCGACGTCGTCGATGCGGGACGGATCGATTCCGCTACGACGCACGGTCTCCTTGACGACAGTGGCAGCCAAACTTTCCGCAGGCACGTCACGAAGTGCCCCTCCGAAACGGCCCACCGCGGTTCTGACCGGCGCGACCAATGCTGCTCGTTTCACAACTGACCTCGAATCTCGTTCTGGAAGAATGGAAAAGGATTCAGGAGACCAACAGGCGCACGGTATCCGCCACCAGCGCAGGTTTACCCGCTCCTTCGATTTCGATCGTGTACCGCACGACTATCGTCGCGCCCTTCGCGGTGCGCTCGAAGGAAAGAATCTCCGCACCTGCCCGCACCGAAGAACCGACCTTGACCGGTTCGGGGAATCGCACCTTGTTGCTTCCGTAGTTCACGGTCATGGAGATTCCGTCGACACGCATCACCTGAGCGCCGAGCACCGGCAACAACGAAAGAGTCAGATAGCCGTGGGCGATGGTGCCGCCGTACGGACCCTGCGCTGCGCGCTCGGGATCCACGTGAATCCACTGGTGATCCTCGGTGGCGTCGGCGAACTTGTCGATCCGATCCTGTGTGACCGGGAACCACGCGCTGTAGCCCAAGTGCTCACCGACAGCCGTCTCTACTTCGTCGATTCCGTTGAAAATTCGCATAGTTCTCTCCTGAAAGGTGTTGAACAGCAAAGAAAAGTGCAGCGCTAATGTGCGCCGCGGCGCAGCGTGACCCGATACGTGTACTGCTCCGGCAAGAAATAGCTCACCGACAACTCGTTGGCAACGCCCTGCGCGTTGGAGTACAAACGGTCCACCCGCAACATGGCGTGGCCGATTTCGCAATCGACGTCCCTGGCAACGTCCGCCGTGGCCGGGGACACCGTGATCGATTGTGCTGCTTCGACAATCGGACTGTCGATCAGCGGTTCCAGCAAGCCGATCACCGTATTGGCGCTCACCGCACCGGCCGCCATGGCGGGCAGGTCGATGATCTGCCGCGCGATCGCCTCCGGCAGATGCGCCGTCGTCTGCACGAACGGAACTCCCTCGTGTATCCGCCGGAAGACCACGGTGTACACGACGTCGGTGTCGAGCCGAAGCCGACTGGCCGCCTCGATGTCCACGCGCCGTTGCAGCGGTGACACAACTTCCATCGTCGTGTCCCGCGAAAGGTTCATGAGATCTTCGATGGATCCGAGATGACGGAGATAGCGGCCGCTGTTCTCGGTCACGAACGTTCCGCGCCCAGGTACTCGGTACACGATGCCCTCGGCAACAAGGTCGTGAAAGGCTCGGCGGACTGTCTGCCGGCTCACGCCATGATGCTGCGCCAGTTCGGATTCGGTGGGTAGTCGAATGCCATCGCGATAGGTACCGGCAGAGATCTGCTGACGAAGCTCACGAGAGAGGCGTTGGTACGCCGGCTCCGTCTCTCTTTCCTTACCGCTCATAGCGACATGATCCTACTTGCTCACCGGTCCGTCACAGACCGCCGCGGGCAACCAGCTGCGAAACGATCACGTTGCGCTGAATTTCGTTGGTTCCCTCCCCGACGATCATCAGTGGTGCATCACGGAAATACCGCTCGACGTCGTACTCCGTCGAGTAGCCGTAACCGCCGTGGATGCGGACGGCGGACAAAGCGATTTCCATCGCCACCTCGGAGGCGTACAGCTTGGCCATGCCTGCCTCCATGTCGCACCGCTCGCCGCTGTCGTACATCTGCGCCGCGTGCCACGTCAGCTGCCGTGCGGCCGTCAGCTTCGTTGCCATGTCGGCGAGGTAATTGCCGATCGACTGGTGCTTCCAGATCGGCTGGCCGAAGCTCTCGCGCTGCTGCGCGTAGGCAAGTGAATCCTCGAGTGCGGCCGTGGCGACGCCCAGTGCACGGCAAGCCACCTGGATACGGCCGGTCTCGAGCCCCTTCATCATCTGACCGAAACCCTTTCCGGGAGTACCGCCCAGAATGGCCGACTCGGAGATGCGGTAATTGTCGAAGGACAGTTCACAACTCTCGACGCCCTTGTATCCGAGCTTCGGGAGGTCGCGGGAGACGGTCAGCCCTTCGCCGTGCTCGACGAGAACGATCGAGATGCCCGCATGACGAGGGCTTGCGCTTGGATCGGTCTTGCACAGCAAGGCGATCACGCCGGATCGGCGGGCATTGGTGATCCATGTCTTGGCGCCGTTGACGACCAGATCTGTGCCGTCGCTCTTGGCGTTGGTTGTCATGGCCTGCAGATCGGAACCTCCGCCGGGCTCGGTGAGGGCCATCGTTGCCCGGATCTCGCCGGTTGCCATTCGCGGCAGGTACTTCACCTTCTGTTCTTCGGTACCGAACAGCGAGATGAGCTTGGCGACCACAGTGTGCCCGCCCATCGCTCCCGCCAGGGACATCCATCCGCGCGACAGTTCTTGAGTCACCTGCGCATAACAGGGCATGGACACCGGCGATCCGCCGTACTCCTCGGGAATCGCGAGCCCGTAGATCCCGATCTGCTTCATCTGATCGATCCACTTCTCGGGATACTCGTTCGCGTGCTCCACCTCCTGGACCGTGGGCTTGACCTCTCGGTCGACGAACCGGCGCACGGTTTCGATCAGGAATGTCTCTTCGTCGTTGAGCTTGAGCATGAATCCGCCTCGACTTGAAAAAAGTTTGTACGGCCATATTTCGATATTGTTCGCGCAATGTCAATACCGCGCCTTGACATCGATACGCAGCAACTGCCAGCATCGAGGCAGTTCGTTGCACATCAACGCCGTTCACGGCAGCTCATCCACTTCACAACTAGCCGTACATTTGATTTCCAGATCGAGGTAATCGACACACTATGGACGAGAACCACTACCGCGCCACCAGACGTCGCGCGTCCCTGGTCGCGCCGGGTTCAGACGAGCGCAAGGCACGCAAAGCACTCTCTTCGAACGCAGACGAGGTGATTCTCGACCTCGAAGATGCCGTCACTTCGACGAACAAGGACCTGGCGCGAACCCTCGTGAGCACCTTGGTGCACGAGTTCGGTAGGGCGCGCACCATCTCGGTCCGAATCAACGGCCTGACCACACCATGGGCCCGCGACGACCTGATCGCCTGCGGCGCCCTCGGAGAATCGCTGACGAGCGTGATCGTCCCGAAGGTCGAGTCCGCCGACGAACTACTCGAGGCCGAGCACATCCTCTTCACTGCCGGTGGGCACCACACCACCCTGCAAGCCCTGATCGAAACTCCGCTCGGCGTCCAGAATGCCGACTCCATCGCCCGCGCGACTCCTCGTCTCCAAGCCGCGATCATCGGATACGCCGATCTCGGTGCAGCGCTCGGCCGTTCACGCTCGGCACTGCCTGAACACTGGCTTGCCGTCCAGGACAGAATTCTGATCGCCTGCCGCGCAGCCGGCGTCGCAGCCATCGACGGGCCCTTTCTCGGCATCACCGACGACGACGCTTTCCGCCATGCCGCGCACTGGACCAGCGCCCTCGGGTTCGACGGCAAATGGGTCATCCACCCGGCACAGATCGACTCGGCCACTACCGCATTCACTCCTTCGGACGACGCCGTCAATGACGCCCGACGGGTACTGACCGCACTCGAAGAAGCCGAAACCCTGGGTTCGGGTGCCGCCCAACTCGACGGCCAGATGCTCGACGAAGCTGTGGCCGTGGCAGCGCGTCGTACGCTTGCCCGAGCCGAAGGAGTCACCGTATGAGCGAGCACTACGTGGGAGGCCCGTACTTCGACGAGCTCACCCATGGTCAGATCTTCGACGAAGCCCCCGCGGTGACGTTGACCAGTGGACTCGCCGCCTCCCATCAAGCGATCCTCGGTGACCGCATGCGGCTCCCCCTCGACGCACATCTGTCGTCGAGCGTCACAGGTTCCGCTGCACCAGTGGCGAATCCAGGACTGGTCACCGACATCGCCATCGGTCAGTCAACCGTGGTCACACACCACGTCAAGGCGAACCTCTTCTACCGTGGACTGCGATTCCACCGTTTCCCGGTACTCGGCGACACTCTGTACACGCGCACCGAGGTTGTCGGTCTACGCGAGAACTCGGCCAAGCCGGGACGCGGCGCCACCGGACTTGCCGCGCTACGGATGACGTCTGCTGATCAGAACGGCAACACGGTCCTCGACTTCTACCGCTGCGCCATGCTCCCCCTGAGCCCCGACCCGATCGAGACGAGAACTCGCCACGCCGACGACCTCGGGGCGATCGGTCCGTCCGAACCGGCTCCGTACGTATCACCTGACGGTTGGGACCTCGACACGTATCGAGAGCGGGTACCCGGCAGGCACTTCGAGTCGGATTTGGTGGGCTCGGTATTCCGTAGCAGCGGCGACGTCGTCTCCAGTGCACCAGAACTTGCCCGGCTGAGCTTGAACGTCGCAGCGACGCACCACGACGATCGCGTCGGCGCCCACGGTCGCCTCGTCTACGGCGGCCACACCATCGGAATTGCACTCGCCCAGGCGACTCGCGCTCTGCCCAACGTGGTGACGGTTCTCGGATGGCACTCGTGCGATCACACCGGGCCCGTTCACGAGGGCGATACCCTCACCAGTGAACTACACGTCGAAAACTCGTCGCCCCTCGAACACGGAACCGCAGTGCAACTGCGTTCGCTCGTGTTCTCCCACAATGCTTCTGCAACACAAACTCCGGTTCTCGACTGGCGTTTCACCGTGTTGATGGCATGAGCACACACTCTTCTATCACGGAGGACCACACATGACTCAGAGCCCAGGCCCGCTGTCCGGGCTTCGCATCGTCGAGGTCTCGAGCTTTGTCGCCGCGCCGCTGTGCGGACTGACGCTCTCCCAACTCGGCGCCGAGGTGATCCGGATCGACCCGATCGGAGGTGCCTCCGATTACAATCGGTGGCCCGTCACAGACAAGGGCGAGAGCATCTACTGGACCGGACTCAACAAAGGCAAACGGTCACTGTCAGTGGACATGCGCGCCGAACGCGGCCAAGAACTGATTCGCCAACTGGTCACGGCGCCGGGACCTGGCGGCGGAATCCTGGTCACCAACGCCGGCGGCCGTAAGTGGATGAGCCACGACTCCCTGGCCCAGTTGCGTAGCGACGTCATCACCCTCGAGATCCTCGGACGCCGCGACGGCAGCCCCGGAGTCGACTACACGGTCAACGCCGCCTTGGGATTTCCACAGATCACCGGCCCCGCCGACTACGCCGGAGTTGTCAACCACGCACTGCCCGCCTGGGACGTCGCATGCGGGCTCTACGCCGCCCTGTCGATCACTGCCGCAGTGCGCCAACGTGACTCGACCGGACATGGATCTCGGATCACGCTCCCACTCGAAGACGTCGCATTGGCCACCGCGGGAACCCTCGGTTACCTCACCGAAGTACAAGTGAACGGTCGCAGTCGCGAGTCCGGCGGAAACGCCGTCTACGGCACGTACGGAATCGATTTCGTCTCCAGCGACAACGCACGGTTCATGATCGTTGCACTCACTACCCGCCATTTCCGCGACCTTGCGTCGGTCACCGGCACCACGGCGGCTGTCGACGCTGTCGAAGCTGCACTCGGAGCCGACTTCTCCACCGAAGCGGATCGCTACCGTCATCGAGAGGTACTCACTGCTCTGTTCTCACATTGGTTCCGGGAACACAGCGGCGCCGAGATCGCTGCAGCGCTGGACACATCGTCGGTTCTGTTCGAGAGGTACCGCAGTTTCGAGGAAGTGGTGAAATCTGGCGAACTGGAGAACAACCCGATGTTCTCCGCACTCGATCAACCTCGAATCGGAAGCTACCTGGCTGCCGCCAATCCTGCCTCGTTCGACGGCGCACACCTGGGTACCGGACCCGCCTCCGAGGTCGGCGGCGATTCGATCGCGGTGCTCGCCGACATCCTCGGAACCAACGCCGATCACGCCTCGACGCTGATCGCGGACGGCGTCGTCGGGGTTCCGGCGAACTGACCTACCCGGAAGATGTTTTCGGCCTCGGAACACTTGTTCCGAGGCCGAAAACACGTCGAGAGTGCGTCAGAGACCAAGATCCTTCGCGATGATGGTCTTCATGACTTCACTTGTGCCACCGTAGATTCGTGTGACACGCGTGTCTGCGTAAAGACGCGCGATGGGATACTCGGTGATGTAGCCGTACCCGCCGTGCAATTGGAGGCACTTGTCGATCACTCGACCTGCCGCCTCGGTGCAGAACAGTTTCGCCTTCGCTGCGTCGGGAATCGTCAGAGTGCCGCGGTCATGACATTCGAGTGCGTTGTCGGACACCAGCTGGATGGCATCAACCTCGGTAGCGCATTCGGCCAGAACGAATTTGGTGTTCTGGAAGGCCGCGACCGGCTTGCCGAACACCTTGCGGTCCTTGACGTAGTCGATGGCAAAGCGAAGCGCTGCACTGGCAGTGGCGGCCGCTCCGAACGCGATGGTCAACCGCTCCTGAGCCAGGTTGTGGGTCAGATAGCTGAAGCCGTCGCCCTCTTCTCCGAGTCGGTCCTCGACGGGCACCTTGACGTCGACAAACGAAAGCTCCGCAGTGTCGGAGGTCTTGAGCCCGATCTTGTTGATCTTGCGCCCCACCGAGTATCCGGGCGACGACGTATCGATCACCAGAATCGACAACCCCGTGCGCCGGTTCTCCGCTGTGCTGGGCGCGGTACGGCACACCACCAGGACGCGATCGGCAAGTACCCCACCGGTGATGAACGTCTTGGAACCATTGACCACGTAGTGCGTACCGTCCTCCGACAGCTTGGCCGTGGTCGCGATGTTCGCCAGATCCGACCCTGTTCCCGGTTCGGTCATCGCAATCGCGAACATCAGATCTCCGGAAGCGAAGCCCGGCAACCAGCGGCTCTTCTGTTCTTCGTTCGCGTACTCGAGCAGGTAGGGCAGGATCAGGTTCGTATGCACCGACTGCGAGCCGAACGACGCCCCGGCGGCAGCAACTTCCTCGGCGACGACGACGTTGAACTTGAGCGACTTCTCGCCGCCTCCGCCGTATTCCTCAGGCACCTGAATTCCGAGTACGCCCAGCTCTCCCAGCCGCCGGTAGAAGTCACGGGGCGGGTGACCGTCCTCTTCCCACTTCTCGTGGACCGGGGTTACTTCCTTCGCGATGAAATCGCGAACGGTAGCCCGGAATGCCTCGTGATCCTCGTTGAACACGGTGCGCTGCATGTATGAACTCCAGTCGGTCAAGGGGACAGGGTGATCCTGATCTCACCTTGCCTCAATATTCCGCATTCGATCCAACACTCATCGGCTATACCTCCGATAGGGCGTACCAATATGGCCTGACCTGCGATACATAGGCAACCGCTATCGTTCCGATCATCGACGCGACATTGCTCAAAGTGATCCAGAACACGTTGAATGGGTCAGCCGGCAAACACACCACCATCGATCGCTTCGAGGCCGCGCTTCGAGCACGATCGCATCCGCCCACCAGTCTCGAAGGGACGCCACGTGACCCCCATCGCGCCACAGCGTAACGACGTCCAGCCCGAAGCAACAGCAACGCCAGATTCGTCAGCAGTTCCCGTCTTCGGTACCCGCAAGCGTGCGTGGACGATGACCGGGCTCGTCGTTTTCCTCTACATCGTCAACTACGCGGACAAGGCAGTCCTCGGAATCATCGCTCAGCCCCTCGCTCGTGAGCTCGGACTGAAGTCTTCGCAAATCGGCATGGTCGGCTCGCTCTTCTTCCTGATGTTCTGCATCGGTGGATTCCTCGCCGGACCGCTCAACAAGTACCTGACCCTGCGTTGGGCGCTGTTGATCCTGGCCGCAATCTGGTCCGTGGTCATGCTCCCCCTCGTTCTCGGCGCCAGCCTCGCGATGTTGATCGTCTCGCGCATGCTCCTCGGATTTGCCGAAGGCCCCAGTTCGGCGCTGATGCACACCGCGGCGTACTCGTGGCACCCGCCGGCCAAGCGCGGCCTTCCCGGCGCAATGCTCGCCGGATCCGCCTCTGTCGCAA
>NZ_BAAILK010000035.1:25148-33283 GCF_054589475.1 Rhodococcus sp. no. 34
AGATCGCCCTCGCGCCGGTACTGACCTTCATCGCCGTTCACTACGGCTGGCGCGCAGCGGTTCTCTCGCTCTCCGTTCTCGGTCTCGTGTGGATGGGTTGCTGGCTGGCCGGTTGGTCCGAGGGCCCGTACACGAGCAAGGCCGTCAAGGCGACCAAGACTGCAGATACAGAAGCAACCGAGGCAGCCGGGACAGCCACGAAGGCGGTCACCGAGCCCAACGTTCCGTGGCGCAAGATCCTGCTCTCCCGCACCTTCGTCAGCTGCTGCTTCCTCATCGCGACCATCTACGCGCTGACCACCGTCGTTCTCACCTGGTTGCCGTCGTACTTCGAGGTCGGCCTCGGATACAGTGCGATGCAGGCCGGTTCGATGTTCGCGCTGCCCTCGATCGTCGGTCTCGTCCTCATGATCACCTCCGGTTCCGTCACGGACAAGTTGATCGGCCGCGGCTTCACCTCTCGTACGGTTCGCGTCATCGTTCCCTGTGTCGGCGTTCTGATCTGCGGATCGATTCTCCTGTTCCTGCCACAGATCTCCACCCCCATCGTCGCTGTCGCCATGGTCTCGATCGGCTACGGGTTCTCGGCAATCACCTTCCCGCTCATCAACGCTGCGATCTCGGAGCTGTGCCCGCCGCAGCAGACTGCCGGAACGATGGGATTCTTCCTCGCCATCATGTCGATCGGTGGCCTGATTGCTCCTTACGCAACGGGAGTCATCGTGGACAACGCTGCAACCCCGGCCGACGGTTACGCCCAGTCCTTCCAGGCAATCGGCGTCATCGGAGTGATCGCCGCGGTTCTGGTCCTCGTCTTCGCCAATCCCGAGCGCGATCGCAAGCTCATCCGAGGCTGAGTACTCCACGTATAGCCATTCGCTAACAAAGCCATTCACCGAAAGACATTGCCGGGTCGACCCGCTCGTGATCGACTCGAGACACGCCCCGACCGCACAGTCGCAGAACCGGGCACGAACAGCAGGAGAGATACATGCGAGATGCCGTCATCGTCGACGCAGTACGTACACCGATCGGCCGTCGCGGCCGCGCCCTCTCGGAGATCCATCCGGCCGAGTTGTCCGCCCATGTACTGCGTGCGCTCGCTGAACGGACCGGACTCGACGCGGCGACGGTCGACGACGTGATCTGGGGTTGCGTCAGTCAGGTCGGCGAGCAGGCCGGAAGCATCGCCCGCACAGCGGCACTCGCTGCCGGCTGGCCCGACAGCGTTCCCGGCGTCACACTGACCCGGGCCTGCGGATCGAGCCAGCAGGCAGTTTCCTTTGCTGCGGCCACCGTCATCTCCGGTCAGAACGACGTGGTCGTAGCCGGAGGCGTCGAATCGATGTCACGAGTACCGATGGGGACCGCCAGCAAGAACGGTGAGCATTTTCCGGCTTCGGTACTCGAACGCTACGGGGTGGACGGTTTCAGCCAGGGGACCGGCGCCGAGATGATGGCCCGGAAATGGGCACTCACACGAACAGCTCTGGACGAATACTCCCTCCGCTCACACGAACTCGCGGCCCGTGCCACCGATGAAGGGGCATTCACCGGGCAGATCACTCCGATCGCGGGCTTGTCCCAGGACGAAGGCATTCGGCGAGGCGGAAGTGTGGAGTCGCTCGCGAAGTTGCCCCCGGCCTTCGACGCCGACGGTGCCATCCACGCCGGCAACTCTTCTCAGATCTCCGACGGGGCGGGCGCCACACTCGTCACGACCAGCGAGTACGCCCGGGCACGCGGGTGGAAGCCGCTCGTTCGTATTCACACCGCAGTGGTCGCAGCCGACGACCCGGTCATCATGCTCACCGGTCCGATTGCCGCCACCGCAAAGGCATTGGATCGCTCCGGATTGTCCATCGACGACATCGGCGCCTTCGAGATCAACGAGGCATTCGCCCCCGTCCCGCTTGCCTGGCAGGCTGAAACCGGCGCAGCCATCGATCGTGTGAATCCGCTCGGCGGCGCTATCGCGGTCGGCCACCCACTCGGCGGATCAGGTGCGATCTTGATGACTCGCCTGGCACATCACATGCGCGACAACGGAATTCGCTACGGTCTCCAGTCGATGTGCGAGGCCGGCGGCATGGCCAATGCGACCATTCTCGAATTGATCTGACCCGACAACGCTTTCGGGCCGACACGTCATCCAGCAGGAAAGAAGAATTGATCCATGAAACTCGAGGGACTTTCCACCGCGATCACCGGCGGCGCTTCAGGCCTCGGCCTGGCAACCGCTCGACGGCTGCTCGACGCCGGAGCGCAGGTCACGTTGATCGATCTGCCTTCGTCCGACGGTAAGCAGGTGGCGGCCGATCTCGGTGCTGCCGCACAATTCGCCCCGGCCGACGTCACCGACAGCGAACAATTCGCCGAAGCACTCGACGCGGCGCACGAGCGCGGCGGCCTCCGCGGCGTCGTCCACTGCGCGGGTGCCGGGCGTCGTATGCGCATTCTCGACAAGGATGGAAAAGCCGGATCGGTCGAAGATTTCGAGTTCGTCGTCAAGCTGAATCTTGTCGGTTCGTTCAACGCACTCCGTCTCGGCGCCGAGCGGATGGCGGAACTCGACGCCGTGGACGGTGAGCGAGGTGCCATCGTGATGACGGCGTCGGTCGCAGCATTCGAAGGTCAGATCGGTCAGATCAACTACACAGCGTCCAAAGCCGGCATCGTCGGTATGACGGTCACCGCTGCCCGCGATCTCGCCAGCCGCGGAATTCGCGTCAACACCATTGCTCCCGGCATCATGGACACTCCCCTCCTGGCGCGCCTACGCGAAGACGTGCGCACGGCCCTCGAAGCCTCTGTTCCCAATCCCTCACGACTGGGTCGTCCGGACGAGTTCGGCCAGCTCGCCGTCTCGATGCTCGAGAACGGCTACCTCAACGGCGAGACCATCAGACTCGACGGCGCTATCCGAATGGCTCCCCGGTGACGGGCACCAGCGTGATCGCCAATCCACAACTGCGGCACAACATGCACTACCCGGATACCACCATGGCGTACTGGGCGCCCAGCATAGCGGCGCTCTACGGTGACCGCCTCGCCGTCGTGGACGGCGAGCGTACGTGCACCTTCCGCGAACTCGGCCAGCGCAGTGCACAATTCGCCGGCGCACTGCGGCAAGCCGGGGTGGGCGTCGGCGACGTGGTGTTGATGCACCTCGGGAACTGCGTCGAGTTCCTCCAGGCTTACTACGGATGCCTACAGGCCGGGGCGACAGTCACATTGGTCAACCCACTGCAGCCAGAGCTCGGCCTGCGCAAGCAGATCGAAGAGACGTCCGCCGTTGCTGCAGTGACTCAGAGTGCGCAGCTGCACGTACTGCTCGCGGCCGCTTCAGGAACCTCCGTGCGTAGTATCGTGATGGTCCAGGACGCCGAGGGCGCGCTCGACACACCGGAGTCGGTCGTCGCATTCGACTCCTTCATCGCCGATCTACCCACCGAATTCACCCCTGCCTCGGTTCGTAGCGACGACATCGCACACATCGCGTTCACCGGCGGAACCACCGGAGTCTCCAAAGGTGTTCGTGTTCTTCACCGCAACGTCGTCGGCAACATCACGCAGATGTGTGGGTGGAGAACCGGTCACGAGTTGGAGGCAGGTCCGGACGGTCTCGTCACGCCTCGACGCATCGACGGCCTCGACGTGCTCGGTCCGACGCACGGGACCGGGGCGACCATCGTGGTCTCCCCTCTCTTCCATGCACATTCGTTGCTCAACACGTCGTTCCTGTTGATCTCCGGTCTCACCCAGGTGTTCGCCGGTCGGTTCGAACCCGGCCGGATGCTCGAGCTGATCGAAAAGCACGAGGCCACCTATCTCACCGGGTCTCCCGCCATGTGGCACGCACTGTCGGTTCATCCCGACGCTACGGTGCGCAACACCGACAGCGTGTGCGTCGTCTCTTCGGGTGCTGCCCCGATCGACAGTGTCACGCTCGCCGCACTCCGCCGGGCATTTCCCAAAGCGCTCGTCGTCGAAGGGTACGGGCTGACCGAGGCCACCTGTGTGGTCACGGCCGCTCCGCTGATCAACGGCTCGGAATATCGGCAGAGCAGCGTCGGCCTCCCGATCTTCGACACCGAAATCCAGATTCGCGATCAGCTCGACCGGAAGACCGTTCTGGGCGAGAACGAACGTGGCGAACTCTGGGTGCGTGGACCTCAGGTCACCGACGGCTATCTCGGACACCCGGAAACCACCGCAGAACAGTTCGTCGACGGCTGGTTGGATACGGGAGACATCGCGTACCTGGACTCGGACGGATACCTCTTCATCTGTGACCGGGCCAAGGACATGCTCATTTACAAGGGGTACAACGTCTATCCGCGTGAACTCGAAGAGATTCTGGTCTCGCACCCGGCGATCTCGACTGCCGCGGTCGTCGGCCGCGAAGTGGGGAGCAACGGCCAGGAGCCCGTAGCCTTCGTCGTGATGATTCCGGGCGCCGAGTTCGACGCCGAGCAGATCAAGGCGTTCGTCGCCGAGCAGGTGCTGCCGTACAAGAAGATTCGCGAAGTCGTCGAGGTAGAACTACTTCCGACATCGGCTGCCGGTAAGGTCCTCAAGACCGACCTCCGCTCGAGACTTCTCGAATCCGTCGATCAGAAAGGCGGTTCCAGGTGACAACCTTCGCAGACCTGACGTCGCAACTGCGTGTCCCGGTTCTCGCTTCACCGATGTTCATCATCTCGACCCCTGACCTCGTCATCGCGCAGTGCACCTCTGGCATCATCGGGTCCTTCCCGGCACTGAATGCTCGTCCGGAGTCGGCACTTCGGGATTGGCTCAAACTGATCACCGTGGCTCGTGAGGAACATGATCGTGAGCACACGGAGAATCCGTCGGCGCCATTTGCCGTCAACCTCATCGTCCACCGGTCCAACAACCGCTTGGAAGAGGACCTGGCGACCATCGCCGAGTTCGAGGTTCCGATCGTCATCACGTCCCTCGGCGCTCGCACCGACATCAACGACGCAGTCCACGCATACGGCGGAATCGTTCTCCATGACGTCATCGACAATCGCTTTGCACGCAAGGCGATCGAGAAGGGCGCCGACGGACTGATCGCGGTAGCTGCCGGGGCCGGTGGTCATGCCGGTAGGCAGTCGCCGTTTGCCCTGATTCGGGAGATTCGTGAGTGGTTCGCCGGTCCACTGCTGTTGTCAGGTGCCATCGCTCATGGTGATTCGATTCTCGCTGCGCTCGCGGCCGGAGCCGATTTGGCATACGTCGGATCAGCTTTCATCGCAACCGAAGAGGCTAACGCGGATCCTGCGTACAAGGAGATGATCGTGGGTTCAGGGGCCTCCGACATCGTCTATTCCAACCTGTTCACCGGAGTACACGGAAACTACCTGCGGGGCAGCATCGTTGCCGCCGGCTTGGACCCCGACAACCTGGCCGAATCCGATCCATCCGCAATGAGTTTCGCGACCAACGACACCGATACCAAGGCCTGGCGTGACATCTGGGGCGCCGGACAGGGCATCGGAGCGATCGACGCAGTCCTTCCGACGCATGCAGTAGTAGAGCGTCTCGCCGCCGAGTACGCTGCCGCGCGAGAACGTATCTGCCGACTCTAGTGCTGTGACCGGCGTTCGTCGGACAGGTACTCGTGGATCAGGTTCACGAATACCTGTCCCACCGGCGACAACGTCGAGGGGTCGAAGGCGAGACCGTACGCACGCAGGAATCTCGGCTCGCAGGCCCGTTCCACCACCTGACCAGGCATCGATTTCGCCACCGAGCGCTCGACCAACGAACCGCCGAGTCCGGCGATGACCATCGGGAGCCGCGACTCCCGTTGCTCGGTCACCACCGCGAGTTCCGTTCTGGTACCGGCCTTTCGGATCGAATCTTCGATCGCGTCACCCATCGCTGCCCCGCGAGGAACGAATACCATGGGAATGTCCGGCATTTCCGAAAGGCGTACCGGCCCCTCAGGTAGTTCTGTTCCAGCCGGGTAGACCAGGCGGTATTCCTGCTCCCCCAATTCGACGATTTCGAGCCCTTCGCCCGCCTCGAGCGGCAGATGAGCCACCGCGAATTCGCAGTGGCCGTCCCGGATGAGACTTTCCAGATTGTCCTCACGCTCGAGTTCCGAGAATCTGACTCGTGCTTGCGGATACCGTCGACAGAACTCCGCAATCAGATCGACGATCGTCCCCGAGGTCAGTGCAGGGAAAGCCATGATGTCGAGGCGACCGACGATGGCGCCATCTGATGCCGTCAACTGTTCAGCCGCCGCAGCTACGTCTCGCAAAACCTGTCGACTCGGGCCGACCAGACTGCGACCGGCAGCACTGAGCACCATGCCGCGCCCGATGCGATGGAACAGCCTTACTCCCAGTTCACGTTCGAGCCCGCGCAACGCTTGTGACACGGTCGGCTGAGCAACGCCGAGAGCCGCTGCGGCGCCGTTGATCCCCTTGTTCTCGACCACTGCGAGGAAGTACTCCATCTGCCGGAACTCCACAGTTCACTCCTCTTCCGTGGACGGAACGGCGGAGGTGGCCATTTCCGCAGCCGTCGCGATGAATGCAGCGGCCGCCGGGGATTGCTCGCCCGAGCGATAGACGATACCGACGTCGCGTGTCAGCGGCGGATCGAAGGAGAAGGCGCAGACGTCTGTCATCTGCTGTTGTGCAACCCTTCTCGGCACTACAGTGGCGCCGATCCCTCGACGCACGAGTTCCCACGTGGTCACAGGGTGGACACAGTCCACGACTACGTTCTCGGCGCCTTCGCTCAGTAGACCCCGGAACTGATTCGATTGATCACCGAGATCGACCACCAGCGGCAAACTGTGCAAGAGCGCTCGCGGAACCGGATCCGCCAACGGCGTTGCAAGTCGGCCGGACAACGACGCATGGGTGGCGAGCACCAACTCCTGAGTGGCAATCGGAGCCGTGACCAAACCTTCGTACCCGATACTCAGATCGGTGACGCCGACCTCGGCCGACCCTCGCCGCAACGCATTGTCGACCCCGGCCGGGCCGTACGTGTCGAGAACACGCACGACGATCTTCGGGAAGTTGGCCCGGAATCGACGGACCAACTCGACCATCGGATCGATCGAGAACGCCGAGTACGAGACGACGTCGACACGACCGAACTCGAGTTCGCGAACGGCGGTCACTTTCGCCTTCGCGCGCTCGACGTCGGCAAGGATTCTCCTGGCCGCGAGATCGAACGTGCGGCCCGCGTCGGTAAGAACCAACCGCCTGCCCGTCCGGTCGAACAGCGTGGCGCCGAGTCGACGCTCGAGCGTACGAATTGCCTGTGACAGCGAGGGCTGCGAAATGTAGAGAGCCTGAGCGGCCTTCGTTATCCCACCGTGGTCGACAACAGCGACGAAGTAGGTGACGAAGTGCAGATCCACTCACCCATCATACGACCAGCGATCCGTCGCTCACTCCACCCGAGTTGCCCCTGGTACGGCCCACTCTCCGGTGAAGATCGGCTCCCGCTTTTCCACGAAGGCACGAACCGCGTCGGTGGCATCCGTCGCAAAATTGACCGCTTGCGCCCTCGCCTCGTTGTCCAAGGCCTCCCGCAACGAGAGGGAGGTGTGATGTTCGAGCATGGCGGCAGACTGACTCAGTGCGGCCGGCGGGCCGGCGGCGAGCCGCTGCGCCAGTGTTGACGTGTGTTCGTCCAGCTCGGCCGGTTCGACCAGATAAGTCACCAACCCGAGCTCGTAGGCTTCCTGTGCGTCGATCGTCTCGGCAAGCATCACCAGTCGCTTGGCTTGTTGGAGGCCGACCAGTCTCGGCAGGATCCACGAACCACCGAAGTCGACAGACAACCCCCGTTTGGCAAAGATCTGGCTGAACTTCGCACCCTTGGCTGCCACGACGAAGTCGCAGAGCAACGCCATGTTCCATCCGGCTCCGACGGCAAACCCGTCGACCTTCGCCACCAGAGGTTTGGGAAACTCACTCAGTGCGATTGCCGTTGCGTTGATGACACGCATGCGATCGAGCGGGTGCGACGAGCCACGCTTGTCCAGATCGGAGCCCGCGCAGAAGGTCCCATCCCCGCCGGTCAGGATCACCGAGCGAATCTGCGCGTCCTCTTGAAGTTCGAGGACTGCTTCACGTAGAGCGATCCAGGCGTCG
>NZ_BAAILK010000035.1:33357-34406 GCF_054589475.1 Rhodococcus sp. no. 34
AGATCGAGAGCGTTGCGGCGGTGCGGCCGACAGAGAACAATCGTCGCGACAGCACCGTCTCGTTCGATGCTTACGGCCGCACGCTCGATCGTCTCGGCACTCATGAACCACTCCACACGGGAGAGCGCTTCTCGGCAAATGCCGTGGCGCCCTCCTTGGCATCACGAGAGGTGAAGACCGGATCGATGAATTCGCGTTGCGCGACAAAGGCATCCGGATCGGTGTACTTGGAGGACATTGCCAGTACCTGCTTGGTCGCGCGAACAGCCAGTGGACCGTTAGCCGCTACTCGGGCCGCAAGCTCGCGTGCGACGGTCAGCGCGTGTCCCGGTTCGGCGAGCCGATTGACCAAGCCGTGATGATGCGCCACGGTGGCACTGAGTGGATCCCCCGTGATCGCGATTTCCATGGCCAACTGATACGGAAGAATTTTCGGCAGACGTAGGAGTCCGCCGGCGGCCGCGGCAAGTCCCCGCTTCACTTCGGGCAGGCCGAATTTCGCGTCCGTGGACGCCACGATCAAGTCGGCCGCCAAGGCCAGTTCGCAACCGCCGGCGAGTGCCCAACCTTCGACGGCTGCGATCAGCGGCTTCGACGGCGGTGCCTCGGTCAGACCGGCAAAACCACGACCCGGTAGCGATGGCCGCTCTCCGCGCGCAAATCCCTTCAGATCCATACCGGCGCAGAAGGTTCCACCAGATCCGGTCAGAATGCCGATGGTGAGATCGGCCCGTTCCTCGAACTCGTCGATGGCCGCAGCCAAGGCTTCGGCAAGTTCGAGATTGACCGCGTTCTTGGCCTCGGGACGATTGAGGGTGATGACGGCAACGCCGTCGGCGAAGTCGGTGAGCACGACGCTCATGTTCGGTTCCTACTTCCGTGATGAGATTCTTGAAAGGTCACTGCGCGCGAATGCTCCAGCGCACGGGTGTGCCGCCGGACGGTGTCACGATCTCCCGCTTGGCCAAAACAACAAGATGAGCATGGGTTTCGCGGACTGCCAAGCGAAGTAGTCGCGGCGACATCTGTTCGAACGGGCGAGACCAGGA
>NZ_BAAILK010000035.1:34483-67406 GCF_054589475.1 Rhodococcus sp. no. 34
GATCGTGCGTGAGAGTTCCCAGGCCGTGGATTCAGGCTCATCCTGCACCGCAGCCACGATCTCCGCCAATCGCTCCTCGTGGTGCCCCATCAATTGACGTGCACGATCGGCGATCCCACGGAACCGATATTCATGTGCCGGAAGCACTTCGCACTCGCCCAGTGTTGTCGTCGCCTCGAGCGAGAGAAGATAACGATGAAGCGGGTTCTCGAGTTCACCGGGAATCGTGGAGATGTTCGGGCTGATCCTCGGCAGCATGTGATCGCCGCTGAACAACAAGCCTCTGTCCTCTTCCACGAAGCAGAGATGTCCGGGAGTGTGCCCCGGTGTCCACTGGGCCCGGAGATTCCACCCGGGAAGATCGAGTGAATCACCATCTCCCAGAACAATGTCGATGGTTTCATGCTCGGCGAACCGCACCAGGTCGACCCGAGACGCGTCGAGCACTTCGGCCGGTGCGCCGAGTTCGGACAATTGCAGGTTCCAGCCACTGATGTCGTCGCGGGTCTGCTCGGGACCGTGGTATCCGAGGAGCGTCGCGTCGGCCACGTGCATCGCAAGCGTTGCGCCGCTGACCTGCCGAAGACGCGGCGCCAGACCGAAGTGATCGGGATGCAGGTGCGTGATTGCCGCATAGCGCACTTCGGAAATGTGGTATCCGATCGATGCTATGCCGTCGACGAGAGCCTGCCACGACTGTTCGTGATCCCAACCGACGTCGATGAGGGCAAGTCCGTCGTCGAGCGCGAGTGCGTAGACGAGCACGTAACGCAAAGGGTTGTCCGGCATGGGAACAGGGATCGACCACAATCCGTCCCGCACCTGTTCGACCGGTGGAAGGACTTTGTTCGCCCATGCCTCACGTTGTGCGACACCGACGTCTTCGGTCACGATCATGATGCTTCTCCGCTCGCGTTCAGCATGGTCCGCAGGCTCGACTTGAGCAGTTTCCCGCTCGCGTTGCGAGGTAAGGAGTCCACGAAATGGATCTGGCGAGGTTTCTTGTACGACGCCAACTTCGCTGTGCTGAACGCGATCAACTCGTCGACGCTCGGCACGTCGGCACCGTCGACCAGTTTGACCACCGCGGTGACGGATTCACCCCAGCGCTTGTCCGGAACCCCGACCACCGCGACCTCGGCAACCGAGGGGTGTTCGGCCAGAATGGATTCCACCTCGATCGGATAGACGTTCTCACCGCCGGTGATGATCATGTCCTTGAGGCGATCGGTGACGAACAGATACCCCTCGTCGTCCAGATGGCCGGCGTCGCCTGTTCGGAGAAAGCCGTCCTTAGTGAACAATTCTGCGGTCTCTCGGTCACGTCGCCAGTACCCGCGAGTGTTGTTTCTGCTGCGTGCAACGATCTCACCGGATTTGTTGGGCGGCAATACCTCACCAGTTGTGACGTCTCGAATGGAGATCTCGACGCCGATCATCGGTTTTCCCGCAGATCGGAGCAACTCCGAACGCGGACCGCTCACATGATGGTCGAAGGCACGAAGGACGGATACCGAACCCGTTGTCTCGGTCATCCCGTATCGCTGGACGAATTTGCAGTTCAAGACAGTCATCGCATGAGCGAGGAGTGCCGGAGTGATCGGCGACGCCCCATAGGCGACCACCTCCAGGCTGGTCAGATCGAAACTGTCGAGAGTCGGCAGATCTACCAGCGTCTGAATGACTGCAGGCACCAGAAATGCGTGGGTGACGCGGTGGGTCGCGATGGCATCAGCGACCCGAGCAGGCGCCATGTCTCCGAGCAGCACCAAAGGCACTCCGGCCGACAAGCATGTACTCATCCAGCCGGCACCGGCGATGTGAAAGAGGGGAAGTGCATCGAGTGCGACTGCATTCGAACCGAATTCGTAGACATCGAACCCCTCGGGCTCGTTGTACAGATTCCGGTGCGTGGCCACGACGCCCTTGGGCCGGCCGGTTGTCCCGGACGTGTACAGCTGCAGAACTGCTGCGTCCGGATCGTGCCCGTGTCCGGGGTCGACACCGGTCCCTGATGCCACGAACTCCGCCCAGGTTCGCGAATCCGGCAGGCTCCCTGCAGCTCCCACGGTTATGACCTCGATGTCCGGCAACGCTGCGGACATCGCCGCCGCCCCCGCGGCGAACTCGTCATCGACGATCAAGACGTCGAGCTCCGCGTCCTCGGCGATGTCGACGAGTTCGAGTGGGTTGAGCCGCCAGTTCAACGGTATGAACACAGCGCCTGCCTTCGCACATGCGATGAAGGTTTCCGCACCTTCGAGCCCCATACGCAGTAGCGCACCGACACGAGCACCCGTTGTGGTCACTTCTGCCAGCGCACTCGCCAAGGTGCTGGTCTCGCCATCCAGCTCAGCCCAAGTCAACGTTCGGTCGCCGCACGTGATTGCCGGATCGGACGGCCGTGTCGACGCCGAGTGGCGTATCCGGTTGGGTAGGTGAAGCTCGCTCACATCACGCTCCTGTGTTCCAGGTACTCACCGAGCACGAACCGCGGTCGGTGGTACTGGAACAGTCGACCATCGCTATGGCCTGCGCCACAAAGACGAGAAGGCGCACAGAGCCATAGCTCAGACCTATGTCAGCAGGTCGCAGCAAGTCACCGCCGCCAAGGGTCCGTCATCTGGGAGAATTCGTCAGATGCAGGCACCCGGGATGGACATACGCAGCGCGCAGTATCTCGTCGCGGTCGTCGATCACGGCAGCGTCACTGCCGCCGCGGACGTCCTGCGTATCTCGCAACCGTCCCTCTCGCAGGCCGTGCGCAACCTCGAACGAGCTCTCGGAGCCACACTCTTCGAGCGCACCACTCGCGGTCTGGCTCCCACCACGGTCGGACTGGCAGTTGCCGATTCTGCCCGTACGTTGCTCGCCGACGTTGCTCGGGCCGAGGCCGCGGTGGCTGCGGTAACCGCTTTGCGCGCCGGGGAACTCGCCATAGCGGTTCAGTCCGATCTCGCCATCGACCCTGTTGCAGAGGTCGCCGGACGCCTCCATCTGACGGCACCCGGAATTCGGTTCTCCACGAACGCCTCCGCCAACGCACAGGACGTGCGCGCGCTCGTGAGAGCAGGTACGTGTGAACTCGGGTTTCTCGAGACCCACCCGGGTGCCGAAGTCTCCGACGGGCTTCGAGAAATTGCCGTGAGCACCCAGGAAACGGTCTTGTCGATCCCCATTCGCCTGGCCACAGACCTCCCCGATCCGGTTCCGCGCACCGTGGTCGCGCGCCTGCCGATGGTGGTCGAGGCATCCGCAGTTCGGCGCGGGCACTCGATCGACGACGATCTGGAACTCACCGACGTCGTCGTGGAAGTACCTGATCGCCTTGCTGTCCGGGAAATGGTCGGGCAAGGTGTAGGCGCCGCGCTGCTGCCCAGATCGATCGCCGAACAAGACTCCCCGGCATCTGAGGTTCGCTCGCTTTTCCCACCGATCACCCGGCAGACGATCTTGGTCTACCGCGACGGCCCGCTCTCACCGGCCGGGTCTGCGTACATCGAGAACATCTCCCCACGTCACAAGCCCTCCACGAACAGCCTGCCCAACGGCGAGAGCGTCTCCGGATCGAACTCGACGCCGTAATTCAGTGAGATCGCCGGCTCCACCGGAAATATCTCCGCGCCGGACGCGACCGACCTCTCGGCCAACGAACGCTCCATGAATGCCATGCCCAAACCAGCAAAGACGAACGCGCCGACGGTCTCCCGCTGCGCCAACTCCGTCGACATCCGAGTCCGGGCCCCGGCGGCCTGCAGAGACGACTCGATGGCAAGGCGAGCCCGCGAGTGTTTGAGCACACCCACCACGGGGAGATCGGGCAATGCCGTCAATGACACCGGCTCTCCCGCAGCGGGTTTCACACCATTCGGCCAGACGTCAGGATGAACCCCCGACGGCACTGCCAGCCAGTACTCGTTCACCCCCAACACTTTCGTGGACAGCGCCGACATGTCGGGTGGCCAGTAACTGAAGACCACCTCGCACGCGCCGTCTGCCAACACCTGCTCAGACGTTGCACCCTGCGGCAACTCACCGACCCGAACGGTCACAGCAGGCCACCGCTCACGAAAGTCCGCCACGATGCGTGCGATCGGACCTTCGAGACCATGTGCCGCGGAGCAGATGTCGAGCCGGCCACGAGGCTCGTCGGCCGTACCGATCGCGACGTCGAACGCGGCCGCGCTGCTGCGAGTCATCTGCCTCGCCGGCCCTACCAACGCCCGACCTGCTGCCGTCAGCACCAAACCGCGACCGACACGGTGAAACAGTTCGACTCCGAGTTCACGCTCGAGGCCACGAATACCCTGCGACAGCGACGGCTTGGTGACCGACAGATTCTGCGCTGCCGTCGACAAGGACTCACCACCGGCAACGGCAAGGAAGTACTCGATCTGACGTAGGTCCACTCCATCGACTTTGCCATAAACGCAGACAGGAATACCGGTACCAAGCACTGCAGGGTGTTCACACACGCTTCATTAATCGGACATTCAGGACACACCTTCTTCTACCCGGCGCCACCTACCGTAATTGGTCCAGACCAATTACGGATAGGTCTGAACCACCGCGTCGAAGACAAGGAATCCTCGTGAGACGTACGACCATCGCGATAGCAGCCGTGACCGCGGCTCTCGCCGTTCCCGGCATCGCCCCCGCCGAATCCCACGCCGAACCCGGCTGGGGCAGTTCGTCCTTCGAATGGGGCAGCTCTTCGGGCGAGAACAACACGCCGCCCGCAGCGCCCGGCGTCAGCGTCCCCGGCGGACGGTACGAGCACCCCGTCGACCTGACCTTCACCGCCGAGCGCGGCGCCACCGTCCGCTACACCGTGGACGGAACGACACCCACCACCGACAGCCAAGCTGCCACGCCGGGACGTCCGCTGCACATCGCACAGGACACCAACGTCACTGTCGCAGCTTTCCGCGGCGATCACGCGAGCGCGGCCGTCTCGTTCGGCTACCTGATCAAGACCTCGGAAAAGCCGCTGGCTCAGGTCGTCGTGATGTCCGACGTCCACGTCGGCGATCACGCGAACAACGACAAGAAGTACGAAAGCTTCTTCGACACAATCGGTTCCATCTTCCCGAAACCCGACGCTATCCTCTCCAACGGGGACATGATCAACGACAACGGAGACGGCAAGGGGCCCGACCACAAGATCGTCGCAGAAATCTTCCAGGCAAACCTCGCCCGGAAGGGCATGAACGACACACAACTCCTGATCTCCAACGGCAATCACGATGCAAGTCTCGCGGCGATCAGAGCCGGATATCCGGCGGAGTGGTTTCCGGATTCCGGTGGCGGATACTACGAATCCGACGTCAGTGGTGTCCATCTCTTCACGGTCAACACCGAAACCTACAACAATGATTCAGCGCAACGCAATTGGCTGAAGTCCCGCCTGACCGAAATCACCGCGGAGTCCGGGAACCTGACCAAGCCGATCCTGGTCCAGGGACACCGGCCGGCAAGCAACACAGCCATGGACGGCCAGCAGGCGTCGAACCCTCGATTGACCGAAGACCTGAGTGCCTTCCCTCAGGCAATCTTCTTCTCCGGGCACTCACATCTGAACAACAACGACGACCGGTCGATCCATCAGCGTGACTTCACGTCGGTCAACGACGGCTCGATGTCGTACATCGAAATCGATCACGGCTACCAGATGGTGACCGAGTCCGGTCTCGCGAACCGTTTCGAATCACCCACTGCCCAAGCGCTCTTCGTCGAGGTCTACCAGGACCGCACGGAAATCAACCGAATCAACATGGCGGCAGACAAGCACGACATCTACGCCGGTGACGCGTGGTCAGCCAACTGGCAGCCGCCGTACTCGAGCGCGGGCACGCTGAGCGGTTCGGGGTGGACGGTCGAACTCGACGGGTCGACCAACCAGCAGATCAAGGACAACTTCCGCTACACCTCGGGCGCACGGAACACGCACGCGCCGGAGTTCACCTCGAGCACTCCGCTCTCGGTGACGACCGGCGAAAACGGTGCGACCGCACTGAGGATCGCGCAGGCCAAGGACGATCAGATGGTGCACCACTACGCCGTCGAGGTCACGGACACAGCCACCGGAGCGAAGGTGGTCGCGTCGAAGGTGCTCTCGGACTTCTACTTCATGCCGCGGCCGAACAGCCTCGACATTCCGATTCCCGATGCCGCAGCGGGCACCGCATACGAAGCCCGCGTCGAAGCCGTTGACGCATACGGCAACCGGTCACCGGTGACAACCCTGGCCTTCACCCGCTGACCCGACACGACTAAGCGGCACCGCGCATATTCGCGGTGCCGCTTCTCGGCTCAGTTGTACGTGCGAAGCAGGCCCTTGCTGATGATCTGCTTCTGGATGTCGCTGGTGCCTTCACCGATCAGAAGGAACGGCGCCTCACGCATCAACCGCTCGATCTCGTATTCCTTGGAATAGCCGTATCCGCCGTGGATACGGAAGCTGTCCTGGGTGACCTCCGAGCAGAATTCACTCGCCAGATACTTCGCCATACCCGCGGCGACATCGTTGCGCTCACCCGAGTCCTTGAGCCTGGCAGCGTTGACCATCATCAGATGTGCCGCTTCGACTTTGGTGCCCATCTCGGCGATCCGGAACGCGATGGCCTGATGCTCGGCGATCGGCTTGCCGAAAGTCTCGCGTTGCTTGGCGTAGGTGACCGCCAGTTCGAAAGCGCGCTGGGCAATTCCGCAGGCACGCGCGGCGACGTTGACCCGGCCGACCTCGACGCCGTCCATCATGTGCCGAAATCCCGAGCCAGGGGTGCCACCGAGAACCTCCTCGGCTCCGATCTCGAAACCGTCGAAGATCATCTCCGTGGTGTCGATTCCCTTGTACCCCATCTTCTCGAGCTTGCCCGGAATGGTCAGGCCCGGGAGTACCTCGCCGAAACCTGCGGGTTTCTCGATCAATATCGTCGTCAGATTGTTGTGCGGCTTCTCCGCGCCCTCGTCCGTCTTGACCAGGACTGCCACCAAGGTCGAGGAACCCCCGTTGGTCAGCCACATCTTCTGGCCGGTGATCACGTAATCGCCGGAGTCCGTCCGCTTCGCCTTGGTCGATATGGCAGCAACATCGGAACCGAGGGCAGGCTCCGACATGGAAAATGCACCGGTGAGTTCCCCGGAAGCCAAACGCGGCAGGTACTTCGCCTTCTGTTCCGGCGTCCCGTGCGCCGAAATCATGTGAGCCACGATGAAATGCGTGTTGATGACACCGGACACGCTCATCCATCCACGGGCCAATTCTTCGACGCACAGCGCGTAGGTGAGCAATGATTCGCCGATACCCCCGTACTCGGGGTCGATGGTCAGTCCGAACAGACCCATGTCCTTCATCTGGTTGACGATGTCGGTCGGGTACGTATCCGAGTGTTCGAGTTCCTGCGCCGCGGGGATGACCACACGATCGACGAACTCGCGTACCGCCCCGACGATATCGGTCTGAGTTTCGGTCAATCCCGCCGTCTGCGCCAAACGAGTCACTGTTCCACCTGTCAGTCGGTACTTCGTGCCCTCCCGGTCGACGAAATTGATTCGACTCCAGGAACTTTCATCCCGCCGCGACGTGTGTGCGGCAGAGACGCTGTATCCATTCAATCCCCGAACGGTATATGTGTCAAAGTCGATTTCGCATACGAACCGTATGGCGGAAACTATGTCCGAACAGGTCGTTCCTGCTGTTGACAACCGCGCCACGCGTGCTGGATATTCGAGTGGCCAGGTCGCGGTGGGCCCTTCGATCGGCCCGTTCACGCGACGCATTCCCCACCTCTCCTCGAGACAGGCGCATTCCATGCACGACGCAGTCATCTGTGAACCCGTTCGCACCCCGGTGGGCGGATTCGGCGGAGTCTTCAAGGACGTTCCCGTCACCACACTCGCCGGCACTGTTGTGCGTGGCCTCGTCGAACGAACCGGCATTGCGTCCACCGATGTCGACGACGTCATCTTCGGTCAGGGGTACGCCAACGGAGAGGCCGCGGCCATCGGGCGAATCGCGGCACTCGACGCCGGTCTCGACGTGTCCGTTCCCGGAATACAACTCGATCGCCGTTGCGGTTCGGGATTGCAGGCGATCATCTACGCCGCGATGCAGGTACAGACCGGGATGAGTGATCTGGTCATCGCCGGCGGCGCGGAGAGCATGAGCGGAACCGAGTTCTACTCCACCGACATGCGTTGGGGCACAAAGCGCCCTTCCGTCGAGTTCCACGACCGATTGGCCAAACCGCGCACGAACTCCGGCGGAGTCAACTTTCCGGTGGAAGGCGGCATGATCGAGACCGCTGAGAACTTGCGCCGGGAGTACTCGATCACCCGCGACGAGCAGGACCGATACGCGGTGCGATCGCACGAACGGGCCGTTCACGCCCAAGACAGTGGGTACTTCGACGACGAGACCATTCCCGTTTCGGTGCCCGGACGCCGTGGTGAGCAGACAGTCGTCACCCAAGACGAGCATCCGCGCCGAGGGATACAACTGTCCGATCTTGCTGCACTGCGCCCCATTCGAGGTCGCGTCGACCCTGAAGCAACAGTCACCGCCGGAAACGCCTGCGGCCAGAACGACGCCGGAGCCGCGGCCATCGTCACCACTGCGGCCAACGCCGAACGCCTTGGCCTGCGGCCGTTCGCGAAACTGGTCAGCTGGGGTGTGGCCGGTGTGGAGCCGAACCGGATGGGCATCGGACCGGTGCCTGCCGTGGCGAAAGCTCTCTCCCGTGTCGATCTGTCGCTGGACGACATCGACCTCATCGAAGTCAACGAGGCCTTCGCCGCCCAGGTTCTCGCGTGCGCCAAAGCCTGGGGATTGAGCGCGCAGGACATCGAAGAACGCTTCAACGTCAACGGTTCCGGAATCTCGCTCGGACATCCTGTCGGCGCTACCGGTGGGCGGATCCTCGCCAACCTGCTGCGCGAACTCGACCGGCGCCAGGCACGGTACGGGATCGAGACCATGTGTATCGGTGGCGGACAAGGGATTGCCGCGGTGTTCGAGAACCTGCGACGCTAGAAGCGTTAACCAATCGATCCGTCGCGGCGAAGTTCCGCGATCCGGTCGCCCGTAAGTCCCAACTCGGCCAGCAGAGAATCCGTCTGCTGGCCGAGTGCCGGAACGTCACCCATGCGCATTTCGACATCCGAATACGTCATCGGAGGCAGCACGGCATCGATCGGACCGTTCTCGGTGCCCACGGACCGCCATCTGGCACGCTTCTCCAGCTGCGGATGTTCCAGCAGACCGGCCATGTCGTTGAGTGCCGCGGCCGGAACACCAGCGGCGGCCAGACGCTGATCCAGATCTGTCGTCGAGTACAGACGCGTCAGAGAGCCCACCAATTCGTCTACCTCGCCACGGTTTTCGACGCGCACGATGTTGGTGCGGTAACGCGGATGATCGACCAGATCCTCTCGCTCGAACACGTCCACCATCAGCGCTCGCCATCCACGATCGTTCTGGACGCCGATCAGGATTTCGCCGTCGGCCGTGGGATACGAATCGTAGGGAACGATCGCGGCATGGCCGAGACCGACACGTGGAATCTGCTTGTCCGCATACATTTTCATGTACATCGGATGGCCCAGCCACTCGACGGTGGAATCGAACATCGAGACCTCGACGAGCGCTCCCTTGCCCGTTCGCTCTCTACGGAACAGGGCGCTCAGAATCGAAGTCAGCGCGTACATTCCTGCCGCGATGTCGGAGACCGGGATGCCGGTCTTGGTGGCCGTCTCCGGTGTGCCTGTCACGGAGATCATTCCGGTCTCGGCTTGGACCAACATGTCGTAGGCCTTACGCTCGCGCCGCGGGCCGGCACTGCCGTAGCCGGACATGTCGATCACGATGAGCCGTGGGTATTTATCGCGCAGTTCCTCCGCGCCGAACCCCAGTCTCGCGGCTGCGTCGGGAGCCAGGTTCTGCAGGAACACATCGGCTCGCGCGACCAGATCGAGAAGGATCTGCCGGCCGGCTTCCGACTTCACATCGACGGCGATCGATTCCTTGGAACGGTTGAGCCACACGAAGTGTGATGCCTGACCGTGAACCGCCTGGTCGTAGTGACGCGCGAAGTCACCCTCGCCGACGCGTTCTATCTTGATCACCCGCGCACCCATGTCCGCGAGATGTCTGGTGGCGAGCGGTGCCGCCACCGCCTGTTCGAGTGCAACTACGGTGATTCCGTCGAGCGGAAGATCCGAGTTCGGCTGTCCCATGTCAGTAGTCACCCCAGAAGTTTTACACCCAGAATTCTCACACTCTGAATTCTTGCACTCGAACAGGACGGATCAGATGTGGCGGCCGCCGGTGATCTCGAGAACCGTGCCGGTCATGTAGCTCGAGAGGTCGCTCGCGAGGAACAGCACAACCGAAGCAACTTCCGAAGGCTCGGCTGCGCGCCCCATCGGAATCTCGGCAAGTTTCTCGTTCCAGATCCGTTCGGGCATCGCCTCGGTCATCGCCGTGCGGACCAGTCCGGGCTGAACGGCGTTGACGCGAACGTTCTTGAACGCGACCTCTTTTGCCGCGGCCTTCGTCAGACCGACGATCCCGGCCTTCGCGGCCGAGTAGTTGGTCTGCCCGAGCATGCCCACCTTGCCGGAGATCGACGAGATGTTCACGATCGCGCCCGTCTCACGCTCGCGCATGCGGGCGGCGGCAGCGCGTGTTCCGTTCCAGGCGCCCTTGAGGTGAACGGCGATCACGTCGTCGAAGTCCTGCTCGGTCATCTTCCGCATCGTGGCGTCGCGCGTCATGCCGGCGTTGTTGACCATGACATCGACTGGACCGAAAGCGCTTTCGGCCAGATCGAGCATGGCCTCGACCTGTCCGGAGTCACGCACGTCGCAGGAAGCGAAACGGGCGACCGACTCTCCACCGAGTTCGGCGACCGCAGCCGTTCCCACGGTTTCGTTGATGTCGCCGAGAACGACGGTCGCGCCTTCCTTGATGAAGGTGCGCGCAATTTCGAGCCCGATGCCCTGGGCTCCGCCGGTCACTACCGCAACCTTGCCGTCCAATAATCCCATGTCCACTCCGTTCGTGAGGTTAAAGCTCGTCTGGAAAATGTGTCAGCGCTGGTTTTGCTTTTTCGCTTGCGCCACGAGCCCACCACCGAGAATCAGACGCTGGATCTCGCTGGTTCCCTCGTACAGGCGCAACAGGCGAACTTCACGGTAGATGCGTTCGACCGGAACACCGCGCATGTACCCGTTGCCCCCGTGGATCTGCACGGCGAGATCCGCGACCTTGCCCACCATCTCGGTGCAGAAAAGCTTTGCCGCCGAAGGCCCGAGACGGCGATCCTCACCGCTGACGTACCGCGCGGCCACCTCGCGCACCATCGCGCGCCCTGCCATCACACCGGCTTGCTGGTCTGCCAACATCGCTTGAACCAGCTGGAAGTCGCCGATCGCGGTGCCGCCCTGTTCCGTGACCACGGAGAACGCGACAGATTCGTCGAGCGCTCGCTGTGCTGCTCCCACCGAGAGCGCCGCGATATGGACTCGTCCGCGCGCGAGAGACGTCATCGCTGCGCGGTATCCGGTGTCCTGGTCGCCACCGACGAGGGCCGACTCGGGAACTCGGACGTTGTCGAAGGTGACCTCGGAGGTCCAAGCACCTTCCTGACCCATCTTCTTGTCCTTGGGACCGACCGTGACACCTGGCGTGTCAGCCGGAACCAGGAACACTGCAATTCCCGGACCATCGGAATCCGCCGGGCGAGTGCGCGCGAACACCACGAACAGCTGCGCCAGTGGAGCATTGGTGATGAACCGCTTGTTGCCGTCGATCACCCAGTCGGATCCGTCCAGCACTGCCTTGGTCCGAAGGCCGGCCGGGTTGGAGCCCGCGCCCGGTTCGGTGAGAGCAAAGGAAGCCACGACATCACCGGAGGCGATGCGCTCGAGCCACTGAGCCTTCTGCTCGTCGGTACCGAAGCCGACCAGCACCTGTCCGGCAATTCCGTTGTTGGTACCGAACATCGAACGCAGCGCCAGAGACGTGTAGCCGAATTCCATTGCCAGTTCGACGTCTTGGGTGAGGTCGAGTCCGAGCCCACCCCATTCCTGAGGGATCGCGTAACCGAAGAGCCCGATAGCTGCGGCCTTCTTGCGTATGTCCTCAGGAATGGCGTCGGTGTCGGCTATCTCCTGCTCACGCGGAACTACTTCCTTACGGATGAACTCCCGCGCAGTCGCCAAGATATCTGCGAAGTCATCTGCGTCGACCTGCATTCCCACCACTCACCTTGCTGTTTCCGAAGTCCATGCCGTCCCCCGAAGTCAATACCGTGAGGCAATCGGAGTCAAAGACCTGAAAACGAACCGAAGGTAAGGCAGAACCTATAGCAAGCTTCAGACGGTGCGCAGTTCCCGCTTCAGTAGCTTGCCGCTCTGGTTGCGCGGAAGCTCGGCCACGAAACGGACATGCTTGGGCACCTTGAACGGAGCGATTCGCTCCTTGACGTGGGCAATCAACGCCTCGGGCGTCAACTCGTCGTTGCCGTCCTTGAGCACGACGATCGCGGTGACGGCCTCGATCCACTTCTCGTCGGGCGTACCGATCACGGCAACTTCTGCCACGGCGGGGTGCGTGTAGACCGCATCTTCGACCTCGCGTGACGCCACCAGGATGCCGCCGGTGTTGATGACGTCCTTGATCCGGTCGACGACCGTGATGAAACCTTCTTCGTCCCGCACGACCAGATCGCCCGAATGGAACCAGCCGTCACGGAATGCCTCGGCGGTGGCTTCCGGATTCTCCCAGTAGCCGTTGCACAGCTGCGGTGAGCGGTAGAGAACCTCGCCGGACTCACCGTCGGCGACATCGTTTCCGTCGGCGTCGACGACGCGGGTTTCGACGAAGAACACCGCGCGACCACAGGAAGACGGGCGATCAGCATGCTCGCTGGGCTGGAGAACTGTTGCCAGTGGGCCGATTTCGGACTGGCCGAAGCAGTTGTAGAAACCGATGTCCGGGTAGCGCTCGCGCAGACGATTGAGCACGGTGACCGGCATGATCGAGGCGCCGTACTGCGCCTTCTTCAGCGAAGACAGATCGCGGGTCTCGAGGTCCGGATGGTTGGCCAGCGGTACCCACACGGTCGGCGCCAGGAACAGCGATCCGATCTTTTCGGCTTCGACACGGCGCAGGATTTCCGGGATGTCCGGCGCCTGCATCAGACTGACCGTCGCGCCGACGGACAGGTACGGCAGCATGAAGACGTGCATGCCCGCGGAGTGGTACATCGGCATGCAGATCAGCGGGTTGTCGTTCTTGTCGAGGCCGAGCGCGATCACCGAGGACACGTACTCGTGAACCAGTGCACCGTGAGACATCATGGCGCCCTTGGGCTTCGAGGTGGTGCCCGAGGTGTACAGGAGTTGCGCCAGATCGGTCGACGTCGCACGCGGTTCGAAGACCGGCACCTCGCCTGCCTCACCGATCGTGACGACGGACAGTTCCGCGTCCCGCAGTGCGATCACGTGATCGAGATCGAGGTCGGAGCGTACCGAGTCGAGCGTCGGCGCCAATGCCGGATCCACCAACACCGCGCGGGCGCCTGACTGCGCCACGAGGTACCGGAGTTCCTCCCCCTTCAGTGCGTAATTGACCGGAACATGCACCAAACCTGCTCGTGCACAGGCAAGAAATCCGATTGCATAGGCGTCGGAGTTGGTTCCGTATGCCGCGACGCGGTCGCCGTGTTCGAGCCCCAGACCGAGCAAGTAGGCGGCGACCCGCGTCACCGCGTCGTCGAGTTCGCGGTAGGTGCGAGTGCGATCTTCGAAGACGACGGCTACACGGTCGGGGTACTTGGCTGCCGAGCGCCGAAGCACTCCGTCGACAGTGTTGGTGCGTGGATCCAGGCTCATGCGCCTCAGGTTATAGGACGTCCAACTAAACCGGAAGAGCGATCGTTACTTATTGCGCCATTCGGGCTTTCGCTTGTCCACAAAGGCCTGCATACCTTCCTGAGCGTCGCAGGTCACGGCGTTGGTTGCCATAGTTTCCGCCATCGCCTCGTACGCCTGCGCTTGCGGCAGATCGATCTGGCGATAGAACGCCTGCTTACCGATCTTCACCGTCAAGGGGCTGGCCGTCGTGATCTTGGCGGCCAGTTCGCGCACCTCTCGGTCCAGGTCTTCGGGCGCGACGACGAAGTTCACCAGACCCCAGTCCGCAGCGGTGTCGGCGTCGATCGTCTGCCCGGTGAGCAACATCTGCATCGAGCGCTTGCGCCCTACTGCCCTGCTCAGCGCCACCATGGGCGTCGAGCAGAACAGTCCGATCTTGACGCCCGGCGTGCCGAAGACAGCATTCGACGCAGCAACAACCAGATCACACGACGCGGCCAATTGGCAGCCCGCCGCGATAGCCGGGCCCTGTACTGCGGCAATCACCGGCTGCGGAATCCGCTGTACGGTCTCCATCATCTCGGTACAGCCGTCGAAGATCGCCCGCTCGTCCTCGAGGGTTCTCCCGATCATCTCCGTCAGATCGTGTCCGGCGGAGAACACCGGGCCTTCGGCGCGCACGATCACGACCCGCACGCGCTCGTCTACAGACAATTCGACAAGGGCAGCCGTCACCTCACGCATGGTCTCCGCCGAGAGCGGATTGCGGCGCGCCGGCCGATCGAGCGTCAGGAAACCGAGTCCCACCGATTCCTCGACGGAAATCTTCACTGCAGTGTCTTCTACCTGTGTCTGCGACATGTGTTCTCTCTACCAATCGAATCCGTCCCGGTCAACGAGACGAAAAGGGCATCCACTCGCACCGCGTCGATACGGTCCGGTCAATACTTCGCCACTACGAGGAGTGCCCATGAGCACCGATGTCGCCGTCACCACTGATCTCGAAGAGATTCTGCGCGCTCAGCAGGAAGCAACTCGAGCCGCTGGTCTTCCGTCCGCGCAGACACGACGCGAGCGCATTCAACGCGTCGTCGATCTACTGGTGGCAAACCACAAGGATCTGACCGAGGCGATCAACGAAGACTTCGGCGGCCGAATCCCGGCCTACTCGGTGATGAATGACGTTCTCGGGTCGATGGTTTCACTCAAGCACGTTCGTGATTCGCTCGAAGAGTGGATGATTCGCTCACCGAGAGCTACCGGAGCGATGCAGGACCAGTTGGGTGCCACGGCGTACGTGTCGTACCAGCCGAAGGGTTCGATCGGCATCATCGGAACCTGGAATGCTCCCCTGTTCACTCTCCTGAGCCCGCTCGCCTGCGCCCTCGGAGCGGGAAATCGCGCCGTTCTCAAACCGTCGGAGATCGTGCCCAATACTGCGGCCGTCCTGGCCGAGGCGGCGCGTCGAACTCTCGACCCCGTGGAGGTCGCAGTGGTGACCGGCGGCCCGGAAGTCGCTGATCGGCTGACGTCGCTGCCTTTCGACCACCTCGTCTTCACCGGCAGCACGACCGTCGGAAAGCTGGTCATGGCCAATGCTGCGAAGAACCTGGTGCCGGTCACCCTCGAACTCGGCGGCAAGTCACCGAGCGTCTTGAGCCGCAGTGCCGATATCAGCTCTGCTGCTTCGCGTTTGGCTATCGCGAAGTCCACCAACGCCGGTCAACTCTGTGTCTCTCCCGATCTGATCTACGTTCCGCGCGAGAACACGGAAGCATTCATCGACGCGTTCACCGACCAGTTCACGGGACTGTTTCCCACGATCGCCGACAACAAAGACATGGTCTCGATAGTCAGCGATCGTCACCTCGCACGCATCGAGGGGTACATCGCGGACGCCGAAGAACGTGGGGCACGGATCATCACCGTTCCCGACGAAGAACTCTCCGCAGACACTCGTCGTCGCCCACTGCGAATCGTGGTCGACCCTCCGACCGACGCGCAGATCATGAAGGAGGAGATCTTCGGGCCGGCCGTCGTCGTCTTGCCGTACGACCAGCTCGACAACGTCGTCGCCGACATCAATTCACGACCGAAACCGTTGGCGCTGTACTACTTCGGAACCGATCTGGACGAGAAGGAATCCGTACTCGAACGCACCGTCTCGGGCGGCGTCACCATCAACGACGCAATGTCTCACCCCGGGCTGAGCGACGCACCCTTCGGCGGCGTCGGGGCTTCGGGTATCGGGCACTACCACGGCCGCGAGGGTTTCCTCGAGTTCAGTCACGCCCGAACGGTATTCGAAGCAGCGCAGCATGACCCACGCGGCGAGTGGGGAATGCTCCCGCCGTACGGTGAGGGTTTCGAGCAGATGATGTTGGCTCAGGTAACGCCCTAGGGCCTCCGGCCCCGTGCGCCTTTTTGGTAGTTCGCGCTACCGGAAAGGCGCACCGGCAAGGCCGCGACTGAGGAACTCCACCAGCTGACCCGGCTCGGTGTCCTCAGACTCGATCAGTTGGATCAACTCCTTCTTGTCTTCTACCGCAAGCGGTTCGATGCCACCGAACGTGCGCATCGTGGACCCGGCGGGGAGAACACGAGCACACACGAGTGTGCCTGGCTCGAGGTTCAGCGAGCCCCACTCGTCCGTGACCTTCACCAGATGCCCGTTGCGGACGTCGCTGAGGGTCACCAACTGTCCCGGCTCCGTCGAGGCGACCTTGTACACCGACCGCGGAATCGACAACCACTGATCGGCCAGTTCGCGTTCGTCGGCAGGCAGCAGTTCTCCGCGGCGCTCGACAAAAGCCGCGAAGATGCCGGCGTCGAACAAAGCAGCGTCGACGGCCAAACCACCTTCGACGGCCAGCGTCAGTGCTTCTTCGCTGTTGAACTGCTCGGCACGGATGAGCGCAAGATCGAACACGGCGTCGAAGTACTCCGGCGTGCGCGAGAACAACTGAGCCTTGACGTAGAGCCAGCTGGCCCGGTCGTCGAACGTCACCTCGGACTTACCGAGATGGCAAACCTTGAACTTTCGCCCGGAACCGCACCAGCACTTGTCATTTCGTCCGAGTTCGGGGTGCTCGGCCGGGGCGTAGCGCTGAAGAACCTCGTGCAGAACCTCGGACTCGCCACCCTCGATTCGGCCCAGCAAAGCCAGCGCGCGCGTCACATCGCTTCGATCGGCGGCCAGTAGCGCCAGATCGAAGATCGCGGGAGTCCAGTCGGGATCGAGATCGTGCGCTGATTCGTACGACGCCTCAGCGGCCAGGATCTTGCCGAGACGATCCGAAGCCTTGCCCGCCAGCCAGTGCGCTGCCGGCTTGACACGACGCGACCCTTTCTCGGCGAGAGCAGTTGCAACAGAATGCAATACGGAATCATGATCGTCGAGTTCGGACAACAGCTCCAACGCTGCCGCAGCCGCGGGCGGCTCGACGAGGCCGGCGAAGGCCTGCGGATCCTCCTTGATCTGCTTGCGCGCCCAGTCCGAGACATCCTCGACGCCTTCGGCTTTCGCGGCCATGACCACATCGACGAAGGCGATCACCGACGCGGCTTCTTCGGGGTGCAGATTCTCGCGGACCTCGAGCATGCGGGCCCGGTTCGCCAGGTGGTATGCCTCGAAATCGAATCCGTCGACCGCAACGTAGTCACCGTCGCGGACGTAACCTGACGCCTCGAGCATCTCGCCCAGCGGGGCGGTCGGCTGACGGAACAGCGACGGCTCGTCGAGCATCAACTGCCAGACAATGGCATCGAGGGTGTCAGCACCGATGTCGGCAAGGACCGTCGCCAGGTGCTCGCCGAATCCGGGTGCGGGATCCAGTACCTCGGGGATGGTGCAGAGCGTCAGCTCACGGTCAGCGACGAACAATCCGATCAAGTCACCTGCCGAGCACTCGGCAAGGGTGTCGGTGTCGAGTAGAAAGCCTTCGTCGTGTGGGAACTCCGGATCTTCGATCCCACGATCAGCCAACAGGTCGTCGTCTATCCCGCGGTGCACGACGCTGATGCCGTGAATCTCGTCGTCGTCACGATCGAGGAAAACCCGCAGCATCATCAGATCGGGGTTCGCGTCGAGAACGCCGGACCTGATTTCCGCTTCGGTGAGCCGATGGGTCAACACTCGATGCTCGAACAACGTGTCGAGGGCGGCGTACCGTTCCTCACTCAAGTATCCGAGCAACGGGTCCTCGACGTACTCGACGAATTCGGTCATGTCCTCGGCTGTGCCGTGGCCGGCGTCAGCCAACAGAGTGCCCCAGTCCGCCGCTGTCTGCGGGCCGTGCTCACGCAACAACTCCATCGCGGCTTCGGCGATCAAGTCATTGGCATCCATCGGTTCGTTCACCTATCCAACTTTAACGGGGTCGACTCGATACATCGTCACCGGTCATCGGTCGAGTGATCGGCGCCTCCACGCAACTCGCGCACCAGTTCTTCGGCCTCGAGATCTTCGGAAGCGAGAACCTCGAGTACCCTCGCAGCCTGCGATTCCGTTGCCATGACCACAACACCCACCGCAAACGCGCCAGTGGGGGCCGTCAGGACCCGAGCACTGATCACATCACTTGGCTTGCCTTCGACCGAGTGAGCAACCGTGACGGTCTCCTTGGACCCACGATCGAGCAGCACGACGCCGGTGTCGGACGTTTCGATCACCTCGTACACCGACCTCCGGATTCCGAGCCACTGTGCGGCTGTCACAACTTCCGCCTCCGGAAGTAGTTCGCTGCGTCTGGCCAAGAATTCGGCAAAGATTCCACCCTCGAACAGAGCGACGTCCAGTGCCGATCCGTCGAAGATCGTGGCCGCGATCAGTTCGTCCTCGGAGAGATTTTCGTTTTCGAGATCGTCGAGCCCGGTCACGATGTCGACGAATTCGGAGGCAAACGCAAACAGGCATGCCTTCTTGTACAGCCACCGACCGTCCGCCTTGACGGATTCATCGGCCTTTCCGAGGTGGCAGACCTTGTACTTGCGGCCGGAACCGCACCAACACTTGTCGTTTCGCCCGAGTTCCGGGTGATCGGCTGGGACGAAGTCCTGCAGTACGGCGTAGAGATTCTCTTCGGTTCCGCCGTCGATCCGCCCGAGCAGTGACAGCGCCCGGGTCGCATCGCCGCGGTCCGACGCGAACTGAGCCAGCTCGAACAAGGCCGGACCCCAACCGGATTCGGCAAGGAGCGCTTTCTCGTAGTGCGCCTCCGCTTCGAGGACGCGCCCCAGCCGATCGACGGCCTTACCGGCGAGCCAATGAGCCGCCGCCCTGACCGACCGTGGCCCTCGCCCGGCCAGTTCGGAGGCAAGCGCTTCGAGGATTGCGTCGGTCACCGGGTCCTGATTCCGAAATCCGAGATCGAACACGGCCACTGCAGCACCCGGATCTGCCAGTGAGACAAAAGAGTCCGGAGCAGCGCTCACATGACGGTGGGCCCAGTCCGCGATATCGAAGTCGGCGATGACCGCGTCGGTGTATCCGCGGTCCGCCAGATCGACAAACGCAACGGCAGAGACTGCCTCGTCGTGGGTCAGGTCGTAGGTACTGGCCACCAAGGCTGTCCGAATCTGCAGGTCGTAGGCGTCGAAGTCGAATCCCCGCCGAGCCAGTAGCTCACGCTCGTGCTCGTAACCTGCCACCTCGAAGATCTCACCCAGCGGCGCAACAGGAACCGTGAAGAGTGACGGATCCTCGATCAGGAGTTGCCAGCACACAGAATCCAGGGCCTCGACTCCGTCCTCCTCGAAGAGTTCGCCGAGCGCCGGAGCAAGATCGGGTTCGTCCTCGATCTCGACCAGACGAAACGCAAGTGTTCCGTCTTCGACAGCCAAGCCGACGAGATCACCGTCGGCGCACTCGCCGAGGGTTCCGGCCGGAAGTACCACAACTCGTCGACTCCGGAAGGGAGCAGCTCCGCGTTCGGAGGCTGCTTCTTCCGCCAGGGCCACCCGGATCGCCCCGTCGTCGTCGCCGAATGCCAAGATCGGTTCCAGGTCGGGGCTCGCGTCAAGGATGTCCGACGCAATTTCGACTTCGCTGAGCCGGTGAGTGAACACGAGCCCTTCGAGGACCGTGTCGAGAGCGACGTACTTTCCGTTGGGCAGGTACCCGAGCATCGGTTCGGACAGGTACTCGAGTACATCGGCCAACTCGGTCGCAGTTCCGTACTCCTCGAGATGGGTCGCCCACTCTTCGAGACTCAGCGGGCCTTGCTCGCGCAGAACAGCCAAAGCAGCGGAGGCAATGGAACCGGCAGCGTCGTCGTCGAAATCAGTCACCCGCCAATGGTAGGCGACCTATTGCAGCCCACTGAGCCCCTCGCCCAGCACGGTCGCACCGAGGATCGTCAGGATGACCGTCATCATCACCGCGTTGTTGGCGGTCATCCATGCCTTCGCGGACGCGAGGATCTCGTCGGCACGCTTGCCGGAGAACACCTTCACCAGGATCGGCGACGCGATGCCGACGCTCGCGATGACCGTGAAGATCACCGCGGCAACAATCTGTTGGGCAACGACATTCGTGGCGACCGCGATAGTGGCCGCACCGGATACCGCCAGCGCTGCATTCTTGGGATTGACCGCCGCGGACAAGAACGCCAACCCGAACGCCTTCCGCGGAGTCAACCCGTCGACGCTCTTCATCCACTTCGGAACTGTCGGCTCACTCCCGTTTCGCGGACGCGCGCGCCACTGCTTGTATGCCAAGCCGAACAGGACAAGACCCAACACGATTCGTACGACGCTCGACCACACGGAAGTCTGCGACGACTCCGACTCCGCAAACGAATAGTCCGCGATCACGATGGTCACCGCGACGACTGCCGAGATTCCGAGGACCCACCCGAGTAGAAAAGATGCCGCCCCTCGATGTGCTCCAGCGGTGATCATGACGAGCACGATCACCGCCATGGGCATCGAGACGAAAAGCAGGCCGAGGGCAATCGGAAGAGACAAACCGATCGCAGCTAGCACCGAAAACCTCCAGTTGAATGCACGATCGACGATCGAATCGAGGTCGAAATCACGACGTCGGAGGCAGCATGACCTCGATGAGATGCGGGCCGGGTTCCGCCAGCGCTGCGGCAAACTGTTCGGCCAACTCCTCCGCTGTGTTCGCCCGCGACGCGGGCACTCCCAACCCCTCGGAGATCTTGACGTAGTCCATGTTCGGAGATGACAGATCCAACATCGACTGTGCGACGACGCCGCCTCCTTCTGCGCCGACTCGTTGCAGTTCGCCACGCAGGATGGCGTATGCGCGATTGTTGAGCAGAATCGTCGTGACGTTCAACATCTCTCGCGCCTGCGTCCACAACGCCGTGATGGTGTACATCGCGCTTCCGTCGGCTTCGAGATTGATCACCGGTCGCTCCGGCGCTGCCACAGCGGCGCCCGTCGCCACCGGGATGCCCTGGCCGATGGCACCTCCGGTGAGCGTGAGCACGTCGTGGCGCGGCGCTCCGGCAAGGGCAATCGGGATCGCCCAACCGGAAGTGGCCGCCTCGTCGGAGATGATGGCGTCGTCTGGCAGCAGGGCGCCGATCACGTCGGCCCAATTTCGAACGTCGAGAGGCCCGCTCGGCAGCGCCGGCCGATTCGCTTCCTGCAAAACAGGTTCGACTCCCGGTGCCACGAGTTCGGCCATTGCCTCCAGTGCACCGGCAACATCGTCGCCGACGCTTGCCAGCGTTGTCACCGCAGCACCCTCCGGTGCCAGATCGCTCGGTTTTCCGGGATACGCAAAGAACGAGACCGGCGAAACCGCTCCGGCCAGAACCAGCTGAGTTGTTCCGCGAAGTTGTTCGGTGGCGTGCTCGGCGAAGTATCCCAAGCGCTCGAATGACGGTAGCCCCGCACCTCGTTGAAGCCTGGCTGGAAAAGTCTCGATCAGAATCTGTGCACCGGTCGCGACCGCAATTCGGGAAGCGGCGCGCAGCCCAGCTTCGGAACAGGCTGCGCCGCCCAGCAGTAGCGTGGCGCGACCCTCGGCATTGAGCGCGCCCACCACCGAGTCGATCTGTGTTGCAGAAACTTCCGCCCGCGGCGGTATGTCCCGAGGACCCGCAAGAACTCCACCTTCGCTCCACGAGACGTCGGCGGGGAGGACAAGTGTGGCAATGCGTCCGGGCGGATCCATGGAGGCGGCAACGGCGTCGGCCGCATCGCTACCGACGGTCGCGGTGGATTCGGAACGTCGACTCCACCCCTCCAGCCACTCGGTCAGCGCGTCGATATTCGATTCGAGTGGAGCGTCGAAACCGTGGTGGTAGGTCGCGTGGTCCCCGACGATGTTCACGATGGGGGTGTGGGCGCGGCGCGCGTTGTGAAGGTTCGCCAGTCCGTTCGCCATTCCGGGGCCGAGATGAAGCAGCGTCGCGGCAGGCTTTCCGGCGATACGCGCGTACCCGTCCGCGGCACCGGTGACGGCGCCCTCGAACAAGCCGAGTACCGCACGCATCTGGGGAACGGAATCGAGTGCGGCAACAAAATGCATCTCGGACGTTCCGGGATTACCGAAGCACACCTCGACACCCGAGTCGACCAGGCTTTGGATAAGCGACTGTGCACCATTCATTTCGGTCACCTCTTCTTCATGAAAGCTGCGAAGGCTTCCTGCGCTTCGTCGGATCGCCGCCGTCTCGCGAAATGATCCGACTCCACGTCGATGGTTTCCAGCAGGGCATCGAGATGTGGGCGGCGGAGGAGCATCTTCGTCAGCGTCACCGATTCAGCCGGGGAGTCTGCAATGCGCACCGCGCGCTCCAATGCCACGTCGAGCGCGGTCTCGGCCTCCACGACGCGATTGATCAGGCCGGCTTCGGCAGCCTCCTCCGCCCCGAACATTTCTCCGAGCATCAGTAGTTCCGTTGCCCGCTTGAGCCCCGCGATCTGCGGCAACAGGTAACTCGATCCGCCCTCGGGCGAGAGCCCGAGCGGAACGAATGGCAATCGGAATCGTGTACCTCGCCCCGCGAATGCCAAGTCGCAGTGCAACAACATCGTGGTGCCGATTCCGACTGCAAACCCTTCGACCGCTGCGACAATCGGTTTGCGTGCGGTGACGAGTGCGATCAGCAGGTCTTTGGCCTCGCCGCCGTCTTTCCCGGCAGTGTCCTGGAAACTCCCGATGTCGTTGCCGCTGGTGAAGACACCACCGGCGCCCGTCAGCACCGAAACCCGCACTGCGTCATCGTCGTCAGACTCCCGGATCGCGTTTGTCAGTTCGCGGTAAGTCTTGGGGTCGAGCGCGTTGCGCCTCTCCTGGCGATCCATCGTGAGCAACCGGACTCCCGGTGCGTGCTCCTCGATCCGAACAGTCATCCGTACCTCCGTCGTGGCCGAGAGTCTCGACTCAAGCTACTCGGTCGATTCAGCCGACTTCCAAGACGAGCTTTCCCTGTACATGTCCTTTCTCTCCGACACGGTGCGCCTCCGCGATCTCGTCGAGCGGAAAGGTTCTCGTCGAGGGAAGGATGAAACGCCCGGATTCGATCAGTGCGCCGATATCACCGAGAGCGTGGATCGCCCGCCCGCTGTCGCCGCGACTGAACCTCACCCCGTACTTCTGCGCGCCGTCGAAGTCGGCGATCGTAATCACATGTTCTGCGTCGCCTGCCAACTCGATGAGCACCGGCAGCGCGCCGGTTCCGGCCACGTCGAGCGCCAGATCGACGCCGTCTGGCACGAGTGCACGAACTCGCTCGCTGAGGCCCTCTCCATACGTGACCGGCTCGGCGCCGAGTGACCGTAGGTACTCGTGATTGGATGGACTTGCGGTACCGATCACCCGGGCGCCGCGAATCGCAGCCAATTGGACTGCGGCGCTACCGACGCTGCCGGAGGCACCGTTCACGAGCAGAGTACTGCCATTTTGCACCCCGAGTTGGTCGAGCGCGCGCGTCGCCGTCTCGACCGCCGCGGGCAGCGCAGCGACGTCGATAAAGCTGCGAGACAACGGAATAGGCGCAAAGTGCGTTAGCACTGCGAGCTCAGCCTGTGCCGCACCGTCAGTGCAGAAGCCGAAGGCACGATCGCCGAGGTTCACATCTGTGACGCCCTCACCGATCTCGTCGACGACGCCCGCCGCTTCGTACCCCAGGGTTTGCGGGAGCTCCTGATCCATCAGCCCCTGGCGCTTCTTCCAGTCACTGGCATTCACACCTGCCGCTCGGACGGCAATTCGAATCTGGCCTGGCCCCGCGTGCGGGTCGGGTAGGTCAACGAGCTCGAGGACTTCGGGCCCCCCGAACCGGCAGAAACGGGCTGCTTTCATTACTATGCTCCGATCTCGAATTCGGGCGGACCCCGCACCTGTTTGTAATGTAGGCGAAGTCTTTTCCCTGAAGCGGGGAACGTCATGTTCAGCGCTTCTTCAGAAACAGGTCCGTACCGTCGTCACCGGTTCGTCGAACTACTGAGGATGAACTGGCGGGCGATGCCCCCAACTCCAGAGGGTTGGGGGCATCCTCTATTGGCGCAGTCTCGGTTCGCGCAACGTCTGTCGGCGTTCGAAAGACTGCCCCGGCGCACCTTTGCGTTTACGCTCAGCCCGAGGAACTCCGCGCGAACGAAAGCCGGTCGACTGACGATGAGCAAGAACACGGAGCCGTCTGCCCGCACCGTCATGCACACACCACGATTCTGGTTGACACCATTGATAGTGGTCACCCTCTTGATGTCTGCGCTGGCAGCGTTGTACATGGGCGGAATACTCGACCCCAAGAAACACCTGGACCAGTTCCCGATCGCCCTGGTCAACCAGGACGAGGGCGACACCCTCCCCGGTGGCGACCCCGCCGACCGCAAGAACTTCGGAAACGACATCGTCGCCGGCCTCGAAAGCGGAATCGACCACCAGAAGATCGACCTGCAGCAGATCGGTATCGCCGAAGCCCAATCGCGGTTGAACTCCGGCACGCTGTACGGCGCGATCGTGATTCCCAGTGATTTCACGAAGAGGACGATCATCCTGGCGGAGGCCAGCGTCGTCGCCGGTGACGTAGAGCAACCGATCATCACGATCTACACCAATCCTCGCGCCGGTTCCGTCTCGGCATCGCTGGTCCAGTCGATCGGAACCACAGCCCTCGCCTCGGTCAACAAGAACATGGGCGAGCAACTCACCGCCCTTGTCACCGCGCAGTTGGAAGCGGGAGGCAACGGAACCCAGATCTCCGGAGCGAGCCGCCTGCTGCTCGAAAACCCGGTGAACGTACTCACGGTTGCCCACGATCCGCTTCCCGACGGAACCGGATTCGGTTTGGTGGCATTCTATTTCGCGCTGCTGTTGGTCCTTGCGGGATTCACCGGAGCAACCGTGGTCAATTCCTTGGTGGACGGCATGCTCGGATACGCGCCTACCGAATTCGGTCCACTCTTCGTTCAGAACGACGTTGTGGGTATCAACAGGTTTCGAACGCTGCTCGTCAAATGGGCATTCATGATCGTGTTGTCCGGCATAGTCTCCGCGTTGTTCCAGTGGATCAGTCGCGCCCTCGGAATGCCGGTCACTCACGGGCTTGCATTGTGGGAGTACGGCGCGCTGGTCATCACAGCGGTGGGCATCACGGCGATGTCGGTGATGGCCGCGTTCGGCTCGTTGGGCATGTTGATCAACCTGTTCGTGTTCGTCATTCTCGCGCTGCCCTCGTCCGGTGGCACCATCCCCCTCGAAGCCAGCCCCAGGTTGTATGCCTGGCTGGCGCAATTCGAGCCGATGCACCAGATCTACATGGGCACGCGATCGATCCTGTTCTTCGGCGCACGCGGTGAGGCAGGCCTGCTGCATGCCGTCTGGATGACGTTGGTGGGGCTACTGATCGGCGTCGTACTCGGCATCGTGACCACCCGTTTCTACGACCGCAAGGGCTACGAGCGCACCCATCGTCCCAAGGTGGCGTGACATGGTACCCAGCCGGGATTTGATCGAAACCTGTTGAGCCGATTCAATGTGATTGCGCGTTTCGGGAATCTTCGAGCCCCTTCCGCACGTTGTACAACTATGGCTAATTACAAAACAGTCAATCCCGCGACAGGTGAAACCGTCAGGGAATTCGATACTTTGGATGACGCCGGAGTTGAAGCCGCACTTGCGAACACGCATCGCGGCTACTTGACCTGGCGCAACAGTGCGCCACAGCAGCGTGCGGCAGTCCTGAGCAAGACCGCCGAACTGTACACAGAGCGCGCAGACGAACTGGCCCGAATGATCTCCTTGGAGATGGGTAAGCCGGTCCGCGAGGCCAAGGGCGAAGTACAACTCTCGGCCGCGATCTATCAGTGGTATGCAGACCACGGTCCGGCGCTGCTCGAGGAAGAACGACTCGACGTTCCCGGGGCCGAGGAGTCGGTTGTGTACCGGCGACCGATCGGCGCTCTCATCGGCGTCATGCCGTGGAACTTCCCGTACTACCAAGTCGCCCGCTTCGCGGCACCGAATCTGATGCTCGGTAACACGATCATTCTCAAGCACGCATCGAACTGTCCGCAGTCGGCGCTGCTGATGGAAGAGATTCTGCGACAAGCCGGATTGCCGGACGACGCCTACGTCAACGTCTTCGCGACCAACGAGCAGATCGCGGACATGATCGCCGATCCCCGAGTTCAAGGTGTGTCACTGACCGGCAGCGAACGCGCCGGAACCAGCGTCGCCGAAACTGCCGGACGCAATCTCAAGAAGGTCGTCCTCGAACTCGGCGGATCAGACGTGTTCATCGTCCTCGATTCCGACGACATGGATGCCACCGTCAAGTCCGCAACCAAGGCACGTCTGTCCAATGCCGGCCAGGCCTGCAACGCGGCCAAGCGTTTCATCGTCACCGAAGATTTCTACGACGACTTCACCAACAAGTTGGCGACGTCCTTCGAATCCGTCACTGCCGGTGACCCGTTGGACGAATCCACAGTCTTGGGTCCGCTCTCTTCGCAGAGCGCGGCAGACACTCTGATCGAGCAGATCGACGACGCTGTGTCCAAGGGTGCCACGCTGCTGACCGGTGGAAAGAAGATCGACGGCCCGGGCGCCTACGTTCAACCGACATTGCTCGCAGACGTGACACCGGACATGCGGGCCTACAGCGAAGAACTGTTCGGACCTGCCGGAGTCGTCTACAAGGTCAAGTCGGCCAGCGAGGCTGTGGAACTTGCCAATTCGTCGGTCTACGGTCTGAGCGGATCCGTCTGGAGCAGCGATCTCGATTCCGCCCGGTCGGTCGCCGCAGATCTCGACGTGGGAATGGCGTTCGTCAACGAGCACGGAACGACGTTGCCCGGTCTGCCCTTCGGCGGAGTCAAGCGCTCCGGAGTCGGCCGCGAGCTGGGTCCGTGGGGAATGGACGAGTTCGTCAACAAGAAGCTGCTCCGCGTCTCCAAGAAGTAGTTCGACACAGAAGTAGTTCGACACAGAAGTAGCTCGACACAGAAGTAGCTCGGCGCAAAGGAAGGCCCTGACCTCGATGGAGGTCGGGGCCTTTCCTCATAACCCACGGACCAGCAAGCGGGTCCGCTGCCTGGTCACTCGCTTGCCGGCGTGGCACCCCCATGAGTGAGGCTCCACCCGAACCTCGTCGCGATGACAGCTGACACCCAGCCCAACAGTGCACCCACCAGTGGAGCAGCGACGGCGGTGTAGATCGCCTCGTTGGAAACACCAACCGACACGGCGGAGTCACCGACGAAGGCGAAATCGGTTCGGGAGGCGAAGGACGCCCACTCGATCAGGCCGGAGACAACAATAATCAGGAACCCCAGCAGGAAGCCGAAGCCGGCCAGCAGAACGTGAAGTGCGCGCATCCGGTCAGTCTGTCTGTAACACCCACCCAGATAAAACCGACCTGCTGGTATGACACTTTCACGTATCGCTCGCACTTCCGTGATCGCCGCCGCCCTCTGCGCGGGCGCAGCCATCTGTTCCGCGACGTCAGCTTCCGCGGACGTAGTCGACGTCACGATCCTTCCGGGTCTCAGCAGCGGACCGACGACGCCGTACGGAGCGGGCTGCACGTATCTGGTGGTTGCCAGGACAGCAGCGTTGAACGAGCCGAACGTCTCGATTGTCGACATGAACCGGGCGTCGACCATGTTCCCGCAGGAACTGATCTGGGACACCGTCAATCCCTACTTCACCTTGCCGGTTGTACTCGGCCACGCCATCACGCTGTGGACTCCGACTGCACCGGGCGAACACTCTCTGATGGCCTACCAGACGTCCGCGGGCGGGCCGGTCGCAACGGTCGATGTCAATCCGGCCACCCCGATGGGTCCGGGGTGCGTCGTCGCACCCTGATCCGCTAGCCCTCCAAGAAGTCGACGAGCACCCGGTTGATTTCATCGGCGGGAACCATCGGAATGCTGTGATGCGAAGAAGCTTTCAGAACCTCGACACGCGCTGCGGGAAACCTCTCCCGCACTGACTTCGACACGGTTTCCGCATCATGCACCCGCCCGTCTTGTGCGAGGACCACCAGCAACTCGACATCCAGTGCGCTCAAGGCATCCTTCGAAGGACGTCGAGGCACTACGAGATCGGGTCGCGGTAGATCCGAAGTGCCCACTTCCACAAGAGACAGCCAGTCGGAGTCGATACTCAACTCGCCTGTCTCCCATTCCAACAGTCGGCGTCGGCGTGCTCGCGACGGGGAGAGCAACAGCGGAAGCGCACGCAGAAGGTAGCCCGCCTTCATGCCGGAGAAACTCGAATTAGGGTCGAGCAGAACAAGTTTGCCGAGACGATCCGGTCGATGCAGCGCAAAGGCCAACGCAATCATCGCGCCGTAGGAATGTCCGATCACATCGACGGTGTCGGCCCCGGTGCAATCGACTATCGAGTCCATCCACTCGATCAGATCGTCGACGGACTTCATCCGATCACCATTCGGAATGCTGAGTCCGGCATCACCCAGCGTGTCGACGGCAAAAACACGCCGGGATTTCGACAGCGCCCCAACGTTGTCGAACCACACCGTCGAAGTGGCACCTCCCCCGGGCAGAAGGATCAACGGCCGCGAGTCTGCAGGTCCACAGACGTTCACGTGAGTGCTACCGAACCGCCCCGCGAGATCCACACCCAGCGGTTTCTGCGGCCATTTGGTCAGTACAGCGTCGTATGCGCGATTGAAGTCCATCCCCCACCCCCATTTCTCTCGATTATCGAGATAGTAGACAATCAAGAGACAACACACCAGGGCTGGAGGCATCCTTGAGCGTCGGCGATGCAGAAGACGAAGCGATGGCGATCGTCCACTCGCTTCGCGCACTGACCGTCGACTTGAACGTGGCGGTTTCCGGCTTTGCGAACAAGTACAAAATGCACTCCACCGACGTGCGCGCGTTGATCTGCCTTCTCGATGCCGAGCGCTCGGACACACCGGCGACACCAGGCTGGCTCGGCGCACAGCTGGGTATCAACTCGGCGTCGGTGACCGCGCTCGTCGACCGGATGGTCAAAGCGGGCCACGTAGCTCGGGAGCGAGACTCAGCAGACCGCAGGCGGGTGCTCTTGCAGGTCACACCATCGGCGGTCACTCTGGGCGAGAATTACTTCGGCCCCCTCATTTCACGCGCTGCGAGCACCGTCGGGAATTACACCGCCACAGAGCGAGCCACCATCGCGAGTTTCATCGCCGCGATGCGAGCGGACGTGGAGCGGACTCGAGTCGATAGGGAGCCCTCCCTGTGACTCGCATACTTCCCGCGGGAGAACGCGCATTGCTCGTGGACTTCGATTCCGAAGCTGGCGTTCTAGCGTTCACCGAAGCACTGACGCGTAACACCCCGGTCGGGGTCGAAGACTTCCTCCCCGCAGCTCGCACGGTCCTGGTCACGTGCACCCCGGCGGCAGATCTCACGTACGTCCGGAAGCGCTTGAACGATCTCGAGCAGACCGATTCTGCGGCGACCACAGACGAGCATTCCGAGACGCATGCACTCACCATCGCCGTCAGGTACGACGGGCCCGACCTCGACGACGTCGCACAGTCACTTGGTATGAGCCGATCCGAGGTGGTTGCGGCCCACACCGGGGCAATGTGGCGTTGCGCCTTCATCGGATTCGCACCCGGCTTCGCCTACCTGACTTCAGGCGACACTCGGCTCGACGTTCCGCGTCGAACGCAATCACGAACCGCTGTGCCTGCCGGTTCCGTCGCCCTGGCCGCTGGATACAGCGCGGTCTACCCGCGTGCATCACCGGGTGGCTGGCAGATCATCGGGAGCACCGATGCCGTGATGTGGGATCTGAACGCCACACCACCGGCCACCGTTCAGCCCGGCAGACGCGTGCGCTTCGTGAACGAGGAACAACGATGAACGGCCTCGAGATACTCGACACCGGGCCGCTGAGCCTGATCCAGGACCTCGGACGGATAGGTCATCTTCGCTCGGGTGTCGGGGTTTCCGGTGCGGCAGACAGGCGATCTCTCAGGCTTGGCAATCGGCTCGTCGGCAACAACGAGGGCGCAGCCGGTGTCGAGGTCCTCCTGGGTGGGCTGAGTCTTCGGGCGCAGCAACCGACAACGATCGCGTTCACCGGTGCGCCTGCACAGGCCTACCGCGACGGCATTCCGGTCGGGCATTCGAGCGTGATCGATCTGCGGGCTGGGCAGACCGTCCGCCTGGACTACGCACCGAGTGGACTGCGGACGTATTTGACCGTCCGAGGCGGCATTGTGGTTCCCGAGATCCTGGGATCGCGCAGCACCGACACGATGTCCGGGATCGGTCCGGCGCCTCTCGAGCCTGGTGTTTTTCTCCCGATCGGGCCATCGCCGACCACGTTCTCAGCCGTCGACCTCGCACCGGTGCCGCCGATGGCAAACGAGACTCTCGCCATTCGAGTGGTGTTCGGTCCTCGCGCAGATCGATTCACCAACCCCGAAACACTCCTCCACGGCCGATGGGCGATCTCGACCGACTCGGACCGAATCGGCGCACGCGTCGATCGCGTCGGCGCCGACGAACTACTTCGAAGAACAGACGACACCGAACTGCCCACCGAAGGCGTGGCACTCGGATCGATCCAGGTCCCACCCAGCGGCCAACCTGTCGTGTTCCTCGCCGATCACCCCATCACCGGCGGCTATCCGGTGGTGGGAGTGGTCGCGGACGCAGATATCGACCGACTCGGCCAAGCCCGCCCGGGTCAACACATCCGGTTCGTCAGGGCCTGAGCACGCCGAGCGATGGCGTGTCGGACCCAGCCGTCACACTGATGTCGTGCGAGTTGTCCTGGTCCCCGGTAGTACGACGTCCACGGGAGCTGTGACGGCAACTGTCCTACGGACCGATCCCGCTGGAACGCCGCTCGCCGATCCCGTCGAATACCCCGACCTGATCGCAGCGGTACGCACCATCGAGGAAGCCGAGCACCCGCGGTGGGTGTGGCCGAGTACGGCGACCGTGTACCCACCTCTACTGCGGGCAGGCGTACGGGTTCAGCGGTGCCACGACATCTCCCTGACCCGCGCGATACTCGGAATGCGCGCCGGCAAACCGTCACCGCCCGCCGAGGAGTTCGACGACGATCGACTCGGACTCTTCGACACTGCACCCGTTCTCGATCCCCTCGCCGTCGTCACCGAATTCGCCGAGCAGCGCGCAACCATCGGCGCGGACGCTCGACTGGACTTGTTGATCGCAGCAGAATCGGCCGGCGCTCTCAGCGCCGCCGAGATGACGCACACGGGCCTTCCGTTCTCGACGCAGAAGCATCGCGAACTCCTCGAAGAACGGCTGGGGCCGCGGCCGACGGGATACGACCTCCCCGCTCGTATGCAGGAACTTGCCGCACAGATCACTGAGGTCTTCGGGCGCACCGTCAATCCTTCGTCTTCGGTGGAGATCACCGAGGCGTTCGGGCGTCAGGGCATCGAACTTCCGTCGACGCGCAAGTGGTTTCTGCAGGAGATCGATCATCCGGCTGTGCCGCTACTCCTTCGTCATCGCGAACTCGCCAAGCTGTACAGCACCAACGGTTGGCAGTGGATGGACAGTTGGGTGCGGGGAGATCGATTCCGTCCGATCTACGTTCCTGGTGGTGTCGTGTCCGGCAGGTGGGCGAGTCGAGGCGGCGGGGCCCTCCAGATTCCGAAGACAATGCGCTCGAGCGTCGTCGCCGATCCGGGCCACGTGTTCGTCGTCGCCGACGCCGGTCAGCTCGAGCCCCGAATTCTGGCCGCCATGTCCGGCGACCGACGCATGATGGCCGCCGCCGGGGACGACGACCTGTACGCACTTGTCGGTGCCGAAGCCTTCGGCGGTAATCGCGCCAAAGCCAAGGTCGCAATCCTCGGAGTCCTGTACGGGGCGACGGCGGGTGAAGCCAAAGCACTGCTCGTCTTGTTGCGGAAGCGATTCCCGGTCGCCGTCGAGTACGTCGAGCAAGCTGCCAAGGCAGGTGAGCGCGGCGAGGTGGTGAAGTCACTGCTCGGCCGGGCCTGTCCCCCACCGTCTCCCGACTTCTACTCCCACGGCGACGCTCACGCCCGCGGTCGTTTCACGCGCAACTTCGTCGTGCAGGCCACTGCGTCCGAGTGGGCGCTGTGCCTCCTGGCCGACCTCAGGCGCCGCCTCGCCGAAGATCCGGACGGCGAGTTGGTCTTCTTCCAGCACGACGAGGTAGTCGTGCATACCCGAAATCCTGAGTCAGGTACCGCCCACGTGCTGGCCGCCGCGGCTTCGGCAACTCGATTGTTGTTCGGCGACACAGTCGTTCGTTTTCCCATGGACGTCGCAGCCCGCGAGACTTACGGCAAAGGCACTTCGTAGCGTCGTCAATTCCACTCCAAGTGGTTCCACCGCACCCGTATTGCGTGTTCTACTGGAAAACGTTGCTTTGTTGGTGCTGGTCGACTGCGTTCGAGGAGAACCATGACCAAGCTGGATACAACTGACGCAGAACGGAACGAGCACGGAGCGGTCAAACGGCTTCGCCTGCCGATCTTCACCGTGATCGCCCTTGCGATCTTCGCCTTCGTCGCAGGCGGATTCGGCGGTTCTTTCCAGGGCAAACTCGCCGAGGTTCAAAAGAACGACA
>NZ_BAAILK010000035.1:67506-85023 GCF_054589475.1 Rhodococcus sp. no. 34
CGAATCGACAATCGTCAGCAACCAATCCGCGAACTTCCTCGCAGTCGAGACGATCCCTGGATTTGTTCTGTTCCATCGAGATTCGGCCCTCACCGAGGCGGACAAATCTGCAATCAACTCGGCCTACGGCGCCATTGCCGGCATCTCCGGGGTAGACGCCGACGGTATGCAGCCCACTCAGTACTCCGCCGACGGCACAACTGCGTCGATCTTCGTGCCACTCGTCGCCAAGGACGGAGACACGTCCGTGGCAGGCGATGTCCTGGCGACCACCGAGCAGAACGTCATCGACGCAGCAAAACAAGCAGCTGGTGATGTCGAGGTACTCCCAGCCGGGCCAGGTGGGCTACTCGTTGCGTTCATCGACGCCTTTGCCGGTCTGGACGGAGCGCTCCTTGGCGCGGCACTCCTGGTCGTGATCCTCATCCTGCTTGTCGTGTACCGATCGCCGGTGTTGTGGTTCTTCCCGCTGTTCTCCGCGCTCCTCGCCATCGGCTTGTCGTCGATGGTGATCTATTTTCTCGCGAAAGCCGAATTACTCACTCTGACCGGACAATCTCAAGGCATCCTTTTCGTGTTGGTGATCGGTGCCGGTACCGACTACGCCCTACTCTTGATTTCTCGCTACCGCGAAGAACTGCACACGTATCCCAACCGCTTCGACGCGATGATCAAGGCCTGGCGCGAGTCTGCGCCGGCCATCACCGCTTCGGCTGTCACCGTGATTCTCGGTCTGCTTTGCCTGACGTTCTCTCAACTCAACTCCAACAAGAGCCTCGGACCCGTCGCCGCCATCGGGATCGCCTGCACCTACCTGGTGATGATGACGTTCATGCCGGTCGCTCTGGCCGCCACCGGACGGTGGGTCTTCTGGCCGCGCAAGCCCAAGGTCGATCACGCCGCAGACCTAACGACGCACGGGATGTGGGGCAAGATCGCCGAGGCCGTCGGTAGCAAGGACCGCCCACTGTGGATCGGCGCCACTGCCTTGTTGATCATCCTGTTCGCGGCCGGGATCGGCAGTCTCAAAACCGATGGCCTGACATCCACCGAAAGCTTCACCAATCGTCCCGACGCTGTTGTCGGACAGGAACTCTACGACTCGAAGTTCGATCCCGGAGCGGGCGCACCGGCCGTGATCACCGCAATTGCCGACCAGGCCGACGCCGTCATCAAAGCAGCCAGCGGCGTCGAAGGTATCTCGCAGGATCCCGGCGCCGTCTGCACCCAGGTGGACGTCGCAAAGGTCAGCGAGTTGATCAAGACCAACCCCGCTGCCGTCGCACAAGCCGCCGCTGCGGGTTGCGCCCCTGCGGCTTTCACCGTTGCACCGATCGACGGCCGAACCATGATCAATGCAACCCTCGCCGACTCTTACGATTCGCCGCAGGCACTCGAAACTGTCAAGCGACTGCGGACTGCCGTCCACGACGTGCCCGGCGCCGACGCGCTCGTCGGCGGCAGCACGGCCACCACCCTTGATGTCCAGGCGGCCTCGGTCCGCGACAGAAACCTGATCATCCCGATCGTGCTGGTGGTGATCTTCCTGGTTCTGGCCGCTTTGCTCCGCGCTCTGCTGATCCCGGTGATTCTCATTGTCACCGTGGTGCTTTCATTCGCGGCGACCCTCGGTGTGAGCGGATTCTTCTTCACACACGTATTCGGGTTCGCCGGGGCGGATCAATCGTTCCCGCTGTTCGCCTTCGTCTTCCTCGTCGCGCTGGGTATCGACTACAACATCTTCCTGATGACCAGAGTCCGGGAGGAGACCGGAGAATTCGGCACCCGTGCAGGTGTACTGCGCGGTCTTGCGGTGACGGGCGGTGTGATCACGTCAGCCGGAATCGTCTTGGCCGCAACATTTGCCGTACTGGGCATCCTGCCACTGGTCTTCCTCGCCGAGATCGGATTTGCCGTGGCCTTCGGCGTGCTGCTCGATACGATCATCGTGCGCAGCGTCCTGGTGCCGGCACTCTCTCACGACATCGGGAAACGTATTTGGTGGCCGTCCGAACTGGCGCGCGCGAAAGACTGACCGACTACAGAAACGCTTCCTTGGTCCACAGATGAAAGAGCGCGTAGGCTCGCCAGGGTCGCCAGCGCTCGGACAACGCTGCGGCTTCTTTGGCCGTCGAGACCCCCAGCGCACGTTTCAACACCAGATCATCGGGTACGAATGCGTCGCGATCACCGAGAATCCGGACGGTGAGATAGTCAGCGGTCCACGGTCCGATCCCCTTTAGCGCCAACAGCTCTCGCCGAAATTGGACAGGATCCGCATTCCAGGAGAGGTCGAGGCCGTTCGCTGCCGCAGTTGCCAGCGTGTGCACTGTTCTTGCGCGCGCTGTGGTCAATCCGACGGCTTTCTGTATGCCCTCGGTTGATTGCGCTGCAACCACGTCCGGATCAGGGAAGGCAAGAAAATCCCCTTGCACCGGCGCTCCGAATGCGCTGGCAAAACGACCACCGAACGTCCTCGCCGCGCCGAGCGAAACCTGTTGTCCCAGAACGGTGAGCACTGCGGTCTCGAACCCGTCCACCGAACCGAGCACACGCAATCCTGGACGGGCGGCAACAAGTGGGGCCAACAACTCATCACTACCGAACGCCGCTTCGACAGCAGTGTGATCGGCGTCGAGGTCGAGCCAACGACGCACGATCACCTCCAGCACTGCAGAATCCCCCGCCGGCACATCGGAATCCACGACGACACCGTCGTCGGTCCACGACACCGACACGACAACGGGTCCGGAAGGCAACGGTACGACTCTGGTGTGAACACCGTCGTCGTGACGCTCGAGGCCTGCGACGCAGTGAGCCCGCAGGGCACCGGTGAGCGGTTCGACTGCATAGGGCGCCTGAAAGCGCAGCGTCACTGCGCTCACCGGCCGGCTTCCAGATCCAGCAGAATCGCTTTCAGTTCGGGGCCACCCGCGTACTGCCCGAGGCTGCCGTCGCTGCGCACCACCCGGTGACACGGGACCACCAACGGCAGCGGGTTCTTTGCACATGCAGTCCCTACGGCACGCACCGCACGTGGGCTTCCCGACGCTGCCGCGACCACCGAATAGCTTGCAGTGTGGCCGTATTCGATCTCGGGAAGATGACGCAACACTTCGCGTCGAAACCCTTTCGCGAGTTGGAAATCCAAGCGCAGATCGAATTCTCGACGCGCACCGGCAAAGTACTCGTCCAACTCGCGAGCGACAGTGTCCAGCCTGCGCGGGTAATGAAGCACACGAGGGCTGACGGTGTCCGCCAATCGTTCCAGAACGAGGTCGTGCCCTTCGACGGCAAAGGCAACCCGCACCAGGCCGACATCAGTTGCCGCCAGCAGCAGCTTTCCGACCGGCGAATCGACGGTTCGATATGCCACGTCGATCAATTCGGCTTCGGACGCCTGCGCAGCCAGGCGCGCCCGTAGGCGGATCATGGCGTCGGCGTCAACGGCTGGAAGTGCCTCGAACACATCGTTACTCATGAGTGACTCCCTTCCGCAGCGGTAGCGGACAAGTAGGTTCTTCGTAGGGTGGCGATACCGTCCGCACCCGCGCGTCTGGCGGCTGCCGGCGTGTTGCCGAGGATGTCCGCGATCTCTGCGTACGGCAGCCCACCCAGAAAGTGATAGGCGACCGCCGCACGTTGTTTGAGTGGTAGTTGTTCGAGTGCGTCCCAGAGTTCGTGATCCCACGTGCCCGGCACGCCGATTCGCGTCGGCAACTCCGGAACGTCGTCTGTCGGCACGGCCACGCGGGCACGCACTCGGGTGATGTCGATTGCCTTGCGGTGCGCGATGGTGACCAGCCAGGCTTCGATGTTCGCGTCCGGGTTCAGATCCGGGTATGCCCGCATCGCCGCGATGAACGTCTCGGACCACGCGTCCTCGGCGTCGACGGGCCCGACCACCGCGCGGCAGACACGGAGGACCACTGCACCGTATTCGGTCACGACGTCTTCGAACGGTTTGAGTGTCACGACCGGTAGACGTTCCCGATCACCGAATTGTGAGCCGAGCGCATCAGAAGAGGACATCCGATTCGCCGCCGTGCTCGCGGTCGAGCAGGAACCGCTTACGTTCGAGGCCGCCGGCGAAACCGGTCAGACTTCCGTCGCTACCGACCACGCGATGACAGGGAACGATGATGCTGATCGGATTCTTGCCGTTTGCCGCGGCGGCAGCACGGATCGCAAGCGGGTTACCCAAAGTTTGCGCGAGCTCCATGTAGGTCCAGGTTTCGCCGTACGGGATCGTTCGCAAGGTGTCCCACACCCGCTTCTGGAACTCGGTACCCACGGGCGCCAGCGGCACGGAGAACTCCGTGCGATCACCCTCGAAGTACTCGGTGAGCTGCGATTCGACTTCACCGAAGACCGCCGAGGAACGATCACCGAACGTGGACTCGTCCGGCTTGTGGCGATGCTCCGCCATGTACAGACCGCAGAGGTCGTCACCTGCTGCTACCAGCGTCAACGCTCCGATCGGCGAGTCGATCACAGTGTGCGTACGGATAGCCGTCATGTCTCGATCCTTCCAGGTTGCGCGATGCGGCAGGCAGCGGGTGGATTGATTGTCCGCGCCGGCACCGACACCTCGAAAACGCCGCGGGCCTCGTGAATGTGAGATTTACCTGTACTTTGACGTCACATCAGGCAGTATCGAGGGATGGCTCTAGTTTTGCCCGGCAGCTCCACCGTCGTCCGCTCCGTCGGCGACGTGGTGCACTGGTCCCTGTCCACGGTCGCATTTGCGGTCACCCTGCCCACTCGACTCGAGGCGCTCCTCTTCTCGGTCGAGAGGTTGGTGGCGCGCATCAACCAGATCGCCGACAACGCCGACCGCGTCGTCATCGGAGCCGCCTCCGTGACCGTTCGCGCTGAGACACTGGTCGAGGCCGTCGAGCAGACGTCGGACATCGCGGGACAACTCCTCGAGATCTACGAGCCCATCGCCCTACAGCTCGCGCCGCTGGCCGCCAGGTTCGCCGACGACCTTTCCGAGGCAGAGGTCAGCGCCGCGATCAAGCTGATCGACCAACTACCGGAGCTCACCGACCGGGTGGCCGCGGTGTTGCCCATCCTCGGAACCTTGGACTCCGTCTCGCCCGAGATCCACGAACTCCTCGGAGTGGTCAAGGACCTGCGGCAGGCGATCGTCGGGGTGCCTGGCTTTCACTTCTTTCGCAAGCGGGGCGAAGCCAAGCTGGATTGAAATTTCAGGCGGAGTAGCCGTTGGTCCCAGCACGCGTCATGACGACCTTCGGAACTACCGCTCGAGACGAGAGCTTGAGCAGACCGTCCACCAACTCCACGATGTCGTCGACCTTGATCATGGTGTCCGGTGTGATCCGATCGTGCGTCCACGCCGACATGTCGGTATCGACGTAACCGGGAGCGATGGCCGTCGCACTGACGCCGTTTCCGGATTCCTCGGCGTTGAGTGCCTCGACCATCGAAATCAGCGCAGCTTTGGTGGCTCCGTAGACGGCCAGGCCGCTCTCGGCATACACACCGGCCATCGAGGCGAGAGCGATCACCTTTGCTCCGCCGGCGAGGTCCGCGTCCGCCGCTGTACGCAGGAGCGGCAGCGACGCTTGCAATAGTGCAAACGGTGTTCGGAGATTGACGGCAACGGTCTTGTCGAAACGTCGCATCGGGTAATCCGCTACTCGCCCACTGGTTCCCACTCCGGCGTTGAGGACGAGAGCCCTCATGGAGCCGAATCGCTCATTGTGTGTGGCGACGAGTGCTGCGGCGAAGTTCTCGTCCGCCATGTCGCCGGCCGAGACGACGACGTCCGGCGATCCGGCGCGCGTAAGTTCTTCGGCGACCACGGCGAGCCGCTCGGTATCACGCGCCGTGATGGTCAGCCCGTACCCTTGCGAAGCCAAGCGTGTTGCGATGCCGAGCCCGATTCCCTTGGAGGCGCCGGTGACCAGTGCTGATCGAGTCATTCGAATTTCCCTTGCAGTGCGTTGAGTCCGGCCGAGATCAGTTCCGGCACAGAAGATCCAGCCTTGTCGAATCCCCCGCCGACGGTGGCTCCTGCTCGGAATCGGTGATCGATGCCCTGCGCCACGACGGCGAGTTTGAAGAACCCGAGCGCCATGTAGAAGTTCCAATGCGCCAGTTCACGACCCGACACGGACGAATACCGTTGCGCCAGATCAACAACGGACGGTAGCGACGGGCTCGTCCACGCAGCAGGCTCACCCAGAACCAGATCCAGCGCGGGATGCCGATAGACGCACATCATCGCGATGTCCGCCAGCGGATCGCCCAGCGTCGACAGTTCCCAGTCCACCACTGCGGCAACCTTGGTGACGTCGTTTGCCGCGAGAATCGTGTTGTCGATCCGGTAGTCGCCGTGCACGATCGACGAGGCTGATTCCGCCGGAATCAATTCCGCGAGGCTCGACGCCAACCTGTCCACGTCGGCCGAGTCCTCGGTCTTGACGCGTGACCATTGACCGGCCCACAACTTCACCTGGCGGGCTACGTAACCGTCGGGTCTGCCGAGTCCGCCGAGACCCACTGCGGTGTAGTCGACGTCGTGCAGTGCAGCGAGAACACGCACCAACTCGTCGGTGCACTGCGTGACCTGCGCTGCCGGAACAGCTTCCAACTCGGTTTTGGTTCGGATCACTTGACCGGTGACGAACTCGACCACCGTGAACGACGCACCCATCACCGAGGCGTCCTCGCACAGCACGACGGTCGGCGCGACCGGCACGGCAGTGTTCTGCAACGCCGAGGTGATTCGGAACTCACGCGCAACGTCATGCGCCGACGGCGTGAGGCCGGCCGTGGGTGGACGACGCAGAATCCACTTCGAGTTGTCGTCGAAGATTCCGTAGGTGAGATTGGATTTGCCGCCTGAAATCAGTTCGGCTCGCAACTCACCGCTCACCTCGACGCCTGCGGCTTGCAGATACTTGTGGAGCGCCGCGAGATTGAGTCCTGGAAAGTCCGTCACTTCGACTCCTCCCGAGCAGCGCGCTTCGCAGCTCCGACAACACGTTTCGCAATTGCCCAGCGATGAACCTCGGACGGGCCGTCGTAGACGCGGAAGGGACGCACTTCGCGGGACAAGCGTGCCAGCGGCAGATCGCCGGACACGCCCATTCCGCCACACATCTGAATGGAGCGGTCCACGATCCGGAAGATCGCCTCGGCAGCGTAGGTCTTGGCGATGGACGTCGCGTTGCTCGCGTGCCCGCCCTGATCGAGTTCGAAGCAGGCCTGCACCAGAAGTGCGCGGCTGGCTGCGATGTCGATCTCGTTGTCGGCGACCATCTTCTGGATCATTCCGAGATCACCGAGTTTCGAGCCGAAGCCTTCTCGTTCGGCAACCCTGGCCACGGCGACGTCGTGGCCGCGGCGCGCTGCACCGAGCCAGCGCATCACGTGCGTCATGCGGGCGGGACCGAGGCGAACCTGCGCGTAGGCGAAACCTTGATCGACCTCACCGAGAACGGCCTCGTCGGGTACGAAGAGATCCTCGAACGTGACCTCGCAGTGCCCACCGATCATGGCCTTGTCGAGGGTGTCGATGTGTCGACCCACTACCAGGCCGGTAGTGTCCGTCGGCGCCAAGAACATGGTCGCTCCGCCGCGCTGCCCGGGCTCGCCGGACGTGCGCGCCATGATGATGAAGAACCCGGCGCCGTCGGCGCCGGTGATGAACCATTTCTTACCGTTGATCTTCCAGCCACCGGGGACTTTTTCGGCGCGGGTGTTCAAAGCCGAGGGATCGGATCCCGCTCCGGGCGCGGGTTCGGTCATGGCGAATGCCGACCGCATGTCCCCGCTTGCGAGCGGCGCGAGGAACTGCTGCTTCTGTGCTTCGTTCGCGATGTGGGCCAGCATGTGAACATTGCCCTCGTCCGGCGCCGCGATGTTGAGCGCCGTCGGCCCGAATAGCGAGTAGCCGGCTTCCTCGAAGACAGGCGCGCGATCACTCATGTTGAGTCCGTGTCCGCCGTACTCGATCGGCGCATGCGGGGCGAAGACACCGGCTTCTTTTGCTGCCGACTGCATCTCGATGCGGATGGCATCGCCACCCGCTACAGCGATGTCACCGGCGTGTTCGTCTTCGATGGGGAGCACTACGTTGCGCGTGAAGTCGCGCGTCTTCTCGATCAGCGCCACCACCTCGGGCGCGTACGTCAGATCGATTGCCACCAGCCACCTCCGAAAGAACATCCCGACCGAGCGATCGCTCGGTATCAGCACTCTCGCACACGCCGACGCGTCGGGTCAACAATCCTCGAGCATTGCCTCGCCCTGATCGAGCCGGCCGGCAACCACCATGTCGCGGTACAGATCGTCCTTGTCCATGAGCTCGTCATGGTTGCCGATGTTGCGGATCCGACCGTCTTCCATGACCACGATCCAGTCGGCGTCACGCACCGTCGAGAGCCGGTGAGCGATAGTCACCACGGCCCCGGTGCGCGCACGTTCGTTGATCGCGTCGACAATCGCGGCTTCGGTGAGCGTGTCGACCTGGGCAGTGGCTTCGTCGAGCAGAAGCAAAGCACTCGGACGCAGAACTGCGCGCGCCATCGCGATCCGCTGACGTTGGCCGCCCGACAGCGAAGTGGCCGTCAGAGCGGTGTCGAGTCCGTTGGGCAGGGCCTCGATCGCGTCGTCGAGCCGGAGCAAGCGCAGAACGGCCTGTACTTCTTCGTCCGTCGCATCGGGATGGCTGAAGACGACGTTCTCCCGAATCGTGCCGGGCACCACCGGTGTCTCCTGCTCCACGTACGCGAGACTCTCGCGCACAGCGCGGTGATCGAGCGCGTCGTAACCGACTCCATGCAGGAGAACCTCACCCGATCGAGGTTCGACAAATCGCAGCACGGTCGAGAGCAAGGTCGTCTTTCCTGCGCCCGACGGGCCGACGATGGCCATGTGCCCACGCGTCGGAATGACCAGCGAGACATCGCGCAACGCCGGCTGGTTCGATCCGTGGTAGCTCACGGTGACGTCGCGCAACTCGATCAGCGGCGCGGCAGCGCTCGTTTTCGCGACCACGTCCACGACCTCGTCGTACTGCTCGGTGGGCAACGACTGCATCTCGCGAATCCGGATAGCTGCCGCGATTCCCGACTGAACGGAGGTCACGTTCTGCGCAAGCTCCGACACCGGCCCCATCAGGGTGAAGGCGTAGAGCAAAAACGCGATGAGCGTCGAGACTGCCATTTCGCCGTCGGCGACTCGCCAGGCACCGAAGCCCAGGATGGCAATGATCGATCCTTGAATGGCGGTCCACGCGACAGTCCACGCGGTTGCCGACACTCGCACCGCCGTGATCGCATGCTTTTTCGCATCGGACGCATTGTTCGTCACCAGAGCCCCGACGCGATCCTCGGCGAGGGAAACCTTGACCGTCCGGATCGCACGCAAGCCACCCTCGAGAACGCCGCCGAGCTGACCGAGCGATTCCTGGGTTCGCGCTTCGGCTGCGGAAATCCGAGGCATCAGAACGGCAAAGAGTATGGAGGCGAACACGATTGCCACCATGGTTACCCCCAACAACGGCAGATCCAGAACGCCCATCAGAACAATCGTTCCGATGGTCAACGCGGCTGCGTTCAGAATATTCACCGCGGCCGACGACGCAGCCTCCCGCAGCAGCAAGGTGTCAGACGTGACCCGGGTGACCAATTCACCCACGGATCGCGATTGCAGCGACGGCACCGTCGCAGCGAGGAATCGCTTCACCAGCGAAGACCTGGCGTCGAAGACAACCTTCTCGGCGGCGGTTCCGAGAACGATCCACTGAGCACAACCGAGCACTGCACCGACGATCAGAAGGACGACGAGCGTGAGGATCGGTCCTTTCAGCGACGCACCGGTATCGAGGGTGTCGAGAACCCACTTGGTGACCATCGGCGTTGCCAGCGTCGCCGCCGAGCCGCACAGCGCCAGTACCAATCCGAGGAGGAGCGACGGCAGATGCGGTCGAGCGAACTCCGAGAGGACGCGGAGATTGCTCCATTTCGGTGCGGGCTGAGAAGCGTCGGATTCAAGCATGAATTTATGGAACACGAATGTTCCATAAAGGGCAAGAGAAATTCCGATTCGGAAACACTGGATACCGAAACCGGACACGGCTACGCTTCGGATTCGTGACAACGATCCACAGCGCACCAGAACAAAGCGCGACCCGCGAGCGCACACGGAAGGCCATCCTCGATGCTGCCGTTTCGGTGTTCGCATCCAAGCCTGCTGCGACCCTCAGCGAGATCGCTTCGGCCGCAAGGGTCGGCCGGACCACTTTGCACCGCTACTTTCCCGAACGGTCAGACCTGGTCGACGCAGTCGCGGCCGAGGCCACTCGTGCCGTCGGAGAGGCCGCAGCAGCAGCTCGACTCGGCGAGGGTACCGGAGCCGAAGCACTGGTTCGCCTGTGCCATGAATACTTCGAACTGGCCGACCTCTTGACGGTTCTGTTCTTCACTCCCGGTGTGTATCAAGAAGATTCGTTTGCCGAGTCCGCGTCGAACGACGACTCAGTCACCGATGCCATCGAGCGCGGACACTCCGACGGTTCCATCGACCCCGACATGGGTTCGGACTGGGTGCAGAACCTGCTGTGGTCACTGCTCTACACGTCGATGGACTACGTGAACCGCGGTTCCGGGACGCGACTACAAGCCTTGGATCTGACGGTTCGCAGCCTCCGCCGCGGAATCGCCCCCGATCCCTCGGTCTAGGTTGTCGGCTGCTTGAACAGCGGCACGCCGTTTGGTCACGCCTAGTTTGCGGTAGATCGAGCGAATGTGAGTCTTCACAGTGGGATAGGCGATGCCGAGGTGCGCAGCGATCTCGTCTGCAGTCATCGTAGTTCGCAGAAAAGTGAGGATCTCTTTCTCACGTTCCGTCAGGACTCCGGCGAGTTTGGCAGAGAGCTGGCCCCGTTTTTCCAGAATCGTGCGTAGGAGCTCCTGGTGTCTCGACCCCTGCGTTGCGTGCGCGTTCAACAGATCGACGATTACCGGATCGCCGCTCAGAAATGGGGCGAGAATACGCTCGGGGATTGCCTCGGCCAGCGCACGATCCAATTGCTCGTGTGCCTGCGGTCCACGCCCGGCGACGGAGCTCAGGGCGGCAGTCGTGACAAGGGTGCTCACCAGCGCATATCGGGGCAGCGCGGCCGAGGTTGCCAACCGAAGCGCCTGAGCTGACGGTTCCGGATCCCCCATGACTCGGTAGAGCTCCGCGAGAAGCGCGTGAGCGACCGCAGCACCTGTTCTGGTCAGCGTGGGCATTGCGATGCGGCGAGCTTGCTCGTCCTGTCCTTGAGCGTGGGCGAGCCAGGCCGTGGTGACGCGCCGCAGCGTATCCCAAGGAATGCCGTGCTTGTCCGCAGTGCTCACGCCTCGCAGCAGACGAGCGGCGTTGTGGTACCGGTCTTCCCGGTTCAGAGCGATCAGGCTCATCACCAGGTACAGACGGGCGAGCGCCTCGAAATTGGTTCCGGGGCTGCCCTCCTCGATGATCGAGTCGAACTGAGCGATCGCCTCCTCGAAGTCGCCACGCCAGTAAGCGATGCACCCCCGATTCGACTGTGGGAGACCACCTTCGAAGCGTTCCCAATCGGACGCCACCTCTCGCGCAGGAAGGCCGTCGAGGATCTGTTCGGCTTCGGTGAATATCCCTGCGTGGGTGAGCGCGAAAGCCAAATTGGATTGTGCGAGACGCAACGTCTCCGTACGCGACTGCAACTGCGCCTCGTCGCCGGCCGAGCGAAGTAGCGCGATGGCACGAGGAAGGTCACGACGAAGCCTGATCTCGGTCCACCCGAGGAGGAAGAGCGCGGACGGGTAATCGTCCTCGGGCTCGCACTGGGCGAGCGCGTGGCGAGCGCGATCGGCGATGACGGCCTTGGTCGAGGTGTCCGGAGCGAGCAGCAGGTCGGTGAAGCAGACGACAAAATCGTCGGACGCCACCCGCAGACCCTGCCCGCGGAGAAACTCAGCGCCGTACGGATCACCGCTGAGATCGCGGCAGCACGCCCGTATCAGCAGGATGTGCGGATCGTGGGGATCGGGATGAGCAAGGCAGAGCTGCTCGAGTTCCCTGGTGTGAGATTCGAGAATCAAACGAAGCCAGTTTTTCCGCAGGACTCGTCGAGCCTGCTCCGCCTCACCAGAGGCGAGTGCGTCACGCACGGCTTCGATCATGTGTCGAAGATACTCGAGACGTTCGATGTCCGTGGAAATCCGGTCTCATCCGCTTCGGATGAGACCGCGATCGAAGCCTGCGGAAACCAGTGAGAATTGCCGGAATCAACCGAAATGCGCTAGTCGGCGGAATCCCGGTGCGCAGGCCTGACACGAAACGGATAAGACACATGAGCTTCTGGGAAAGCCTCGGCTGGATGCTGTGGGCAACCGTCTTCATCGGATATCTCTTCGCGCTGTTCGCGATCATCGCCGACCTGTTCCGCGACCACAAGCTCAGCGGTTGGTTGAAGGCCGTCTGGGTGTTCTTCCTACTCTTCCTGCCCATCCTCACCGCGCTCGTCTATCTCGTCGCCCGCGGCGAAGGGATGACGGAACGCAGCAACAAGGCCGCACGCGACGCCGAGAAGGCCGCCGAATCGTATATCCGCGAGGTCGCGGGGAAGAGCCCCAGCGAGGAGATCGCCGCAGCCGCAGCACTGCTCGAAGCCGGAGCGATCAGCGAGGACGAGTTCGCCGCACTCAAGCTGAAGGTCCTCTCGTGAGTGCCGCGCGTTTCGGCCCCGTCGACTTCTACCTTCTCGGCCTGCCTGGGCAGAGCCTCGACCCGGCCGCGCTCTCCGCACTGACCGACCTTACGGATACCGGCCTGGTGCGGCTGCTCGATCTGATCGTCATCTCCAAGTCCGAGGACGGTGAACTCACCCTCATCGAAGTCGAGGAGTTGCCGAACGGCTTCGAGATCAACGTCGAGATGCTCGGCGCGTCCGGTCTGCTCGGGCATGAGGACATCACCGAACTCGCGGCAGCCATTCCCACCGGCGCTGCAGCGCTGCTGGTCGCGCTCGAGCTGGTCTATCAGCGTGAGCTCGCCGCACGCACCGCGGCGTCCGGCGCGGTGTTACTGGGCTACGAGCGGATACCCGCCCCGGTCGTCAATGCCCTCATGGACACGATCAGCCCGAAACTGGAGGTCTGACATGCCGTACATCCCGAGAAGAGGTCGCCCCGGACTGCTGGGCCTCGCCGCACGCACCGCGGTCGTGACCGGTACTGCGACCGCCGTCAGCGACGGTATGGCCACCCGCCGGCAAAGGAGAGCCCAAGCCGAATACGAGCAGGCGCAGTACGAATTCGCCCAGCAGCATGCCGCACTCCCGATGCCCACACCCGCACCCGCGGCCTCGGTCGATCTCGTCGCCGAGTTGCAGAAACTCGGCGACCTCAAATCACAAGGCCTGCTGAGCGACGCCGAGTTCCAAGCCGCGAAAGCGCGACTGCTCGGCTGATTCACCCCGACGGGCCATGGATTACCGCGCCCGCTTCCGTACCCCGACACCGATTGGAACCCACTATGTCCACGATCGCCGTCAACGTCCTGAACTTCAATCGGGCAGAGTCCGATCTCATGTTCGCTCGCCTGGCCGCGGGCGTCGGCCTGGGCACGTGGAACCACACTCGTGATCTCGGGTCACTCGACAACCAGCCGATCATCCGCCAGAACCGCGACACTCTGTACAGCAGCGCGATCATCGACGTGCGCGAGAACGTCACCATCACGGTGCCCGATACCGGCGAGCGCTACATCTCCGTGTGGGTGGTCAGTCAAGATCACTTCGGTCCCGTCATCCTGCGCGACCCGGGAGAGCATTTGCTCACGCGTGAATTGGTCGGGACCGACTACGCCGCACTGATCGTGCGCATCCTCGTCGATCCGAACAGCCCCGAAGACGTCGCCGAGGTGAACCGGTTGCAAGACGCCCTCAACATCGACGGCGGCGGAACGGGAGAGTTCCCGTTGCCCGACTACGACGAGCAATCGCAGACCGAGACCCGCGACGCACTCCTCGCACTCGCGCGCGGCATCACCACGTACGACCATTCATTCGGTACCGCTGCGGAAGTCGACCCGATCAGGCACCTGCTCGGTACCGCATCCGGCTGGGGTGGCCTTCCCGAGTACGAGGCCACCTACGTCAACTTCGACGAACGTCTCCCGGTCGGAGAATACCGTCTCCGCCTGAACGATGTTCCCGTGGATGCGTTCTGGTCGGTCTCGCTGTACAACGCGGCCGGATACTTCGAAGAGAACGCCCTGGGCGTCAACAGCATCAACAGCCTCACGGCCACCCCAGACTCCGACGGCAGCACCACCATCCGCTTCGGGGTCCATCTCGACGGCGTCGCGAACGCACTGCCCATCATGCCCGGGTGGAACTACGTACTGCGCCTGTACCGCCCCCGTCCCTCCGTGCTCGACGGCACCTGGACGGCGCCTCGTCCCGAAGCCCTGCAGCAAAGCGTTCCCCACGCACACACCACTCTCGGGTGACTCGACCTGATCACGGAGGTACAAGCCATGCGTCTGTTATTTCAGCTCGTTTCGCAATGTGTTCTCGGCGCGATCGCGCTGATCGTCGTGCATTTTGCTCTTCCCGGGGTCAGCCTGAGCGTGAACGGCTTCTTGGCCGCTATCGGTGTATTCACCCTCGCACACATGATCCTCGGCCCATTCGTGCTCAGCGTGGCACTGCACTACGCGGCTCCGCTCGCGGGTGGTGTCGGCTTGGTCGCCACACTGCTCGCGCTCTGGGTTGCGACCCTGGTCCCCGACGGTATCGAGATCAGCGGCGTCGGGTCCTGGATCCTCGCCCCGATCATCGTGTGGGTGATCACGGCATTGGGAGGGTGGATCTTCATGGCTCTCGTCATCGACAAGTGGATCAAGAGACGCAATGCCGAAAAGCTCGTGCGCAGTGTGCAGAAGGCATGAATGATCAGTTCGGAAACGGAACCCACAAGGAGTCAGCCATGCCAACTCACCCGCTCGATCGCCGCGTTCTCCTGAAGACCGCTCCGAACTTCCGGGACCTCGGTGGCATTCCTGTTGCAGACGGCACCGTCCGCGCGGGCGCGCTCTACCGTTCAGCGACTCTGGCGAAACTCGACGGCGACGACCTTGCCGCGGTCGCCGACTTGGACGTCCGGACGGTATACGACCTGAGGACCGCCGCCGAGCGCGACGGCGCACTCGACAATCTCCCTGACTCGACGCGCACAGTCTGGCTCGACGTACTTGCCGACAATGCCCAAAACGCCGCGGCCACTGGACTACTCATGACGGACCCGGTCGCATACGCCGAGACCATCAGCGACGGACGTGGGATCGCACAGATGGAGGAAGCCAACCGCAACTTCGTCAGCCTGCCGTCCGCTCTCGACGCCTATCGCACGTTCTACCTCGACCTCATCGACGAAAAACGCACCGGGGCAGCACTTTTCCACTGCACCACCGGCAAGGATCGAACCGGGTGGGCCGCGACCTCTTTCCTACTCCTCCTCGGGGCCGACGAAGCCGATGTACGCGCCGACTACCTGGAGACGAACACCGATCTGGCCCCCATGACAGAACCGATCCTCGACTTCGCCGCGAGCAAAGGCGTTGACGCAGAAGTGCTACGACCCCTCCTCGGAGTCCGTGACAGCTATTTCGACGCAGCTCTCGACGAAATGCGCACGCACTTCGGCACCGTCGAGGACTACGCAATCAACGGACTGAAGCTCACCGCAGAGCAACTCACCGCGCTCCGCGAGCGGTTCACATCCCGATCGGCCTTCATCAGCGCGACGTGATCGAAGCTCTCGGCGGGCAGGAATCCGTGCCCTCGTCCTGCTTCTTCGGGCGATTGCCCACCCGGGTGACCACGACGACGGCGACGATGCCCACCGCCAAGCCGAGCGCGGTGAACGGAGTGAAGGATTCTCCGAACATCAGTGCGCCCCAGACCGCGGTGACTGGGGCGATCAAGAACATCAGGGTGTTGACGGACGTAATGCCGATGCGGCGGAGCAACAGCCAGTACAGCCCGTAACCACCGAAGGTGGACAACACGATCAACCAGAGCAACTCGATCCAGAATGTGCTGACACTCGGCGGTACGGCAGCATCCGAGACGATCGCCAGAGTTGTGAAAACTATTGCGCTGGTTGAGCAGTGGATGACCAAAGCCTGCAGTGGCGGTGTGGACGTGGGAGCGCGTTGCTGGACGAAGGTGGATGCAACCAGGCTGAGCATCCCCAGGAACGGAATCGCGTACGCCCACCACGGCGCCGATGTGCCGGCCCCGGCATCGGCTGCCGTGACCATCACGACGCCGCCCATTCCGATGGCCAACCCGATCCACTGCATACGCGGGACTGCGACACCGAGGACCGGACCGAGCAGTGCGGCAGCCACCAGCGGCTGAATACCGTCGATCAGCGCAGTTGTTCCGGTGTTCACGCCGAGATCGACTGCCCAGTACACCGACAACAGGTAGCCACTCTGGGAGAGCATCCCGATCACCACCTGCCTGCCGAGAGCCCGCGGTGTCGGCATCGCGTTCCGGCGGCGGGCGGAGAGCCAGACAATCGGGAGCAGCACCGCCGCGAGCGGGAGAAAACGCCACATCAGCAGTGTGGGGACCTCGGCACTGCCAGCGCCGAGTTTGGCCCCGATGAATCCCGAACTCCAGCACACGACGAACAGGACCGACAAGGTAGCCGTCACGGCAGATCTCGAGGTCACGATCCGAGGTATACCGATCTGTTTACTCATGAACTCGACTATACAGATCGGTATACTTTTGTCCATGGCAGAGGAATCCACACCCGAATTGACTCCGAAAGCGCGTCGCATTCTGGAGTCTGCGTCGAAGCTGTTCTACGAAAAGGGGATTCATGCCGTAGGCGTGGATACCGTCGCACTGGACGCCGGGGTCACGAAGAAGACTTTGTACGAACGGTTCGGCTCGAAAGACGGTCTCGTCGTTGAATACCTGAGGGCTCGAGATCGGCGGTGGCGAATCTTTCGCGACGAGAAGCTCGCATCAGCCGGAGCTAGCCGCGCCGAACAGTTGAGTGCGGTATTCGACGCTTCCGCCTCCTGGTCCAAGGCGAGCGGAGGCAAGGGGTGCAGCATGATCAACGCGCACGCCGAGTTCAGCGATCACTCACATCCGGTGTTCGCTGTCATCGCCGAACAAAAGCGGGAGATGTCAGACCTTTTCCGGCGCATTCTGGCGACGGACGGACTAGCCGACGAACGTCTCGTCGAGGCAATCATGCTGCTTCACGAAGGTGCCCTTGTCGCAGACGGGATCGGTATCGGCACCGACCCCTTCGGTGCCGGCCGGAACGCAGCGCTCGAATTGCTCAAAAATTCAGACTGATTCGCGCAGTTGCCCCCACAGTCACTCCCCCACCCGCTTCGCCCCCACAGTCACTCCCCCACCCGCTTCGCCCCCACAGTCACTCCCCCACCCGCTTCGCCCCCACAGTCACTCCCCCA
>NZ_BAAILK010000035.1:85121-119902 GCF_054589475.1 Rhodococcus sp. no. 34
CACCAACTCGTCCGGAGACAACTCACCGTCCGGTCGGTACCAGACCGCGACGGCGACGCACATCGTCACCACGGCTCGGCTGGCGTCCTCGGGATGGTCGGCTTCGAACACTCCCGAAGCGACGCCGTCGAGGACGATCCGGTCCACCTGCTTCTGCTGTTCGTCGCGCTGGGCGATGTAACCAGCCCGGCTGTCGGGCTCCATGCTGCGAATCTCGGAGGAGGCGACGAACGACTGCTCGCGCCGAAACATGTGGAACCGCAACAGAGATTCGATCACCGCGTCGAAGCGATCGGAGGGATCGTCCCCGGCATCGAGTTCGGCGGCGCGGCTTCGCTCCAACAACTCCGTCATCACCACGGTCGCCAGACCGATCAGCAGAGCCTGCTTGGACGGGTAGTGGTGGTAGAGCCCCGGCACCGACAGCCCGGACCGCGACGCGACGTCACGGATCGAAGTCCCGTGATAGCCCTGCTCGACGAACGCCTCCAGCGCCGCAGCGAGCGGTTTCGGTAGTCCCAGGTCTTCGTAATCGCGCCAGGACCCGCGTACCGGAAGCTCGTTCGTCATACCGATACCGTAGATCGCCGTTGCGCCGCCGCCGAACGCGTCGGTGCCATTGGATACAGTCGATGTTCACCGAAAGACAGGGACCAGTCATGATCCATGTTCGCCACACCGCGGTTGCTGCCGTGCCGGTTGATGTCGCCTTCGACTACATCGACAACTACCGCAATGTCCCGACGTGGATGTTCGGTGTTTCCGAGTTCACCCCGTTCGGAGAGTTCGATCAGGGACTCGGCGCCACGTTCGACGCGGCCATGCAGATCGGGCCGAGCACGTTGCGCTCCAAACTCGAGGTCACCGAGTGGGAGAAGAATCGGATCATCAAGCTGTCCTCGCTCGGCGGTGTATCCAACTCGTCCACGTGGGAGTTCGCCGCGATCGACGATTCCAAGACCGAGCTTTCCGTCGACTTCGCCTACAAACTGCCCGGCGGCATTGCCGGCAAAGCTCTCGGCCGCTTGATCGGGCCGTTCGTCGAAAACGCTGTCAGGAACAGCGAGGAGACGTTGCGCCACAGCCTCGAGCAGCAGTTCGCGGCCCGCGGCGAAGGCTGAAACTACCCGCGGTCGCCTTCGAGTCCCAGCGCGTTGGCCCACACCTGAGTAGCCGTCTTGACGACGTCCTCGAACGGGACGGGGTTGCCGTCGGCGCCAGGTTCCTCGGAGACGAATGAACTGTAGGCAAGACGGCTCACCATCGCCGACAGTGCTCGGGAAGCCAACAGCGGGTCCAACGAGGCGTCTGCCTTGCCAGCTGCTTGCAAGCGTTCGATGGCTCGGGCATTACGAGAAATGAAGGTCTCGGCTCGGTCCCGACGCAGTTTCGCGAAGGCCGGGTCGATGTGCGATACCTGCTCGAGCAGGCCCATGAGTTTGGCGTTGCGGCGAAAAGCCGTCAGGTAGGCACGGTTGCTCGATTCGAGGACCGCATACGGATTGTCGACGTCGCGGACCCGTCCCATGCCTGGGTGCAGCATGTCTTCCTGCGCGACGTCGAGAACTGCGGCGAAGATCTGCTCTTTGTTGTCGAAGTAGGTGTAGAACGTGCCGGTGGAGCAGTTCGCTTCCTTGGTGATGTCCGTGAGACGGGCGTCGAGATACCCTGCGCGCTCGAACACCGTTCGAGCCGCTGCGACCAGAGAAGCCCTGGTCCGGACGCCGCGGGCAGTCACCGGCAGGTCACGCAGAAGCTCCGTCGCAGCCATGGATGGTGGCGGACGGTCTTCCCAGTTCTCCTGAGGTTCGGCGCGAGAGGTCACCAGCTACTTATACGGCAAAGCCGGCGACATCTCGGCATCGGCGTCAGGTGATGGTGATTCCTCCGTCGACGGCGATGGTCTGACCGGTGACGTATCCGCCGGCCTCGGACGCGAGCCACACCATGGTGGCCGCGAGCTCTTCCGGATCGCCCATGCGGCCGAGGATCAGGCGCGGAGCCATCGCGTCCAAGTAACCGTCGTTGTATTGGTCTGTCATTTCCGACTTGAAGAAGCCGGGCGCGATCGCGTTGACGCGAATGCCCTTGCGCGTTCCCCACTGCTGTGCGAGGTCGCGGGTCAATCCGACGACGCCTGCCTTGCTCGCCGCATAGGCGGCCTGCGGGAGTCCGGCGGTCGTCAATCCGAGAATGCTCGAGATGTTGACGATGGAGCTGCCCGGGAGCATGACGCGGCCGCAGGCCTGCGCTGCCCAGTAGGACCCGTTGAGGTTGATGTCGATGACGGCGCGGAACTGGTCCGGGGTCTCGCGGGTCGCCGGAACGGCAGTTCCGACGCCGGCATTGTTGACCAGCACGTCCACGCGGCCGAACTTCTCCATCGCGGCGTCGACCATGTTCTGAGCCTGAGCCGGATCGACGATGTCGGTGGCCACGCACAATGCTTCGCGGCCTGCGTCACGCACGAGCTTGGCCGTGTCTTCGAGCTTGTCGACGCGGCGAGCAGCGAGGACGACGTCCGCGCCGGCCTCTGCTGCGGCTTTCGCAAACGCCACCCCGAGGCCCGACGACGCACCGGTCACGATGACCACTCGATCGGTCAGAGAGAACTTGTCGAGAACAGACATGCGCGGTGATGCTCCTGTGTCGTCGGGTTCGGGAAGTGGCGGTTGCAGTGACGTATCGACTGCAGTTGCGAAATTACAGGCCGAGATCGCGGCCGATGAGTTCCTTCATGATCTCGTTGGATCCGGCCCAGATCTTGGTGACGCGGGCGTCCATCCACGCGCGAGCGGCGCGGTACTCGGTCATGAAGCCGTAGCCACCGTGCAACTGAACGCAGTGATCGAGGACCTCGTTCTGCACCTGCGCGGTCCACCACTTAGCCTTGGCGGCGTCGATGGCGGTCAGCTCGCCGGCAGCGTGTGCCGCGACGCAGTTGTCGACGTAGGCCTGGGTGACCTCGATGCGGGTGACGAGATCCGCGAGAAGGAATTTGTTCCACTGCAGCGAGCCGATCGGCTGACCGAAAGCCTTGCGGTCCTTGGCATATTGCAGCGTCTCTTCGAGGATCGGAGCGGCGTGCGCGATGTTGGACACCGCAGCGCCGACGCGCTCCTGCGGCAGCATTTCCATCATGTGAATGAAGCCGCGGTCGATCTCACCGATGATGTTGGTGGACGGCACGCGAACGTTCTCGAAGAACAGTTCGGCGGTATCGGACTCGTGCTGGCCGACCTTGTCGAGCTTGCGTCCGCGCTCGAAGCCTTCCATGCCGGTTTCGACGGCAAAAAGCGTGATGCCCTTGGACTTCTTCTCGGGACTGGTCCGAGCCGCCACGATCACGAGGTCGGCGTTGTAGCCGTTGGTGATGAAGGTCTTGGAGCCGTTGATGATCCAGTCGTCGCCGTCCTTGACCGCAGTGGTCTTGAGCGAGGCGAGGTCGGATCCACCGGAAGGCTCGGTCATGCCGATGGCCGTCAGCATCTCACCGGTGCAGAACTTGGGCAGCCAACGCTGCTTCTGCTCTTCGGTGGTGAGCTGAACGAGGTAGGGAGCAACGACGTCGGCGTGAATGCCGAAGCTCGAGGCAACAGCTGCACTGGCGCGCGAGAGCTCTTCGGCCAGAACCGCGTTGAAGCGGTAGTCGCCGGCTTCGCTTCCGCCGTACGCCTCCGGAACCTCGAGTCCGAGGAAGCCGTTGCGTCCCGCTTCGAGCCAGATTTCACGATCGATGAAGCGCTGGTCGATCAGCTTCTCTGCGACCGGAAGGATGTTCCGGTTGACGAATTCGCGAGCAGATTCGCGAAATGCCTCGTGATCGGGTCCGTACAGAGTGCGACGCATGACGAGTTGCTTCCTTTCGGCGTGGCAAAGCCACACGTAACGATGTTCCTAAGCATTCGCTTAGAATCTAAGCACCTGCTTATAGTGAATCGAGAGCGGGATATTGTCAACATCGAAATCCGTCACACCTGGAGGAAACCGTGAGCGATTCACCTGACGTGGTGATCAGCCCCTCCAAAGCTGCGGCCCGTATCCGCGCGGCAGCCGTGGACGCTTTTGCCTCCGCGGGCTACGGCGGCACCACCACCCGTGACATCGCCGCGCGACTCGACATGAGTCCCGCCGCCATGTACCCGCACTACCGCTCGAAAGAAGAGCTGCTTTTCGCGATCAGCTTCGAAGGCCACACCGAAGCGTTGAAGGTGGTCGAGGGCGCCGACCGACCTGGTGAAGAACCGTCCGTTCGTTTGCAGGAACTGATCAGCACCTTCGCCAGTTGGCAGGCCGGGCACCACTCACTCGCTCGCGTCGTCCAGTACGAACTCACTGCCCTCACACCAGAGCACTACCGAACCGTCGTCGCTCTTCGCCGCAGCACGACGCGGGTGGTTCGGGAGGTTGTCGACGCCGGCGTCCGGTCGGGCGACTTCACGATCCCTGATGCCGAAGGCGTCACCCTCGCCCTGATGTCCCTGTGTGTCGACGTGTGCCGCTGGTTCCCGGCCGGCAATTACACGAATCCGGAAGACATTGGAAAATTGTACGGAGACCTGGCATTGAGGATGGTGGGCGCCGCCTGAATCAGGTGACACCGACCGCAGAAAGGACTCGGCCAGTGGCCAACCGCACCTATCTCTACTCGACCCCTGTTGCTCCGCATGAGAATCCGGCTGCCGCTCGCGCCCGAGGTCTCACCGGTATCTCCGAGTGGTCGTACGCGATACCGCTGGTCCCGAGGATCCTTGTGTCCGTGAATCCCTTCGCCCAACAGTCGATCATCTGGGACGACACCCCCGACCTGATCGCGGTCACCGCGCCCTGTGGTCCTGGTATCGCCCGGCTCGAAGACTTCCTCGGCCGAATCGATCACCCCGAACTCGGCACGATGGCCGGCGATGCGCTGCGTTTCCTGCGCAGCCACACCGAACCCGACCACTACTTCGTCCTCGAGTGCGGCGAGATCTTCGACATGGACGACGAACCGTTCGCCGAACAGGGCGCGGCCCTGATGACCGGTCTGGCGGACATCGACGCCGAGATGGAGGCGGCTCTGGCCACACTCGCACCCGCCAAGCCGCGCTTCTGGGAGCGGCTGTTCACGCCGACTCAGGAGAGCGTCGAGGAACCGCTACGCGAGCTCGGCCTCGGTTACTGGTCCGAGACCCTGTACTTCGATCTCGACGTCCCTCGCTAGGAGCCGATCAGTCGGAGATCTCACCCAACCGACGCTCCAGGTAGGCCCGCTCCGGTTCCGTACCAACCAGATTCAGCGCACGTCGGTATGCAGACATTGCCGCGTCGGTGCGCCCCAACCGCGCGAGCAGTTCGGCGCGTGCAAGGTGATACGGGTGGTAGTCGGTAAGTTTGGGCTCCGCTGCCAGTTCTTCCAAAGCTGCCAGCCCAACCTCCTCGCCGTCGCGCATCGCCAGCGCCACTGCCCTGTTGACTGCGACGACGGGCGAAGGCGTCAACGTGAGAAGCACTCCGTAGAGCGCGCAGATCTGCGGCCAGTCGGTGCTCTCCACATCTGCGGCCTCGTCGTGCAATGCGGCGATGGCGGCCTGCACCCCGTACGGCCCCGGCGCTCCCCCGGTCAACGCGACTACGACGAGGTCGCTGCCTTCCTCGATCATCGGCTGGTCCCAACACCCGCGATCCTGGTCTTCGAGGAGCACGATCCCGCCGGCGGCGTCGGTACGGGCATCCCGACGCGCGTGGACGAGAAGCATCAATGCAAGCAACCCGGCGATCTCGCGCTCATCGGGAAGCAATGCGCGCAAGATCCTCGCCAGCCTGATCGCCTCCACCGCCAGGTCGACGCGTTGCAGATCCGGACCCGAACTCGCTGCGTACCCCTCGGTGAACACCGAGTAGATCACCTGCAGAACACCGGGCAAACGTTCCGGGAGTTCTTCGGCGCTGGGAGTGCGGAAGGGAATCCGAGCCTGACGGATTTTCTTCTTCGCGCGCACGATCCGCTGCGCCATCGTCGCCGAAGGAACGAGGAAGGCCCGAGCGACTTCGGGCGTCGTCAACCCGCCGAGGCAACGCAAGGTGAGTGCGATTCGGTCGTCCTCGGCCAGCGCTGGGTGCGAGCAGGTGAAGAACAGCTGCAACCGCTCGTCGGGAAGTTCTCCGTCGACCGTGGGCGGCGCCGGGTCGGCACGATCGGCGTCCACCTGCATCACCGCCAATCGCGCCGCATAGGCCTGATCACGACGAAGCCTGTCGACGGCTTTACGACGCGCCGTGGTCAGCAGCCAGGCGCCGGGTTTAGCCGGCACTCCGTCCACGGGCCAGTGCACCAACGCGGCCTCGACGGCTTCGGAGGTGACTTCCTCGGCCAGATCCAGATCACCGAAGCGGCGGACGAGCGAGGCCAAGAGTCGTCCGCGTTCCTCCCGGAACACTGACTCGATGGAGTTCTCGGCCTGCTCGTCCACGGCGAATCAGTCCCCGAACCCGGCCAGTGGACGCACCTCGACGCTGCCGCCGTCGCGCGCGCCGGGGCACCGCGCGGCCCAGGCCAGCGCCGCATCCAGATCAGGAACGTCGATGACGTCGTAGCCGCCGAGGATCTCGCGGGTTTCTGCGAAGGGTCCGTCGGTGACGGTCTTTTCCCCGGACTGCGAGACTCGAACCGTCGTCGTGGTGGTCAGGTCGGCGAGAGCATCGCCGGACACCCAGATGCCGGCGTCCTTCATTTCCTTGTCGTATTGCTGCCAGTCCTCGAACGTGCACTGGGGTTCGGTGTCTCCGCCGGGTGCGGTGTAGATGAGCAACATGTACTTCATGACTGACTCCTTGGTCTGTTGTTTTTCTTCCGGCTCTCTTGCCTTACAACATGACGACGAACGGTTCTCCCCGGAATCGACAGGCGACTCGAAAAAACTTTTGGCGAGTTCGTCCGAGGCGCTGCCGTTAGGCTGAGTGTATGACCGAACGCGACCGGGACGCCGCTGGGAAACCCCTCAATTCGCGGCCCCGTGACGGACTCGGACGTCCACTGCCACGCGACGCAGCGGGCGGTGTCCCGCGCATTCCGGACGATGTACGCCTGCCACCAGACGAATCGATCACCGAGGCGCAGCGCCTCCTCGACCACGGCATGCCTTTCCACGCACACGAGATTCTCGAAGGAACGTGGAAAAGCGCGCCGCCCGAGGAACGTGACCTGTGGCAGGGACTGGCTCAGTTGGCCGTCGGGCTCACCCATCTGCTTCGGGGCAACAACACCGGCGCCGTCTCACTCCTCGGCCAGGGTCACGACCGCATCAGGCACTACGAGGTCGAGAGTCCGCACGGCCTCGATATCCCCGGTCTACTGACGTGGTCCGAGCACCTGCTCGCCGAAATCGATCGCCCCGGCGATTTCCCCGCCCCTCCGATTCCGAGGTTGAGAATCCCCTGATGCCCATCTTCCCCATGTTTCCGCTCGGCTCCGCTTTGCTACCGGGTGAGGTGTTGCCCCTGAACATCTTCGAACCTCGGTATCGCGCACTGGTCGAGAACGTTCTCGAAGCTGCCGACGGCCCACTGTTCGGAGTAGTGCTCATCGCTCGTGGCCACGAGGTCGGTGGCGGCGAATCACGTCACGACGTCGGCACTCTGGCTCGGATCGAGTCTCATGTCGCCATGGGTGCCGGGCGGTATCAGTTGTATTGCCGGACCGAAGACCGCATCCGGGTCAATCGATGGCTGCCGGACGATCCCTACCCACTTGCCGAGGTCGAATTGTGGCCTGACGAGAACAACGGAACACCAGTCACTGCTTACGAATACGACTCGCTCCTCGAGCGCATCGAGTTCATGTACGGAATGTTGGGAAAGCTCGCACTTCGGGCCGGCGAACAGACTCCGCGAATGCCCGTCCCACCGGATCCCTTGGATCCGCTGGGTTCTCGGCTGTATGCCCTCGCCAGGAGCATTCCGATGGGTGACGCCGATCGCCTGGCGATTTTGACCGCGCCAGGCGCCGACGAACGTATTCGCGCACTCTCGGAGGCAGTCGAGAACACCATCGAGGTCGCGCAGTTCAATCTCCTCTGAGCGCAACTACGCCATCGTCTGACCCATGTCGATGACGATCTTCGTCCCGGTGACCGCGCGGGAGAGGTCCGTCGCGAGGTAGACGACGGCGTTGGAGATGTCCTCGACGGTGGTGCGCGGGACGGACGTGAGCGGCCACTTGTACGAGTTCATGTATTCCGGATGAGTAGTGAGTACCTTACCGACGTTGGGATCGTTGCCCATCTCGGTCTCCACCGCGCCAGGGTGGATGCTGTTGACTCGAATGTCGAAGCTTCCCAATTCCGTTGCAGCAGTACGAGCCAAACCCACGAGGCCGTGCTTGGCCGCCGAGTAGTGCGCGCAGCCGGGCGCTTCGGCGACGCCGGCAGCACTGCTCACAATCACGATGGAACCACCGTTGCCGGCTTCGATCATTGCAGGAACCGCAGCTGTCATCGTGCGCCAGACACCATTGAGATTGATGTCCACCAGCGTCGACCACTGTTCTTCAGGCATCTCCCAGAAACGGTTCCACGTAGCGATGCCCGCATTGGCAATCACGACGTCGAGGCGACCGAACTTGTCGACGCCCGACGCCACCGCCGCCCGCAGCGCCTCGAGGTCACGGACGTCCGCTACAGCGGTGACGATCTCGCGCCCCTCCGCTCGCACGAGACGAGCCGTTTCTTCGAGGTCGGCTTCAGTCGCGGCCGCGTAACCCACGTCTTCGGACACCGACGCGCACACGTCGACAGCGATGACGTCTGCACCTTCCTGCGCGAGTCGAATCGCGTGATTGCGTCCCTGACCCCGCGCTGCACCGGTGATGAAAACGACCTTGCCTGCCAACAGTTGTGTCATGGCCGGGACGTTAGACGCTGATGTGGCCCGCTGCCTCCGAGTTCCCGCTCGACGGGAATCAACCGTCGACGATGACGACGTGAAGATTCCTCGGACCATGGACACCTTCGACGCGCTCGAGTTCGATGTCGGAGGTCGCCGACGGGCCGCTGATCATGGTGGTGGGGCGCTCCGGTGTCAGCTTCGCAATCGCCTCCGGCACTCCCACTTCCACACTGCTGCGATACACGACGCAGATGTGTGTGTCCGGTACCAGTGTCAACGCACGGCGTCCCTGCGATGGACCGGCGTCGAGGAAGATGGTGCCGGTTTCGGCGCACGATACCTTCGAGCCGGTGACAACGGCGTCGAGGTTCTCGAGTTCAGGAGCCGGTACGTCCGGGCTGTCGACCACCAGCGTTCCGTCGAATCCGGCTACCCATGATCGGTCGAGGCCGGCGGGGATCCCCAGAGTGTGTAGTCCGTGCTCTCTCAGTATTCCGGCGACGGCCTCAGCGATTTCTGTTGCAGCGCAATGGTGAACGTGCGCCTTGTAGTCCACCAGACGGTCGACGAACAAATCGATGAGTTCCTCGTCGGACATGGTTCTGCCAGTCCGGTAGTTTCGCGGTATCTCGCCTTCGCGGGCGGGCGCCAAGGTGATGGCATCACGAATGCGTCCGAGCACCACTTCACGTGAATTCATCTGTCCGCCTTCCCGCCACGACGAGCCTCGTCCAATGCCGCGCGGCCTTCGTCGGAGTCCCACCAGGATCGGAAGGTCTGCTTGGGCGGTGCGGGAATGTCTCTGGCAGCTGTCCAACCGTTCAATGGAGGTGGCAACGTAGAGATCTTCCCTTTCCTGCCGGCCACGACGCGTCCGAGCCCGGCAGCTTTCTGAGCCAACGTCCACCGGCCCTCGGTCGACATCGCCAGAGAGACGGCTTTCATCGCCAAAGACTCTGCCGTGACACCGGATTGCGCGACCTTCTGGTGCCGCAATTCGACGAGCAGCGAGGGTATGTCGATCTTGACCGGGCAGGCGTCGAAGCACGCACCGCACAGACTCGAGGCAAAGGGAAGCGTCGAGTTGGGATCGTCTTTGCCATGCATGCCCGCGAGCTGCGGAGTCAGCACCGCGCCGATCGGTCCCGGATAGGTCGATCCGTAGGCGTGACCGCCGGTGCGCTCGTAGACCGGGCACACGTTCAGACACGCCGAGCACCGTATGCAGCTCAGGGCTTCCCTCCCGATCTTGTCGGCAAGCGCGGCAGTCCGACCGTTGTCGAGGAGGACCAGGTGGAACTCCTGTGGACCGTCGTCGGGCGTGACGCCGGTCCACATGGAGGTGTACGGGTTCATCCGCTCCCCCGTCGAGGACCGCGGCAGCAGTTGCAGGAAGACCTCCAGATCCTGATACGTCGGCAGAATCTTCTCGATGCCCATAACGGTGATCAGTGTTTTCGGCAGCGTCAGGCACATTCGCCCGTTGCCCTCCGACTCCACGACGGTCAGAGTGCCCGTGTCCGCGATGCCGAAATTGGCGCCGGAGACGGCGACCGGCGTCGTCATGAACTTGTGGCGCAGAAACTTTCGTGCAGCAGCGGCAAGTTCGGCCGGGTTCTCCCCGAGGTTCGGATCGACATCTGGCATCTCTCGAAGAAATATCTCGCGAATCTCGGACCTGTTGCGATGGATCGCGGGAACCAGGATGTGCGACGGTTTGTCATGGCCGAGTTGGACGATCAATTCCGCGAGATCGGTCTCGTAGGCGGTGATTCCGTGGGCTTCGAGATGCTCGTTGAGACCGATCTCCTGCGTGGCCATCGACTTGACCTTGATGACCTCGTCGGAGCCGGTGGCTTTGACAAGTTCGGTCACAATGGCGTTGGCCTCGTTGGCATCCGCCGCCCAATGCACCTGCCCACCGCGCGCGATGACTGCAGCTTCGAACTGTTCGAGCAGTTCCGGCAACCGCGCCATGACGTCGGCCTTGATCGCCGAACCCGCATCACGCAGGTCTTCCCAATCGGGAAGCTCTCCAGTCACGTTGATGCGCTTGGCACGGATGGTGTGCGTCGCCTTGCCGATATTGCGTCGCAGTTGCGCGTTGGCCAGCTCGTGATGTGCTGCGACGGGGAATTTCTCAGTACCTCGCAGGAACCCTGCACCCTCGGGCGACCTCGGCGGGAAGCTGGGCAGACCCAGCGTCACAGCGCTCATGCGTGCACCCGGCTTTCCACCGACGCCAGAATCTCCGCGAGGTGAATGGTCTTGGCGCCCATCTGCAGTCGCGACATACCGCCGCCGATGTGCATGAGGCAGGACGAGTCTCCGGCGCTGCAGAATTCGGCGCCGGTGTCCGCAACGTGGCGAATCTTGTCCGCCAGCATGGCCGTCGAAGTCTCCGCATTCTTGATGGCGAAGGTGCCGCCGAATCCACAGCAGGAATCTGCTTCGGGGAGTTCGACCAGATCGATGTCGCGGACGTTGCGCAGCAACTGAAGTGGCTTGTCCCCCACCCTCAACATGCGCAGTGAGTGACAGGTCGGGTGATAGGTGACCCGGTGCGGGAAGTACGCGCCCACATCGGTGACCCCGAGAACGTCCACGAGGAATTCGGAAAGCTCGTACGTCTTTGCCTTCACGGTCTGCACCTGTCCACACAGCGACGCGGTGCCGTAGCGCTCGGCGACGATCTCGTGTTGATGACGGACCGAACCGACGCACGACCCCGATGGTGCGACAACCGCGTCGATCGACGCATCACCGAAGGTATCGGCGTAGTTCGCGACCAGCGGTAGTGCGCCCGGCTGATAGCCGGTATTGACGTGCATCTGCCCGCAGCAAGTCTGCCCGGACGGAAACACGACGTCGTGCCCGAGACGGGTGAGCAGGAGGGCGGTGGCCTTGACGGCGTCGGGAAACATCGTGTCCCCGATGCAGGTGGCGAACAGCGCTACTCGCATGTGGTTCCCCGCAATCTGTCGGTGTGGTCTGACCACAGTAATACATCCCCGTACAGGCCACCCCATAAACGGCGTCCACCCGGTTATGCTCTTGCCTCATGCCGACCGAGCCGAGCCCGCGAGCGTGGGAACAAGTACTGAGCCACCTCGAACGTCGGCTCGTTTCAGGCGAGGTGTCTCCTGGCCAGCGCCTGCCGGGAGAGAGAATTCTGGCAGCAGAGTTGGGCGTCGGACGGTCATCGGTCCGAGAAGCGTTGCGGGTCATGGAAGCACTCGGCCTCCTCAAGGCGCAGACTGGCTCCGGCCCGACGTCCGGCGCGATGATCGTAGCCAAACCGACCGGCGGTATGACCATGCTGATGCGGATGCAGGTTGCAGCACAAGGCTTTCCGGTCTCGGATGTGGTGAAGACACGACTCGTTCTCGAATCCGAGGTGATGCAATCCCTGGCATCGCGGACTCCGACGCCCGACCTCCGCGCGGCCGTCGAACTGCTCGACTCGATGGAGGACGCAGCTCTCTCGGCCGAGGAATTCTTGCTACTCGACGCACAGTTCCACGTGGCGCTCGCCGACGCGGCGGGCAATCAGGTGATCGCAGCCATGATGACCGGCCTGCGCGAGTCCATCGAGGCCTACGTTCTCGCGGGCGTCCAGATCGACAGCTGGCCGAGCACCTGCATGCGACTGCGTGACGAACACCGAGGATTGGTGGATGCGGTCAACGCGGGTGACGGCGAACTCGCACGTCAGCGCATAGTCGGACACATCCGCGGTTACTACTCGGAAAGCGCGCACTCCAGCCGGTGACAGGGGGTGGTAATTGCGCCTCCAGAAGTCGTGTACTGTTGGTTTCACACCGACGCGGGGTGGAGCAGCTCGGTAGCTCGCTGGGCTCATAACCCAGAGGTCGCAGGTTCAAATCCTGTCCCCGCTACAAAGAAGAGGCCCGTAGGTTGCGAAAGCGACCTACGGGCCTTTTGCTGTGCGCCTTTATTAACCGCCGGGGGTTAATAAAGGCGCACAGCAGTACCTCACACCACCACGTTGTGAAAATCGATCTCTGCGGCCAGCATGCCCGAGAACCACCGATCCAGGTCCTCGTCGCTCACGGACTTCGGCATGGCGTCCACCTCGCACGCCAGCACCGCCACCTGAGACACGAACGGCGGAGCGACATGCATGTCCACCCAGTCCTGCAACGCTGGTTCGCGATCTACCTTCACTGCCGCCGCCTCCCGGCACCACGACAGATACAGGGTTTCCGCGGCGTACATGCCCACCAGCGCCGCCGCCCTGCCCTCTTCGCGAGCGAGGGCCAAGGCGTGCGTGGACAGCACGGCCGACTCCTCGACCAGCGCCGCTGCGTCACCCTCGTACGGGAAGCGGGAACGCAACTGCGCGAAATACTCGCGCTGCTCGCCCACCAGGTTCGACATCGACGTCACGTGGTCGAGCGCGTCGTCGAGCGTCGGGGATTCGGCGACCACCAACCCCAACACCTTGACGGCCGTCAGTACAAATGCCTCTTCGATCACGAGGTACCGGCGGAATCCCTCATCACTCAACGTCCCGCCGATGGTGTCCTCGATGAATGGAACCGCCCGCGCGGCAGCGAGATTACTCTGCTGCCGCGCGAGCAGGTCTGAGGAGCGACTCATTCGCCGGCGACCCAACTGATCAAGCCGTCGAACAGGTCGGTGTATCCGGGCCACTGCTCACAGAACTCCGGCGGAGCCCAGTGCGGCGAGCAGTCCGAGGTGAAGACGATCGACCGTCCGGCGCCGTATTCACCGGCAGCGACAAGCGGATCGCCGTTGATGGTGGCGGGAACCACGGCACCGTCCTTTGCGACGACGCGGTTGTATCCCAGGAGCGCGGGCCAGGAATCGCCGGCATTACCGAGAGCCGGGTGAGCAGCATCGACGACGGTGGGAACGATCCCAGCCGGTGTCTCGACGCGATCGTCCTCGGCCAGCATCGTCACGGGCAGTACCTCGGCGATCGCGGTCTGGCGGAAAGCTGCTCGCGCCTGGAATCCGGAGAACGAGAGGTAACCACCGATCATCATCAGTGAGCCGCCGGCGTTCACCCAGTCACGAAGCGCGACAAGGCGATCCTCGCCGGCGCGGAACTGGTCGAACACGCCGGGAGCCAGCTGCAGCGAGTTCGCTCCGATGTCGGAGAGAACGACGACGTCGAACTGCGACAGTGCTTCTGCGGTACCGGGGAACTGCGTCGGCACCAGGTGTGCGGGCATGTGTGTCACGTCGTGGCCACGTGAGGTGAGCGCATCCCGAAGCGGGCCGACTCCCTCGACGTAGGAATGGACACTGAACTCGTCGACGCCCTTGACGTGCGTCGACGTCGTCATCCAGCTCTCGCCGGCGATCAGTACTCGTTTACCCATGACTGCTTCTGTTTCCTTTCGCGGCCTGCTCGAAGAGCGACCTCGGGTTGTCTCGCATCAATGCGGACACTTGCTGGGGATCTACGCCTGCGCGCACCAATCGGGCGGCGAAGGCGAGTGGTACGTAGGAGAATCCGTTTCCGCCGTGCTTTCTGAGCATTGATTTGAGGAAGAGGTCGTGACTGAGCAGGAGCTGTGATGCGTGACCGGAGGTGACCAATCCGGCTACCGCAGTGGCTGTTTCCGCCGGATGCGGAGAAAGACCCTCGCCGGGGAAATCGAAAGGCATCCCGATCATGTCGAACTCGAGAAAGACACCGCGGTCGGCGAGCGATCGTTGGTAGTCGGCGTCGTGTCCGGACGGGTCCATGTGGCACAGGACCACTGCTTGCGGATCGACGCCCATCTCGTCGACCACGATGTCGACGACGTGATGTCCCACGCGCTGCCAGCCCGGAAGGTGGACGAACAGGGGCACGTCCACCTCGCGCTGGGCGATGCATGCCGCCCGCAACGCTTTCGCCTCGTTCTGAGTGAAGAGCGGGGAGACTCCGATCTCCCCGATCACGCCAGGAGCCAATTCCTTTGCCGGATCGAACTCCTCGACGAGCGAACCTGCCAGATCGTCGACACCGAGTTCGTGGACCTCGACCGGATGGGTCGTCTCGAGGTACCACCCTGAACCCATGATCACTCGCACGTCTGACTTTCGCGAGAACTCCGCCAGCTTCTCCGGTGCCCGGCCCAGTCCCGGCGGTGTCAGATCGACGATCGTCCGACCACCGAGGCGGGCGAAGTCCGCAAGGTCTTCCACCACGGCCGATCCGTCGTCGACTCGACAATTGTCGAGACTGTAATACGGATTGTCGTGAAGAAGCCAGGCATCCTCGGCGCGTACCGGACCGGCCAACCGCTGTGCCACAACCGGATCCGGGGCCTCGGTGTACGCACCGGTGACGTCGTTGTGCAGATGTTCGTGTGGGAGAACCAGTCCGAGTTCCGAGCTGTCCACAGTTCCCGTGACGGTACGAACCTTGCTCATGAGCGTGCAGGCCCCGAGGGTGCGGACTGCAGGTGTCGCCACAGCGCGCTCAGGGTGTGTCCCCGCATGTTGATCCAGATGGCCAGTAGCAGAACGACACCGGTGATGATCGGTGTCAAGAACGGGCTCACGCCGAGCAGGGTCAGTCCGTTGGCGATGATTCCGGTCAGGACGGCGCCGATGACGGTACCGATCACGGTGCCGCGACCGCCGAAGAGATTGGTGCCACCGAGAACCACCGCGGTGATCACGGTGAGCTCGAATCCCGTTGCGGAGTTGGCCGAACCCGAGCCCAGTCGAGCCGCGATCAGCAGTCCCGCGATGCCGGCAGCCAGGCCGGTGAAGACGAGCGTCATCATGAGCACACGACGCGTGTCGACACCGGACCGTCGTACGGATTCGACGTTGGAACCGATACCGGTGACGTAGCGCCCGAAGCGCATGCGGTTGAGCGCAATTGCTCCGATGACCACGACGACGAGAGCAATCCAGGCGCTGGCGGAGAACCCGAGGAACTCAGCAGTTCCGAGCTTCGCGAAGTAAGTGTCGGCCGGAACCGGAACGGAGAATCCTTCGGTCCGATACAGCGCGATACCGCGAATGACGGACATCGTCGCCAGGGTCACGATGAACGGCGGAATACCCTGATAGGCAGCGAGCCATCCGTTGACCAGGCCCCAGGCCGCACCCATCACCGGGGCGGCGACGAAGACCAGGGACGAATCGACGCCGGCCTGGATAAGCTCGGCACTCATCGCCGCGACGAACGCGACGATCGCACCGACGGACAGGTCGATCTGACCTGCCGTGATCACGAAAGTCATCGCCACCGCGATGATCAGAACCGGAGCGATCTGGGTTGCCAGGTTCGACAGGTTCGTAAATGTCAGGAACGACGACGTGGTCGCCGAGAAGACGGCTGCGACGGCAACTGTCACCGCCAGCATCGCGAGTGTGGGCTTGTTGACGCTGTCCCACAAGGAGGGTTTCGCGGCGAGCTTGCGCTCGATCGGCGCCTGAGTCTTCTCGAGAGTGGTCATGCCGTGGCTCCCTGTGTTGCTGCCGATGTCCGTTGCGGCACCGGAGTTCGAGTGATAAGTCCGACGAGGGACTCGATGTTGAGGTCGCCGATCGGAACGTCGTCGACACTCTGCCCCTCGTACATGACCGTGATTCGGTCACACACGCGGAACAGGTCCTGCAGGCGGTGTGTCACGAGAATGACGCCCACGCCGGCCGCTGCGACGTCCGTGATCAGCTTGAGCACCGACTCGACCTCGGCGACGGCTAGCGCTGCGGTGGGCTCGTCGAGGATCAGTACGTCTGGGCGGAAGGAGACTGCGCGGGCGATCGCGACGGTTTGCCGCTGTCCGCCGGACAGTTGCCCGATCTCCTGGTAGGTCGACTTCACCTTGACATGCAGGTCGGCAAGAATGTGAGCCGCCTTCTCGTGCATGGCATGCCGGTCGAGGAAGGGGCCTTTTCGCGGTTCTCTGCCGAGGAACAGGTTGCTGGCGACGTCCAGCGTGTCGCACAGAGCCAGATCCTGGTAGACGATTCCGATCTTCTTCTGCTGCGCGTCGAGAGGCGTCGAAAAGCGCACTGGTTCACCGTTGACGCGCATTTCGCCGCCGTCGTGCTGAACCGCACCGGCGAGAATCTTCATCAGAGTGGACTTACCGGCGCCGTTGTCGCCGACCACTCCGAGTACTTCACCCTTCGCCAGCCGAAGGTCCACTCCTTGAAGGGACTTCACCGGTCCGTACGACTTGGTGATGCCCGAGAGTTCGATCAGTGGAGGTGCCATGATTACTTCTCCAAGTAGTACATGTAGTCGGCCACGTTCTCCGGGGTCACGATCTGGGTGGGAACCGGGATGTTTGCCGGAGCGCCGCGTCCGCAAGCCAGGTCGATTGCCGAATTCATTGCCTCATGGCCGAATTCGAAGGTGTTCTGCTGGACCACGCCTTTAAGCCAACCGGCTTTGAGTCCGCCTACCGCCTGATCCGAAAGATCCCAACCGACTGCTTCGATGCGATCCTGCGCCTTCTGACTGTTGACCGCCGCGACGAGACCGATCAGTGCCGGCTCACCGGTTGCGTAGACGTACTTCATGTCGCCACCGCCGGTCAGCAGGTTCTCCGCTGCGGTCTGTGCGTTCTCCTGAATGTTACGTCCGTCCACGACAGTGCCGACGGTCATTCCGCGGCCGGTCACGGTCTCCGTGAAGCCCTTCTGCCGCTCCAACTGAACAGTGCTGTTGAGCGCGCCGACGATACCGACCGTTCCGGTGTTGTTCGCGACGTCGGCCAAGGTGTTTCCGATCTTGGCACCGCCCTCGGCGTTGGCCGTACCGACCTGAGTCGACAGTGCCGGATCGTCGATGGTCGCGTCCACCGCGACGACGGGGATGCCCGCGTTCTTGGCCTTGACCACCGACGGCTTGATTCCGTCCGTGTCGATTGCATCGACGATGATCGCGTCGACTCCGGCGGCGATCAGATTGTCGAAGGCGTTGGCCTGCGCGACGGAATCGTCGTTGCCGCTGATGATCTGCAGGTCGACGCCTGCCTTGTCCGCGACGTTCTTCGCGGCATTGTTGATCTGGTTGAAGTACAGCGCCTGGAGGTTGATGGTCACCAGACCGACCTTGAGCTTGCCGTTCGTCCCGTCACAGCTTTCGGCGACCCGGGTCGGCTGCGGGATGGACGAGCCCCCCGATGCGTCCTTCGAGTCACTCGACGAAGCCGAGTCACAAGCGGTGAGCGTGAGCGCGACTGCAGCTCCCAGCGCCAGAGGCAATGCACGTTTCATCATCGAGTCTCCAAAAGGGTGTGAGGGGTCAATGTTGCTGTGAAGCTGTCCAATTCATCTCGGGTGGGGCATCCGCGGGGGCCTGCGGTGGCGCAAGCCAATGCAGCCGATGCCCCGGCGAGTCGTGCGGCGTCCACCGGTGAGCGCCCGGCGTCGACAAAAGCGATGTACGTACCGCCGAAGCAATCACCGGCCCCGACTGCATCGACGACGTCGACCACTACTGCCGGTTCGCTCGTCACCTCGCCGTCCGGTGTGGCCAGTGTCCAACCTCGCGAGCCGTCGGTCACCAGCAGGTGGGTGTGGTGCTCGGCGGCCAGAGTCTGCCACTGGTCGAAACCGATCCCGAACTCGCCTTCCCACAGGGCACGCCCTACGACGACGTGGTCGGCCAGAGCGAACGCGCGCAGTGCCGCGGCTTTGTTTTCACAACCGTCCAGATCGATTACCAGACTTACGCTTCCCGGTAATTCATCCGGGAGGAAGACCGCACGGTATCCGTCGAGGAACAGTCGTCCACCGCCGGCAGCGGCCAATCGGGTGACGACAACTCCGATGCGTTCGGCATCGTTCGGGTCGTCCTGGCTGATGATGGAGCGATCGCCGTCCTGCGCGATGAGAACAACTGCCGTCGACAGGAACGCATCTCGCGGCGACCAACTGGTGTCGACGCCGTCTGCCTCGAGGGATTCGAGAAACTCGGTGGACCGCGCGTCCGGGCCCACGGCACCGGCAAAGATCACTTGCGCGCCCATTCTGGCCGCGGATACCGCAGCATTTGCATTCATCCCACCGTCGATCTGACTGATGGCCGTTGCCTGAACGCGCTCACCGAGTACCGGTACGTGTGGGACATGTACCGTCACATCGTTGTTGGCGTATCCACAAAAGACAATCATGGTTACTTTCCTGCGGCCCGGGACAGTTCGCGGACCTTCTCGCCTGCGACCCGTCCCCACCAGCGTCCATTGTCCTTCACCGAGGATGCAACTATCGCGCCGTCGCATTCCTTCATCAGCGCTGCGACATTGGCAGCCGTGATGCCGGAGCCGATGATCACGGGAAGAACGGTGTTGTCTCGGATCACGGAAACCTCGTCGACCGAAGCGGCGTCACCGGTGCGCGAACCCGTCGCGATCAGAACATCTGCGTCGAAGAACTCGGCGTCTTCGGTCTGTTCCGCGACAGTGCGGTCCGCGACAATGGCATGCGCACCGTGTTTGACGTGCACGTCAGCGAAGATCCGGACCGGGTCGGCGCCGATGCGATGGCGGAAGCGCGTCGTCTTGGCCGCCTGACCCTCGATGAAGCCCTCATTGGCAATGTAGGCATTTGCCCACTGATTGACGCGCACAAAACTCGCGCCTGCCGCCCACGCTGCGGCCACTCCGCACTCGCCGGCGTTGGACAGGATGCTGACGCCGACGGCCTTGCCGAACTCGCCGACCACCGCTGCCGTGATGACTCCCATGCTGGCGGCGGTTTCGTATCCGTGTTCGCCGGGCTTGAGGAACGGTATGTCCCAGTGATTTTCGACGATCACACCGTCGAAACCGTTGTCGACATACGCGTGTGCTTCCTCGACGGCGAAGCGAGCAATTTCCGAAACCGGCTGCCCGGTGTAGTGCGGGCTGCCCGGCAGGGCCGGGAGGTGAATGGCCCCGATGAGAGATGGCGTGCCGGTGAACATCTCTGCCAGCGCCGAGGGCTTGGGCGGAAAGACTCCGAGCGGTGATGCGGTCACTTCAGCTACCCCATTCCATGCGCAAGATTTGCGCTGTATGTCCATGCACAAGATCTGCACACGATGTAATCGATTGCCTTGATGAATTAGCAGGTTATGCGATCAACACCGGGTTGTGTCAAGGATTTCACAATTCGAATTTGTAAACGATTGCCTCAATCGCGTTACATGCGGGACACTGGACCGTGCGGTTCGATAACCTCGGACCCGAATCGAGCAGAAAACGGGGGACGCATGCGCAAGGCGACCATTCGCGATGTCGCGGAACTGGCGGGGGTCTCGACTGCCACCGTGTCGCGGGCACTGTCCGGATCCCGCCCTGTCTCGGACGAGCTTGCAGCGACAATCAAACGAGCCGCGGACTCTCTCGGATACTCGGGAAACATCATCGCCAGCTCACTGCGTCGTAATCGGACGGACACTGTCGGAATGGTGGTTCCGAGTATCGCGAACCCCTTCTTCACTTCGCTGGTGGTCAACGTCGAACACGTCCTCGCTCGGCGCGGCCTACAACTGTTCCTGTGCGATTCTCGTTCCGATCCCGACGTGGAAGCGCAGCGGCTCAAGTCGCTCGTCTCCCGGCAAGTGGACGGAATCATCATCAGCCCGTGCCACGGCGAACTGAGTGCCGAAGCCGTCCGAGCCAGCGCGGCAACGCTTCCGGTCGTTCAACTGGACCGGTTTGCAATGGATACCCAGACGGACTGGGTCGGCGTCGACGACGACGCCGCTCAATCCCTGGTGATGGAGCATCTGTCGGAGCGTGGCGCGCAATCAGCCGCCTTCATCAGTTCCGAGCTGACCAATTCGTCAACAGAACTTCGCCGGGCCGGCTTCTTCCGCCACGCGGATCGAATGGGCATCGAAACTCGTGACGAGTGGACACAACTCGGCGAGTACTCGATCGAGTGGGGGCGCACGGCATCCAACATCATCCTGACCGGCAAAACTCGCCCCGACGCCCTGGTCTGCGCCGACGACTTGATCGCACTCGGCGTGTTGCAGACCTGTCACGCATTGGGCATCGACGTTCCCGGCGACGTTCTAGTCACCGGTTTCGACAACATCCCGTTCTCTGAATTGTGCAACCCGCCGTTGACCACCGTCGGCCAGCCGCAGGAAAGAATCGCGGAAGAAGCTGTGCGACTTCTGGATCAGGCGATGAACAACTCTTCCGAGTCGACAGCCCACATCGCGCTTGCTCCTGAACTGATTGTCCGTCAGTCCACCGTCGGCCAAGCGGCGGCAACCGCACCGTAAGCAGCGATCGCATCGTCCAGTTCGGAGACCTTGACGCTTTCGTTGGCCGCATGCATCAGCGAGGGAGTGCCAGGGCCCCAGATCACGACGGGAGCACCAGGGGCGGCGGCGGCCAGTACCGAAGCATCGGTGAAGTACGAAACCGGTTCGGTTGCAACAGGGATAGGCAGGGTGGCCAACCACGGGTCCGACGCGTCGGTACGCACACCTCCCAGATGAATCGACGTCTCCACCGAGTCGACTTCTGGTTGGGCTCGCCACCACGCGAGCAGGTCGGCGCCGTCTCCCACCGTGCGGTGATCGATCACCGCACGTGCACTGTCCGGCACGATGTTCGGAGCCGAACCCCCGCCGACCAAGCCGAGGTTCCAGGTTTCGGCACCCAGAAACGCGTCGGACGACAGCGGAAGCTCACGCCGGGCTCGGTCGACGACGTCAAGCAGTTTGAGGACGGCGTTAGTTCCTCGCTGCGGCGTACTCCCGTGCGCGGCTTTTCCTTTGACGGACACTTCGAGCCACAGTGCACCGCGGTGCCCCAGGTTGATGCGATTGCCGGTCGCCTCGGGAACGATGACAGCCCCGACCTCGAGATTCGCCACGGCGTCGGCCGAACGAACGGCCCCGAGCGATCCGATTTCCTCGTCGCTCGTCAGCAGTAGTGCGACCGGGACTCCACGTTCGAAAGCGTCGGCAACCGCGGCAGTAGCGGCAACAAGGCCGGCCTTCATATCCGATGTCCCTCTGCCGAGGAACAATTCGCCGTCGACCTGTGCGGCGTACGGGTCGAACTCCCAGTCGGAGACAGTGCCCACCGGCACCGTGTCCACGTGGCAGGCGAACAGTAGTCTGGCTGCCGAGGGTGCAGCTTCGTTGGTGATCAAGGCCCAGGGATGATTGCCGGTCAGGTCTGACTCCACCTTCGCCTGTGGCGCACGTGAGAGAACCAACGAGACAATCGAATCCATCGCCCGCCGTTGAGGAGCGGCCTCCCCCGAGACCGTGTCGAGAGCTACCAGTTCCGAGAGAAGTCCGAGGGAATCCATGTACCTATTCTTGCACTGCCACGGATTCAGCGCGCTGCCAGCTGGGCGATGACAACGTAATTGTCGTCGGTCGACTCTCCTTCGACGACATCACAATTGGCGAGGATCAGCCGTCCCGGAACCGATTCGCGCAACTCGTGAGCGCCCAGCAGCGAACCTTTGTGCAGCGGCCCGACTGTTTCGACGTCGTACTCGAGTGTGCCGTTCGGTGTACCCAGGAGAATTCGATCGCCCGGCTCCACTACCCGGAGCGCCCGGAACGGTGCTTCGCGAGTGGTGTAGTTGTGGCCGACCACGACAACTGTTTGTGTGGTCGACGTTCCCGGCATTCCGCTTTCACCCCACCACACCGGCAGTTCGTCGACGGGATTCAGTTGCTGCCCACTCTCGCCGCCGCGCATCAGTTTCTCCGAGTGCAACGGACTGCTCAGGTACGTGACCCCGGACGCAGACCTCAACTCGATCCTCTCGGGTTCTGCCGGATCGACGGTCACCGAAGCCGGTGCAGCCGCGATATGCGACTGCACCGGCGAGCGGTCAGGTAGCGATCCCGCATTCTCGCCCGAACATCCGGATGCGAGGAGGGCGAGGATCGCTACCGCCGAGAGGCCGGCGCTACGCAGACGTGTTGCCCGGGCCGTCATGACGCTTGCGACGAACAACCACCGTCGTAGCTGCTGCGGCGGCAGCGCCGACGACTCCGACGCCGATCAATACAGCCGGCAGGTTGGAGTTGCTGCTACCGCTGGTGCTGCTGCTTGCGGTGTCACCGAGAGCAAGGTCGACCGGGGGCAGGCTTCCGGCGAGCGCCGGATCGCCGTCGGCATCGGTGACGTAGTAGTCGACGACGTCGAAGGCTCCCTTGTTGTTGTAGTAGCCGACCAGCTTGACGCCGGTCTTGTTCACTACAGCGGTGGTCTCGTCGACCTTCGTGACCCCGGAGCCGTCGTCGGTGTGCTCACCGATGATCACTTCACCGCCGACGCCTGTTCCGGTGTCGATCTCCTTCTCGCCCTTTGCCTTGAGCTCGTCGACGATCTTCTGCGCTGCATCCGCTTCGGCCTTTGCTGCGGCTGCGGCGGCCTGAGCTTCCTTTGCCTTTGTTGCTGCGGCGTCGGCCGCCGCCTTCGCGTCTTCGGCGGCCAGGTAGAGATCCTGCGCCTTCTTACTCGCTGCTTCGGCAGCTTCGGCCTTCTTGGCGGCTTCGGCAGCCTTTTCGTCGGCGATTGCTCGCTTGTCGGTGGCCGCCTCCCCTGCAGCATCGGCCTCGGCCTGCGCCGTCTCCGCGGCCTTCTGTGCAGCGGCAGCGTCCTTCTGTGCGGAAGCTGCGGTAGCTGCCGCTTCATCAGCAGCCTTACGGGCGGCGGTGGCAGCTTCTACCTCGGTGGCGGCTGCGGACTCGGCTGCCTTGGCGGTGGTTTCGGCGGCGGAGGCCACCTTCTGAGTTTCCTTGACGGTGATCGCGAGCTGCTTGGCATTCCAAGCTGCGGCCAACGCCTGAGCCTTAGCGACGGCTGCCTTCGCGAAATCCCAGTTCTTGAAGGCTTCCTCGGCTTCCTTGTTCTTGTCCGCTACCAGTTTGGCGTTTGCATCCGCGGCAGCCTTCGCCTCATCGGCCTTGGCCTGCAGAGCATTAGCCTCGGCGCGCGCCTTTGCTGCCTCTTCGGTCTTGGGCCCCGAACCGGCGGCCTTCGCAGCCTCCTCGAGTTCAGCAGCCTTGGCCGCGGCCGCGTCGGCTTCTGCCTGAGCTGTTTTTGCTACCTCTTTCGCATCGGCCGCCGCGGACTCCGCAACCTTGGCTGCCTCTTCGGCTTCCTTGGCAGACTGTTCCGCGGCCCCGGCCTCCGCCTTGGCCTTGGTCGATTCGACCGCCGCCTTGGTTGCCTCGACGCTCGCCTGGGTCATTGCCTCGGTCGCCTTCACCGAAGTGTCTGTCGCTGCGGACGAGTCGACCCCTGCCGTCGCGGCTGCTTCGGCGGCCTTCGCTGCCGCGTCGGCAGCTGCCTTGGCTTTTGCTTCGGCTTCCGCCAGTGCTGCAGCGTCCGTACCAGCGGTTTCGGCACTGCCCGTGCCCGCGACCCCGGCTTCAACCTTCTCCGGCGTGGTCTCGGTGCTCGTCGCCGCGTCGGCGTCGGTGGTGGCAGCTGCCTCTTCCTCGGCGCAGGTCACCAGCGGATCAGCGCTCGGGGTACACACGGTTTCCGGCTCTGCCGATGCAATTCCCGTGCCGCCCACCGCCAATCCGAGAGCTAGTACGGCACCGGCGGCCGCAGAGCGGACCCTCCGAGAATGGGCGATGGACTTCTCCGACATAGCGCTCAACCTTTCGGCCTTCTTTACGAAGACGGCAATTCCGGCGTGGACAGCCTTTACTTCGTCGGCTGACTTCCAGACGTTACGACCGGTCGGTCCGAAAAATTGAGAGCTGCTGCTCTACCCGCAGGAATCAGGACCGCGGAACGCGCCCCATCAGGTAGAACTCCGGATTGGGCAGCATGCCGGAGAAACTCGCCATGCGATTGCTGAGCCCGAAGAATGCAGTGATCGCGGCGATGTCCCACGCGTCCTCGTCGCCGAAGCCGTGCACACGGAGGGCGTCGAAGTCGGCGTCGGCGATTTCGTGTGAGGCGGAGTTCACCTTGGTGGCGAAGTCGAGCATCGCGCGCTGACGATCGGAGATCTCTGCGGTGCGATAGTTGACCGCAACCTGGTCGGCAACCAACGGCTTCTTCTCGTAGATACGCAGAATTGCGCCGTGCGCGACAACGCAGTACGTACATTTGTTGGCCGCAGAGATCGTGGTGACGATCATTTCTCGATCACCCTTGGTGAGTGCGGAATCTTCCTTGAGCATGATCGCGTCGTGGTATGCGAAGAATGCCCGGAACTCGGCTGGGCGCCGAGCGAACATCAGGAAGACGTTGGGCACGAACCCCGACTTCTCCTGGATCTCGAGAATCTTGGCGGCGATGTCCTCGGGCACCTCGGTCAATTCAGCCTGCGGAAAACGGGTGCTCACTGTGCCTCCTGGTCAACCATCGATGTTCGATTCAAGATAATGATGATTAACTGAGTTGTCCAGATGCATTTCCTGCCCTACTTTTTCGGGCACGGATAGTCGGGTACGGCCCAAGTGATCTGCGTAGCGTGAAACCCGTGAACAGGAAGACACGATGATCGACGGACTGAACCGCGCGCTCGACTACATCGAAAGCAATCTGAGCGGCGAGATCGAGACAGCCGAGATGGCAAGGCTGGCAACCACCTCGGAGTATCACTTTCGGAGGATGTTCTCGGCCCTGGCCGGCATTCCCGTATCCGAATACATCCGTCGACGTCGACTCACCCTGGCTGGTGCCGAGTTGTCCGTCAGCAGATCAGGAGTGTTGGAGACCGCCGTGAAGTACGGCTACTCGTCCGCGGAGGCCTTCACACAAGCGTTCACCGCATTTCACGGCGTGAGCCCCGGCGCGGTCACACGCGCTCCCGCCGTTCTCAAATCCCAACAGAAACTTGTCATTCACGTGACACTGGAAGGAGCCACACCGATGGACTACATGCTTGTGGACAAACCTGCCCTGACGGTAGTCGGGTTCAAGACCCGGGTTCCATTGGTTCACGAAGGTCCCAATTCTGCGATCGAAGATTTCACCCGCTCCGTGGACAAGGTTGCGTTGCGAGGGTTGCGCGAGCTCTCCGATCAGGACCCGGCGGGAATCGTCAGTGTCGTCGACAATTTGGCGCATCCCAGAACCGAAGGCACAGAACTGGATTACTACCTGGGAGTGGTCACCGGCAAACCTTCACCCACGGGTTTCGATGTGCTGACGGTCGACGCACACACGTGGGCCGTCTTCACCGCCGACGGGTCGGAAATCGAATCTGTGCAGTATTTGTGGCGAGATATCTACACGGAATGGTTCCCTGCCAACCCTTTTCGCTCCGTACCTGGTCCCGAGATCATGCGTACCGAATACAACGACGATTTCACCGTCGCACGGTTCGAGCTCTGGATTCCGGTCGAGAGCGAGCTGAACGACGTCGGGGCGTAAAACAGCCGCCAGGTCGGATGGAAGTCACGACCCGGCGGCTGAGCCATCAGATGAAACAGACTGTCAAAGAATCAGTTTCGCTCCGGTAGCAGCAACCACGTCCTCGACGCTGATGCCCGGCGCCGTCTCCACCAGGCGGAGACCGTCGTCAGTCACGTCGATCACGGCCATGTCGGTGATGATTCGCTGGACGCAGCCCTTACCGGTCAGCGGAAGCGAGCACTCCTCGACGATCTTGTGCTCACCCTTCTTCGAGACGTGCTCCATCATCACGATGACGCGCTTTGCGCCGTGGACCAGATCCATCGCGCCGCCCATGCCTTTGACCATGTGGCCGGGGATCATCCAGTTCGCGAGGTCTCCGGTGGCACTGACCTGCATGGCACCGAGCACGGCAACGTCGACCTGGCCGCCGCGGATCATGCCGAACGACGCTGAGGAGTCGAAGAACGACGCACCGGGGAGAACGGTGATGGTCTCCTTGCCCGCATTGATCAGCTCGGGATCGAGTTCGTCCTCGGTCGGGTACGGCCCCACGCCCAGAACGCCGTTCTCCGAGTGCAATACAACGGTGATATCGGTCGGGAGGTAGTTCGGAACCAGCGTCGGCATACCGATGCCGAGGTTCACGTACTGCCCGTCCTCGAGTTCGCGCGCGACGCGGGCCGCCATCTCTTCGCGGGTGAGTTTGGTGGGTAGTACAGAAGTCATGCTCGTACCGTCCGATTCTCGATGCCGACCGTCACGGGGCCGACGTGGACAACACGCTGAACGTGAATGCCCGGCGTGTGGATCTCGGCGGGGTCGAGCTCACCCGGCTCTACGAGGTGCTCGACCTGCGCAATGGTGATGCGCCCCGACGTTGCTGCAGCCGGATTGAAGTTCTGGGTACTCGCGCGGTAGACGAGGTTGCCGTGCCGGTCACCTTTCCAGGCATGGACCAGTGCATAGTCGGCGACGATGCCGCGCTCCATCACGTAGGTGACGCCGTCGAAGTCACGAGTTTCCTTGGGCGGACTGGCAACTGCGATGCCGCCGTTACCGTCGTAACGCAGTGGCAGGCCGCCGTCGGCGACCTGGGTGCCGACGCCGGCCGGGGTGAAGAACGCGGGGATGCCCGCTCCCCCGGCGCGCATGCGCTCGGCGAGCGTGCCCTGCGGCGTGAGTTCGACTTCCAGCTCACCGGAAAGGTACTGACGCGCGAACTCCTTGTTGGAGCCGACGTACGAGCTGACAGTACGACGGATACGCCCCTTCTCCAGAAGCACTCCGAGCCCGAACCCGTCGGTGCCGCAGTTGTTGCTCACCGTTTCGAGTGATGTCGCGCCCTGCTCGAGGAGCGCATCGATGAGGATTTCCGGCACTCCGACGAGCCCGAAACCTCCGACAGCGATCGTGACGCCGTCCGGCACGTCGGCGACGGCCTCGGCAGCAGTGGGAATGACTTTGTCCATCATGTCGATCACAGTAGCGCGACCCGTACGTATTGTGAACCCCCGTCCGCATAACGAACATTTTTCGCCCCCGGCATTGCCTGGGTCACATCTACGAACTATTCTGTTCGCAGAGCGCAACACATGTACACATTGCGAACAACTTCACGTAACCGAACGACGAGGTTCCCTATGCTGCATCTACCGCCGAGGTACCAGCGGCCGACTGGCGTCAACGCCCCGGCCGATTTCGCGGACTACAAGACGACTTCCCTTCGCCACCCGAAGCAGCCGCTGAAGCTGCTCCCCCAGCGGCTCACGGAGCTCACCGGGCCGGTATTCGGCGAAGATCGCGTCGGCGCCGGCGAAAACGACCTGACCATTGCCAACGGCGGCGAAGCACAGGGACAGCGCATCGTCGTTCACGGCCGCGTACTCGACGGCGACGGAAAACCCGTCCCCCACACACTGCTCGAGGTGTGGCAGGCCAACGCCGGTGGACGCTACCGCCACACCGGCGACAACTGGCCCGCGCCGCTGGATCCGTTCTTCAACGGCCTGGGTCGCTGCGTCACCGACGCGAACGGCCACTACAGCTTCACCACGATCAAGCCGGGCGCCTACCCGTGGATGAACCACGACAATGCCTGGCGACCGGCACACATCCATTTCTCGCTGTTCGGCACGGCATTCACGCAGCGCCTCGTGACGCAGATGTACTTCCCCGACGATCCGATGTTCTTCCAGGACCCGATCTACAACGCGGTACCCGAAGCAGCACGTCACCGCATGGTCAGCGTCTTCGACTACGACGCCACGGTCCCCAACTGGGCTCTCGGGTTCCGCTTCGACATCGTCCTGCGCGGCCGTAATGCCTCCGTATTCGAGAACGAGGAAGACCACGATGACTGATCACACCGCGAACCCCGCACCCACTTATCCGGTCGTCCCCGGCGACTTCACCACTGCCCCCTTCGGTGTCACGCCCTCTCAGACCGTCGGGCCGTACTGGCACATCGGCCTCCCCTGGACGGACGGCCCCGACGCTGCCCCGAGCGATACCCCCGGACGAATCACGCTGGCCATCACGGTGATCGACGGCGCCCGCACACCCGTCGCGGACGCGATGATCGAAACATGGCAGGCCGATACGCTCGGACGCTTCAACCATCCGGACGATCCCCGTGGCGCAGTGGAGCTCACTCCGGCTGGTTTTCGCGGATTCGCCCGCAGCGCAGCGGATCCCACGGGCACTGCACTGGTCCACACTGTCAAGCCCGGTGCGCAGCCCACTGAAACGGATGCGAACGAGGCCCCACACGTGAACGTGTCGGTCTTCGCTCGCGGCATGCTCGACCGCCTGGTCACCCGCTTGTACTTCCCCGAGGACACCGACGCACACGCAACAGATCCGGTGCTGTCCTCACTGAGCGAAACCGAACGCGCGAAGCTGGTTGCAACCAAGGTCGACGGTGGGTACTCCTGGACGGTCTATGTTCAGGACGAGGACGCGAACGGCGTCGAGACGCCCTTCTTCGAACTGTAAGAGGAGTACACATGCCCACTCGCGGCGCACTGTTCGATCCGGTGTTCGGGGCCACCCGAGTAGCGGAACACCTGTCCGACCAGGCGTGGGTCACCGCGTTGCTCGACGTGGAAGCCGCGCTGAGTTGTGCGATGGCCACAGTCGGATTGGCGGACGGGGAACACTGCGCCGCGGTGGCTGCTGCCGCGGCCGAACTCTCACAACCGGGCGGTCTGGACATCGTGGCGCTCGGCCGCGCGTCGGCCGCCGGCGGAAATCCCGTCATTCCGCTGGTGAAGATGCTGCGCGAAAGGGTCGGACAGGAAGGTGTGCCTGCCTCCGTGGTGCATCCGGGAGCCACCAGCCAGGACATCATGGACTGTGCTCTCATGCTGTTGACGCGACGCGCGGGCGCGGTCGTTCTTGCCGACCTGACGCGCGCCGCCGATTCCGCCGCCCACCTCGCCCGCCTCCATCGCTCTACTCCTATGGTCGCGAGAACCCTGGGACAACAAGCACTTCCGACCACCTTCGGGCTACTGGCATCGAGTTGGTTCACCGCACTCGACGCCGCAGCGATTCGCCTCGAGATCGTGCTGTCCACGTTGCCGGTTCAATTCGGCGGAGCCGCAGGAACACTCGCTGCGTTGTATCCCGACGGGCTCAGGATCGCCGATGCACTGGCAGACGAACTCGGCCTGGCCAGGCAGGTTGCTCCCTGGCACACCGACCGCGTGACCATCGCAGAACTCGCGACCACACTCGGTATCGTCGCCGGCGCCGTTTCCAAGCCCGCCACCGACATCACCGTCATGGCGTCCACCGAACTGTCCGAGGTTGCCGAGAGCGCTCCGGGCGGCTCATCGGCCATGCCGCACAAGCAGAATCCGGTTGCCGCGATCACCGCCCGCGCGGCAGCGCGACGTGCTCCCGCGCTGGTGGCCACAGCCCTGTCGAACATGGATCACGAATTCGCTCGCGCCGCAGGCCCCTGGCACGCCGAGTGGGAAACCGTCACCGATCTCCTGCGTCTGGCAGGCGGAGCGGCGCACCAGCTTTCCGTGAGCCTCACCGGCCTGCAAGTACACACCGAGTCGATGGCTCGCAATCTCGACATCACCGGTGGCCTGATTCTCGCCGAGCGTGTCACCAAGGCCCTGTCCGCACACACTGATCGAGCGCGCGACATCGTCACCGCGGCAGCCACTTCCGGAACCAGATTGGATCGTGATCCCGCCATCGCAGAGCACCTGAGCGAAACCGAGATCGCCGAACTACTCGACCCCGCACACTATCTGGGCCACGCCACCGATCTGGTCGACCGCGCCCTCGCCGAACGCCCCACAGGAGGATCTCGATGAGCGTCGCGCTCAACTTTCAGCAGACCGGCAATCTCGATGCCCCGGCAGTGGTTCTCCTGGGTTCACTCGGATCCGATCTGTCCATGTGGCAGCCGCAGATTCACGCGCTGTCGAATCGCTACCGCGTCATCGCCGTCGACCATCGCGGCCACGGCAAGTCACCGGTGCCTGCGGGCCCCTACTTAATTGCCGATCTCGCCGGCGATGTCATCGCTCTCCTCGATTCGCTCGAACTCGAGTCCGTACATCTCGTCGGGCTCTCCCTCGGCGGCGCTGTCAGCCAGTGGATCGCCGCACACCACCCCACTCGCGTCGAGACGTTGACCTTGATGTGCACGTCCTCGCAGTTCGCCCCGGCTCAGCCGTGGATCGATCGTGCTCGGGCTGTCCGTGCGGACGGTATCGCGTCCATCGCGGCCGCCGTCGTCGGACGCTGGTTCACGCCGGGACTGGCCGAGAATGATCCGGAGCTTGTCGCCCGTCACGTCGCGATGGTCGAAGCCACACCCGACGAGGGCTATGCCGCCTGCTGCGAGGCGCTTTCGACGTGGGACGGCCGCGCCGACCTGGCCCGCATCGTCGCTCCGACGCTCCTCGTCGCAGGCGAGGAGGATCCGTCGACACCTCCGGCGACGTTGAGCGCGATCGCCGACGGTATCGCCGATGCGGTACTGCACGTGGTTGATCCCGGCGCACACCTCGCCAACGTCGAACAAGCCGGGCGCGTCACCAAACTACTTGCAACGCATATTGCCTCGCACACATCTGCGCTCGCCCAACGTAGCGCCGCGGTGTCGGCCGGCATGACCGTACGACGCCAGGTGCTCGGCGACGCCCACGTCGACCGTTCCATTGCCGGTGCCACCGAGTTCACCGCCCCTTTCCAGGACTTCATCACTCGCACGGCGTGGGGTGACATCTGGTCGCGCCCCGGCCTCGATCACCACACCCGCAGGCTCCTCACTCTCGCGATCCTCACTGCCGTCGGCAACGAACATGAACTCGACATGCACATTCGCGCTGCGCTGCGCGCCGGGATCGATCCCGACGAACTCGTGGAAGTATTTCTCCATACCGCGGTCTATGCGGGTGTGCCGAACAGCAACTTGGCTTTTGCGCTGGGAAAGCAAGCACTCGCGGACCTCTCGGCCGAACCTGAGGAGAACGAGACAACATGAGTGAGCACAGCAGCGAGCAAGCGCCGGGACCGTCCCCGGACTACGTGCAGTCGCTGGCCCGTGGGCTTTCCGTCATCAAGGCTTTCGATGGTGAGCACCCGCGTCGCACCCTCAGCGAGGTTGCCCGGCACACCGATCTCACGCGTGCGACTGCTCGCCGCTTCCTACTCACGCTCGTCGAACTCGAATACGTACGTACTGACGGTTCGGTGTTCTGGTTGACGCCCCGTGTCCTCGAACTCGGCTACAGCTACCTCTCCAGTCTGTCCCTTCCCGAGATCGCCGGGCCGCATCTGGAAGCCTTGTCCGCCAAGGTCCGTGAATCCACGTCCGTGTCGATCCTCGACGGTGACGAGGTCGTGTACGTGGCTCGTGTTCCGGTCAGCCGCATCATGACGGTGTCCATCACCATCGGCACGCGCTTTCCCGCGTACGCCACATCCATGGGTCGAGTTCTGCTCGCCGGCTTGCCGGACGACGCACTGGACGCCTACCTCGCCCGAGTGTCCTTCGCCCGCCTGACCGGCAAGACCATCTCCACCGCCGACAGACTGCGTGCCGAACTCGAGAAGATTCGCGCCGACGGGTTCGCGATTGTCGATCAAGAACTCGAAGAGGGTCTGCGCTCTCTTGCCGCACCCATCCGGGACGCAACCGGTGACGTGGTCGCGGCCGTCAACATCTCCACCCAGGCTGCCCGCTACAGCGCCGAAGCTGTTCGCGGTGAACTGGTTCCGGCCGCAGTCGCCACCGCAGACGCAATCTCCGTCGATCTCGGACGTACTCAGTCGTCCAACAATCACTCGGCAGCGACCCGCTGACCGAGCAGACCCAAGGAAGAACCAATGCCTGACGTTGTCATCTGTGAACCGCTCCGTACCCCTGTCGGCCGCTTCGGCGGTGTCTTCCGTGACGTAGCCCCGGAAGATCTCGCCTCGACGCTGATCACCGAACTCGTCACGCGTACCGGCATTTCCGGCGCGGAGATCGACGACGTCATTCTCGGCCAGGCTTCGCCGAACGGTGAGGCTCCGGCGATCGGACGCATCGCGGCGCTCAACGCGGGTCTGGGCATCGATGTTCCCGGCATGCAGGTGGATCGCCGGTGCGGGTCGGGATTACAGGCAGTCATCCAGGCCGTCATGCAGGTTCAGTCCGGTGGCAGTGACCTGGTCCTCGCGGGCGGTGCCGAGTCGATGAGCCAGGCCGAGTTCTACGCAACCGGAATGCGTTGGGGCGTCAAGGGTGAAGGAGTTGCGCTCAGCGATCGTCTCGCGCGCGCCCGCGTCACAGCCGGCGGACGTGACTTCCCGGTTCCCGGCGGAATGATCGAAACGGCAGAGAACCTGCGCGCCGAGTTCTCCATCAGCCGCGAGGATCAAGATGCACTCGCGGTTCAGTCCCATCAGCGTGCCGTCGCAGCACAGAAGAACGGCGTCTTCGCCGAAGAAATCGTTCCGGTATCCGTTCCGCAGCGCAAGGGCGAGGCCCTGCTCGTCGACACCGACGAGCATCCACGCGCCGACACCTCGATGGAATCGCTTGCGCGCCTTCGTCCCATGCGCGCAAAGATCGACCCCGACTCCACCGTGACTGCAGGTAATGCCAGCGGCCAGAACGACGGCGCAGCACTGGCGATCGTCACCACCTCCGACAAAGCTCGTACCCTCGGACTACGACCGCTCGCACGCCTCGCGAGTTGGAGCGTTGCGGGCGTTCCGCCGCGCACCATGGGCATCGGCCCCGTACCGGCGTCGGAGAAGGCACTCGGCCGCCTCGGATTGACCCTGGCGGACATGGACGTCATCGAACTCAACGAAGCCTTTGCGGCACAAGCACTTGCAGTCCTGCAGAGCTGGAATCTCGAGGCCGACGACCCACGCATCAACCCCAACGGCTCCGGCATCTCCCTCGGACATCCGGTCGGTGCCACGGGTGGACGAATCCTGGCCACCCTGTTGCGCGAGATGGGCCGTCGCGAAGCGCGTTACGGCCTCGAGACGATGTGCATCGGCGGCGGGCAGGGCCTGGCTGCGGTCTTCGAGCGCCTGTCCTGATCAAGCCCCGACGTGCGCGACGCCGGAGTCACCGAGTTCGCCGCGTAGGCCGTCGAGAAAGACACGCAGCAGGTCGGTGAGTTCGGCCTGCTGCTGCTCGGTGAGAATCGACGTCAGTTCGGCTTCACGGCCGAGAACTCGGTCCACCAATTGCTCCACCAGCTCGTGACCGGCGGCAGTGAGGGTCACGAGCACTATTCGTGACCCTTGCGCGGCGGAGGACCTCTCCACCAGACCCGCGTTCTCCGCGCGCGCGAGTCGCTGCGAGATCGCACCGGCCGTGACTCCGGTCTGCTCGGTGATCTGGCGAGTCGTCAACTGATACGGCTCGCCGGATCGCCGCAGGACACTGAGTAGGTCCAGCGTGGCTGTGTCCGCACCGGCCGAGGCGAGTACCCGTCGGCGATCCTCACCGAGCAGCTTGGCGCACATCCACAGCCTGGTGACGATGCCGATACCCTCCACGGGCGTGCCCGGCCTTTCGCGAAGCCATGCCAAGGCAACCGCGTCCACCGCGTCGTCCGGGTTGTAGTCGCCCACCACTGCACACCTCGTTTAGCTCTAAATGATACGTTCTTCGTATAGGTCTAAACGTAGCTCACGGAGGTAGGCATGACACGCACAGTTCTGGTAACCGGCGGCGGAACAGGGATCGGGCGCGCAGTTGCAGCGGCGTTCGCCCGGGACGGAGACACCGTTTTTGTCACCGGCCGACGCACGGAACCACTCGAAAAGACCGCGGAGGAGTTGGGCGATAATGTTCACGCCTTGACGTGTGACAACTCCGACCCGAAAGACCTGAAGCGGCTGCAGGATTCGCTTCCGGGAACCATCGACGTCGTGGCGCACTGCGCCGGCGGTAACACGGACTTCGATCGTGAAGCGCCGTCAGATCTGGAATCCCTGGCCGCCGGGTGGCGGGCCAATCTGGACTCCAATCTGATCTCGGCAGTGTTGACCACAGCAGCAGTTCGAGATCGAATCCCCAGTGGCGGTGCCGTCATCACCATCGGATCGATTGCCGCCGACAAGGGA
>NZ_BAAILK010000035.1:119975-171800 GCF_054589475.1 Rhodococcus sp. no. 34
GCTGGAGCGTACGGCGCTGCCAAAGCAGCAGTTGCGACGTGGAATGTCGATCTGGCCGCCGAACTGGGCCCAGAAGGCATCACGGCGAACATCGTCTCCCCCGGTTACATCGCCGACACCGAGTTCTTCCGGGACTTTCTGACGGACGAGCGTCGCGCGATGCTGATCGAATCCACCAGCACCAAGCGCGCCGGAACCCCGGACGACATCGCATCAGCCGTCCATTTCTTGGCCTCACCGGGTGCCCGGCAGATCACCGGTCAGGTATTGGCAGTCAACGGCGGTGAGAGAACCAGTCGCTGATCACGCCAGGTGGCGCTCGAAGAACGAGTCGATTCGCTTCCAGGCATCCTGCGCTGCAACAGGATCGGGACCGATTCCGAGGATGCGCTCCAAAGGACGAAGCACCTTGGGTCCGGCCTCCGCGTCGTTGAGGAACGCGTGGCCGGCGGTGGGGTACTCCTTGACGTCGTTCTCGATACCGGCATTGCTGAGCGCCGTCTCCAGCTTCGCTGCCGCGCCCCGGAGCGAAAAGTCCTTGCCTCCGAAACTCCCGACGATCGGGCACGCATCCACCACGGCCTCATCGAGTTTGCGTGGAAGCTGACCGTAGTTCACCGAGGCAGCGTCGAAATCTCCGGCGCTGACCATCGCGAAGCCGCCGCCCATGCAGAATCCGATGACACCGATCTTTCCGGTGCAGTCCGGGGATTCCACCAGCCAACTGCGAGCGACTTCGATGTCGGTGAACGCCTTGCCGTGTCCTCGAAGCATCGACGTCATGGTGGGCACGAGGCACCGCTTCGCCCCGCCCGCGCTGTAGAGGTCGACAGCAAGCGTCAAAAACCCCGCAGCGGCCAGCCGCTTGGCTTGCCGCTGCGTCACCTCCTCGAGCCCGAAGGCCTCGTGAATCATCACTACCCCCGGCCACGGGCCGGGGGTAGTGGGGGTTTCGAGTATCGCTCGCAGCGGTTGTGATCCGCCGACTACTGCGGCGCGGCCCGTCAGATCTATGTCCACCATGTTTCGATGCTAGGCCGACGCGGCGTCAATAGGCTCGGAAGCGAGGTCAGGGGAGCTGTTTTCCCTGGCCCGCCGCAAGCCCGGTCAAGACCTCGGCGAGCTGCGGCAAGGCGTACGGCGCGCTCAGTGGACCGAAATTGTCGACAAAGGCATTCGAGAGCAGAAGTTCGACCGGCGCATAGGCTCGCGCCTTCACCGCGGGGAGGTTCTGGAAAACTGCGAAGTTCTCCAACCTCGTCGTCGCTTCCTGATCAGAAGCGAGGCTGAGCAAAATGTCTGCGGGTGCGAGTACCTCCGCCTGCTCCATCGACAGCGCAGTCATCTGCTCGGCGTTGTATCCGCGATAGTCGAGTCCGAGTTCGCGCAGCAGAACCCCGGGCGCACTGGCATCCCCCTGCACATACAACTGATCGCCGTACATCGAGCCGATCATGATCGTCTTGCCACCCAAGCCGTTCAGGGAAGCTGCGGTGTCGGAGATCAGAGCGTCGGTCCGGGCGATCGCTGCAGCAGCAGCCTCGTCGACAAAAGCTGCCTGCCCGACCGTGGCGACGCCGTCACGCCACGAGGTGGTCCAGTCCAGCGCGATGACCGGCGCGATCTGGCTGAGCCTCTCGGCTGCCGGTTCGAGATAAGTCTTCATTCCGATGATGAGATCCGGTGAGTAGCGCGCGATGATTTCCGGGCTGATTTCGCCTGTGGTGTCGAAGCTTTCGAGATCGGCTATTCCAGCGGTGCTCTGCCACGGCAGTGCACCGCGGTCCCACGCACCCGTATTGCCGTAGGCGACTGGGTGAACGCCGAGAGAGAGCAGGAATTCGAGATCCGTGAAGTCGCTGGCAACAACGATCCTTTCCGGCTTCCCCGAGATCGTGGTGGTGCCGAGCGCATTGACGACTTGGCGTTGCTCACCGGCGTCTGCGGCATCTGACGCCGTCGAACAACCCGCAAGGATGGCGGCCGCTGCCACTGCGCCGACCCCGAAGAACCCACTGCGGCTGAGCTGGTCCACAAGTTCAGCGGTCGTCGGTGATTCGCGAATCGTTCCGTACACGTGTGCACTCTCCTTCTCGGCGTCTGCTGCGCGCACCGAGGGCACAGCGAAAGAGAGGTTAGCCCACCCTCATCTTCCATAGGGTTCCTACGTTTGCGATTCCGAGAGATCGGAGCGATAAAAATGGACCGTTCTCGAGCGGACAAGTACATTCCCGCTGATCTATCACCGCAGGCAGTTGGGCGAGCCACCAGTCCCTGCCTTCGGCGATCGGGTCGCTCCAGCATCGAAAATCAGTTGAAGATCAGTTGCCATTCCCTCCTCGAAAGCTTCCGAATTACCGTCTTTTGCACGTCGCCCACCGTTCGACTTGCGCGGCGTGGGAGGATAGACATATCGAGATCGGGACTTCGATGTGAGGGCCCGGATCGAGTTTGTAGGGAGTATCGGTATGGCACAGGGCATCGTGAAGTGGTTCAACGGCGAAAAGGGCTTTGGTTTCATCGCTCCCGACGACGGAACACCGGACGTGTTCGTTCATTACTCTGAAATCTCGGGCAACGGCTACAAGTCGCTCGACGAGAACCAGCGTGTGGAGTTCGAGGTTGGCCAGGGCCAGAAGGGTCCTCAGGCCACCAATGTGCGCGCTGTCTGATCAGTGACACAAGAAGAGGGCCGCACCCGCAAGGGTGCGGCCCTCTTCTGCATCGGATTCACCTCTGAATCACTGATCCTGAATGACGGCCAACGCTCCAACGATGTTCGACTCCGCCACCGACTTCAAGATTCCGAGATCAGCCAGAACACCTGATCCGTCTTCGAGTTCGAGCAGTGCGAGCAGGATGTGCTCGGTTCCGATGTAGTTGTGGCCCAGGCGAAGAGCCTCGCGGAACGTCAGTTCCAGGACCTTGCGCGCACGAGCGTCGTACGGAATGAGTTCTGGTAGTTCGGAAGTCGGAGCCGGTAGTACACCGGCCACTGCAGCTCGGACGGATCCGAGCTCCACCCCCTGCGCCACTATCGCCTTCGCAGCCAACCCGGCAGGCTCCTCGACGAGCCCCAGGAGCAGGTGCTCCGGCCGGATCTCTGCGTTACCGGCGGCGCGGGCTTCGTTCTGCGAGGCCATGACGACGTTCTTCGCCCGGGGAGTGAACCGGTTGAACCCTTCGTTCGGATCCATCGGCTTCTGATCACTCGGCGCCTTGGGAACAAAACGCTTCTGCGCAGCCTGCTTCGAGACACCCATGCTCGCGCCGATCTCCGTCCACGACGCTCCCGACCTACGCGCCTGGTCGACGAAGTGGCCGATCAGGTGATCTGCAACTTCACCGAGATGATCAGCGGCAATCACGGCGTCGGAAAGTTGGTCGAGAGCATCGGTGTGCACCTTCTTGATCGCGTCGATGAGGTCGTCGAGTCGAACCTTGTTGATCATTTCCACTGGTTTGCTCATGCGTCAACCATAGGTTGACGCAATCGAAAACGTCAACCCTAGGTTGACGATCGTCTTCGCCGCCCAGTGCTCAGCCGGAAAAGAATTCACGCAGAGCCGGGACAATAGCGTCGTCGGCGACGCCGTGGCCCTGACCGGGGATCTCCAAAGTCTTTGTCCCCGAGACTTTTGCAGCGATTCTCGTCGCCGAGGCAGGTGCCCATTGACCACTGTCACCGCCGTACATGACCAACGTGGGGACGGTAATGGAGGCAAGCCAGTCGAGCGACTGACAGCCGTGATCACACACAGCGACGTCGTAAGGCAAGGTGTGCGCGATGGCGCACATGTCGGGCCAATCGGCACTCCGCTTGATCTCGTCGACCATCTCCGCGGATGCACCGGTCAGATCCAGAAAACGCGTCACAGCACCTTCCCTGTCGCCGCCCGCAATCAATCGCTCCAGGTCACTTTGGGCAGTCTCGTCACGCTGGTCGTCGTCCATGTACGGCGCCTCGTAGACGGCGAGCTTACGCATCGGAACGGCCTGCGCAGCGGCCTCCAAAGCCAGCGCGGCACCCGACGACAATCCGTAAACGAGCGGTGTTTCACCGGTGGCAGCGACGACCGCCCGCAAGTCCTCCACCTCGGCGTCGATCGAGAACGCGCGACTGTCACCGCTGTCCCCGCGTCCGCGCCTGTCGTACGAATACACCGTGAAGTCCGCCGCCAACTCTGCAGCCAGGGAATCGAACCATCCGCGGTCGCAGAACGCTCCGGCGACCAGGACCACTGCTGGTCCGGCACCGGAGCGTTCGTATGCGATGGTCGTACCGTCGCGGGATTGCACTACCGCAGGGGATTGCTCTGTTTGCACGTCGATCTCCTCAGGTCTGGTCAATGCCTACCTGATTAGACCGCCCGCGCTACCGAAACTCATCGGTCCGGTCGGCAGAGGCTTCAGCTGATCTTGTTGTACAGGGCATCCCAACCCTGTGCCACGTACGAAATCGTGTAGATCGAACCGTAGAACGTAGAGCCACCCAGACTGGTGACGTTGCCCGCCTGCACTGCCGGGAGTCGCTGCCACAGCTTGCTCGCCACCAATGCCTGGTACGCGGCACTGTCCTCGTTCTCGGTGATCATGAAGCCGTCGACGCCGGCCAGCACGTCGAGGCCTTCGAGGCTGACGCCGCCCTCGGGATCGAGCCCCTCCGAGGTGGCGGTTTTGCCACCGATGTCGCCGAGCGTCATGTCGCTGGGCTTGTCGCCCTTCTCGGAGGTACGGATGCTCGTGACGTACAGCGTGTTCGTGTCCGGCATGAACGAGACACTGGCGACGGTCTTGGACGCAATCTTCTCGGCATGACGACTGCGGATGTCGGAAATCAGATTGTCGTAGTCGAGCGTCAATCGATCGAGTGTGGCCGTTCGACCGAGCCAGCCCGACAACCGCGAGAGGTTTGTGCGCCAGTCGTCGGTGAACTCTGTCGTCAGAACCGGTGCGATGGTGGACATCTCGGCCACCGGCCACCACTCGCTCTCGTAGTTCAGGCACACGATCAGGTCGGGCTCGAGCGCCAAGATCTGCTCGCGGTTGGGGATCTCCGACAGGAACGGTACCGACGAATCGATAGGCACCCACGGTGTCGCCTGGGCGTACGTGTAGCCGACGAGCGGAAGTTCCAGCGCTACAGCAGGTTCCAGATCGAGCCGCGAGTCGATCGCGACAACCCTCTTCGGATTGACAGGAATGTCGTACGTTCCGAGAGGTGTCGTCACAGAACGCATTTCGGTTTCACCCGAACTGCTCCCGCTGTCACCGCAGGCCGCCAGGAACGCGCCCAGCCCGGCGATTCCGGCACCGAAGCCGAACTGCCGACGTGTGAGGTCCGAAACGAGGCGGTTGTCGGAGTAGCCCTCGGGAAGCAAGAGCGTGGATTGAGCGGGCATGCGTGTCGAACCTCCAAAAGAAATGAATCATCCACTGTTGCGAGCGGATAAGGATGCCCTAACAGCGTACGCAGGGAGGGTCGTCGCGATCGGCCCAGAAATAGTCGAATCAGGCCAATTCGCACCCCTTACTTGTCGAGTTTGCGCATCTCGACGAAGTAGACCGCACTGAACGCGAGGTAGGTGCCGACGATTCCGAGGACCGAGATGATCAGGACGAGAGCGAGAAACATAGCCATGATGGTCTCCACTGACACGGGTTGTTCACGATGTCGATCGAGAGAAAATGGCTTCGAACTGCGGCGCTGCGACTCGAAGCGGGGCCGAAACTTTCGGTTACACACACCACGCTAGCCTCAGGCGTCTCGAGTTTTGATGAACTCGAGGTGAACTCTCCTACGGCTACGTCACACTTTTCTGTCGGACGGTCAGTTCGGTCCGAGCACCTGTCCGGACCATTCGACCAAAGGCGTCAGTGCGCGCCACGCTGTGCGAACTTCCTTCAATGTCCTGGCGCTGTCCAGCCACGACGGGCTTGGGTAACTACGACCAGCAGTCAGCGACTTGTGACGCAGCAATTCGATCCGCGGGTGATCGACCGTGTATCCGCGAGGCGCCGTCTTGAGCTTGTCGCCGCCGATCGTGAATCCGGCCTTCTCGACGGAGGCCAGGATCTTCTCGAGCTCCGGCCCTCGAACGTCGTCGTCGACAGCCGCACGATAACGCGCGATGGTCTCCGAACTGCTGGCGTAGAAACCACCGGCCACCATCAACCCTGCCGCGTCGATCTGCACGTAGTAGCCGCAGCTCTCGGCGAGACCGACGAACGCTCCCTGGTGCGTCTTGTACGGGATCTTGTCCTTCGAGAATCGAACGTCACGATACGGCCGAAAGAGCTTGGCCGTGCCGAATTCGTCCTCCAACGCTGCGGTCAACGACGCCATCGGACGACGAACCACTTCGTCGTACGTCTCCTTGTGCGCTGCCCACCAGGTCTTGCTGTTGTCGGCTTCCAGGTCTTCGTAGAAGTCGAGTGCAGCAACGGGTATGCCAGTGAACGCAGCCATGGCGTAAGCCTAGCTGCCTGTTCGGCTTTGGACCGTCTGCCCTGCACCGATGCCCGGATCGGCCCGAATCCGTAGACTGCATGGAGATGATTTCCGAAATACAAGCATGGGAACTGACCGATACCAACCGAGACTGGTTGATTCACCGACCCGTCGAGATCGCGATCTACGTGGCACTCGCAGTCGTTCTGCGCTTCGCACTGCACCGCGGGATCGATCGAATGTCGAAGCCTCGCAAGTCTCCGAACGCCAAGGTGAACGAGCGCAGATCGCAGCGAGCCCGGACCATCGGTTCGGTACTCAAATCGACGGTGTCCATCGTCATCCTGGTCTGGTGTGTGCTGCAGATTCTCGGCATCCTCGGGATCAACGTCGCGCCGTTCATCGCATCCGCCGGAGTCATCGGCCTTGCCATCGGTTTCGGTGCACAAAACCTGGTGCGTGACTTCCTCTCCGGTATCTTCATGTTGCTCGAGGATCAGTACGGTGTCGGCGACGTCGTCGATCTCGGCGACGCGGTCGGCACCGTCGAAACAGTGGGCCTGCGCGTCACCACGATTCGAGATGTGAACGGCACCTTGTGGTACTGCCGCAACGGCGAAATCCTGCGAGTGGGCAACATGAGTCAGGGTTACGCCACTGCAGTTCTCGATCTCCCGATCGCCCACAATGCGAACGTGCACAAAGCGTGTGAGGTGGCGACGCGAGCTGTCCTCGAGGCGGCAGAGTCCGAACCGATCAGGGCGGACATGATCGACAAGCCGGAGATGCTGGGAGTCAATTCGGTTACTGCCGAGGCAATTACCATTCGAGTGACGGCGCAGGTCAAGCCTGGGCGCCAATGGGCAGTCCAGCGCGCATTTGCGCGCTCGGCGCTGACTGCGTTCGAAGAGCAGGGTATCGAGGCACCGTACCTGCCTGTTCTGCGATGACGGTTGAGACGGAAGCGTCTGCCCTTTCCATCAAGTGCGCGAGCCCCCGGCGCGGTCGATACCGCCGGGGGCTCGCTGGTGCCTGAAGCATGATTCAGACGGTGGAGGTCGAGACCTCCCGATCAGCCGATCTGTTGCCAAACGCCTTGTGCAGGAACATCGTCAGTGCAATGGCTACCACGATTCCGATCAGCGGCGGGATTCCCACCTCGAACTCACCGGAAAGCCAAGCGAGGAACGCTGCGACGGCATAGACGGCCAGGTTTCGCCAGTGGACCGGCTGCGGGGTGTACCCCTCGGGTATGCCTCGCCGCCACCGGCACAGGAAGTCAGCGATGATCACGCCGCCCAATGGCGGGATGAAAGTTCCGAGCAGGCTCAGGTAGTCGACCAGATGGTTGTGCACACCGGTCAGAGCGAGCGCCGTGCCGATCACACATCCACCGATGACGAACGGGGTCTTGCGGGGCTTTCTGAACAGTTCGGCACCGGCCACTCCGAATGCGTATGCGGTGTCTGCGTTGCTCTTCCAGAGGTTTCCGAACAGCAAGACCAGGCCCCAGCCGACAAGCCCGAGGTTGTAGAGGATCAACACGAAGTCACCCTCGTGGAACGTGATGGCTCCGATGGCGCCGAACAGGATCATCAATCCGTTTCCGAGGAGGAACCCGATAACGCAGGCCCACACCGCTTGTGATCCGGAGCGAGCAAATCTGGTCCAGTTGGGCGCTTGCGTTCCCGCCGATACAAACGTGCCGACGACAGTGGTGATTGCGAGCGCGATCGTCATGGTCGTCTGCGGTTGAACCGAGACCAGGCCGGAAAATCCACCGACCTCTTCGAGGGACCGGAACACGACCCAGCAGGCCAACGCCAGGATCAAGGGCGTCGAGACGAGCGAAACCCAGTACATTCCGCGGTAGCCGTAGCAGGCGGTGACGCACATCAAGATGCTCGCCGCGATCATCACCGACGCCCGCGCGAGATAGGACTCCCAGCCCAATGCCTGCGCGGTGAGATCACCGATCGTGCCGATGATGACTCCGTACCAGCCGATCTGAGTACCGCCCAGCAGGATCGAAGCGAGCTTGGACCCGCGAGTGCCGAAACTGTAGCGCGCCATCACAACTGTAGTCAGTCCGGTTCGGGCTCCGACGAACCCCATCATGGCGACGTAGACCCCCAAGATGGCGGATCCGGCGGCGATCACCACCATCAGTTTCCAGAACGAGAACGCGGTACCGAGCGCTGCTCCGGCCAACATCGTCGGCGTGAAGATGGTGAACCCCAACAACACGACTGCGAGCGAGAAGAACGGCTTTCGTGCATGAAGCGGAACCGGAGTGACGGGATAGTCTGGATCGATCGGGGGGCCTGCGCTCTCCGAATCGCCTGCGACCGTGGCAGGTTCGACGGCGCTGCTCATACAACTTCGCCGATGTCTTCGAGCCACAGGCTCGGGCGCTCGGCCAGCATGCGGTCCATCAGTGCCACACACTCCGCGTCGTCGACGACGTCGACCTGAATTCCGCTGCTGCGCAACCATTCCTCCGACGCCTCGAACGAACGATTTTCGCCGACCACGATTCGAGGGATCTCGTACAGGCGCGCAGTTCCGGCGCACATGAAGCACGGCGACAAAGTCGTGTAGAGGACACACTCGCGATACACCGAGGCCGGCAGTCGTCCGGCGCGCTCGATGCAGTCGGTCTCGCCATGACGGATGGCGCTGTTCATCTGGACCCGACGGTTACGTCCGACTGCGAGAACCTCGCCCCGGTGAATCAGCGCCGCGCCGATCGGCACGCCGCCCTCCTCCCAACCGATCTTCGCCTGTTCGATCGCAAGTCCGAGAAAATACTCATCGGTGTGTGCCGGATGATTCATGTGCGCTCCTGGAGTCTGACCAAAATCGTCGATTGTGGCTCGTGTCACAATCCGACCACGGTGGTAACAGCCCGACAAGGGACAACCTGTCAGTTCGGCAGAACTAGCTCTATGACGAAGTGCCCCCTCGGCGGACGATATAGAAATGCTCCCGACTCTGCGACAAGTTCTTGCGATGCCCTCGTTCAAGGCCGCCGCAATCGAGGTGCTCGCGGGCGACATCGATACCGCGGTGGTCCGCTGGGTCCATTCGTCCGAGGTGTACGAGATGGGTGGGCTGCTGTCCGGAGGTGAGGTCCTTCTGACCACGGGCCTCGGTCTGCACGGGCGATCTCCCGAGCAGCTCACCGCCTACATCGACCAATTGGCGGACGCGGGATGCGTCGCACTCGCGATGGAAGTCGGGCGCTCGTTCCTCACGGCCCCTCCCGAACTCGTCGAAGCTTCGCGCCGACGGGGACTCGCGTTCTTGGCCTTGCACGCAGTAGTGCCCTTCGAGCGGATGGTCGAAGACTTTCACGACCTCATGCTCCGCCGCACTCTCGGTTCGGCGCAAGCGGGCGAGCCTGTCTGGCAAGAACTTCTGAGTCTCGTGGTGGCGGGCCAGGGCATGACCGCGCTGCTCGACAAGGTGTCACGACTCGCGGGGTGCGGCGTCGATCTGCTCGACGCGGATGGCAGAACCGTCGAGCGCAGCACAACCGGCGCAGAGCGATCCGAGACCGAACGCACTATCCACGACGTACGCGGCCCGACGAACTCACTCGGTCGACTTGTCCTGTGCGGGCCGGCAACCACACGCCGAACCGCCGTCGCAAACTGCGCCGCCGTCGCGGTAGCTCTGGAACTCGGCCGTCACGGCGATCTCGGCCCAAGACAGTCACTCGCCCAATCGGTGATCACCGACGTGGTGGGCGGTGTGCTCACATCGCACGGCGACTTGTCCGAGCGACTGACAGCGGCCGGGTGGACGCCGTTGTCGGAGGGGCACCACGTCCTCGTCGCCGCTGTCGACATCGATCGGCAAACCCCGGTTCGAGAGCTCGCTGACCGAGTACACGACGCCGTGCGGGCCGTATTCGGCTCCTGTGTCGTCGGGACTGCGGCCAATCACGTCATCGTGCTCGCGCACGGGTGGGCGTCCGCATCCCCCGCTCGAGTGCGGACTGCGTTCACCGAAGCCGACGAACTGCTACGCCGCGGGCCGGGCGGTTCCGCGGTACGCACGCTCGGAGTGGCGACGCCGGTCGCGGACCTGTCGGGCGTCGGGGCTGCGGTCGCGCAAGCTCGCGAAGTCGTCCAGATCGCGCGGCGCTTCGGCACCCGGACCGGAGTGATCCTCGCGAGGGACGTCGGCGTCCAACGACTGCTCGCCGCCGGAACGACACCCGCTTCGCTGTCCGTATTCGTAACCGAGCAACTCGGTTCGCTGATCGCATACGACACAGCACATTCCGCCGATCTCGTCCGAACGCTCGACGCGTACCTCGCACATCGGGGCGGCAAGGCGAGAACCGCGGATTTCCTCGGCATTCGGCGTCAGTCGCTTTATGCACGGCTCACGCGTATCGAGAAGCTGATGGGTGTTTCCCTCGACGATCCGGCACAGGTGGTCTGCCTCGGGCTTGCGCTGACCGCATGGCGCATGCGCACCGGCCTTGATCCACAAGCAGCGTTCGAGCGTCTCCCCGGGTGAGCGACAACCTCTGCGATGATGAACGAATGACCGGAGCAGCGGAGTTGATGATCGAGATCCCTGCCGGCGAGGTGCACCTTCGGGACGACCGCAAAGGTACTGCGTGGACCTCGAAAGTCGAATCCTTCCGCCTCGCACGCCATCTCACCACCAGGGCGCCGCTTCACGGAGATTCGTCGGACGATTCGAGCAAACCAGCGGTCGACCTTTCATGGAAGGACGCCATCGCAACCTGCAACGCACTTTCGGTCGCGGACGGTCTGACACCCGCATATCGAGACGTCGACACCGATTCTCCGCAGTGGGACCGGGGCGCAACTGGCTACCGGCTCGCCACCGAGGCCGAGTGGCAGTACGCATGCAAGGCCGGCACCTCCGGCTACCGCTACGGCGAGATCGACGAGATTGCCTGGTACAGCGACAATTCAGAGGGTAGGGCTCGTCCCGTCGGAACGAAGGCACCCAACAACTGGGGCCTGTACGACATGATCGGCAATGTCTGGGAATGGTGCTGGGATCTCTACGACCCCGAGGTCTACGGCACGTACCGGATCTTCCGCGGCGGCAGTTGGGCCGAAAGTGAGCGCGGTTGCGGCGCTACCGTAAGGCGGCGAAGCCACCCGACGTTTGCTATCGACGACCTGGGATTTCGCCTAGCTCAAACGATCTGAGGGCAGACGGCCGAGGACTTCGAGCACAGCCTCGATCTCTTCTCGACTGCGCAGCCGAACTATCGGCAACGACGGCACATCGACAAGAACCGTGGCCATTCGCTCGGCGTTGCGTCCGTCGCTTCGCCAGGCCCACCGAACCACATGATCCGGATCGAAGAGAATGGTGTGCAGAGGCGGTTCCATGTTGCGGTTCCACAACACCTCTCGCTGCAGACGCCGACGTACGGTTCGTGTGATCACCTGGCGCATCACCGTCCGCCGAGGCAAATCCAACCACAGCATCAGGTCCGCACGCTCGGCCAGAAGCTCACGCACCGCACCGTACTGCCACTCGGTCACCCAGGCCGGCTCGCTGGAAAAGCGTCGTACTTCGGTTTCGAAACTGTCGAGCGGAATCCAGTCGGGCCCGTGGAACAGCGAGTCCAGCTCAGTGTGTTCGATCTCGAGAAGCCGCCCGATTCGACCGGCGAGAGTCGTCTTTCCGGCACCGGAAGTCCCCGCGACAAGGATCTTCTGCGGACGAATCGTCAGCGCGGCGGGGTCTACGAAAGGCACCGATACACCCTAGGGGCCTTACACTTCGCAGTCCACCCATTCGATGTAACCGGTACCGTTGATCGACGCACCGTCGAAGCTTCCCCGGTAGGTGTACGCGCCGACGTATCCCTTGCCGTGACCGTAGCGCCACTCCGAGTCGATCTCGGCCTCGAACTCCACGACCGTCCTGCCGTGATCGCGTACCTGCCAACGCAGTACGCGCGGCACACGCATCTCGCGACCCTGTGGGTCGACGTGCAATGCGTCGGCGTACTCGAGCACGTCGAACTCGACGTCGTCGAAGACCTTCGCACTACCGTCGACAGTCCGAATGTAGGCGAGCTTGCACGCCGTAACGCCTGACGCTCGAACATCGGTGAGCAACAACTGATGCCGGTCGTCCAGTTGAACGATCTGGTAGGTGAAAAAGTCGGCCGGGAGCTTCCACGACTCGGGAAGCCCGCGGCGAGTCAACGATTGCGGTGTCATGCACCGCGCGTACTCGACGGTGCACGGACCCGAAATACTTACCGGTCCATCCGGACTCGCAATTGTTCCGGAGCACTGTGCCAGCAGACTGACGTGGTCGTAGACGGGATTACGCACGAACCACGACGCTTGATCCGTTGCCACGATCTCGAGATCGACGTCGAATGAGTCGTATCGCCCGGTGACTCGGAAGTTCGGATAGCTGTTCTCGATGATCAGGTTGTCACCGAAGGCGATTCGCGAACCATCTTCTTCGAACGCACACTCATCGGCAGCGTCGTACGCCCGGTAGAAGTGATGGCCCGGCGCTGCGGTGGAACTCAGCACGGTTGCGGTGTTTCGCGCGTCTGGTGCAGCGAGATAGTCGTTGTCGAACACCACCGTCCCGGTTGCACCGATCAACGTCATGGTGTTGAGGTAACGGAAAGGCCCTGGCAGCCGGGGAACGAAGATCCCGTAGTGCGTCCACGCGAACTTACGCGAAGCCAGGTGCGGACGCATCATGTCGGGCCGATCGAACGGGCGTACCGATTCCGCCATTCGCTTGTCGATCAGCGGTAGCGCGCCGTCCAGCAAGGCCCGAACCGCGGGTCGCCACAATCGGCGCGAGCGGGTGGCGGGAACAGGGTCGGAACGATCAACGGTTTGTCCGGTCACGCCCCTAAGTTAATGTAACCAGTCGTAACAAACAAGTGTCGAAGTTTCCTCGATGACCTCACACCCTGAACACCCGCGCCCTGCCCACCGGGCGAATAGCATGTGAGAATCCGCGTACCGGAACCGGTCGCAGAGAGGGCGCAACAATGCAGCACGAAGAGTCGTCGTTCACCGGAGTCGCCGGTACCAAGATCGTCTACGACGTGTGGACACCGGACCGCGAACCCACCGGGGTTCTCGTCCTGTGCCACGGACTCGGCGAACACGCGAGGCGCTACGACCATGTTGCTGCGCGGCTCGGGGAACTCGGGCTCATCGTGTATGCACCCGACCATCGCGGGCACGGACGCTCTGGCGGCAAGCGCGTTCACCTCAAGGAATTCTCCGACTTCACCGACGACGTCCACACGTTGTTCTCGATCGTGACGGCGGCACATCCCGGCAAGGACAAGTTCCTGCTCGGGCACAGCATGGGCGGCGCGATCGCCCTTTCCTATGCCCTCGACCATCAGGCCGATCTCAAAGCCCTCGCCCTGTCCGGACCTGCGGTGATCATCGCAACCGGCACTCCGAAGATCGTGATGCAGTTGGGCAAGATCGTCGGCAAATACCTCCCGGACGTGCCCGTCGAGAACCTGGAAGCTGCTGCCGTATCGCGTGATCAGAAGGTCGTCGACAAGTACAACGCCGACCCGCTGGTTCACCACGGCAAGGTTCCCGCCGGTATCGCGCGCGGCATGATCACCGCCGCGGAAGGCTTCCCGGCGCGCCTGCCCTCGCTCACCATTCCCGTACTGCTTCAACACGGCTCGGACGACCGTTTGACGGACCCGGCCGGCAGCAAGCTCGTCGCAGATCTGGCCGGCTCTTCGGATGTCACCTTGAAGGTGTACGACGGCCTGTACCACGAGATCTTCAACGAGCCTGAGCAGGAAGAAGTTCTGAACGATCTGATCGAGTGGCTGCGTCCGCGGGTCACCGGAGCATAGTCATGTCTACGTGCGGGATCCTGCTGGCGGCCGGGGCCGGATCCCGCATGGGCAAACCCAAAGCGCTCGTCACAAACACCGAGGGTCAGTCTTGGCTCCACCACGGGGTGACGACACTGCAGTCCGCAGGCCTCTCACCGGTCATCGTGGTCCTCGGCGCGCAGGCAGAGGACGCCCTCGAACTACTGCCCACCACCGATGTCATTGTGGTGATATCGGATTGGCAACACGGAATGAGCGCGTCACTGCGCTGCGGACTCGAGGCCGCCATGCGAATCGACGACGCAGATGCGGCAGCGATCTCTCTGGTCGACGTCCCGGACCTCAACGCCGACACCGTGACGCGGATCGTGGGTCACAGCTCCCCATCACGAAACATACTGCGAAGAGCTGTCTTTCACGGCCGTCCCGGCCATCCCGTCCTGATCGGACGCGACCACTGGCCGACGCTTGCAAAGTCACTCACCGGGGACGGCGGCGCCAACACCTACCTACGCGAACACGGGGTCGAGTTGGTGGAGTGCAGCGACCTCAGCAGCGGCGTCGACGTCGACTACCCCGAAGCCTGATCGCACGTCACAATCCTCCCAGGTGGTGGGTGTCCGTATTCGGTGTAAAGATGGCCCGATGAAACGTACCGTCGCCGCCCTGCTCGACATCGAGATCGACGAGGCGACCAACCTGGAGTTCAAGATCGCGGTGACGCGCGCGCCGGGTGTCGAACTGCTGGAAACGATGTCGTTCGTCCATGACGGCAATCCGCTCGAACCCCGCGAGATCACCGCCGAACACGGTACCCGGATTCACCTACTCGACTGTGCCCCAGGCAAACTGATCGTCAGCTACGACGCAACCGTCATCGGCCGCGCAGAACCGGCGTCGGTCAGCGACTACGACGTGTCGAAATATCTGCGCCCCAGCCGGTATGCCGAGGCCGACAAGTTCTTCGGTTTTGTCGCCGGGCAATTCGATCTCGCCACTCCCCCGGCCGAACTCCTCCTCGAAGTCACTCGCTGGGTGAGTACACATTTGAGTTATGTTCCCGGCACCAGTCGCGGCACCGACAGTGCGGTCGACACCTTGCTCGCCGGCGCCGGAGTGTGCCGCGACTACTCGCACCTGACCGTCTCACTGCTGCGCGCCGTGGGGATTCCCGCTCGACTGGTGGCCGTCTACGCGCCGGGCTGCGATCCGATGGATTTTCACGCCGTAGTCGAAGCCAATATCGACCACGTCTGGCGCGTGGTCGATGCAACGCAATTGGCGCCGCGCAGCAATCTTGTGCGCATCTCGACCGGCCGAGATGCCGCAGACACAGCCTTCCTCGACAATCACGGCGGTTCGATCACGTTGCACGCCTCGGAAGTTCGCGCAGTCGTCGACGGCGTTCTCGACAACGACGACTACGCAACACTCACATCGATCGGCTGAAAAGCGTCAGGCGCTGATCTGGTTCTGCGAGGCCATCGTTCGCTCGAGGAACTTGATCGTGAGATCGACGATCGCCTTCCCCTCCCGAAGAGCTTTCCCGATCACCGGGAAAGCATGGATCTGCCCACTCCAGATGTGCGTTTCGACGGCTTGTCCTGCCTTGATCAAGTTTTCGGTCATGATCTCGACGTCCGGACGCATCAGTTCGTATTCGGCGGACACCAGGAACGACGGCGGAATCAGACTGGCGTCGGCGTTGATCGGCGACTGCGCACCAGGAATCTCGTCCGGACCCTCGAGCCACCGGTCCTTGAGCTTTTCCACCTGTGACATCGGTAGGTAGGCATCACGTTTCATGAAATCGGGATCATGGTCCTCGAGGTTCACGTTGAGAAGAGGGGAATATCCCACCACGGCAGCGGGCCGCGTGATTCCGCGCAGTGCGGCAATTTCGGCGACCTTCATGGCCAGGTATCCGCCCGCCGAGTCACCGGCAACCACAATCTTGTTCGGGTCTTCGGCTGTCTCGAGCAACGCGGTGTACGCGGCCATTGCGTCCTTGACGGAGGTGCCGATGGAACCTTCCGGCAGCTGGCGGTAGCGCACGGAGATCACCGGTACTCCGGCCTTCGCAGAGAGCAAACCGCACAGTGCCCGGTGCGTTGCCAGACCGCAGAAGACGAATCCCCCTCCATGGAAGTAGAGGATCGTGGCGCCGGCCAACTCGCCCTGCGCTTTGCGTGGATGCTGCACCTTCTCGCTGGGCACACCACCCAGCGTGAAAGGCTCGATATCGAGGTTCTTCGGCTTCGGCAGTTTGTCCGCCATCGCGTCGAGTCGCTCGAGTTGGCGGATACCACGTTCGGTGGTCGGCCACAGGGTGAACATCGGCTTCACGAACGTCCTGGTCAGGCAGAAGATAACCCGCGCTCGCGGACTCACGTTCCAATGCCATACCGTCGAATCTCGCGTCCGCATAGCGTCCTCCCAGGTCAAGCCGTTTTGTGCATTTGAGTTACACATACTTGTCGGCTGCTGATGTGAACGATAACTGACGCTGCGTCAAAATGACACGACGGGTATGGATCAATTGCTCGAGCGTGTGCAAGTTCTGGTCGCGATCACGGCCGGGAGAGATATGCGCACAGTCCGCGGTGCCCTCCACGCATCATCGCTTCATGATTCCACTCGAACAGCGGCTTCGCGACCTTCGCGGCCAGACCAAGCGCTCCGGACACCGCTACCTGTTGCCGAAATTCGGCTGTGCAACCAGATCCAGCGGGGCGCACCGCCCAGCTACTCCACCCGGTCATTGCGCCGGTGAGACGCACTTTCAGAAAGCGGTCAACTGAGTCTTCCACCTCGCGTCGCCCGAAGACCAGCAGCGTCAGAGGGACAGCGCTGCGGATGGACATGGAGCCTGAATGCTCGTCGATCGTCCCGACTCGGCGTATCTGAGGCCACCACTGCGAATACTGTTCGGCATCCGCGAGAACCTCGTAGACGCGGTCAGCAGAGGCAGGAAGCGTCCAGACGCTGTGGAAGTCGAAGTCGGTCACGGTTCAGTCCGTCTGCGCAGCAGCAGTCACCCAAGCACCGTAACCCGAACCGCGGGTGCCTACTCGCCGGGCTTGCTCAGTATTCGAATGTCTCCACCCGTCGCAGGATCTCCTCCGCGATCTTGGCGGGACTCCCGCCCACGTCGACGACGATGGCCTGCTCGTCCGGGTCGACGGCCTCGAGTGTCGAGATCTGGGAGTCGAGCAGCGAGGCGGGCATGTAGTGATCGAGGCGAGCGGTCAATCGCTGGCCGATCTGATCCCGCGAACCGGCGAGGTGCACGAACACGACGTGCTCACCGCGAAGCACGTCGCGGTAGCTGCGCTTGAGTGCCGAACACGTGACGATGCCCGGCTGACCGGCGTCGGTATGGCTCTTGATCCAGACGGCGATCTTGTCGAGCCAGGGCCAGCGGTCTTCGTCGTTCAACGGATGCCCGGTCGCCATCTTGTCGATGTTCGCCTGCGGGTGGAGATCGTCGCCTTCTTGAAGGTCCCAACCCATCGCTCCGGCGAGCATGCCGCCGACCGTCGACTTTCCCGAACCCGAGACACCCATCAGGACGAGCACGGGATACTGCTTCTGCTGTGCCGCTTCGGTGTTCATGTGCTCGCCTACCTAGATGAATGCGCTCAACACGAGCACTCCGGCCAGGCCCGATACCGAGATGATGCATTCCATCACGGTCCAGGTCTTGAGGTTCTGTACCACGCTGACGCCCAGATACTCCTTCACCAACCAGAATCCGGCGTCGTTGACGTGCGAGAGGAAGAGCGAGCCCGCACCGATCGCCAAGACCATCAGCGAGACATGTGCGGACGAGAGGTCTGCCGCAACCGGAGCGAGGATGCCCGACGCCGTCACCGTTGCCACCGTTGCCGAACCTGTTGCGACGCGGATCAATACCGCTACCAGCCAGGCCAGGAACAGCACGGGGAGGCTGCTGCCCTTGATCGCGTCGGCGATCACTCCGGCGATACCGGTGTCGATCAGGACCTGCTTGAAACCACCACCGGCGCCGACGATCAACAAGATGCCTGCGATGGGAGGTAGGGAACTCTCGAGTGACTTCGAGATGGCCTTGCGGTCCATTCCGCCGCCGCGACCCAGCAGCACCATACCGACCAGAACCGCGAGACCCAAAGCCACAACGGGTGTTCCGAGGAAGTCGAGGACGGACTTGGGGAGTGCCTCGGAATCGGGTGCGATCACGTCTGCAAATGCTTTGCCCAGCATGAGAACAACCGGGAGGAGGATCGCTGCGAGAGTAGCCGCGAACGAGGGACGCTGCTTCTTCTCTTCCTCGCCTCGATCTTCGCCTGTGACAAAAAGATCCGGGACCTTCACGTCGACCCACCGCGCGGCGTACTTACTGAAGACCGGTCCGGCGAGAACAACCGTGGGGATCGCGACGAGGACACCGAGAGCGAGGGTGAGGCCGAGGTTTGCGTTCAAAGCCGAGACGGCAACCAGTGGCCCGGGGTGCGGGGGAACCAAACCGTGCATGGCCGAGAGGCCGGCGAGGGTGGGGATCGCGATGCGCATCAGGGACAAGCCGGAACGCCGCGCGACGAGGATGATGACCGGCATCAACAGCACGAGACCGATTTCGAAGAACATCGGCAGACCGATCACTGCGCCGACCAGAGCCATGGTCCACGGAAGCGCCTTGGTGCTGGAACGGCCGACCAGCGTGTCGACCACTCGGTCGGCACCGCCGGAATCGGCGAGGAGTTTGCCGAACATCGCGCCGAAACCGATCAGGATTCCGACGCTTCCCATGGTCGACCCGAAGCCGGTGGCGAACGCCGCGACCGACTCGGCCGATCCGAGGCCGGCCGCCAAACCTACGCCCACCGCGCCGATGGACAGCGCGAGGAAGGGATGCAGGTCGAGCCAGGTGATCAGCGCGATGATGACCGCGACGCCGGCGACTGCAGCGATGATCAATCGTGCGTCGCTACCAGCGGGGACGACCTCGGCCGCCAGCAATGCTGTGGTGTTCATAGGGACTCCCAGTCCGATGAGTGATTGAGGTCACTGTTCCTTAATTAACCTACAATTTCAAGAGCAGACACTAATTTGTAGTATTTATTCGGCTTCCGCCGGGCTTACTCCATACGCATGGGACGATCTACGTATGCCTTCTGTCCCGTTTCAGCAGTTACACGACTCGATGCTGGAACAGCTCGGCCAAGACATAGTCGGTGGTGTGCTCGCTCCGGGTACCACGATCTCCGCCGACGAGGTGGCAACGCGCTACGACGTGTCGCGAACCGTCATCCGCGAAGTTGTCCGCGTTCTCGAATCCCTCGGACTTGCCTCGGTTCGTCGACGCGTCGGAATCACCATCCTGGGCTCCGAACACTGGAACTCGCTCGACCCCAATGTCATCCGCTGGCAACTGGCCGGTCCTGATCGGTTCGAGCAGCTGTCTATCCTCAGCGAACTCCGTTCCGGCATCGAACCTCTGGCTGCGCGACTCGCCGCAACTCGCGCCACACCTGAGCAGTGCGGCGCTCTCACTGCAGCCGTCATCGGCATGTCAGCTACCTCTCGCGCTGCCGATACCGGCGCCTATCTCGGCCATGACTCCGACTTCCACCGCACCCTGCTCGCCGCCTCCGGTAACCCGATGCTGCGGGCGATGTCGCAGATCGTCGTCGAGATACTCGAAGGCCGCACCCGCCACTCGTTGATGCCCCACGAGGCCGACCCCGAAGCGATTCACCTGCACGGAGTGGTCGCATCGGCCATTCAGGCCGGAGACGCCGACGCCGCGGAAGCCGCCATGCGCTCGATCGTCGCGGAATCCGCAGAAGCGGTCGAAACAATGCGCGAAAGCCCCGAACCGCCGCCTCATCTGTAAGTCGAGCCACAGACTCGGCGGAATTGGCCCGCAACTGCTCCGCAAGTGGAACGCTTGGCGCCATGACAGCACTCGCTACCCAGAACAGCGCACTCTGATGGCCCGCCCGGTACGCGTCGTCGTCCTCGGTGCCGGATCGTGGGGAACCACGGTGGCCGGCCTCGCCGCCCGCAACACCCCGACCCTGTTGTGGGCACGCAATTCCGAAGCAGCCGACGAGATCAATTCGCAACGGACCAACTCCAAATACCTTGGTGAGCGCAAACTTCCCAAGGGGCTCAAGGCAACCTCGGATCTGGTCGAAGCCGCCCGCGAAGCGGACGTACTCGTATGCGGGGTGCCATCGCACGCCGTTCGCTCCACCCTCGCCGAGATCGCCAACGAGGTTCGGGCGTGGGTCCCGGTGTTGTCACTGTCCAAGGGTCTCGAGCCCGGCACCCGGCAGCGCCCCACCGAAGTGATCGCCGAGTGCCTGCCCGGCCATCCCGTCGGACTGCTCGCGGGCCCCAACATCGCCAAGGAGATCGTCGACGGCATGGCCGCGGCATCGGTCGTGGCGACCCAGGACGATCGTGTCGCCGCCGCGCTGCAACCCCTGTTCGCGTCGTCGGTCTTCCGCGTCTACCGCAACACCGACGTGCTCGGCTGCGAACTCGGCGGCATCCTCAAGAACATCGTTGCCATCGCCTCGGGCATGGCCGACGGTCTGGGAGTCGGTGACAACACTCGTGCGATGGTGCTCGCACGTGGTCTCGCCGAGATGACCCGACTCGGTGAAGCGATGGGCGCCAACCCACGCACCTTTGCCGGCTTGACGGGCGTCGGCGATCTGATTGCCACCTGCATGGCTCCGACTTCTCGGAACCGTCGCGTCGGCGAAGCTCTGGCGCAGGGGTTGACCGTCGAGGAGGCGGTCGCCAAGCTCGGTCAGGTCGCCGAGGGCGTCAAGACCGCCCCCACTGTCATGGATCTGGCCCGTGAATACGGCGTCGACATGCCGATTGCCGCGGAGGTCGAGGCCGTCATCGGTGGTCGCCAAAGTGCCAGCGACGCATATCGCGGACTTCAGAAGGTTGCCCCGGGCGGCGAGCACGAAGTGGCGTGAGGAAGATCTACAGGTATCTAGCGATTTGGCTAGATACCTGTAGATCGCCCGAGATCACGGAATTGGAGCGTCGACGAAGATGTCGATCGCCAACGGTGACTGACCGCCGTACTGCGAGAAATCCGAGATCCCCGCCTCGCGCAAGATCTCGACGTCGAGCACTGTACGACCGGTATCCGTGCCGGCGGGACGCCCGAGAATCTCGACAGCCGCATCGGCCATGATCTCGGGTGAACGCGAGTGCTCGATACTGTCGTCTCCCCCGAGCAGGTTTCCGACAGCGGCCGTGGCGATCATGGTCTCCGGCCACAGGCAATTACTCGAAATCGGTGCACCTGAATACTCTGCGGCGATACCCAAGGCCGCCAATGTCATTCCGTATTTGGCCAACATGTAGCCCGGATGAGCACCCAACCAGTGCGGCGAAAAGTTGAGCGGCGGCGACAGCGTCAACACGTGCGCATTGGCCGAAACCCGAAGGTACGGAAGGCACGCGCAGGTGAGCGCGAAGGTACCACGGACATTGACCTGCTGCATCAGATCGAATCGCTTCATCGCGAGATCTTCGGTTTTCGAGATGTCGAGGACGCTCGCGTTGTTGACCACGATGTCGATGCCACCGAAGTGCTCTACCGCTGCAGCCACGGCCCGCGCGATGTCGTCGTCGTTCCTCACGTCGCCGACGACCGGAACGGCATGACCCTCAAGCTCGTTCAACTCGTCCACAGCCGTGTGGATAGTTCCGGGCAGCCTGGGATCCGGCGTATCGGCCTTGGCGAGCAACACGATATTTCCGCCGCGGCGCGCTATCGCACGGGCGATGGCAAGTCCGATGCCACGGCTTCCCCCGGACATGATCGCGGTTCGTCCGCGGAAGTTCTTGTCGTCCAAAACGAATCCTTGTCATCGTCGACGGTCTTCGTCGTTGCGGGTGTGGCCGCGGGAAGTCCCGGCACGACCACTCGTCGACTTCCACGATATGAGCGCCTTCATGCGATGACTACGTCCGCAGAGCATCAACAATCGTTGGTCCGTTGTCCTGACGGGACAACGGATCAATCCGGTCAGCCACCCACCGGGCGCAGAATCCACCATCCGCCGAGCACGAGCACCGCGACGTTCACGAGCAGGAACAACCCGACCCAGACGATCGCGGGTATCGGTGAGAGCCTGGCCAATTGGTCGGCGTCCGAGTCCGGTGCCCCGCCTCGTCGCATTCGCTGCCGTTGAAGTTCCACGACCGGGCGTGGTCCGGCAAAGAGGAGGAAGAGCGTCAGGAAGTACGCTGCGGCCACTTGCTGCTCCTGGGTCCCCCACCAGACGAGCCCGAACAACACGGCTCCCACGACTGCAAGTGAGAAGACTCCGTAGAGGTTTCGGATCAGGACCATCATCACCGCGATGACGAATACGCCGATCCACAGCACCGAGACCGCACGCTGCGCGCCCAACAACCCGGCCGCGCCGAGTCCGAGAATCGACGGTCCGACGTACCCCGCGAACGTCATCAGAATGACGCCGAAGCCGGTCGGTTTGCCCGACGAAATCGCGACACCCGACGTATCCGAATGCAGGCGAAGACCTTTCAACCGTCGACCGACCAGGACGGCGACGATCAGATGAGCGCCCTCGTGTGCGATGGTGACGACGTTGCGGGCGATCCGCCACAGGTGTGGTTCGAGAACGATGATCACGGCGATCAACGCGGCCAGTTGAACCACCCAGGCCGGCGGATTGGGACTGAGCGCCGCCACCCGATCCCACGCGGTTTCGAGCGCGTTCACTCCGCTTGTCCGCGCAGGTATCGGCCGAAGTGCGGGACCGTGAATCCGATGGACCCACGTTCTGCCGAATAAATCAGTCCCTTCTTGATCAGTCCATCGCGTGCCGGCGACAGGGAAGCCGGCTTGCGCCCCAACTCGACGGCGATCTTCGCGGTTGCGACGGGTCCGTCGTCACCGGCGAGATCGGCCATGGCGCGCATGTACTCACGCTCCGCGGGCGTTGCTCGCTCGTACCGTGATCCGAAGAAGCCGACAGCGAGTTCTTCCTCAGCCGTCGGCGCGCCGACGCGCACGTCTTCTGCCGTGATCGGACTCGACGCCGCCACATCCCACGTGGCCTTTCCGTAGGCCTGAACGAAGTACGGGTACCCGTCAGCCGCTTCGTAGAGGGCATCGAGCGCGGATTCGGTGAACTCGACGTCCTCACGCTCAGCAGGCGCAATCAGTGCCTGATCTGCAGCTTCACGCTCGAGGCGGTCGATCCGGTGGTAGCTGAACAGGCGCTCCGAGTAGCTTTTCGACGCCGACAGCACAGCAGGCAGATGCGGAAGCCCCGCCCCGACGACGATCAACGGTGCCGCGTCCTGACTCAACTCGTGGCAGGCCCCGCAGATCGCCGAGACATCCGCGGCAGCGAGGTCCTGCATCTCGTCGATGAAGATGGCGATCCCGACGCCCACATCCCTGGCCAGCGACGACGCGTCGAGCAGCAGCTCGACCAGGTCGATCTCGATGTCGCCGCTGTCTGCCCGACCTTTGATCGCGGGTGCGTCGATGCCTGGCTGCCAGCGCTCGCGCATTCCCTTGTCCGCAGTGGCGCGTAGGGCAAACGATTTGAGGACTCCGAGGAATTGGTCGACCCGCTCCGGATCGCGATGGGAGACCGCGATCTCTCGGACTGCCATGTGCAGCGCCGACGAGAGTGGGCGTCGTAAATCCTGATCGGGGCGCGCCTCGATCTTGCCGGTCCCCCAACTGCGGGAGATCGCGGCCGAGCGCAACTGATTGAGCAGGACGGTCTTGCCGACGCCACGCAATCCGGTGAGGACAACACTTCGTTCCGGGCGGCCACGCGCAATTCGCTCGAGAACGACGTCGAAGGCGTCGATCTGCTTGTCGCGCCCGGCGAGTTCCGGCGGGCGTTGACCGGCACCGGGGGCATACGGATTGCGCACGGGGTCCATGCCCATCGACGGTACAAGCCGAATAGACGAATATCCCGCTCTCTAGCGCGTGTCCTAGAGAGAACTAGGAACCGCAATATCGGCTCGACCTTGTCGAACCGGGCTCCGGCATCGTCGTCTAACCTTCCAGGCTTGACGCTCGGGCGAAGTCCCCGGCCACGTGGGCCCCAATTGCCCCGGCCAGAATGATTGCCGGATGCGCCGCGGCAAGATACAGCCCCGACACGCCTTCGGCGAAGCCCAGCAGCGGGCGGCCACCACGCGGGATGGGACGGTCAGCGACTACCGCCTCGATCAGTTCCACTTGGTCACCGTCCACGAGTTGACTGCGGATCGCGTGCAGCGTCGGCCCCGCAAGCTCACGAGCATCTCCGGAGAACCCGACCGGAGCATCTTCAGCCGCAATCAGTGTCGTGTCGTCCAATTGCCGGATCTCGAAATCCGGAGAGGAGAGTATTCCGTTCACCAATGGGTGGGGCGTCGAGAATCTGATGAGGCAACACGGGGAGGCGTCGACCTCGACGTCCACTCCCGCCGACGCCGCGAGTCCAGGGATCGCGGTACCCGCAGCGAGCACGGTGGCCGACCCGTAGACGGGACCGTCGGCAGTCATTACTCCGCACACTCTCATGCCCTCCGTGAACCCCCCGAGCGCACTGACACCGGAATACACTGTGGCACCGTATGCTTCGGCACCTTGCAGGAGCGATCGAGCGAACGCAACCGGGTCAACGCCACCGTCATCAGGCGCGTACGCTGCCACCACCGGGGCCGTCCGCAATCCCGGCTCACGAGCAAGGATTTCCACTTTACCGATGAGGTCGACGGGATGGCCGAGTGCTCGATGAGCATCTACGAACGCTCGGGTGTCCGCATCCGTCTCTTCCCAAGTGATCGCGCCTCTGCGGCGCAAACCGATTGGCTCGACGAGTTCGCGCTCCAGGCGGTCGAATTCGACTGCAGCGCCTTGCCGGAACGGATCTGCGTAAGTTTCTGCGGCACTCTTCGAGAGGCCGACCCAGGCAAAGGAGTTGCCGGTCACCCCTCCCGCCACCGAGCCGTGCTCCAGCACGGTGACTCGGAGACCAACGCGCGCCAGGTGATACGCGATCGACGCGCCGACGACGCCGGCACCAATCACCAGGATCGGACTGTCGTTTCGACCATTCGGATGCGTCACCAGTGGACCATATCTGCGAGCCGCAACCTGGATCCACTCAATTTGGATGCAAGGACGTCGGCGGTTAGCGAAGGACTAGGCCTGTTCCCGCTCGGCGCACATCGGAACCGATACGGTGTGCTCATGCTCTGGCGTTGGTTCGCAGTCGTGATCGTCATCCTTGCTGTCGCCGGCATTTGGCGGGTGACCACCCCCGAACGTCCTGTTGCCGCAATAGTCGACGCCGAAACGCTGACGTGCGCGCCCCCGTATCCGATCGGCCCACTCCAGACGACACCAACGGCAACGGTTCCAGACGATTTCGTACCCGTCGCCGCCGTCACGTGCGACCCGTTTGTCAGCGACAACGTGGCAGCCGACCGAACCGTCAGCTTCTCTGCTCACCGTTGGGAGGGCGATTTCAGTCGGGCGGTGGAAATGCTGAACCGCTCGTCCGCGCACAAGACTTGGTTCCCCGAAGGCTGCGGTGACAACTACAGCCTGGCTGTCCTGGACCAATTCTGGTTGGTCGACGATCGAGGCCGAGCAACTCGGCCGGGGTATCCCTCCGATTCGTGTGGACTGCCGAAACCCGGTGGCCTGGCCGCCATCAAGGAACTGACACCGGTCGGCAGTACCGAACACCGAATAGCGTTGTCCGACGATCAGATCTACGAACTGTCGCATTGCAGGCCGACCTACCGAGCAGCCACGACAGGTACAACGGCGCTGACATCGCTGTCGGCGGGCAGCGTTTTCTGCCGATTCTCCTCCACCGAATTCGTAGGCACATCGTCTACGACGGAAACCTTCGACGGACTTCCACCCGCTCCCGACTGTGACGCGGTGGCCACCGAGGTGGCGTCGACGATCTACGTGGACCGTCCTACGAACGAGGAACAATTACTCACCGTCGAACTCGACGGCTGTCGGCGCGTCATCGCCGACGGATACGCACCGATGCAAGCGTCGGACGAGCTGTTGGTGTCTTTCCGGTAGTGCTGCGCCACAATGCAGTTGATCTCCCGCCCGGATGCGTAGGTCCCGATGTGACCAGTGACAGCCCGCAATCCTGTCAGGCGCCCGGGAACTGAAGGTGCGCCTGGGTCTTTCCCAGAACCGTCTGGCCCTTGTGCGTGACTGTGACATCGATCCGCGTTGTCCGCATCGTGGCGTCGATCCGCGCGATCTTCGCAGTGATGGAGAGATCAGCACCATCGACGGCATCGACTACGACGGGTCGAGTAAAGCGAGTTTCGTACGAGAACACACCACTCGGATCGCCAACCCAGTCGACGATGGCCTTCAAAGCAATTCCGGCAGTGAGCATTCCGTGAGCCAGAACTCCCGGTAGCCCAGCCGCGGTAGCGATTGCGTCGTTGAAATGGATCGGGTTCATGTCGCCGGAGGCACCGGCGTAGCGAACTAGGTCATCACGAGTGAGGACCAGATCAACCTTCGCGACGATGTCACCGAGGACGAGGTTTTCGAAAACCGGCACGACGGGTACGGTCATGCGCCTTCTCCTCGCGCCAGCAGGGTCGAGGTGACCGTCGCAACCAAAGCGTCGGTCACGTCGTGGATCTCGGAAACTGTCGACAGGATCGCACTGCCTGCTCGCACTGTCACCCCTGTAATCGTCAGTGTCGTAGACAGGTCATCGCCGGCGACTATCGGACGCTGATGCTCGATCTTCTCGGAAGTATGCACCACACGAGTCGGATCGAGCCCAGTATCCGGCGTGCGCAGCAGTGCCATGATCGCTCGTTGCTGGACAACGGTTGTGAATGTTGTCGGCGCGATGACATCGACGAACCCGGCCTCCCTGGCGACACCGACATCATGGTGCAAGGGGTTGCTCGAACGCACCGCCAGAGCGAACTCGCGAATCTTCTCGCGCCCGACAAGGTACGAAGACGAGGGAAACACCCGGCCGGCGAGCGCTGGGTTCACAGGAGACATCCCGGAATACTAACGGCGGCCGACTTCGGGTTGATTCGTGGCCTGAGGTCTCGTCGGCCCGAGAATGCGATCGAGGAGACGCTCAACCAACTGGACCGCCAATTCTGCTGTGGCGTAGCCGGGAAGCATCCCCTGGGCGAGCCCGGCGACAGCCGCCAGAATGAGCTCGGCGTCGAGGTCGGGATCCATTGACGGCGCAACCGCGTCCCGATTGGTCACTCGTTGAAGCTGGCCGGAAATGAGCGCTGTCAACTCTCTTGGGGCAGTGAGGGTTTCCTCGGCGGCGATTCCTTGTCCGGTCAGTGCGGCAGCGTGGAAGGCGCCGAGAACAATCGCTTCCTCCCGACGTTGTCGATCGAGTGGGAGCATGCCAACAAGGAACGCTGAAATAACCTCGCGGGGTGTCGCTTCCGCGCCAAGAACAGACAACTCCTGCATCAAGCGAGCACCCGCATCCTGACGCACAGCTTGATGCGTCGCGAGAAGGAATTCCCGCTTCGTGCCGAAGTAGTACTGCACGAGTCGCACCGAAATCCCTGCCTCGGCAGCAACGGACTGAAATGTCACCGCCGCGAGCCCACCGTCGACAATCACTCGCCGCACCGCATCGGTGATCTCCCGTTGCCTCACTTCATGGTCGACCAGTCGCGGCATGAGGCTGTCCTTCCCCTTTCGAATGGATGACTTTGACTCGTTAATGATACGCACGTACCGCATTAGTGATACGGTCATACCATCAAAATTGAAAGCAGCGAGAGGGAAGCTCATGCCGAAGATCGGACGATTCAAGAACGAAGCATCAAAGCAGGCGTACCAGAGCATCTACCGAGAACTGGAGAGCACCTGGCCGGTTCCGTCGACACAACTCGACGTGCCGACATCGTTCGGAACCACCCATGTCCGTAGGTCGGGGACCGGCACGGAGACGCCGATCGTCCTGGTGCACTCTCTCGGGGCCAACTGTCTGCAATGGCACATCGTCATCGAGGACCTGTGCCGAGACCGAGTCGTGTACGCACTGGACACGATCGGCACACCAGGCCTCAGTGTCCAGACTTCTCCACTGACCGGGGAGTCCGACTTCGCCACCTGGATCAGCGAGGTATTGAACGAACTCGAGGTCGATCGCGTCCACCTGGTCGGCTACTCGCAGGGCGCGTGGCATGCCGTTCTCGTAGCACTTCATTCCCCTGAACGACTGGCGAGTGTGACGCTCATCGAACCGGGTGGAGTCTTCGACAAGCCCTCGTGGCGTGTGCTGCTGAAGATGGTCCGCGCCGGTATGCGCCGCACCGACAAGAATATTCGCAAGCTCAACGATTGGCTGTCCCCCGGGTACGTTCTCGGCGACCTCGAGTTCGCCCTCGCCAAGGAAGCGCTGAACTACCGGCCCGGTATCGGGTGGGCACGAATGCTCAAGGATGCAGAAGTGCAGTCGATTTCGGTTCCCATGCTCGTAATCTCCGGTGCTGAGACGGTGGTCTCCAACCCCGAGCAGGTGGCCGCGAGGTTAGCTGATCTTGTACCTGAAGCCGAAGTGGAGATCTATGCCGGAACCGGCCACGGAATCCTGGGACACATACCCGATCGGGTGATTCCCCGACTCATGAAGTTCGTCCGCAATCATGACGACGCGAAGCGGACGTGATCTCGCGGACCAGCCGCCGACAAGGTGGTGATGAAGCCGGTCAATCAGCTGGCCAAGGCGGTACAACTGACAGAGGAGAACATTCCTCTCCGACCACCGCGGTCAGGTAATGGTGGCCGTTGCCGCCGCCGTTTTGGTCGTGGCGGGAGGTCTGTGGTGGACGAAGACCATCTCCTCGCGCAGATACTCGGTGGCAGTGCTTCCGACTACGAGTCCGATTGACGATCACAGATGCGGACGTACCTGGGCTCGCGGTGACGGCCCGAGGTCGAACCCCCAGCGCCGCCCGAGCATTGGCGACCGACGCCGCCGAAGCTCTCTGTTCGATGTTCGAAGAAGCCAACGCAATGACTTCCGGAGGGTTCACGTTCACCGTCGTTCCACCGGGGAACTGACGGATCTATGGTCAGTAGCGCGGCCGCACCAGGTTTATGCCTGTTCGCGCTAGGCTGCGAGGGAGACGGCCTGTTCGAAGGTATGGACGAGCACTGCACGTCGAGCGACCTTGTGATCCTCGTCCGGTTCGAGTTCGTCAATGTAGCCATCCCACACGCGCAGATATCGATCGCGCCAGTCGATCAGCACTTGCGTCGATGGAAAGGTCACACCGACTCGTTTCGTCTGGGCAATATCGGTGAGGATCTCGAGCCACGCCGGCACCATCTCCCCGCCCCATTCATCCGGCTCCAGACTCGAATCGTCTTCGAACTCGGCAGTGATGTCGTCCACGATTCGACCGGTCAGGGCCCCAACCCATCCGCGACGGTGTCACTGTCAAAGTTTCCCGGACCCCAGACTCCCACAAGCCCTCCCATATCGATTGCGGATAAATTCAGGTCGACAGTCGCGTTGCCGTCGCAGCAGGCCGTGAGCGTGCTCGCAGTCGCAGGTCGGCAATTGCAAATTGGAGAATCTGCCGCCCGCTCAGTCAGAGCTTGCGGTCATTGGCGCCCGCCCAAATCGGACTGTCGACTATCTTCCGAAACTTCGGCGACCCACCGATCGCTGAAATTTTGAGCATCAACCAGTTCCAGATTCTCACAGCCACCTCCGCGTCGTATCTCACCGTCAACACTAACCGACCGGCGGGACTCTTTTGGCTACCGGTACACCACTATGCGTCGACCAGTTAGATCAAGTGTGAACTCGAACTGGCGCAACAGATCGCCGGGAACTGAAGGAGCGCTTGGGTCTTTCCCAGAACCGTCTGGCCCTTTGTGTGTGACGGCGATTGGTTCTGGGTGCATCGATCCGGTCGGAAGCACTGCGATGTTTGTCGGCACACGGAATTGCGCTCGGTGGAGATCGAGGATCCGTATCCACGGGTGTCGCAGGCAATTCCTGAAGATTCGCAGGGGAAATAGCTGCGCATCGCCACCCCCAACAGCGATTCCGTCGATTGTGTAACAACCACACGAAGAACAGCCATCGATGTCCGAAAGGAAGACTGATCCGGCGAGACCGCGAGGTAGTGTCACATCTGCCCAGCAAAACTCGCCACGATCTCGAGAAGACGGTCGGCCTCGCCAACTGCCACTTCTGACGTTACGACGTTGCTGGGCAGGTGTTTACGGAAAAGGGTTTCGCACGCGGGGTACCGATCGCTGATGGGATTGATCACCCCTTCTCCGAAAGATGTTGGTAACGAATCGAACCCCGAGCATAGAGGTGCAACGATTGGGCGAGTTGATTCAACGCCCCGGTGTGCGATCTATCTGTTTGCGCCAATCATTTTCGGCAAAGGCTTAATTCGCCGAACGGGGCCGGGTACTGCAACAGCTGGTCGAGTATTCGATCACGCGTCTTACGCTAAGGAAGGACCGAGAACATGACTGAAGTAATTTCGTGGATTGTCCAGAATCCGATTGGTGCCGTCGTCGCGCTTGTTGCCGACATCATAATATTGACGATGTCGTCTGTCGCGGGACACTCGTAACCGAATCCGCCCGTCCTTCACGGTATTCCTAAGTCGGGGAACTACATTCGAAACACAGAGGGCCGCAACCGCAGCGTACTGTCGGCGCTCGTCACTGACCTTTCGTGGCCTCATATGCCCAACTGCGCTGGGTCCGTACTGACGTCCCTCGTGTCGAGTGTCGCACCACCAGTTTCAATCAGTCACGCCATCACTACTCAGGAGGAATCACAATGGGTTCGATCAACGCATTCAACGAATGGGTCAACCAAGCTACGTATGCGGGCGACCCGTTTGCCACCGCCATAGCGATCGTCCAGTTCTTCGCGGTGAGTCTCGTCAACCTGTTCACCGGCGGCCCCATTCTTTAAAGGAGTCCACTCGGTCTCACTTCTGCTCGGCGTCCATCGCAGCCTGTTCTTCGGCTGTACTGCTCCTCGCTAAAGGTGGCCGGGACATCGCTGACGAGCATGATGCGCAGTTCGGCCTCGCGGATGGTCACTGAACGCAGTTTTGGACGGTCGATCAGGACGAGTCGACATCGGAGCGAATGAACACCGAAGTGCCCAAGCATGTTCGACGCTTGGGCACTGTCGGGCTTGTTACCCGGCAGTCGGGGTGGGCTCGGGGTTTTCCTGGATGTATCGCAGATTGCGAACCCGTACGCTATCGCAATGGACTTGATGGTCTGGATCGTCACGACGCCATTTCTTGCAGCAGCACTGGCGGGCGTGATGCGACGAACGCTGGGGACGAGAGTCGGATGGCCGCGAACCCTTGCGGTCGCGGTGATAGCACTCTCGGTGGGGGTTCCACTGTCGGGATACGTCGCAACACTTGCAGGAATTGCCAGCCAGGACGATCAACTTCTGGTGAGCGTAGGAACAGCGCTCATATTCTTCGGAGTTGTCGCGCTCTGGGTGTTCGCAGCATGCCTGGCCGCATTGGTTTTCCTCGAAGTTGTCCTTCCAACAGGGTCCATCCCCGGACCGCCAGAAGCATTGCAGCGCAGCCGCAAATCGTGGCGACGAACCAAGCGATACGTCCAGATCATGGGCATCGTCGTGCGAGCGGGAGGCGGGCCCGCTCTCCGTGCTGGGCCATCAGCGCCTCAGTTCGGGGACGCGCTGGTGGAAGTAATCAACCGGTGCGGTGTCACTTTCGTCAAGCTGGGACAGATCCTCGGCACGCGAGACGACCTCATACCACCCGAGTTGGCTCGCACTCTCTCGTCTCTGCAAAGTTCGGCACGACCGGCTGATCCAGTCCGCATTGCGGAGCTACTGGCATCGGAACTCGGCGACGCACCAGAGTCGGTGTTCGCATGGTTCGATGTGGAGCCGTTCGCCGCCGCCTCTGTCGCACAGGTACATTCCGCGCGCACCGTTGAAGGCGTCGACGTTGTGGTGAAGGTTCAACGGCCCGAGGCGAGCGCACAAGTGAGCGTGGATTGCGATATCTTCCTTCGCGTGTCATCCCGCGCGGAGACCCGTTTTCCCTGGGCACGCGATATCGGCGTTCACCGACTCGCCGGGGGCCTCGTCACGTCACTGCTCGAGGAACTCGACTACCGCACCGAAGCAGCGAATACCGGCGCGATTGCTTCCACCATGTCGAACCGCCCGGATATCGTCGTTCCGCACATCTACCCCAACCTCAGTAGCGGACGGGTGCTCGTGATGGAACGTCTTCACGGCACACCGCTCTCCGACGGTGAGTCGGCGCTCACCGGCCTCGACCGCGACACCCGCAGCAGCATCGCCAACGAACTTCTTGCGTCGTTGCTCGACGGGATCTTTGTCCACGGCGTGTTTCACGCGGACCTGCACCCCGGCAACATCATGATCCTCGATGACGGCCGGGTCGGGCTCCTCGACTTCGGCGCAGTAGGGGTTCTGGACGGCGAGACACGGATCTTGTTCGCCGTGCTCCTCAACGCTGCCCTCGCAGGTGATCCGGTGGCGACAGTCGACGCGATGCTGATGGCATTCGACGTGCCGCCCGAAGTTGATCGCGGAGCACTACGTCACCAGGTGGGCCGAGAGATCACCCTGCTCAGTGTCCAACCCAATGTTTCCATGGCATCGTTCGCGCGAATGTTCACCGTGCTTCGCGAACACCGAATCGGAGTGCCGGGAGACGTCGCCGCCGCTTTCCGTTCGCTCGCGTCCTTGGAGCGCGCCCTGCGGCTCCTGGATCCGCAGATCGACCTCGTCACTGCTGTTCGGGCCGAAGTACCCCGACTGTTGACCCATGTCGCCAGCCCGACTGCAGCCGCGCAGGCAATCCTGTCGACGACGGCGGTCACAACCGCGGTGGTCCGGCGCCTGCCTGGTCAGCTCGATCAGATCGCGACCTCGATCGCGTCGGGAAGCTTCACACTTCGCACTCGCTCGGTTGCACACCCCGACGACAGGCGATGGCTACGACGGTCGGCGAACAACGCCCTGGGTATGGCGGCGGGAGTGACCGCGCTGATCGTCGCGGCGATCCTGCTGTTCGTACCTGGCGGACCACAACTCACACCTCAGCTGTCGGGCTATGCACTCGCGAGTGCGGTACTGGGCTTCGTCGGCGTCGTTCTGTGCATGCGGACCGTGTTCCGTTTGTTCACACTCGACAACAGGTAACCGAGAACTGATTTTCATCGCTTGATCTCGATGTCGTCGAAGTCGAGCGCCAGGAGGGTCGGCCGCGAGAGAACGCGACTGCCTGGGCCCCGCGGGAGAACGCGCCGTCGAGTGGGAAAGGTGAGACCGTCGAACTGACGGTGATGGTCACAGTAGAGAGCAGCTTTCGCCCAGCTGCCTACCGGTTCGGCGACGAAGTCGTGACGGCGGATGAGGCCACCGTTGTCGACATAGAAGGTCTGCTGCCGGCAATGGGTGTCGATTTCTGGCGCAAATGTTGCTTGTAGTCGTCGCCATTGCTGCCCGGATTCCTGCCAAGGTTCGGCTTCGGTGACAGTGATGTCGTCGCGGGCGAGCAGCAGCGGTGCGTTCAGATAGTTCCAAAAGGCGTAGCCGGCAAAGTAAGCGGTGTCGAGCGCGTCCCAGTGGAGGTTGCGCCGGACTCCACTCAACCCGAAAAACTCTGGACGTGGGTCGGTTCGCCTCCCGAGTTCTTCGCCGTCACGAGTTTCGATCCGCACGACGCCCTTGTCGAACACAGCGCACTCGCCGACACGCGGAAAGTCTTGGAGGACAGTGCGTTGCTCGGCGACTTCAACCTCGACCGTGAACTTCGCCAGCTTGTTGCCGGGGAAGCGCTGAGGCAGCAGACCGCCCAAACGTCCCCGTGCCGTGATCGCTGAAACAGACTGCCAACGTTCGACTCCGCCATGTGCGGTGAGGACTTCATCGAGTAGTTCGGTCATATGTCGACGCTCTCCGTCCCCTGACGGAACTGTGGAAATCAGCGATCAGACGGACGCGTAGTTGTAGTTGCGTTCCTCCCGCGGTACCACTGCCACCCCGCGGTGATGATGACAGCGCCGGCAAGGGACCCGAGGATGCCGCTCGGGCGCAATGATAATCCGTCGCCTGCAATCAAACTCACGAGCAATCCGCCGACCAGCGAACCACCGATTCCCGCGATGAACGCGAAGGTCCAGTCCACTCGTGCGGTCGTTTTCCCCAGAATCAGCTGGGCTCCCGCTCCGATGACGATCCCGAACAGGAGTATTCCGATGATGAGCATGAGCTGAGACCCTTTCGTGGAGTGACGACGCAAGGCGCGAACGACTTACTCTGCGCCATCTTTCCGGTATGTCTCTTATGTCGTGGTGAAATCCGTGTGAAAGGTTGTCGCCACCCACTCCACACTGCTAGGACGAGGCCAGTGTCGTCGCCCAGCGGTAGTCCGCCTTACCAGCCGGGGTTCGCTTGACTTCATCGACCAGCACGATCGTGCGCGGCACCTTGTAGCCGGCCAACGTCTTGCGGCAATGTTCCTGTACCGCTTCGAGAGTCAACTCGTCGGATCCGGGGTAGGTCGCGATCACCGCTGCGACCTGCTGCCCCATGCGCGGGTCGGGCGCGGGGACAACGAGTGCGTCCGATATTGCCGGATGCGCGTGAAGGGCGGCCTCGACCTCTTCGGCGAAGACCTTCTCGCCACCGGTGTTGATGCACTGCGAGCCACGACCCAGGAAGACAATCGTGCCGTCCGCTTCGACCTTGCCCATGTCGCCGAGCACCGAAAGACGGGTGCCGTCAGCGCGGGTCGGGAACGTGCGGGCGGTCTTCTCTTCGTCCTTGTAGTAACCGAGCGGGACGTTTCCGATTCGCGCGATGTAGCCCACGTCGTCGGAGCCGGCGGGGATCTCTTCGAGCCGCTCGTCGACCAGGATCATGTTCGGCGAGGGCGGCATTCGCAGATTCCCCGCCTCGTCGATGGAGAAGGCGCCGTCGTTACCGGACTCCGAGGCTCCGAAGTTGTCGCGCAACAGCAGGTCCGGCTTCACCGCCAGCATGCGATCCCGAACGCTGGTGGACCAGATCGCACCACCCGACGTGATCGAGAAGAGACTGCTGAAATCGACCTCGTCTTTGCGTCGTTCCATCTCGTCGACCAACGGCAGTCCCATGCCGTCACCGACGATCAGGATCACCTGTACCGAATCCTTCTCGATCGCTTCGACGACCTTCTCCGCAACGAATTCTCGTCGTAGAACCACGCGGGCACCGAGGGTGAGGAAGGTGAACAGCGAATACAACGCTGCGCCGTGCATGAGGGGGGCGGCAATGAGGAACGAGAGTTCCGGAAATTCCTTTGCAGCGCTGGCTATCTCGGCGAGGTCCTGTCGAGCTTCCTCGCCGTACGGATTTCCGCCGGAGAGCGGCTTACGGAAGAAGTCGTCGTGACGCCACATGACACCCTTCGGGTATCCGGTCGTCCCGCCGGTGTAGAGCAGGTACACGTCGTCGCCCGAACGAGAATCGAACTCCCCTACCGGTGACATCTCGCGAGCGTCGTCGAAGGAAACCACCGACACTTCATGCGTTTTCGCGGCAGCGACCAGTTCGGCCTCGACCTCGCCGATCACGATCACCGTCTTCACCTTCGGGCATGCACCGAAAAGGGAAGCAAGGACACGCTGATGCTCGGGGAGTTCCACGACCACTGCGACCGAGTCGGAGTTGGTGAAGATGTACTCGAGCTCGGCGGGCGTGTACCGGTAGTTCACGTTGATCGGGACCGCACGGATCTTGATCAACCCGAGGATCGACGTGACATGTTCGACGCTGTTCTTCAGGAACAGGGCTACATGATCGCCGCGCGAGATGCCGGCTTGCGCGAGCAGGTTAGCCGTTCGGTTGGCTTCGGCGTCCAGCTCAGCGTAGGAGAAGTTCTCTCCCTCGTAAGTCAAGGCGACGCGATCAGGCACCGAGCTGGCGACGGTTTCGAATACATCAGCGAGGTTGAACTGCATCGTCTTCCCTTTCAGAGTCTGCGCCGCGATACCGAGGCATACAACCCTGAATCTAGAACACGTTCCATGTCACCCGAGGCAAAACGGAGCGATTAGCTGACCATTACCTGGACCTGACCTTGATCGGCGCAGCGACGGCCGAGCCCGCACCGCCCGACACCCATTCGGCGAGCAAGGTCTGCCATGACCCGCAATGGCAGCGCAGGTAGGTGACCGTCCCCTCGCTGGTCCGATGCCGAGATTCGATCTCCCAGCGGTGGATGCAACTTATCGGCGCGAAATCTGTTTTCTTCATACGACGAGCATGATGTAATGGCATTGTGCATCTCAACCCTTACGGCGAATATGCGGTGACGCTGGCCGCCGACCTGGCCAATCGAAATCCCGAGACCTTGGCCGAACTCGTCGAACGCTGCGTCGATGCAGGCATCATTCTCGATTTCCCCATCGCCGAGAAGGACCTCGACGAGACCCTCGACCTTCTGATCGAGTGGTCGAAAATCGTCGACGTCACGGAGGAGGCGGCCCGCGCCGAGTTGGTGAACGTCATGCTCGAGCAAGCGTCGGCGTATCCGCGCATGACCAACCACGCAAACGACGGGTGGCATCTGCACTACCGCGATCCGCAACAGTCGCTCGCCGAGGTCCTCAAGGCCCTCTTCTCGGTAGGCACGGCGCTGCACCTCGTCGGCCGCGGAATGCACAGATTAGGTCGGTGCACCCTGGACGAGTGCACCAACATCTACGCGGACACCTCACGCAACGGCAATCAGCGGTACTGCTCCCCCACGTGTGCGAATCGCGACGCGGTGCGACGCCACCGCGCGCGCAAGTGAGCCGGACCGACTACGACGTGGGACCCACTACCTCGAAGTCCGAGCCACCTTGGTAGTCGAACTGGAAGCTGCCGCCGCTGCTTCCCGAGCTGATTCGATTCCACGCGTCGATCAAGTCCTGGACCGTGTTGTATCCCAGGTCCTCCAAAGAACCTGAGAGACTTCCGGTTCCGGCGCCCTCGAACCAGCCGCCGACCACAACGGCCTGCGGAATCGCGATAGTGGGGTTGGTCGGATCGAGCAGTCGAACGCACGCTCCCGCAACGGCGTACACCCCGGCCGGCAGATTGCCGACGGTTCGCGTAATCGTCTGACCAGGCGAAACGGCAAACAGATCGAGGATGTTACTGACGGTCGGGTACACCAACACGCCGGGCTGGAGCAGCTTTGCCGGATCGCGGATCACGTCGGGGACATCCCTGGCGTTGAGGATCGCCACCGTGCAGTTGATGAAGCTGAACCGCGGGTTCGGATTGGTGATGGTGAAGGTGATCGCATTGTCCGCTGCGCTCACCGACACCGGAGGCGGGAGAATCGCCGGTGCTGCCGACGCCGTCGCCGGAGTCATGACAACAAGTCCCACGACGGCGGCCGACGCCGCGACAATGCTTCCGAGAGCGCGTTTGAATCCACGACTTCGCATTTCCGAACCTCCAGGCAAGTCGGTCAGATCACCAGATGCCTGAAGAATAGACCGCTCAGTCGGAAAATTGGGGAGACAGACGGTGAGCTACCCGAAAAGTCCTTCGAGGCTGCCGCTGCCGAACAGGTCGCTCAGGCTTCCGGTATTGATGCCGCTGAACGGTCCACCGATGACAACGAGGCTCGGCACGCCAGGAACAGGCTTACCCAACGTCTCCAGATCGAGAAGATCGGAGCAGGCACCGAGCACGGCGTAGGTTCCGTCCGGAACATCGGTCACGGTGCTGGTGACCGTCTGCCCCTTACCGACGGCGAACAGTGAGGACGGGTCGGTGATCTTGGGGTACACCACAAGGTTCGGATCGAGCAGCTTGAGCGGATCATCAAGCACAGCAGCAGAATCCGCGGCGTTGACGACAAACGCCTGGCACAACGGGGCAATGCCCGTGTTGTTGTTCGTGATCGTCAGTGCCAGATCGTTTCCGGTCACCTTGTACGAGACGACCGGCGGGACCACCTCGGCCGACGCAGTTGCAGGATTGACCATCGCGACGCCTGCCGCGGTTGCAGCGGCGACTGCCACGGTTCCCACGACGCGACGTACTCCACTCGTGCCCAGCTTCATCGAGGATCCTTTCGTACTGCGCCTTGAGTTCGGCAACAGTGCGCAGCCTAGAACGGATCTACTGACCGAATTGCGTGAATAGTCCCGGAGGGAGGCCGTGCCCGAAAGATCGGGACAAACGTCCCCTTCTCGAAGAGCTCGCTGTTCGACTCAGTTCCCACTGGAGACGAAGGGCGTTCGCACCGGTCCGCCGACCGAACCGTGCGGTGCTACCAATCCACGCTTTTCGAGGATCGGACGCACACCCTCACCGAACTGATACGCCTCTTCGAGATGGGGATAGCCCGACAATACGAAGTGATCCAGGCCGATCGCCGCGTACTCGGCAATCCGATCAGCCACTTCTTGGTGCGAACCGACCAATGCGGTGCCTGCACCCCCTCGCACCAATCCGACGCCGGTCCACAGGTTCGGCGCAATCTCCAGCGACCTCGCTCCGACGCCCTCCTTGTAAGCCGAACCGCCGCCGTGCAATTCGAGCATCCGACGCTGACCTTCGGAGCCGGATCGCGCAAGACTCGCCTGAGCCTGCTCGACGGTCGCCGGATCGAGCGCACTGAGCAGCCGATCCGCTTCTGCCCATGCCTGTTCCGAGGTGTCCCGGCTGATGACATGCAGACGGATTCCGTAGTCGAGGTGACGACCTTGAACTTCCGCGAGGTCGCGAATCCAGGCGATCTTGGCGGCAACAGCGGACGGCGTCTCACCCCAGGTGAGATACGTATCCGCGTAACGCGATGCGACGGTTCCGGCCGCCGGCGACGATCCACCGAAGAAGATGGGCGGTACCGGATCCGGAATGCGCTGCAGCGTAGCCTTTTCCACGTTGACGTACTCGCCGGAGAAATCAACCGGACCGTTACCGGACCACAACTGGCGGATCACGTCGAGGAACTCGCCGCATCGTGCGTACCGTTGGTTCTTGTCGAGGAAGTCACCGAACGTGCGCTGCTCGTGGTCCTCCCCGCCGGTCACGACGTTGAGCAGCAGACGACCACCCGACTGCCATTGGAAGGTAGCGGCCATCTGAGCGGCCAGCGTCGGGCTGAGCAATCCCGGTCGCAGAGCAACCAGAAACTTGAGCGTCTCGGTGGTCTCGACCATCATCGCTGTCGTCAGCCATGCGTCTTCGCACCACGCGCCGGTGGGTGTGAGAACGGCCTCGAAGCCGTTCGTCTCGGCGGCCGCGCCGATCTGATTGAGGTATTTCAGCGTCGCCGGACGATCACCGGACATCGAGCTGCCGTGCCCACCCGCCATCAGATTCCGGGAATCACCGTAAGTAGGCAAGAACCAGTGGAAGCGCAGTGACACGGTGATTCCTTTCGTCGACGAACAGGCAGAACTCTTCTGTCATTACAACCACAGTCCACCTCGAAGAACAGGGTTGAAATCACCCTGATCGCTAGGGGTGCCCACTTTCGGCTCCGGCGATACCTTCGTGAATTTGCACCGCGACCCGGGGGCTCCGATGACCACGTTTGCCGAAGTCGAGCACAATTCACCGTTCTCGAACGAGACCGACGACGAGCGGCGATCCAGACTGAGAACCGTCGTCGCCGCGAGCCTGCTCGGCACGACGGTCGAGTGGTACGACTTCTTCCTCTATGCGACGGCCGCGAGCCTCGTCTTCAACCAACTGTTCTTCCCCAACCAGAGTTCCTTTGTCGGGACCATGCTTTCTTTTGCGACCTTCGCGGTCGGCTTTCTCGTTCGCCCCATCGGCGGAGTGGTGTTCGGTCACATCGGCGATCGCATCGGGCGCAAGAAAACGCTTGCCCTCACGATGTTCATCATGGGTATCGCGACGGCGCTCATGGGTGTCCTTCCGACCGCAGCTCAAATCGGGGTCGTTGCACCGATTCTGCTTCTGCTGCTTCGTATCCTGCAGGGATTTGCTCTCGGTGGTGAGTGGGCCGGAGCCGTTCTTCTGGCGGTCGAACACAGTCCGGAGAAGAAGCGCGGGCTGTTCGGCAGCATCCCGCAGATCGGACTGGCTCTCGGCTTGGCTTTGGGCACAGGAATGTTCGCACTACTTCAAACGGTCTTCGACGACGAACAGTTTCTCCGTTTCGGCTGGCGCATAGCCTTTGTTCTCAGCTTGGTGCTCGTGATCGTGGGGTTGGTGGTCCGTTTGAAGGTCGACGAGACGCCGGCATTTCAGGCCGTTCGCGACCTCGAACGACGCTCGTCCGCCCCGCTCAGGGAAGTCTTTCAAGGAAGAGTCGCGCGAAACACCGTACTGGGCATGCTGTCTCGCTGGGGCGAGGGCGCCGCGTTCAACACCTGGGGCGTCTTTGCAATCACGTATGCAACCAAGACTCTGCATTTCGAAAAGGTTCCGGTACTTCTTGTGGTCACCGTGGCCGCAGTAGTGATGGCGATCTTGCTGCCGTTTTCCGGTTCACTCACTGATCGGTTCGGCCCGCAACGGGTCTACATCGTGGGCATCGCCGCGTACGGCCTCGCGATCTTCCCCGCCTTCGCACTGTTCGGCACCGAGAATCTCCTGCTCTTCGGAGTCGCGATGGTCGTGGTCTTCGGAGCGATTCACGCCTTGTTCTACGGCGCCCAGGGAACGCTGTATGCGAGCCTCTACCCCACAGAAATCCGGTACACCGGGTTGTCGGTCGTTTACCAGTTCTCGGGTATCTACGCCTCCGGCGTCACACCTCTGATTCTGACAGCACTGATCGGCGCCAGTGGCGGTTCGCCCTGGCTGGCATGTGGATATCTGGTGGCCACCTCGGCGATCAGCGTCGTCGCCACTGCGGCGATCAGGAAGCGTGATCTGCATCTGTAGCGATCACACCTGAATATTCACTTCTCTTGAACATTTACTAGATACGCATAGAAATACCTGCGAAGAAGAACAGATCGAGATACGCCTACGCATCGGATACATCCGTGTATCGTTTGGGGTCCCACCCTGACGGAGGCGCCGATGACGACTGGAACGGACAACTCGCCGGCCAAGCGTGTCACCAAACGCCGTGGTCAGACCCGGCAGCGCCTGCTCGACGCGGCTGCAGATGTCTTCTCCGAAGCCGGGTTCGGGCACGCCACGGTCGAGCAGATCTGCGAACGCGCCGGATACTCCCGAGGCGCGTTCTACTCCAACTTCGATTCACTCGACGAATTGTTCTTCGCGATGTGGGAGCAGCGATCTGCATCAATGCTCGCAGACCTGAGGTTGGCGACGGAGTCGATCACCGCCGGCAACACCGTCGACATCCATGCCGCTGTCGCCCGGATCGTGGCGGTGGTTCCGGTCGACCCCCAGTGGTACCGGATCAACGCGGAATTCACAGCCCACGCGCTCCGTAACCCGGCACTTCGCAAAGCCCTTGCCGACCGTGAAGACGCGATCCTTCGCACCCTGTTGCCCATTGTGGAGTCCGCACTCAGCGACGTCGGGCGAACAATCGTCGGCGACCCGACGGCGTTGGGACGGGCATTGGTTGCAGTGCACGACGGCACCAGCGTGCAGTGCCTCGTCGATACCGACACCAACGCCGCCTTTGCACTGCGCCGCGATATCTTCACTCGAATTCTGCTGTCCTACAGCGAAATAATCCAGAACAACCAATCGGAAGAGGAGTTGTCGTGAGCGAACAAGCTGACGTCATCGTTGTCGGGACAGGGCTGGCGGGACTGGTCGCCACCTACGAACTGACGCGCGCGGGCCGCAAAGTCCTTGTCGTGGAACAGGAGAACGCTGCCAACCTCGGCGCGCAGGCATTTTGGTCTCTCGGCGGACTCTTCCTCGTGAACAGCCCCGAACAACGCCGACTCGGCATCAAGGACTCCCTCGAGTTGGCGATGCAGGACTGGATGGGCACAGCGGGATTCGACCGTGAGCGCGAAGATCACTGGCCTCGCCAGTGGGCCAAGGCGTACGTCGAGTTCGCGGCCGGCGACAAGCGTCAGTACCTGCACGACCTGGGGCTTCGCCTGATGCCCAATGTCGGCTGGGCCGAACGCGGCCGCGGAATGGCTCTCGGACACGGCAATTCGGTGCCGCGCTTCCACCTCACCTGGGGAACCGGCCCCGGTGTGGTCGATGTCTTTCTGACCAAGGTGATTGCTGCCCAGAAACGTGGACTGGTCACGTTCAAGCACCGCCACCAGGTGGATCAGTTGGTGGTGACCGACGGTGCGGTCAGCGGTGTACGAGGAACCGTCCTCGAACCTTCCAGTGATCTGCGCGGTGTGAAGAGCTCACGCACCCCCGTCGGCGAGTTCGAGTTCGCCGCACAGGCCGTCGTAGTGACATCCGGTGGAATCGGCGGCAACTACGAACTGGTGAAGAAGAATTGGCCGGAGCGACTCGGCACGGCTCCGAAGCACATGCTGACGGGAGTACCGGCGCACGTCGACGGGCGCATGCTCGAAATCACCGAATCCGCGGGCGGAAACATCGTCAACCGCGACCGCATGTGGCACTACACCGAAGGCATCCAGAACTGGAATCCGATCTGGCCCAACCACGGAATCCGAATCATCCCCGGACCGTCCTCGATGTGGTTCGACGCCACCGGCAAGCGTCTGCCGGCCCCCAACTTCCCGGGCTTCGACACAATGGGGACCTTCAAGTACATCCTGGACAGCGGCCACGAGTACACATGGTTCCTTCTCGATCAGAAGATCATCGAGAAGGAGTTCGCACTCTCGGGATCGGAACAGAACCCGGACTTCACCAACCGCGACTTCAAGCTCCTCCTCGAACGAATCAAGAAGGGCGCGCCGGGACCGGTCGAAGCGTTCAAGCAGAAGGGCGCCGACTTCGTTGTGCGCAACAACCTTCGTGATCTGGTCGACGGCATGAACGCCCTCACCGACGAACCGCTCCTCGACTACGAGGACATCGAACGCGAGATGATCGCCCGCGACCGCGAAGTCGACAACAAGTACAGCAAGGATTTCCAGGTCACCGCCATCCACGGTGCCCGTAATCTGTTGGCAGACAAGATCGTCCGCGTCGTTGCACCGCACAAGATCCTGGACCCCAAGAACGGCCCACTGATCGCGGTCCGGTTACACCTACTCACACGCAAGACCCTCGGAGGCTTGGAAACCAACCTGGATTCGCAGGTCATCAAGGCCGACGGCAGTGTCTTCGACGGCCTGTACGCAGCCGGTGAAGTCGCGGGCTTCGGCGGCGGCGGAGTCCACGGTTACAGCGCACTCGAGGGGACCTTCCTCGGCGGCTGCATCTTCTCGGGCCGCGCAGCCGGACGAGCATTGGCGCGCGACCTGTAGCCCCGAAATCAGGCGAGCGAATGCGTGACCAGAATGTGGTGGGCACGCATTCGCCGCGCCTCGTGCACGGATTGATGGTGGTGATGGTGCGTCGGCCCGCGCGCGTGGCGGACCAGATCGTGAACAGTTCGGATGACGGTCGGCATCGCGACCCTCCCTCAGGAGATTGTGACTGCTGCTCTTGCCTGTGGAATCACTGTCTGGACACCGCCACTCGCGCCACCTCCTCCGGATCGATGAGGTGTGTATGGTCGTCGTCACCGACATCGATCTGCACGATGTCGATACGTGCGTTGAATGTGGTTGCGCCACTGTAATCGACACTGACAGGCATGCCGTAGTCATCCCCGATGTCGGTGGTCTCGTCCGCGGAGAAGACCATCGGTTGCGTCTGCTCGACGCGCCCTGAGCCCACTTCGCGACCGTCGTGATAGATCGTGACCCCACCGCCTCTGGCGAGACCACCTCCGTCGTAGGTGAACTCAGCTCTGATCTGGTGTGATCCTGCCGGAATGTCAACGTCGGAACCGATGACGAACTCGGTCATGCCCAATAGGTTGTAGACGAATTTGGCGCGGCCTTCCCGCGCGTAAAGTGCCCAGCCACCAAATCTGCCTCCCTGCGCGATCATCACACCGTTGGCAGTAATGCCATCCGCGACGTCGACTGCTGCTGTGACACTGAATGATCGGTTCTTGATACTCAGCACGCTGTGCTCGCTCAGCCGTTTCATTCCGGGAAACAGAACCTGTCGATTCCCGGACACCAACTGCGGACGCCCCGCGATGTGAGGGTTGAACCTCTCGAATCTTCGGTCGTCGATCGGAAGCACGTTGTACTTGACTGCTTCGATCAACCACAAGCGTTGCAGTGCAGCGAGTTTCTCCGGCAACTCGGCCGCCAAGTCTTTGGACTGCGTCCAATCCTGAGACCCGTCGTAGAGCTCCCACACGTCGTCGTCGAGAGCGGGGAGTGCCTCCGCGAAAAGCCACGGAGTGCTGTGCCTGGTGACCGCACTCCAACCCTTGTAATAGATTCCACGGTTGCCGGCCATCTCGAAGTACTGCAGATCGTGACGTTCGGCGACTTCGGCGTCGTCGAAGGTGTAGACCATGCTGGTCCCCTCGATGGGTGATTGCTGGACGCCGTTGACAAAGGTCGGTTCCGGTAGTTTCGCGACTTCGAGGATCGTCGGTGCAACGTCGATGACGTGGGTGAACTGCGACCGCGTCTCCCCCTTGGTCCGAATCCCTGCAGGCCAGTGCACGATCGTCCCGTTACGGGTGCCACCCCAGTGTGACGCAACCTGTTTCGTCCACTGATACGGCGTACACATTGCCCACGCCCACCCCACGGAATAGTGGTTGTATGCGTCCTTGGTACCGAATTTGTCTTTCACTTCCGCCATGAACTCGGGCGTCTCGATGGCGGCGAGTCCGTTGAAGTTGGCCATCTCGTTGAAAGCGCCGTTGATCGTCCCCTCTGCGGACGCTCCGTTGTCTCCGATGATGTAGTACACGAGGGTGTTGTCGAGAGCTCCGAGTTCTTCGATCGCATCGACAAGCCGGCCGACATGGAAATCGGTGTGTTCGAGAAATCCTGCATAGACTTCCATTTGGCGTTCGAGGACGGGCTTCATCTCCTCACTCATGTCCTCCCACGCCGGGATGGCCTCGGGACGCGGGGTGAGGACCGCATCCGCGGGAACGACCCCCCGCTGTTTCTGCTGCTCGAGAATTGATTCGCGTTGAGCGTCCCAACCTCCTGCGAACCGGCCCTCGTACTTGTCGGCCCACTCCATCGGAACATGGTGCGGCGCATGGGTAGCGCCGGGTGCAAAGTAGACGAAGAACGGCTTGTCCGGAGCCAATGACTTCTGCATCCGAACCCAGTCGATCGCGTGATCGGCAAGGTCTTCGGTGAGGTGGTAACCCTCCTCCGGTGTCTTGTCCGGCTCGACAGGCGCGACGCCCTCGTACAGCGCCGGGTAATACTGGTTGTTCTCCCCGCCGATGAATCCGTAGAAATGCTCGAATCCGCCTTCTCCCGTCGGCCACGACGTGAACGGTCCCACCGGGGATGTTTGCCACGGCGGAACCTCGTGACACTTGCCGAACTGCGCCGTCGAGTATCCGTTGAGTTTCAACGTCATCGGCAGTGCGGCTTTGGTATTCGGCCGCAGCCCGGAAAGACCAGGAGCCGAGGTAGCGGTTTCGGTGATCGATCCCATGCCGACCGAATGATGGTTGCGCCCGCTCAGAAGAGCGGCGCGGGTCGGAGCACACAGTGCCGTCGTGTGAAACCGCGTGTACGTGAGCCCATTACTTTGCAATCGCTCAGCAGTCGGTGTGTCCGCTGGTCCTCCGAAGGCACTGCTCGCGCCATATCCCACGTCGTCCAACAGGACCACCAGAACATTGGGTGCGCCGGCCGGCGGTAGTAGCGGAGTGATCGGCGGAAACTCGGTGTCCGGATCCTTCGCGTCGTACGTCACCAGACCAAGATGTTGTCGATCCGGAATCGGTAGTACGGCGCGGCTCTGGTCTGTCGGATCCGTCATGACGTCTCGCCTTCTGTCTCTCACATGGCTCTTTCAAGCGTTTCAGGATCACGACGACGTCGACATCATCCGTTTCGGGTGAAGGCGCACCATTGCCGCAGCGTGGAGGCTTGAAGTGTGGATCAGCCCGGACGTTTCGCTCCCACCCCGATCGGGCATGCCTTCCTCGTCCCCCGGCGCCGTGTACGTGCCGGCCTGACCCAGATCCTGTGCGTCGTCGTGGGACTGGCTGCCGGACTGGGGATGCCGTATGTCCGGAGCGGCCCGATGATTCCCGCCCGTCAGGTCAGCGAGATGCTCGTTGCCCTCGGACTGGGGTTATTGGGTGTAGTGGCAGTGATCTTCTCGCTGCTGTTCCTCGTCGTCCAGTGGGCCGCGACCACCTTCACTCCTCGCTTGTTGTTGTTCCGCGACGACCCCATCGTGTGGCGGACGTTTGCCTTCGCGATAGGCCAGTCGGTTTTCGACATCACGGCGGCGCTCGCCATCAGCAACGAAACGGATGTGTCCGTGGTTGTGCCCAGCCTCGCAGTGCTGGCACTCTTGGCCACGCTGACGCTGATCAGACTGCTCCAGCTGCGCGCATTCTCGGCCATCCAGTTGGCTCCTGTACTGACCACGATCTCGAGTCGTGGCCGAGCAGTCTTCGCCGCCGTGTACCCCACCACCGATCTGGAGTTGCCTCCTCTACCAACACTTCCGGTGATCACGACAATCGAGTGGCATCGACCGCCGGCCGTTCTGCAGCAGATCCTCGTCGAAGATCTGCTGCAGAACGCTCGGAACTGCCGATCCATGGTGGTCCTCCGAGTGTCGCCGGGTAGCACGCTGCGAGACGGATTGCCGCTCGCCGACGTCTACGGCGGACCCATGCCCGCCAACACGATCCTTGACGCCTTGGTCAGTGGGAGTGAGCGGACCTTCACCCAGGACCCCCTACTCGCGATTCGGTTGTTGGCTGACATCGCGCTCAGAGCGCTCTCACCCGCTATCAACGATCCTGCGACGGCCGTGCAGGCTCTGGACGAGATCGAGGACCTCCTCTCTCTGGTGGCCTCCGTACGCGCAGATTCGATCCGGGCCGTCGACGAGCGTGGTGATCTGCGTGTGGTGATTCCACTGCCCGACTTCACGAGCTTCGTCAGAACCGGACTGGACGACGTCATAGCCTCGGCATCGAACTCGCCACTCGTTCTGGGCCGACTTCGCGACCTACTTTCGCACGTCGCCGCCCAATCGGAGTCTCGGAACCGCGATATTCTCGCCAAGCGCGCTCGCTGGATTGATCAGCTGTCACAAGGCTTCCCGCGACTCGAACCCCCGTTGTGAACCCGTACAGATTTGCGGGCCATCGCGTCAAAGCATCGTCAAGATCAGTCTCAGAGCTACGGGAAATGACGATACTGACTCGGTGAGACATGCAGTGATACTCGGACACCGTGGAGTCATATCGTCGACGACCCGCCCGGCCCGTGGGCCAGAGAATCCGAAGCTCTCCGTCGCAACCGGACTGGCAGGGCTTTCGCTCGACGCGATGGCCTCGGTGTCGTACGGGCCAGAAGCCATCGTGTTGGTGTTGGCCCTCGCCGGCGGCGCAGGGATCGGGTTCACCGTGCCGGTGACAATCGCCATCGCAGTGCTGCTTGTGGTCCTGGTGGCGTCGTACCGCCAAGTGATCGCCGCATTTCCCGAAGGCGGTGGCGCCTACGCCGTCGCAAAGAAGCATCTGAGCCCGCGGGCAAGTTTGACCGCCGCCGCGTCGTTGATCGTCGACTACACCCTCAACGTCGCGGTATCGATCGCAGCCGGTGTCGCGGCTCTGACCTCCGCCTTCCCCGCACTTCTTCCCTACACGGTCTGGATCGCACTGGCCATACTCGGCGGCATCACGGCACTGAATCTGCGGGGCATCGCAGATTCCGCGCGGGTATTCATGTTGCCCACCGTGGTTTTTGTCGTCAGCATCTTCACGGTGATCGGTGCCGGACTGCTTCGGGAAAACCCTGCCGCCGCCACGGCTCCCTTTGTCGTCGACAACGCACACACGATCGGCATTCTCCTTCTGCTCAAAGCCTTTTCGAGTGGTTGCGCCGCATTGACCGGAGTCGAAGCCATCGCCAATGCGGTACCCAGTTTCAAGAAGCCTCGCGTGCGTAGCGCTCAGCGTGCCGAAGTAGCTCTGGGAATCCTTTTGGGCACCATGCTGATCGGCCTTGCCGTGTTGATCGAGAAGTTCTCACTGGCCCCGGTCCCCGGAACAACGGTCCTGTCGCAACTCACTTCCGCTGCCCTCGGAAATGGTGTGGGCTACTACGTCGTCCAATTCTCCACCGTGATTCTGTTGGCGTTGGCCGCGAATACCTCGTACGGCGGACTTCCGAACCTGATGCGAATCCTCGCCGACGACAACGTGCTCCCGCACCGCTTCAGCCGGAAGTCGACGCGCGACGTCTTCACGTACGGCGTCTTGTCGCTCGGTGGCGTCGGTGCTCTCCTGCTCATCGGATCCGGCGGAAACATGAACACCTTGGTGCCGCTGTTCGCCATCGGTGTGTTCATCGGATTCACGCTCGCGCAGTTCGGCATGGTGCGCCACTGGCTCGCCGAACAGACGCCGGGCTGGAAGTGGCGATTGGCGCTCAACGGTTTCGGGGCTGCGTTGACTTCGATCGCAGCAGTGGTGACCACCGCCATGAAGTTCACCGAGGGCGCTTGGTTGATCGCTCTCGCGCTCCCTGCGCTCGTCCTCGGCATGGAACGCATCCGCGGTGCGTACACACATATCGGTACGCGGTTAACCGTTCAGGGTGAGAACGATTCTCTGTCTATCGGATACAAACCAGCGGTCCTAGTACCCGTGTCCGAAATTACGTCGCTCTCCACCCGCGCGATGGCCGCGGCAACGGCGATGTCGTCACAGCCCATCGCAATTCGAGTCTGCCTGGCCCACGAATCGACGACGGACTTCACACGCCGATGGCAAGCCCGACACCCGAATTCGCGTTTGATCGTCATCGAGGACACCGAGAATTCCGTGGGGAACACCCTCGCCCGATACATCCGCACACACTTCCCCCACCGAGAGACCTTTGTTGTCGTCGCCACCATCGACCCGGCGACCAGATGGCACCGGTTCCTCCCGAGCCAACGGACCGATGAGATCGCTCATGCACTGCGCAAACACACCGAGGCCGTGGTGTGCCAGATTCCGGTTCGGATCGATCCGGCTCACCGCGATCCCGCCCTACGCGCGTAAGCCGACGCTCAGAGCGAAGTCCCGAACAACATGCCGAGCAGATACGTCGCGCCGGCAGCGCCGTAGCCGATCGCAAGTTGGCGAAGCGCCCGCTTGAATGGCGGCCCGCCCGAGAGCAACCCGACCACAACGCCCGTCGTCAGCAACGCGATCCCCACGAGAACAGATGCGACGATCAGAGCCGTCATGCCTTCTAGGCCGAACAGATACGGCAGCACCGGAATGATTGCGCCCGAGGCGAAGAAGCAGAAACTTGCCGCCGCTGCGCCCAACCCGGTTCCGACAGCTTCATGGTCGTCGACAACGTCGGCGGCGCCGAAGGTGCTGTTCGCGAGGACCTCGGCGGCGCGCTGATCCGCTTCCTCGGCGGACATGCCGCGGGCCCGGTAGACCAGGGCCAATTCGTTCGCGTCGACGTCGAGCAGTCCGACAGCTTCGCTGGCAGCCGGACCAGGATTGGACGCTTCCAACAACTCTCGCTGCGAGCGGACTGAAACGTACTCGCCGGCGCCCATCGACAGGGCGCCGGCCAGAAGCCCGGCCATGCCGGTGATCAGAACGATCTGATTGGAGACGCCGCTACCGCTGATGCCGAGCACGAGAGCGAGATTGCTGACGAGGCCGTCGTTGGCTCCGAAGACGGCGGCACGAAACGTCCCCGAAAGTCTGTTCCGACCCCGAGTGGCCAAGGCCCGCACCACTTCTTCGTGGATCTTCTCGTCCGCGCCCATCGATGCAGTCGCGTCGGCGTCGTTGGGATACGGGGATCGCGTCTCCGCGCGCTGCGCAAGAGCGAGCACGAAGACGGAGCCGAAGCGCCTGGCCAGAAAGCCCAGTATCCGAGTGCGGATATCGCCGCGAAGTGGTTTGCCGACGTGATCGCCGAGTAGCGCTCGCCAGTGCGCCTCGTGTCGCCCCTCCGCGTCGGCCAGTGCGAGAAGGATTTCGCGCTCCTCGCCGCTGCGCCTACTCGCGAGGTCTCGGTAGACGGCGGCCTCGGCTTGTTCGTCGGCGAGGTATCGTCTCCAGCGCTTGACATCTCGCGGGTCTGGATCGGGTCGTGCGGCCGGAACTGTGGACATCGTGTTCCCCTTTCCGGTGAGGCGGTCACGCTTCGAGTACGCGGTCCATCCACGTCGTCAGATCGTTGATGACGTCGTCGCGGTTGGTCTCGTTGAAGATCTCGTGTCTGGCACCCGGATAGGTGTAGTAGGTGACGTCTTCGATCCCCGCCGAGTTGTACCGTTCGACTGCGACGTCGGTACGGCTCAGTGCGGCGTTGAGAGGATCCGAGGTGCCGACGAAGACCAGGATCGGAAGGTCTTGTCGCACGCCCTCGACGTCGACGAACCTCGGTCCCGCTGCGATAAGTCCACCCATGCCGGCGTCGTCCAGGCTGAAACCGCACAGCGGATCGTTGATGTACAAATCCACCTGCGCTTCGTCACGGCTGAGCCAGTCGTGCGGAGTACGGGCCGGTTCGAATTCCGCATTGAACTGGGCGAGGACGTCCGGGCCGTCGTTGACGAGGCTCTCGATCAGTTGATCGACCGCGGTGGTCCCCGACAGTGCGACGGCGTCGATCAGGTGCGAATGATCGAGGATGTACTGCTGCGAAGCGAACGAACCGAGGCTGTGGCTGAGCAGTACGACGGGCAGGCCGGGGTGTTTGTCGCGGATGATGCCCGTGAGGGTCACCATGTCTGCAACCAAGCGGTTCCAGCCGTCGTCGCCGATGTTGCCTGGGCCGGCGTGCATGCTCTCACCGTGGCCGCGGTGGTCCGCCGCGTAGACGTGGAAACCGCGAGCATTCAGGGCTTCGGCAACGTGTGCGTAGCGTTTTGCGTGCTCACCCATACCGTGCGCGAGTTGAACAACCCCTCGAGGTTCCTGCTCGGTGGGCCATTCGTGGACATGAATGACCACTCCGTCGTCGCTGGTGAAGGTGAACATGCGCTACTCCCGGTGGTCGCGATCCGGACAGGTCATTTCTCATGCTAGATCCGCAGCGGCAATCCATCCGGGAAGTAGGTCCTGATCACCGGCGAGCCTGATTCGTTTCTGCACATCCGGCCTCGGATTCGGATATACCGGACACGGATGTTCGGAAACAGTTGTCGACCAGCCTGAGGAGTACAGAGCGATGAATTCGAACCGCATGCGCAACGTCGGCTTGTTGGCGGCTCCACTTGCTGCTCTCGCCCTTCTCAGCGGTTGCGGCTCGGATGAAACGGGAACGGCCGAGAGTTCACCGGCACCCGCC
>NZ_BAAILK010000035.1:171867-177445 GCF_054589475.1 Rhodococcus sp. no. 34
AACAACGACCGCCTCTGCGCCGACGACCCAGACCGGCACCGCTTCACCTTCGACGACCCATACCGACCACACCCAAACGACAACCTCGACGGCACCCAATCCCGAGGGTTGCACGATCGGGGAACTGAACGTCACCCTCGGCGAGTCGAGTGGCGCCGCCGGTTCTGTGGAGCTTCCGGTGGTCTTCACCAACACGGGCGGCCGCACGTGCACACTCGACGGTTTCCCCGGCGTCTCGTATGTCATGGGAGCGTCCGGAAGCGAAGTGGGTGCTGCAGCCGGCCGCTCCGGATCCGGTTCACTCGTCTCCCTTGCCCCTGGCTCTGCCGCAACGTCTTTGGTGCGAGCTACGAACGTCGAGAACTACCCGGCAGATCAGTGCGGCGTGACCGACGTTGCGGGACTGAGGGTTTACCCGCCCAACAGCTACGACTCGGTCTTCCTTGCCTATCCCACAAAGGGTTGCTCGATGACCGGCGCGAACATCAATCAGCTGACGGTCGCGCCGGTCGCCCGCTGAGTCACGGCTTGAGGCGTCGTAGACCCCAGAGCGCCGGCAGGAGGAACAATCCCGAAAGGATCAGGACGAGTGCAGCTTCCGTGAACTGGAAACGCCAGAACCGATCATCCGAGTGGTAGCGAACTTCGTAGTGGTCGACGCCGTGTTCCCGCAAACAGATCTCCATCTCTCTGTTCTGCTGCGCTGAGAGCACATCCATGCGGAGGTTGTACTCGGCGCCGGTCTCCTCCGGGCGCTGGTCGTACGGGTCCTCATCGCCTGATCCACCCCACGTGCACTCGTCGTATTTGACGTCGACCCAGTTACCTCGGAGGTCGACATATCCCTGCGCGAGTTCCCAATTGACCGCGGGGATACTGGTATCGCTCGAATAGTAGGAACTGAATCCGGCGACGGGTGACGTTCGGACACTCGGCTCGGCGTAATCGGGTCGTGCAACCAACTGAAATGCTGCCAGGATCGCAACAACACCGACCATCGTGATCGCCATTGCGCCGATCGAACTACGCACCAGCAAAGCCAGTGCTGCTCCGAGCATGAGTGCCATGAATGTGTATGCACCCAAGACCAGTCCGCTGGATTGAAAGAGCGGATACGACAGGTTCGATATCTCGACGAAAGTCGAACGCCCGGCAACAAATGCATACCGGGAGTTGTCCGGGAGAGATCGAGCCCATTGCAGTGCAAATCCGAGCAATGACGAAGCCACAGAAATCGGCAGGAAGACGATTAACACCCGGGTCCAGAACCAACGAGTCCGACTGACCGATTGAGTAAGCCCCAATACGTGCGTTCCTTGTTCGACATCCCGCGAAAACACGGTGACACCGATCAACACGCCGAGGAACACCGGCAGAGCAGTAGCAACCACTGTCGTCAGGGTGAGAGCAGTCTCTGCCGTGCAGATAGCGGTGATGTCATCGAAGCAACTGAGAGGCGATCCGAAGAGTTGGGCTTGTCCGCCGCTCTTGATGATCGCACCACTCGACAAGACAATGACTGCTAATGCCGCGAGGAATCCCAACGACACAACGAGCGATGCCCGGTGGTGCCGCCACGTAACCCAGATCATGCCGCCACCATCGTTTCTGCGCTCAGGTGCCCGAGCACCACGTCGTCGAGAGTTGCGTCGTCGATCACCCAGCCGGCCCGAGGGCTCGGACGAATTCCCTCCACCACATGAGAATTCGACCGCATCCCCTTGTCGGTATGAATGACCGCACCGGCGCCGACCACGTCCGAGGGGTCGCCGTCCCCGATCAATACGTAATGGGCAGAGATCAATTCATCCAACGGACCGGACAATCTCGCGTTTCCACCGCCCAGAAGAAGTAGTCGATCCGAGACGTCTGCCAGTTCGGAAACGATGTGTGACGACAACAGAACTGTGGTGCCGTACTCGGCAACGTCTTCGAGCAGAGTGGTCGCGACGGACCGCCGCGCCACGGGATCAAGATCCGCCAAGGGCTCGTCGAGTAGAAGCAACTGCGGTCTGCGCCCCAGCGCCAAAGCCAGTGCAACCCTGGTTCGTTGACCTGGTGACAGAGTCTTCGCCTTTGCATCGAGAGCAATCCCAGCGCGCTCTACCAGATCCAGAGCGTACTTCGCATCCCACTCGTCGTTGGTATATGCGCCGAATCGAAGAAGTTCTGCAACAGTGAATTTGGGATACAGCGGCTTGTGCTGAGCGAGGTACGACAGGCCTGGGCAGATGCCGTCCTGATCCGGCGTGCTGCCCAGGACGGAGATCGAACCATGGTCAGGCATCGTCAACCCGACCGCCAAGGACATCAGCGTGGACTTACCGGCGCCGTTCACCCCGACCAGGGCAGTGATGCTTCCTGTTGCGATCTCGAATGTGCAGGCGTCGAGCACCTTCTTCTTGCCGAAGCGCTTGTCCACGTCCTGCATTGTCAGTGCCGATTCTTGCGCAGTCATGATGTCTCCCCCTGCTTTCCGGACGGATCCGTTTCGATGAACGTCTTCTCGAGTTCCAAACTCACCAGTGCTTCGATGTCCGTGCGCTCGAGTCCAGCGGCCACGGCATCTGCCACCCAACGCGCCAACTCGCGCCGTAGCGCAGAGCTTTCCGCCATACCGGGCTTGGCCAGGGACTTGACGACGAACGTGCCCAATCCAGGCCGCGGAGCAACAAGTCCGTCGCGCTCGAGTTCCTTGTAGGCCTTCAGGACTGTGTTCGGGTTGATCGCGAGCGCTCCCACGACGTCCTTGGCTGTGGGCAGCCGATCCCCGACTTGGAGATCACCGAGCCTGAGCGCCTGCTTCACCTGAAGGACCAATTGCACGTAAGTGGGAATGCCGGATCGGCGGTCGATACGGAAGTCGATCATCCGAACCCTTTCACTAGTTCATTAGTGGAATAGATATTTACCCTGCCTTGACCTCCCGGGTCAAGCCAGACGCCCCCTGTAAAGTGCAGATGCCCCGGTTCACCGGGGTGCCACGCTGCTCGTGTGAAGTTCGGTGAAACCCCGGCACTGTCGACGCAACTGTGAATTCGCCCGTCACTACTCGAGGCGAACGAGTCAGGTCACCGGCCTCGTGGCGACACGATGGTTCTCGGACGAAGGACCGCTCGTGGCGCTTCGCCTCGCGGCCGCGCTGCTCGCGACCCTTCACCACTAGCGGAGGGGTGGCTGTGAGTACTCGGCCGACACGTAAATTCAGATCTGTACTTGCAGCACTGACGATGAGCACCGCACTGCTTGCCGGTGCGTGCAGTAGCTCGACGTCCGATGCACCCGCAACCACAGCCGCCTCGGACGGCTCGTTCCCGGTGACTGTTGTTTCCGGTCCCACGGATTCCGGCACGGACATCACCATCGAGTCACGTCCGCAGTCGATCGTGTCACTCAGTCCCAGCGCCACCGAGACCCTGTGGGCCGTCGGCGCGGGCGATCAGGTGAAGGCCGTCGACAATCAGTCCGACTACCCGGCCGGTATCCCGGTCACCGATCTCTCGGGCTTTCAACCGAACGTCGAAGCCATCCTCGGCTACGCACCGGATCTGGTGATCGCATCGGATGACATGAACGATCTTGTCTCCGGACTGCAAAAGGCGAAGGTGCCGACACTCCTACTACCGGCAGCGACGAGCATCGACGACGTCTACGCCCAAATCGAGCGCGTCGCGAAGGCCACCGGCCACGAAGACAAGGGCACCGAAGTTGTCGACACCATGCGCTCGGACATCGACGCCGCTGTCGCCAGTGTTCCTGCGCGCCAACAGCCGCTGACGTACTTCCACGAACTCGACTCCTCGCTCTACACCGTCACGAGTTCGAGCTTCGTCGGGCAGATCTACTCGCTGTTCGGAATGAAGAGCATCGCCGACGCCGCGGGGCAGGGTGACTATCCGCAGTTGTCCGCCGAATTCGTGGTACAGGCCAATCCCGATCTCATCTTTCTCGCAGACTCCCAATGCTGTGGAGTGACAGCAGAATCCGTCGCCGCTCGACCCGGGTGGAGCGGCATGAAAGCGGTTACCGGCAACCAGATCCATGTGCTCGACGAAGACCTCTCCAGCCGCTGGGGACCTCGTGTCGCCGACCAGGTGAAGGCCGTCGCGGCCATCGTTGCCCAAGTTCCCGCGGCCTGAGCACTCGATGATCAAAGCCGGTATCTCCCAACATCGGACCGCCGTTCTGCTCGGCGCCGCGCTCATTCTGTGCGCTGCATTGCTGATCGGTGTTCTGGTGGGGCCGGCCGGATTGACGCCTGATCGGACCATTCTCGAACTTCTGGACGGAATACCCGGCATCCACCTCGATTCCGGCCTCACCGCAACACAGCAGGCGATTCTCTGGCAGATCCGGCTTCCGCGAGTAGTCCTGGGCGCGTTGGTCGGAGCAATGTTGGCGGTAGCCGGCGCCGCCTACCAGGGCGTGTTCCGAAATCCCTTGGCGGATCCGTATCTCCTCGGAGTTTCCAGCGGAGCCGGACTGGGCGCAACCCTCGCCATCGTTTCGGGTGGAGCGCTGGGCATGTTCGGAATTCCCATGGCCGCCTTCGTCGGTGGTGTGCTGGCAGTGTTCGCAACTTATTCGCTCGGCCGAAGCATTGGCGGGCCGCAGAACGCGGTAGTCATCATCCTCGCCGGTGTCGCAGTCGCGGCGTTCACGAATGCAGCACAGACTTTTGTTCAGCAGCGGTTCGACGATTCACTGCGCGAGGTCTATTCCTGGCTACTCGGCGGACTGTCCACCGACGGTTGGTCGGAAGTTCTGGTTGTCCTGCCGTACGTTGCGCTGGCATCTGCCGTCATCCTGGTACACCGGCGCGTACTCGACGTGATGGCGGTAGGTGACGTCGAAGCCGCCAGCCTCGGCGTCGACCCGGCCAGATCACGCCTGGTGCTGGTGCTCGCCGCAACTCTGGGAACGGCGGCGGTCGTGAGTGCAAGTGGACTGATCGGCTTTGTCGGAATCGTTGTTCCCCATGCGGTTCGACTGGTCGTCGGCCCGTCGCATCGACTGCTTCTCCCCCTGTCACTCATGCTGGGTGCGGCGTTTCTCGTCCTCACCGACGTTGCCGCCCGCACGGTCATGGCACCGGCCGAACTCCCCATCGGGGTTGTAACCGCGATGATCGGCGCTCCGTTTTTCCTTCTGGTTCTGCGCCGCAGCCGGGTCTCGGCATGACCGACAGCGCAGTGTGGTGCCGCGACCTCCGAGTCAACCTCGGCGGCAAGGACGTCGTCGACGGCATCGATCTCGATGTGACACCAGGCGATTGGGTTGCCGTGGTCGGGCCGAACGGCGCCGGCAAGACAACCTTGATGCATGCCCTCGCTGGATTGATTCCGTCCACCGGTGAGCTCTCGGTCGGGGGACTGAGTCCTCGCAATTCCAGCCGCAAGGCTATGTCCGCCGTCGTCGCGTTGATGCCACAGCGTCCGGTAGTACCCGAGGGCTCAACGGTCAAGGAACTGGTTGCGCTCGGCCGCACTCCGTATCTACGACGATTCGGAACCGAAACCGCCACAGATCGTTCGGTGATCACTTCGGTGATCGAAAGGCTCGACCTCACCGAGTTCGC
>NZ_BAAILK010000035.1:177521-198371 GCF_054589475.1 Rhodococcus sp. no. 34
AGATCGACGAGCCACCGAACTTTCCGGCGGCGAATTGCAACGCGTGGTCCTGGCTCGGGCACTGGCTCAAGAGCCGCAGGTACTGCTCCTGGACGAACCCACCAGCGCCCTCGACATCGGTCACCAGCAGCAGGTTCTCGACTTGGTGGAGGAACTGCGAGAAGACGACAACATCACGGTCATCGCCGCGATGCACGATCTCACTCTCGCGGGTCAATACGGTCGACGAATTGTGCTGCTGGACAAGGGCAGCGTGGTTGCCGACGGTACACCCTCAGCGGTGCTGGAGGCAGACCTCCTCGGCCGCGTGTACGGCGCTCGCGTCGAAATCCTGGAACGGCCCAGCGGTCCCATCGTTGTTCCGATTCGGCAGGAAGGCACCCGCTGATGGAACTGGTGATGCTCGGCACCGGCGCTGCCGACGGTTGGCCGAACCCGTTCTGCACTTGCCCTTCCTGCCTGGCGGCATTGTCGAATGAAACCATTCGCGGACACACCGCTGCCTTGCTGGACAACCGCATCCTGTTGGACTGTGGACCCGAAGTACCGCGCGCCGCGTCGCGATTCGGTCGCACGCTGGCACACGTCGAACACATCCTGCTGACGCATTCTCATCCTGATCACCTCGGCCCGATGGCATTGCTGTTCCGGTCCTGGGCGTCTCGCACCGAACCGCTCCAGGTTCTCGGACCACCCGACGCGCTCGCTCCCTGCCGAGACTGGGTGGGCCCGGATGACCCGGTGACCTTCACACCGCTCGAGACCGGCCAGTCGATCATGTTGGGCACCTATCGTGTTCGCGCACTCGAAGCCGCGCACGAAGTAACCACCCTTCTCTACGACATCACCGACGCATCCGGAACCCGAATCTTCTGGGCCACCGACACCGGGCCTCTGCCCGAAGTCACTGTCGACGCCCTTGCCGACGCCCGTTTCGACGCCGTCTTTCTCGAAGAGACCTTCGGCCACAAAACTGACCACGGCACCGGGCACCATGATCTGCCGAGTTTCGCGGAGACGGTGAGCCGACTACGCAATTGCACCGCGATCACCGATCGAACCGATGTGGTCGCCGTACACCTCGGGCACCACAACCCGGTCGAAAACGAACTCTCGGAAGCACTTCGAACGTCCGGGGCGCGAGCGGTTCCGGATGGAGCTGTGCTCGAGATCGGGGTAGGACAGAGCCATCGAACTCTGGTCACCGGTGGCGCCCGCTCGGGCAAGTCCACTTACGCGGAGGGCCTGCTTGCCGGCTACCGGGACGTCACGTACATCGCCACCGGGGATCCGCAGGACGACGATCCCGACTGGATCGAACGAATTGCGTCGCATCGCGCGCGGAGGCCGTCGACGTGGACGACGGTAGAGACCTCCGAGGTGGCCGAAATTCTTTCAGGCGCAACAACACCGATCCTGATCGACTGCCTCGGCACGTGGTTGACCGCGCGCCTGGACCGACATCAGGCATGGACCACAGAAGATCTCAGCGCCGTCCACGCAGATATCGACGTCTTGGCCGACGCCTGGGCCGCCTGTCCGGTACCGATTGTCGCCGTTACCAACGAGGTCGGAAGCGGTGTGGTCCCGGACACGAAGTCCGGGAGACTGTTCCGTGATCTGCTCGGTCTGCTGAACAGCCGCGTCGCCGCTGCATCCGAGTCGGTGGTTCTGATGACCGCCGGACTCCCCCAGCACCTGCGCGGGTGACGTCAGAGCAATCCGGTGAGCTGGCGCGCACAATCGAATAGAAAGCCGACCAACTCTCGATCGCCTTCAGTCACTCGTCCGCTCGCGCCCTGGACGCACAACCCGCCGGCCACCTGGTCCGCGTGATCCCGAACCGGTACTGCGACCGCGGATCGACCCAGGCGACACTCCTGATCCTCGAACGCAAATCCCTGCCGGCGAACAGACCTCAGCTGTTCAGACAAAATATCGAAGTCACCGATCGTGAACTCCGTGACCCGGCGTAGGTCCAAGCCCGGCAGCAACCGCTCGTCGTGCGCCAACAACACCTTCCCCAGCGCATTCGCGTGAAGGTTCTTCGGCAGTGCCGCTATTCCGATGATCTCGTGGTCCGGATCCTTGTCGACGAACCTCAAGCGCCCACCGGCGAATGACGCGACGTGCAATCCGAACCTCGTGTGTGTCCGCATGTCCTCGACGCGCTCGTGCAGCGTGGGCGCCGGACCACTCGACGACGCCGCATGCGAGAGCTCGGCAGTCCGACGCCCCAACGCGAACCCTGACAGGTCCGGCACCCGCACGAGAAAGCCCTCCGCCACCAGCAGATTCAGCATCCGGTACGCCGTGGCCGACGGAACGCCTGCAAAAGTGGCGATCTCCTTCGCGGTTGTTCCCGGTCCCAGATGAGCCACCGCCTCGAGCATCCCCAGCGCCTTCTGAACCGCACGCGGTTGTTGTCCACTGAAGTGGGTCTCGTCGCCGATCTGTTTGCCTGATCGTGGACCAGCGGTTGCACGGTCCGCGGTCACCGCCCATGCTCCGGCGAGTCACCCTCGGCGGTCCCACGATCCGGAACGAGTCGCCTTCGCCCGTCACCGTCGATCAGCAGAGTGCCCGCACCGGGCAACAGGTCCGCCGTCTCGACGCTGTCGAAAGCGCCAACCATCAGAAGGCTTTCAGGTCTGGCTCTACGGAGCAATGCACTCCACACTGTCCCCGACACCGCAACAGCAAGAGCAGCGATCGGCAGTGCCCACATCCCGTGAACCGCACCGTCGAGAACGATGTAGACCAGTAGACCAGCACCGGCGGTACTCACGGACAGGGTGCAAATCCGGGTCAGCGACGTATGTTCCCCGATTCGGCGCAAGAACTTCCACGAAGCAAAGGCCACCAGCGTGTAAGCGCAGACCAACGCGGTCTCCACCACGCCGTCGAAGGATCCCGAATCGTCGCGAACCGTATCCGAATAGATGAATACGCCCGCCGCACTTACCGCGACGAACGCAAGTACCGCAACGTACGGGGTGCGGAACCGTCTGTGTACGCGAGCGAGCGGCGCAGGCAGTACCCGTTCGATCCCCATCGAGTACAACAACCGCGAACCCGCCTGCGCACAACCGAGAGTGGATGCGAACCAGGAACACGTCATTCCGATCTTGACTGCCAGAACCACTTCCGCGCTGGCTCCGGATGCCGTTCCTTCGAAGTACGCTCCGACGATCGTTGCGCCGTGGCCGGTCATCGCCGCCCAGGCCGCAAAAACGAAGAGGACCCCGCAGATGATCGGCGAAATGAGAACCGTGCGTGTGACGCTGATGAGTGGTCGTTTCGCTTCCGGGCCGAAGAAGGCCGAGCTTTCGAAGCCCGCCATGCTGAGCACCGTCAGCATCGCGAGAAACGGAACTGCACTCAGCGACGGATTCGGCAGGGCAACAGCAGTTGTCGTGTCACTGTGCGTCGCCAGCATGACCACGACGATGAGAATCAACGAGCACGCTTCGACGACCAGGATCGCTCGGGTGGCGAACCGGACGCCTCGCACTGCAATCCACGCGACGGCCAGGGCAATCGCCACCGTCGTGATCACCGTCGCGGCAGGCCCTCGCACGTCGGGGCCGACAATGGCGATGGTATCGAGCAGACTCGGAACTGCCTGCGAGAAAACCGAAACCGAGATTCCGAGATACCCGAGTACCAGTGCGGCACCCGCCGTCAGTGTCGCCCGGATACCGGAGCCTTGGAAGACGAAGCTGTACAACGATCCTGCTGCGGCCAGTCTCCGCGTGAACTGAGTGATGCAGAACGCAACGAGAAACACCGCCGAAGTTGTCGCAGCAATCGCAGCCAACCCGACGTAGCCGGGACTGTAGGTGATCATCCACAGGGCGATGAACACCATTCCCGTTGCCGGAGCGATCGTGGAAAGTGATTGCCCCAACAGGTCGATCGGGGTCAGACGTCCTCGTCCGAGACCACGGAGCGGGGAGAACACGGGCTCACTGTGTTGATCCGCATTCTGCGCTCGCGTGATCGCCGCACGCAGTGCCGCACTCACGGCCATGTGTCACCGTCCGTCGCGTCCAGGCCCGAACCTACGAGCGAATTGTCAGAATTCGGTCAAGTTAGTCCGCTTATGTTTCCGCGCAGTTTCCACGATGGCGCGCACAGAACTTTCAAGTGAGAATCCGACTCTGTTTCCCACCCAGCGTCATGCCGGATCAAGGGCGGCCGACGGTATCCGTCCCCTCCGGGAGCACCTTGACCTGCGAGTTCTCCGATTCTCACACGACAACTGCTCTCTCAGTTGCACCTCGTCCAGGCGTAGCGCGGTCGACGCGGGTTCGCAGCATCGCCCGTACAGGATGTGTCCCACACACCACCGGCACTACCCGAGAGGAACGGAGGAAGCATGGACTTGGTCAGCGCCACCACTTCGGCGATCATCGGATTTGTTCTCCTGCTCGCCGGCATTCCCAAGCTGAACGACCACGATGGGGTGCTTCGTTCGGTGCGCGGATACAAAGTGTTGCCCGTGCGACTCGAAGTACCGATCGCTCGCATCCTTCCCGTCACGGAAACCGTCGTAGGCATCCTTCTGGTTCTCGGCGTGGCCCATCGCCTCGCCGCCTTGGTTGCTGCCGTCATGTTCGCGTCGTTCTTCACGGGCCTCACGATCAACCTCCTGCGTGGGCGACGCGATCTGGACTGCGGATGTTTTGCATTCGGAGTCGGCGAGATTCCGCGTATCGGATGGTTCCACGCCGTTCGCGCCGGAACACTCGCGGTGATCGCTGTGGCACTGTCGGTCACCGCCGGACAGGCTGAGATCGGCGTCCAGGTCGTGGCGGCGACCTTCGGATTCCTCCTCGTTCTGGCGGGAGTTGCTCTCGCACAGATTCGTTCGGTGGTCCACCTCGGACGACGCCCGGTCGACGACTACCTGTCGAGTGCCTCCATTCGCCTCCGAACCGCCGAAACCGCGTACCGGTACGGCTCGTGAACTCACATCCCCACCACTGAAAACTCGAAGGCAGGACTACCACGATGACCACTTTCCTCCTTGTCGCGACAGTGATCCTGGTGATCGCCGTAGCCGTACTGTTCTTGATGGTTCTTGCTCTGGCTCGTGAAATCGGCCGCGTACAAGTACGTCTCGGACCTCTCGGTGCCCGGATGATGGATACCGGGCCCAAGGTCGAACAGGCCGGCCCATCGTTTGCCGGTCTCATCGATCAGGAAGGACGGATCGTCGGAGTCGGTGGTCACCGCGACAAACCTCAACTCCTGCTGTTCACAGCACCGAGTTGCTCGACGTGCAAGAGCCTTCTTCCCGGCGTAAGGGCAATGGCCCGAGCCGAATCGGATCTCGACGTGATCATCATCTCCGACGGAACACCCGAAGAGCATCGCGAGTTCCTGGCCGGCAGCGGGATCGGTTCCGAGCTCAGTTACATCGACGCTCGAGACGTCGGTATCGCATACCAGGTGGGCACCACTCCGTACGGCGTGATTCTCGACGAGCACGGCAAGATCCGAGGAAAGGGCCTGTGCAATCACATGGCTCAGGTGGAAAGCCTGCTCAATGCGCTCGAATCCGGCACCCCCTCACTCCAGCACCTTCATGCCCAGGCGAAATCCGGCAGCGCGGCCTGATCTTCCTGCACAGTTCGATCCTCTTCACGAATCAGGAGAAAATCGTTGGACGACAATGAATTCCCGCAGCACAACATGACGGAGAATCGATATCCCGTCGACGAGGCGACAGTTCAGGCCCAGGCCGAATGGATGGCGGGCCAGGGCGGTTCGCTCACCAGCCGAACCGGACGTAAACTCTCCGAACGAGTTTCGCGGCGCTCGATGATCAGTCGGATCGGCAAGTGGACCATGGGTGTGTCAGGAGTGGCACTGATCAGCACACTTCCCGTGACACGTAGTGCCTTCGCCCAAGAGCCCGAGGTTCCTGCGCCGGCACCTGGCCCCGAACCTCTTGTCCCTGTCTACGACGGTAAAGATCCGGCCGAGTGCGAGTACTGGCGCTGGTGCAACATGGACGGAACGTCCTGTGCCGCATGCAACGGCGGCGGTGTCACCACCTGCGCCCCCGGCAGCAAGCCCGGCGCAGAGTTCTGGGTCGGATGCTGCACCAACCCTGATACCGGCAAGACCTATCTGATCGCCTACTACGACTGCTGTGGTGCACCTTCGTGTTCCAACGCATTCTGCGGCGAACCGGACATGCAGGCCGTGATGTACAACCCGGTCTCCGGAAGCTACGACCAGGAAATCATCTGGTGTGTCTCCGACGAGTCCCAGGCATACACCTGCACGATGGCGCCCATCATCGGTGAGGACTGCCAGACTCGACCGGCCGAGCGCCCCAAGGTCGGTGCCGGATCATGAGCAGTCCGCGAACCCGAAAACTGGCGCGACCCGCCGTTGCCGTCATCCCACTCACCGTCGTACTCGCGCTGGCCGGCTGCAGTTCGTCTGACAACGACGAACCCTCCAGCGCAGGTGATGTCACCTATCCGACAGTTCCGTTCACTGCTCCAGGTGAAGGAATCTCCCTCGGTCACGACGACCAGGAAATCGGCGACACCATTCCCGAGCCGTTGCACGTCGGTTCGATCACCCCGATCGCAGCTGACCGCTTGCTGGGCGTCGAAGGTGGATTCGGCCAACTCGAGCTCAGCGTCAACGTCATCGATCCGAAAACCGGTGTGGCCGAGAGCCGGATCACCGTCGGCCCTGGTATCTGGGATCCGGTCATTCACGGATTCGTCGGGGATTCCGCCGAGGATCCTGCGGTGCTCGCTGCCGAGGTGTGGCGGCCCCGAGGTTCCCGCGGCGCGGCAGATTTCACGGTCAGCACCTACTCCGGAAACCTGCTGGAACCAGCCGAGGTCATGCTTCCGGACGTCGCACGCGTACATTCCCGTCCCGGCTCGAACGCCGTGACGTCCGACGGCAAGTTCTTCGTCACGTGGGACGACGGTTTGTACGGCATCAGAGTGGTCGACCTCGAGAAGAAGGAAGCGACCGGTGCACTCCAGATAGTCGGCTGCGGTCCGTTCACGTGGATGGTCGATCACGAGCTGTACAGCGTCTGCGAGGACACCCGGGAACTGCTGCACGTCACGATCGGTGACGACGGTGTTCCGAAGGAAACCGCCCGAAGCAAGGTCCTACCCGAGGATTTTGTCTCCACCCGTAAGGTCACGTGGGCCTCGGAAGCACAAAAAGCCTTGCTGGTCAGTGAGAACGGCGATGTGTACGTCTTCGACTTCTCCAACGGACTGCCTCAGGAAGGTGTCAAGCCGATCGGAAACGCCGGGCAGGACTCCGGTCGATTCTCGGAGAACGTCATCAACGCCGACGCAACCCGGCTCGCAATCGCGTACACGGACACGGCTATTCATCCGGACTCTGCTCGGGGAGGCTCACTGGTCAAGATCGACTTGTCCGATGCAACGACCTTCGCCCCGGTGAAGAGCTTGACGCTTGCAGACCTCGGCTTGACAGACATCAAGAGCATGACCTTTTCCGTCGACGGCGCCACGTTCTACGTGCTCGGTACCGGACCTGAGGTCGAAGGCTCCGCTCCGCAGAAGATCGTGGGTTACAACGCGAGCACCGGCGAGCAGGTCAGTTCCGTCGATGTCTCGGGCAACGTCGGGGATGTCAGCGGGTTGATCACACCAGAAGTACTCCGATGAGTCGTCCCGGATCCAACGTGGTGATGGGCCGGCGCCGATTCCTGAGTTTGGGAGCACTCGGCGCCGGAGCACTCGGGCTCGGCGCAATGGGGACGATTGCCGGATGCAGTTCCACTGCAGCATCTCCGACGCCGACGACCGATCTCGACTACATCCTGCCCACCGACCCGGAAGTTGCCGCCGCAGAATCGGCGCGAGCCTGGAACGGGACCACCGCTGCGTTTGCCCTTGCCGCCGGATTCTCGACGGTAGATCTTGGCGGACGCCTCGTGGACACGTGGACGTACGGAGGCGCTGCGGTGGCTCCGGAACTTCGCCTGAAGTCCGGTGACCGGGTGAACGTCAGCGTCCAGAACGGCCTCGACGCCGAAACAACACTGCATTGGCACGGAATTCGAATCCGCAACGACATGGATGGCGCGGCACCCACCACGCAGGCTCCCATCGGCGCCGGTTCGAGTTTCGAGTACAACTTCATCGCACCGGATCCGGGAACGTACTGGTACCACTCGCACAGCGGATTACAAGCCGATCGGGGGCTGTTCGGCGCCTTGATCGTCGAGAACCCGAACGACATCACCGGGGCCGACATCGATGCCGTCCTAGTGCTCGACGACTGGCTCGACGGATTGGGTACCACACCGGATTCCGTCCTGATGGCCCTGAACCCGGCAATTTCGGGCGGGCACGGCGGACACGGCGGTGGGGCAACAACTCCGGCGGAACACTCGGAAGCCGACATGTCCGTCGCGCAACAGTTGGTGAGCGGCGGACACGGTTCTTCCGAACCACTCGGCGGGATGACTCAACACATCGCGTATCCACTGCACTTGATCAACGGGCGGCCACCCAACGATCCTGCTGTCGTGACTGCAGCGCCCGGTTCGACCCTGCGACTGCGAATCATCAACGCAGCCGCCGAAACTCCGTACCGGTTTGCTGTGGCCGGTCACGAGATGACAATTGTCGCTACCGATGGCTACGACGTGGAACCAACTCCCGCCGACACCATCATCGTCGGAATGGCGCAGCGCTACGACGTGCTGGTGACGGTGAAGTCGGGAACATGGCCGGTGGTGGCGAAGGTCGAGAGCCGAGATGGTTATGCGTCGACCGTCCTACGCAGCACCGACGCGTTGGCGCTGGCGAACCCGGATGTCGGCGGAAACCTCTCGGAACTGGCCGGCCGACTGGTCACCGAAAGCGAACTCCGGCCCACGGAATCCGCACGGCTCGAGACGAAATCGCCTGATCGCGACTACCGCATCGAGTTGATCCAGGCCGGCGATCGGTACGTCTGGGGAATGGCGGGGGCCGATGCAGGCAAGCTCGTCATGAAACAGGGCGAACGGGTCCGGATCACGATGAAGAACGCGTCCACGATGTGGCACCCCATGCACACCCACGGCCACACGTTTGCGGTACCGGATTACGGCGGACTTCGCCGCGACACCGTCAACGTCCTACCCGGCACCGAGCTTGCCATCGAGTTCGACGCCGACAATCCCGGCGAGTGGATGTTCCACTGCCACAACGCCTACCACTTCGAGGCCGGCATGACGGCAAATCTGCGTTACGTCCGCTGACAAGTCGAAGAATGGAGAGAACACCTCATGAAGAAACTCGTTCCCGCTTTCCTGGCCGCGTGCGCTGCCCTGAGCCTCACCGCCTGCAGTAGTGATGCCGGTGCGTCGTCGGACGAACCTGCAGTCGTGATCGAGGTGAAGAACATGGCGTACACACCGGCATCGGTCGCCATCGAGAAGGGACAGACCGTCGAATGGAAGTTCGACGACAGCGGACTCCCCCACGACGTGGTCGGCAACGGTGATCTCGACGGGAAACTGAAGAGCGAGTTGCTCACCGAGGGAACCTTCTCGTACACGTTCGACGACGCCGGAACCTTCACCTACCACTGCACGCCCCACCCGATGATGGTGGGCACCGTGATCGTTCAATAGTGAGGAGGTGGATCGCCGGCTTCGGCCTCGCTGTCGCGGCGACGTGTGTCCCAGCTTGCGGCACAGAAGATCCCGTCCCCGACGTGGTGGTCGAGATCAGCAATGTTCAGTTCAGCCCGATGGACGTCACCGTGGAACACGGCGGCACCGTCGAGTGGCGCTTCGACGACGGTGGACTCCTGCATCATGTGGAATCACCCGGCCTGTTCGACAGTGGTATCACCGGAGACGGAACGTTCCGGCACACGTTCGAGAGCGTCGGCGTCTACGAGTATTCGTGCTCCGTGCACCCGTACATGATCGGAGTCATCACAGTGCTGTGAACACTGGCTCATCACTTTTCGCTGCGACTTCGACTCGACACTTTTCCTGAACCACAAACACTTCGGAGGATCTGATGACTACTGTTCTCTCACACGGCCCACTGCAGACCGATGTCCCTGACATCCGGCCGACCCTTCAAGGCTCGGTCGGCACCGCGACCCGTGTCAGCCTCGTCGCGGCGGGCGCCGCTGCGGGTGCCGGCCTCGCACTCGTGGCCACGCCATCTGCGACAACAGCTTTGACCACAGCTGTTATCGGCGCCGGACTGGTTACGTCGCTGGCCGCGAACTGGTCGACCTGCGGAATGTCCGTCGCCGGAGTTGTTGCCGCGCCGAAGCAAGTCGATCGGAAGGGATCCTCGACTCCCGTCCGCCGACTCGGCTGGCACGCTCTGGGTTCGGTCACGACGGGAGCCGTCACCGGGGCATTGATCGGCGCTCTCGGTGCGGCGATGTCCGGGTACGTGCCGGTCGGCTGGGCGCTGGGCGTCTGGGCCGTCGTCGCGGTTGCATACGGGCTGCACGAGTTGGGTGCGGTGAGCATGCCGACTCCGATGCGGCGCCAACAGCTTCCGCGCCATCTGCGCCGCACCATGGCGCCGTGGAAGGTCTCGCTGATCTTCGGCGCGATCATCGGTCCGGGATTTCTGATCTTCATCCGCTCGAGTGCGTACTACCTCTTGGCACTCGGCGTCATGGCTTCGGGTACACCGGCTCTCGGGGCGGCGCTGTTCACGGTCGTATCCCTTGGCCGCTGCATGCCCAGCCTCGCGGCAATCGTGCACACCAAGCGCGGTGGCTCGATGCCGGGATTCCTCTCGATCATGTGCGTCGTGGACCGTCGCGTGCAGAGCGTCACCGGCGCGGCATTGATCGCACTGGGAGCATTCGCCGCCGCAGCACTGATCTGACTCTCGACCGAGCACCCTTCACCTCGAGTGAACACACGCTCCGACTCTCCGGAGCGTGTGTTCGCTCGACAGAAACCGTGCGCACTCACCCCGCGTCAGGGAATCGACAGCGCCACCTGGACCGAGTCCTCCGACGGCGACGTCACCTTTGCGTCCCGACTCCACAGCATGTCCAGCGCTGCCTTGGGCTTGGCAAGAACCCACTCCCGGGCGGCGTTCTTGATCAGCGTCGGAGTTGCGCACCCGCAATCGCTGTTCACCCCGTCTGCGTCGATGCCGACGTCTCGGCACAATGCCACGGCGCGGGGCACGTGATACCCCTGAGTGACGATCAACGCCTTGGTCACCCCATACGTATGTATGGCCCGGAAGCAGGTGTCATAGGTGTCGAGGCCGTACGGATCCCCCACGATGCGACGCTCATCTATTCCCTGCTCCAACAGGTAGTTCGTCATCGCCGCGATCTCGTCACCCGAGCCGCCGTTCGCGTCGCCGGAGACGAGGACCGCTTTAGCCTTTCCCGCTTCCACCAGTTCGACTGCTGCGTCCAGCCGCCCTTTCAGGAAAGCCATCGGCTTACCGTCCTTGATCTGCGCGCCCAGCACGATCACTACCGGAGCATCGGGAGCGTCGACGGCGTCCGACGTATGGCCGGCCGACGCCACGGAAATCCACACGATCGAGCCCGCATAGACAACTGCTCCGAGCACCGCAATGCCTGCGACCCAACGAGGCCACCGGCGCTTGCGCGGCGGTTTCACTGGATCTGCAGCAGCTTCGTCCATTCGTCGATCAAACCACACGGTTTGCTCATGGCTCGAGCGCTCGGTCGATCCTCCATCCCTCCGCGCCACTGCGCTCGGCCCACAGATCCGAGTACTTTCCACCTCGCGCGATCAGGTCTTCGTGGGAACCGACCTCCTCCACCCCACCGTCTTCGAGGTAGACGATGCGATCTGCTCCCTCAATAGTCGACAGGCGATGAGCGATGATCACCACCGTTCGACCACGGGCCAATCGGTGAATTGCCTCGGTGATGGCGACTTCGTTCTCTCCGTCGAGGGCTGAAGTCGCTTCATCGAGAAGAACAATCGGAGTGTCCTTGAGGAATGCCCGCGCAATCGAGACCCGCTGACGTTCACCGCCGGACAGCAGTGATCCGCCTTCACCTACCCTGGTCTCCTCACCGCTCGGCAAACGGTCGATCACTTCGCCTAGCCTGGAATCGCTCACTGCTTGACGGACCTCCGACTCGGTGGCATCCGGTCTCGCCAACCGAACGTTCTCCAGGATGGTTCCGTCGAACAGGTAAACCTGCTGTGAGACAGTCGATATCCGAGACATCAATGCTCTCGTTCCGATGTCGCGAACATCGGCTCCCCCGATGGATACCGCACCTTCGTCGACGTCCCAGAATCTGGAGATCAGCCGAACCAGAGTTGTCTTTCCGGAACCGGAAGGACCGACCAGAGCAGTGACCGAGCAATCCGGGAATTCGAGGCTCACGTTACGAATCACGCGATCCGGGCCGTAGCCGAAGGAGACCGAATCGAACCGAATATCATACGAAGTAGGCTCTTTCGGCACCTCAGGCTCCACCAGCACCGGTACATCGATCATCTCTCGGACAGATCCGAGCGACACCCGGGCCAGTGAGATACCTTCACCGAATCCTGCGAGCATCTGCATCGGCTCCACGAACCTCACGGCCAACACGAGAACAACGATCACGCTTGCTGTGTCGATGAACCCGGTGGTGACCAGCAGTGCCGCCAGAACCAGGACGGTGAGAAAGGCAACCTGAACGACGATCATGAACCGCAGCAGATACTTGTCGACCGATCCGATTTCCTGCAGGTGTGCGTCCCGGTTGGACACAAGAGCTTCGTCCAACCGAGTCCAGCCTTCGCCACTCTTACCGGCCGAACGTAGAACTTGCTGCGCCTGTGCATATTCGACGACGCGCAATGCCAACTCGGATTCGCTCTTGCCGATCGCCTCGTATTCGGGAACAACCGCACGCTGCACGTTGCGGTAAGCCCGAATCCCCAGTGGAACGAAGACGACCATCGCGAGAGACAGTCGCCAGTCCACAAACAACACAGCGATCGCCACTGTCGCTGGAGTCACCGTGACGGTGACGAGTTGCGCGATGATCATTCCCGGGATGCTCATCAAGATAGCCGTGCCCTCGGTGACCAGGCGAGTGAACGCTCCACGGTTTGCCTTGCTGAACCACCCGAGCGGAACCTGCACCAAGTGCTCACCGAGGCGATGCATGATTCCACCGGCAAAACCCTCGATTCCGATGCGGTACGCCCGATTCTCGGCGATCCACCGTACGGCGCCACAGGCCACCGCCACGAGAGCAGCCGTGACAACCCACGGCACTGCGGCGTCGTAATCGCCGCGAACCACCGCTTTCAGGATCGGAATCATCAGTGCAAAGACGACACCCTCGAGTATCCCGGCGAGCGTGAAACCTGCTATCTGACCTCGCATCCCATTGTCGCGCCCGAGGATTTCGTCCAGGTCTCGAATCATTGCGGCGCCTTTCGCGGAGAGATGTCTTCGACGAGGGGGTTCTGGAGCGCCCACATCCGCGCGTAGGTTCCGCCGAGCGCCGACAACTGTTCGTGCGTACCCTTTTCCACGATCCGTCCGGCGTCGAGAACGAGTATCTGATCTGCGTATCGGACGGTGTGCAGTCGATGAGCGATCACCATCAGGGTGCCGCCGTCCGCACTGATCTCGCCCAGTGCGCGTTGAACGGCCGATTCACTGTGGGGATCGGCCTGCGAAGTCGCCTCGTCCAGGATGACGATCGGCGGGTTCTGAAGGATGGCGCGGGCGATCGTCAGGCGTTGCTTCTCCCCACCCGACAGCTCACCGCCCGAACCACCACCGATCTCGGTGTCATACCCGTCCGGCAGTCGCATGATCACGTCGTGAATCTGCGCCCGCCTCGCCGCTGTCTCCACTTCCAGATCCGTTGCATCCGGTCGACCGAGCCGAATATTCTCGCGCACGCTGTCCCGCAGGAGCACAACATCTTGGAAGACGATGGCCATTGATCTCAAGACTTCGCGACTGGACTGATCTCGTAAATCGCTTCCGCCCAGTCGAATAGACCCGTCCGTGACGTCCCAGAACCGCGGAAGTAGACGTGCCAAAGTGGTCTTTCCGGAGCCGGAGGGGCCAACGATCGCGGTCACGGTGCCCGGTTGCATCTCGAAGGAGATGTTCTCGAGGACGCGCTGCCCAGTGGTGTACTCGAAGCCGACGCTGTCGAATTCGACCAAAGTGCTGCGAGCAGGCACTGCATCCTGAGGTTCGGCCAACTCTGGTTCGCCGAGGATGCTCTCGACGTGAGTCGCTCCCAGTTGGCCTTCGCGGTAGAGGTTGGCCATCGTTCCCATGTGCAGAACCGACGACGGAACACCGATTCCGACGACCAGAAAGGCAACAAGAGCTACCGGGGTAATCCAACCCCCGGACAACATTGCAGTTCCCGTCGCCGTGATGACCCCGATGAGTACCGCCGGTGAGAGGAGGATCGACATCGCGACCACCGGCCTTCCCATCCCCGACATCCATCGCACGCACACCGCAACCATCGAATCGACAGCGCTCGAGTAGCGCGCGAATGCGCGACTCCCACTCCCGTACGTCTTGACAACCTCGATACCGTCGCCCAGTTCTACTGTCGCAGAGGTCAATGTCGACATTGCAAGATTCCAGGAGTCGACGTTCGTTCGATAGGCTCTGCGCATCGACGGCGCGGCGAGAGCGAGACACACTCCGATGTAGCCGACCAGGACCAGGCTGAACTTCCAGTCCATCGCCACCAGATAGATCAGGGCCACTATCGGCGACAGGATCGCGGGCACCACGTCGGCGGGAAGGTGAGCGACGAGAAGATGCATCCGCTTCACGTCGTCCGTCATCGCCTGCTTCACTTCACCGGTGCCACCATTTGCAAACCACCCCAGAGGAACTCGGGACAGATGCCGAGCGATACGCGAGCGGATCGAGTATTTGAAATGCGCGTCGGCGGTGTGACACACGGTCAGTGCTGCGTTGTAGACGACAAAACCGAGAATTGTGCCCGCTGCACCGATTGCTGCCCACATCCAGACCAGGTTCAACGACGAGCCGGTCAGGAGCACCCGCGCGATCTCGACCACCGCAACGTAGGGCAGGAATCGCAACGGCACCGACAGTGCCGACAGACCCGCCCCTAGGAGGAGTTGATCTCTCACCGGCGCGATCATCCTGCCCAAAGCGTCTCGGTCGACGAGTCCAGGCGAGTCTTCCGGGGCTGCGGACTCGTTCACTTTCATTGCCGCACTCACTCTTCGACGATGATCGTGCCGGTCATGTTCGGATGTGGTGTGCACGTGTAGGTGAACGTTCCGGCTTTGTCGAAGGTCTGACTGTAGGTTCCGCTTCCTTGGAGATCGCTCTTGATCCCCAACTCGGCGAACACGACATCGTGCGGCATTCCCTGGTCCTCGAAAATCCACGTGACGGTCTGTCCTGTGTGCACGGTGACGGAGTTCGGTTTGTACGCAAGGTTTTTCACCGAGATCTCGACCGGCGCTTGCTCGGTAGATCCCGTCGAATCGTTGCCGCACGACGTCAGTGTGAACACCGCTGCAACAGCGATCAATGTGGTCAATCCGGTGCGAACTGACATTCTGCTCTCCTCATCGAACGTAGTGGAGGTCGGCAGTCATCCCGGCCTCGAAGTGGTACGCGTTGTGACAGTGAAACATCCACCGTCCTGGATTGTCGGCGTCGAAGTCGATCGCCATTTGTGTACGCGGAAGTACGATCACAGTGTCTCGGCGAAGCCCGCCGTAGGAGGGAACCGAGAAGGTGTGCCCATGGGTGTGCATCGGGTGCCACATGTCGGTGTCGTTGTTCATGACGATTCGTATTCGCTCGCCCTGCTTCATTCTCAACCGACCTGCATCGGCGCCCGCCATTCCCCAGACGTATCGATCGCCGGCCTGAATGAGATCCACCGAATACGCACGATCCGGTGCCCTCTGCTCCAGCGCTCCTGACGGGCGAAGCTCCGATTCCAGAACGAGCCGACCGCCGGAACCTGACAGCACTGCAGGCGAAGTCAGGTCGACGACCGCTACCGAATCCGGCGTCCGAAGCAGGCACGCGACGCCACCTGACTTCCCTTCCACCTTCGCGGCGATGGGCCACGAGCCGGACTGCACCGTCACCAATACGTCGTATCGCTGCGCGGGTGCGATCAGAATCTCGTCTCCGGCTATGTAGGCAACGTCCTGCCCGTCAGCACTGACAACGGTCATCTCGTGCCCGGCGACCGAGAAACGGTACGGAGTCTCCGCCCCGGCATTGATCACCCGCAATCGAAGCCGAGTTCCGGCCGTCGCGCTGACGACGAAGGGATCTTCCACAGGCCGTCCGTTGATCAGGTGCAGTGGATACGTGATGTGCGTTGCCATTCCACCGAGCGCCTCGGAATTACCGTGACCGCTGGCGAGAAGTTCTGCGGCAGAATCAATCTCTGCATCATCGACTTCCGGTGGAGCTCCGCCGTGCCCGTGGTGTCCTCCCTGCACGTCTGGTGACAATGCGCGAAGCACTGCATCCGGGGTTGTTCCCAGCCCGTCGAGCCAGTCGTCGATCACGATGACGACGTCCTCGTCGGCTCCGGTCCGGTCGTTCGGGTCCTCGACCACGAGTGCACCGAATAGCCCTCGATCGGCCTGCAATCCTGAATGGGAGTGGTACCAATATGTTCCGTGATCCGGGGCCACGAAGTCGTAGGTGAACTCGGCACCTGGTTGGATTCGTTCCTGGGTGACCGGCGGGACGCCGTCCATGTCGTTGCGGATCGCAATGCCGTGCCAGTGCACCGAGGTCTCCGTCGGAAGGTCGTTCTGCAAAAGAACGTTGAGCCGGTCTCCCTTGGAGATTCGAAGCTCCGGGCCAACTGCTTCCGCACCGTACGACCATGTGTCGACCTCTCTGGCGCCCAGACTCACCCGAGCCGGTGCAGCTGTCAGATTCCGTTCGACTGTGCGCCCGCTATGAAATCTCGCCTGTTCGGCAGCACGAACTTCGTCGTCGAACGGTGAAATCTCAGAACTGGATTCGTTCGCCGAACCACGGCTGCACGCACTCAATGCCACAGAACCCAAAGCCGCAGAACCCACAGCCGCAGAGCCGAGCGTCACCGCTCCCCATCGCAGAGCCAGGCGCCGACTCAACGCACTCGAACTCATGCCGTCAGCGCCGTGAATTCCTGATAGCGCGTCGCGGCAACAGCTTCGGTTCCGGTGCCGGTCAGATTGCCGGCAGCCATGGCATCCATGTCCTCGATCATCCAGAAGGTGGCGAAGGGATGAGTGGCAAGCCACATGTCTCCGTTGACCTTGGCCACTCGGTTCTCCTGCACCGCTGAAAGACTCGAGAATCCGGGAACACCGGCAACCTTGCCGAACTCGTACACGCCCTCGTCGAACACGGCTATGATCCGAGCATCCTGCGCCGGGATCGCCTCGTCGGACAGGGGCGCATACGGCAGTCCTCCAGCCGCATTCGCTCGCTGGGATTCCGGACGCCCGAAGCCGCTCTCCGCCAACAGCAACGACGGCGGCGCCTGCTCGGTGGTGGTGGCAAGGATTCCAGAACTGCTCATCAGCACCGACACGGTGTTCGCTTCACCACCGGACCGAGCAGAGACGTCAGCGATCTTGCCCTCCAAGGCGACGGTCAGCTTGTCGGCAACCGACTGACGATCAAAAGCGCGTCCGAAGAAGGCAAGATTCTCACGCCACGGTGTGGTGACGGCCGGGACCGGCACTGTGGGGACGGTCGATGCGAGGGAGTCGTAGTAGCTCCGATCGCCCATCGACGTGAAGATGACCAGTCCGGGATCCTGGGCGAGGACCTGCTCGATCGGGGGTGCACCGAGCGGCGGCACCGTGACCACCTCGGTACCCGCTGACGCCAAGATGTCCTGGCCGATCTCCGATCCCCACGACGTGAAGACCACATCAGGGGTGATGCCGACGGCAAGGAGACCGAGTGCGGCGTATTCGTCGAGGGAAACAATTCGCCCGAGGTCGCCTGGAACCGACGTCTCACCGAATTCATGGGACACAACACGCGTTCCCTCGGCAGGTTCCGTCGTCGGTCCCGCCTCACTCGAGCTACAGGCGGCCGCAGTCAGGGCAACGACACTGACCAGCAGCGAAGCACCCAGCCTCGATAGGTAACCGGGTCGCGTTTTCAACTTCATGGTGTCCTTCAGCTTCGAAAAATCGGGAGGTTCGCATAAATCCGAGCACTGCTCGGATCTGGCAAGTAAACCTCACCTAAGTTCATCCGTCAATCGCTTGCGTCGACTACGCACACCGATCCGACGCCGCTAAGCTCGGTCGGACCATGACTGCGCCATCACCTGACAAGAAGTCCGCCGCGACATCAGAGCGCCGCCGGAGTTACAACACCGGGATCACTGCGGACGCAGTGGTGACCGTGGCGTTCGGGCTCAGTCGCGAGCACGGAGTCGAGGGCTGGTCGCTGCGGCAGCTGCTCGGCGAACTCGATACGTCGTTCTCCGTCGTCTATCGACTCGTCGGAGATCGGGACGCACTCTCGGCTGCGGTGGTCGACAGTGCGGTGTCGGCCGTGAACGTGCCATCCGCACAGGAAGATTGGCGTCGATGGCTGACACATCTGCTCTTGCAGATGCGAGAGGCCTTGATCGAGTGTCCAGGCGCGGCGCAGTGGCTACTGATGAACGGAGTTGCCACCCAGCGCAGCCGGGAACTCATGGAGGCAGGATTGGCATCGCTGATCGACGCCGGGTTCGGGGAAGAAGCCGCTCAGGCTTACACCGTCGCCTTCACCTCGACAATCACACTGATCGCCATGAACGACGCCAGGCGCATTCCCAGCGGACAGCCTTCACCCGATCACAGCGCGATGCTGGAACGACTGAGTAACGACGGACCCTCAGATCCTCGTTCATCGATGGAGACACTGATCGGGAAGTTCGCCGGTCCACCGGATGCTGCGGAAGCAACACGGGCAGAACACTATCGCTACACACTCGACCGTGTCCTCGACGGCCTCGAGGCGCGGCTGTACGCAATCAAGGAGTCACAGAAATGACCGCGGGGTCGCTGTCGCACTTGTGCGACAGCGACCCCGGGGATGATCTGGATTCTCGGTATGCCTAGCGGAACAGGTTCGCGACGAACGGAATCGTGTCAGCCTGTGATTCGACCAAAGCGCCGCTGTGATCGGTGTTGTAGGTCTTGAACGTGACCGGTTCACCGTTGGCGACCAACGCTGCAACCAGCGAAAGTGCAGACGGTGCAGGGACATCCACGTCAAGCAGGCCCTGGCCGATGAAGATGGGGCGATCGTATCCACTGGTCGGTACACCCATGTAATCGTTCAGCAGACCCTGGAAGTTCGGGATCTGACTGAGCGGGCGGGAAAAGATGTCACCGAGGACCAGATCCTTGGAAGCCTCGTCCAGGTCTGCGGCGCAGAGCTTTTCGGCCGAGTCGACCTTTTCCCTTCCCAAGTCGTTCAGGTAGGAATTCAAGTCGATCTCGGGGTGCGCTTCCCGCAAGCCCGCGAGGATGTAGAGCGCGTACGACGTCAATCCGCCGCCGAGGGCGATGGGAGGGAAGCCCGGACCGGCAGGCAGGAGGGTCAACTCGATGTTGGCCGGCACTCCGGTACCCACCCCGCCGCGATAGTCGAGAGAATCCCCACCGTATTCAGTGGCGTAGCGCGCCGTCGTGATGGCCGCACCGCCGCCCTGCGACTGTCCGACCACTGCCCACCGATTCGAGATGGTGGGGTCGATCACCCGAGCAGCCTTGACCGAGTCGACGACGCTGTGCGCCTCCACCTTTCCGTCGAGATACGGCATCAGCCCCGGTGTTCCCAGACCGACGTAGTCGGTGGCGACTACGGCGTAGCCCTCGGAGAGCCAACGCCCCAGGTAGGGGTAGTCGCGCTCGGGCAGGCCAGGACCGACCAGCGAAGGGGCACAGGAATCGTCGAGTCCCGTGGTGCCGTGCGCCCACGCAATGACGGGCCAACCACCTTCCGGTGCCGGACCGGCCGGGACGTAGTACGCGCCACTGCTCATTGCAGGCCCGCCGTTGGAACCGATGGTCCAGTACGTGAATCGCTTGGCGTCGGCGGTACCCGGAATCCACAGATCTTTCGGTAGCGGCTCACTCGACACCACAGTGCCGGTGGCTTGCGACGCGCTCGGTGCCTGTGCGGACGCGATGGGCGCAGCAACGGCGGAGCCGATCGTTGCAGCACAGAGGGCTGCGATGGATATGCGGGCAAACGACTTCGACTGGAATTTCACGTCTGACGACTCCGGTTCGTGCGGTGGGCGACCTCGTTGGACGTTATCGTAGATTTTGTTTAACCGATCGGTCAAGCAAAATCTTGCAGCTTCGTGAAACGTATGTGTCGAGATTCCGGCCCCAACTCCGACCTAGCATCGAACCGCACGAAAAAACAGTAGGAGGATGTGTCCATGGCACACGTACAGCGTTTCGACCACATCGGCATCACCGTCGCGGACCTCGAATCAGCGACGGCATTCTTCGTCGGTCTGGGTCTCGAGGTGGAGGGCACCGGATCCGTGGAGGGTGAGTTCGTGGAAACCGTCTGCGGTATCCCTGGAGCCAAGTGCGAAATCGCCATGCTGCGCCCGCCGGGCGAAGGATCACGGCTCGAGCTCTCGTCCTTCGTCACGCCCGAGCACGTACCCGGATCGCCTGCTCCGATGGCCAACGAGATCGGGATACGCAACGTGTCTTTCGAGGTGGGCGATCTCCAGGCGGCGGTCGACGCGGTGGCTGCGGACGGTTACGGGCTCATCGGCGGGATCGGCGAGTACGAGAACAGCGTGCGCATGGCCTACGTCCGG
>NZ_BAAILK010000035.1:198444-293810 GCF_054589475.1 Rhodococcus sp. no. 34
GGGCCTGAAGGGATCATCGTGTCCCTGTTCGAGCAGATCGCCTGAAGCGTCACGGCATTCGGAGCGTCAGATCGCCTTCCAGGAGCTGGCCAGAGCGCCCATCGCGGCCGCGAATTCGGCGAACGCCGCGTCGATTCTGACGCGGTCACCGGTGGTCACCAGATCGAGCGTCAACCCGCGAATCTGCGCCAACACGATCGTCGCGTAGCGATCAGCGCGATCGGGTGGACATCCGTGCGCGAGCGCAGCTTCCGCCAAACCACCCAACCAGTCCCCCACCACATGGTCGAGAAACTCGCGATACCGCTCCGGATGCAACAACGCCTGTCCGTAGATCTCGAACATCAAGCGAAAGTTCGGCAACGATTCCGCTGATGTGCGCCCATTCCAGTAACTCGTCAACATCTCGACGATGTCGGTCCCGGAAGAGATGTCGAGAGAAGAGCTGTCTCGCAGGGTGGCAACTACTTCAGTGAGCAGTTGTTCCTTCGAACCGAAATGATGGATGAGTGTCGCATGACTGATCCCCAGATCCTTGGCCAATGGCCGCATGGACAGTTCACCGACGCCGTTCGCCGTGACGTACGCGGTTACCTGCTCGAGCAATTCGGCACGGCGATGCTGATAACGCAGTTTCCGGCCGTCGATCGGCGTGCTGTCCTCCACCTGCAGGAGCCTACGCAGTACCGGAAACACGGCAGTACCGGAAACACGGCAGTACCGGTTACACGGTGACATGGTGGCGATCCGATCGACTGATCGTCACAGCGGCGACGACAACACCGATCACCACGCCGATGAGAGTGTCCGCGACGCGAGCCACTGCCGCTTCGGTCCCGATCGGAGCACTGAAACCGATGAGGAGCAGTGCCATCGGGGTGACGGCCAGTGATGTCAGTGCATAGTTCTTGATCACGAGCAGCTCAGCAGCAGTCTGCAGAATCACGACCACGGCAACCGCTTGCCAGTAGCCGAGCGTCAATGCGATGAGAGCAGCAGCGACGACGGCGCCACCGACATTTCCCACCAACCGCTGAATCCCACGCTGGACGGTCTGCTTGTAGTTCAGCCCCTGCATCGCGGCGATGGCACCCATCGACGCCCAGAGCGGATGCTCCAACCCGGCTCCCGCCGCGAGCGAACCGGCCAGAGCCGACGCTGCCACGATGCGGAGAGCATTCATCCGCACCGGGCGCGAATACAGCCGATTCAATCCTTCGAGAAAATAGCCTTCGGGCGCGGCCAGGTTCTTTGCCGGTGCGAGATCGTGTTCGATCATGCTGGAACGCTTGAGCTTCCGAAGCTCCTTCTCGTGCCGAGCAATGCTGCGAATCAGGGTGGCGTCGCCGTGCAACTGCCACTCCTGAACTGCCGCTTCCGCTTCGTCGAGCACCGCCACCAGTTCGCGTCCGTGATCGACGGTCGACTTGATCCGGCCACTCGACGCAATAACCAAGCGGGCGTTGGCAATCGATCCGAGCGCCGGTTCCACTCCGCCTGCGCCGGACTGTTCGAGACGCCCCACCGCAGAAACTGCACGGGCAACTGCCAGGCGGGCAGGTCCCATCGGCAGTACGAGCGCTGGGAGCATCGCGGCCGCCCAACCGACCAGAACTCCGAGCGCACCGGCAGTGACCAACCGCGCCAAATCATCAACGCTGGAGGCGTATCCGGCTGCACCGGTCGCCGCGAAGACGAGGATGACGGGCCCTGGTCCGGTGATCCGGAAGCCCGACATGAAGCAGTACGACGCACCCGCAAGCAAAGAGAGGATGCCGATCTGCAACCACATCGGAACGCCCGCGACACCCATGGCGCCGCCGAAGGCAATCGAAACCACCAGTGCAGCACCCACCATTGCCAGCTTGCCGGCCAACCGTGGGTACGGCTCGTACCTGCCGAACGCGGCACACAGCGCGCCCAAGGCCGCGAAGCCGGCCAATTCCCGATGCCCGAGCAGTCCACCGACCACGAGGACTACGGCGGTGGCGAGTCCGACTCTGATCGCCGGGGCGATGGTCGCGTCCGCGGATCCGATACGAAAAGCCGCTCGCCACGTCGCCCCTGAGACGGTATGTGCAATGGCCTCACTCGAATGAGTGAGACGGCTGGGCGTCCTGGCTGCGGTTTCGGTTCGGGTCACCCACCCAGCATACATTTATTTCACTAGTAAATTACTTGTGAAGTAATGTGAAATCTGTCGCTAAGATGGGGCCATGGGCGCGGCGAACAGATCCGAAGACGACTTCATCGACAAAGTCCGTCGCGAATGGAAGCGCGCCTACCCCGAGTTCGACACTGCTCCCGTCGAGGTGATGGGCCGGATCGCCCGCATCAACGCGCAGTCTCTTCACCAGCTCGACCGGGCGCTGGCGTCCAGCGGGGTCTCTCGAGCCGAATTCGACGTGATGAGCGCACTCGCTCGCAGTGACCGTCCCCTGCGGGCGAGCGAGGTCACCGCCGTCACGATGGTCAGCGGCGCCGCCACCACAAAACACGCAGACCGCCTGGCCAAGCTGGGCTTTGTCGAGCGTCAGCGCTTCGAACACGACGGACGAGTGGTTCTGCTTCAACTCACCGATGCCGGTCGCGCATTGGTCGAGGCAGAGTTTCCCCGACGCGTCGAGCGAGACCGTCAAGTACTCACCGGACTCGACGAGGACGAACGTGCCCAACTGACGGCACTGCTCAAACGAATCTCACTCAACATCGACTCAGGCATCTGGGACTGACCTACTTCGGCAGCGGTACGTTCTGCAAACGCACCTGACCGCGCGCCACCTCTTTGCCCGATTCCGGATCGGTGATGACCACCGACCACAACTGCTGAACCCGTCCTTGTTGAATCGGGAGAGCTACGACGTCCACGCGCCCACCCGTGCGGGCGCGCAGGAAATCCGTTCCGTTGTGCACTCCGACGGCAAATTCGCCACGGTCCGCCACTGCGGTACTCGCCCCGATGCTCGCGGCCGACTCGACGGCAGTCGTGTAAACGCCGCCGTGGACAACGCCCCACGGAGTGTGGTGTGCCTCGGACAGATCGATGTGCCCGACAACCTTGGTGCCGGAGACCTCGTCCAGTTGCAATCCGGCGGCACTGACAAATCCGCTTGCTGCCTCGAGATTCAATTCCGTCATGTCGACCCCTCATCTGCTCGGTTGGATTTCTCGACTCACCTTCCGCCTCGAAATACGTGCCGTCAAGTGCTAAGTTGGATTTCCCAACTAACGTCTTCAACCAATAAGGACACCGACACGATGGCAGCAAAAGGACGTAACTGCTCCATCGCCAACGCCTTGGAGGTCGTCGGCGAAAAGTGGTCACTTCTGGTGCTCCGAGAAATCGTTCTCGGGCAACGACGGTTCGACGAGATCGCCGCGGGCACGGGAGCCAGCCGCGACATCCTCGCCGCGCGTCTACGCACCCTTGTCGACGCCAACGTCCTCGCAAAGCGACGGTACGAAGAACATCCGCCGCGCTACGAATACATCGCCACCGAATCAGGAAAGGCGCTCTACCCGATCCTGATCGCACTCATGGAATGGGGAGACACCTTTGCGACGACGGGTCCGCCGCCAACCGTCGTCGAACACCGTTGCGGTGAGATCCTGCACGCCCAAGTTGTGTGCGCGCACTGCAAAGAGCCGCTGGCCGCCAAAGACGCGCATGTAGTCGAACTCTCGCCGCCTGCTCGATAACGTCAGCGTCCGGGCGGAAACCCGCCTGTTGCGATCGGACCCCAGGAGTCGACGGTGACGCGGATCAGGCTCTTACCCTGCTTGCGCATGGCTTCGCGGTACTCGTCCCAGTCGGGATGATCACCGGCGATGGATCGGTAGTAGTCGACCAACGGTTCCACCGAGTCCGGGAGGTCGATCAACTCCGCGGTTCCGTTCACCTGGACGTACGGGCCATTCCACTCGTCGGAGTGGATACACAGAGACACCGCCGGGGTGCGGCGGACATTCGCGGCCTTGGCCCGTTCCGGGTACGTGGAGATGACGATCCGACCCTCGTCGTCGACCCCGCACGTCACCGGAGAGATCTGCAGCTCGCCGGATTTCTTCACCGTGACGAACGTGGCCCGATGGCGCGGCCTGATGAACTCGAGGAGTTCGGCAAACGACACACGATCTGCGCTGGCGATCTTGGACATGACCTCAGCCTAATTCGATTTACGAACTGACGCTCAGGGCATCTCGATGGTCTGTGCACGTGCGATTTCGTCGATTGCACGAATAATGTACGCGCTCTGAGCTTTCTTCACTCCGGTCGACAAACTCCCGATGACCAGAACCGCCGAACGCAGGTACGCGCCGTGCCCGATGCGGAACGAATCGTCTTCCAGATCCGAAATCCCGAGCGCCCCGGTGTAGACCGCAGCGAGCGCCTGCACGTCCAGATCCGGCAGCCACACGATCGTGGACTTGGCGCAGGCGGTGAGCGCATCCTGCACGTCCTCGCTGGACAAGCCGTCCGGATGCGTGTCCTCGAGCAATTCGCGCACGATCGCCGCGTGAACCGAGCTGACCTGCTCGAACGAGAGCCCGCGCAGTTCCTCGACAGCCACGAGTAGTCCGTCACGATTTGCCGCCCGCACCGCGGCGAGTGCGTCGGCCGTGGCATCGGCGATGTCACGGGCGACCTTCGGCCAATGCGTCGGCCAGCTCTGTTCTGGCGTCCGCTGTTCTGGCGTCATCGTGGTATCTCCTCGGTCCTCGTGTTCATGCGGAAGCCTTCCATATCCCACCGACATGAGAGGCGATCCGTCAGCGCAGTCGCTCCAACAAGGACATTGCGTTGTGCGGCGCAAAGCCTTTCATGTCGTTGTCGAAGTAGACGTACACGTCGAGGCCCTCGTCCATCCAATCCCGAAAGCGCTTGGACCACTTGTCCAGAGCTTCGTCGGTGTACCCACTCGCATACAGTTCCTTGTCCCCGTGCATCCGCACATAGACAAAATCGGCAGTAGGAGTGGTGATGCGGGGATACCTGCCGGCTGTGTCTGCGACGACAAAACCGATGGAGTGCTCGCGCATCAGGTCCACGGCTTCGTCGGTCTCGAAGCTGGCGTGCCGCGCTTCCACCGCGTAACGAATCGGCACGTCCCTCTCGGTCTGGGCGAACACTCGGTCTTCGGTGAGTTTGTCGTCGTGCTGTGCTGCCAGATCGGCTGCAGCCTGAGTGGTACGGGGAAGACCGTCGAAGAAGTCGGCCAATCGCTGCGATTCGAACTGCAGCGTCGGAGGTAGTTGCCAGAGAATCGGCCCGAGCTTGGGGCCGAGGGCGAGTGTTCCGGCGGCAAAGAAGTTGGCGAGTCCGTCACGGGCGTCGAGCAGCCGTTTCATGTGTGTGATGTACCGGCCGCCCTTGATCGCGAACACAAAATCTTCGGGAGTTTCGCTGCGCCATTTGGTGTAGCTTTCCGGCTTCTGCAGCGCGTAGAACGAGCCGTTGATCTCAATCGACGTCAATCTCTCTGCGGCATAAGACAATTCTTTGCGGTGAGCAAGACCTTTCGGATAGAAATCTCCGCGCCACGCGGGATACGTCCACCCGGAGATACCTACCCGAATATCTGCCATCGATTCAGACTAAGCGGCACTCGAGCGTTTTGGCACTCCGTGTTTCAAACTCCGGCGCTGAGCGCGACGGATACCGGTACGACGGTCAGGCACACCACCGCACCGACGAACAACGCGATCACGAGGCGACGGTCCCACTTTCCGCGTGCACCACTGGCAGCGAGCATGAAGATCACAAAACCTACACACACGGACACGATAGTCACGATCACCGGAGTTCCAACCATGCCGTGATTGTCCCCTACCCATTGCCACCGAGCGCCCTACGGGTACACGATCGAAGTACCCATCCCGAGCTAGGAGTGGAAATGCCGAAATACCTCTGGCAAGTGACGTACTCACCCTCCGGCGCCGCCGGTCTACAGCAGGAGGGAGGCACTGCGCGGCGCGACGCGATAACGCGAATGGTCGAAAGCATCGGTGGCACTGTCGAATCCTGCCACTTCGCACTGGGCGGTCACGACATGTTCGTGATCGGCAACCTGCCGGACGACGTCGCGGCAGCCGCATTGAGCATTCGCACGGCTGCGGCAGGTGCAGCACGCTCGGAGTCGATCACACTGCTCACGCCGGAGCAGATCGACGAGGCAGTCAAGCGACCGACCGACTACCGCGCGCCGGGCAAATGACGACGGAAGGAATAGATCCCGGCAGCAGCCGAGTTGCACCCGCTGTGACGGAGACTACGAAAACACCTGACCTGGGAACCTACGGAATCTGGCGAGGAGCGGCTGGTTTGCCGCCCGAGCTGGGAACTGCGATCGAGAAACTCGGTTTCGGCACCATCTGGATCGGCGGCTCCCCACGCGCCGATCTACGGATCGCCGAGAAACTTCTCGACGCGACCGAGCACATCACCGTGGCAACCGGAATCGTCAACATCTGGTCCTCACCTGCGGCTGAGGTGGCGGAGTCCTATCACCGACTCGAAGCCGCGCACCCGGGTCGATTCCTGCTCGGCGTAGGCGTCGGACATCCGGAGGCTACCGGCGACTACACCAAGCCGTACGCCTCACTCGTGTCGTACCTCGACGAACTCGACGCGGCCCAGGTCCCGGAATCGCGGCGCGTCCTCGCCGCACTGGGGCCGAAGGTGTTGAAACTGTCCGCCGCTCGCGCCGCCGGCGCGCATCCGTACCTGACCACCCCCGAACACACGGCCGAAGCTCGCGAAATCCTCGGCCCTTCGAAGATCCTGGCCCCCGAGCACAAGGTTGTCCTGGAAACCGATCCGGAGAAGGCCAGAGCAATCGGTCGCCCCGCCGTCGCCAACCCGTATCTGTATCTGCGCAACTACACGAGCAATCTCGAGCGCCTCGGTTTTGCGCCCGAAGAGTTGGCCAACGAGGGGAACGATCGCGTCATCGACGCCCTGGTTGCGCGGGGTACCGCGAAGTCCATCGCGGATCGACTTCGGGAGCATGTCGCGGCGGGTGCCGATCACGTTGCGATCCAAGCACTTCCCGCCGAAGGTGATCCGATCGCGACCTACGAAGCACTGGCCGCCGAACTCTTCGACTGACCGGACAACCCTTGACTTGGATAAGTAGTGTCCGAGCATACTTGGACACTACTTATCCGAGTAAAGGAGAAAACATGAAGATCGTCATTTTCGGAAGCGGACTCATCGGAAGCCAGGTCGCCGCCAAGCTCGCTGACGCCGGGCACGACGTGAAGGCGCTCGGTCGCGGCGACGGGATCGACATCACCACCGGCGCAGGTATCGCCGAGGCAGTCGAGGGTGCCGACGTCGTCGTGGATCTGACCAATTCCCCGTCGTGGTCGGACGACGACGTCTTGGCCTTCTTCCGCGACGGAACCGGCCACATCCTCGCCGCGGAAGAGAAGGCAGGCGTCGGGCACCACGTCATCCTGTCCATCGTGGGTGCCGATCGACTGCCCGATTCCGGGTACATGCGAGCCAAGGTCGCCCAGGAAGACCTGGTCAAAGCGGGCCCGACCCCCCTACACGATCGTCCGATCGACCCAATTCTTCGAGTTCGTCGCCGGAATCGCCGACGCGGGAACCACCGACGGCGCCGTCCACGCAACGCCGGGACATCTGCAACCCATCGCGTCTCGAGACGTCGTGTCCCACGTCGCCGAGGTAGTGACCGCCGCGCCGCGAAACGGCACGGTCGAGATTGCCGGACCCGAACCGCTGGGCATCGACGAACTGGTCCGGCGCTTGTTCCTCGTCACCGGCGACAAGCGTTCGGTGATCTCCGATCCCGAAGCCGGCTACTTCGGCGCGAAACTCGACAACTCGGCACTGACCCCGACACCCGGTGCAGATGCATGGATCGCGCCGACAACATACGACGCGTGGCTTGCCGAGAAGGCCTGACGTCGACAACTCGAGCGACGTCCGGCCCTCACCGCTTTCCGCGGCGTCGATAGAGTCCAATCATGAAGCTTTCCGGAGGCGTGGAGTGGTCACTCCACTGCTGCGTGGTTCTGAGCCAGTCCGAGGGGCCGGTACCCACAGCCAGACTCGCCGAACTTCACGGGGTGTCGAAGACATACCTGGCGAAGCATCTGCGAGCGCTCGCGCACGCCGGTCTGGTCAATCCGACCGAGGGCCGAGACGGCGGGTACGTTCTCACCCGGGCTCCCGAGAAGATCACCGTTCTCGACGTCGTACAGGCCGTTGACGGCACCGAACCTGCGTTCCGGTGCACGGAGATTCGACAGCAAGGAATCCTCGCCGCCCCACCGGAACAGTGCCGTTCCGCCTGCGGAATCGCCAAGGTCATGGCCGACGCCGAAAAAGCCTGGCGCGCATCACTGTCGGGGGTCACTATTGCAGATCTTGCTGCAACCCTGGACCTTCCGGCACTCAGAAAGATCCTGACCACACCGATCACACCCTAGAGCAGCCCACACCCCACGAGACGGCAATCCATCGTTCAACTATCGGGTACCTTGTTCGGGGATCAAATCTTGACGAAGAATCTTCCGGGAATTTTCGCAAGATCTCGGAGGGGGTTTCATGGGAGTCAGTGGCGCTGCGGGGTTGGGGCAGAACATTCGTCAAACAACTGGACTGTTGAGTCGCTGGTGGTCTCTTGCATACGACGGCGAATGGTTCCCGAGGTTCCTGGCTGCTCGATCGATGTTGGGGACAGCCAGGGTGGTCGTCACCTTTTGGTGCGCTGTGTTCGTGGCACTCGCCGTACTGGCTCAATTCGTGAAGGGTGGCGCAACCGAGCTCCCTGAACGGCTCGCGGCGGGCGCAGCATGCATGATCGCGCTCTACTGCATGATTCGCTGGTCACTCGGACGGTCTTGGCCGAGTCACCATCAATCCGTTCGTTTCGTCTCGCTCACCAATATCTGCTTGTCCTTGATACTTCTCGCCGGAATCCATTCGAGCTTCCTGGCATTGACCGGCACCGTTCTGTTCGTGGTCGTCGCGAACTATTCGTCGGTATTCCACAGCCCTCGAATAGTCACAGCACAGATCACCGGCGCGCTGTTCGTCGTTGCGCTACTGACAATTCGAGCTGTAACCGATCCGGATACCGACTCTTCGCTGTCGGTGTCCACTGGATTCGTCATCGGGTGTGTTATCGCTTCAGCTTCGATGACCGTGCATTTCCTCGTCCTGTATTTGACCGACGACGCACGACACTCTTGGCGCGATCCACTCACCGCTGCCCTGAATCGACGTGGGCTGCACAATGTCTGGCAACAGTTGTTCGGTGTCGGCGAACTCCAAGGACACGTAGTCCTTGCGGTGGTGATCGATGTCGATTCGTTCAAGAGCGTCAACGACAATCTGGGTCACGCAGAAGGTGATCGGATGCTGGTGACAGTCGGCCGGCGCCTGAACTCGGTGGTCGGAGAGGTCGGGCTGGTTGCGCGGACTGGCGGCGACGAGTTCGTGATTCTCATGCCCGTGGAGCCACGTCGCATCGAACAAACCGTGGTGGACATTCACAATTCGATATCGCGGCCCGCCGGCCGGCAGTCGATTTCCGTGAGCGTCGGAGCCAGCGTGTGGCTGTCCTCGACAATCCCGGACGCTTCGGGAACCATCGATCGGATTCTTGCCGACGCCGACAACGCGATGTATCGGGCGAAACGACGAGGTGGAGACCAGGTAGCTTGGGCAGTAACGCATCTGAGCTGAATCGGCACGATTACCTGCCGATCGAATTCAGAGCGCCGCTTCGCTGTCGTTCGCCGGATCCAGCTGATCCTGGGTTGCCGCCCAACTCGCCAAGAGTTTGAGTGCGTCAGCCGTGGGCGTCCCAGGCGCCGCGGTGTAGACCAGCAGTGTCAGCCCGGGATTGGACGGCAGTTCCATCGCCTCGAAGTTCAGCTCCAGGTCTCCGACGACGGGGTGACGAACCTTCTTGAATCCCGTCCGATGAAAGCGCACATTGTGTTTCGCCCATCGGGTGCGGAATACCTCACTGCGAGTGGCAAGTTCGCCGATAAGCTCGGTCAACGCCTTGTCATGAGGATTGCGCCCCGCTTCCGAGCGGAGCATCGCGGCGATGTCGTCTGCCGCGCGCTCCCAATCCACGAAGAAGTCCTGCGATGCCGGGTCCAGGTACACGAACCGGGCGTTGTTCGCCGGCCTACGTGGATCGGCCAACACCGGCGAATACAACGCGCGCGCCATACGATTGGCCGCCAGCATGTCGTGCCTGGCATTACGTACCCACGCCGGCGCGTCGGTGATGGCGTCGAGTATCTGCTGAATCGCCGGGCTCACGCCCTTGGGGGCGGGCCGCTTTCTACTCGGTGCGCCTGCACTGGCGGCCTTCGCGAGGTCGTACAAATGGGCAGTTTCGGCTTCGTCGAGTTGCAATGCTCGGGAAAGGCTTTCGAGCACCGAGTCCGACGCTCCCGCCAGATTTCCGCGTTCCATGCGCACGTAGTAGTCGATGCTCACACCGGCGAGCAGAGCGACTTCCTCACGGCGCAACCCCTTGACGCGACGGTTTCCGCCGTATGCCGGCAGCCCTGCCTGCTCGGGTGTGATGCGAGCACGACGGGAGCTGAGGAATTCGCGGATCTCGGCTCGGTTGTCCATGCAGTTCACGTTACTCGAGCGGAGAAGACCGAGGGAGGTACTGCCGTTACCTGGAACAACAGACACTCCCGCGCCCGCGAGGCGCGGCGTTGACTGATTGCAGTCGACCGGTCCACGCCGAAACGTCGACTTCGAAGCACGCGACACCAGAAGCAAGAGGGGACACCATGCGAGCAACCATCATGTACGGCGCCGGAGACGTTCGAGTCGAGACCGTGCCCGATCCGGCACTGCAGCAGCCGACGGACGCGATCGTGCGGGTCGTCAGGGCGTGCGTTTGCGGCTCTGACCTGCACCCTTACCACAACATGCCGGCCACGCCCGGTGGTTCCCCGATGGGCCACGAATTTGTCGGAGTGGTGGAAGAGACCGGTCGCGAGGTGTCCACGTTGAAGAAGGGCGACTTCGTCATCGCCCCCTTCGCCTGGTCCGACGGGACGTGCGACTTCTGCCGCGAAGGCTTGCAGACGTCTTGCCGACACGGTGGATTCTGGGCCGGAAACGGGATCGGAGGCGGTCAGGCAGAGGCCATCCGAGTGCCGTTGGCAGACGGCACCCTGGTCAAGGCGCCGGTCGGTGAGGATTCCGAACTCCTACCGTCACTGCTCACACTCTCCGACGTCTTCGGCACCGGCTATCACGCGGCGCTCAAGGGTGGCGTCAACCAACGCACGACGGTCACGGTCATCGGCGATGGAGCCGTGGGGCTGATGGCAGTGCTCTCCGCCAAACGCCTCGGCGCCGAGCGCATCATCCTCATGGGGCGCCACAAGACCCGCACGGATCTCGGTCTCGAGTTCGGAGCCACCGACGTGGTTGCCGAACGTGGAGACGAGGGCATCGAGAAAGTCCGCGAACTGACCGGAGGCGACGGCACTCATGTCGTCCTCGAAGCGGTAGGTCACATGCCTGCCTACGAGCAGTCGCTCGGAGTTGTCCGACCGGGCGGCATCATCAGCCGAGTCGGAGTACCCCAATACGAAGAAGCTCCAATCGGATTCGGGACACTCTTCGGACCCAACATCACACTCACCGGTGGACCGGCCCCGGTGCGCGCGTACATCGAAGAGCTGATGCCGGATGTGCTCGACGGAAAGATCGAGCCGGGCAAGGTCTTCGACCACACCGTCGGACTCGACGACGTAGCGGAAGGCTACCGAGCCATGGACTCCCGTGAATCGTTGAAGGTCCTCGTCCGCCCGTAGTCCACCACTTGCGAAAGTCCACCACTTGCGAAGAAGAAGCGCGTGACCCACACTGCCACCCGTCCTGTTGCCGGTCGCATCAATCCCACCGCGATCCTGGCGATCATTCTGATCAGCTATTTCATGATCCTGCTCGACAATTCGATCATCTTCACCGGGCTACCCAGCATCCAAAGCAGCATGGGTTACTCGGCAACCGGGCTGTCCTGGGTCCAGGACGCCTACACCCTGGTGTTCGGCGGGCTTCTCCTGCTGGGTGCTCGTCTCGGGGACATCTTCGGCCGTCGTCGCGTATTCGTGGCCGGTCTCGCGATTTTCGCGATTGCGTCGTTTCTCGTCGGGGTCGCGCCGAACGGTTGGTGGCTCATCGCAGCGCGCGCTCTCCAAGGCGTCGGAGCCGCAGTGGTGGCCCCGGCGTCGCTGTCACTGCTGACCGCCAGCTTCCCGCCCGGCCCGGAGCGAACGCGCGCTGTTGCCTGGTACGGCGCTGCTGCGGGAATAGGCGCCAGCCTCGGACTCGTGATCGGCGGCGCCCTTGCCGACTGGGTGTCTTGGCGCGCAGGCTTTTTCATCAACGTTCCGATCGGTATCGCGATGATCGCTCTCGCTCCCCGGTTCATTCCGGAAACCGAGCCCAACTCCGGACGTTTCGATGTGGCCGGCGCTGTTCTCGCCACACTCGGGATGACCGCGCTCGTCTTCGGCACCGTCAACTCGGCCGAAGCGGGGTGGACCTCACCGATCACCGTTGCGACACTGGCGGCCGGGGCGATACTACTGACCTTGCTCTTCCTCAACGAAGCGAGAGCGGAGCAGCCGATCATGCCACTGAGGTTGTTCCGTAGCCGGGAGCGATCCGGGGCGTACGCCGCCCGAATGCTCTATCTGGGTGCCATGATCGGATTCTTCTACTTCACGACTCAGCTACTCCAAGGCGTCATGGGCTTCAGCGCGTTCCAAGCAGGCATCGCCTTCTTCCCGATGACGATCGTCAATTTTGCTGTGGCGATGCTTATTCCGCGACTGACACCGCGATTCGGAAATTCCGCAATTCTGTCGGTTGGCATTGCCGTCACCCTGGCCGGGATGGCGTGGCTCAGTCTGGTCCATCCCGGCAGCACGTACCTCACTGCGATAGCACTTCCGATGATCTTGATCGGCGCCGGACAGGGGTTGGCTTTCGCCCCACTGACTTCTGCCGGCATCTCCGGGGTACAGGCCGAGGATGCCGGTGCCGCATCAGGATTGGTCAACACTGCACATCAACTGGGCAGTGCTCTCGGACTCGGCATCCTCGTCGCAGTCTCCGCGGGCGCCGGATCCTCTGCCGACGACGCTACAACGGCACTCACCGATCACGTATCAACGGCTCTCACCGCAGGCGCCGCCCTGCTCGCCGCCTGTCTCGTCATCGTCCTCGCACTGATCGTCCCGGCTACGAGAACGCGAAGTACCGCAAAGCAATTCGACCAGGAGAAAGGAAGCCGAGATGTCGCACTCGTGGACCGAGGCTGAACTGACCAAGATCGGCGACGCCGAGGAGTTGCAGATCTCCTCGTACCGCCGAGACGGAACCGCAAGGCCGTACGTCACGATTTGGGTTGTCCGCACCGACAACCAACTGTACGTTCGCTCGGCCTACGGAACCGACAACCCGTGGTTCGTCCGAGCAACGGCAAGTGGAACGGGCCGAATCCGAGCAGGAGGAATCGAGCGGGACGTGGCGTTCGAGTCCGCCGCACCCGATGCCCACTCGTCGATCGACTCCGCCTATCACACCAAATACGACCGCTACGGCCCGCAGATCGTCGGCTCCGTCACCGGCCGCGCCGCCGCACCCAACACCATTCGACTTGTTCCGCTGACGCAGAACTGAACCGCCCCTTTCGATTCCGAGGAGACCTCATGGAAATCTTGAAGCCCCAGCCCACCAGCAAAGCACCCAGCGACTGGTTCACCGGCGACGTCTGGTGGGACGTCATCTACGCCGGACAGGAGCCGTCGAGGATGCGCGCCAACATGGTTCGCTTTGCACCGTGCGCGCGAACCGACTGGCACTCCCATGCAGTCGGACAGACCCTCCACATCGTCTCCGGTACCGCGCTGGTTCAAGCTCGCGGCGGCGAGATCGTCGAAGTCCACCCGGGTGAGACCGTCTACACCCCGGCAGGAGAGGAACACTGGCACGGCGCAGCACCCGACCGTTTCATGACCCACCTTGCGCTGTGGGAAGGACCCGGCGACGGAGGCACCGAAACTACATGGGGCGACAAAGTCACCGATGAGGAATACGGCGGTCCCCGCGCCAAACGTCGTTGAGACCGGACACCTCTCAGATACGGCGCATCACGGAAACAACTTTGCCCAGGATGACCGCGTGATCGCCGTCGATGACGCTGTACGCGGGATTGCGAGGCTCGAGGTACACGTGACCGTCGCGACGCCGGAGCACCTTCACCGTGGCCTCGCCGTCGATCATCGCGGCGACGATCTCACCGGAATGAGCTTCGTCCTGGCGGCGCACCACGACGACGTCACCGTCACAGATCGCTGCGTCGACCATCGACTCACCACGCACCCGAAGTCCGAACACCGTGCCAGAGCCGACGAGCTCGCGAGGAAGCGCAAGCACCTCGTCGGCGTGCTCCTCCGCGAGGATCGGCGCGCCGGCCGCGATGTCACCGACGACCGGAACCGTCACCGTATTCGACGACGACTGTTCCTTCGCGCCTACGAGGAACGGCCGCACGTCCAACTGCCGAGCCATGGCCGCTCCCCTACGGAGGAAGCCCTTCTCTTCGAGACTCTTGAGGTGCTTGGACACCGTCGACGTCGAGCGCAGACCAACCGCGTCTCCGATCTGCCGTGTGCTCGGCGTGCACCCGTTGGCAGCCACGAGATCCCGGATGGTCATCAGAATCTGCTGCTGGCGGAGCGGCAGGGAGGAGGCGTCGAGGCCACCGAACATGTCGAGATCGTCGTAATCGGTCACGACGAGAATCGTAGTGAGGGGTCCCGACATCCAGGCCAGGCAGTCGGAGTCCGCCAGAAACGGCACAGGCAGTTTGTTTCCCGAGCGGCGCATGGCACGCTGAGCTGATGGAGCCTCTCGAACCGATGCGCCCGGTCAGTGTTGCAGTCGACACGCGGACCAAGACTCCACTCTGGAAGTTGGTGGTGCTCTATCCGGCAGTGACATCGGTGTTCATGTTTGCCGCACTCACCACCCGAACGGGAATTGGTCTTGTCGTCCTGGGACTGGTCATTTTCGCAGTCGGCGCGAGCACTTACGCGATGTCGGAGCGACGGATGCTTCGAGAGAACTCCGGGGTTCGAGTTCCATACTTCGCCGGACCTCCTGTCGCCCCGCGGCACGTCGATCTACTCGCGGCAGCAGGGATGCCCCTGCTTACGAGTGGAGCTGTGTTGACCGTGCGAGCGTCCGAAGCAGCGCGCCCCTGGGTCTTCATATCGGTGTTCGTGATAGCGATGGTCCTGGCAATAACTGTCCCGATGGTTGTGCATAACGCGCGGGTCAAGCGGACAGAATCAGCCTGAACAGTCACGCCATACCGACATCTTGCAGCGTCACGTTCAGCCTTCCCAGACGTCGGACCGACGTCTGGGTGGTGCGACCGGTCCATCCCCCGGTGGAGCCGACTATGCGCTGGCGACCTTGCTATCAGGCACGACAGCAATATCGACCTTGCTGAACTGCAGCACACCGTCTTCGATCTCGGCGTCGTGCATCAGCTTGCGGTCGCGGTAGTAATTGTTGACCACTTTCCACGCACCGCGGGCACCCTGACGCGGCATCTCTCCGTCGCCACGCTGGATGTAGCCCGATGTCAGGGCTCCGCCCATGAGAGATTCTTCGGCGAAGTCCTCAGGTTCGGCGTGAACCTCGAAAGTCGTGTAGTCGCGCTTACGCATGATCTTGAGTACGCGACACAGATAGGACGCGGCCAGGTCGGCCTTGAGCGTCCAGGATGCGTTGGTGTAGCCGAGGATCATCAGGAAGTTCGGGATGTCGGAGTAGAGCACGCTCTTGTAGGCGACCGTCTCGTTGAGCTTGACGGGCTCGCCGTCGATGCTCATGGTCGCCCCGCCCAGGATCTGTACGTTCAAGCCGGTCGCCGTGACGATGACGTCGGCCTCGATTTCGCGGCCCGACTCGGTCACGATTCCCTTCTCGGTGAACGTGGCGATACGGTCGGTGACGATGTCGGCCTTGCCGCTCTTGAGCACCTTGAACAGGTCCCCGTTGGGAACCACGCACAGGCGCTGATCCCACGGGTTGTAATTGGGGGTGAAGTGACGCAGGTCCACGTTCTTGCCGAGTTGCAAGCGGATCTGGGTGAGGAACAGCTTCTTCGCCAGCTTCGGATTGGTACGTGAGAGCTGAAAGCTGGCGCGTTGCAGTGCGATATTGCGGGCTCGACCGATCTTGTAAGCGATCTGGTCGGGAACGCGTGCAAGCTTGAGACCCTTGGCCACAGGGTCCTCGGACGGTAGCGCCTGGATCCACGTGGGCGAGCGCTGCAGCATGGTGACGTGACCGGCAGTGGGGGCCATCGACGGGATCAGGGTGATCGCGGTAGCACCGGAACCGATGACCACTACCTTCTTTCCGGTGTAATCGAGATCCTCCGGCCAGTGCTGCGGGTGCACGATCTGACCGCGGAAGTCGTCCTCACCGGGGAAGGCGGGGCGGTATCCCTTGTCGTAGTTGTAGTAACCACAGGCGCCGACGAGGACGTTCGCGGTCCACGTCTCGGTCTCCCCCGTCGCCTCGACCAGGACGGTCACGGACCACTGAGCAGTCGCGCGATCGAAGTCCATTGCCACGACCTTGCGGCCGAAGTTGATGTGGTCGGTGACGCCGTATTCCTTGGCGGTTTCCTCGACGTAGTCACGGATACTGGCGCCGTCTGCGAGCACTTTGGTTCCGATCCACGGACGGAAACCGAATCCGAAGGTGAGCATGTCGGAATCCGATCGGATGCCGGGATACTTGAACAGGTCCCAGGTGCCACCGATGTTCTCGCGGCGTTCGAGGATCGCGTAAGTGCTTCCGGTCTGCTCACGAATGAGGTGGCAAGCCGCGCCGATTCCGGACAAGCCAGCGCCGATGATCAGTACGTCGACATGCTGTGTCATGAGGAAACTCGTTTCGTCGGTCGTCGCGAAGCTACTTCTGGCGTCGGCAGTGACCGAGAACGATCGGCCGGTTCAGGCCGGGTTCCCTAAGGTCAGCGCCAATGAACAGGGTATGTGCAACTGACGGTAACAGTCAATATCTCGACCCGGCCGCGTACGGAACATTGAGGCGCGACGCACCGGCCTCGCGGAAACTCGATCGAGACGCCTGAATGCCTCGAGCCATTGGGGAGTCGTTCACGTCGTCGACGGAACGCCTAATGGCTCGTCTACGCGGGATACTCATCGCCCGAATATTCAGCGCCCTAGCATAATTCGAAGGTCCACGATCAGGTGTCGAACGCGCGAGTTTCCATGGGAGGACGGGCAACTGCGATATCGCCGTAACCTTCGTGCGCATCAGCGGAAAGGTCACTGCGATAGCTAACCTGCTGACGAAACCACGCTGAAAGCAACGGTTTTGGTTCCGCAGCGAAGAGAGCGGGCGGAGTGGACCTCCACCGGAGATGTAGTCGCTATGACACTCTCCAGCACAGTCACCCTGTACACCACTCATAGCGATCGAGAGTTCGCCAATGCAATCGCTGCCGGAATCAGCGCCAGGGCTTATTCCGAGCCACAAACCGCAGACATGAGCCTGTTAAGGCATCACACCAGCGATCACGGTAGAGCGCTCGTTCTCCTACCACTCGGGGGCGTCGATTGGCAGGTGAAGGAGCTCTCCGCGCTCGAGGGATCGGTCCTGGTCGGCGATCTCAGTAGCGGCAACTCCATGATTCGGGGGCTCGCAGCGGGCGCCCACGCCGTGCTCAACTCTCAACTGCCATTCGCATCCCTGCTCGATGAGCTGCAGGCCGCGATCAACCCCAACTCCGCTCGGTCTGCACACGACAAGTCCTCGCTCGTACAACGCATCCGGTTGCGCACCGAAGAATTCGCACGAATCAGCAGTCTCACCGATCGCGAGTTCGAGATCGTGGGCCTTCTCTACGGAGGCTCGAATGTCGACTCGATTGCTCGAACCGCCCACATCGCACCGACCACGGTTCGCGCCCACATCCGAAGCATCCTGCAAAAACTGGGGGTGCATTCCCAGCTGGAGGCATGCGCGATGCTCCGCCGCTCTGGTCACGACGCACGCAGACACCCACTGGAACTTCGGATCGGACGCTTCTAGCAGGAAGTGCCCCAGACACACTCGCTGAGATGGGGTGCCGCCCCTGATCGAACTGGACCTTCGAAAAGATCGTCAATTTTGACGATTCGATGACGCGCCCGGACGTCGAATATTAGGTCCTACACGACACCGAAGACACGAGTGAACATCGAAAGGTGCATTCAATCAATGGAATACACACGCACAGTGCCGCGGCATCTTGTCCACAGACATGCTGTTGCCGAGGTTTTCTTGACGGACTACCGGATCGAATCGGACTCGGCGTACCAGGTTGCTGTGCAACTCCCGGTCTCGCACCGGATATTCGACGTATCGAGCGAGCAACACGATCCGCTCGGGGTGGCAGAAGCATTTCGACAGGCAGTGGTGCTTCTGTGCCACACCCGATACGAGATTCCACTGCACTACAAGTTCCTCATGGAAACGTTCAGCTTCGAGATGCTGGACGCGCTCGACGTGCAATCAGTCGCGAAGCCGTTGAGTTTCTCGATGACAGTGGACAACCTCACTCATCGCGACGGAGCGGTTTCGGGGGTCGAAGTGTCGGGGATCCTCAGCGAGGGCAACCGGCACGTCGCCAGATGCAACGCTGTTGCGCGAGGAGTCAGCCCCGAGGGATACCGTCGAATTCGGCAAGGACGAGAAGACCACCGCCCGAGCCGGCGCATCCTTCCTTCCGGAGCCGCGGTGGTCGGATCGGAGCGAGTCGGACGCCTAACCGATGGAGATGTGCTCATCAGCACTGATCCTGTTCGGCACGCGATGTTCTGCGCTCCCGATCCGCGCAACCACTCCCTTTTCGACCACCCCGTCGACCACATCCCAGGAATGATTCTTTTCGAGGCCGCCCGACAAGCGCTCCGATTTCACATCGGCAACCCAGCAACAAAGATCGCCTCGCTCTCGGCGGTCTTTCCGAGGTTCACTGAATGGGAAACGCCGTGCGAGGTGTCAACGATCCCCCTTGACGCGTCGGGCCATGTGCACCGAGTTCGGTTCACTCAAGAACTGGAAACCACCGCGGAACTCGAAATTACAGTTGCGGACCAATCATGAGAGGGAACGAACACGTTCTTCTCGTCGCGTCTACCACGTCAAGCGCTCGGTGCTTCCCACTCTCTCGGTGCAAGCGCCGCCAGTTGCATGACGTGCGCCAACTTGTCCTCGCGGACGATCGTTGGCAGCACCAGGTTCCACATCTGACTCAACCGCTCGTACAGATCGGTTCTGCCCGTCAGCATTTCCGAGAGAATCTGCACTCCGGTGAACGACCCCACCACAAATCGAGCCAACGCGTCGATATCGGTGCCCGGGACGATATCGCCGGCTTCGGCCGCTTGGGTTGCCACCTGCTTGATAGCCTCGATCCAATCGAGGTACGGCTGTTCGATGGGGCCTTGAATACTGCCGATCTCCATCGTCAACCGCATGCCACCTCGCGCGATGGGCTCGGTCACAAGCTGCCGAGCCATCTCCTGCGAAACGAGCACCAGGGTTTCGACCGCGATGTCGGAGTGCGCAGCAACCCGCCGGGTACCCTCCATCGCCATACCGTGCTGCGCTGCGATGACCGCGTGCGCAAGCTCCTCCTTGGACGCGAAATGAAAATACATCGCCCCCTTCGACACACCCCCGTGCTGCAAGATCGTGCCCAAACTGGCGGAGTACCCGAACTTCTCGAAGCTCTTCGCAGCACCCAAAATGACGGCCTGGCGCGTCAGGACAGCACGCTCCTGCATGATCTACCCAGCTCTCGTTGCCGACGGAATGAATCTCAACGATACGTCGAAAGAGCCCGCAGCAACGCTCTCGACACGGACACACCGTGACGACTCTGGTACTCGGGGCCACTGGTTTCATCGGCTCCGCAGTGATGAAACAGCTGGTTTCCCGCGACGGAAACGCTGCAATCGGTTTCGTTCGCACGGCCACCGCAGCCAAACAGTTCGGCCGCGTCGGAATTGCCACCGCGATCGGCGACATCAACGAAAGTGCTTCTCTACGAGTTGCAATGAGTCAGGCGTCGACCGTCATCTGCTGCGTGTCGTACGTGGGCGACGACGAACAACAGTGCATTCACGTCAACCAACACGGCGTACAGAACGTTGCGTCGATGGCCGCCGCCGTCGGCGTCGAACGCTTGCTCTACGTCAGTACCGCGGCCGTGTACGGGCCGGGACCGTTTCGAGACTTGCCGGTCAACGGCGCACCTCTCAGCCCCTTCTCACCTGCCAGTCGCACGCGCGCTCTCGCCGAGAAGTTCGTGCGCGACGCCGGAGGCCTGGTCGTCCGGCCGCATCTTGTGTACGGACCCGGCGACAGATGGTTTCTTCCGACACTGACGCGAATTGTCTCTCGCCTCGACTCGATCATCGACGGCGGTAGCGCTGTCCTGTCGGTAGTCGACGTAGACCTACTCGCCCGATCCATCTACGAGTTGTCGATAGAACAGCAATTTCGCTACGGCTCAACACTTCACGTCAACGAGCCTGTCCCGCGGACAGTCATCGACCTTCTCGAGCAACATGCACGAGAGACCAACTGGACTCTGCCCCAGAACTCTATCCCCCGCGCCGACGCGGTGAAAGCTGCTGCCCAGCTAAGTCTCGACATGCACCAGATCGACATGATCAGCCTCGATCACTGGTTCCGGTCGAGAGTGTACTGATGGCACACGGATCACTCTCGCCAAAATACCTGTCTCCCAACCTTTTCAGCCCACCCTATTGTTCAGCCTCAGCAATCAATAGGACCTATTTCGCAGTCACTACAGGCGAACAGAGAGAGCTCTGATCGACGAAAACCACGGCTGTACAAAGACGGCAGTGATCGCGCACACCAAAGAAGCGGCGTTCACGCGACTGGCAGCAGCCTGGGGCTCCCTTCCGTCCGCCTTCGCCGCCGAATGCAGTGTGTGGCGATCATGTCGTGCGCGACGGGACCGTCGGGATTTCCGACATCAAAGGAGAAAGTTCTCCGTCTCAACGACCTCGGCTACCGTCATCTGAACCAGAAAACGGGAGAACAGATGCTCACTGCGGATAATTTGCTGTCGGGCCCGCGCGGGCGCCGGATGCTGCTCGCGTATGCGATCGACGCCGAACGCGCTCTGCGTCCCGAGCCAGGCGACGACATGTTCCGCATCAACGCTCACCGGGCGGCGTATCATCTCGACGTCGGACAAGGAACCTCCCGAGTGTTGTTCGGCCCGGGCGCCGAAGAGGCCCGGCAGACCATAGTCACCGCGGAGGACGTGGCGCGCAGCCTCACGGAAATATCGCTCCCCGAGGTCACCGCCGTCGATCTACGCTCCGCCCTCGCAGAAGCGGTCGATGCGGCGCGTTACTGGCAGGATCCCGACGGAGAAGACGTCCTCGTCGCCACCGAAGTTATGCGAGATGAGCTTCGACGCGTCGCGGAGCACATTGCCGGATCCGAACAGGCGCAATGGTGGAGCAGCCCGCTTGCCGCGCCCGACCAATGGTCGATCATGAGCAGAGGTGAGGAATCTCCGGACACAGACGAAGTGCCTGCTGCGCAACAACTCCTCAGCGAGTGGCGCACGAGCACCCTGGAATCGGAAGCGAGAGCTGAACGTGACCGCCCGGTGGACCCCGCGGCGAACTGGTCAGGTTATTGGTGGTCGAATCCACCCACTCAGGGTTCGACGAGGGCGCTGTTCGACGGGACTCCGGCGGGCTTGTGGTTCGTCGAAGACAGCATGGGATGGGAACGGGTCGTCGTCCGAGCATTGCGGCCACCGACTGGCGCACGCATCTACGAGATCGACAGCGCGCAAGCCTGGTCGGAGCTGTGCAGACGGTTCCCGCTCGAGGTCACCGCAGAAACGCGGCAGGTTTGGTACCGGACTACCGGCCGATCAGGCAGGTGGGTCATCCCCGACTGGGTGCAGGTCGCGGAAAGATTTGAGGGAGTGCACCTTACCGTGACGGGATACCTCGCGGCAGCAGGAACCGCGATCGAGGTCGATACCGAGACGGCGAGCGTCATCGCGGGCTGGGCACCCGACGAAACATACTGGTTCACCGATGCTGCCACCTATATTTCCGAGCCGTGTGCTTGGGGGCTGCACGACGGCCCGGAAGTGACCGACCAGCCCGCATGGACGCTGGAATCGCAGCAATGACCCGCACGTGAGGGTCTACTAGGCATGAGGTTCCGTGAGGAATCGATCGCAGTTGCCCTCCGAGTCGAGTCAACTGCCCCGTGCGCGGTCGGCAGGAGCACTCACGTGCACGCAGATATGCGGAAGGGCGGTACCCCGCCCATGCCGATCCGAACCCGAGTGCCCTAGATCACAAAGGTAAACCTATCCACAAATCGCCAAATGTCCTACATTTGACTCATGCCGGATTCCCGTATCGCACCCACCGCACGCAACATCCCACTTTCAGTGCAGATCGCGGAACAACTGCGGTCCCAGATCACTTCTGGCAACTGGGAATTAGGGGAGAAGATCCCCGGCGAGCATCAACTTGTCGAAATGACCGGCGCGAGCCGCAATACAGTCCGGGAGGCCATTCGCGGCCTCGTCCATGCCGGCCTCCTCGAAGCACGCCCGGGAGACGGAACCTACGTCTGCGCGAGCTCAGAACTCGAGATTGCGCTCCAACGACGTGCAGCGGCGGAGAACGTGCTCGAAATCTTCGAAGCCCGTGAAGCTTTGGAGCTCTACGCCGCCCGACTCGCTGCCGAACGAGCCCTGCCCGAAGACATCGACCGAATGACTCGGGCTTTGGATGGCCGAGACGCTGAGCCCGACGTCGCCAAATCCGTCGAGTACGACCTCGACTTCCACCTGGAGATGTTCGCAGCGAGCGGGAACCAACTGATCACGGACATCTACCGCAGTCTCGATCGCTCTGACACCATGAGCATCCCACAAGGTAAGTCCGACAAGGAGACTCGACAGCTGTTCATCGGACCTTGGACCGACGACGACCCACACCGGCAGCTGCTTGCGGCCATCCGTGACCGCGATCCGGACGGCGCAGCCGCCGCAGTGGTCCGACTGATGGACCACAGCCGATCCCTCTTTCTGCAAAACATGCCGAAGTAGCTGACACACAAGAGGTTCAGCGCACAGACAATCTCAGAAGGGCACACCTATGGCTAACGTCATCTCCGACACCGAAAACGTGGCGTCTGCCCCGAGCGCGATACCGATAATGCGCCGAGGACTCGTTATCGCTGGCATTCTTCTCATCGCAGCCAATCTTCGAGCCTCAATCACAGTCGTCGGCCCGCTACTCGGTGAGGTACGCACCGATCTCGATATCTCGTCGACAACAGCATCAGCGCTGATCAGCCTTCCACTGCTGTGCTTCGCAGTGTTCTCCCCCGTTGCCCCGGTCATCGCAGCTCGGTGGGGAATGGAACGGACACTCGCAGCAGCACTCGGCATGCTCGCCTTAGCGATCGTGATCCGCTCTGTTCCGTGGATGCCTGCGCTGTGGATCGGTACCGTATCGCTCGGCATGACCATCGCAACAATGAACGTTCTACTGCCGGCGCTCCTCAAACGAGACTTCCCGACCGAAGCCGGCCGTTTGACCGGCATCTTCTCGGCGGTCTCTGCAGCCGTCGCCGCAACCGCATCCGGACTTGCCGTGCCGATCGCCGGTCTCACCGATCACGGTTGGCGGATCGCATTCGGAATCTGGGCTGCTATGGCTCTCATAGGATTTGGGGTGTTCCTTCCCCAACTTCGCCGACGCACGCTTCCGAAACACGATCACGCTGCGGCTTTGGATCCCCATCCAGGCGGCCATCGCTCCCCCTGGCGCTCAGCACTCGGGTGGCAGATCACAATATTCATGGGCGTCCAATCTCTCTTCTTCTACACCGTTCTGACATGGTGGCCCACCATTGAAGAATCACACGGCACTACCGCGGCTACAGCCGGACTGCATCAAGGCATCATGCAAATATTCTCGATCGTCGGCAGCCTCCTCACAGCAGTGCTCCTGCACAAACTGCCCAAGGATCAGAGAGGAGCCGTCCTCGGGCTGGTGTCGGTCGCCGCAGTGGCAGTTCTCGGCCAACTCCTCCTCCCCTCCTGGGCCCTGCTGTGGAATGCATTCCTCGGCATCGGCATCGGCGGATCGATTGTCATTGCCTTGTCCTTCTTCGCAATACGCACTGTCAATCACGGTCAAGCAGCGGCACTCTCGGGTATGGCACAGTCCGTCGGATACCTTCTGGCCGCCACCGGTCCCCTCGTTTTCGGTGCACTGCACGACGCCGTCGATTCCTGGACGACTCCGCTGATCGCGTTGCTGGTGCTGCTGGCCGTGCAACTCGTCTTCGGCTCCCTCGCCGGCCGCAACAAGACACTGGGATAAGCGAACCACGGTCGCCTCGAATCCACCCACCAACCTCCCCAGACCCGTGCCGCGACCCGAACTGTCGTCGACGTGCTGAGGTCCGAGGATGTCGACGAGAGAGCGGGGCGCTCAACGGCCTACCGAATTGCACCCGGCCCATCCCCGACTGGTGGATCGGAGCCGGAAGTCGATAATGAGGGCATGAACGAGACACAACCCCACAACCTCGAACGAGAGCGCTGGCGCACGCTGCCAACTCCACCGTCGACCGAGTTGATCGAGATGGTCGGGGACGGACCTTCGAGCGCAGACTTCGACCCTGCTGCACCAGCGGCACAGCAGGGGTGAGACAGTCACGACATTCCGGTATCGCGCAGCGTGATGTTCAACCGTCCGGACGGCAGACCTATGTCGGGACTTGCACTTCCCGCAATAACTTTCGGCACTCCGTGATATGCGAACCGAGACTCTCCACCGAAGACGAAGAGATCACCCGAATGGAGTTCGACATCGGTGTACGGCTTGTTCCGGTTCTCGGAATTCCCGAATCGAAAGACACAACTCTGCCCGACACTCAGTGAGACGACGGGAGCGTCGCAGCGCTCGTCCTTGTCCTGGTGCATTCCCATCCGAGCGCCCTCGTCGTAGAAATTGATCAGCGCGGTGTCCGGCGTGTACCGCTCCCCCGCAGTCGGATCATCATAGGCAGCGGCAACTGCGGCCCGGCCGAGATCGACGAGCCAGTCAGGCACCGCTGCGACAGGCGCACCGTTCACGTCGTCGGCGATGCGCGTGTACTTGTACGGCTGCCAATGCCACCCGAGACAGACTGTTTGCACCGACATCTTGTGCCCACCAGGGACAACAGCGGAGCGCATCGGTACGGGTGCGGTCGCCCACCGTCGGCACTCGGCCACCAAGAAGCGTTGCTGTTCGACGCTGAGCCAATCCGGAACGAGGATCGCCCCCGGCGCCACTTCCAATCGTGGCCGAGGAATCAGAGCGTTCATGGTTTCCACGCTAATCGGTTTCGAAGCATTGACACCCTCGGCATGGGCTCGTATCGTAATCAACAGGTTGGTTGATAAAGGAGATGGTTGACAAGTGATCGTGGATCCAGGGGCAGACGAGCGTCTCGACAAAGCGTTCATGGCGCTTGCCGACCCGGTACGACGGCGGATCATCGCCCGCCTGAGCACCGGCCCCCAAACGGTCAACGAGTTGGCCGAGCCGTTCGAGATCACGAAACAGGCCATCTCCAAACATATTCAGGTACTCGAAGCCGCGGGTTTGGTCACTCGCAGCCGCGAAGCCCAGAGGCGGCCGGTACATCTCAACGCCGCAACTCTCGAGGCTTTGACCGCCTGGATCGACCGCTATCGACTGATCCACGAACAACAGTTCCGCAAGCTCGATCACCTACTCAGCACCACACAGAAGGAGACTTAGCCATGGCTACCACCAATCCCGTCACCATCACGGCTCCTGAGGGCGTGCCGTACATCGACATCACCCGCGAATTCGACGCACCCGTCAGTGCCGTCTTCGCAGCTCATTCGAATCCCGATCTGGTCAAGCAGTGGCTCGGCCCCAACGGATACGAGATGGAGATCGACGAATACGAGTTCGTGAGCGGCGGTCGATACAAGTACGTCCATCGCAACCCCGAGGGCGAAGAGTTCCGGTTCAACGGTGTATTTCACGTCGTTCGCGAGAACGACTTTGCCATCCAGACCTTCGAATACGAGGGATTTCCCGACGTCGTCAGCATCGAATCGATCACGTTCGAGGATCTGGGCAACGGACGCACCCGCCTCTCCGGCCATTCCGTATATCCGAGCCTCGAAGCGCGAGACGGAATGATCGAGAGCAATATGGAGCTCGGCGTCACCGAAGGTTACGAACGCCTGGACAAGATCGTCGCGCAACTCTGACCACCTGTTTGCCCGAACCTCCTCAGCGAAAGGCAGTTTCATGGACTGGACCCTCGAAGTAGTCATCGTTCCCGTCAGTGACCTCGACCGCTCCATCGAGTTCTACCGTGACAAGGTCGGTTTCGATCTCGACCACCACACCGTCAACGAACACATGACGGTCGCCCAGCTCACTCCGCGTGGTTCGGGCTGCTCGATCGTCATCGGGAACCTGCCGTCGCAGACCGAGATGACCCCTGGTTCGTTGAAGGGATTGCAGTTGGTCGTGGCCGACGCTGCAGCGGCTCGCCAAGAGCTCATCGGCCGCGGCGTCGATGCCAGTGAAGTCACCGTCTTCGACGAGCGTGACGGGGGCACCTTCTTCGGATTCGCCGACCCGGACGGCAATACCTGGGCTGTCCAGCAGCTGAAGGTCCGCGGCGACAAGCCGCTCATTCCGAAGGAGTACCGCGACCGCTTCGGCGCGTAGCAACTACCTTCCAGGCTGCGTAACCTTCGGGCATGCAGACGGCACAGGGGCGATAGCCGGCCGCAATCGCGGTCGGCTCGTCCGCGAAGAACACCCGACTGGCGACATACCCGCCACGCGCGATTGCCTGCGCAGCCCCTCGACAGTCGAGTCGCCCGTAGATCTTCGTTTTCCGGTGCCCGCCAAGCACACCGGGCGTCGAACTCTCGTAGGGTTTGTTGCGAGCGTCGCGGAGAATGTACGTCTTACTCGGCATCGTGAAGCACCAATCCCAATGTTCGACGCGTACCCGAGTGCACCACGCTGACACCATGTCGCACAGGGGCTCTCGACCACCCACGAGAACTCTGCACCGGTCGATCCCGCGTGGTGAAGATCAAAGCGTGACCTTGCTCGAGAACTGTCACCGTCCCTTTCGACTGGGCGCGCGGCCGCTGTTCCACGAGCAAGAACTCGCCGCCGACGTGGTCGATGCGAGGTCTGTCGAGCCCGATCACGACTTGCAAGGGAAACACCAACTCTCCGTACAAGTCCCGATGCAATGCATTCCAGTCACCAGGTCCGTAGGACAGAAGGATCGGGGTAGGGCGATTCTGACCGGCGTCGTGACACTGATCGATCCATTCTTCGAAAGAATCCGGCCACGGTGCACCCTCACCCAGCTTGAACGCCCACTCCCGCGCCACGGGCAGGAGGTGTCGGTAGAAGGCGGATCGCATAGCTGTGATCGGCTCCGGTACGGGATCACCGAAGTACCGGTACTCCCCTTGGCCGAAACGGTATCGAGCCATGTCGACGGTGCTCCGGAACCGGTCGACCTCCGAGTACCAGGAAGCAATTTCGCGACATTCCGACTCGTCGAGTATCGGCGTCGTCTGGGCACACCCACTGGAGTCGATTCCCTCGATCAGCGCAGGCCAATCGAGGGAATCAACTCGAGCAGACAGATCGGTGAAGAGGTCCATACGTCGTAGACGACGCGGCGGTCAGGAATGTGAGAATGCCAGCAGCTGGTCAGCCAGATCGTTGTACGTACGGGCGATCCCGGCATAACTGAGCACGGGTTCCGGATTCCAGGTGCCGATCTTCCCCTCCTTCACCGCGGACAAGTTGGACCACGCAGGATTGGCGCCGAGCGTATCCAGTTGCAAACTGGACGGGCGATCGTCGAGGAAGATCATGTCGGCCGGATAGTGGTCCGCCATCTCCCAAGCCAGTTTCTCGACGTAGACCGACGATCCCTCGGCCGGATCGACGACGGCAAGGCCCAATCCCGCCAGATCTGCAAGGATCGGGAAGCCCGAACGACTGACACGAATCGTGTCCGGATCTGCGGACGCGAACAAAACCTGTGAATTATTCAGCGAAGAAGCAACTTCGGAGATCCGTGCACGCGCAGCGTCGTAGTCTTTTCGCTGAGCCTCCACATCCTGGTCCGCCCCGAGTTCCACGGCCAGTTCCACGATCTCTTGCACGGCTCGGTCGATGGTTCCTGCTGCCGTTTCCACGAACAGTACTGTCGACAAGCCTTTCACCGCATCCAAGTTCGCCTCGTCGAGTAGTGCCGAACCACGCAGCTGAGGGACTATGACGACGTCCGGCTCCAGCGCAGCGATCTTCTCGAGTTCCACTTGTCCCCAGAGCTGCCCGACCATGTCGGTTTTCGAGAAATCCAAATTGCCGGAGATGCTGGTGTCCCTTGATCCCGGCGATCGTGTCAGTGCCCCGAAAACTCCGACAGGCACCAGTCCGTAATCCCACAGAGCACCCGCGATACCGGTGTAGGTGACAAATCTCCTTGGTGGTGAATCCAATTCGATCAGATTGCCGCGATCATCGGTGAAGGACCAGCCTGCATCGCCTTCGCCCCCGGCGTCTGCGTCCGAACGCGAGCAACCGGCCGCTGCCAGCGCAGCAGCCAATCCTGCTGCAGCGCCGAGGAACCTGCGGCGATTCCAGTCCATCTCGATACGCCGGTGCGGTCGTGGAGTGAACAGCGTGGTCATGTGTGTGCCCTTTCGGCGATTGGTTGAACTGTTGCAGGAGTTGACGAACGAGAAAAGAGAAGGATCGACACCAAACCCGTGAGCATTCCGACGCCGGCACAGAAGACCAACGGCCACAGCAAGGCGAACTCGTCCGGACCGACGAAGAGCGAGCCGCACAACGCAATTCCGACGGCAAGCCCGAGTTGACGCGACGAGTTGGCTGTTGCCGAAGCCGTCCCGGCGCGCTCTGCCGGGGCGTCCGACATCGCGGCACCCGGCAGCACCGGCGACACCATCGCCGAACCGACACCGGTCAGAATCAGCCCGGCGATCAGTGCGGGCCAGACCGGCTCGGCGAGAACGTACAGCATGGCCACGCAACCGATTCCGCAAAGGATCGTCCCGAATCCGAGCGACAGTCGAAGGTCGACGCGCTGAAGCCGTGATCCACACAAGGCCGATACGAAGACAAAAGCGAGCGGTTGAATCGAGAGCACAAGTGCGGCCGCCGATGCCGACAGTTCCAGCCCTTTCTGCAGCCACAGTGAAAGGACTACGAGCGGGCCGTAGGCCGCGAGGTAGTACCCGAAAGCAGCGACGAGGACGCCGTCGAATTTCAGGGATCGGAACAATGCCGGATCGAGCATCGGACTGCTGCCTCGACGCTGCCAGAACACAAACGCCGTCAACGCACCGGTTGCGATCAGGAAGGCAAGAGCTGTCGACGACGAAGCCCACCCGATGTCGCCGCCCCACGTCACGCCGAGAACCGCGGCAACGGCAGCGAGGGTGAACAAAACGATTCCGGCCCAGTCGACGTTGTCGTCGCCGCGCTCACTGTCGGCGAAACAGAACACAGCCATTGCGAGCGCCACTGCGGCCACGGGGATTCCGGAATAGAAGACCGCACGCCAGTCGAAGAACTGCGTCAGCAGCCCTCCTGCAACATTGCCGATTCCCGCCGCCAATCCAGCGAGGGCACCCCACGCAGCAAAAGCCACGTGCCGATCGCGGCCCGAATATGCGTCGCCGAGCAGAGGCAGGAGTGTCGCGAACATCGCCGCACCGGCAATTCCTTGCACGCCGCGAGCAACGACCAGAACCGTGACGTCCGGAGCAATCGCGCACACGGCCGTTGCAACCAGGAACACGACCAGTCCGCAGATGTAGAGGCGTTTGCGTCCCCACGCATCGCCGAGTGCGCCCATGCCCACAAGAAGCGCGGCAAGAGCCAGCGTGTAGGCGTCGACGACCCATGACATCGCGCCCGTACTGCCGTCCAAACCGACTGCGATGGCCGGCACCGCGATCGTTGTGATCGTGGCGTACGTCAGTAACAGGAAAGTTCCGATGCATGCGGCGATGAGCGGCAGCCATCGTCGTGCCGACATGGTCAACCTCCGGATAGGGCGGTAAGTGCGCCCTAACTATGAAGGTTCAAGTCAACTTGAAGTCAAGCGCCGCTTCGACACGAATGTCGAGCTGCTCGAGCAACCACGGGCACTGCATCGGACGCTCTTGCCGACACGTCAGGTGATGCTCGAGTATCAGTTTCGCTCGGTTGGCTGCGGATATCTGTGCCTCGAGCGTCGACACTTGATCTGCGAGAACCGTGGAGAACTGCTCGGACGTGGTGTCGGTTTCGATGAAGGACCGCACCTGCTCCAAGGACATTCCTGTCTCGGTGTACATCCGGATCAATGCCAGCCGTCGCAGCTCACGCTGCCCGTACCAGCGTTTGCCGCCAGTTCGCGACCGCGCGGACAGCAGTCCTTCGTCCTCGTAATACCGCAAGGTCGACGCCGCGATTCCGAACGATTTTGCAACCTCGCCGATCGGGATCAAGTGCTCACGCATTCACCGATCGTAGGCTGAACGCGTAGGCGGTTCCGGCAGTTATGTGTGACTTGGCATACTGACTAACGGAAGGGGTCGCGCAAGTGATCTCACGGCAAAATGCTGGATGCGCTCGTTGAACGAGGGAGAGCTGTGCTGGATCCAACGCGACCTGTCGGGCCGTACTCGTCAGGAGTGCCCGCCACTGCCCTCGAAGTCCGCATGCCGGACCTCGAACGCTTCGGCCTCGCCCAGTTGTGGCGTTCCGCGATCATCGCAGTCGTGTTGTCCACGTCGATCATGCTGGCACTGATCGTGTGGCCTTTCCGCAAGCGTGGACGCACCTGGGCAGACGCTGCTTCCGACGGGATGGTCGACGGCTTCATCGCGCTGGGGCCCACCTTCGTCAAGCTCGGCCAACTGGTCGCGTCGTCGTCCGGCCTGTTCCCGGCACCCGTCGCCAATGCATGCCTACGCTGCCTCGACGATGTTCCGTCTTTCCCGGCCGAGCAGGCCAGAAGCGTCGTGCAGAAGGACCTCGGTTACTCCGTGGACGACCTGTTCGCGAAATTCGACGACGTACCTCTCGCGGCCGCATCGGTAGCGCAGGTACACGCGTGCGTTCTGCACGACGGCCGAGAGGCGGTCATCAAGATCCAGCGTCCGGACATCTATGCGCGGATGCTGATCGACCTGCGGGCGGCGTACTGGGGCGCGAACATCCTCGAGAAATTTGTCGAGTTCCTTCGAATTGCCAATGCCACCGCCATCATTCGCGATCTGCACAACGCCACGATGACGGAATTGAACAGCGCGGTCGAGGCCGACCGGCAAACCACTTTCCGGAACAACATCAGTGCGTTCGGCGACAACAAAGGAGTCACGACACCAGAGGTGTACTGGGACTACTGCGGCCCCCGAGTCATCTGCATGGAACGCATGCGAGGCGTTCCGCTCGATCGGTTCGTCGCCGGTCCGGACGGTATCGACGAAGCCCGCATGCTGATCCGACGCGGAGTGAAGGTCTGGCTCGAATCAGTCATCGTTCACGGTCCGTTCCACGGAGACGTACATGCCGGGAATCTGTGGGTCCTCGACGACGGCCGGATAGCGATGCTCGACTTCGGCATCGTCGGCGTCCTTCCCGAGACCTGGAGATCCATCCTTTCCGACATGTTCCGAGCCACCCTCATCGACGGTGATTTCGCCCGTGTCGCCCGCGGAATTCGATCCTTGGGATATGCAACCGACTACGAGGTCAACGACGATCAGCTCGGTATGCAGGTCGCAACGGCCCTGGCCCCGATTCTCGGCCGTGACCTGGGTGAACTCAAGCTCAGTGAATTGATCATGGCACTGATTCAGTTGGGCAAGCAGTGGGGCGTTGCGAGTCCCGAGGAATTGGTTCTTTTCGGTAAACAACTCGGATACTTCGAGCGATATGCGACGGCTTTGGCACCTGGTTGGGTGATCGGACAAGACCTTTATCTGTTCAAGAACGTTTTTCCAGAGGCAGTCGCCGAAAAGGTGCAGGAACTCGGCATCACCATGCCTGACGAATAAATTTGTCCCCTATTTCCTTATTCTGCATTTCGCCTGTCGGGGTTAGCCTGTAATGACCCACTGGCCGAGGAGCAAATGTGCAGCCACTTTCTGTAGCCCTCCCGCAAGCGTCGACAGGTCCGAGGAGTAACGGGCCGAGTGTCGGCACCACCCTCGGCGCCCTCATGCATTCCACGGACAAGTCCGTGATCGAGCTTCTGGAAAGCCCGGACGGACTCGATGTCGAAATCCGTTCGATCGCCCTCGTCGAGTCCTCCGATATCGACGGCACCGACAGCCGTGGTGCGATCTCCGACATTTACCTTCCCGTGGGAGTTCCCGAATCGACGTTGACGCAGTGGTTGCGAAAGTTCGAAGGCAGGCCGGCGAGGCGTCGTCCGAAGCTCTTGCTCGTCAAGAATGCGCGCGCGGCGACGACGCTTCTCACCGCCGCACGCAACATCGGAATCGCAGTGGCCGCGGTACATCCGCAGGCTAGTTCCGGACACGTCTATTCACTCGTACAACGACTTCTGACACAGAGCATGTACCGTTCGCGGGCCGTCTCAGGAGCTGTGGCCGGTGGCGATTCGGATCTGTTCGCGCTCTCGGAGACGATCGCCGAATTGACCGGCGGACTCGTGACGATCGACGACACGGCACTCCATGTCATCGCATATTCAGCTGCTCACGAAGGTGAAGACGAACTCCGTCAGCTCTCCATACTGGGCCGGGAGTGGCCGATCGAATACACCGAATGGATAGAGCGCAGAGGCGTGTTCGAGCATCTCAGGCGATCGGACGAGGTCATCAGTCTGCCCTCCGAGCCGAGCATCGGAGCCGCGCACAGGTTGGCTGTGAGCATCACCCGCCCGGACCTGTCAGCGCCGACGGGTTCTGTTGCACACCAACACAATCTCGGCAGCATCTGGGTGCAGCGCGCCTCTGAACCTCTTTCCGACGACGCCCAAGCGGTATTGCGGGGTGCAGCGGCAGTCGCCGCACGCATTCTCATGCGAACCTTGGACGCCTCCAGCCGCGAGAATGCCCAATTGCAAAGGCTGTTCGGCGTTCGCTCCGGCGGAGTCGACATGCACTCGCTGGCCGGCTCCTTCGGCATCAACACCGACGGACCGTCTGCGGTCATCGGATTTGCGACATCACTCGCGCCCGGATCGAATCTCGATCGAATCACCAACGCCTTGCGCCTGCGCGCCAGCGCATTCCGCAGCGACGCGGTCACAACGATCATCGACAACCGGATCTACGTGCTGTTTCCTCAGGCCGAACACGAGGTCGCGATCAGCGACTGGGCTTACGACACCGTGCGAGTAGTCGAGGCCCGTGCGGGCATCAGCGTGCGCGCCGCCGTCGCGGTCCCGATCGCGCGATTGCACGGCGTACCCGAGGCGCGTCGAGAAGTGGACCGCGTGCTCGATACCACCGATGATCACGAAACCTCGAAGGTCACCACACTCGCGGCGTCACGCACCGCGGTGTTGCTGGGCGAGATACTCGACCTCGTTGCTGATCACGAGCGATTGCGGGACCCTCGTATCGACAGACTCGTCTCCTACGACGACAAGAACACCTCTGACATGCAGTTCACGCTCACGGCCTACCTGACAGCTTTCGGGGATGTGAAGAAGGCCGCCTCGTCTTTGAAAGTACATCCGAACACCCTGCGCTACCGCATTCGGCGCGCTGAACAGATCATGGGCATTTCGTTGGACGAGCCGGATACGCGACTGCTCACCGAACTACAACTCGCCATCTTGGGACGCACCCCGGACGAGTCTGAAAGATACGAAACATCCGATCAGTGAGATAGGCCTCGAGCCCGTCCTGAACTCTCGAGTAGACAACTGAGGAAGCCGAAGAACAACTCTTACCTCAGGAGATACCTTGCGCACTCGTGGAGCCGTCATTCGCCAAGCACCAGGTACATACGAGGTGGTCGATCTCGAACTCGATTCACCCCGCAGCGGCGAACTCACTGTCAAAATGGTCGCCTCAGGCCTGTGCCACTCGGACGATCACATCGCCAGCGGCGACCACGGAGTCGGCCGCTACCCCATCTGCGGTGGACACGAAGGCGCCGGAATCGTCGTCGAGGTCGGGCCGAACACGGAAGGATGGTCCGAGGGCGATCATGTCGTGTTCTCGTTCCTCGCCGCCTGCGGCCGTTGCCGTTGGTGTGCAAGCGGAATCCAGAACCTCTGCGACAACGGCGCCGCCATCATGACTGGCAGCAGACCCGGCGAAACCTCGAGTTACAGAATGTCTCTCGACGGTCAGCCCGTCGCACAAACCTGCGGCCTGTCCACCTTCAGTGAATACACCACGGTCAGCACTCTCTCGGCTGTGAAAGTCGACAAGCACCTGCCACTCGACGCTTTGTGTCTGCTCGGCTGCGGCGTCGGAACCGGTTGGGGCGCCGCGGTCAACTCCGCTCAGGTGTATCCCGGGCAGACTGTCATCGTCATGGGCGTCGGCGGAATCGGAATCAACGCGGTGCAGGGCGCCTCGCATGCCGGCGCCGCCCACGTGATCGCGGTGGACCCGGTTGCGTTCAAGCGCGACAGTGCATTGAAGTTGGGCGCCACCCATGCCGTGGCCACCATGGAGGAAGCCACCGACATAGCGCGCTCGTTCACCAACGGCCAGGGCGCGGATTCGGCCATCGTCACCGTCGGTGTCACCACCGGAGAACATGTCGCGCAGGCATTCTCGTCAATCCGCAAGGCAGGAACCTGCGTCGTCACCGGTCTCGGGAAGATGACGGACATCGGCATTCCCGTGAGCCTGATGGAACTCACCTTGTACCAGAAGAGAATTCAAGGATCCTTGTTCGGCGCATCCAATCCCACTGCCGACATTCCCTGGATGATCGATCTCTATACCAGCGGCAAGCTCGAACTCGACGGACTCATCACCAACCGGTACAGCCTCGACCAGATCAACGACGGTTTCGCCGACATGCATGCCGGTCGCAACCTCCGCGGAATCATCACCTTCTGAGCGAGATCTCTCCGGACTTGACGCATAAGCCAGTCCGGAGAGATCCTCACATCTGCGTCACCAGGCGTTCATGGTGTCGAGAATTTGTCCTCTGGCCATCCACAATTCAGCAGACCAATACGGCCACGAGTGAATCCCGGCGGGCGGAAAGCTGTACGTCGCTGGGATTCCCAAGGATTTCAGGCGAATTTCGAATGCACGCGCGTGCACCCACGAGAGCGCCTCGAGCCCCATACCCGTCGCCGTGTGGAAGTAATCGATCGGCGCAGAGGGATGATCGTACGGTCCCGGGATGCCGTTGGACGACGAAATGTACATCGACAGTCCGCGAAGCGATTCCGCGTTGACGAACGGGTCGTTGCGAAGCCATCCGGATGACCACGGCGGGCCCCACATCGAATCGACGTTGTACCGGCCGGCGTCGAACATGGCTACGCGGATCGCTTCACGCATACCCGGACCCGAGATATTGATGTAGCCGGACAGCGAGCCGGCGAACTTGAACTGATCCCGATGATGCCCCGCCAGGTTCAACGCGGCACTGCCGCCCATCGACAACCCGATGATCGCATTGTTGGTTGGTGAAACGCCGTACCCTGCAAGGAAGTCCGGAAGCTCGCGGGTGAGGAACGTTTCCCACCTGTACGTTATCGGCTGAGCGTTGAAATTGGACGGCGCGTACCAATCCGTGTAGAAACTCGACTCACCGCCGACCGGCATCACCAACGTGATGTTGTCATTGCGGTACTGATCGAGTGCGTTCGTTTCGAAACTCCAAGCATTTCTGTCGTTTTGCGCGCGAAGACCGTCGAGCAGGTACAACGCGGCGTTGCCACCGCGCGCGGCCCACTGCACCTGAACCTTGATGTTTCCCATCGAAGACGGGACCCACAACTCGTCGTACCCACCCCATGGCGCCGAGCGCGCCGGAGTAGCACTCGCGGCGGTCGGACCGAACATACCGCCGAGCAGGAACATCGACAACAACGCCGCTACGAGCACCCGCACCCGCCGTGTATTGCGTTCGGGCAACGTGAATCTGATTCTCTGCAAGGTTGTGTCTTTCCCCGAAACTGCGCATCAAGAAACTCGCTTCGGTAAGTGCATCGTCGGTTCCACTGTCGACGTGTTTGTCCCTTTCCGGGGGCTCCGGTGTTACAAAGTCGAGGTCATCGCAACAATCGGACAACTGTCGTGCCGAGCGAATCCAGGTGGCGAAAAGCACAATTCACGAAGCACGCTGAATGCGCTCACTCAGCCGAGTGACGAAGCGATCGCATCACGACCTGCGGCAGCACACGCTTGGTCCTGCATTCCGTCTGGAGCGCCACCGACACCTATACCGGCGATCGACCCGGCTCCAGCCTTCAATGTGACTCCACCTGCAAGGAAGAGAGTGCCGGGAAGGTCGGCGATGGTTGATCCTTCGCCTTTGGTACGCTGCGAGAGGTCACTGGTGTCGGCTCCGAAAGCTGCAGAGGTGTATGCCTTCTCGCGTGAGGCTTCCACCGTGTGCTGGGCTGCGTTGTCGCCGCGCACCATGGCGATGACATTTCCCGCGCGGTCTACGACGGAGACGGTGACGAAGCCGAGACCGTCGGCGCGGCATTTCGCCAGGGCCGCACCAGCAGCCTTCACTGCTGCGTCGGCACTGAGTCGATTCTGAGTGACAATCGCCGAATCACCGGTCGCGGCAGGCTGCTGCGTGGCAGTAATCGACGTCGTGCTCGATGCGTTCGCCACCGGTGTGTCGGTGGTCGAGCATGCGGCGCTGGCAAGGATTGCGACAACCGGAACGGCGACAGCGAGCGTACGGGGAAGTCGTGTGTAAATGCGGTGGTTCATGTCGGGCACACTTTCAATCGAATGGTTCGAAACCGTCCACTACAGCGTCGCGTCCGGGGGCGGGTGCGCACATCGGGCGCTCGGGTGACGAACCGTGCCCCCTACGGCTACCCGGATATCATCCGAATGGTTGATACGACGGCCTGGTGCCCTCCGTAACATTCGAGGGATGAGTAACGGAGCCATGAACGCCGACGCCGAACGCGGCCTACGCGGCCCGTTGGCGTATGCGATCCACGCGTCGTTCTTCGTACTGCTGTCTACATCGGGAGTTCGGTACGTCACAGTCCACGGGACCAGCGGTCGGTTCGGGGTTGTACTCGTCCTGGCCGTGGTCCTCGCCCTGCTCTACGCCGTCATGGCCACGGTGTCCTCGCGAGATGTGGTTCGCCAACGGCTGTGGATGTGGCCGGTACTGAGCGCATGGGCAGCGCTGGTCTGGCTTGCCCCGAGTTTCGCGTGGTGTGCGTTTCCCGTTCTCTTCCTCTGCATTCGTCTGTATCCGAGCAAGATCGCCTACCCCCTCGTCGGGATCCTGGGCGTCCTCGCCGGTATCGCGTTCTACCGGGTCACCGGTCGTGCCGAATTGGTGACACTTCTCGGGCCGCTGTGCACCGCGGCACTGGTCGCGGCCGCGTACGGGCAGATGGAACGAGATGCCCGAGAACGCCTTCGGCTTCTGCGTCAGGTAGCAGAAGCGCAATCTGCATTGGCAGATACCGAACGCGCTGCCGGCGTTGCCGCTGAGCGAGAGCGCCTCGCGCGCGAAATCCACGACACCGTTACCCAGGGACTGGCGAGCGCCCTTCTACGGCTCGAGGCAGCCGAACAAACGTGGAATACAACGGGTTCGCCGTCTCGAGCCGATGTCGATGCCGCAGCAGAGAACATCCGAACGAGCTTGATGCAGAGTCGCGACCTCGTCCACGATCTGGCGCCGACCAAGGGCGGTACGGGCGACTTCGACGCCTTGGTCGTGGCCGCCGCCCGCCAGTTCGTCCCGGCCGTTCGGATCCGCACCGTCGGTGAAGCCGTCATCTTGCCCTCGGACGTAGCTCATGCCATCGTGCGAGTGGTCTCGAGCGCGTCCTCCAACATCGCCCGCCACGCTCGCGCCGAAACGGCGGGCGTGACGATCACGTATCTCGACCACTCCGTCTCCGTAGACATCTTCGACGACGGCGTCGGCTTCGATCCGGGACAGCTCGCCGACCATTCTCGGTACGGTGGATACGGCCTGCGTGCGATGCGAAGCCGCGTCGCACAGCTCGGCGGATCGTTCACCGTGGAAAGTGCACCGGGAGACGGCACCGTCGTCGCGGCCCAGTTCCCTCTCGAACGGAGGATCCGGTGACCACCACCATTCGCGTGTTCCTCGTCGACGATCATCTGGTCGTGCGAGCCGGGCTGAGAGCGCTGCTGAACACTCAGCCGGACGTCGAAGTAGTAGGCGAAGCATCGTCCGGCGAGGAGGCGGCCACGGCGATACCGTCGGCCTCACCGGATCTGGTGATGATGGATCTGGACATGGGCACCGGCATGCACGGTGCAGAAGCGATCAAACGCCTGCGAAGCGACGGTGTCGATGTTCCCGTACTGGTTTTCACGACGTATGACACCGACGCCGACGTCGTGCGGGCCGTGGACGCCGGTGCCATCGGTTACCTACTCAAGGACTCGACTCCTGACGAGATCTTCGGCGCGGTGCGGGGCGCGGTCGCCGGGCGCAGCGTCCTATCCCCCGCCGTGGCCTCTCGTCTCGTCCAGCAGATGCAGCGCCCGCAGGAAGCGCTCACCGCCCGTGAGTCCGAACTGCTCAGCCTGCTCGCCGAGGGGATGACCAACCGCGAGCTGGGTAAAGCACTCTTCATCAGCGAAGCGACGGTGAAAACACACCTCGGGCACATCTACGCCAAACTCGGTGTCGATACCCGCTCTGCCGCAGTGTCCGTCGCACTACGTCGCGACGGAATACGCTGACCTCGGTGGCGGCCGAACAGCTCAGCCGCCCATCGCCTTACGCACTCCGTCGATCAGTTCGAGGAATTCAGCCTTGGGAGCAAAGTCGACATACTCCGAGTCGTCGATCGCTCCGGGAACGTGACCGGGTGCCCAGTAGAACACGTCGCCGGCATCGTAGGTTTGCCGACCTGCTTCGGAATCTGTGTAGATCCTTCCTTTCAAGACGTATCCGTAGTGCGGACATTGACAGCGCCCGCCTTCCAATTGTGCGAACGGTTCGGCGAAGTCTGCACCAGCAGGAATTTTGACGAAGTTGACGATCATGTCGCCTTCTTCTCGCATCCGCAATTCGAACTCGCCGTCCTGCAACACGATGGGAAGATCGTGAGCCGAGATGGTGTGCATAGGAGTACCTTTCGACTTCAGAAGGGGAAGGTCTGCGCCGCTGGCCGGCTGGTTCGCCACTGCCAGGTGGTGAATTCGTCCCAACTGCTTTGAGTTCCGAATCTCGCGCCGTTTCCGGAGGCACCCGTGCCACCGAATGGTGCATAGGCATCGTTGTTCAAAGTCTGATCGTTGATGTGCACGATGCCGGTACGCAGTCGGTCCGCGATCCGCTCGCCGCGTTCAACCGATCCTGTTTGAATGGCAGCAACCAGACCGTATTCGCTGTCATTGGCCGACCTGACTGCCTCGTCTTCGTCCTTGACGATCACGACGGGCGCCACGGGCCCGAAGATTTCTTCACGGAACGCGGGCATGTCCGAGGTGACTCCGGCCAGGACGGTCGGCTGATAGAAGAGCCCTTCGTATGTTCCACCGGCGCGGATTTCGGCGCCGGCCGCCTTGGTGCCCTGGACGATTCGATCGACGTTCGCAATCTGCCGCGCGTTGATGAGCGGTCCGAGAGCGACGTCGCCTGTATTGGGATCGCCGACCGGCAGGACCGCTGCGCGCTTGGCCAGCAGGTCCAGGTACTGATCGGCGACCGATTCCAACACGATGTGGCGGCCTGCGGTCATGCAGACCTGCCCCTGATGCAGGAACGAACCCCACGCGCCCGCCGAGCTCGCGGCATCCAGGTCTGCGTCGTCGAGGACAATCAGCGCATTGTTCCCACCCAGTTCCAGCGAGACACGCTTGAGCGTGCGACCGGCAGTTGCCCCGACCTGACGGCCGACGGCGGTCGAACCCGTGAAGGACACCATCGCGATGCTCGGGCTCTCGCACAATGCCTGACCAGGTTCCGCGTCACCGGCGAGCACATGCAGGAGGCCTTCGGGAAGACCTGCGGACGTGAACAATTCCGCGATGACCGCACCCCCGCTGATCGCGGTTTGAACATCCGGCTTGAGAACGACGCCATTTCCGAGCGCCAAGGCGGGGGCGACAGCGCGCATGGCGAGGAGAAGCGGGAAATTCCACGGGCTGATCACGCCGACCACACCCAGGGGCACCCGGCGACCGATGCTCGTGCGCCCCTCTTGGCTGGCGGGCAGAAGGTGCCCGAACGGCTGTGTCGGCAGTGCCGAGGCTTCCCACAGTTCGGAGATGACAAGATCAACTTCGAATGCGGCTTTCCCTGGTACGGAACCACCTTCACGGATCAACCAGCGCTCCACCTCGGCTCGCTCGGCTTCCAAAATCTGCGCTGCCTTACGGATCACCGAAGCGCGAGCCTGCCCGATCGTCGCCGCCCACGCCGGCTGCGCGGCCGACGCGATGTGTGCCGCTCGATCGATATCCGCAGCAGTCGCCGTGCCGATCACACCGAGCACCTCGCCGGTAGCCGGTTCGAGCGACTCGACGGTGTCACCGCCTCCGTCGATCCATTGGCCGTCGAAAATCTTTCCGTGCCATTGCTGATGAGCGAGCAGATTCGTCATGCGTTCCTCGATTCGTAGCTTTCGCTGCGGTCCTCGCTGTTCGTGGACCTGAGCTCTTCGCGAGCCTGAAAAAGCGATCTGAAACACACTCTGCCCCGGTATTCGGGCTCCCAGTTGTCGTGATCGGACACGTTTGTTGTTCGGATGCGACAGATCAGTGACGTTCGCGGGCGTTCGGATCAGGCGAGTTACGTACTTCCGACGGCGCCGCACCGAATTCCGCTTTGAACGCACGCGAAAACGCTGGTGCGTCATGGAAACACCATCGTGCGGCCAGGATGGAGATCGAATGACCCCGCAGTGAGACGTCGGTGAGATCGCGGCGTACGCGGATCAACCGTTCGCGGCGAATCAGCGCACTGAGGGTCAGATCCCCGTCACCGAAGTGACGCTGAACGGTTCGCGGCGACAGGTGCAACGCACCGGCGATCGACGCGACCGAGAGGTCTGGTGAGTCGAGATTCCGAAGCGCATATCGCAAGATCTCCTCTCGCGTCGAACGTCCGGGTGTCGCGGGCGCAGATCCTTGCATCAGAACTGCCGAAGCGAGATTGACTCCAGCATCTCCGAGAAGCCCGGCTGCGCTGCCGTCGACCTGGGATGCAACAGCGCCCGAGATGAAATTTTCCAGCAATGCACCGGACCCACGCCGACCGTCGTGGGTGCGCTCGAGCGCGCAACTCAGTTCTCGCTCGGTCAGACTCACCGCACTGCGCGGTAGGGTCATGACGGTGCACGACCAGTGACCGTCGAAACGCAGCGCGTACGAATGCTCGACGTCGTAGAGAATCATCGCGCCGGGCGGGGCCGTCAACTCGCGGTCCGATTGGCGCAGTATCGCGCTCCCGGTTCGGACCGTGCAGATCTTGAGCAGATCACTACCGTGTCGCTTTGCTGCGCGTGCGCTCCGCCGCAGTATCTGCGGTGAACCGGAGATGTCGAAAGCGCCTACGTCCCCGAGACTTACACCGCTGACCGTACCGACAGGCGCGGCATCGACGGAACTCTCGGGGCACAGGCCACCGAAGGTCTCCGACATCTCGCAGTGCCACTGCTGCACAGATTCCGGCAGGCTCGGAGGCGTGGCAGACACGGCAGACACGGCGGGCTACTTGATCGAAGATCCGTGCTGCGTCAACGGCATGACCTCGATGGTCATGTACGGGAACAGGGGCAGGTTCCAGAGAATCTCATGGAGTTCGTCAGCCGACTCGACATCGAAGATGCTGATGTTGCTGAACTGTCCCACAATTCGCCACAGATGCACCCACTTTCCCTGTCGCTGAAGGTCTTGCGAGTACGCCTTCTCCGTTGCGACGGTATCGGCGCGTACCTCCGGATCCAGGTCGCGCGGAATATCGACGTCCATCCGAACGTGAAAGAGTGCCATGTTCTTCTATCCTCTAGTTCCTGGTCCAGGTCTTGACGGCGTCCATGTTCAGTTCGACTCCCAGGCCAGGTCCGGCGGGGAGGTGCAACTGACCCTCGGAATACTTCAGGGGTTCCTGAAGCAACTCTTCACTGAAGAGCAGTGGGCCGAAAAGCTCTGTTCCGAAGTTGATTCCGGGCTCGGCGCACGCGAAGTGCAACGAAGCGGCCGTGCCGATCGGGCCTTCGATGGACGTCGCACCGTGGCACGCGATACCGGCGGCCTTGGCAATCGCGACGATGTCGCGGCTGCGCTGGAGGCCACCACATTTGGTGGTCTTGAGGGCGATGACATCGGCGGCGCTCCGGCGGGCGATTTCCAGAGCGTCGTGTGGGGTCTGCACACTCTCGTCGGCCATGATCGGAATCGGTAGAAGCCTACTGAGTTCGGCGAGGACCTCGATTTGGTCTGCCGGAGTGGGTTGTTCGATCAGTTCGACTCCACCCTCGGCGAGTTGCGGCAAGTACCGCAGGGCAGTGAAGCGATCCCACCGTGCGTTGACGTCGACACGGACTCCGGCGTGGCCGTCCAGCGCCTGCGCGATGCTGACGATGCGCGCGACGTCGACCGCCGGATCGAGTGCTCCCATTTTCAGTTTGAAGCTGAAATTGAGCCGGGATTCGAGCTTTTCGTGAGCTTCTTCGATGATCTCGTCCGCCGGCGCAGCACCCAGTGCCCACGTGACGTCGACACTCTCGCGGAAAGCCCCGCCGAGGAGCGTGTGCACGGGGACTCCCAGGCTACGCGCCCAGGCGTCGTGGAACGCCACGTCGACTGCGGCCTTCGCGAATCGTGCATTGGCAACAACTTTTTCGATGTCGGCCATGATCACGGTGATGTGATCCACGCGTCTGCCGACCACCACCGGCGCGATGTACTTCTCGATGATGACCTGCATCGTCTCCACCGATTCGCCACCCCACCACGGCCCGCCCGGAACGACTCCTTCGCCGTATCCGATCACCCCGTCGGAGGTGCGAATCGCGACCAGCAACAACGGCTGCGCCGTCATCGACGTGGTGGCGAACTTGTGGGGGCGAACCAGCGGAACGTCGAGGATGGTCGTCTCGATGGAGACGATCGACAGGTCTGTCATCAAATCACTTTCTTCAGAGCAGTTGTGGATCAGGCCGGATCGAGCACGAAGTCGTATGTGACCCGGTTGGTTCCGTCGGCACCTGGCTTCGGATCGAGAATCAGTTCGGGCTTCGTCGCCGTTGCCACGTCGTTCTCGATCCACTCTCCATCCTTGAAATAGAGCTGGGTGGTGATGGTGCGCTTACCGGGAGCCTTCACCATGAGGTGCAGGTGAGCCGGACGCCACGGGTGCCAGCCGGCCTTCTCGATGAACCAGCCGGTGGGGCCGTCGGTCGGGATCTGGTACGGCGCAGGCTGAATCGTGGTGATCTCGAAGCGTCCCTCGTCGTCGGCGACGATCGTTCCGCGGAGGTTGCCGTCGGGGATGTGCGGCGCGAAATGGGAGTAGTAGCCCTCGTCGTCCGCGTGCCAGAGTTCGACGGTTGCACCGCCCAACCCCTTGCCGTCGAGATCGCGAACCTGGCCCTCGAAGACCAGCTTCGATCCAACCTCGTTGTCACGCATCGGAAGTTCACACTTGGCAGGCAACGTCTTGGCATCGGCAACGTAGTACGGGCCCTCGATGCTTCCCTTGGTGCCGTGCTGGCCGCGGTACGCAACCTCCTCGACGTTGTGCTCGAGGAAGACGTCCAGCCACAGGGGCCACTCGCCGAACTGGCCGATGTCGATGAGCCACTGCTTGAGGACGCGGTACTCGGGGTAGGTGATGCCGTGCTTGTCGATGACGCCTGCGAGTGCCTCGAGCACGTCCTTGGCGATGGCCGAGACGCGTTCGGGCGGGGTGTCCGCGCTGACTCGTTCCTGGAGGAACTTGTCGGTGGCGGCAGTGCCCGAACCTACTGCGGTGGGGCTCTCGGAAGTGGTCATGTGGTCCTCCTCGGGGCCGTATGTGGCTGTTACCGGGTGGGTGCCGTACTGCTGGGCTGCGTCGGCTCCCCAAGTTTGGGTTGTACGCTCTGCGTACCTCTGTTACGCTGTGCGTACGCTTGTACTGTGCGCCCAGTCACAAGGTTTGTCAACCTTCGAAGGCGTCGATCGGGCATACCCGCAGATGAAAGGCCATTCCGTGAGCGAGAACGATCGCGATTACATCCAGAGCATCGAGCGTGGATTTGCTGTGCTGACGGCCTTCGACGAGAAGAACCCCAACCCGTCGCTCGCCGATCTTGCCGCCGAAACGGGTCTCTCCCGCCCAGCGGTCCGGCGCATCCTCCTCACGCTGCAGAAGCTCGGATACGTCACCGGCAACAACAGTCGGTGGTCGCTCACCCCACGCGTTCTGAGCATCGGGCAGCACTTCTCGGCATCACATGCCTTGACGGAGGCGGCGCTCCCTCGTCTGTTGGAGATCGCAGAACACACCCACGAGTCGGCGTCGCTCGGGGTGCTCGACGGTGTCGACGTGGTCTACGCCGCGCGTGTACCCGTCCGGCGGATCATGAGCATCAACGTCAGCGTCGGCACCCGAGTGCCTGCATATGCCACCTCCATGGGTCGAGCCCTGCTAGCTTGGGCGCCAACCGAAATCGTCGACAACGTCATCGCGAACTCCACGTTCGACGCCCTCACACCCACCACGATCACCGACGAAGGCGCATTCCATACCGCCCTCCGGGTGGTGCGCGAGCAGGGATACGCGCTCACATCGGAGGAACTGGAAGACGGCCTGATTTCCCTCGCTGCTCCCGTCCGCGACGCCGGTGGAAGCGTCGTCGGAGTGACAGCGTGTTCGACCTCGGCCGGACGAACATCCCCGGAAGCTTTCCGCGCCGACGTCGCGCCTTTCCTCGTCGAAAAGGCGAACCAACTCAGCGCGGACATGGGGTACCGAAGCTAGTGCCTCAACACCTCGGAAGGCAGCAATCCGTACTTACGCCGAAAGGACGACGCGAACCGTCCGGTGTGCGTGAAACCCCATCTCACAGCGACATCGGTGACCGTCGTCGAGTCGTCGGCATCCACCAGATCTGCATGGACCCGCTCGAGACGGATGTCGAGCAGGCATTCCGACGGACTCCGGCCCACGTACTGCCGAAATCCCTCCTGCAATCTCCGTACGCTGACGCCCGCCACCTCCGCCATCTCGGCTGCGGTCCACACGCGGGCCGGGTCGTCGTGCATCTCGTCGAGCACCCGCTTGACGATGCGTGGCCTGGCGTGTCGCACCGCGTCCTCGCTTTCGGGCATTGCGGCAAGGACGAATGCCGTGACCACGGCGCCGGAGAGCTGACCTGCCACCAGTTCGTTGTGCAGCACGCCGACCGGGCCGAGTATCTGATCCGACAGTGAGCGAACAAATTTCAGCCATCTGGCTCCGTCGTCCCCCCGAAGATCCACCTGATCAGGCAAGTGCATTCCGGGTCGACCGAGAACCTTTTCCATCTCACGGTCGAGGTACTGACGGTCCATCCGGACTCCGACGATCTCGCAGTCCGCACTCCACCGCGTAATTCTTGTCGTGATGTCGGGTGGACATACCGTCGCAACACCCTGCGTCGAGAGCACGTGCGAGCCCGCGAACACCGACTCGAGCTCGCCCGAGAGCGGGATGTTCACCCCATAGGCACCGGGATGATCGGATTCGACGGCGACGTCTGCTCCCCACCGAATATGAGCGATCCTCAGCGGTCCCAACTCGGTGGTGCACACCCCGACTCCACTGGCCGCATGCCGAGACAACGGCGTCAGCGTGTGCGGAAAGTAGGCGTCCGAAACCGCATGACACGCCTCGTCCCAGTCGCGGGGAGCTGTACCGATCATGGAGTCGACCATCGTCCTTCTTCACCTTCCAAACCCGTGACCAGCCACATTGCCGAGCAAGGGCGCTGAACATCATTGAACACTGTGTCCCCGGTCACTTCCAAGAGAAAACGGGTACGGGCCGCGATCGGGTGCGCAATCCGGATAGCCACCGCGCTGTACGGATCGACCGAAGCCTGCGCCCGCCGTACGTTCGTCTTCACTCCCGGCGCGAGTCGCCCACTACTTCCCTCCCGCACTTCGCGGCACTCTCACTCAACCGCCATCCGACAAGGAGGTCCGGTCATGGAACAAAATCAGCTTCGAGGAATCTTCGGTCAATTCGCGAGCGGCGTCACCGTCATCACCTGTACCAATGCCGACGGTCAACCACACGGAGCCACGGTCACCGCATTCACGGCCATTTCCCTGGAACCACGGCTGTGCCAGATCACGATGACTCGCAAGTCCAAGGCGTGCGGCTACCTCGGCAACGCGCCGTTTGCGGTCAACATCCTTGCCTCCGACCAAGTGGACACGGCCATGCATTTTGCCGGCCGACCGCAGCGCACCGAACCGAGGTGGATCGACGGACCGACCGCTCCCCTGCTCGACGGCGCCGCAGCAACCATCTCGTGCGTCCCGTGGAGGGAGTACGACGGCGGTGACCACATCATCTTCATCGGCGAGATCGTCGACGCTCAGTCGAGTGGCAAGGATCCGCTTCTGTTCTACCGAAGCACTTTTCACGATCTAGGCGCTACCTCGTCGACCACAGTCTGGAACGGAAGTCAGGACGACCCCCACAGCGGCTGGTTCGACGCCACCACTTCGTTCACCCCGATTCATCTTCAGCCCGCACCCCAAACGATCTGAAAGGCTTTGCCATGACGACCACCGAAATTCCTCCCACCGGCGTCGATCCCGCAGATTCCGGAGCGCCACAGGTCAATCCGGCCGCCGACTGCGAAGCCAACCGTACGAAGAACTTCGCCACCCGACCGATGACCGGTGACGAGTACATCTCGAGCCTGCAGGACGGCCGCGAGATCTGGCTTCACGGTGATCGCGTCAAGGACGTCACGACGCACCCCGCGTTCCGGAATCCGATCCGCATGACCGCGAGGCTGTACGACGCTCTGCATACGGGCGAGCACGTGGACGCCTTGACCGTTCCGACGGACACGGGCAACGGCGGTGTCACCATGCCGTTCTTCCGCACTCCGACGTCGTCGGCCGATCTGCTCAAGGAACGCGATGCCATAGCGACGTGGGCTCGTATGACCTACGGCTGGATGGGCCGTTCCCCCGACTACAAGGCGAGTTTCCTGGGCACCCTCCACGCCAACAAGGAGTTGTACGCACCGTTCCAGGACAACGCCGAACGCTGGTACCGCGAATCGCAGGAGAAAGTTCTGTACTGGAACCACGCGATCATCAATCCCCCGGTGGATCGCCAACTTCCACCGGACGAGGTCGGTGACGTCTTCATGAAGGTGGAGAAGGAAACCGACGCAGGTTTGATCGTCAGCGGCGCCAAAGTGGTCGCCACCGGATCGGCGATCACGAACTACAACTTCATCGCTCACTACGGTCTGCCGATCAAGAAGAAGCAGTTCGCCCTGATCTGCACGGTACCGATGGACGCGCCGGGTGTGAAGCTGATCTGCCGCACCTCGTACACCGAACATGCTGCGGTGATGGGCAGTCCGTTCGATTATCCGCTGTCGAGTCGCATGGACGAGAACGACACCATCTTCGTCTTCGACAAGGTGTTGGTTCCGTGGGAAAACGTCTTCATGTACGGCGACGTCGACCGGATCAACGCATTCTTCCCTCAATCAGGCTTCCTGCCGCGCTTCACCTTTCAGGGCTGCACTCGCCTGGCCGTCAAGCTCGACTTCATCGCCGGACTGTTGATGAAGGCACTCGAAGCCACCGGCGCCGGCGGCTTCCGCGGAGTCCAGACCCGTGTCGGTGAGGTGATCGGGTGGCGAAACCTCTTCTGGTCGTTGACCGAATCGATGGCACGCGATCCCGAACAGTGGGTCGGCGATTCGGTGATCCCGAAGCTCGAGTACGGCCTCACCTATCGAATGTTCATGATCCAGGGGTACCCGCGGATCAAGGAGATCATCGAACAGGACGTCGCGTCGGGCTTGATCTACCTGCCTTCGAGTTCACTCGACTTCAAGAGCCCGGACGTGCGTCCGTACCTCGACAAGTACGTTCGCGGTTCCGACGGCATCACCGCCGTCGACCGCGTGAAAGTCATGAAGGCGCTGTGGGATTCGATCGGGACCGAGTTCGGCGGCCGACACGAACTCTACGAGCGCAACTACTCCGGCAATCACGAGAACGTCAAAGCCGAACTGCTGTTCGCAGCCCAGAATCGTGGACACGCAAGTTCCATGAAGGGACTGGCCGAGCAGTGCCTGAGTGAATACGACCTCGACGGCTGGACGGTCCCTGACCTCATCGGCAACGACGACGTCTCGTTCTTCAAGAACCGGTAATCCCCTCGGCAGGTAGGGCGGACTCGCGATGTCGAGTCCGCCCTGCTCGTCGTCTTCAGCAGGCATGGCCCATCAGCAGAATTCGACGAACACTGCACCCTTGGTCAGGACTAGGCAATTGCCTAGTGTGACCCGAGACACACGATGTCAAGGTGAATTCAGTACCGGACGCAGCCCCGTCCGGAAAGCGGGTCCCACCGATTTGGTCCGACAGCCCTCGGCTTTCTCGGTAGGCGCCCACTCTTATCTGGAGGACACCCATGACGGATATGTTGGATGCTGCCCGCGGCACCGACCAGTTCGCGAACATCCGCGCCGCCCTCGACGACGTGCTCGTCGAGGACCCGGAGACCGGCCGCTACCAGGTGCGGCGCAGCGTCTTCACGGACGAGCAACTGTTCGAACTCGAGATGACGCACATCTTCGAAGGCAATTGGATCTACCTCGCGCACGAGAGCCAGATCCCGAACGTCGGCGACTACTTCACCACCTACATGGGCCGTCAGCCCATCGTGATCACCCGCAACAAGGACGGCGAATTGGGTGCGCTGATCAACGCATGCAGCCACCGCGGTGCGATGCTCTGTCGCCGTAAGACCGACAACCGAACCACCTTCACCTGCCCGTTCCACGGCTGGACCTTCAACAACAGCGGAAAACTCCTCAAGGCCAAGGACGCTCGCACCGGTGGCTATCCAGAGCAGTTCAACAAAGACGGCTCACACGACCTGACCAGGGTGGCGCGGTTCGAGAACTATCGCGGCTTCCTCTTCGGCAGCCTCAACCCCGACGTGCTGCCACTCGAAGAGCACCTCGGTGACACCACGAAGGTCATCGACATGATCGTCGATCAGTCACCTGACGGACTCGAAGTTCTGCGCGGTGCATCCACCTACACCTACGACGGCAACTGGAAGTTGCAGACCGAGAACGGTGCCGACGGCTACCACGTGTCTTCGACGCACTGGAACTACGCCGCTACCACCGCTCGCCGCACCGCCGGTGAATCGTCCAACGAGACCAAAGCCATGGACGCCGGCACCTGGGGGAAGCAGGGCGGTGGGTACTTCTCGTACGACTACGGCCACCTCCTGCTCTGGATGTGGTGGGGCAATCCCGAGGACCGACCCCTGTTCGAACGCAAAGCAGAACTGGAGGCTCAGTTCGGTTCCAAGAAGGCCGAATTCATGGTCGGTGCGTCGAGGAACCTCTGCCTGTACCCGAACGTCTACCTCATGGATCAGTTCAGCAGCCAAATCCGGCACTTCCGTCCGATCTCCGTGGACCAGACCGAAGTCACCATCTACTGCATCGCGCCCAAGGGAGAGAGCGCCGAAGCGCGCAGCAACCGCATCCGTCAGTACGAGGACTTCTTCAATGCCAGCGGTATGGCCACCCCGGACGATCTCGAAGAGTTCCGTTCCTGCCAGAAGACCTACCAGGCAGCCGGAGCCCCGTGGAACGACCTCAGCCGTGGTGTCACACGACAGATTCCCGGTCCGAACGACGTCGCGAAGGATCTCGGCATGAATCGCGTGCTCTCGAGCGGAGCCAAGACCGAGGACGAAGGCTTGTATCCCATTCAGCACGGGTACTGGCGCGACGCCATGCTTGCGGCCGTAGATGCCGAGCAAGCCGCTTCCAACCGGACCATCTGAGGACGATCACCATGACTGTCACCACCACCAATGCCGTCGCCCTCGAAACAGTGCAGCAGTTTCTCTACCGTGAGGCTCGCTATCTGGACGATCGCGAGTTCGAGAAGTGGATCGAGTGCTACCACCCCGATTCCGAGTACTGGATGCCCGCATGGGCGGACGACGGCGAGCTGACCACGGACCCGGCCGCAGAGATCTCCCTGATCTACTACCCGAATCGGGGCGGTATCGAGGATCGCGTATTCCGAATCAGGACTGACCGTTCCAGCGCGACAAGCCTTCCCGAGCCCCGCACCGGTCACAACATCACCAACGTGGAAGTGATCGAAGAACGCGGCTTCGTCGTCGACGTCCGCTTCAATTGGTTCACGCTGTACTTCCGCTACAACACAGTCGACACCTACTTCGGCACCTCGCACTACACGATCGACTTCTCGGGCGAGCAGCCGTTGATCATGAAGAAGAAGGTAGTCCTCAAGAACGACTACATCCATCACGTGGTCGACATCTACCACTTCTGACACGACTTCCCTTCGAATCGAGCTGTTTCCCATGAGCATTCAAGCTGCGCCGACCTTTCAAGTAGCCCTGAGTTTCGAAGACGGCATAACCCGCTTCGTCGAATGCAACACCGACGAGACCGTCGCGGACGCGTCGTACCGCGCACGAATCAACATTCCGCTCGACTGCCGCGACGGAGCTTGCGGCACCTGCAAATCACTCTGTGAGTCAGGCACTTTCGACGCCGGCGACTACATCGAGGAGGCCCTGACGGACGACGAGGCCGAGCAGGGATACTGCCTTCCTTGCCAGATGGTGCCGGAATCTGATCTCGTGCTGCAGATTCCCACCACGTCGGCGGTCGCCAAGACCACTGCCGGTTCGTACACGTCCACCATCACCGAGATCATTCGCCATTCGGATTCCACGGTGGGTTTCACCGTCGCAGTCGACAACCGCGCAGATCTGGTCTTCCTCCCCGGTCAGTACGTGAACATCCTCGTTCCCGGAACCGAAGCGACGCGGTCGTACTCGTTCAGCTCCGGCCCTGAGGTCGAGTCGGCGTCGTTCCTGGTCAAGATCACCCCGGGTGGTCTGATGTCCGAGTATCTCAGTCAGCGTGCGCAGGTAGGCGACACTCTCGAATTGACCGGACCGATGGGTAGCTTCTTCCTCCGGTCAGGTCAACGGAGAGCCCTACTGCTTGCCGGTGGAACCGGCTTGGCCCCGCTGCTCTCCATACTGGAGAAGATGCGTACCGAAAGCTCCACTCGGCCCGTCCATCTGGTCTACGGCGTCAGCTCCGACACCGATCTCGTCGAACTCGACAAACTGCACGACTACGCGGAGTCTCTACCCCAGTTCACCTTCGACTGCTGCGTATCCGATCCCGACAGCACAGCACCGAACAAGGGCTATGTCACGGGCTTGATCGAGCCCGATCACCTCGACGACGGCAACGTAGACGTCTACCTGTGCGGCCCGCCGCCGATGGTCGAAGCCGTACGTCTGCACTTCAAGGACGTATCGATCACACCCACGAACTTCTACTTCGAAAAGTTCAACAATGCGGCAGCACCGGCTGATTCACCGGCAGCCTCGGCCGAAGAATCAGCTGCCGGCACGTACGAGATCGGTGAAGAACATCTGCCGGTCGCGGAGTCGGACGCACAGTTCGACGCTCGGATGGCCCTCGAACTCGGAGCAATGGAACTCACGATCGGCCGCCTCACTCCAGCACAGTTGACGGAGTACCGCATTCTGGCGGAGAACTCGGCTGCTTCCATCGACCGCGATCACTTCACGGACGCAGCGGCATTCACCGAAACCAATGCCCTGTTCCACGACTTCCTCTTCCGCTGCACCGGAAACGAAGTGCTCCTGCAGGCATACCACCGTCTCGAGGTCACACAACTGATGAACCGAGTGCTCCGCACCGCCGATTGGGTGGACGAACATGTTGCGGAGGATCACTCACGTATCGTGAGTGCATTCGAGCAGAATGATCGCGCCGCGGCCCGTAATCTGATCGTCCAGCACAGCGAACACGCCAAGTCGACGATGCACCGCGCCATCACTGACGCTCGGGAAAGTGTGGCGTCGTGAGCACGAGATTCTTCGCCGGCCGGTTCGACGACCGGGTCGTGGTCGTCACCGGAGCGGCTCAGGGGATCGGGCGCAGCGTTGCCGAAAGAGTTTCCGCAGAAGGCGGTTCCGTCGCGCTTGTGGATCGAGCTGAACTGGTTCACGACATCGCGACACCGCTGGAGCGTTCCCATTCGGTGACCGCGGATCTCGAGACGTTCGAAGGCGCCCAGAATGCAATAGATTCCGCATTGGAGCGCTTCGGACGCATCGACGTCCTGGTCAACAACGTCGGTGGGACCATCTGGGCCAAACCCTACGAGCACTACACGCCGCAGCAGATACAAGCCGAGGTCGCACGATCACTGTTCCCCACGCTCTGGACGTGTCGCGCCGTACTGCCCCATCTGATCGAGCAGGCGAGCGGCACCATCGTCAACGTCTCCTCGGTCGCCACCCGCGGTGTCAACCGTGTTCCTTACGCGGCGGCCAAGGGCGGGGTCAGCGCGATCACCGCTGCACTGGCGATGGAAGTCGCGCAGTACGGAATACGCGTCGTGGCAACCGCTCCCGGCGGAACCGAGGCGCCACCACGCGTCGTGGCACGCGGGCCGGGTGCCGAGACCGACGAAGAGAAGGCCTGGTACCAGCAGATCGTCGACCAGACCGTCGACTCGTCGCTACTCAAGCGTTACGGCACCCTGGACGAACAGGCTGCTGCTATCACTTTCCTTGCCTCCGAAGAGGCTTCGTATGTCACCGGAACGGTTCTGCCCGTCGCCGGTGGCGACCTCGGCTGAATCCAGCCTCCCCCGATTCCTGATCTCTCGAACGGAGATTCGCCATGTCCTCGATCGAACGTGGTTCCTGGGCCAGTGCCCGCCATCGCTCGTCAGTGTTGTGGGTGGTCACCATCGCCGCCATTGCTATTCTGTTCGACGGATACGACCTGGTCGTGTACGGCACGATCCTGCCCGTACTCATGGACGACCCCAGCCATATCGGCACCTTGACCGCATCTCAGGCCGGCGCGTTGGGTTCGTATGCACTCGTCGGAGTGATGGTCGGCGCACTGACGTGTGGAGCGATCGGCGATCACTTCGGTCGCCGAAAGATGATGCTGGTCAACATCATCTGGTTCTCGGTCGGAATGGCACTGGCAGCGTTCGCCACCAGCATCACCACCTTCGGTCTGCTGCGGTTCTTCACCGGCATCGGTGTCGGTGGGCTTGTCGCCACCGCCGGAGCCATGATTGCCGAGTTCGCGCCGCCGGGACGCCGCAATCTGTTCAACGCCATCGTCTACAGCGGTGTCCCGGCCGGTGGCGTCATGGCTTCCGTCCTGGCGATCGTTCTCCGTGATTCCATCGGATGGCGCGGACTGTTCCTCATCGGCGCCCTGCCATTGGTGTTCCTGTTCCCACTCGCCTGGTTCAAACTGCCCGAGTCTCCCGCGTGGCTGATTGCTCGCGGACGTGTCGACGAAGCTCGCGCCATTTCCTCGAAAACCGGAATTCCATTGCCTGCCGGTACAGATCGACCCAACGACGCCGTAGCCGAGAAGGTCGGCTTCCGAGCGTTGGCGAGCAGACAATATGTCTGGGGCACCGCGCTTCTCGGCCTCATGAGCTTCGCCGGCCTCCTCCTGACCTACGGACTGAACACCTGGCTGCCCAAGATCATGGAAAGCGCGGGATACAACGCGAAGGGTTCGCTCTCGTTCCTGTTGGTACTCAACGGCGGTGCCATCATCGGTGGACTTCTCGCCTCCAAGATCGCGGACGTCACCGGTCCGCAGCGGGTTGTCGCAACCACCTTCGGCCTGGCCGCACTCGCCCTGCTCCTGTTCACATTCGGGTTCCCGCTTCCCGTACTCCTCGCCTCCGTTGCCATCGCGGGTGTCGGAACCATCGGTACTCAGGTTCTGATCTACGGATTCGTGTCCAACTACTATTCGACGGCCGCTCGGGCCGCAGGTGTCGCGTGGTGCGCCGGATTCGGACGTCTGGGCGGGATATTCGGGCCACTGATCGGTGGAAGTTTGATCAGCGCCGGAATCAGTTCCGAATCGGCGTTCTACGTCTTCGCCGGCATCGCGGTGCTGGGCGCCATCGTCACCTTCTTCGTGCCGAAGCAAGCACCCGACCTGGGTGCCACTGCACTTCGATCCGATGGAGACCGTGCCGAAAAGCAAACCCGTGGTGAGCCCGGCGTTACGGTAGTCGGGTGACACTTCGTGACCTGTTGCTCGGCCGAGAACGCGAGCTCGCCGTTCTCAGCCGAGCCTTGGCCGCGGCAGAGACAGGAGTGCCGACTCTCGTGCTGGTCGAGGGCGATGCCGGTAGCGGTAAGTCCACTCTCGTCGACCGGTTCGCCGAAATCTCTTCCGCTCATACGCTCCGCCGCGCTCGTGGGCTGGAGTGGGAATCGAACACTGCCTTCGGAGTGATCGAACAACTACTCGAACGTCCGGTTTCCAACTCGGACCCGGTCGCCGTTGCACACGAGATCGTCGACGCAGCGGAGCAACTGACCCTGATCGTCGTCGACGATGCCCATCACAGCGATGTCAGCTCGCTTCAGGCAATCACCTCCGCCCTCCATCGAGGCCGAACGGCACCACTGCTCTTCGTCCTCGTCGCCGAGGAAACGCCGTTCCTGCGCGAGGATGTCAGGCAAATTCTCGACCTGCACTGGTCGACGCGTTTGCACATCAGCCCGATCGACGCACCCGTCATCATCGACATCGCCCGGATGCGAAGCGGAATCGATCTCAGTTCCGGCGCCGCGCTTGCCCTTCAGGACTTCACCGCGGGCAACACACTCGACATCGTCTCGCTTCTCGACGAGCTGCCACCTACCTATTGGACCCAGTGGCACCGAACTTTGCCCGTACCTCGCCATCGTGCAGTGTCGATCGCCGCCGCCCTCGCTACGTGTTCGGCGGGAGCACGAACGTTGATCGAAGCTGCAGCAGTTGTCGGGCGCAGCACGACGTTGTCGCATCTTGCTCAGCTGGCCGAAATCGACGACGTGGTCGGCGCCTTGGACAGCGCCTTCGCCAGCGGCCTCCTTTCTGTCCACGAGCAGCACGGCAGCACCGAGGTGTCACTGAGCAGCACGATGGTCACGGCCGCAGTGCGCGGGGCGTTGGGACCCGCGCACTTGCATCTGCTGCACACACGCGCAGCCGAGATCGCTTGGGGAGAAGGTGAACGGCTTTTCCACCTTGCCGCTGCCAGCACCACCCATGACGAGGACCTCGCCGCCGAACTCGTTGCGTACGCATCACTACGAGCATCCGACGGCGCGTGGTCGGAAGTCGCCGACGCCATGGTCACGGCAAGCCGTCTCACCACGGCCCGAACCGAACACGAGGACCGACTGCTCCGCGGAGTCGACGCGCTGACCGGATCGGGTGACATCCCCCGCGCCATGGTCTTCGTGCCGGAGATCGAGAGTATTTCGCGCGGGCCTCTCCGCGACGCCGTCCTCGGCTACCTCGCCATCCATAGAGGGCGACCGACCGAGACCGCCGATCTTCTGACCAGAGCGTGGGACAGCTGCAGCGTGGATCGTGAGCCAGGCATCGCTGCGATGATCGCCCAACGAATGGTCCTGCATTCTCTGGCTCGGCTCGATGGCACGGCGCTCGTCGAGTGGGTTGACCGCGCAGTCGAATTGGTGGGCCCTTCCGATCCCGCAGCAGTGGAGTCCGAAGCGATCAAGGGTCTCGGGCTCGGCGCTACCGGAAGAACCGAGAATGCGCTCGCGGCATACGCCGAACTCTCCGATCGTGTCCGCCCCGGAGCCCAAGCACAGCGCTTCCAGATGGGACGCGGATGGCTCGAGCTTGCGTTGGACCACCCGGAGTCCGCCAGACGCGACCTCGAAAGTGCGGTGTCCACAGAGTTTTCCAGTGGTTCGGCAAGAATCTCACTGTGGGCACAGGCCTGGCTCGCCCGCACTCAATTCGCTCTCGGCGCCTGGGACGAAGCGCTCTCGACCGTCGAGGGCGCCGGTGCCGAGGTGGATCGGTTCGAGATCGAGATCATCCGGCCGTTGGTCCACTGGTCGGGAGCACAGATTCACGCTCTGCGCGGCAACTGGGAACTGGCCCGTGGCCATGTGCGACGTGCGTACGCCGGCATTCACGCCTACGAAATCATGTATGTTCCTGCACTTCTCGCCAGGGCCCAGGTTGCCGAGGCCGCCGCCGACTACGCCGAAGTTCTGGTGGCGCTGGCTCCGCTCACCTCGAGCAAGGCGCAACAATGGCTCGACGAGCCGGGCTTCTGGCCGTGGGTCGATCTCTACGCCAATGCATTGGTCATGGTCGGGCGAGCTGATGATGCCGACGCCTTTCTGCAACCACACGAGCAGACCGCACGACGTCGTGAGCACCGCTCAGCTGCGGCACGTCTCGGCTACGTTCGCGGCCGGATCCACGGCGCACGGGGCGAACTCGACTCGGCAAGAGAAAGTTTCGATGCTGCACTACTCGGCATCGAGACGCTGCCGCTCCCCTACGACCGAGCCCGAATCAATTTTGCCTACGGCCAAACTCTCCGCCGGGCGGGGAAACGCGCGGAGGCCGACGTCGTCCTCCGCGCCGCCCGCGAGCTGTATCACTCGTTGGGCGCCGCTACTTACGTCGAGCGCTGCGAGCGCGAACTCCGCGCGGGCGGGTTGAACCTCTCGCGGACGGAGAAGGGAATCACCGACCTGACCCCGCAAGAACGAGCCGTCGCCGACCTTGTCGCAGCGGGCAAGTCCAACAAGGAAGCTGCCGGCGAATTGTTCCTCTCCGTCAAGACCATTCAATATCACCTCACGCGCGCGTACGCGAAACTCGGACTGCGATCACGGAGCGAACTCGCGGCTTTGTTCCGCGACCGCGGGCTTTCGGATCCGCATCAGGAGAACTGAGAACATGCCGGACACTTCGACGACCGCGCCCGTTCGCGTCGTCACCGAGCCACTCCCGCAACCGCTCTACGGCCCGAAGCGGGTCTTGCGCGACTTCGGCGGAACGTCCATTGCCAACGGAATCATCGGCATCGTCTTCTCGGCCACCGGGCCGGTGGCGGTCATTCTCGCTGCGGGGTTGGCGGGTGGACTGAGTCAAGCTCAATTGGCCTCTTGGCTTTTCGGTGCCTTCTTCGTCAACGGCATTCTCACCATCACGGCTTCCTGGCTGTACCGGCAGCCGCTGGCCTTCTTCTGGACGATTCCCGGAACCGTTGTCGTCGGAGCGTCGTTGGAGCATCTGCCGTGGGAGCAAGTGCTCGGAGCGTTCTTCGCGACCGGCGCCCTGATATTGCTGTTGGGATTGACAGGGTGGGTCACACCGATCATGGCCGCATTACCCTTGCCCATCGTAATGGCAATGGTGGCAGGTGTTTTCCTTCATTTCGGAACCGATTTGGTCGAAGCGCCTGCCCACGACGCGGTGATCGCCCTGCCGATGATCGCCACCTTTGTCGCTCTGAGCGTGTTCACCAAGCTGGGAAGATTCGTTCCGCCCGTTCTCGGCGCGTTGATCGTCGGCGTGGTCGTGATACTCGCGGCCGGAAGATTCAACTCCGCCGGCGACGCTCATGAGTGGCTGGCGCATCCGATGCTGACCACGCCAACCTGGTCTTGGCAGGCGATGATCGAACTGGTTGTACCGCTGGCGATCACAGTCGTCGTCGTGCAGAACAGCCAAGGAATCGCAGTCCTCCGCGCAGCGGGTCATCAACCGCCGATCGGGGCAGCAACGGTTGCCTGCGGCGTGTTCTCACTCGTGAACGCGACGGTGGGTTGTGTCTCGACGTGCCTGACCGGGCCGACGAACGCATTGCTCACGGCGTCGGGAGAGCGGACACGCCAATACACCGCCGGAATCTTCTGCGGCTTACTCGCCGTCGTCTTCGGACTGTTCGCCCCGACTTTCGTCGCGATGATGTTGGGAACTCCGACGGCATTCATCGTCACTCTGGGTGGTCTGGCCATGCTCAAGGCCTTACAGGGAGCCTTCGTGACCGCATTCGGCGGGAAATTCACCTTCGGCGCTTTGATCGCGTTCCTCGTGACGATCTCCGACATCGAACTACTCAATATCGGAGCCGCTTTCTGGGGACTCGTCTTCGGGGTCATCGCCTCGCGCATGCTCGAACGAGCCGACTACACCTGACATGCGAATATTCGCATACTCGACTTTGACAATCATTTACATTAAGCAGTAGATCTATACCCATGCACCTCAACACCCGCATGTCGCGGCGCCTCACCCTTGCCACATCAGTGGGCCTCTCACTCGCCCTCGTTACGGGTTGCTCGTCCGACAACAAGGACTCCGCCCAGTCCGAAACCACAACCACGACGTCGGCCGCACCAACCGAACAGGCCTCGGCAACACCACGTCTCGCCGTGTCGTACGACGGCGGCGTCCTGGTGCTGGATGCAACTTCCCTCGACGTGGTCGGCGAGACCGAGATCGACGGCTTCACCCGACTCAACCCGGCCGGCGACGGTCGCCACGTCATGATCTCTGCCGGCGAAGCATTCAAGGTGCTCGACACCGGCACGTGGTCTTCGGCTCACGGTGATCATTCTCATTACTACACAGCCGATCCCGCGATGTCCGAGGTCGAGTTCGCAGCCACCGAGCCCGGACACGTCGTACGCCATGCCGGAAAGACGGTCCTCTTCAACGACGGCTCGGGACTGGTCGAGATCTTCGACCCGGTTCAGTTGGCGAAACGTCAGCCCCGCGTCGAGACGTACACCACCCCGGAACCCCATCACGGCGTCGCGGTCGCACTTGCCGACGGCAGTCTGTTGACGACAATCGGAAATTCGGAGTCCCGCAACGGCATAGCTGTCCTCGATGCCGACCGCAAGGAAATCCTGCGCAACGAACAGTGCCCCGGTGTCCACGGCGAAGCAGTCGCTGCCGGCGAAGCCATCGTGCTGGGCTGCCAGGACGGGTTGCTCGTGTACAAGAACGGAGCGATCACCAAGGTCCAGAGTCCGGATGCATACGGCCGCATCGGAAATCAGGCAGGCTCGGAGGAGTCGGACATCGTGCTGGGTGATTACAAGACCGACAAGGACGCCGAACTCGAACGTCCGCAACGGGTCTCGCTGACCAACACGACGACGTCCGAACTCAAGCTCGTCGACCTCGGCACCAGCTACACCTTCCGCTCACTCGGCCGCGGACCACACGGAGAGGCACTGGTGCTCGGCACCGACGGCGCCATCCACGTCATCGACCCGAACACCGGCGTCGTCACCAAGAAGATCGCCGTCATAGACGCATGGACCGAGCCCACCAAATGGCAAGAGCCCAGGCCCGCGCTCTTCGTAGAAGATCACACCGCTTACGTCACCGACCCAGCGTCGAAGAAGCTGATCGCAGTCGACCTCGAGGACGGCAGCATCCTGACCGAGACCACCCTCGATCACGCCCCGAACGAATTGACCGGCGTAACCGGCTGATTCAGATCCTCACCTCAGGCCCCCATCTCACACCGAGATGGGGGCCGGAGCCGTTCTCGTCCTTCGCCTACTGACCAGGGAATCTCGATACCCAGGCAGTCCTCGAGGTGCTACGACGCGCACCTCGGACAATCGGAGCTGTTGTCGCCCAGCTCTGCCGGAGCTGAACGATGGGCAGGACCACGACTGACCGCGGCACGAGTCAGCGTGGAATAACTTTCCGCAGAGGTTCGTTGTAGAGGGTGTCGGTGTTCGGTTCTTTGCCCCGGGTACCACCCCAGAATTGCCACTTCGAGTGGCCACTTGCCGAGAGGCGCAAGACGGGCACCGACGCGCTGGAGCCGCTGGACACCTTTCGGTGCCAGCGGCTTTGTCGTCTGAATGATCAGGCCGGGTTTTCGCCGGCAGCGACGTCGAGGATCCACGTCACCCCGAACGCATCGGTGAGCATGCCGAAACCGGGGCTCCACGCCGCCGCGGCAAGACCCCCGATGATCGATGCACCAGCAGAGAGTTTGGCCCAGTAGTTCTGCACCTCTTCGAGGGTTTTGCCGCGAACCGAGACGAAGAACGGTTGGTCGGTGATCGTGGTGCCGTTCTCGCGGTGTGTCGAGCCTGCGTTGCCGGCCGAGCCGCCCGACTGTCCAGGGATGTCGTATGCCATCACACAGAAGCCGTCCTCTGTCTCCACCTGGCCGAACACGACGTTCTCAGCGCCGGGCACCTCCTTGGGCATCCCGAAGTCGCCGTAGGTTGCGATCGTGACCTGGCCACCGAAGACGGACTGGTAGAACTCCAGAGCCGCGCGGGCGTCTCCGCGGAAGTTGAGGTGGGTCGTTGTCTTGATGCTCATGTCTGCTCCTGGTACGAACGTCGCTCGGGTTTTCCCTGACAACGTCGACTCTCACAGCCGTATAGGACTGTTTTCGTCCTAGACTCGTCGTAGTCTCACCGCATGGCGACCACCACTCGACTCTTGAATCTGCTGTCCCTCTTGCAGACGAGACGCGACTGGCCGGGCGCTCTACTCGCCGAGCGGCTCGACATCAGCCATCGCACGGTCCGCCGCGACATCGACCGGCTCAGGGAGATGGGTTACCGCATTGCGGCGACCATGGGCCCGGACGGCGGATACCGACTCGACGCCGGCAGCGAGCTGCCACCCCTGCTGTTCGACGACGATCAGGTCATCGCATTGGCAGTTGCGCTGCAGGCGGCGACGCTGACCGGCGTCGGTATCGAAGAGGATGCGGTTCGAGCGTTGACCACTGTGCGGCAAGTGATGCCGTCGCGTCTGCGCCATCGCCTCGACGCGCTCACGTTCACCACGATTTCGGCCGGCTCCGGCGACGCAGACTCCGTGTCCCCAGAGGTGCTCGTAGCAATTTCCGCTGCAGTCCGCGCTCGCGAGGTGTTCCGCTTCGATTACTCGAACGACCACTCAACCGACAACAGCGAAATAACACCCCCGCGCCGAGTGGAGCCGCATCATCTGGTGACCTCCAAGCGTCGCTGGTACCTCGTCGCGTGGGATCTCGCGCGAGACGACTGGCGAATCTTCCGCGCCGATCGCATCACCCCACGCACCCCGAACGGTCCCCGGTTCACGCCGAAGGAAATCCCCGGCGGCGACGTCAGCGAATACGTTTCCGCGCGCTTCAAAGGATCGGAACATATCAACAATTGGCCGTGCCATGGCAAGGTCGTTCTCCATCGACCAGCCAGTTATGTTCTTCCCTTTGTCGGGGACGGAATCGTCGAAGATCTTGGCCCCGAGCAGTGCAGTCTCGAAGCCGGATCATGGTCTTGGACGGCGCTGGCAGCCTCCTTCAACCGATTCGACACCGACATCGATGTCGTCGGCCCGGCAGAACTTACCCACGCTTTCGCACAACTCGCCGCCCGCAACGCCGCGACTGCTGCGAGTTAGTCAGTCGTCTCGAATGAGATCCAGGTCTCCAACACAACCGTGCGCCCGCGGGTTCGTGATAGCTTTCAAGTCCTCAGAGGACCTGAGGACTTGAAGACCTGAACGAAGGGATGCCCAAGGAGATGAAGAAGGGGCAAGTTGCATTTCTCACCGGCACACACGTCGTGAACGATCTGTACCAGGGGGCTGTGCCTGCACTGTTGCCGTTCATGATGCTCGAACGCGGATATTCCTATTCCGCGGTCGCCGGAATCACGCTCGCCGCGACCGGACTATCCAGTGTCGTGCAACCTGCATTCGGCATGCTGGTCGATCGAAAGAGCCGAAACTGGTTGGTACCGACAGGTTTTGTGACGGCCGCAGCAGGCATTGTCGTGGCAGCGATGAGCACCACCTACATCGTCACTTGGCTGGCAATTGCCGTGGCCGGCATCGGCATCGCCGCATACCATCCTCCCGCCACAAATTTGGCGCGCGCGGCTGGAGGTCATTCACAGAAAGCCATGAGCGTGTTCTCCGTGGGCGGTACGTTGGGCGCCTCGCTGGCGCCACCGTTTGTCACGCTCGTGGTTGGCTCACTCGGTTTGTCCGGCGGCTATCTACTCGCAGTTCCTGCAGCGGTGGCGGCTATTTGGTGGATGGTCGCCCAGTCGCGATCGGTCAACACGGGTGCGGCCGAGTCAGCCCAGTCGTTGAGTGCGCAACTGGCAGCGAACGGTCCCGTGTCAGACGATTGGCGCTCGTTCACACGACTCGTGCTGGTAACGGTCTGTTGGTCAATTCCGTACGTGACCACACTGTCGTTGGTCTCACCGTTCGTGCTCAACGCACTGAACGGATCGTCCTCGAGCGCTGCAATCGTGTTGTCCTCCTTCACATTGGCAGGAGCGGCCGGAACGCTACTGGGTGGAGTCCTCGCGGACCGTCGTGGTCGACGCGCATCCATCCGACTCGGCTACCTGCTTGCGGTACCTTCACTGGCGCTGCTCGCTGCCGCTCCGAACGTTGCAGTTGCCGAATTGGGAATCGTCTGTCTCGGATTTGCTATGTTCCTGCCCTTCGCGCCACAGGTGACATTGGCGCAGGACTACCTACCGAATCGCCCCGGCACAGCAAGTGGGGTGACACTCGGACTCGCGATGTCCGTGGGAGGCATCGCATCTCCACTGTTCGGCTACCTGGCAGATCACTTTGGACCGCGCATGGCGATCGGGGCGACAACTGCAGTGCTGTTCGTCGGCGCCGTCATCGCATTCACCTTGCGCGATCGACGCCTCGACCCGGAAGACGAGACGGAGCGCGAACTGGACGTCATCGCCCTTCGATAAACCAAAAGACGGCCCCGTAGTCTGAAGATTCATCGGAGGACATGAAGTATTACTCGGTGAGCCGCTCCATTGCGGTTCACCGAGTCAGTCAGGAGCAGTCACATGGCAGTGCGCCAGATCAAGCAGCAGTCGCTGGTACAGAAAGCCGCGGACGAACTTGCGCGCCTCATCGGCGACGGCGAGTGGCCGGTCGGGACCAAAATCCCGAACGAGCAGGATCTGAGCACACTCCTCGGCGTCGGGCGTTCGACCGGCAGGGAAGCCGTGCGTGCACTGATTGCGTCGGGACAGCTCTACTCTCATCAAGGATCCGGCACCTACGTCATGTCCTCGACTCCGGTCACAGAACTCGAGCGAGAACTCAAACGCTCGGACCGCCGCGAAGTCTACGAAGTACGCAGACTCCTGGAAGTGGAAGCGGGCCGCCTGGCTGCCATGCGCCGAACTTCGGCCGACGTCGATCTGTTACAGGCAGCACTCGAAGCCCGTGAAAATGCCTCGACACCAACAGAATTTGTCGACGCTGACATGGAACTACATCGTGCCGTGGTGAATGCTGCGCACAACAGCGTGTTGTCGATGGTGTTCGATTCATTCATCGAAACGCTCCGCAACTCGGCCCTGGACGTGATCACCGACGTCGCGGCGCGAGACCCCGAATCGATCGACGACGAAGCCGCAGCCCACCGAGATCTGGTGGAAGCCATCGTCGCGGGTGATGCCGACGCTGCCAGCGCGGCAACGCGCAGGAACATGGACGGGCTCGACTGACCCTCTCTATCGTTGTCAGGCATGACGTCCACATCGCTCCCTCCACGGGGTCTCCGGATCGGTCTGTCCGCCATCGCGTGGCTAAACCTGCTCTCTGCGCTCGTAGGAATGGCGGGCCTGACGATCGGCGGCGGGATGGGCCTGCCTCCTGAGTGGATCGAGGGAACCGTCTTCCCTTCATATTTCTGGCCCGGAATCCTCCTCGGCGTTGTCGTCGGAGGCATCCAGGCCGCCGCACTCTTCGCTCAGCACAACAGGTTCCGTCTGACGTGGGGCCTGCACGCGGCCGCCGGCCTGACCATGATGATCTGGATCTTCGTCGAGATCGCCATCGTTCTCGCCTGGTCGCCGCTGCAGGGCATCTTCTTCACCACCGGACTAGTCCAGACGATCCTCGCCGTTCTCGCACTCGGCGCCTGGCCCCGTCCCTTCCTTCAACGAACCGACAGCAAGCAGCGTGAGTGACGAATTATATTGGGGCAGAGGGCCACTAAGGAACGACCTCGACACTCTCCTTCACACCCATCCAGCTCGACCCCCGACCGTCAACTGAAATCTGTTCAGCCGATGAGGTCTTTCGAGAAGTTCAGCGAGTCGAAAGACCTGTTCGCTACGAGTTCCAACTGTCTCTGTGTTGCACCGTCTCGGGCACGCTGAGACATGCCTTGGATGACTACACCGATGAACTCTGCAAGGTCCTCGGGATCGGAATCAGCGGGCAAAAGCCCGTTGGCGATATCGGCTGCGATCCTCTGAGACAGCAATGCCACGTTGGCATTTCGCATGTCGCGCAATCGTTTTGCTATGTGACTGTTGGCGTCGGTCACGCTGACCGCCGCGCTGATGATCAGACAACCACCCGGACAAGACCCGTCGGTGTAATGGGACGCCGCGTCATTCAAGAGGCGGCGAATCAATTCGGATGCCTCGCGCTCTTCTGCGAACGCCCGGTCCATGAAGTCGCCGCGAGTCGCGTTGTAGTGATCGACGGCGGCAAAGAACACTCCTTCCTTACCGCCGAAAGCGCTGTAGAGACTCGGTGGATTTATCTGCATCGCAGCAGTCAACATGGCAACGGATGTCCCCTCGTAGCCGTGCTCCCAGAAGGCATACATCGCCTTGTCCAAGGCCGCGTCTACGTCGAACTTCCGCCCTTGTCCCGGCACCCCGGCCATGCAACCTCCCAATCCACAGCATCTACCGATCCAAATGTGATCTATTCTACTCTTGTAGCGATCACTATGCGAATGTCCTACTGTTTTCCTCGAAAGTTCATTTCGTTCACTGAAGTACCGCCGTACTGCTGACACAGCTCGCGAACGCTCTTTCACACCGTCTAGGGGGATCGACATGCGTAGTGCCGCTTCATTCAAACTGGGTCTCAGCCACAGCGCGGCCACCGATTCGACATGGAAGGTCGAAGCGGTCAAACAGGTCGAGTATCACGTGATTGCCGCACGAAATCTGTTCGCCAAGGACAGCACTCGACTACTCGACGGGTGCAGCGCAGCGTCGCTACACCGCGGAGACCGACGCTTGATCATCATCGACGCGAACGTCGACCGAATTCACGGGGATAGAATTCGAGGCTACTTCGAACACCACGGAATACGAGCATCCTTCGTACCGATGCGAGCCGACGAGACGGTCAAAGAGTGGGGTTCTGCGGTGCGGGTGGTCGACGCGATGAACGGATTCGGCATCGACCGACGCAGGGAGCCGGTAATCGCGATCGGCGGGGGTGTTCTACTCGACATTGTCGGTTTCGCCGCGAGCGTCTACCGCCGCGGAACGCCGTACATCCGGGTCCCCACCACACTGATCGGCCTCGTCGACGCCGGGGTCGGCGTCAAGACCGGAGTCAACTACGGCATGGGCAAGAATCGACTGGGGACGTATGCACCGGCCCTGGCAACTTTTGTCGACCGAGCATTCCTGCGTACCCTCGACAACCGACACTTGTCCAACGGCCTTGCCGAGATACTCAAGATGGCCTTGATCAAATCCCTCGACCTCTTCGAACTGCTGGAAATCTTCGGGGAACGATTGATCGATGACAGGTTTCAGGGCTCTTCCGACGAACTCGACACAGCAGCAACACAAGTCATCGCCGAGTCGATCCACCTGATGCTCGAGGAACTGCAGCCCAATCTGTGGGAATCCTGCCTCGAACGCTGCGTCGACTACGGCCACACATTCTCGCCCACGCTCGAGATGGAAGCACTACCGGAACTTCTGCACGGTGAAGCCGTCGCTGTCGACATGGCATTGACGTCTGCACTGGGTTATTTGCGGGGAAGTATCAGTGAAGCTGAACTTGATCGCGTCCTGACTGTAATGAGGCGCCTCGGCCTTCCCACCTGGAACGACGTCTTGTCCACACCGGGCGTCCTCGGCGCCGCATTGGCCGACACAGTGCGTCATCGGGACGGGCGGCAACGGCTGCCTTTGCCGGTCGGGATCGGTGGACACCACTTCGTCAATGATGTCACGATCGACGGAATCAACTCTGCCTCCGCCCTTTTGAACAGGAAGAGCGACGAGCTACGCGTCCGTGAGACGTCGGTGACGAAGGTCGCGTCATGAGGTGGGGCGGCCTCTACATCGAAGGCTTCGGCTCATACCTACCGGACAGGCGGGAACAAGCCGCCGACATGGTGACCGAAGGACGGTTCGATCCCGTCGAACAGCAGAAGACCGGACAGACTTCGGTTGCAGTGTCGGACCCTGATATCGGCGAATCCGCGCCGGAGATGGCAGTCTTCGCAGGCAGAGCTGCGTTGGCCGACAGCGGAATCAGCAGCAACGAAATCGACCTACTCGTGCATGCAGTAGTTCTGCACAACGGCCTGGAGGCGTGGAACTGCGGCGCCTACATTCAGAACGAACTTGGCATCGACGACTGCCTGCCGATCGAGATCCGAACAGCCTGCGCCGGAGCAATCGTCGGAATCGAACTGATCGGCCGCTGGTTCGACGGACACGGCAAAGGCCTGGTAACTGCATCCGACGCTTGGCGTCTCCCCCTGTTCGACCGGTGGAATTCCGACAGCGGTCTCGCCTACGGAGACGGCGCGGCCGCTGCTGTCATCGGCCCGGATCCGGGTCCCTTTCGTATTCTTTCGACTTCCGTAGTCACTGATGCACACCTCGAGCAGATGCACCGCGGGCACGAGCGCACAAGCATGCCTGTCTACGGCACCGCCGACCCGATCGATCTCCGAGCACGGGTGGGGGGCTTCACCGAGACTCACTCCATCGACGAGTTCTGGTCACGCAACGCGGCCGCTCTGTCTCGATGCGCTGAAACAGCTTTGGGTGATGCCGCCACTCATCACGGTGACATCGACACCTGGATCGTACCGAATTTCGGCAACGTCCTGCTCCGCAAACAATGTTTCGAGCCACTGAAGATCCGCGCCGAGCAGACCTTGGTCGAACTCGGCCGAACCATCGGCCACACCGGTGCTGCCGACCCACTACTGGGCCTCGACCTGCTCCGCCGCAGGAAGTCCCTGCACCCCGGAGACCGAATCATGCTCACCGGCATCGGCGTCGGGTTCACGTGGGGATGCGCAGTCGTCGAATACACCGGATACGAGAAGGGATAAGCCATGGTGGTCGAAACTCCGCACGAAGTGACGACAACGGCTCGCTCTACCAACGCGAATGTCGCCATAATTTGGATGCTCCTGGCAGTGTTCGGCGTCGGCACTGTCGAATACCTTGTGGCCGGTGTACTTCCGGACATATCCACCGACCTCGGGGTCAGCAACTCCACGGCCGGACTGCTCGTCACCATCTATGCAGTCACCGTGGTCATCGGTGGCCCCTTGCTGACCATCGCTACCACCAGGGTGCCACGGACACCTCTGATCGCCGCTCTGATGGGCCTCTTCGTCATCGGCAACATCGGAACTGCGCTGGCACCGAACTTCGCAACAATGGTGGTATTTCGGATCATCACTGCTCTGCCACACGCGACGTTCTTCGCTCTGTGCCTGGTGCTGGCGACGTCGTTGGTGGCGCCTCAATTCCAAGGGCGTGTGATCGCCCGCGTCACCCTCGGACTGAACCTGGCGACGGTCCTCGGTGTCCCCTTGGGAACTCTCATCGGTACACAACTGGGATGGCGCTGGTCTTTTGCGATCATCGCCGTTTTCCAACTGCTGGTCACCGCTGCGCTGATCGCCTCGACGCGCAACGCCGCTCCCTCGCACCAGACCGGCAACGTCAGCTCAGAGCTACGGGTGTTCACCCGGGGCCCAGTTCTGTGGGCGATCGGGCTGACCGCTCTCAGTCAGGCAGCACTTTTCGTGGTGTTCACCTACATCTCGCCGTATCTCACCGAGCATGCCGGCATCTCGGTGTCGACGGTGACGGTGGTGTTGTTCGTATTCGGCGTCGGGTCTGTTGTCGGCAATCAACTCGGTGGTTACTACGCGGACAAGGACCTGGACAAAACGCTGTACATCGCGTTGACCGCGCTCGCGTTGGCACTTCTCGCTCTCTTCGTCTTCGGCGGAACGTCTTGGTTTGCCTTCGCCTGGATGTTCGTACTCGGTGCTACCGGTTTTTCCATTATTCCGCCGCTCGCCTCGAAACTCATCGGTGCTGCAAGCGAAGCCCCGCACCTTGCTGCCACTGTCAACATTGCAGGATTCCAACTTGCGAATGCTGCCGGCGCGTGGATCGGCTCGATCGCTCTGTCCGGCGGCAACAGCGTTGCAGTCCTGCCTGCTATCGGGGCAGTCCTCGCGGCGGGCGCAGTACTGCTGCTGTTCGTCAGTCGGCGCACTGCTCGGAGCGTGACGTGAAAGCCATGAGAGCTGCGATGATCGACGCTCCCCGTTCCGTGTCGATCGTGACGATCGACCGTCCCAACTGCGGGCCTGACGATGTCGTCGTCAAGGTTGCCTATGTCGGTCTGTGCGGTACGGATCTGGAGTTGTTGCACGGCACGTCGTCATACCTCACTGATGGCCTTACGTCGTTTCCGCATCACTTCGGGCACGAATGGGTGGGCACCGTAGAGCAGACCGGCCCGAATATTCACGATCTGTCGGCGGGTGACGTAGTCACCGGGAGCACGATGATTTTCTGCCAGGCGTGTTCGGCCTGCGGGGCCGGACGACGCAACCAATGCTCCGATCTGCGCGAGGTCGGGCTATACGAACATCCTGGTGCCGCAGCCGAATTCCTCCGCATGCCGCGGCGCACGGTCGTTTCACTCGGTCGCGTCACAGTCGAACCGGAGCACGTTCTCATCGAGCCGCTCGTGACGGTGCTCGAGGCGCTCGACGCTGCTTCGGTGTCGCCGGGTGATCGGGTTCTCGTCGTCGGCGCGGGCACGATCGGCAGCTTGTCCATCGCCATGCTGAGTCGATACCCGATCACCGTCGACGTTCTCGAACCCCGGTCGATCGAACACCTCGACTCCGGCACCGTCACACACAGTTTCACCGATGCCACACACCTGACCGGGCAGTACGACGTGGTCGTGGAGGCGTCTGGCGGCGCCGGTGCGCTGGGTACCGCCGTAGGCGTTCTCCGTCCGGGAGGCAAGTGCATCCTCGTAGGCGTCGCGGCGCACACGGAATCGATCGATCCCGGAGCGGTTGCGCTGGCCGGCATTTCGATCATCGGAGTACGTCACGGGGTAGATCACTACCGCCGAGCCGCGGAACTGTTCCCGCTGATTCGCCCGGCGTTGACCGCATTGATCGACAGTGTGGTTCCTCTGACCGAAGCACAGTCCGCGTTCGATCGTCTCGAAGGCCACAGGACACGGCCGAAGGTGGTGATCTCTGTTGAGTGAGCTCGAATACACAGTGATAACCGGAGCGAGTAGTGGTATCGGCCGGGCAATCGCGCTCGCGCTTGCGAAAGAGGGTCACAACCTCGTCCTCGGATACGGCAATGGTCTCGATCGCATCGCACGGTTGGTGAGCGAACTAAATGCGCAGTTCCGCATCGACGTCGTTCCCCTGCAACTGGACCTGCGCAATGCCGAATCGACAGTCGACGCCGTTCTGAGATGCACAGATGAACTGGGTGAGATCCACTGCCTGGTAAACAATGCCGGAATCAACGATCGATCACCCGCAGATGCACTCGCCATCGATCGAATGCGCGAGGTCATGGCCGTCAATTCGATCACCCCACTTGCGTTGGCCTCGTCGGTGGGGCGCCGGATGATCGCGCGAGGTATCGCAGGATCGATCGTCAACATCACATCGATCCATGACACGGTCCCCATCACCGGCGGTGCAATCTACTGCGCCAGCAAGGCCGCATTGGCGGCGTCGAGTCGTGTCCTCGCCCTCGAATTCGCGCCCCACGGAGTGCGCGTCAATTCCGTCGCACCGGGAGAAACCGCCACCGCGATGAACGGCATCGATGACGAATCGTCGTATGCGGACATCGATCGCCCCGCTATCCCGTTGGGGCGTCCGGCCGGTGTGCACGAGGTCGCAGCAGCCGCGGCGTTCCTCGCCGGGTCCGGTTCGAGCTATCTCACGGGGACCACCGTTACCGTCGACGGCGGACTGGTTCTGACTGCAGCCGAAGCGAATGCCCGCTACGCCGTCGATCATTCTCCAACGCAAGGTCTCATGAAAGGAATCGCATGAAAGCCATCGCAATCGAAGCCACCGGCGACCCAAGCGTTCTCACTCTCACCGAGGTTGACGAGCCGACATCCGGCCCCGGAGACGTCACTGTTTCCGTTGCAGCCGCTGCCGTCAACCCTGTCGATCTGAAGACCCGTTCGGGGTTCTTGCCCATCGAGTTGCACTTCCCAGCCGTATTGGGATGGGACGTCTCCGGAACTGTTATCGCAGTCGGATCCGCGGTAACACGCTTCACGCCAGGAGACCGCGTCATCGGAATGATCGCGCAACCGGCACACCGCTACGGAACCTATGCCGAACGCGTCACCGCCGACCAGTCCTTGTTCGCACCCGCTCCGTCGAACGTCACCCTCGAGCACGCTGCTGCGATCCCACTCGCAGCACTCACCGCTGTGCAATGCCTCGAGAAACTCGACCTTGCACCAGAATCCACGGTGTTGGTGACCGGTGCTGCCGGCGCGGTGGGCCGAATAGCGTCGGCGCTGCTGATCTCGCGGGGACACCGCGTCGAAGCCCTCGCTCGCGAGAGCGACACTGACGAACTCTTGGCCCTAAGCCTCAGCCGGGTCATAGCGAGTCCCGTCGACCTGCCGCAGAAGGAGTACGACGCCATCGTCGACACGGCGGGTGTTGCCGAATCTGTCGACAGTGTGCGAGACGACGGCGCCTTCATCTCCATCGACGACAACGAGCAACCCGCACCGCAACGTGGAATCACACCGGCGAAAAGCTATGTCGACGAGGACGGCTCGGGCCTCGAATCATTCGCCGAACTGGTATCGACCGGTTCGGTCACCGTCCCTGTCGCCCGAACATTCCGGTTCGACGAAGCACCCCAAGCCCACGCTCTGCTGGCCGCGGGCGGAACCCGAGGAAAGGTACTGCTGATCCCATGACCGTGACCGCGAATGTCGAAGATGCCTTGTCCATAGTCGGTGTCACCGTTCCCGATGCGGACGCCGCCGCCAACTTCTTCGCTTCACTCCTGGGTGCGAACCGCGTCGTAAGATCCCCCGGACGTGCCTCCGTACCGATCGGATTGTCGGGGATCGTGGATTTCGTATCAGCGGATTGGCCCCATCAACCCCCACCGCGGTTGGTCGACATCGGTACCAACCATCTGTGCTTCACTGTCGGCGATATCGAACTCGCTGTGAGCTACCTTGATTCGCGAAGCGACGTGACAGTCCTCGGCGACGTGATCGAGGTACCCGAGGGTCCGATTGCGGGCAACAAGTGGGTGTACTTCCGGTCGCCGTGGGGCGATCTCTTCGAACTTCAGCAGTGGCCCGAGGAGCCGGGATACTTCCACGAGACCCAGGCCCGACTCCACCACAGACGAGAGGACATCGCGTCGGCCCTTCTCCCGACCTGCCGCGGTTTGGATCACACGGGCTACAGCGTCCCGGACCTCGACGCCGCGATAGCGCGTCTGGTGACCGCCCATTCGGGAACCGAGGTGCTCCGCACCGACATCGCAGCGGATCGCGGGTTCATGACGGCACAGTTCGATCTCGACGTCGAAGGAACGTCCCGGATGGCGATGGTATCCGTCGGCGACTTGAACATCGAGTTGTTCGAGCACCACATCGGCCGGCAGGAGGCCCCTCGCCCTTTGACCGCCAACGGGGGAAACTTCCTGACGTTCCGCCACGGGGGCGCCGCGCGACTGATTCCGAGTTCGCTGTGAAGTACGGAATCAATCTCCCCAACTTCGGGCCGCAGATCGACCCCGAGGGGATTCTCGCGTGGGCCCGGACAGCGGAAGCTGCCGGATTCGACAATGTCCTACTCTCGGATCACGTGGTGTTGACCGACGACGCGAATCGCCGCTCTCCCGCTCCGTTTTACGAGTGCCTGGCCACGCTGTCCTGGCTCGCAGCGGGTACCGAGTCGATTCGCCTGGGCAGCGGCGTGCTGATCGGCAGTCACCGACACCCGGCCCACCTCGCCCACGCGACCGCGACGATTGATCGACTCAGCGGCGGACGGTTGATCGTGGGCATCGGGGTCGGCTGGACTGCACAGGCTTTCGACGTCCTCGGCGTTCCGTTCACACGTCGAGGCCGACTGACGGATACCACTCTCGAAACCCTGATCGCAGCGTGGACGTCGGAGACATACGACGCACCGGGCTCGGCCGGAACACATCGCGTGCACAACGGACCTCTACCGCTGCAGCAACCACACCCTCCGTTGTGGATCGGCGGCAACGGACCCGCTGCGATCGACCGAACCAACAGATTAGGCACTGCATGGCACCCATTGCACCCTACCCGGGGCCTATGCATCGCTGGAGTCGCTTCACTCGCCCCCGGACGTGAGTTCGTCCCCCGCATCTACTTTCTCCCCACCGAAAAATCTGTCGAATCACCAGACCGTCCACTCGGGTACGGAACCATCAACCAGATACGTGCCGACATCGATTTTCTGTCTGAGATCGGTGCACAGACGATTGTGCTCGATACCGATCCTGGCGACCAGCGACTGCGCCGCTCAACCGACCACGATCTCGATCTGATTCGCATTGCCGGCGAAAGTTTGGGAATGAGTCGGGTGGCCGTCTTATGACTCTGCGGCCCAGCTCGATTCGACAATCCATTTCGACCTCGGCACTGCTGTTCGACATGGACGGAACCCTCGTCGATTCGCAGGCGTCGATCGAGGCTGTCTGGTTCGAATTCGCGGACCGGCACGGCGTTGATCGGGCGGTGGTAGCGCAGGCACTTCCAGGCCGCATCGCTTCCGACATCATCGTTCGGGTTCTCGGTAATCGAGCAAACGTCGAATCCGAACTGAACTGGATCAGGCAAAGCGAAGAGCAGAACTCGCATCCAGTTCGCGCCATCGCCGGCGCCAAGGACTTTCTGGCGTCTGTGCCCCCGGAGCAATGGGCGATTGTCACGTCGGCCCCTCGATCGATGATGGTGCGAAGGCTCACTGAAGCGGGCCTCCCGCTTCCACACGCGTCGGTATGCGCTGAGGACGTGCGCGCCGGCAAGCCAGATCCCGAGGGCTTTCTTGCAGCGGCGGCGCGCTTGAAGGTTTCCGCCGACTCCTGCACCGTATTCGAAGACTCCTCGGCCGGCATGGCTGCTGCGGCCGATTCCGGCGCATCATGCGTTGCAATCGGAGCCGAGCCCGGACGAAACCTTTTGAGAGTGAATAATTTTACTTCACTACGACTCTCCCGAGAGAGATCGGAGCTCGTAATCGACGTGGTACCGGAACTATGACGGATACCGTATCGGTCGATCTGGGAGGTACGTGGCTACGCATCCGCAGCGGTGAGCGAACCGAACGGCTGCCATCGCCCAGCGTGCTCCGACAACCGTCTGCCACTCCCGATCAACTCCTGCGCGAGCTGATCGAGACACTGGATCGATATCTACCGCCGGGTGCCGCAGTGAACATGGCGTGCGGGGCCGCGCTCGACGAACAGAAGGGCGTCGCCCATGGATCCGGCCCATTGTGGGGCGGCGCTCCTGCCGGTGAGATTCCGTTGCTGCGCCTCCTCGAATCCCACCGCCCGGACGTTCGATGGACACTCGTGAACGACGTGACGGCAGGGTTGGCGTCATTCGCTCGTGGGTTTACACGTCCCACCGATCGGCGCATCGCCTACCTCACCATCAGCAGCGGGATCGCACTGCGGATAGCTGATGCAACAGAGGGAGTGATTCCAGTGGATGCATCGGGGTTGCAAGGTGAGGTCGGCCACCTTCGTGCAGTGACGTCGGGGCCGGATACGGTGCGACAGTTGCCCTGCGCATGTGGAGGCATCGGACATGTCGCGGCGATCTCGTCCGGCTCGGCGTTGGCTGCTGTCGCCTCGGCTCTCGAATTGCCCTATGACAGAGATTCGTTCGGTCCAGCACTCGAGTCAGGCGCCCCTGGTGCATCACTTCTGTTGAGCGTGGTCGTCGAGCCGATCGCCGAGCTGGTCAGAACGATGATCGCCCTCGATCCACGACTGGATCGCATCGGGATCGGTGGCGGGCTCGCCGAAGGTCTGTCCGAGATGTACGAGAGGGAACTTTGTTCCCAACTCGCCTCGGTGCGATCGTACGCGGACACGTCACTGACTCCCGAGAGAATCCGTAAGACGATATACCTGTGCCGTCCTCACGACATCGACACCCTGTCCGGTGCCGACGATATTGCCGCCGGTCGCCTCCGCGTAAGCAAGCTGTGAAAGAGGATTCATGACAACGCAACTCACCCATCGCGCAATCGTGAGAAGGGGCAGTCGGTCGAGCGTCGAAAAGCGGCCGACTCCAACTCCCGGACCCGGCGAACTTCTCGTCGCCCCCGAGAAAGTCAGCCTGTGCGGGACTGACATTCAGATTGTGCGCGGAGACAGGGACGACCCCTCGCCCATCGTCGGCCACGAAGGCGCTACCCGCGTCGTCGAAGTGGGCGACGGCGTCACCGACTTCGAGGTAGGTGATCGAGTCGTGGTCAACCCGACGCATCCGCATGATTCATCGTTTCTTCTCGGCCACAACGTCGAGGGGTTGTTTCAACAACGCGTCATCATCGGCGTGCCCGCGGTGAGTGGAGGGTTGGTCACGCCGTTGCCACTGGAACTTTCCAGCGCACGCGCTACTCTCGTCGAACCGTACGCCGTCGTCAGGTATGCGCTCTCCTGCCTCTCACGTGAGTCACCGGGGACGCTGCTCATTTTCGGCGACGGTCTCATCGGAAATCTGGCTGCGGCCCTCGCACCCTCCGTTCTCTTCCCAACCGTCCGAGTAGTAATGGTCCACCGCACCGAACTCGGCATGGAGTGGACGACGAATCACTTTCCATCCGTGGTCAACTCGCTCGCTACCGAGAACTGGGTACGCGAAACCACAGGCTCGGTCGCCGTGCTGGTCGCGACTCACCGCGCCGGCACAGTAGCGTCGATCGACACCGCTCTGGAACGCCTCGGCGATCGAGTTGTCGCCGTGCATCCGATTGGTGGAGTGCCGGCCAAGGCCACGTCCGATTTGTTACCCGGGGTGGACATCGCCGGGGTGCGACAAGCCAACACGGGTGGACCGACACCACCCGCGATCACCACGTTCACCAGGGGCGCTCTGCGCGTTGCCTTGACTGGCAACAGAGGAGTCACGAACCACCAACTCGCCTCCGCTGCAGCTGCATTGACGAGCGCCGACGACACGATCGACACGCTACTCACACACCAACTCGGCATCGATGAGGGCACCGCATTGATGAACGTGATCTGCGAGAAACGGACCCGAGAGGTGGACGGCGAGTTGGTGATTCGATTGGTGGTGAATCTTGCGGGCCATTGAAGGTATTTGATCCGACGAACTCGGGGAACAACCAGCCAAGACCTCCCGCCCGAGATCCCCCACGGACTCGCATTGCTAGTGTTGAGGACGTGTTTGCACAGGGACCCAACGCGCTGACGGTAAAAGGCCAACCGACGCTTCAACACATAGATTTCACCTTTTTGGATTCTTTTCGATTTCCCGACCGGCAGGGCTTCCCCGATTCGTATCGCGCATTCATCCGGCACGCAGGGTGGGCGCGGACCTTCGGACTCTGGCTCATCTATCCGCCCGTCCTTCCCGGATTTGCCGACGGCTGGCAAGGGCGCGCCCGCAACCTCACCGCTCATCTTCATTCGGTCTACACAGAAGGACAGGATGACGAGTTCGATTGGATGATCGAACCCGACGGCGATTGGTCACTCCCCGACTCGCTGCAGGTTTTCGGATGGAGCGAAAACGGTGACGCCCTCCTGTGGGACACAGCATCACGCGACACCGACGGAGAGTTTCCGGTTTGGGAATCACGCTCGTTCAACTCTCTCCACCGTCTCGGCGGGAGCATCCACGAAGCACTACCGTCCATTCGCACCCGGGCTATGGGCCTGTTCGGGCCTCGCACCTTCGACATCGAGCCACTCCAGCCCACCCAACTCTGACGCGCGACCCAAATTATCGATAGGCCGCGGACACAGCCACGAATACGACACCTACGACGACGACCAGGGACAGATAACCGAGAACGAGGCCGGCCACTGCCAATCCGCGCCCACTTTCGCCGGAACGGCGAATCTGGTTCAACGACACATGGCCCACTGGAATAGCAAGAACTCCACCGAAGATTCCAAGTACAAGTGCGACGATGGCCAAGGCATTCGTGCCGCCGACCACCCCGGGGAGCGGCGCCGCCACATGCCTGACAGGCCCGAACGTCGAACGAAGGCTCCTCCCTAACAGCAGCGCCGCGGCCATATACAGCAACAGCCCCGCCACAGATCCGGCTATCCAGGCTCCACGAATCGCCGGCCCGTCGACGTCGAGGATCCTCCCCGCCGCCCTCACACCGGATCCTGCTGCACCGACCGCGATACTCAAATTCACTGCGCCAGGAATAACGGCAAGATGGCAATGGCACCGACACCAAGCGACAATGCCGGGCCACCGCGACGCCGCCACGCCAACGAACTCATCAGCGCTGCAAACAAAGTCACAGCGGTGCCCAGAAGCCCAGTCACAAATCCGACAACGACTCCCGTCTCGAAGTCCCCACCTAGATGACGAGCAACCCACTGTGCCCAGGCCCGCGCGAATGGCGGCCCGAGCGTCAGCGAGACAACGACCGTTGCAACCGCAGCGCACGCCACGACACTGATGACCCGCAGAATCCACCCCAGATAACCGGAATGCGAATTATTCTGCGCAACAGTAGTTTCCGAGCCAATCACCAGGATTCCTTCGTTCAGAGTGTGAGAACAGAACGGCTCTAGCCGTCACTCCACACAGAACCGTGGCCGGACCGGCTCACTCATCTGATCAAGTTCTGGTGCCTGTGTCCGTAGTTCGTTCGCACGACCAAACCGGCGATAGCAACGATTACATGTTTGTGTTAGCGTTGTTTTTATGAGCTCGAGAGCAAAGATTCTGGCCGCAGCGACCGAGCTGCTCAACACCTCCCCCCACGGCGACATATCCACCCGCGCCGTGTGCGAGATGGCCGGCGTCGGCGCCCCCGCGCTCTACCGTCAGTTCGGCGACAAGGACGGACTGCTCGCAGCCGTCGTCGAGGCGGGCTTCTTCGAATACCTCGAAGGCAAACGGGCTGCGACACCTTCCGATGACCCCGTTGCCGATCTACGGGCCGGCTGGGATGCGCACACCGCCTTCGCGCTCGCGCATCCCGCTCACTACCGCTTGATGCACTCACCTTCCGCCCAGAGCGCCGACACCGCCCTGCAGGCCCAGGCGCTACTTCGATCCGTTCTCGAACGATGCGCTGCGGCAGGTGTTCTGACCGTATCGGTCGACGTGGCTACGCAGATGGTGATGTCCGCCAATGCGGGCGTCGCTCTGATGCTCGTCGTCAGGCCGGAACAGTACCCCAATCCGACGCTGTCACAGCGAGTTCGCGACGGAATCTTCGCGTCCATCATCGACGAATCCGGCGCCCACCCGGAAACCACACTCAACAGAGTTGCATCTACTCTCGACGCCCAACTGGCCGCCGCAGATTCAACTTCTCTCTCCGCCAACGAAGTCGGCCTACTACGAGAGTGGCTTCGCAAGCTGTCCGATGCAACCGAAACCAGTTCAGGAGTTACATCATGACTGACACCACCACCCGCGTCGCCATCGTCACCGGAGCTTCCGGCGGCATCGGGCGAGCGACTGCCGAGAAGCTCGCCGCCGACGGAATGGCTGTCGCCGTGCACTATTCAGGAAACATTCAACGCGCCCAGGAAACAGCTGACGCCATCGTCGCTGCGGGCGGTCGCGCCATAGCGGTGCATGCGGACGTCGCCGACGAAGGTGAAGTCGCGGCCCTGTTCGATACGGTCGAGGAGGAGTTCGGGGGCATCGACGTCGTCGTCCATGCAGCCGGAATCATGATTCTCTCCACCGTCGCAGAACTGAACTTCGACGATTTCGATCGGATGCATCGGACCAACGTCCGAGGGACCTTCGTGGTCGACCAGCAGGCAGCCAGACGTGTCCGGCGCGGTGGTGCGATCATCAATTTCTCCACCTCCGTGAAGAAGCTGGCGTTTCCGACTTATGCCGCGTACGCCGCCACCAAAGGTGCTGTCGACGCGATCACTCTGGTTCTCGCGAAAGAGCTACGGGGACGCGATATCACGGTCAACGCCGTAGCCCCAGGCCCCACGGCCACCGATCTATTCCTTGACGGGAAAGACGAAGCTACAGTGGAGAACCTGTCCAAGCTGGCTCCCCTGGAACGCCTCGGCACACCGGCGGACATCGCGGAGGCTGTCGCGTTTCTCGCCGGCCCAGCTCGTTGGGTCAATGGCCAGGTCATCTACGTCAACGGCGGCGTGATTTAGCAAAACCATCGTCTAAGGAGCACACCTTGGCAATTCCGACAAAACAGTCAAACCAGTCGACTTTGGTTGTAATGTGCAAACAATGGATAACCAGGATCGAGGGTCCGCCCGGACGTCACGACGGCAGTTCATCAGCGTTGCAGGGCTGGCGGCAACCGCGGTCATAGCCCTCGCGACCTCCTCGACCGCCGGCGCCGCCGGCCCCACGGCACCCAATCCAGGTTCGCGGGTCGGCGATCCTGCGGAAGCCCAAGCGGTACAGCGCGTCGCAGAGACACTGCTGAACAGCGGAGTCCCCGGTCTTGCCTTCGCCATCGTCAAACCGGATGAGAAGAACCGCAAGGCGAGTGTCACCACTACGTACCACTACGGATATGCCGACGTCGAAAACGGCGTGAGAGTCACTCCACGAACGCAATTCGAGATCGCCTCGGAGACCAAGACCTTCACCGCTGCACTACTGGCGAAACTGATCGCTCGGGGAGAAGTCGGATTGGACGACCTGGCGAGCAAGTATTCGGATGGCAACCCGCTGCCGAAAGGCATCGGCGGCGAGGAGATCACGCTTCGCCAACTGGTCACCCACCGTTCCGGTCTGAGCGACGACCCGCCCAATCTTTCGGCGGGGTGTGCCGATCCCACACGATCGTGCACGGACGAGAAGGCGAAGTACACCAGAAATATGCTCTGGAAAGGACTCCAAGACGCCGGCGCCTTGGAGTTCGCCCCCGGTAGCCACTGGGTGTACTCGGACTTCGGGTTCGGACTGCTCGGCACACTCATGGCCGACAAAATCATTCCGGGACAAGAGAAGCCACCATTCGCGGCGGCAGTCGCCCGCGAAATCACCGACCCGCTCGGGATGATGGGTACCGTGATCGAGACCAAAGCAACCGACCTTGCCGTTCCGTACCACCTCGACGGCACACGAGCGCCTCTGTGGAACAACACGGGTGCGATCGCAGGCGGGGGTGGGCTGGTCAGCACCGCCGAGGACATGTCGATCTGGGCTGCAACAACTCTCGGCTACGGAAACAACCTGCTCAAACCAGTCCTGACCTCGATGCTCGAGCAGATCGACACGCAAGCTCCGGAGAATCCTGCATTCGGAATGGGAATGGCGTGGCAGCTCCAACCCCCGACGCCGAACTTCCCACAACGGTTCGCCAAGAAAAACGGAGACAGCTCGGGATCCAACTGCATCACCCTGCTGGTTCCCGACAGCGGCTGGTCGATCACGATTCTGGCGAACGGTGGAAATGCGGCGATGATCGACCCTGCAGCCGTGAACCTGATGCATGATCTGGTTCCGAGACGACCGATATTCGGTAGCTCGACGGGAAGTTCGTCGGGCAGCGACGTCGGCTTCCAGACCGGGTCATTCGGATAGACCCACTTACCTACGGGCGCTACATCTTCGTCGAGCGTACCATCACGAAGCAGTAGAGCCCGTAGGTGATGATGCCCAATCCGGCAAGGATCAGCAGCGCCACTCCGTACGGCTGCGCGCCCAGCGTCTTGAACGCTCCGTCGAGTCCGGAGGACTTGCCGGGTTCGGAACTGTTGACCGCAAGAAGAACCAGAATGCCGACTGCAGCGATGGCCAAGCCCTTGGCGACGTACCCGACGGTTCCGAGTCGGCGCACGAAGTTGCTGGGTGTGCCTTTCAGATCATCGAGGAAGTTCTGGCTCGCGCCCTTGTACACGTGGTACACACCAACGGCGATGATCGCGATCCCGCCGATCACCAATGCGATAGTTCCAAGCGTGTTCTCCATCAAACGCGCCGTGATCCCCGCACTCTGACCGCTGCTGGACTTCCCGCTACCGCGGGCGAATCCGAATGCAGTGAACGCAAAACCGAAATAGACGAGCGAAATGCCCAGAGCCTTTGCGCGGTTGAAGAACTCTTTCTTCTTGTCGTCAGAGGACGGCGACGACGAGCTTCCCAACGCAGCTTCGGCCAATCTCCACAACGCCATGGCAAGGAAGGCCACGACGCCGACCCACAGAGCGAAGACACCCCCTGGCTTTCCTGCCAACTCGGCCATCGCACCCGATTGGTCCGCAGACCCGGATCCACCGAGAGCAAGGCGGATCGCGATATATCCGATCAGCAGATGAACCACACCGCTGACGACGAATCCGGCACGGGCAAAGCGCTCGAAGACATTGTTCTGTGCGACGTCAGCCGCCGTGGACGCGACGCTCTTCTGGTCGTGCGGTGACGATTCTTTGTTCATCATGATCGTCGAACCATATACGGGCAGACGCTTCCCTCGAACGCCTGCATCAAGTGTTTCGAGATCAAGGGTTTCGAGGGTTCTGATCCGGCGTCGACCGCGGTTCTTCGGGGTTGGGAACCTTGGGGTCGATCGTGTCTGCATGATCTCGTTGCTGGTTCAGTTCCTCGCGAGAACTCGTCGCCTCTTTCCGATGCTGCGCTGCATGATGTTGCAGCGCAGACGCTTCCGCCGCTTTGGCGTCGGCCTCTGCCTGCACCATGCGCGCTTTGGCTGCTGTCTCTTCTGCCCGCGCCTCGCGCTCGCCTACTTGCAGTGACTTGTCTGCGACGTCTTCGCGGATCTGTTCTGCCTCGATGTGACGACGCTCGTCACGCCTGTTTCGCGCCACCCACAGGAGTGCGGCCACGATCGCTATCACCACGACCACGGCAACAATTATCCAGATAATGCTGCTGGTACTCATACTGCGAGAGGTACCCACCTGCGACTTTCTCACACGCAGGCAAACAAATACGCTGAAATTACAGGTCGGTCGGATGTGTGTTGGCTCCGCATAGAACCACGCACAGTTCACCGTCGGACGGCGGCGACACCGTTCCGTTCAGAACCGGAGCCAATGCTGCCGCGGTTCCCAACTCCACCAGAATCCGGAACTCCCGCCACAGGAATGCCCGCGCTTGCCGGATCGAATCATCTTCGACCACAACACTGTCTACCGAACTCTCATGCAGTGTCTCCCAGGCGATGGCACCAATTCGTGTAGCCCCCAACGAGTCTCCGGCGATACTGTTCACTTCGATATCCACCGGACGCCCCGCATCGAGCGAGGTGCGCAAGGTGGCAGCCCCGGTCGGCTCGACGGCTACCACGTGATCTTCGGGACGAGCCGCCGCGACGATTCCAGAGACCAATCCGCCGCCGCCGACTGCAACGCAATACGTGATCGGTCCGGATGCGTCGTCTTCGAGCTCGAGAGCGATGGTGCCGGCCCCACTGACGATGTCGGGCAGGTCGTAGGCATGCAGTTCGAGCGCACCGCTGGTGCGTGCGATGTCCGCCGCAGCGGCAGCAGCGAGTGCATACCGGTCGCCTACCTTGTGAACGGTTGCACCCAACTCTCCGAGAGCCTTCACCTTGGCATCAGGCGCTGTCTCCGGTACCACCACTGTGCAGGTGAGTCCTCGTCGCCGCGCTGCCCACGCGGCCCCGATTGCAGCGTTGCCGCCAGACGCGATCACCACGCCGGCATCGGGCATGGTGCCGTCGGCGACCGCTCGTTCCACTGCATTGAGACTGCCGCGCACTTTGAAGGAACCGCCGTGCTGGAGGTACTCGAGCTTGAACAGAACCGGTACCTCACCCTGTGGCGTCGGTAGCGCAGTGCGAAAGATCGGAGTACGCCGCGCCAGTCCTGCGATACGAGTCCGCGCAGCTTCGACGTCCGAGCGCTCGATTGCCACTGGACCTGCATTGTTGTCGGCGGTGAGAGTCATGTACCAACCCTACGGTTCGCAACTTCGACCCGAAGCAGTCGGCCCATCGTCATCACGATGTCTGTTTTTCACCAAGGAATGCCCGCATCTGACCGAGACAATGCACCTCGGGGTGAATAAATTTACTACTACAAGCACAACGACGACATCAAGGAAAGGCACACCCCATGTCGAAGATCGCAGTATTCGGTGGAAACGGTTTTGCAGGAAGCGCAATCGCGAAAGAAGCCGCTTCACGCGGCCACGAGGTAACCGTCGTCGCTCGCAGCGCGCAGTCCGGAACCGACACGAATGTCGTGCAGGGTTCTGTTCACGACAACACGATCGTGGAGCAGATCACGGCAGACAACGACGTCGTTGTCGTTGCCATCCCCGCTCGCGAGATCGACGGCAAGCGCCTGCTCGACGCCGTCACTCCCCTCGCAGATGCCGCCGCACGCAACGGTGCTCGCATTGCCGTAGTCGGTGGCGCCGGCAGCCTGTTGGTCTCCGAGGGTGGGCCGCGCGTCGTCGACACCCCCGACTTCCCGGACGCATACAAGGGTGAGGCACTCGCTCACGCCGACGTCCTCGATGCGCTCCGCGCGACCGACAGCAATGTCGACTGGTTCTACGTGAGCCCGGCCGCAGCATTCGGCGCCCATGCCGGCGTCGCTCCGAAGGGATCCTTCCAGGTGGGTGGCGACATCCTTCTGACGGACGCCGAGGGCAACTCCGCCATCGCGGGCGAAGACTACGCACACGCTTTTGTCGACGAGATCGAGACTCCGGCACACGGTCGCCAGCGTTTCACCGTCGCACACTGAATATGAGCAACCTTCGTAGGCGCGCAGCCTGGATGACTGTTCCCGCTGCCGCCGCACTCCTGCTCACTGCGTGCTCCAACGACGCGGAATCCGCAACGCCCAGCAGTTCTACGACGTCCACGAGCGTTGTTGCCGAACAGGGCGATCAACTCGAATCCAACAGGACCGTCGTCACAGACTTCTACGAACTGGCGTTCAACGGCCGTCAGGTACAGCAAGCCGCCGACCGGTACCTTGGCGACGTCTACATCCAGCACAACCCCACCGCCGCCGATGGGGCAGCCGGATTTGTCAGCGGCATAGGCGGTTACGTCGAGGCCACACCCGGATTGCATGCCGAGATCACTCGCGTTTTCGCCGAGGGCGATCTGGTTGCCCTCCAGTCCCACACCACGTCTGCACCCGGCGACCGCGGCCAGGCGGTATTCGACATCTTCCGCGTCGACAACGGCAAGATCGTCGAACACTGGGATGCCATTCAAGACGTGCCGGAAACGTCCGCGAATCCGAACACGATGTTCGACGGACCCACCTCGTCGCCGTCCAAGTCGTCAGAAGTCTTGGAGCGCAACACGGCCAACGCGTTGACGTTCCTGCAGCTCGCCTTCAACGAAGGCAAAGCCGCCGAGGCTGCCGACCAGCTGGTCGGTCCGACCTACACGCAGCACAACCCCTCGTTCGCTGACGGCAAGGACGCATTTGTCACCGCACTGGCCGGGATCGAACCCGTTACCGAAGACAAGGCCACCAAGTTTCCACGGACGGTAGCCGAGGGCGACTTCGTCTTTGTTCAGACCTTCGCTTCGTCCGGTGAGGGAACGGCCGGCAGCGGCTCGATGGACATCTTCCGATTCGACGAGAACGGCAAAATCGTCGAGCATTGGGACGCCGTCCAGGACTACCCGTCGACGACTGCAAGCGGCAACACCGTGTGGGACGACGGTCGCTGAGACGGCAACTCCGAACAGTTCAGAGAGGGATGCGGATCAGCCGACGTTGATTCGTTCTGTGTCGCCGTCGTAGTAGTCCAACAATCTCTGATCCATCACCCGGCGCCACAGCGGTGGAATCCACGCGATCACGATCATCACTGCGTAGCCGGCCGGAAGTTGCGGCGCTTCGGCCGCGCTACGCAGACTTTGGTACCGCAGCTTCGGGTTGGCGTGGTGATCGCTGTGCCGCTGCAGTTGGTAGAGAAACAGATTGCTCACGACGTGATCGCTGTTCCAACTGTCAGCGGGGCTGCAGCGAACGTACGAGCCGTCGGCACGCTTGCCACGCAGCAGGCCGTAATGCTCGAGGTAGTTCGCGGCTTCGAGGAAGGTGAATCCGGCAACTGCCTGCAGCAGGAGCCAGGGCGCGACCTCCCAACCGAAGATACCGATCAGCGTCGCGAAGAGGACAACACTCATCGCCCAAGCGTTGAGAATATTGTTCTCGAAGCTCGAGGTTCGTTTGCCTTTCCTCTGGAGTCGAGCGCTCTCGATGCGCCATGCCGAACGCAGCCCGCCGAACACACTTCGTGGCAAGAACCTCCAGAAGCTCTCACCGAACCGTGAGCTGGCCGGGTCCTGCGGAGTAGCTACACGCACATGGTGGCCGAAATTGTGTTCCACGTAGAAGTGCCCGTAGAGAGATTGCGCAAGCGCCACTTTCGCGAGCCACTGTTCGATCTTCTCGCTCTTGTGGCCGAGCTCGTGGGCCGCGTTGATACCGACGCCGGCGACGACGCCCACCGTGAACGACATCGCGATCTTCTCCGCGATTCCCATCGGAGCGTTGATCCAGCACCAGCAGGCGAAGACCAGACCGGCGTATTGCAAGGGGAGGAACGCGTAAGTGCACCAGCGGTAGTAGCGGTCCTTCTGCAGTCGTGGGATCGCATCGTCCGGCGGACTTTCGCCGTCTTCACCGGCCAGCATGTCGATGATCGGGATGACGATGACCAGTAGCCACGCGCCGGTCGCCCAGAACAATCCGAGACGAAGGTTGTCGACGAGAATCCAGGAGAGGAACGGGCTGAGTGGAATCAGCAATCCGAGCGGCCACAGGTACCTCTTGCGGTCGCGCCAGCGCGGATTTTCGCCGGACGGCGAGTCGGTGTTCTGGACAGCGTTCGATTCGGTACACCGTGCGTCGGAAGTCGCTGTCATTCGCCGATCTCGCCTTTCGTCCCCTCGAACGATTCGCCCCACGCACCGTTCACGCTCAGCAAACCAGAACTAATGTCCGGACGGGTATGGTCCCGAAATCCAGAGCGCCCTGCTCGAAAGACGGCACGAGCGCTTGTACTCACCAAAAACTCCCCCGCACATCACTGCTCACCCCGACAGTAGATACGGACAAAATACCCCACGGATCTGCGGGGATGGCGACCACCTCCGCACGTCGCCGAGGATCGATGATCCCTGCCAAGGCAAGGTTGAACCGCGTCGCCCTCGTCGAAGTAACGGTAACCGGCAGTGACAGAAATCATAAGCAGAGGACAGGATTTCCGCTCGTAGTGGCGACCAAAAAGACTGCGCGCCCTCAACTGGTCAGTTGCGGGCACGCAGTGAAAAGGTGAGCAAGCGTCAGAGCGTTGCAAACACCTTCGTTTTCACTTCGTTCAGCCAACCGTTCGCGGTCACGAAGTCTGTGACGCTCGACTGCAATCCGAAGACGTGCCCGGCCTGCGCCGCCGGCAGCCTCGTGAAGAGGTTGTCGTCGAGGACCGCCTGAACCGCCGCACTGGTCGACCCGTCCGCGTTCAGCGGATACAGCACGACCGTCACGCCGTTCAGGATGTCGGCCAACTGCTCCATCGGATAGGACGCGTATCCGGCATCGGTGTAATTGGTCGGAACACCGGGCCCGTACGCCAATCCGAGTTCGTTGACCACCAAATTGCCGATCGCACCGGTGGGCTGCTGAACCGAGAAAGCGCCGGGCGCGTCTCCGAGTGAAATGTGAATCCACTTGTTGGTCGCGATCACGTCGGCGTACTCGCCACGGACACGTTCGAGATTCTCTTCGTAAGCAGTCCGCGTCGACTCGAGCACGTCGGTCTTGCCAATTGCCTCAGCAAGCTCGGTGGTGATCTTCTTCCAGTCGCCTCGGCTCTCTCCCTTGACGATGACGGTGGGTGCAATGCCGGACAGACGGTCGAACGCCGCTTGGTCCACCTCGTCGGCGTCGCCGACAATGATGTCGGGATCCGCCGCAGCGATCGCTTCGAAGTTCATTTCCCCGAAAGGCCCGATGGTCGGGAGCCCGTCGACGAAGGCCTGCTGCTCCGGCGTGAATTCACTGATCCACTTGCCGTAGTCCTGCACAGCAGCCGGTTTCACTCCGAGGGACATGAGCTGCCAAGGAGTGTCGTACGACGCGGCGACGACGCGCTCAGGTGAAACCGGAACCTCGATGTCCCCGTACGCCGACGCGACGGTCCGGACGTCCGTCTGCTCGGAGTCGGCCGACGACGAGGAACAGCCGGTCACCACCATCGCACCTACGACGGCAACCGCCGCCGCTGCAATGACTCTGGAACCGAAAGAAAATGATCGAATTGCGCGCACGCAGAACTCCTACAGGGTGATTGTTTAGCCAACCCTAAGTTCATTCTGCGGCACGGCACAAGTCCGATCGAGATGCTTTGAGTCGCTGTTCGGACTAGTCCTGTAGCCAATCGGTCATTGGCGCGCGCGGATGATCGATCAGGCTTGCAAACTCCCCCGGTGTCACGCCCATCGTTCGACGAAAAGCCGCACCGAACGCGCTTTCGGAACGAAAACCCGTCTTCCGCGCCACAAACGAGATGCTTCGACCGAGTGCCAGAAGTTGCATCGCGTGATGAGCCCGCAATCGCATACGCCATTCCGAGAAGGTCAATCCGGTCTCGGCCGGAAACCTTCGTGTGAGAGTCCTCGTACTGACCTTCGCGTCGGTGGCCCACTCCTCGACCGATCGGGTGTCGGCCGGGCTGGCGACCAACTGATCTGCGATCTGCCGAAGCCACGGCGTCGTCGGCAGCGGTACATCGAAAATCAGTCGCGGAACAGGTTCGACGAGGTCGATGGCAAACGCCTCGGCTCGTCGACGAGCCGCGTCGGTCAGGTCGTCTCGGGTGAGGTGATCGAGTACTTGTTCGAGCAGCGGAGGGGTGGACAAGGCCACCACACGATCCAACCCGGTCACATCGGATGCCACCAACCACGTGCACGACAATTCTGTGCCGCTGCGCGCTGTCACCTCGTGGGGAACAAAGGACGGGATCCACAGACTGACTCCGCTCGGCACCGTGTACACAGTCTCCGGAGTACGGACCTCGAGAACACCGTCGATCGCCCACAGCAATTCGTGATCGCTGTGGCGGTGCATCTCCCAGGTGTAGTCGGAATCGACGGCCAGCCGATTGGTCGCCAACCGCAAGTACCCGTCGGCACTGACGCGCAGCGGTCGAACGACGCGTTGCCACTCGGACAGTTCGTCGAGCGGACTGCTGAGCGGGTAGTCGATCTGCTCGCTCACCGCAGCGTCGACAGTTCGGGATGTCCGAACAGGCCAGGCAACCCACCGGTGTGCAGGAAGACCGTTTTTGATCCCGCCGTGATGGCTTCGTCCTTCACGAGTTGGATCAATCCCGCAAAGGCTCGGCCGGTGTACGTCGGGTCGAGGAAGATGCCCTCAGTACGAGCCAAACATCGGATCGCGCCGGCTGATGCTTCCGTGAGCGTCGAATATCCTTGTCCAACTTGGTTTCGCAGGATCTGAAGATCTGCGGCTCGCGCGGTCGGACCAGGCATCTCGTCCAACAACCCAGCGACAGTCGACACCGGGTCGGCAACAGCCCCGACGTCGACGCCCACAACTCTGTCGACGCCCAGATGCGCGACAAGGCCTGCCATCGTTCCACCCGATCCGAGTGCAACCACGACGCGATCGACGCCGGCGAGTTGCTGTTCGATCTCGCGTGCGCAGTCCACGTATCCCTGCGCAGCCACCGCGCTGGTACCACCGAAGGGAATGACAAAAGGTACACCGCCCGAGTCCGCGACGGCCTGCACCGCGGCGTCGAGCGCGGATGCCGTGTCCCCACCGGCCCAGACGATCTCAGCGCCCGCGAGTGCATCCAGAACGAGATTTCCCTGCGCGGATTCCGGCTCGGCACCACCGAGCACCAGCACACAACGCAATCCCAAACGGGCTGCTGCCGACGCAGTCAAGCGAGCGTGATTGCTTTGCGGCGCACCGGTAGTGATCAGAGTCGTCGCGCCGACGGCCAAAGCCTGAGCGCAGGTGTACTGCAGCTTTCGGATCTTGTTGCCGCCGCCGCCCAGGCCAGTGACGTCGTCACGTTTGATCCACAGATCTTCCGGCCCCAATCCGAGTGCCTGCGCGCAACGCGCCAGAGGTTCGACGGGCGTCGGCCAACTGCCCAAGCTGATCGGCGGAACGGCGGAACTCAACATTTGACGAGTCTAGTTCGACCGTGCACCTACAGGCTGGGCTCAGATACAGTCGGGACATGGGAACTTTCACGACGACCACACGTGATGTACCGCTGACCGTCAGCCGACCGGATTCGCCGAGTGAACCGAGACATACGGTAGTAGTTCTCCAAGAAGCGTGGGGCGTGAACCAACACATCGAGAGCATCCTCGAACGCCTCGCCGATGCCGGCTACCTTGCCGTCGCCCCGCATCTCTACCATCGCGGCGCACAGACCTCCTTCACCGACTTCCCGTCCGCCAAGGATGCGCTCATGGCACTCGACGGCACAAGCATCGGCCACGACGTACGTGCCGCCGTCGACTACAGCCGATCCGAGGGAGCAGACAAAGTCGGCTCCCTCGGATTCTGCATGGGCGGCACCGCATCCCTGTGGTGTGCCGCCGTACCCCTCGTCGATTCCGCTGTCACGTACTACGGTGGCGGCGTTGCAGAAGCCCGATGGGATGGGATTGCCGCAGGCACCGAACTTGCAGCGCAACTGCAGGTCCCGTGGCTCGGTCACTACGGCGACCTCGATCCGAGTATCCCGCCGGAGAGCGTCGAGCAATTGCGCGCAACCGCGTCCGATCTCGCCCGGGTGTACCGCTATGCCGACGCCGGCCACGCGTTCAACAACGACACTTCGGCCAGCCACTACGCCCCGGATTCTGCTGCCCTCGCCTGGACCCGCACTATGGAGTTTTTCGCCGAAACCCTTTGATTGCCAATGTAAGTCAGGGAACCCGCTTGACCACCGTGCCGGTGATCTCGTCCTGAACCTGTTCAGCCGTCACCGCTCGACTCTGCGCCCGACGTGATCGGGTGAAGTAGTAGATGCCGATCACGGCAAGAACAAACGGCACCCCGAACACCAAGGTCATCTTGAAATCCTCGACCCACAATGTCGTGACGAGGATCGCGACCATGAGGACACCACCCAGTATCGTCCCCACCGGGAAGAACGGAATCGTGAACGAGAGGGTTCGTCCTTCGCTTGCCATCCGCTTGCGAAAGAACCAGTGCGTCACGAAGATCAGCAGCCACGTCGCCATCGCCCCGAACATCGACAGCGAGATCATCAAGGTGAATGCCTGCTCGGGAAAGAGCACGTAGACGATGGTTGCGACGGCGATACCCGACGTCGACAGCAGCAAGGCATTGACCGGTGAGCCGTTGGCCCTGACCTTGCCGAGAATGGCCGGCGCGTCACCAGCACGGGAGAGCGAGAACATCATTCGCGAAGACACGTACAGCTGACTGTTCATCGCGGACAGCGCGGCGATGATCACCACGAAGTTCAGCACACTGTCTGCGCCCGGAATCTTCACAACCTGCATCACCGTGACGAAGGGACTTCCGCCGCTCAAGATCTTGTCCATCGGAGCGATTGCCAGAATCAGGGCAAGCGTTGCGATGTAGAAGACGAACAGTCGGACGATCGTCACACGGAACGCCTTCTTCACCGCCACCGCGGGGTTTTCCGCCTCACCGGCTGCAATGGCGATCATCTCGATGCTCAAGTAGCTGAAGATCGATACGATCACGGCAAACCACATGCCGGACAAACCATTCGGGAAGAATCCGCCACCGGCCGTGTAGTTGTGAAATCCGTAGTCCGGGTTCCCGCTACCGAACACTACGTACGCTGCCATCACGATGAACGCCACGATCGCGAAGACCTTGATCGTCGAGAACCAGTACTCCATCGTTCCGAAGGCCTTGACGTTGAACATGTTCACGCCGATCAGCACTCCGGAGAACAACACGATCCACAGCCATGACGGTACGTCGGCGAACCAGAACTGCATATATTCACCGATTGCGGTGACCTCGGTACCGACCGCGAGGACGATGCACGACCAGTAGAGATAGCGAACGAGGAAGCCGATCAACGGTCCGACGTAGAACTCTGCGTACGCACCGAACGAACCCGATGTCGCATGCGCGACAGTCATTTCGGCGAGGGCGCCCATCAGCAGGAGGGCGATCAGCCCACCGATCGCGTAACTGACGATGACGCTCGGCCCGGCAAAGCCGATGGCGAACTTACTGCCGAGGAAGAGTCCGGTGCCGATTGCGCCGCCGAGCGCGATCATGCTCATCTGCTTGGGGCCGAGTTCGCGTTTGAGACCTGATTCTCGTTGCTGGATGTTTTTGAAATCACTCATGAAAGCTCCTTGCGAAAGGCGGCACCTCCCGGTCCGCGGAAACTTGGAAGAAGAATCAGGTGACTGCGTCGCGCTCGCGGAATTCGGGGCGATCCCAGGACTTGTTCTCGAGGATGTCTCGCAACACGTCGACGGCGTTCCACACGTCGGCGTATCCGAGATAGAGCGGAGTGATACCGAACCTCAGCACTCCGGGTTCGCGGTAGTCGCCGATGACGCCCCGCGCGATGAGAGCCTTCATGATCGAATAGCCCTCGGGATGAACTAAACTCACGTGCGAGCCACGACGCTCGTGCTCGCGCGGCGTGATCAACTCCAAACCGTAGGCAGCGCAACGCTCCTCGACGAGGCTGATGAAGAGATCGGCCAGCGCGAGCGACTTGCTGCGGATGTCGGCCATGTCAGCTTTGAGCATGACGTCGAGACCACACTCGACGAGTGACAACGACGTGATGGGTTGAGTACCACTCAGAAACCGTCGTATTCCTGCGCCCGGTTCGTAGGCCGACTCCATCGCGAACGGTCGCGCGTGCCCCCACCACCCGGACAGCGGCTGGATTCCGGTGTTCTGATGGCGACGGTTGACCCAGATGAATGCAGGTGAACCCGGACCGCCATTGAGGTACTTGTACGTACACCCGACCGCGAAGTCGGCGTCGGCACCGCTCAGATCGACAGTGACGGCGCCGGCCGAGTGTGCGAGATCCCAGATCATGAGGGCGCCACGTTCCTGCACTGCTGCAGTGACTTCCGTCATCGCATACAGGTTTCCGGTGCGGTAGTTGACGTGCGACAACATCACTACGGCGGTGTCCGGTCCTACTGCTTCGGTGAGGTCGCCCGGTTGGTCGATCAGGCGTAGTTCGTATCCCTGATCGAGCAGCGAGATGATGCCCTCCGCAATGTAGAGGTCAGTGGGGAAATTGTCGCGCTCGGAGACGATCACCTTCCGGCTGGGATCCTGAGCAGCCGCGATGGACAGCGCAGAGGCCAATGCCTTGAACAGGTTGATCGACGTCGAATCCGTTACTACCACTTCGCCTTCACCTGCTCCCAGCAACGGGGCAAGTTTGTCACCGAGGCGGACCGGGAGGTCGAACCATCCAGCCTCGTTCCAACTGCGAACCAAGCCGTTGCCCCACTCGTCGCCGATCACTCTCGCGGCGCATTCCTGCGCGGCAATGGGACGCGCGCCGAGCGAGTTTCCGTCGAAGTAGAGAACGCCCTCCGGAATCGCGAACTCGCGGCGGAACTCCCTCAGAGGATCCACTGCGTCGGCCTTGACGCAGTCTTCCAACGAAAGTGTGGTTGTCGATGTCATGACGATTCTTCTCCTGCATGTGTCGGCGTTGAAAGTGATGAAGGCAGAGTCCGGAGCACGGCGCGTACCGGGCTGGCATCGAGGTCGAGGAACTTCAGCGGCAGTGCGATCAACTCGTAGTAGCCTTCGTCGACGTCGTCGAGGCAAAGTCCTTCGAGGATCGCGACGCTACGATCGCTTGCCGCGTGGTGCCCGTCCATGGTCTTGCTGTCCATCGGATCGAACGAGGCGCCGTCGATTCCGATCAGAACTCCACCGCGGTCGGCGAACCAGTGGGTCAGCTCCGGAGAAACACCGGCGAAGTCGTTGTCCCACTTGCGTGGGTACTTCGGGTACGTCCTCAGAATCAGCCGTTGCGGCAGATGGCCGCCGAGTCGCTCCACCGTCTCTTCGACGGGCCTGATGCAGGCGGCACCGTCGACCCCCGTCATGTCGACCACCAGTGCTTCGCCGAGATAGGGCTCGAGGGGAACGGAACCAATGGTCGCGCCGTCGATGCGAGTGTGCGCCGGCGCATCGGCGTGAGCACCGATATGCGGAGTGGTGGTGATTCGGTTGATGGTGACGGCGTCACTGCCGCCGAGGTCGGACGTGACAGCGCGGGTGAAGGCGGTATCGCCTGGCCACACGGGCGTCGATTCGGAGATCGGCGGGCTGATGTCGATCAACCGCGCCCTCCAGTCGCCCGTGTGTCCGTCGCCCGCGTGTCGGCCGATCCTCGGAAGCATCCAGACCCCTTCGTCGCAACAGTCGACTGTGTAGATCTCGACCGTTTGATAATTCGATGTGTTTGGCAAAAGCTAGGATCATCGACGGGCGCGGTCAATAGATGCTGAATATTTTCGCGACGGCAGGGAGAAATCGGATGATAAATGCGATCGAACGGGCAGCTGCCGCAGCTCGGCCGAATCATGTTCGGCTCGACGACGTCGATACGGCGATTCTCCGCGAACTCGTCCGGGATGCACGCATCCCCAACAACGCACTCGCCGAGAAGGTCGGGATAGCGCCGTCGACCGCTCTGGCGCGGATGCGCGCTCTACGCGAATCGGGCGTCATCAAGGGGTTTCACGCAGACATAGACCTCGAGCTACTCGGCCTCGAGATCTCGGCGATGGTGTCGATTCTGATTCACTCCCACGCCAGAAGTCGGATGACGGAAATTGCCGAGCACCTGAGCGGATTGGATTCCGTTCAGCGAGTGTTCCTGATGAGTGGGGACCGTGATCTCCTGGTGCACGTGTCGTGTGAATCCCCCACTCGGCTTCGCGATTTCGTCAGCGCGCACCTCAACGATCCGGCCATCGCCAATACCCAGACCAACCTGATCTTCAGCGAACTGAGTCAAGGCGGCTGAACTGCAGCTGTCGCCAAGGCGTCTTCGGGTGCTTCCGAGATCGACACCTCGATTCGAACTTCCCCCACTAGAGTCGAACGGCATGTTGCCACTCGGGTTGTCCATGCTCTGGGAGTCGGTGGAGTCGGAAGCCGCTCTGAAGCAGCGATTCGGATTCAACAGCTTCGGCGCAGCCACCCATTGGGTCTCGGCGGTACTCGAGCAGACTTGGGGATTGACGGCCCTCGAGTGCTCGCGAATGGCGATCAGTGACCAGAACGCGATCGTGTGGGTTGCGAGCGACCGAGGTGGGCTGGTGGTGAAGTGGTCGCGCGACACAGAGCGCTTCGCGAACCTGGAGGCGTCGACGCGCCTGCTGAGCGCACTCGCCGGGCAGGGTGCGCCCGTTCCGTCGCCAATCACTTCCCTGAACGGATTGGACCGGGAAACACTGCTGGACCGGGAAACACTGGAAGGGCCTTCGTGCGCAGTGTCATTCACCGTACTGCCGGAGTTGGCGGGAGATTGGTTGGACGTGCAAGACCGCGCGGCGGTCCGTTCGGCAGGAGCATGTCTGGCAGAAATACACCGAACGCTCGGCGCCACCCATGTCGACGGATCGGTTTTCTCGTCGCGCAGCACCGGGTTGAAGGAGCGCATCGGTGGTTGGCTCGAGAATTTCGACCGCGGGTTCGCGCCTGAGGCAACGCGTAGGCTCGTGGGCCTCCTGGCGCGTGCGTCCGAGCTCGATGACCAAACTCAACTGGTACACAACGACTTCCGTGCAGCCAACATCTTGACTCGAAACTCTCGGACCACCGGAGTACTCGACTTCGACGACGTGGTGATCGACCACCGGGTGAGCGACCTGGCCAAGGCAAGCGTCTATCTGGGCACCCTGTTCACCGATTGGCGACCGACACCGATCGCGGTACGGCAGAGCCTGCGCGCCGGCTACGAATCCGTCCGTCCCCTCAGCCGATCCGAGACAGAATGGTTCGAGATCCTCGAACTGTGGCACGGCCTGATGGCAATCCCGGGTGAGAACGACACCGCCGGTTGGGCATCAGCGTTGTGACAAAAGTGGGGACGCCGGTACCGGCGTCCCCACTTCGCTTCTGATCACATCAGGATCCGGCGCGGATCCATTCTTCGAGATGCGGCGCCTCGGTACCGATCGTCGTGCCGTCGCCGTGACCGGTGTGAACCTCGGTCTCGGAGGGGAGCGCGAACAGCTTGTCGCGAATGGACCCAATGATGGTCGGGAAGTCTGAGTACGACCGCCCCGTTGCGCCGGGTCCACCGGAGAACAAGGTGTCGCCGCTGAACAGTTCCCCCGCCTCGGGCAGGTAGAGGCAGGTCGACCCCGGGGAATGGCCCGGTGTGTGGATGGCCAGAATGTCCGTACCCGCCACAGCAATACGCTGATCATCTTCCAAGCTCAGATGCTTCACCCCGGGGTGAGTCATCTCCCAGAGGACATCGTCGGCCGGGTTCAGGT
>NZ_BAAILK010000035.1:293877-389505 GCF_054589475.1 Rhodococcus sp. no. 34
CAGGTAGATCGGAGCGTCGAGTTTCTCGGCCAGCTCCGGCGCAACGGTGACGTGGTCGGTGTGGCCGTGGGTGCAGACGATTCCGATCACCTTGCGTCCACCGACAGCGTCGATGATCGGCTGCGCGGTGTGAGCTGCGTCGACGATCACCACTTCGTTGTCGTCACCGATCAGCCAGATGTTGTTGTCGACGTCCCATGTTCCGCCGTCGAGGCTGAACGTGCCCGAGGTGACGACGCGATCGACTCGCAATGTCACAGGACCACCACCGAACGGAGAACCTCGCCGCGGTGCATCGTCTCGAATGCCTTCTCGACCTCGTCGAGCTTGATGCGCTCGCTGACGAACTTCTCGAGCGGCAGACGCCCCTGCTGGTACAGGTCGACCAGAACGGGGAAGTCACGCTCGGGCAGGCAATCGCCGTACCACGACGACTTGAGGGCTCCGCCGCGCGAGAAGAAGTCCACCAGCGGCATTTCCAGCTTCATATCCGGCGTCGGAACTCCCACCAGCACTACGGTTCCCGCGAGATCGCGGGCGTAGAACGCCTGCTTCCAGGTCTCGGGACGGCCGACTGCGTCGACAACCACGTCGGCGCCGAAACCTCCGGTCAGCTCCTGGACTGCCTCGACGACGTCGTCGACCTCGGTGGCATTGATCGTGTGCGTGGCACCAAGTTCCGTGGCCCACTCCAGCTTTCGCGGATCCCGGTCGATGGCGATGATGGTATTGGCACCGGCCAGGCGTGAACCCATGATCGCTGCGTCGCCGACGCCGCCACACCCGATCACGGCCACCGAATCACCGCGTCCGACGTTGCCGGTGTTCATCGCGGCACCCATGCCGGCCATGACGCCGCAACCGAGCAGTCCGACGACAGCCGGATCGGCCGAGGCGTCGACCTTGGTGCACTGGCCTTCGTGAACGAGCGTCTTGTCTGCGAACGCGCCGATGCCGAGTGCCGGCGTCAGTTCGGTGCCGTCTTCGAGCGTCATCTTCTGCTCGGCGTTGAACGTGTCGAAGCAGTACTGCGGGCGGCCACGCTTACACGCACGACACTGCCCGCACACGGCACGCCAGTTGAGGACGACGAAGTCGCCCACCTCGACGTGAGTGACACCGGGGCCGACGCTCTCGACGATGCCCGACGCCTCGTGCCCGAGCAGGAACGGGTACTCGTCGTTGATTCCGCCGTCGCGGTAGGTCAGGTCGGTGTGGCACACACCGCACGCTGCAATGGCGACCACTACCTCGTTGGCGCCGGGATCGGGAATCGTGATGGGGACGATTTCGACGGGGGCACCCTTGGATCGGGCGATGACGCCGCGTACCTGCTGTGGCATGGCTTTGCTCCTGGCTTCGTGCGATTGAGGACGTGTCGTCACATGGCGCCGTGTTTTCACATTGCGATATGTGCACTCGTTGAAAGGTTAGCCCGAAGCAGGTGCCCGCAACCCTGGTCGAACTGACTGACCGACCTGGCCGAAAGGACTAGGGTGCGGGCTTCACGCCGGCCTCCGCGCCCGCGGCGGCCGCCGCACCCCGACTCTCGACGCCCAATTTTCGCAGGACCCCGGCAACATGAAACTTGACTGTGCTCTCACTGACGCCGAGTCGCTCCGAGATTGCCTTGTTGCGCCGTCCGGCCACCAGATGCTCGAGTACCTCGAACTCCCGCGGAGCCAGTTCCGTCAGGACGTCGCGGTTCGGTAGGGCGACGGGCGCGTCGAGCGGGATGGTTGCGCTGATCCGGTTCCCCCACCCGGGCGTCGACTCGGATTCGACGGTTCCGCCCAAAGTCTCTACCCTCGAACGCAATTGGCGTTGCACGTCAACCACGTCGGCTTCACCACCACCGTCGTCGCGAATGTCGATCGAGAGCGAAGCCGCGTCGAGCGTCCAGGCCACCCGGATACGCGAGAGCGTCTGCTGATCCGACAAGGCCAAGACCGCGCCGCGGACGACCGCGCGGGCGCCGTGCGCCACTTCACCGGGTAACCCACGCCCGTCGACGGGTGGCTCCACCAACTCCAACGCGATTTCCCGATGCTTGAGCAGCGAACGCAATTCCCCACGCATCCGCGCAAAAGCGGTGGTGGTCGACTCCTCGGCCAACTCGCGGTGCACGTCGACGGCCGAACGCAGGCCGATCAGAGCCGAGGCCGCAGTCTCCCTTGCCGAGGTTCGCGCACGTGTGTCGTCGAGATCCGCCGAGCGCAGCGTCGCCAGCATCGTCTCGAGGGTGGCCGCATGCACCTCCGTCATCTCTGCCACGGTGCGTGCACGCTCGGACGACGCTGCCCGCGACTCGGCGAGATATGCCGGACTCGCGTTCCGCACCTGGAGCTGAATTCCGGTTGCAGTCACCGCGAACAGTGCCTGGATCAATTCGAGGGATGCTGTCTTCACCGGTACGGGGTGCGGCGTCAGAACGAGAAGCGTATCGGTTCGATCAAGCATCGCGAGCACCTCACGGTCCCGGCCGGCGACAGCGCATTTTCCCCGAAAGATCTGTCCGACAGTGAGATCCGTACGGATACGGTCGAGTTCGGCGATGGTCACACGATCGACGACGGCTGGATCCCCAGCGACCTTGCGCGGCCTACCGGTGCATTCACGGGTGAAGATCACCAGGGAAGTGTGCGGCGCCATGTCCGCGATCAACGTCGAAAATCGTCGGCCGATTTCGGGTAGTGGTCCCACCAACACGTCTCGAAGGGCGGTGATCAGTAGCGCATTGTCGGTGGTGCTCACCGGTCAACGATAACCATCCGGTTCACTGGTGCAGCGTGGTCTTCATGAGCATCACGTTGTAGTCGGACCAGGTGGTGGCGAGAAAGTAGAGGTCCTGCCCCTGTGACCAGGGGTGCATGTACGCGCCGTAGAGGCCCGGAACCTCGTCGGTGCCGATCACTACGTCGGGTGCACTCCACGGGCCGGTCAGGTCCGACGCCGTCCGCAGCACCAGCGCTCCCCACTCGTTGGAGTACATCGCGACGAACTTGCCGAGATAGTCGTTGTACTGCACCGACAGTTCGCTGACATCCCCGTCGAGAACTACTGCAGCGGCAGCGGGATTGTTGGGGACCCATGCTTTTCCGTCCCAGTATTCGTACGCCGCGACGTCCGCGATGGAGGCTTCCTTGACCCGCGAGAGGCGCCCCTCGCCGAAACGTCCCGCGGGGGTACCGAAGTTGTAGACGTAACCACCGTCTTTGACAAAGGAACCCATCTGGAAGTTGTCGTTACCCGTCAACGGCAGATTGGGCCGGGACGAGGCCGGTTCGACCTGCCAGGTCTCACCGTTGTCGTGCGAGGACGCGATCTGCGAGAAGTTGGTGACCCACTCGCCCGACCCTCCCCACGAGCGAATCGACATGTAATTGACGTATTGAACGCCACCCACCGAGATACCCGTCGTCGGAATGCTGCTGGTTTCGACACCGGTGACTTTCAGACTTCCGATGATCTCGCGCGAGTGATTCGGCCGGTCGGTCGGCGAGGAGTCGATGTTCATGCCGTCGGACAGATTTCCGTCCGAGCTACGGAACAGGACGTTGCTGCGCCAGTCACCGACCACCCCGGAACACAGGGGGTCAGATCCGATGCCGACGGTGTCGCCGAAGGCTGTCAGGACCTGACCTGCGCCGTTGTCCCACATGATGCCGAGATCCGTGCCGAGAACGTTGAAACGCTCGACGGTTTGGTTGGGGCTGAGCGCGCCGGTGATGTACTCGACCGCCGAGGTGCGGCCCTGCAGTTCCGGAAGTTTCCCGTCCGTTCCGTTGAGCCAGGGAATCGGATTGGTCGGCCCACCTGATTGATCCAAGCTGCCGGTGACGTTGCAATCCCACGGGGATGCATGAGCCTGGGTCGCCCCCAAGACCGCGGTCGACGCGAGTACACACGTCACTGCAGCTATCGATATCTTCCGTATCCGGCGCATCGCTCCCCTTTCGCGGGGGAGATCCGGACTCTACGAGGTGTCTTGCTCGACCGGATCGGTTCATCCACCCACGACAACACAAGGTAACAGGTAAATCGGTCAATCAGGACAAAACGGCCTTATTCAACAGAGATCGATTTCAACCACTTCTCCATCACGGCTGCGGCAATCTCGAGCCCCTGCGACTCGGCTGCACCCAACTGCTCCATGAAGATGCGCGGACCGTCCACTCCCAACGAAGCATGCAGCGAATCGCGGTACTCGGCCAGTTCCATCCACTCGCGCGCCACCGCGGAGGACGCTTCGAGGTGAAACTGAACGGCGTAACTCTGCTTGTATCGGAAGAGTTGATTCGAATACTTGGCTGAACCAGCGAGCCGCACCGCGTCGTTCGGTATGTCGAAGGTATCCGAATGCCATTGCATTGCAAGAAATGTGGAGGGCAGATCTCCCCAGACCGGATCTTGCCGACCCTCGACAGTCAAGGTGATCTCCTCAACTCCGACTTCGGGTACCGCTCCCGTGTAGACGCGAGCACCCAGCGCTGCGGCGAGCAACTGCGAACCCAGACACACTCCCCACACCGGGACGTCGTTCTCAACCAGATCGCGAATGTATTCGATCTCGGATGCCAACCACTCGACCTCGCCCTGATCGCCGACGCCCATCGGCCCGCCCATCACGATCACGGCGTCGAACCGTCGATGTGCCGGAAGCGGGTCGGTGCCCAGAAGAACAGTCTGCACGTCTCCGTAGCTCTCCAGGACAGGCGAATACGCCGCTGGGGGTTCACACTGCGCGTGTCGTAGTTCCAGAAAATGCATGTAGGCAATTCCTCTCGAATCCGGTGCCGAAAGCCTATGGTTCTATTCGACATAAGGCACATCGACGGCGTCGGATGTGCTCTGCGCTCGAATCTCCGCTTTCATCGCCCCTTTACCGACAAGGAACGTCTGTGCGCGCACCACACCTCTTTTCGACATCGATTCGCCCGCCCTCAACTGCCGTTCGCATCGGACTCAGCGCATTCGCCTTGGCGTCACTTGCCGCGTGCTCAGGAACAAGCACCGACAGCGAGGCCGAATCAACATCCACCGCGACCACCACTGCAACCTCGACAACTCAACCCACGACGACTCGGGCTCCATTGACCACCTCGGTGATCGGTACGACGAATTCTCCACTGGCCACGACCCCAGTCGCCGCGGAAGTGACGCCCGCTGCAGCTCCCGCGATCATGCCCAACGTCGTGTGCATGAATCTTCAAGGCGCGCAGGACACCATTCAGTCGGCCGGAGTCTTCTTCTCCAGAAGTGCTGACGCAACCGGCGCGGGTCGACGCCAACTGGTCGATTCCAACTGGATTGTCGTCGATCAGACACCCTCTGCCGGAAGTCCTTTCGGGGAAATCGAAGCCGTGCTCTCGGCCGTGAAGATCGGCGAACCGAACCCTTGCTGATCGACTGAGTTTTCGAACTTCGCAATTCCGGGAACGCTGCGCCTTACTTGACAACCACCTCCGATCTCCTTCACTGTAGTCAACATTACGAGTATCCAATATATTGGATGCGAAAGGTTGGATTGCAATATGAAGGTGCAACGAATACGGCAGAGCGTCAACTCTCCGGCGGCCATGAGCGACCCCGTCATCGGAATACTCGGAGGCATGGGGCCCGCCGCTACTGCCGACTTCTACTCCAAACTCGTTGCGCTGACACCAGGTTCGACGGATCAGGAGCACCCCAAAGTTGTCATCTGGGCCGATCCCACCGTTCCCGACCGGACATTGGCACTCACCGAGAACGGCCCTGACCCCACCCCCTGGCTGATCCGCGGTGCGCGCGTTCTCCGAGAGTCGGGCGCGACGACGCTCGCCATCCCATGCAATACCGCCCACGCCTTCCTGCCCGCCATCTCGTCCCAACTGGGACTTCCCGTCGTCCACATGATCGACGAAGTCGCTCGGCACATCCGGACGCTCTCACCCGCCGTCACATCCGTCGGACTATTGGCCACCACGGGGACGGTCCGCACCGGGTTGTATCAACAATGGCTGTCGGAATACTCGATTGACGTCCTGGTGCCCGGACCTGCGATCCAGGACGAACTGGTGATGCCGGCGATCCGAGCAATCAAGAGCGGCAACGTCGGAGACGAGACCACCGACAAGCTCGTCAGGGCCGCTGATCTTCTCGTCGAATCGGGCGCGCAGGTCGTCGTGGCCGGATGCACCGAGATTCCGCTCGGACTGCCCGCCGACGCCACAACCTGTCAGATCATCGATCCGGCAACAATTCTCGCCCGCGCTCTGCTCCGGCGGGTTGCAGATGCCCGGAGACACCCTTCGATGGTCGTTTCGGGCTGACCTGCAGCAGGGAGGCTGCAGAGTACGATATCCAGTATGTTGCGTGGCGGTAAACCGGTTGAGCGAGCACGAATGAGCGACATCGCTCTCGAACGCATTCGCGAAGCGATCGTCACGGGTGAATTGGCGCCGGGCTCGAAGATCAAGGACAGCGAACTCGCCGAGTATCTGGGCTTGAGCAGAACTCCGGTCCGCGAAGCGCTCGCAAGGCTGGTCGACACCGGACTCGTGGAAGCGAAACCCGGTGCGTACACACGCATCACCACCCTCGACCGCGGCGACGTCGAGGCAACACTCGCAGTCATCGAAGCTCTCGACCAACTGGCCGTCGTCACCGCTGTACCGAATCTCACCGACGAGATGATCGGGGCGATGCGTTCGGCCAACAAGGACTTCGCTGCCGCCGTCAAGCGAAACGACATAGGCCGAGCCCTGACCGCTGACGATCGCCTACACAGCGTCATCATCGATGCTGCGGCGAATCCGCTGTTGAAGAAGCTGATTCACCAGGTTCACCCACAAATTCACCGCATCTACTACCGCAAGTTCTCGAGCCTCCTCGGGAGCCAGGACTCCGTCGATCATCACAACAGACTGATCAAGCTGTGCGCAGACCACGATGCCGAGGCGGCAGCGACGCTGTCAGCCGAACATCGACGCCATCTCGGCGGGCTGATCGGCGAACTTTTCGACGCCGACGAGTTCGCGCTCTCGGACTGACCGAGTCCGGGTACAAGTTTCGGCGCTTGCCTATATTGGTCATTGCCGATATAAATGACTGGTGCATGCATTCGACGTTCTCGGAGACCCAGTGCGGCGACGAATCATGGAACTCCTGTCCGGCGGCGAGCGCTCGGCGGGTCAGATCGCCGAAGTCGTGGCAGCGGAGTTCGGAATCTCGCAACCGACCGCGTCCGGACACCTGCGAGTACTCCGAGAAAACGGATTCGCCACCGTCCGCAGCGAAGGCACCAGGCGTCTCTATGCCGTCGAGCCCGCGCCATTGCAAGAAGTGGACCAATGGCTCGACGGATTCCGGCAGTTCTGGAGCGGCCCTCTCGACGCATTGGCCACAGAACTCGCACGCGGGAAACGACGCGGCTCGAAGCGGAGCAGATCTTCACAATCGAATTCTTCCGACGAAGGAGACTCACAATGACCGAGATCGCGAACCAGGACACCAGCCTCACCGCGGTGGAGCGGAGCATGGGTAACCGCGACATCGCAGAAGGTTCGGCTCGAACTGCCGTACTCAAGCGCCGCTACAACGCGTCGGTCGACGACGTCTGGGATGCCATCACGACCCCTGACCGCATCAACCGTTTCTTCCTTCCGGTGAGCGGAGACTTCCAGGTGGGCGGCTCGTACGCCTTCGAAGGCCAGGCAAGTGGCGAGATCCTGGCCTGCGACGCCCCACACCTGCTGCGACTGCAGTGGACACCGCCCGGCGATCGCGGATACAGCGATCAGGTCGAGATCCGGCTGACTGCAGACGGCCCCGACGCCACCTGGCTCGAGTTGGAGCACGCCTCCGTCGCCGATGTCTTCCGCAACGACCCGGACACCGGCTGCTACGGCGTCGGAACCGGCTGGGAAGGCCCACTTCACTACCTGGGCGAATACTTGCGCGGCACTCTCCCTGATGCGCCGAGCACCGAGTGGTACACCTTCGACGAAGCAGAGGAGCTTCGTCTGGCCAACTTCCGAGGGTGGGAGTGGGCAAAGATCGAGGCAGAGCACGGCGACCGATAACGCCCAATTCTTCGAAAACGGTCACAGGATGGCCGTTTGCTTTGTATCGTGACCGAGCTGGACGTATGTCCAGCAGTTTTGGTGGCTTCCTTTCGTGCCACACCTGCTTCGGTCCACGAGAAGAGAGCTCCACATGGCGCCACAACCCGTAGTCGACAACGCGGCCACGACGCGACGAACGCACATCATCCGGACAGTTCTCGCTGTCCTCGTCATCGCACCGCTGTCGATTGCGGCGTTCTACATGTGGGCACTGTGGGATCCGGGCGACACGGTCAACCGCTTGCCCGTCGCCATCGTCAACGCCGATGCGGGCACAGAACTCGACGGAACACGTCTGCAAGCCGGCGATGAAGTTGTTGCCGCGCTCGTCGAGAGCGGAGACGTTGCATGGAAGGTCGTCTCGGAACAGGAAGCCGCCGACGGCGTCAACGACGGCACCTATTACTTCTCGGTCGTCATTCCGAAAACTTTCAGCGCGGATGTGGCCAGTGCCGCATCAGGTTCGGGCCGCAAGGCCGAACTCGACGTCTTGTACAACGACTACAACAGTCTGGTCGCCGGCCCGGTCGGTGAAAGCATCATCGCTCAAGTGCGCTCGGCGGTCTCCGAGTCGATCGGCGAGCAGTCCATCGACCAGGTGCTGGTCGGGTTGAGTGAACTCGGAACAGGATTCGGTGAAGCAGCAGCAGGAGCGCAACAGCTGTCCGACGGATCCTCCGAAGCGCTTGCCGGAACCAACGAGCTCTACGCTGGAAGCAAGGAACTCGCCACCGGCATGGGCGAAGCAAATCAGGGCGGCAAGGAGCTGGCCGCCGGAGCCGGCGAGCTGGCTGCCGGAGCTGGCGAAGCTGCTGCAGGCTCGGGCGAGCTGAGCAGCGGACTCAACCAGTTGGTCGGGGGCACCGACGAACTCGGCGCAGGCGCCCGACAGATCAGCGAAGTGGTCGACATGGTCACCACCCCGGTACTCGACCTCGCGGGGTCCTCGGACGCCGTCGTCGGTCAGATCGACGCCCTCACGTCGATGCTTCGAAACTCGGCCGATCCGGTCTCCGCCGGACTCGTCGAAGCCCTGGGTGGACTGCGGGCTTCCCTGACTGCACAACCGTCGGACGACGACGTGATCGGTCAGCTCGGTCAGCTTCGCGACGGCGCGCGGGAAATCTCGCGGCAGCTCACTGATCCGAGCAGCGACTACCGTGGTGGGCTCCTTGCCGCCGCGGCCGGTGCAGGTGAACTCAACACCGGCCTGGGCCAACTGTCCGACGGCGCAGGCCAACTCGCTACCGGTGCACAGGAACTCTCCACCGGGCTGGGGCAGTTGGACACTGGAAGTATTGCGCTCCGTGACGGTCTCGGGCAGCTATCGGCCGGCGTCGGCGAGCTCGACGCGGGCAGCGCGCAACTCGCCACCGGTTTGTCCGACGGTGCCGCCCAGGTACCGCAGTTCACGGACGACGAGCGCGCCACCACGGCCAATCTCCTCTCTTCCCCGGTTGCCGTCGACGCGCGGAACAACTATCCCGCAGCCGGTTTCGGGCCGGGAGCCGTACCTGCCGTGATCTCGGTGGCACTGTTCCTGTGCGGAATTCTCACGTGGTTCGTCGTCCGCCCACGACGCGGACGTTCACTGAACTCGCACACCAGCGTGGTACGTGAGGGGCTGCGCCGCTACCGCATTCCCGCCCTGGTCACCTTGGTCGCGGCGCTCGTGTTGTCGGTGGTGTCACTGACCGTGGCAAACGTCGAACCACCTAGTGTTCTGGCGATGATCGCAGTGATGATCCTGGTGGGTGCCGCCGCGGTCAGCTCGGGCAGGCTCTTCACCGTTGTGTTCGGTGCCGTCAACGGAACCTTCATCGCTCTGGGCGCCTTGATGATTCAGATCTTCGCCTTCGGCGCGGTATACCCCATCGAACAGATGCCGACGGTTCTGCAGTGGCTGCACGCTCTGATGCCACTCACGTGGGCGCGCAACGCCATGCGCATGGTCCTTGTCGGATACTACGGCCCGAAATTCTGGGTGGCGGTAATCGCTCTGGCTGCCTTGGTGATCGGAGCCGTCCTGTTCACCATCTGGTGGCGCCGCCGACAAGAACCGCCGACCGACGCCGATGACGACGCGCCGATCACCGAGGAGATCGTGTACCTCCAGCAAACGCAAGCGTGAGCCGGATCAGCGAACGAGCGTCGTACGCATCAACATGACGTTGTAGTCGGCCCACGTGGTGGCAAGGAAGTACAGATCCGAACCACTGGACCACGGGTGGATGTATGCGGCGTAAATACCGGGAACCTCGACCAGATTGACCAGTGTCTCCGGTGCCGTCCACGGACCGACCGGACTGGGAGCGGTTCGCATCACGATCGAACTGAACGCGTCGGCGTACATCGCCACGAACTTGCCGAGGAACTCGTTGTACTGAACGGAGACCTCACCGATGCGGCCGTCCATGACGGGTACGGCCGCAGCGGGATCGGCAAGGATCCAGCCGTTTCCGTTCCAGTACTCGTAGGCGGAAAGATCGAGGATCGCCCCCTCTGGCACGCGAGAAAGTCGAACCTCGCCGGATCGTCCCGCGGGGGTTCCGTAGTTGTAGACGAACCCGCCGTCCTTCACCATCGAGCTCATCTGGAAGTTCTCGCTACCGGCGACGGGGGCGACACCCGCGGGAAGAACCCCACCGATGTTGGGGCGCAAAGTTTCCGGACGAGTGGTCCACGTTTCGCCGTTGTCTGAGGAGGTGGCAATCTGCGAGTAGTTCGTGCTCCACTGCCCGGCCTCGCCCCAGTTACGCACCGACATGTAGCTCAGATACTGCACACCGTTCACTGCGATGCCGCTCGTGGGGATGCTGGAGGCCTCGACACCCGGAATCTTCAGACCGGAAATGATCTCACGCGCCTGAGCTGTGCCGTCCATCGGCGCACTGTCGATGCGCATACCGTCGGCGAGTACCCGATCCGAGCTGCGGAAGAGTACATTGCTTCGCCACTCGCCCACCAAACCGTCGCAGCCGGGGTTACGACTGAGCCCGGTGGTATCGCCGAAAGCGGTCAGAATCTGCCCCGCACCGTTGTCCCACATGATGCCCAGGTCGGTACCCAGGACATTGAAGCGATCAACGGTCTTGTTTGGACTGTATGTCCCGGTGACCTTTTCGATCGCGGTAGTACGACCGGATAGACCTGGCAACCCTCCGGTGTTGCCGTTGAGCCACGGCGCCGCATTGGCCGGACCACCGCTACTACCGACGCCACTGACTCCGACGCAGCCCGGCGCAGCCATCGCCGGCGAAGCCACCGCCGTGACGGCAGCAGCTGCCAGAGCAGCAACTACCCCGAACACCCCCAACGATCTCCCCGCGCGAAACATGACTCCCCCAAGGCCGGGATTGTTGGTGTTGTCGTCGTCGTTCCCCCCGAACCTCGGACAATCTAGCAACTGCAGTCACAGATAACCCAATCAGACAAAGACGCGAAAAGGCCTGAAAGTCATAGTAGTTCAGACTTTCAGGCCTTTTCGGACAGAGAAGATCAGTCAGTAGGTCAGCGCGCTCCGCTCGCACCGCCGTCGAGTGGAATCACCGCGCCGGTCAGATAAGCCCCGGCACGTGAAGCCAGGAAAATGGCAAGACCTGCAGCATCCTGGGGAGTTCCGACCCTGCCCAACGGGACCGAGTCCGCCACAGCCTTTGCACTCTGTTCGTCCTCGAGGAGGAATGCCATCATCTTCGACGGGAACGGGCCCGGCGCAATGGCATTGACCGTGATCTGTTCCCCCGCAAGCGTTGCCGCGAGCTTGCGCGTCAACATGTGCACCGCAGCCTTACTGGCTCCGTACGAGAAGTTCTCCGAACCCGACACCACGAGTCCGTCGATCGATCCGATATTGATCACGCGCGCGGGATCTTCCGCCGTGGCTGCAGACCGCAACTGCGGCAACAGCTTCTGCGTCAGTAGGAAGATTGCCTTGACATTGATGTCGAAAATCTTGTCGAAGCCTGCGGCCGGAAAATCGTCGACGGGAGCTCCCCACGTGGCACCGGCGTTGTTGACCAGTACGTCGAGCGTCGGCGAAATCTCGGCGACCTTCGCAGCGAGGCTCTCGACCCCCTCGTCCGTGGACAGATCGGCCGGATGCGAAATGCAGGTGCCGAACTCCGAAAGCTCTCGCGCGGCTTCGTCACAGGCTTCGGCCTTTCGGGCCGAAATGACGACCGTCGCTCCGCCTTCGACAAACCCGCGAGCGATCATGTATCCGATGCCGCGTGATCCACCGGTGACCACAACGGTCTTGCCACTGACGTCGAACAGTCCCTCGATCAAGCTCATGCGACCTCGAAAAGCCCGGCAGCACCCATACCGCCGCCGATGCACATGGTCACCACCACGAGCTTGGCTCCGCGCCGTTTTCCTTCAAGAAGAGCATGGCCGACCAGACGAGCCCCCGTCATTCCGTACGGATGGCCGACGGAGATACCGCCGCCGTCGACGTTGTACTTCTCGGGATCGATCCCGAGCTTGTCGCGGCAGTACAGGGCCTGAGAGGCGAAGGCCTCGTTGAGTTCCCAGAGATCGATGTCGTCGACCTTCAGGCCGTGAAGATCCAGCAGACGCGGAATCGCGAACACCGGTCCGATGCCCATCTCGTCGGGAGCGCAACCCGCGACAGCCATGCCACGGTAGATACCGAGAGGCGCCAACCCGCGGCGTTGCGCCTCGCCTGCCTCCATCAGCACCGACGCCGAAGCGCCGTCGGAGAGCTGAGACGAGTTGCCCGCAGTGATGGACGAATGAGCACTGACAGTCCCGTCGGCCAGAACCGGTCGCAGACTCGACAGCCCTTCCAACGTGGTGGAAGCGCGGTTGCCTTCGTCGCGGGTCTGCGTCACGGACTCGCTGCGGATCTCACCCGTCTCCTTGTCCTGCACCTGCTTGATCGAGGGCAGCGGGACGATCTCGAGATCGAACCGACCTGCGTCCTGGGCCGCTGCGGTCCGCTGCTGGGAGATGAGCGCGAACTCGTCCTGCTGCTCGCGGGTGACTCCGTAGCGCTCGGCGACGATCTCGGCCGTGTGCAGCATCGGCATGTAGATCGACGGCTTGTTTTCCTTCAGCCACGGATCAGCCGCGCGGAAGTTGTTCATGTGATCGTTCTGGACCAACGAGATCGATTCGACTCCGCCGCCGACCGCGATCTGCATTCCGTCGTCCACGATCTGCTTTGCTGCGGTCGCGATGGCCATGAGCCCGGACGAGCACTGACGATCGATCGTCATTCCGGACACCGAGTCCGGAAGCCCGGCCCGCAGTACCGCTTGCCGCGCGACGTTGCCGCCGGAAGAGCCCTGCTGCAGCGCGGCGCCGAGGATGACGTCCTCGACCTCGCCGCCCTCGAGGCCCGCGCGCTGAACTGCATTCGAAATGGCATGTGCAGCAAGCTCTTGAGCCTGAGTGTTGTTGAACGCGCCGCGGTACGCCTTACCGATCGGGGTACGGGCGGTGGAAACGATGACAGCTTGCCTCATCGGGGAATCCTTTCGTCGAACACGAAGTGCTGTGCGCCTTTATTAACCGCCGGGGGTTAATAAAGGCGCACAGCAAGAATCAGGGCTGGAACACGACGCGACCGACAGTGGTGCCGTCGCCGAGGCGACCGATACCGTCGGCAACGTCCGTCAACGACAACCGCTCACTGATCAGTGGTTTGACCAAGCCGGCATCGGCGAGCCTGGTGAGCTCGACGTGGCAGTCGTCGATGGCCTGCTGGTTGTAGGCCTTGTACAGCCCCCAGTGCAGTCCGATGATCGAATAGTTTTTGATGAGAGCGTGATTGAGTGCCGGCTGCGGGATCGTGCCACCGGCGAAGCCGATGATGACGATCCGTCCCTCGAAGGCGATGCACTTGGTGGACTTCGCGTATGCGTCGCCGCCGACCGGATCGAAGACCACGTCGGCGCCCTTGCCGCCGGTGAACTCCTTGACCGCTGCCACGAAGTCCTCACTGTGACGGTCTACGACGAGGTCTGCGCCGAGCTTGCGCGCGTACTCGGCCTTGTCCGGGCCGCCGACGACACCGATCACCTTGGCGCCTGCCGCCTTGCCGAGTTGCACTGCCGCACTACCGACACCACCCGCAGCAGCGTGGACCAACAACGTCTCACCCTCGAGCAGTTGGGTGCGGCGATGCAGAGCGAACCACGCTGTCTGATAGCCGATGCTCAGAGCGGATGCTTCCGCGTCGTCGAGAGCCGACGGCGCCGGGAACGTGTTGTTCTGATCCAGTACCGAGTACTCGGCGAATCCGCCGGACGGCAGACTCGGATTACCGATCACCCGGTCCCCCACTGCGAATTTGGTCACCGATTCACCGACCGAGACCACTTCACCACACAGTTCGACACCGGGTGTGAAGGGCAGCGGCGGCTTGATCTGGTACTCACCCCGGCACATGAGGACGTCGGGGAAGTTGGCCGGAGCCGCCAGCACCTTGACCAACATCTCCGTCGCATTCGGGGTGGGATCCGCGGTCTCCTCCAACGCGAGCACATCGCGGGGTTGACCGAGTTCGTTGACGCGCCAAGCCTTCACAGCAATTCTCCAGACAGATAGTGGGTGAGTTTCAGGACGAGATCGGGAGGTCGACCAACTCGGCGAGGCGTCCCCGATGCTGATACGCGGTTCCCAGCGACAGCTGATCGCTCTTCGCCCGTTTGAGGTACAGGTGCGCCGGATACTCCCACGTCATTCCGATACCACCATGAAGTTGGACGCACTCCTCCGCAGCATGAACCGCGACGCCGCTGCAGAATGCCTGGGCCACCGTCGCTGCGATCGCCGCATCGACGTCGCCGCGTGCATAGGTGTCCGCCGCATATCGTGCTGCCGCTCCCGAAGAGCTGACTTCGAGCCAGAGATCGGCGAGGCGGTGCTTGATCGCCTGGTACGAACCGATCGCCCGGCCGAACTGCTTGCGCTCCTTCACATACGCGAGAGTCGTTTCGAGGCACCACTGAGCTACAGCGAACTGTTCGGACGCCAGCAGTGCGCTTCCGCAGAGCAACGCTTCCTCAACCGCTTGCGCCGCGTTGCCGCTGTCGACACGGACCGACGACGACCCCGAGAACTCGACGTCCGCCAATCGGCGCGTCATGTCCAGGGACAGAACCGGCGTGACGGTGGCGTCGGCGATCCGAACGGTGTGCAGCTCCAGACCGCTCTCACCGGCAACCGGAACAACAAGAACATCGGACTCGGCGACGCCGGCAACCGTCGTGACGCTGCCGACGAGTCCACTCGCCGTTGCCTTGACAGTGGGTGTGAAAGTTCCTGGTGCAGTGGACAACGGGACGATCAGAGCAGCCGTCGAATCCCCCGCCGCCAATTGACCGAGCACCTCGGTCTCGCCGGCCTTCAGCAACGCCGTGGTCGCCAGCACAGCGCTGGTGAAGAACGGAACGGGAGCGACCGCACGTCCGATCTCCTCCATCACGACCGCCGCCTCACGCGTCGACGCACCTGCCCCGCCCAGTTCTTCGGGTACCAGCAGTCCCGCCAAACCGAGTTCCGACGCCAGCGACTTCCACAGCCCGGTGAAGTCGGCGGACACGTCGTCGTACGCCGTGACCACGGTGTCGGCACCGGCACGCTCGCTCAGCAGTCGTCTGACGCTGGCTCGCAGATCTTGTTCGGTCTCGGAGTACAACAGATCGGCGCTCATCGGGGTAAGTCCTTCCATGCGATGTCCTTGTCGACGCGATGCTCGGGCGGCAACCCGAGTACACGTTCTGCGATGACGTTGCGCAGGATCTCCGACGTTCCGCCCTCGATCGAATTGCCCTTGGCTCGCAGGTACCGGTATCCGGGTTCACGCCCGGTGAAGTCGACGGAATCCGGTCGACGCAGCGTCCAGTCGTCGTAGCGCAGACCGGCTTCGCCGTGCAGCTCGAGGTCGAAACCCGAAATCTGCTGAGCCAAACCGGCAAACGCGAGCTTCATTCCCGAGCCTTCGGGGCCGGGCTGGCCGGCGGCGAGCTGCTGGCGCAGTCGCTCACCGGTCAGACGCGCAACTTCGGATTCGGTCCAGAGCCGCATCAACTCGTCGTGCATCGCCGGATTACGCAGCTCGGGCTCGTCACGCCAGGCCTGAGCGACCTTTCCGATCATGCCTCCCTCACGCGGTGCGCCCGAACCGATGGCAACACGCTCGTTGTTCAGGGTGGTGGTCGCAACCTTCCACCCCTGGCCTTCGGCTCCGAGGCGATTGGCGTCCGGAATCCTGACGTCCGTGAGGAATACCTCGTTGAATTCGGCCTCGCCGGTGATCTGACGCAGCGGCCGGACATCGACGCCCGGATCGGTCATGTCGCAGATGAAGTAGCTCAGACCCGCATGCTTGGAACGTGACGGATCGGTCCTGGCCACGAGAATCGCCAGCTGCGCATTCTGCGCGCCCGACGTCCATACCTTCTGCCCGTTGACTATCCAGTCGCCGCCGTCGCGGACGGCGCGGGTAGCGACGGCCGCGAGGTCCGAACCTGCGCCCGGTTCACTGAACAGCTGGCAGTAGACCGTCTCCGCAGTCCACAACGGGCGCAGGAACTTCTGCTTCTGCTCCTCGGTGCCGAAGGCAGCGATGGTCGGTGCCGCCATGCCCAGTCCGATCCCGTTCTTGCCGGTGGCCGGGCCCGGTGCACCGGCGGCCTCCAGCTGAGCGTTCACCTGACGCTGAAAGCTCTGCGGTACACCGAGTCCCCCATGACCTTCGGGGAAATGAACCCACGCCAGTCCGGCGTCGAATCGTGCGCCGAGGAAATCCGATACCGACACGCTGTTCGGATCGTTCTCCGCGAGAAGCGTGTTCACCTTTTCGGTGAGATCACGCGATACTGCCTCTTCGTCGAAAGCCATGCCCATTCCTTCGGTTCGAGCGGTGAGCGGACGGTCAGTCCTTCGGTCCACCGGCGACGTAGACGACCTGACCGGAAACGAAGCCCGCGCCTTCGCTGACGAAGAACGACGCGGTGTGCGCGATGTCCTCGGGCTGACCGACACGGTTGACCGGAATCTGCGAAGCGGCAGCGGTCTTGAAGTCCTCGAAGCCGACGCCCATGCGCTCGGCCGTTGCGGCGGTCATCTCGGTTTCGATGAATCCGGGGGCAATAGCGTTCGCGGTCACGCCGAACTTGCCCAGCTCGAAGGCCAATGTCTTGGTGAAGCCCTGCATTCCGGCCTTCGCAGCGGAGTAGTTGACCTGTCCACGATTACCGAGAGCCGACGTGCTCGAGAGGTTCACGATGCGGCCGAACTTCGCTTCCACCATGTACTTCTGCACCGCACGCGACATGAGGAACGCTCCGCGCAGGTGGACGTTCATCACCGAATCCCACTCGGCAACACTCATCTTGAACAGAAGGTTGTCGCGAGTGATACCGGCATTGTTGATCAGCACGGTAGGTGCACCCAGTTCTGCGGCCACACGATCCACTGCTGCAGCAACCGAAGCCTCGTCGGAGACGTCAGCGCCGACGGCCAGCGCCTGTCCGCCTGCGGCCTTGATCGCGTCGACGGTTCCCGCACACGCCGCTTCGTCGAGGTCGAGCACGGCGACGGCAAAACCGTCTTCCGACAGTCGCTTCGCTACTGCCGCACCGATTCCGCGTGCTGCACCCGTAACAATTGCGGTTCTACGTTCCTGGCTCACTGGCCCTCCATACTTTCGTGATTCGACGGACACCGGACGATCTCGTCAGATCCCGGCCTGATCTGCAATTTCCCTGGCTTTGGCGACCAAGGCGTCAATACGTTCCACGGTGGGAGTTCCGCTCTCGGCGGCATTCTGCGGTTCGTCGCGGGCGCGACGCATCACGCCCTCGGCGATCACGGCAATCTTCCACAGTCCCAACGTGTGCCAGAACTTCAGCGCAGCAGGATCCCGTCCGGTGGCCTCGAGATAGATCCGGGAGATCTCCTCTCGCGAGGGGAATCCCGGGAGTGCCGATGCCGGGAAATCGCCGCCGGTATTCTCACCAGCCGCCGGCCAGTACGCCAACAAGCTTCCGACGTCCGCCAACGGATCACCGAGTGTGCACAGTTCCCAGTCGAGGGCCGCGACAACTTCGCCGTTGCTCGCCGAGGTGATCACATTGCGTAGGTGAAAGTCGCCGTGCACCAACGTGGTTTCAGTGTGATCCGGCTGGGCTGCAATCAGGCGTCGGGTGAGATCGTCGAGATCAGGGCATTCCCGCGTCTTCGACTGTTCCCATTGACCTCCCCAACGCTTCAACTGCCGTGCAGCGTAGGGCTTGTGGCTCGCCAGGTCGTCGAGACCGGCCTGCTCGAGGTCGACGGCGTGTATCTTCGCCAGCGTCTGAGCGAGCGAGATTCCGATTGCCCGGCGACGATCTTCCGACAACGCCTCCGCAAGAGGCATTCGGTCCACCACTTCGCCGTCCACGAATTCCATGAGGAGCAGCGGAACTTCGGTGACGGCAGGATCCTCGGTCAACCCGAATACTCTCGGCGAAGGCACGTCGGTGGATTCGAGAGCGCTCAGGATTCGAGCCTCACGCGCCACGTCGTGAGCCGAGGCCAGCAGATGCCCCAGCGGTGGGCGTCGTAGCACCCAGCGATTGCCGTCCTGATCGCGAACCAGGTACGTGAGATTCGACTGCCCCAAGCCGATTCGATCGAAGGACAACGGCCCGGAAAAGTCGATCCCCAGGCCTGCGATCCACCCGGTGACCGCTTCGGTATCGAGTCCCACTACTCCGACGCTAGCCACCGACGGACGCTCCCTGCCGGAACGGGAGTGCGTCACCCAACAACTGGCCACCGTCGATGGTCATGATCTCACCGGTGATCCACTGGGCTGCATCCGAAACCAGGAAGGCAATGGCAGCGGCCACGTCCTCGGGTTCACCGATGCGTCCGAGAGCAGTCGACGCGGACACCGCTTCTTCGTGTTCTTTCCACAGAGCTTCGGCGAGTTTGGTTCTCACCACTCCCGGCGCAACGGCATTGACACGAATCTTCGGTGACAACTCGAGCGCCAACTGCTTGGTGATGTGGATCAGAGCAGCCTTCGACGCGTTGTACGTACCGATTCCCGCCTCGAACGCCATGCCGCCGATCGAAGCGGTGTTGACCACGGAACCACCGTGCTCGCCCATCCAGGCCCGCGCTGCGAGGCCGGTCCACAGGACTGGAGCCCACACGTTGACGTCGAAAGTCTTGGCGAAGCGCGAGTGATCCTGGTTGATGATCGGCCCGAACGACGGGTTGGTGCCCGCGTTGTTCACCAAGATGTCGAGACTGCCGAAACGCTCGATCGTCTGCTCGACGCACTTGCGTGCAGCATCCTCGTCCGTCGCGTGAGCGCCGACGCCGATCGCGTTGCCGTTCACCTGCGCGGCAGCCGCATCTGCGGATTCCTGTGAGCGCGAAGTCAGTACGACGTTTCCGCCCGCCGCCGCAATCGCCTGCGCGGTCGCGAGGCCGATGCCCCGCGATGCGCCTGTGACGATTGCCGTCTTACCTGTGAGATCCAGTCCTGCCATGTCAGTTCGCCTTGACTTCGCGGTACTTGCGCAGTTCCTGCTTGGCGATGGCGCGCTTGTGCACCTCGTCCGGGCCGTCGGCCAGGCGAAGGGTGCGCATGTGGGCGTAAGCCATCGCGAGCGGGAAGTCGTCGGTGACGCCGCCACCGCCGTGAACCTGGATGGCGCGGTCGATGATCTTGAGCGCGATGTTCGGTGCCGCAACCTTGATGGCTGCGATCTCGGTGCGCGCTTCCTTGTTGCCCACCGTGTCCATCATGTGTGCGGCCTTGAGTGTGAGGAGTCGAACCATCTCGATGTCGATACGAGCCTCGGCGATCCAGTCCTGGATATTCGCGTTGTCACTGACGGGCTTCCCGAAGGTGATGCGGGTGGATGCGCGCTTGCACATCAGTTCCAGTGCGCGCTCGGCCATTCCGATTGCACGCATGCAGTGGTGGATGCGGCCGGGGCCGAGGCGGGCCTGGCTGATCGCGAATCCTTCACCCTCACCGGCGAGAATGTCCTTGGCCGGGACGCGCACGTCCTCGAAAGTGATCTCGCCGTGTCCTTCGCGGTCCTGGTAGCCGAAAACCGGCAGGTTGCGCAGGATCGTGACGCCGGGAGCATCGATCGGCACGACCATCATCGACTGCTGACGGTGGGTGGCGGCATTGAAGTCGGTCTTACCCATGACGATCAGAACCTTGCAGTTCTGGTGCAAGGCGTTGGAAGCGAACCACTTACGGCCGTTCAGCACGTACTCGTCGCCGTCACGGTCCATACGGAGCTGGATGTTGGTGGCGTCGGAGCTGGCAACCTCGGGCTCGGTCATCGCGAAAGCGGAACGAATTTCGCCTTCGAGAAGCGGCTTGAGATACTTCTCCTTGTGCTCGTCGGTGCCGAAGAGCGTGAGCACCTCCATGTTTCCCGTGTCCGGAGCGGCGCAGTTGGTGGCCTCGGAGGCCAGGTGGCTGCGGCCCATGATCTCCGCGAGCGGTGCGTATTCCAGGTTGGTCAGGCCGGGGCCCCATTCGGGATGGGGATGGAAGAGGTTCCACAGCCCGCGGGCCTTGGCTTCCTTCTTCAAGTCGTCGATGATCGGCGGCTGGAAGTGCGGGTTACCGGACTCACGCATCTGCTCTTCGTAGACCGCTTCGGCCGGGTAAACGTGCTTGTCCATGAAATCGAGCAGTTCGGCCTGGTACTTCTTGGTGCGATCCGAGAACTCAAACACTGACATGTGAACTCCTGACAGAGAGGGAAGGAAAATTAGGGGCTCGATGTTCGAGATGGCTGTTGACGCCCTCGACGACATCCGGGCCGTGAAATGCGTTCAGCATCAGCGATTCCGCACGCCCGGCGGAATCGGTGAAGGTCGAGTGCGCGTCGGCACTCATCTGAGATTTGATGACGGAGAGGGACGTCGGCGAGCAGTTCGCCGCGATGTCCTCGGCGTAAGCAATCGCCGCGTCCAGAACGTCACCGCCGGTGACCAGGTGGTCGATCAAACCGATGCGGTACGCCTCGTCGGCATCCACCATCCGGCTGGAAAGCAGAAGATCGACTGCTCGACTGTGCCCGACCAAGCGGGGCAACATCCAGGAGATGCCGTACTCCGCAATCAGGCCTCGACGCGCGAACGCGGTAGTGAATCGTGTTGCGCTCGAACCGAAACGAACGTCGCAGTACAGAGCCTCGACCATTCCGAGCCCTGCGGCGACGCCGTTGACGGCGGCGATCAGCGGCTTGCGGATGGTGGTCGGGAAATGACGGTCTCGCGGCCGGACAAGATCACTTTCGGAGACTTCGCCGACGTTCTTCAAATTGCCGAGGTCAGCCCCCGAGCAGAATCCTCGGCCGGAGCCGGTGACAACAATTGCTCGGACACTGGGATCTTCGTCTGCCACGGCCAGAAAGTCGTAGTACTGATCTTCGAGCTCGTTGGTCCACGCGTTGAGAACGCGGGGCCGATTGAATGTCAGAACCAGCACCGCTCCTCTCTGCTCGGAGAGAACGAGTTCCTCGGTCATCGTGTTCCCGCGAGGAGCGACGCCTGGTACCGGCGCATCCCGCGCAGCCAACGGTCGTAGTCGGCGCCCTTCTGCCGGTACATGTCCAGAACGTTCTTGTGCGGAAGGATGAGAAATTCTTCGGCATCCACTGCCGCAAGAACGATTTCGGCGCATTCGGCAGGCTCGAGAACATTGCCTGCCGCAAGCACGGCTCCGGTTGCGGCCTTGCCGACCGGATCGCCGGAGTTCTCACCTTCATAGAGAAGCTTGGTGTTGACGCCCATCGGGCACAAGCAACTGACGCGAACACCCTGATCTCCGTAGGTGATCGAGAGCCACTCGGCAAACGCGACCGCGGCATGTTTGGTCACCGAGTACGCGGCGGACCCGACCTGACTGAGCAAGCCGGCCGCAGAGGCCGTGCTGATGAAGTAGCCCTCCCCGCGCTCCGTCCAGCCTGGGACGAGGAGCCTGGCAGCGCGAATGTGGGCGCGAACGTTGACGTCGATCGTCGTGTCCCAGACGTCTTCACTGATGTCGAGGCCCATGCCACCGGTAACGCCGGCATTGGCGAAGTAGAGGTCGACCGGGCCGAATTCCTTTTCCGCCTGCGCGATCAGGCCCGCAATGACCGTCTCGTCGGAGACGTCGCCACCGGCAGACACGGCCGCTCCGGGACGCTCCGCGTTGATCGCCTCTGCTACTGCCGAAGCTGCTGCCCCGTCCAGGTCAGCCACTACGACGCGAGCACCCTCGGCAGCCAGTCGCTCGGCCAGTGCACCGCCGATTCCCCCGCCGCCACCGGTGACAATTGCTACCTTCTGGGCAACCTTCATGAGCGATTCCTCTCGCTTGCGTCATACCTACGCGCTGACAGTGATCCACGTCTCCCCTCATGTATAGTTGAATCCGGCGTCAGTTTCAACCGTCGAATCGCGACGGTCACCCGAACGGCCCGTTCCGACCTCCTGAACTGCGAGTAAAGGGATAACGATGACTGAAAACCAATTGCCCGTCCGCCCGTCCACCTTCGCCGAGCTCGAGAAGCTCATCGGCCAGGAACTTGGCCCGACGGAGTGGTACGACATCACCCAGGAGCGCATCAACGCGTTCGCCGAAGCCACAAACGATCATCAGTGGATTCATGTCGACCCGGAACGAGCCGCATCGAGCCCGCTCGGCAGCACGATCGCGCACGGACTCTTCAGCCTCTCACTGGGACCCCAGTTCTCCTATCAACTCATCCACTTCGACGGCTTCGCCCACAGCCTCAATTACGGCTACGACAAGGTTCGCTTCCCCGCTCCCGTTCCCGTGGGATCCCGGGTCCGCATGCGCGCAACCGTCGTGTCCGCGGAGCAGTTGCCCGGCGGAATCCAAGTGAAGATGAGCCAGGTGGTCGAGCGCGAGGGTTCCGACAAGCCCGTCGTGGTCGCCGAATCCGTCGCTCGCGTCGTCGAAAAGAGCTGAACCGAAAAGAGCTGAACCGAGACTGGGACGCCCGGCCGCTCGAACATCGATGCAGCCGGGGCGGCCCACCTCGTCAGAGACGGTCGGGGAACTTCAGAGCGTTCGCCCACAGATCGGTCACAGTGGCGACAATCTGATCGAACTCCGGTGAACGCCCGTCCACCTCACCCTCACGAAGGGTGAACAGACTGTAGGCGAGTCGACTCACCATGCCGGACAGAGCAATCGACGCCGTCATCGGATCCAGCGTCGTGTCCGCGATGCCGCGGGACTGCAGATCTGCAATCCCGCGGGCATTACGGCGTATGAACGCATTGGCGCGCTCGCTGCGGAACTTCCGGAACTCCGGGTCGATGTGAGCAACCTGCTCCATGAGTCCCATCAACTTCGCATTGCGTTGATACGCGGCCAGATACGCTCGATTACTTGCCTCGAGCACGGCGTACGGATCGTCCGCGCCCGCAACGCGTCCCATGCCCGGGTGCATCATGTCGTCTCGCGCGACCTCGAGGACGGCGGCGAACACCTCTTCCTTGTTCGCGAAGTACGTGTAGAACGATCCCGTCGCGCAACCGGCCTCTTTGGCGATGTCGATCAAACGTGCATCGAGATAGCCGCTGCGCTCGAAAACCTTACGGGCAGCAGCAACCAATGCCGCACGCGTGCGTGTCCCCCGCTCGGTAGTCGGTCGATCCCGGAGCAGCGCGGGCGGAGCCACCGGTAAGGCGGCAATTCGCGATTCGTCGTCGAGCACGGTGCGCTCCTCATCCTTCCGATCAACATCATTTTCGGGACAATCCCACCAGACTCGATGTTGACGCCGGATTCAAGTGTACGCTCTGGTGAGACCCAGGACACACAATCGGTCGATTCCTCCCGAAAGGCAGAACCATGGTTAGCGTTCTCGACCCGGTGACCCGTCACGCGGAAGCCACTCCGGAAAATATTGCAATTCGCGGCACGGATAATCATTGGACATACCGACAGCTCCACGACGCGTCTCTGGCGTTTGCCGGCCGCATTCGCGACGAAGGGTTGAGCATCGGCGACCGGGTTCTGCTCGCGGCGCCGTCGGTGCCTGAATTCATCGTGGCGTACATGGGGATTCAGGCTGCAGGTTGTGTCGTGGTGCCCATCAACACGATGTCGGCGCAACCCGAAGTCGAGTACGTACTGGACGACGCCGAGATTTCGCTGGCGATCGCCTGGCACCAGCTCGGTCCCGCAGTTCAGGATGCAGGGAGTGCGCGCGGCGTCCCGGTGTGGACGCTCACCGAAGAATCGGCGAAGGCCGACCATCCACCGGCAACGGTGGTCGACCGCGACACAGCGGACACCACGGCGATTCTCTACACCTCCGGTACCACCGGACGTCCGAAGGGCGCTCAGCTGACGGTCGGGAATCTGTTGTCTGCCGGTGAGATCGGCGCCGAGAGCAGCCGCGGAAATCCCTCGGACCGCACCGGTACCGGACTGCCGCTCTTTCACATCTTCGGCCAGGGTTCGGTCATGATGGCAACCTTCACCGGCGGCGGATCACTATCCCTGCTCGCCCGGTTCGACCCGGCCGCCATGCTCGATCTGGTGCGCCGGGACAAGCTCACCATCATGGCGGGCGTCCCCACCATGTGGAATGCCATGCTGCACGCCGCAGCCGACGTGGACAGCTCCGACTTCGAACAACTGCGGATCGCAATCTCCGGTGGCGCATCACTTCCCGGTGAAGTCGCTCGCGCCTTCGAAGCACGGTTCAACTGCACAATCCTCGAGGGCTACGGCCTGACCGAGACGAGCGCATTCGGAACTTTCAACAGCATCGACCGCGTCGCAAAGATCGGATACACCGGCCGCGCCGTACCGCGCACCGAGGTCGAGGTCCGTGATCACGACGGAAATGTCTGCCAGGCAGGCACAGTGGGCGAGGTATTCATCAAAGGACCGACGGTCATGAAGGGCTACTGGAAGCGCCCGGCCGACACGGCCGCCGTCCTGTCCGACGACGGATGGTTCCGCACCGGAGACCTCGGCGAGACCGACGCCGACGGTGACCTTCGCATCGTCGACCGCGTCAAGGACCTCATCATCCGCGGTGGATACAACGTCTATCCAGGCGAGGTCGAAGAGGTGCTCTACCAGCACCCCGACATCATCGAGGCCGCGGTGATCGGTATACCCGACGACTACTACGGCGAGGAGGTTGCGGCGGTGGTGGCCGTTCGCCCAGGCTCCGACCTCGAAGCAGATGACGTCACCTCGTGGGCTCGGGAACGTCTGTCCGCCTATAAGATTCCGCGGGTGGTCCAGTTCATCGACGCGCTCCCGAAGGGTTCGACGGGAAAGATCCTCAAGCGATCGATCGACCGCACCGAACTCCTCGCCCAGAAGCAGAACTGAAAACACAGGTGAACCCCGGCGAGATTTCGCCGGGGTTCACCTGTCCATGCGCTCAGAGTGCCCTGTCCATACGCTCAGAGTGCGTCGAAGTACTCGATCTGCGGGGCGCCTGCGAGGAAGGGCGCCATCGCCTTTCCCGCGGCCTGGAAATGCTCGGACGATCCATGGGCCTTGATCGCAGCACTGTCTTGATACAGCTCCATGAACTTGTACGAATTCGTATCCGTCTTCGAGCGGATCAGTTGATACAGAACCGTTCCGGGCTCTTCCGTGCGCACCTTCTCGGCAAGTTCGGCGACTACGGCTTCGAACTGTTCGCCGCTTCCGTCTTTGACGGTGATATCCGCGATGACAGCAATCATTCATTCCTCCAAAAGTGTTCCAGCAGTATTCGAGTGTTACCGAGAACCTACAGTTTCACTGCATGGGCAGTAGTCCGAACGTCGATTCCAACTGACTGCGAGTGCTTTCCGCATCGGTGTGGAGAATGCCGGCGATCCCCAATCGTGCCGCGCCGTCGAGGTTCTGTTGCAGGTCGTCGATCATCACGGCGCCTTCGGGCGCAACACCCAGCCGCTCGCACGCGATGGTGTAGATCTGACGAGAGGGCTTACGAATCCCGACTTCCGAGGAGATCACCACTTCGTCGGCGAGGTCCTCGAGCACAAAACCCGCGTAGCAATCACGCCCGAAAGCATTGGACACGAGCGCAACAGGGTGACCCGCCGCTCGGACGTCCGCAATCAGTCGCACCATCTCTTCGTCTCGGACAAGCCCGGCCTGCATACGGTCGACCAATCCTTCGCTGTCCACGACGGCGCCGTACGCTCGTAGCCGTTCCCCGAATCCTGCTTCGAAGGCCTCCTGGTCGATCTTTCCGGATTCGTGATCGGAGAGCAGTCGCTTCGAGACGTCGTCGCGGGAGAGCAGGGTCAACGGAAGTCGTGGGTCGCCCCCAAGCGAGGCTCCGAAATCTTCGAAGGCTCGCAGCACACTGGAGGTGAGAACTCCACCGAAATCGACGAGCACTGCCGTACGCGTGGGTGTCATTGCTCCATCAGACACCAAACATGAACCCGGCGTCAACATCAATTTCGGCGTAGCGAGAATTGCAAAGTGTTGATCCACAACCGGTTGACGGTATCGAGCAGACCGTCGAAGGTCACTCCGGCGGCGCCGTCCTCGCCGCCGCGGGATACGAAGTACCCGAACGCAAGTCGACTGATCATCCCGGAGAGTGCCCGAGACGTCAGTAGCGGATCCAGATTCGCGTCCGCCAGTCCGGCCTTCTGCAGCTTCTCGATACTGCGCGCGTTGCGTCGAACAAACGCGTCAGCACGCTCGAGGCGGAGAACCCGGAACTCCGGATCGATGCTTGCTACCTGCTCGAGCAGTCCCATCAGCTTCGCGTTCCGTCGGTACGCCTCGAGGTACGCGCGGTTACTCGCCGCGATGACCTCAGCAGGATCCGCGCCTTTCGGAGTGTGCGGCATACCCGGATGCATCATGTCTTCGCGTGCCAACTCCATCACTGCCGCGAAGATCTCTTCTTTGCTCGCGAAGTAGGTGTAGAAGGTACCGGCCGAGCACTGCGCCTCCACAGTGATGTCGATCAGCCGCGAGTCCAGATAGCCGGACCGTTCGAAAACGGTGCGGGCCGCATCGATCAACGCTCGCCGCGTACGCAAACCACGCTGAGTGGAGGGGAGTTCCCGTGACACTGTCGACGAAGCATCTTCGGAGCCTGTGCGTGCTGCAGCCATGCTCCAGTTATACGTCAGACGCCCGCTACCGGTGACCGATAGCGGGCGTCTGCTCGAAACCGAAAGAGTTACTTGGCGTACAGGTGCGCGCCCGGAATTGCGTTCGGATCGTCCCGAACTTCCTTCGGGTTGGTCTCTTTCAGCACCCAGGCACTGAAGAAGGTCACCAAGCCCATGAGTGCCACGAACACGGCAACCCATGTCGTGGTTCCGGTCTTCGCGATAAGTGCTGTCATGATGAACGGAGTGCCACCGCTGACCGTGATCGCAGCCAACTGGTAGGCCAACGATGCTGCCGAGTAGCGCACGTTGGGTGCGAACAGCTCACCCATGTACGCCGCGATCGGCCCGTAGGTCATCGACTGGAACACGCTGCCAACCGTCACCGCGATGAAGAACAGCGGCAGGGACTTGGTGTTGATCAACCAGAAGTACGGGAATGCCCAGACCACGATCGCCGCGGCGCCGATCAGGATCATCGGACGACGACCGATCTTGTCGGACATCTTCCCGGACCACAGCACCACGCCGACTGTCAGCAACGCGCTCAGGAGCGAGATGATGAGCAGTGAGTTCCGCTTCAACCCCAGTTCGGTTGTGCCGTAGCTGAGCACGCCGGCGATGCTGATGTAGAACAGTGCATTGGTGGCGGCCAGAAGTCCGCAACCGAGCAGAATCTTGCGCCAGTGATCCTTGAGCGCCTGCGCCAGCGGAGCCTGAACGACGACGTCCTTTTGGTTCTTCTTGGCGTCTTCCTGCAACTCGAGGAATTCCGGCGTGTCCTCGACCTTCGTCTGGATGTACAGAACCACAGGGAAGAGCAGCGCGCTGGCGAAGAACGGAACTCGCCAACCCCAGCTCAGGAATGCATCATTGGAAATGGTCGCGGTCGCGACGAGGAAGACCAGGTTGCCCAGCACTACACCGAACGAGACACCCATCTGACCGAAAGTGCCTGAGAATCCGCGCTTCTTGGGACTCGCGGATTCGGTGAGGAGAAGGACGATTCCGCCCCACTGGCCACCGCAGGCGAGACCTTGGATGAATCGCAGTGTCACCAGAAGAATCGGAGCGACGACGCCGATTGCCGAAGCACTCGGGATCGCGCCGATCAGGAACGTCGCGACAGCCATCAGCAACAGGCAGGTGACGACAGCGGGCTTACGCCCATACTTGTCGCCGAAGTGTCCGGCGACCAAACCGCCGATGGGGCGGGCAACGAAGCCGGCCCAGAACGTACTGAACGAGAGCAATGTGCCCATCAGTGCGGATGAATCGGGGAAGAACACATGCGGAAAGACCAGTGCCGCAGCCGTTCCGTACAAGAAGAAGTCGTACCACTCGATGGAACTGCCGAGCAGTCCCGCGCCTAGAAGTTTGCGGTGCGCCTTCTTCTTCTTCCGTTCCTGATCGGACAGGCCCCCTGCCTGCGTGCTCGAATCCACTGCCGATCTCGTCATGGGTTACTCCTCGATGGGTCGGACGCTCGTCGCGCCGGGAGTTGAGAAGCGGAACCGGGCCAGAAGTAGAAACTGACACCAACTTCAACTCTGTGGCGTTGCGATCAGTCTGCGATACAAAAAGAGTGATGTCAATCACTGAAATGCATTGCCGCATAGGGGACTAAATCCCCTACCGATGCTCGTCAGCCACCACGACGAATGGCCGGCTCACCTTGTCGGCGGCCGGCAATTCGTTTGTCAGGCAGATCTAGTTCGGTACCCGCAGTTCACGACGAAGAATCTTGCCGCTCACTGTTTTCGGGAGGTCATTCATGACCTCGACGATGCGTGGATACTTGTATGCTGCAAGCCTTTCCTTGCAGAACTCGACCAGATCCTCGGTGGTCGCCTCGGCACCGTCCTTGAAGGACACGAAGGCCTTCACGGTTTCGCCGCGATACGGATCCATGACACCGACGACAGCAGCCTCTCGTACGGCGGGGTGTTCGTAGAGAACATCTTCCACTTCGCGTGGCCACACTTTGAAGCCCGACGCATTTATCTGATCCTTCATCCGGTCGACGATGTAAAACCAACCGTCGCCGTCCATGAATCCGATGTCGCCGGTGTGAAAACGCCCGTCCGGCATGGCATGTGCGGTCTCGTCCGGCTTGTTCCAGTATCCGAGTGCAACCTGGGGACCGGAGACCACGATCTCGCCGTACTCCCCGACCTGTACCGGCTTGTCGTTCTCGTCCACCACCTCGGCGTACGTATTCGATACCGGTACGCCGACAGCAACGGCCCCCGACGCCGGATCTACCGGCGCTTCAAGCGAATTCGGCACCACGATTGCCGGGCTGTTCGTCTCGGTCAGCCCGTAGCCGTTGTGAATGTAGTGACCGAACTTCGCCCGGAACGCTTCCAACGCCGCGTGCGGGATCGGCGCGCCACCTGAATACACCGACTCGAGAGAGCTCAAAGATTCCTTCGAGACTGCGGCGCTGTCCGTCCACGCGATGAATACCGTGATCGCTCCGATGATCGCGGTAGCCCGATGCTCCGAAATTGACTCCGCTGCAACGATGGGATGGAATCGGCAGGTCAGAATCGTGGGCGCGCCGGCTAGGAGTGGAGCCGCGACGTGCCCGATCAACCCGGTGATATGGAACAGTGGCGCCACCGCGAACATCGCGCCGCCGGGGCGCAACCCCAGCCAGTCCCGATAGATCTGCGCTGCGAACACGACATTTGAGTGCGTGTTCATCGACCCCTTCGGCGGGCCGGTTGTCCCTGACGTATAGGGAAGGTAGGCAAGGTCTTCCGGGGACAGATCGACCTTCTCGGGCTTCTGCCCTCGATGAGCCTCGATCAATTCCAGTAGATCCGGAAATCCATCGTGCCGAATCCTGGACGCCGAACCGAAGATCCGTTCATCGTCGCGCGACTGAAAATCCAGTTCCGACGTGGTGATCACCCGTCTCACTGCGGTGCCCTCGGACGCAGTCGCCACGGTCTCGGCCGAGGACTCGAGACAGATGACTGCCGCCGCTCCGCTGTCGGCCAGTACGGTGGACAGCTCACGGTCGCGGTACATCGGATTGACCGGAACGACGACGGCACCGAGCTTCCAGACCGCGACTGTCGCGATCACGAACTGCGGAACATTCTGCAGGACAAAGGAAACTCTGTCGCCGAACCCGATTCCGTCCACGGCGAGGGCTACCGCAAGCGCGTCCGACATCTCGTCGAGTTCGGCAAAGCTGACGGTCCTGTCGAAGTACCTGATGATCGGGGCGGTGCGATCGCGCTCCAGCGAAGCACGGAACATCGCGAGGGCGTTGGCATGCTCGATGTCCACGTTCGGCGGAGTGTCGGCGTCGTAATTGGCGAGCCAGGGCTTGCTCTCGTACACGTTGGTCATATCTCAGCTCTCGAAGTACCGACGTGGGTTGTCCACCAGCATCGCCTTGACCTGGTCTTCGGTGACACCACGTTCGAGCAGCGCCGGAATGACATCATCACTGATATGGGTGTAGTTCCAGTTCGGAAGTGCCACTTCTCTTGCCGCGCTGGGGAAGTAGTCGATGAAACACGACGCGTCATGTGCCAGAACCATCTTCTCCGCGTAACCGCGACGGGCCATCTCCACCACGGTGTTGACACGATCCTCGAACGACAGGAACGGTTCGAGACCGAAACGGTCCATCCCCAGTAGCGAACCGGCATCGGCCAGCGCACACAGGTAATCGAGATCGGTGGTGTCGCCGGAGTGACCGATGACCACCTTGGTCAGATCCGCACCCTCTTCGGCCAGAACCTTCTGCGCGACCAGCCCGGATTCAGTGTGCGGGTTGGTGTGCACGGTGATCGGCACTCCCGTTTCCACCTGCGACTGTCCGACCGCGCGCATGACCCGCTCGACGCCGGGGGTAAGGCCCGGCTCCTCGATGGCGCACTTCAGGAAGGAGGCTCGGACACCGGTTCCGGCGATTCCTTCCCTGATGTCCTTGACGAACAGTTCGACCATCGGCTCGGGGCCGTCGAACAGCAATCCCGGTCCGGTGTAATGGAATTGGAAGGGAATGTCGTTGTAGGTGTAGATGCCGGTAGCAACGATGATGTTGAGATCGACCTGCTCGTTGATCCGGACGATGCGCGGAATGTACCGGCCGAGGCCGATCACCGTGGGATCGACGATCGTGCTGATTCCGCGGGACTTCACCTCGGTCAGCTTTGCCACCGCGTCCGCTACCCGTACTTCCTCGTCCCAGGGTTCGGGGTAGTCGGGGTAGTTCTGGCGCAACTCCTCACCCAGAACGAAGACATGCTCGTGCATCAACACCTTTCCCAGATCGGCTGTATCCACCGGCCCACGAACGGTTTGTACTGAACTCATCGATCGAACCCCTGACTGTGATCGCCATCACTAACATGAGACAATGAGCTAGTGTGTCTCACGTGGCCAGGTTCGTCAATAGGCTCGATCCCCCGAGGCTCACCATTTTTCAACGGCCGAAATTGTGCAGTACCGGACAACCGGAGAGAATGTCCCGATGCCTACCGACCTCGAACGCCGACGCGCGATCGACACCGCCGCGAGCATGTACCTCGCGGAGGAACCACTCGACATGTCACTGCTCGCCGAACGTCTCGGCGTAGGCCGCGCGACGCTGTACCGCTGGGTCGGCAACCGCGACGAACTGCTCGGAACAGTGCTGGCCGAGGCCACCGAACGGACATACCGAAAGGCGATGTCACAGGCGTCGGGGCAAGGTCCGGAGTACATTCTCGACGTCTTCGGCCGCGTTATGCGATCGGTGGAATCGTCGACAGAACTGCGCGCGCTGACCAAACGCGAACCGATGGTGTTCATCAAACTCGCGATGATGCCCGGCTCCATCGAATCGATCTCCGCCTCCATCACCGCCGAAATCTTGCAGTCCCAGGTCGACGCCGGCCAACTGACGATCACGCTCTCGCCGCAAGTGCTGGGCGAAGCCCTCGTTCGCATCTGCGACGTACACCTCTACGCCCCCCTGCTCGGCCGAGAAAAGGCCGAGATCGAGACGGCCCTCGACCTGATCGCACTGCTCCTCGGCGTCACCCGCAACTGACACGCTTCGACCGCGTGAACACTACGGCGACACACCGGCCACCCGAGTCCTCAGACGTCTGATGAGTTGTTACTCTTTCGGTACCCACCCGAGAGGCAAGCCGTGTCCGACGACCACACAGGATTCACACTTCGCAGTGGTCCGCTGGTACCGCAACTCGAACAGTTGCTGCGCGGGCGAATCATGCATGGAACGTGGGCGCCGTCCGAGCGCATACCGAGCGAGGCGGCCCTCGCCGTCGAACTCGGCGTCGGGCGTTCCTCGATTCGCGAGGCAATCCGCCTCCTCGCTCGCGACGGACTACTCGAAGTCCGACACGGCGTCGGAACCTTCGTGGCTGCCGCGTCCGAACTCGAGCACGTCGACGAATTCACCAAACTTCTTCGACGCTCGAGGATCCTCGAGGTCTTCGAAGTCCGTCGCGCACTCGAGATCGAGGCCGCCAGACTGGCCGCGGAGCGGGTACAACCCGAGGACCTCGACGGCCTGCGGCGTCGGCTGACCATGCGACACAGTCATTTCGAGGGTGATGTCGAGAAGTTCGTCGACGTCGACCTCGACTTCCACACCGAAGTCGTTCGGCTGTCCGGAAACGCAGTTCTGCTCTCGCTTTTCACGTCGGTGCGTCCACTCCTTCGTGAATCCCTCGTCGAGATGATGGCCCACGAGGCCGGCGTCCCCGACACCTCACATGCCCATGATCAGTTGGTCGAGGCCCTTCAAGACGCCGACCCAGAAGCCGCGGTAGCGGCAACTCGAGCAAACATCGACACCGTCCTACGACGACTGCGTGTGCTCGACGCCTAAGAGAGGTTAGTTCTCGTGCAACACCCCACCGGCACAGTTCTGTCGACCGAACACGTGGATCTCGTCCGCGACGGCCGATACTTGTTGAAAGACATCAACATTTCGATCGAACCCGGACAACACTGGGTCCTCCTCGGCGCGAACGGCGCGGGCAAGAGCACGCTTCTGAGCCTGCTCGGAGCAACCGCCCACCCGACTCGCGGTTCCGTTTACGTCCTCGGCCACAAGTTGGGCCGCGTCGACATGAGGGAACTGCGGATGGACATCGGGCACGTGAACCCTCGTCACACGATCGGAATTCCGATCACCGTCCGCAACGTCGTGATTACCGGCCTCACCAACACCACCGAGGTGATGCCGCGCTGGTCACCGACGCCGGAGCAAGAGGCTCATGCCGACGCACTGATCGATCTACTCGGAATGAGTCCGCGTTCAGACGCGCTGTGGCCCAACTTGTCCCAAGGCGAACGGGGACGAACCCTGATCGCCCGCGCACTCATGGTCGAACCGCGCCTGCTTCTGCTCGACGAACCGGCGACCGGGCTCGATCTTGCTGCACGCGAACAACTCTTGTCGGCACTGGACGACCTCCGCAATCAGAACCCGTCACTTGCCAGCATCCTCGTGACGCACCACATCGAGGAGATCCCCAGCACCACCACACATGCTCTTCTGATCAAGGACGGCGTCGTGACCGCCAGCGGCCTCGCCGAGGATGTGATCACCACCCAGAACATCAGCGAGTGCTTCTCGCATCCCATCGAGATCGAGCGTCGTGGTGGTCGGTGGAATGCTCAGTCGCGGCCACGCGAAAGAGTGTGACCGACAGTAGTTTCAGAGACGTCTGGCGCCGGGTCCCTCCCGTCCCAGTTCGTCTCCAGGGTTGAGCAGGTTGCATGTTTTCAGTGACAGACACCCGCAGCCGATACAGCCCGTCAGTTCGTCCTGCATCCGGTTGATGGCCTGCTTGCGATCCTCGAGGCGCTGATTCCACTCCGTGGAAATCTTGCGCCAGTCTTTCTTCGTCGGAGTTCGCCCCTGCGGCAACGATCCGAATACTTCGGCAACTTCGGCCAGGGGTATCCCGAATCTGACTGCCAACTGGATCAGCGACACCCGCCGGATCGAATGCCGCGGGAACTTCCTCATATTTCCTGCCGTCCGCTCCGCAGGAACCAGACCGAGTGTTTCGTAGTAGCGCACAGCCGACACGGCGACGCCAGTGCGCTCCGATACCTCGCCGATCGAGAGAAGTTCGTCACTCTTACGGATCATTCTGCCTCCCAATGGCTGCGCGACATTGACCTGAAGCGCACTCGAGATTCTACCTTCGACAACATGCACTCCCCCACCGATGCCCCCGCCGGAACCTGGCGGCAACTCCTGAGCGGTCGATACCTCGGCACCGCTACCGTCCTCGCAGGCGGCGTTGCGCTGTACGCGACCAACGTCTACCTGACGACCAGCCTGCTTCCGACTGCCATCGACGACATCGGCGGTCAGCAGTACTACGCCTGGACCGCGACGGTCTTCCTCATTGCTTCCGTCATCTCTTCGATGTTGGTCACCAACGTCCTCGCCGCCAGGGGACCGCGCGGGGCCTACCTGATCGGCCTCGCGATCTTCGCGCTCGGCACCGTTGTCTGTGCGGTCAGCCCGACGATGGAATTGCTGTTGGTCGGCCGCACGATCCAGGGTTCGGGCGGTGGCCTGCTGGCCGGTCTCGGTTACGCCGTCATCAATGCCGCGCTCCCCAGACATCTGTGGACTCGCGGGGCCGCGCTGGTTTCGGCGATGTGGGGAGTCGGCACCTTCGCCGGCCCTGCAATCGGCGGTGTCTTTGCTCAGTTCGGAGCCTGGCGATGGGCTTTCGGCGTCCTGGTCATCGCGACGATCGCAGTCGCCGCTCTCGTCCCCAGCGCGCTACCGGCACATGAACCGGGCAGCACCACCAGTAGCCCGGTGCCGGTCCTCTCGCTGGCATTGCTGACTGCGGCGGCTTTGCTGGTCAGCGTTGCCGGAATTCTGTCCAACCTCGCCGTGACCGCCGCAATGGTTCTCGCCGCTGTGCTGCTACTGATCGCTTTTGTCGCCGCTGACCGTCGCTCGCGCCACGGCGTACTACCGCCGTCGACGTTCAACGCGTCATCTCTCAAATGGGTGTACCTGACCATCGTCGTCCTCGCCGTCGCGTCGACCGTCGAGACGTTCATTCCACTCTTCGGGCAACGACTTGCCGGCCTGGCGCCTCTCGCGGCCGGATTCCTCGGGGCCGCACTCGCTCTCGGCTGGACTCTCGGCGAAATCCCGAGCGCCTCGGCCACGACCCCTCGTATCGTGCGACGAATCGTTGTCAGCGGTCCGATCCTCGTCGCGATCGGGTTGGGCATCATGGCAGCATTTCTCACCGAACACGCCGGCGCCGGTGCGATGGTCGCGTGGGTGATCGGACTGCTGTTCGCCGGCGTCGGAATCGGCATCGCCTGGCCTCATCTTGCAGTCGGGGCGATGACCTCGGTCACCGATCCCGGAGAAGGTGCGCGTGCCTCCGCTGCCATCAACACCGTTCAGCTGATCGCCAATGCTTTCGGTGCAGCCCTGGCCGGAGTGCTGGTCAACATCGGCGAACCGTCGACGCTTCGTTCTGCGCAATTGCTTCTCTTCACCTTCGCCGCTGTCTCGATCATCGGCATTGCCGTGGCAGCTCGCGCACTTCCGCGAACGACCGACAAAATCGGCAGCCCCGAAATCGTTCACGACGCTCGCTAAACTGTGAGAAACCCACACGGAGGAGTTGGCCAGTGACAGAACCGGATCCGGGCACAGTGGAAACCGACTTCCCGAAGACGGGAGCTCCCGCACAGCGCGCGCTGATCGCAGCGGGTTACACCCATCTCGCGCAGCTGACGTCCGTGTCCGAGAAGGAACTCGGCGCTTTGCACGGGATGGGACCGAAGGCCTTGAGGATTCTGCGCGAAGCACTCGCCGAACGTGGTCTGAGCTTCGCCGACTGAGCTCTCACATCAGACCAAGCTCGCCCGCACCTGGTTGCCACCTTCGCGCTTCGCTTCGTACATCACCGAGTCCGCGACGCGGAAGAGTTCGGCAAAAGCAGCGTCGACGGACTCACCCGGATTCCGGGGCGCGGTGCGGATCGCCATTCCGATGCTCGCGCTCGTCGGAGGGTCATCGTTCGCTCCGTCCATCGCGGAGCGGATCTGTCCTTCCAGCCTGGAGATCACGCTGACCGGTACCCGTTCGACCACGACGAACTCGTCACCGCCCATACGAGCAGTCAAGGCGGACTGGGTTGTCCACAAACGGATGCGCAGTGCAGTTCGCATGATCGTGCTGTCTCCTACGTCATGGCCGTGAACGTCGTTGATCGTCTTGAAGCGATCGAGGTCGATCACCACTACGAGCAGTGCATCCGCTTCGGTGACCGGAGCGCCCATCAAGTCATTCACCCGACGCGCCAATCCGCGACGGTTGAGCAGTCCGGTCAACGGGTCGATGTCGGAGGTAGTGGCATCCGAACCCAGGACCGCCAGAACAATCTGTGACACAACAGGAATCACGATGATCGTAGCCAGCACAACCGAGATCTTCGCCAGTCCCAAGCCGACGTCCGCTGCTGGCCCGAACAACAAAGTCCACCCCGAAAGCACCGTGACGGTCGAGGCGAAGACCAAGTGACCGACTTGGAGTTTCGGATTGTGGAAGAACGCGATGTAGCCGCCGATCGACGCGAAAACGACGCACGCGATGAGTCGTCCCAGCGGTTCCGAGTCGGTTGCGGCCGCCGCCGCAATCGCGACGTCGGAACCCACGACAAAGGTGTACGACCACAGCGGCGTAGGCGGAAACAGCCACCAGATCAGGGCCGCGCCGAGGCACAGCGCGATGACCGCCAGATTGACCGCTCGCCAGAACGTACCTTGCGGACCGACGTCACTGAATCGCGCCGACAGCAACACCAGCCCCATCCAGAATGCTGTTCCGCCGACCAGCGCCCGGCAGGAAGTCAAGAACCCGCGGTCCTGGAGGTACCTGCTGAAACTGTGGAACTGGTCCGGCAACTGCCACCAGCGCATGACGACGTCGACCAAACCGTTCATCGCCGATCAGCCGATGCAGCTCCGCAACTTTTGGGCGTACTTCGACGAAACGGACTCGCTGATTTCCCCCCGGAGCACACTGGCATATCCGGCAGCATAGTCAGCGGCGACAGACAAAAACCGTTCTGCCGGATTTGAATCGGTCGATCAACTCAAAGCGTCGTAGGCCGCCGATACGTACTGCGCCGATCTCTCGGAACCGAGCAGACCCGGCCCCATCTTGTTCATCACGTACGAGAACGTCATGCGCTTCTCGGTGTCGATGATGATCTGCGAGCCACCCCAACCTCCCCAGAAGCAGATTCGCCCCTCCGGAATGAACGGGACGGACTCGGGCGTCGGCAATCCGAATCCGACGCCGAAGCGGACCGGCACGCCGAGGACGAGGTCGACCCCGTACGACTGCTCCTCGAAGATCTTGTCGATCGTTTCCTCCGACAGCAAGCGAACGTCACCGACCTTGCCACCGCACGCGATCACCGATTGGATCCTTGCGAGTGCCCTCGCATTCGAATGACCGTTGGCCGCACCGATCTCGGCGGCGCGCCACCCGTCGGTCCACGAACCTGTAGCGTCAGCGGGCGGCGCGGTGAATGTCTTCACCATGATGTTGTCCATCCCGAGTGCCGCGATGTCGATCGGCAACGGCGGTGGCGCAATCACATTCGAGACTCGCCCGTATTCCGACTTCGGCAAGCCCAGGCGGAAATCAGCATCGAGTGGGCCGGCGATTTCCTCGTCGATGAAGCGGCCGAGGGTTCGTCCGTCGATGCGCCTGACGACCTCGCCGATCAGGTGGCCGTAGTTGAGGGCGTGGTATCCGGATGCCGTACCCGGTTCCCACCACGGAGCCTGTGTCGCCAACCGGGCGGTGGCATATTCGTCGTCGCAGATGTTCTCGAGGGTGAACGGTTGGTCCCACCCCGACACACCCGAGGTGTGCGACAACAGTTGCCGGACCTGAATTCGGTCCTTGCCCGCTGCTGCGAATTCCGGCCAGTACTGCGCGACCGGGGCGTCGAGATCAAGCAACCCGCGGTCGACGAGCATGAGCGCGGCCAGTGCGGTCACGGTCTTGCTGCAGGACCAGACATTGGTGACGGTGTCGCGAGACCAAGGAGCAGTGTGCTCGAGGTCGACCCAACCGCCCCACATGTCGACGACGGATTCGCCGTCGATCGTCAATGCGATCGCTGCCCCGACGTCCTCGCCGGAATCGAGATTGCGTGCCAGCGCCTCCTTCAAGCCGGAGAATCGCTGGTCACATACGCCTTCGATGTTCGCCACTGACAGCCTCCACAGGAATGATGAAACTTGACGTCAACTTCAACTACGTTGAGTATGTGTCCGATTCACCTGTGGTGTCAATCACTTCAAGTGCCAGAGTCGGCTCAGACCAACGGGATTCCCTTGGCGATGCGCCGACGCAGATCCCAGAGATAGAAGTTGTAGGGAAACATCCGCAGAATCTTCGGACTGAACCGATTGACCAGCGCGGCGACGCGCATGGATCGGTCGAAGTTACGCTGCTGACGCACTGACCACGGGAGCCGCATTTCGTCACGAAAGGCTTGGGGCAGGAACCCGGTGGTGACAAATCGGTTGAGCGGACCGACCACGGGATGCAACAACTTCGGCGTGAAGGTCGCCGACGCGATCCCGTAGAGATGCTCACGAATCGTCTCGTCGATCGCCACCTTGTCGAGGTTCTCGTTCCAGTAGACCTCGAACGCATCCCGGTCCGCCGGCCACATGTCGCGTCGCATCTGAAGGGTTGTACCGAACGTGGCGCTGCGCTGATAGAACGCATCCCGGGTGACCGGATCGAGATCCCCGTACAAGATTTTGTAGACGTCCTCGAAGCCTCGGTACAGGCAGGCGGCTACCCACAACTGCAGTTCCGGATCGAACGCGTTGTACTCGACCGCACTGTTCTCATCGGAGCGAACATGCTTGTGCGAGCCATTGACTGCGCGCCGGTACAGCTTCTTTTCTTCGTCCGTCGCCAGGCTCGCCACCGCGAGATACGTCAGCGTCGTCCGGGTTCGCTTCACCGGATGCCGATCCAACCGACCCGTCTCGACCTTGCTCTCATACACGCCGTACCCCACCGCCGGGCGCGCCAACTGCATGATGACGTTGGCGCCGGCTGCCAACAACCCGAGACCGGACATCGCCTTTTCGACTTCCGCATCGATGTCGATCGCTTTGGTGTCGACCGCTTCGATACCGCCGACTGCCTCGGTTTCCCCGCGCCCGCCCGTCGAATCCCTACTCACCGTCATGGCAGAACCCCTTCGAAGTCATATCTGCGAACGCATGTTCTCAGATGAGTGAAACGCTGAAATGCCAAGATGTCAAGCAATCTCGGGATGCAAAGATGGTCTTCATGAATGACCAACCGCGTTCGTACGGTGGCGTCGACGGCGCGCTCCGCGTAGCCCAACGACGGGAGGCACTGATCGAGGCCGGTCTGGAACTCATGGGGTCGGCCGAACCTGAACTGACGGTCCGCGGAGTGTGCAAGCAGGCCGGTGTCGCGGCGAGGTACTTCTACGAGAGCTTCACCGATCGTGATGCTCTGATGTCAGCCGTCTACGACACCGTCATCACGGATATTGCCGTTTCGACCCAGGCTGCAGTGGACGCCGCCGAGACCGAACGCGGCAAGGCGCTCGCTGGAATCGCGAACATCGTCCGCACTATCGCGAACGATCCCCGTCGCGGACGTCTACTGTTCTCCAGCGCCCTGACGAGCCCTGTCCTGGCCGAGAAACGCCAAGCGTCGACGACGATATTCATCGGTCTCCTGGCCGCCAACGCGAAGACCTTCTACCGATTGAACGACAGCGGTCATCTGACCCTGACGGCCACGTTCCTGGTCGGCGGCCTGGCGCAGACCCTCAGTGCATGGCTCGACGGGTACATCGACGTGACGGAAGAAGAACTGGTCGCCGAATGTGCGGCGATCCTGCTCGCACCCGCCCTGCCGCCGTCTTGAGCTCCTGATTCAGTCCCAGATCCCGATGTTGTCGAGGTGAGCGAGAAGTCGAGCAGCGCCGTCGGAGAACTGCAGACTCATCTGCGCGTCCACCTGTTCTCGATCGTGCTTCTCGAACGCCGCGATCAAAGCATCGTGGCTCGATACCGCAAGCTCACCCCAGCCTGGATCCGTCGCGTAGAGACGAGCAGGGGTGTACCGAATCGCGCCGAACAGGAACCATGCCAACTTCGCACCACCCGCAGCGCGATTGATCAGGCGATGGAACTCGAATTCGCACTGCTCGATCGCAGCTGCATCCGAAGCGTCGACCGCCGCTCGCAAATCGGCATTGAGTTCCGTGAGTTCCGCGAGTTGATCAGCGGTGATGCTGTCCATCGCCCGCAACGCCAGCTTGACCGCGATCTGCCCCTGCAACCAGAAGATGTCTTCGATGTCCTGGCGACTGAGGGGCGAGACGAGATAGCCGCGATGCGGAACCAACTCGACCATCCCCTCGCCGCGTAATGCGACGAGGGCTTCTCGCACCGGCGTGACGCTGACCCCGAGGTCGGCCGCGGTTTCGTCCAGCCTGACGAACTCGCCCGGACGGACCGAGCCGGACATGATCAGGTTGCGAACGTGGTTGGCCACGTCCTCCGACAACTGTGGACGTCTCCTCAGCTCAGATGTCGCTCTCCGAGTGCGTGCAGACGTTGCCACAACCGATCCTCACAGTCCGTACGTTTTGCCGATGATGTCTCGCTGAATCTCGTTGGTACCACCATAAATGGAGGACACAAGAGTCTTTCGCACATGGTGCTCCATGTCGAACTCAGTCGCGTAACCGTACCCACCCATCATCTGCATCCCCTCGAGCGCGACCTTCTTGGCGGTCTCGGTCAGCTTGAGCTTGGCCATCGACGCTTCCCGCGGGAACATCTTGGTCGGGTTGGCGTCGACCATTCGGGCCACGCTGTAGACCAGCAGACGGCCGCATTCGATCTCCGTGGCGAGATCCGCGATCCGGTGGCGAAGCGCCTGAAACGATCCGACCGGACGGCCGAACTGCTTACGCGTGGTGACGAATTCGAGGGTGTCGTCGAAAGCGCGCTGCGCGGTCCCGAGCATCATCGCCGCGAGGATGAGGCGTTCGATGTTGAGTCCGGCCATGAGTTGACGCCAGCCGTTGCCGACTCCCCCGACCACCGCGTCGTCGGGCAGGAATGTGTCGGTGAAGTAGAGATCGTTGACCTCCTTGCCGCCCATGGTGTCGATTCCACTGATCTTCAATCCGGAGATGTCGGCCGGGACATGGAACATGGTCAAGCCCTCGTGCTTGCCTTCACCTCGGGACGTGCGAGCCACCAGAAGGATGTTCTCGGCGAAGTGCGCGTTGGAACACCACGTCTTCTGGCCGTTGATCAGCCACCCACCGTCGACCTTCTCGGCGCGGCAACTCAGATTTCCCACGTCGGAGCCCGCTTCGGGTTCGGACATCGAGATCGACTGAGACGCGCCACGGACGATCCCGCCGAGCACTGCCTCCTTCTGGGCCGGACTGCCGAACTTCTCGTATGCAGCCCCGGTGATGACGGTCGGGCCGAGTCCACCGATCGGCGCCATGCCCTTGGCGGCTTCCTCCAGGAAGATGCACAGGTCGACCGTGCTTCCGGCGGATCCGCCGTATTCCTCCGGGACAGTCAGCCCGAGCCATCCCAATTCCGCCATCTTCTCGTAGAACGCCTGGTTGTGGTTATGGGCGCCATGATCGGTCAGCAGGTCTCGCTGCTCACGGGTACCACTTTCCTTCTTGCAGAACGACGCTACCGACTTGGCGAAATCAGACTGCTCCTGCGTGAAATCCATGTACATCGAAAACTCCCGAGTGAGATGAGGCTGGAGGCTTGTCGGAGCTCTGTCCGACGCATACTGTGACTACCAGCACAGTAAATCACATCACATATATGTGATGCACCGACATGTGGAGGATCTGAAGAACATGACAGAACAGCTCGGCCGCCAGAGCACGTCCACGTCGACAGATCCGAGATCGGACGATCACACTTTCGCGAGCCTCGACCCTCGCAACGATTCCGTGGTCGCGCAGCACCCCATTGCAGACCAGCGAGAGATCGAGAAAGCGGTCGCCGCAGCACGCACGGCGTCGAAGTGGTGGGATCAACTCGGATTCCAAGGCCGCCGGAAAGTGCTCGGCAATTTCCGGGCCGCGATCGCCACTCACGCCGAATCGATGGCGGCGATCATTTCCGCCGAGACCGGAAAACCCAGCGACGACGCACTACTCGAAGTCATGCTGGCCGTCGAACATCTCGACTGGGCGGCACGCAACGCACAGAAAGTGTTGCGCCGCAGACGCGTCGGTGCAGGACTGATCAGCGCCAACCAGTCTGCATCCGTTGGCTACCGGCCGATGGGCGTCGTCGGCGTGATCGGCCCCTGGAACTATCCGCTGTACACACCGATGGGGTCGATCGGCTACGCACTGGCCGCCGGCAACGCCGTAGTCTTCAAACCGAGCGAACTCTCACCAGGCGTCGGCGTCGAATTGGCCCGGCTGTGGAACATCGCCGCACCCGGACACCCTGTCCTGCAGACCATTACCGGTGACGGAAAAACCGGTGCACTTCTGTGTTCGTCCGGTGTCGACAAGATCGCATTCACCGGTTCGACCGCTACCGCAAAGCGCGTAATGGCCGCCTGCGCGGACACCCTCACCCCCCTGGTCGCCGAATGCGGCGGCAAGGACGCCATGCTGGTGGACTCCGACGCCAACCTCGATGCGGCCGTGAGCTTCGCGGCATTCGGGGCAGTGGGCAACGGCGGACAAACCTGTGCCGGCGTCGAACGAATCTACGTCGCAGCGCCCGTGTACGACGCCTTCCTGTCCAAGCTCACCGCCGCGCTACGAGACGCCCACGCCGGCGCCACCGACAGCTCGACCTACGGGCCGATGACGCTGGGAAAGCAGACTGGGATAGTCCGGGGCCAGATCGAAGACGCTCTCAGTCGCGGCGCGAAAGCTGTACTCGGCGGACTTGATTCGTTCAACGGTCCGTTCATCGATCCGATCATCCTGACGGATGTTCCGGAGGATTCCACGGCGATCACCGAGGAGACGTTCGGCCCGAGCGTCGTGGTGAACAAGGTCGCCGACATGAACGAGGGGATCGAGCGCGCCAATGCATCGAAGTACGGCTTGGGCGCCTCGGTGTTCACCAAGAGTTCGTCGAAGGGCCGAGCGATTGCCGAAAAGCTCGAATGCGGTGTCGTCACGGTCAATTCGGTTCTCGGATTCGCCGGAATCGCCGCCCTGCCGTTCGGCGGGGTCGGCGATTCCGGATTCGGCCGTATCCACGGAGCCGATGGGCTGCGTGAGTTCAGCAGTGTGAAATCACTGGCCGTTCAGAAGTTCAACGCTCCACTGGACCTGCTGACCATCGAGCGAAAAGCCAGGGACATGAAGATCTCACGTTGGATGCTGGCGAAACGCCACGCGAAGTCCTGAGAGATCAGGCGATCAGCCGGCGGTGACGAGCACCTGCTCGTCGCTGTCGGCTGCTTCGAGTTCACGAACCAGCGGAAGCACCTTGGCCCCGAAGTATTCGATCTCCTCCTGGAAATGCAGGAATCCGCCGAGAATCAGATCGACACCGCGACGGCGATATTCGACGATCCGATGCGCGATTTGTTCCGGCGTGCCGATCAGTTGTGAGCGGAAACCGTCGTTGTACTGAACCAAGTCCTCGAACGTCGAATCCGCCCACATCCCGTCCTTGGACGCGGTCGATGCGCCGGCCTGTTGGACTGCATTCTTGAATCCCTCGACCGCAGGGCGGTTGGCCTTGGCGATGATCTCGCGCAGTGTGTCCTTTGCTTCCGCCTCGGTGTCGCGGGCGATGATGAATCCGTTGAGCCCGAACTTGACCTCCCGATCGTTCTCACGAGCAACACGGCGAACGTCGACCAACTGTTCGGTGACGCCGTCGTAGTCCTTGCCGTTACTGAAGTACCAATCCGAATACCGGCCCGCGTTCTCACGGGCTGCCGCCGAGTTACCACCTTGGAACAGTTCGGGATTGGGGCGCTCCGGAGTGTTGAGAGGCTTCGGCTTCAACGTGAAGTCGTGGATGCGGTAGAAGTCGCCGCGGAAATCGACGTCGTCCTCCGTCCAGATCTTCCGAAGAACCTGAAGGAACTCGGCGCTACGCCGATAACGCTCGTCGTGCTCGAGCCACGGCTCGCCTAGATGTGTGAACTCGTCCTTGAACCAACCACTGACGACGTTGACGGCAAAACGACCGTTCGACAAGTGATCGGCGGTAGCGCCCAGTTTCGCCAACACGGCCGGCTGCCAGAGTCCCGGATGCACCGCGGCGATCACCTTGAGCTTCTCGGTGGCCAGGAGAAGCGCAAGGCTGAAGCTCGTGGATTCGTGCTGGAATTCGGCCCCGTAGCTCGCCTCGTAACGTACCTGGCTCAGGGCGTACTCGAAGCCGTTGTTCTCGGCGGTCTGCGCCAGCTTCTTGTTGTACTCGTAATCCCAGCTGGTCCGCTGCTCGATGTCGGAGGTGACCAGACCACCACTGACATTGGGCACCCAGTAGGCGAACTTGATCTCGTCGGCGATACGTTCAGTAGACATGAAACCCAGCAAACATGCAGTTCCCAGTGGTTTCCAGGGTAGCGATCACACAGGTTGTAAGTGTTGGGTGGGTGCTGCGACTGTGAAACGGTGGCAGCATGACTGCTGTGGACATTCAGGAGATCGCGCACCGCATCACCAGCGAGGACGAGGCGCTCTCGGTGGCGTCACAGCTGTCCGACGAGTTCGCGGCAGGTGCCGGAGTCCGCGATGCGCAGCGCCTCCTTCCCCACGACGAGGTTCGCACCCTGGCGCGGTCCGGCTTGCTCGGACTCTCGGTGCCGAAGGAGTTCGGTGGCATCGACGCAAGCACCGAGACGTTGGCCGAGGTCTTCCGCCTACTCGCCGAGGGCGATCCCAGCATCGCGCAGATTCCGCACAGCCACTTCACTTTCCTGGAAGCGCTCCGGTACCAGGGGTCTAACGAGCAGAAGCAGTTCTTCTACGCCGAAGCATTGTCGGGCAAGCAGTTCGCCAACGCCCAGAGCGAGCGCGGCAACAAGACCATCGACATCGACGGCACCACTCTCACCCCCGACGGGGAAGACTTTGTGCTCGAAGGTCGAAAATTCTATTGCACAGGAGCGCTTTTCGCAGATTGGATCGTGGTGCGTGCCGCCAATGCGGATCAATTCACCGAGACCGGCGCACAGGTGAAATCCGCGGTCTACCTACCCCGGAATACTCCCGGACTGTCGATCGTCGACGACTGGGACGGCATGGGACAGAAGACAACTGCAAGCGGAACCGTGACCCTGGAATCCGTTTCGGTGCCGCGGTTCAATGTCGTGCCCTTCACGTCGCTCTTCACTCGCCCGACCACCTACGGAGCACAGGCCCAGATCCTGCACGCCGCGATCGACACCGGCATCGCGTCGGCTGCACTGCGTGAATCCGTGAAACTCGCGGCAAAGGCGCGTCCCTTCTTCGAGGCGAAAGTCGATACAGCGGTGGAGGATCCACTGCTCGTTCAACTCGCCGGCGAAGCGGCAATCGAGGTTCGCGCTGCCAGATCCCTCTTGGCGGAAGCAGCGCGATCGATCGACGTGGCGCGTCGTGATCCCACCGAGGACTCCACGGCCCGAGCATCCATCGACGCTGCAACTGCCAAGGTGGTCGGCGCCAGGGCGTCATTGGCGGCCACGAGCACTTTGTTCGAGATCGGTGGCACCAGAAGCGCGGGCGAATCGGCGAACCTCTCCCGATTCTGGCGTGACGCGCGCACGCACACCCTGCACGATCCGACGAGGTGGAAGATCCAGCACATCGGCCGGTGGACACTGTCCGGGACAATCCCACCGCGGCACGGACTGCTGTGAACACACTCAGTCGGAGTTCATATATCCGCTGATCAAGACTTCCAGTCCTTCCAAGTAGCTCTCAGTCGTCGTCCCTCCCGGCCAGTCCTCGAGCACCTCACTGAGCACCGGCAGTTTCTCGGGCCCGATTTCTCGGATCTTGACCGCGAGAGGTGACACGCTGCCTTCCGGTCGCGTAGTGGTGTCGTAGATGTTGAGCAACGCGCCGAGTGTGTAGTTCCACAGCGCTCGATAGACCAACAGTGCGCGACGAGGTGACATACCGAGTTCGACACACGCGGCCATCGCCCGATCGACCAAGACCACAGCGCCGCTCCCACCACGGCCACCGCGCTGAAGCAACTCGATGATCCAGCGCTCCGACGCCAGCTTTTCGAAGATCGCGGTGAAGATCGTGCGAAGCCGTTCGACCTGATCCTGCGGCAGGACCAGCGCGCCGAGATCTTGTGAGTACACATCGAGCACCGCGCTGATCAGCTGTTCCTTGTCGCCCACGTGCCGGTACAGCGCCATCGGCGTGGTGCCGAGCGACTTCGCCAACGCTCGCATGCTCAACGCGTCGGCGCCGCCGGTCTGAAGCTGCCGTTTCGCCTCGTCGACTATCTGCTCCGACGTGATCGTCGGGGGACGTCCGAGCCGCGGTGATCTCGGTTCCATCTTTTCGGCCATCCGTCGATTGTGCGCGCCCCTGCTACGACGCTCTCGCCCGGGGAACCCCTTGCATCTCAGTCGCCAGCAAGGTAAACCTAACTACTTATGAGAACGCGTATACAAATTAGGTACCTGCAATGACAACAACAACTCGAGCGGTAGCCGCACCGGCTCTGGTCCTCACAGCCGCCGCGGCAGCGCAGTTCCTGGTGGCCTTCGACATGTCGGTCATCAACGTCGCACTGCCCGACATCCAGGAATCGCTGAACTTTTCCGACGCCGCGTTGTCCTGGGTCGTCAACGCGTACGCCCTCGCCTTCGGCGGACTACTTCTTCTCGGCGGTCGTCTGTGCGACGTGATGGGCACTCGTCGAGTTCTGGTTTCCGGGCTTCTGCTGTTCGCCCTCGTCAGCATCGTCGGCACCTTCTCCGTGTCCGCCGAAATGCTTGTCGGAGCTCGGGCGCTTCAAGGCGTCGGCGCTGCACTGATCGCGCCTGCCGGGCTCGCCGCACTCAGTCAGGCCTTTCCCACCGGACGCGCCAGGGCCAAGGCATTCGGCATCGGCGCAATGTCGTCAGCACTGGGCGGCGCACTCGGTGTCGTCCTGAGCGGCATTTTGACCGAAGGGCTCAGTTGGCGATGGGTGATGTTCGCCGGCGCACCAGTGGCCCTGATCGCCGCAGTTGCCGGTGCCCGTGGCCTGCCGGCCGGCCAAGCCGCCAGAGGCGGCTCCCTCGATCTCCCCGGAGCCATCTTGGCGACGGCCGGAATCACCGCCCTTGTCGGCACAGTGATCGCCACGGAATCACATTCCTGGACTTCGGGTTACGTGCTGGGTGGATTCGCGCTCACGATCGCGCTGCTCACTGCTTTCGTTGTGGTCGAAAGCCGCTGCGCCACACCACTGGTACGACTGTCCACCCTGCTTCGACCCCGAATCGGACTGGCCAACGCCATCATGTGCCTGGTGTGCGCGGCACAGTTCAGCGCGTTCTTCTTCGTCTCACTCTTCCTGCAACGCGGGCTGGGCTATTCACCGACCACCACCGGTCTGGCTTTCCTGCCCTTCTGCTTCGGCCTGGTGGTCGGCATCCTCGCGTCCACCAAACTCCTTCCGCGTTACGGAGTTCGACCGCTGCTCGTAGTCGGGACAGCAGTCGCCGCAATCGGAACTTTCATGTTTTCGACCATGAACCTCGACAGTCCCTTCTGGGTCGTCATCCTGGTGCCTTCGCTTCTGGCGAGCATCGGCATCGGTCTGTCGTTCATGCCGCTCAGTAACGTCGCCACCGCCGACGCTCCCCCCGAAGAAGTCGGCATGGCATCCGGGCTACTGAGTACATCGCGTCAGATCGGCGGTTCACTCGGACTAGCCGTTCTCGTGAGCGTCGCCGCTTCCTCGACGGCACGTTCGGACAGCGCGCCGACCGAAGCACTGGTTTCCGGATACTCCCAAGCCCTCTTCGTCTGCTCCGGCCTACTGCTGGCCGGTACCCTCCTGTCCTTCTTCTTCCCACGAATGGATCGTTGACCTCAGATGTTCACCACCCGAACCGCATTCGGCATCGTCTCGGCGCTTCTCCTGACCGTCGCCGGCGCAAGCGCGTGCAGCAGCTCCGCCGAGTCCGACACCGCCTCTGCAACTCGCTCCGTCACCCACGAACTCGGCACCGTCGAAGTTCCGGCCTCACCGCAGCGCATTCTCGCGCTCGACGAGTACGCGGGGTTGAGTGCACTCGCACTCGGCGTGAAGCCCACCGTCGTCTACAGCACCCTGCGATCGGACGTCGCCAAGTCGATTCTGCGCGAGCAGGGCGTCGAAGTTCTCGACAAGCCGACTTTCTTCGCCAACCCCGCCGTCGAGGAGATCGCGTCCGTCGAACCCGACGAGATCTTGATGAGCAATGCCGGTCCACTACCGAGCCTGTTCGCGCAGATCAATTCCGTGGCGCCAACCTTGGTCCTCCCGTACTCGGCGCCGTGGCGTGATGTGCTCGAACAAGCTGGGGCACAGCTCGATCGAGGCAGCGAAGCTACCGCCATGATCGGAAAGCTGGAATCCGGCCTCGAAGGCGTCAAGTCCGCGGCTGCCGGCCAGAGCCTTGCGATCCTTCTCGGCTACAGCGGAAACCTGTTCACCGTGCCACCGACCACTCCCATCTCCACACTGGTCACCGAGGCCGGATTCACCAGGCCGGCATCGGAAGTCAACGCGACCAACAATCAAGACACCGGCACGATTTCCCCCGTCTCGCCGGAACTCCTACCCGAGCATGCGGCGCAGACCGTCGCCGTACTGTCCGGGCAGCAGTACGACGCATCCATCGTGCGAAACACTCCACTGTTCGACAACCTGACACCCGATCCGGCGCACGCTCTGGACGTCAGCGGTGATCTCTGGTTCGGCAGCCATCCTTTTGCCATCTACTGGATCATCCAGGATCTGGACGGCATCGCGCATGGCAAGGGGCAGAACAGTATCGGAACCCTCGACAGCGCCGACGCGCGATGGGCGGCATTCAGCGCGCTCTGACGTCCTGACGAAAGGTCAGCGGAGAAACACCCACCCGGGTGGCGAAGAACTTCGTGAAGTTCGCAGAATCGTCGAACCCCAACTTCGACGCCACCTGGGTGACCGTGTCCGTGCCGAAAGACAGCAGACGTTTCGCTTCGAGAACCACACGCTGATCGATGTACTGCTTTGCCGTCATCCCGGCAGCGGCTCGGGTAGCCCGCAGCACAGTCTTCTCGGAGTACCCGATCTTGTTGGCGTACTCCGAAACCGAACGGACCGTGGCGAAGTCACGTTCGACAACGGCATGAAACCTTTCGAACACGTCATTGTGCGCCAGCACGGAACTCTGTTCCTGTCCACCGAGATGGGTCAGTTTCAACAGAATTGCTGTCAGCGTGTGCCGCAGAATGGCCGCGCGAACGACCGGCGCGGAAGTATCCGGGCAGCCGTAGTTCAGGTTCAGGTGTTTCATACCCGTGCTGATGGTCTCGAGGTTCTCACCGGACAACTGCCACGCTGCCTGCCGACTGCGAGCGTTCCCGTCCAACAACTGCTGACTGACGGCATCGAGCGACGAGGGCGTGAACAGAACAACCGTCGCCTCGAAGTCCTGGATTCGCCCCCACTGTTGCACCTGCCCCGGTCTGACCCAGAACACGGTCCCCGGGCTCACCGCGTAGTTCACGAAGTCGATGGTGTGTAGCGCCGAGCCCTCGGTCACCAGCGCGAGCAAGTGAAATTGCGGACGTTGGGGGCCGACAAACTCTGCGCTTCCCCCGTTGATGCGAATGGTGTCCAGGCTGAGTACTTCGATCTCGGTCGCGTCAGCCACCGACGATGCGTACCCGACGTCCCGGACGGGTACTTGTCTGTTTTTCACTAGTTCGGGACTCATCTTCACCGTGACCGAATACCCGAATGCGACATACCGTCAGGGTATCAATCAGTTCACGCTCGGATAGGAATCTTCCAGTGCAGACATCACGCTCGGAAACAGCAGGCAAGACGCAACTCACCTACGTCTTCGACGCCTATTGCGGGTGGTGTTTCGGCTTCGGCCCTGCGTTGACGGAGTTCGTCCGTCAAAATGCCGATTCCATCGACTTGTCCGTGGTCAGCGGCGGACTGTTCACCGGTGAGCGCGTCGCGCCCATGTCTTCGGCTCCGTACCTGAAATCAGCCAACGCCACCATCGCCGCCCAGACCGGCGCTGTCTTCGGTGACGGATATTCACAACTGGTGACTGATGGGCGGTTCGTCATGGATTCGACGGATGCAGCGATCGGACTCGCCGCACTGCGCGCGCAAGATCCGACACGCGCCCTCGACATCGCGGAGGCCATGCAGATCGCGTTCTACCGAGACGGTCGCAGCCTTTCCGATCCCGAGACGTACCGATCCATCGCGGAATCCCTCCAACTCGACCCATCTGCCGCGGTGTCTTCCCTGTTCACCGCCGCCTCGAAGGATGCCGCCCGCGCTGATTTCGTCCGAGCACGCAGGCTCGGCGCCACTTCGTTTCCGACGCTGTTGTTCCACGGGAGCGACGGGTCCGTCGTGAAATTCGGTTCTCCGACCAGTACCGCGGCCGATCTCACCCGCGACCTGAACACGTGCGTGCGGGCGTATGCGGTGGCTTGACCCACGCACTTTTGCGAGCGAAAGGTACGCCCGGCGCCTTCAGTACGCCGAACGTACCTTTCGCTCAGCGTGACTTCACCCAAATCACTTCGGCCCCCCTTCTGGTTTGATGAACACCGAACGAATCGCACCAAAGGGGAAACGACAGTGGTTTCAGATCCGATCACGTGCCTGGAGATGGAACTTGCCGACATGTGGCAACGAGGACGCGCCCAGGCGCGCACCTATGCGCGCGCAATTCATCCCAAACTCGATCCGGCGCTCTACCCGGTTCTGGTCATCCTGAACCGTTCGGATGCGGTGCGGATGTCCGACCTGATCTGCACCCTCGATATCGAGAAGTCCACCTTGACCAGGCAAATCGACGCCGCAGCTCGACTCGGTCTGGTGGAACGAATCCCCGATCCCGACGACGCTCGCGCCAAGTTGGTAGCTCTGACCCCTGAGGCGCGAACGAAGCTCACGACCATCCGCAATCACCAGATAGATCGCTGGCGCGCCCGACTCGCGAAATGGGATACGGACGACATCACCACGCTGACAGCGCTGCTTCACCGACTGGGCAGTTCCGAGGACTGACGACAAATTAGTCGTGATGGCAGCCCACTCGAACAGCCGGACGATTTACGCCGTCACGACAATTCTGCAGCAGCACGCAGGATCAACTGGGTGACCTCGTGCGGGTGGGACGCCAAGGATGCATGGCCTGCGTCTAGTTCCTCGATCTCGCGGGCACCGATACGCTCTGCCATCCATCGCTCGGTTTCCGGCGGAATCATTCGGTCCTGCCCTGAAACCTGATACCAACTGGGCTTCCCACGCCATGCCGGCGGCCCTGACGGGTCCGAGAAGCACTGACCCGCAATGGGTTTCTGCGTCAGCGCCATGACCAATGCTTCGGTGTCGTCGAGATCCTGACTGAAACTCTCCTGAAACTTGTCCGGGGCGATCCACAAGAAGCCCTCGGCGTCCGGCGCGATGTTCACCGCGCCCGCCGGCTGATCCGTGCGGGCGAAGATACTTCCCAGGCTGTCACCCTCGTCCGGCGCAAAGGCAGCGATATATACCAGTCCCACAACGTTTTCCGCATGACCCGCGCCTGTGATCACCGCGCCGCCGTACGAGTGTCCGACCAGCAGGGTCGGGCCGTCCATCGATTCGGCCAACTTACTGGTCCGGTCCACGTCGTCGGCGAGCGAAGTAAGTGGATTCTGGACCGCAACCACTCGATGCCCGGCGTTGTGCAGGGTGGGTATGACGTGACGCCAATGAGAACCGTCTCCCCAGGCTCCATGTACCAGAACGATGTTTACCTTCTCTGTCATGACCAACTCCTCCAGATACGCAGTGCGACGAATACTCCGACGATCGGCAAGCCTTCGAAACCCAGGCCTTGCCTGTTACCCAGGTTAAGGGGATCCTGGATCAATAACCATGACCAGATTGCCAAGTTTTTGTGCAGAAACGCCGAATGCTCGAGACATCGGAGTGATCGATCCATGAGGACAACATCATCACAGCGGTACGTACCCACCACCGACGAGACTCGAACCCGGGACACCCTCTCGCACGTTCTCGAAGTCGTCCACCTTCGCGGTGATCAGATTCATCGCTGCGTCCACGGCGAGAACTTCACCGTGGAGGTACCCGCTGGGGTGCGAGCACTTCACATTGCCGAGCACGGTGACATCGTGATCAGAACGCAGGGCAAAGCCCCGATCGAACTCGGCCCCGGGGAACTCGTACTGTTACCCCATGGGCATGCTCATACGATCGAGAATGCGATGCCAATGCACCCGAAAAACGAAACATGTTGGCTTTTCGGTACTTTCACACTCGACGACGTCGCAGCGCAGCGACTGCTGTCCGTTCTGCCGGACTTCGTCGAACTGCGCGCGACACAAGGGACCCCGGTCGAGTGGCTCGAGGTGAGCAGCCGACTGTTGGGCGCCGAGGTGGACGATCCGAAACCTGGTTCCTCCGTGATGGTTTCCCGGATTCTCGACCTTCTCTTCGTCCAGATCCTCAGAGCGTGGGCTCGAGCGGACGGATCGAACGGCGGATGGTTGACCGCAGCAATGGATCCACGAATCGGGCAGGCCCTCGAGGCCGTCCACAACGACCCGTCACGCAACTGGACCATCGACGAACTGGCGACGCTGTCCACCCTGTCGAGATCGTCTTTTGCGGAGCGCTTCTCGCGACTGGTCGGCCAGACGCCCGGCGCTTACATCACCGAGCGCCGACTCGACCGTGCCGCCGAACTACTCGTGCAAACCACCGAGCCGGTCGGAACCATTGCGATAACTGTCGGCTACGAATCCGATGCCGCGTTCAGCCGCGCCTTCCGTCGACGATTCGACGCCTCGCCGTTGAACTGGCGAAAGTCCAACTCCCACAATCACTGACGTCAGGTCGCAGCGATTACGCCTGCGACCGGGATCCGGCCGAGAACTGCGACGCGGAAGTCCACCATCGCGCGCTCCACGTGATTGGCGCTCGAGACCACAACCACGCCGGTCGCGCCTCGATCGGCGAGAATCCGCGCAGAGTTGATCGCATTCTCGACCGTCGACCACGAAGTTCCCTCTTCGGTGATCCGGCCCGGGTTGACGCCGTTGGCAACGAGCCATTCGCGCATCGCCCTGGCTTCCGTTACTCCGGCCTTCGGAGCCCCACCGCTTGTGATGATCGGAGACTGCGGGTACTGACGGGCCAGCTGGAGCGCCGCCTGAAGCCGGTCGACCAACATCGGACGCATCGTGCCGTCGTCGAAGAGGCCGGCACCCAAGACGACGATGTTCGTGCCCACGGGGTTGAGGTCGAGCAGCACGGGCGACTGGCGTGTCAGCGTCTCAGCACTCGTGCACGCGAGAATGAGAGACCGCACCGGTGTTTGGCAGCCGCCCACCGTCGACAGGATGCCGTTGACGACCGTCGTCGGAGTGATGTCGGCACTCGCTGTCGCCGGCGACAATCCCACTCCGGCTGCGGCGATTACCGAAGCAGCAATCAATCCCTTCGTCAGAGACCTACGAACATTTGCCATGTAGCCGAACCCCCAGATTGTCGATTGTCCAGCCCACGGTAACGAACATTTCGTCGCGATTGCATCATTTGACTCAAATTTACTGTTCACTGACCGTCACACAGATTAAACATAAATATTGGGCAACAATTCGGGTTCGAAACCGTCATCTACCGGCATCTCGAATCGACGCGCCTGCCGCGTTACCGATCTGAGCTGCAGCATCCCCGAGCAGGTCGGCGACACTGAACGGCAACAATTCGTTGTTGCAGATCACGATGTTGCATCCGGGTGTTCCTGCTCGCCCCGTCCCGACCATCGTGTCGAAGATCAATTCGGGGTTCGCGAAGCCGACGAGCTGTGACAGATCGTCGATGAGCGGACCACCCGACCCAAGCATGGGAGGCCCGACGTACGGCGGCGGTCGAACGTCCACGATCGAAGCGACGACAAGCCGCAAGAACTCCTGGAGATAGAGATCCCGAGGCGCGTTCTGCCACACCGGATGCGAAACATACTTGCTCACCGGCGCATTCACGGAGTAGAAGTCCTCGCCCGCGTTCACCCAGGTCAAGAAGCCGTACCCCCCATTGGACGGAGAGGGCGCGGACAACTCGTCGAGGTAGGCGGAGTCGATCAACGTCTGATCACGCCACGCGCCTCGTTGCACCATCAGCTGACCCAGTCTGGCCATGTCTCCCGGCCGGATTGCCAATCCGAGAATCAGGCACGTTCACAGAGAACCACAGACCCATCACGTTTGGGAAGAGTCCGCCTCCATTCCGAGCGCGCGACGCGCTCCCAGCGCCATGGTGACCTGTACAAGATCTTTCGGTGACGACAGGTCAAGTCCCGTCAGGGAACTCGCTTTACGCAGGCGGTACACGACCGTGTTCGGGTGTACGTGCAACTGCCGAGCGGTGGTAGCTCGATCGAATCCGGAGTCGATGAAAGATTCGAGCGTCTCGAGCACGGCAGGATCGGACTCCAACGGCGACAACACATCTGCGAGGATCGGCAGCGCAGCGCTCGGGCGGGTCAGTTGATACTCGACTGCGAGATCCTCGAGACGCACGACCCCACTTGTACGGCCGTACTTTCGGGCAACGTTCAGCACCTCGCGCGCCTGCGACACCGCTGCGGGAATTGCGGGCGGTGCCGCGACATGTACGGCGGCAACCGTCGATGCACCGATGACCTTCTCGAGATCACCCAATCGTCGACACAATGAAAGATATTGCGGACTCGACGCCCAGTTCCCCTCAGCGGGTTCCGATTCCACAATGGGAATCAGTACGGCTCCGCCACTGCTCCCGAGCACCCCGAGCGCTTTGTCACGCCCCACCTGATCGAGCTCTCGTTGCAGGTGGCGCACCTTTCTCCGCTCGGCGACGGCAGTGTCCACCTCGGTCGAGGACTCGTCGTCATTCCGTTCGACGTGCAGCGCCACCACCCAGTACAGGCGCGCCAACCTGATGCCCACATCGTCGGAGACCCGATCAACATCGACACCCGTCGAAAGTGCTACGAACAATGACCTTCGCGCAGAATCCTCGTCCGTCTGGGTGGCGTGGTCGGAACCGTAGCCGGCAAGAACCGCCGACGCGGAGGCCGCGGTGTATGCATTCAAGAGTCGTCCGGTGCGGGCAAGTGCGACACCGTCTTCCGGGACCGCCCATTCGCTGATGGTCTCCCACCACAGCCCGGCTGCCAGGTGATATGCCCGCAGCACCTCACCGAGCGGAACCAATTCCTGAGCCCGTTGGCGAGCCGATTCGCTGATGTCGGCGAGCAACTCGGGCGCCAGATCGGCGCCGGTCCGCAGCATCGAAATGAACAGCTCCAGATTGCGCCTCACGATGGTGGTGACGTCGTTACGTAATGCCTCGTCAGGGAGCAACCGGTAGAAGGTGACGTCGCGGTGGACCAGATCGACTGTCTCAATGACCAGCGGATGGGTGCGTTGCGCCAGTCGGTCGGCCAGAGATCTGCCACCAACCAGGATCGGCTCGAACGGCAGATCTTTGTTTCCTGACACAAAACCCTCCACAGAATTGAATTGCCACCACAAGGCCGACCTGCCTTTTTCCTATCACTATGTAACCCACGCCACTCACGAATTCACAATCAGCGGCGTAACTGGAAGTCCCACCTTCGACCAAGAGGAGCCTCGAGTGACGTGGAAAACGCGCAGCGCAGCCATTCTGGCAGGCGTCGTGGCTGCCGGTTCGATCGCGGCTCTCGGGACCGGTGTGTCGAGTGCCGAGACACCGGTCAGCACTATCCAGTACGTCGCACTCGGCGATTCCGCGGCGGCCGGCCCACTGGTCACCGCGCAGGACTCGTCGTCACCGGGCTGTCTACGATCACTCGACAACTACCCGTCCGTGGTGGCGCGAGAACTCGGCGCTCAACTCACGGATATGACCTGCTCGTCGGCGCGATCCGCCAACGTCACGGACACCGCACAATCGACGTTCTCCGGTCAAGTATCACCGCAGGCAACAGCATTGGGGCCTGATACCGACCTCGTCACCATCACCATCGGTGCCAACGACATCTCGTTGTTCCCGACAGTTCTGAGCTGCGTCAATCCACTCCCCGAACCCACCGGAACGTCCTGCCGTGACAAGTTCACCTCCGGTGGCGTCGATCAACAGCGACAGATGATCGAAAATGCGTCCACAGGTTGGAGTTCCATGATCGAAGTCGCGCAGGATCGAGCACCGTCGGCGCGCATCGTCGTGGTCGGATACGGAACATACATCCGTGGTGGCGGCTGCCCCGGCACTCAGCCGTTCTGGCCGCGCGACGCCGACTATCTCCAGAGTGTGATCGACTACGGCAACACGGTCATGGCAGCAACTGCGGCCCGTCACGGCGTCGAGTACATCGACATCACCGAAACCACTGCCGGGCATGACATCTGCACGGACCCTGCCACTGCTTACTACACGGGAATCGTCCCTACCCAGCCGGCGGTTCCACTGCATCCCACTGCGGCCGGGATGCAGGCGATCGGCAAAACGGTCGCCGACGCTCTGTCCTGAGCTTCTCCCCCAGCACAATTCATTCAGCACTCGCGAAAAGGGTGGAACAATCATGTCAATTCAACGAGACGCTCCGCCGCTGCCGTCCGTCGACGGCGCCCCTGTCGGAACACGTGACAAACTTCTCGGCGGCACACTCGTCGCCCTGTTTCTCGCGAACATGCTCAACTTCTTCGACCGGGCGATCCCCTCGGTCGTTGCCGAGCCGATCAAGAACGAGTTTTCGCTCAGTGACTTGCAATTGGGATTGATCACCTCTGCATTCACCCTCGTCTACGCAGTCGCAGGACTGCCTCTGGGCCGGTTGGCCGACACGAAGAACCGTCCCAAGATCATCGGGATCGGACTCCTGGTGTGGAGCGGACTGACGGCAGCAACCGGTGCCGCCGGCAGCTACGTGCTGTTCATCCTCGCGCGTCTCGGCGTCGGTGTGGGCGAAGCGACCTTCACACCCGCAGCAAACTCGATGATCGGCGATATCTACCCGGCGGAACGACGCTCACGCGCACTTGGTGTCTTCATGCTCGGTTTGCCAGTTGGCCTCATGCTCGCCTACTTCACCGTCGGCAAGATCGCCGAGGCATTCGACAGCTGGCGTGCACCGTTCTTCCTCGCGGCGATTCCCGGTGTCCTGCTTGCAGTCGTGCTCTACCGCATGGCAGATCCGGTTCGTGGTGGTTCCGAAAGTCCGGAGGCCCGCGCAGCCGCTGTTTCAGAGGCACCGATCACCCGCCCGATCCGTCGTCTGCTCGCAATTCCCACGCTTCGTTGGCTCATCCTTGCCGGGCTGACGTTCAACTTCGCCGCCTACGCAGTGAATTCGTTTGTCGTCCCACTGCTCATGCGCCAGTACCACCTGAAACTGACTGCGGCGGCATCGGTCACGGGCATCATCGTCGGAATCACGGGCCTGATCGGATTGCTTCTCGGCGCTCGCTACGCGGACAAAGCCAGCGCACGCTCACCGCGCGCACGGTTGATGATCGGTGTCGGAACCTCGGCATTGGCGGCACCTTTGACGGCGCTGGCACTGTTGCAACACGGCGGAAACGTCGTGATGTTCACGCTCTTGTTCTCGGCCGGGTGGCTTCTGGCCTACGGCTTCTACATCAGCGTCTACCCTGCCATTCACGACGTCGTGGTTCCCAGGCTCCGCGGCACTGCGACGGCGCTGTTCTTCGCTGCCATGTACCTTCTCGGCGGATTCTCCGGACCGGTTGCCGTTGGAGCGATCTCGGACTGGTTCGCCAAGCGTGCACTTGCAGATGCAGGTACCGGGAAGTTGGCTCAGTACGCCGGCGACGGGTTGAACTCGGCCATGTATCTCGTGCCGATCATGTTGGCACTCACCGCGGTATTCATCTACCTGGCTACCCGCACTGTAGGCAAGGACTCCGCGCGCATGCAAGCGGAGCTGAGCCAGGCCTGACCGACAAGTTCACGGGCGGTGGCGGGACCCTGAGGCCCCGCCACCGCCGAGTTCAGTTGACCGTAATCGCCAGAGTCGACAACATGGACCGCAACATGTCCGGCAAGCGAGCGATCATTCGCTGCTCGGTTATCCGAACGGAGACGGGCGCGGCCAGCGTCGCTCGCCACAGTTCCGGTTGATTCTTCATCAGGTTGTTGTAGACCGGGAGCAACTGATCGTTGATGTAGGTCCAACGACCATCCCGGTCCGCCCAGTTGAAGTCCGGAAGCGGCGTTTGCACAACAGCATTGCCCACCGCGAACGAGAGCGGGTTCGACTCGCGTGGCGGCACGACGCCAGGCATCGACGGTGATGCGGCGAAGGTGGTCAGGTAAGTCAACGAGCGACCAACGCTGCCGCGGTAGGCCTTCGCCTCGTCCCACTGATCACCCACCGACTGGTACTGCTCCCTTCGCAGCAGACGCACATTGCCGTCGAAGACCGATTCCGGTGTCCCCGAAGCAATGTTGTTCCACGCGATACGGGCGTTCTCGTCGAGCAGCCCTGCGCGATCGAGTTCGGCGATGCCGTCGACACCGTCGTGAACCCACGCCATGTGCATGGGAATCAGGTCCGAGAAGATGTGTTTGCTCATCGCAATCACTTTCCCCTGGAACCACATCACGTCCTCGGGGCGAATCTCGTGGCCGACCTCGAGAAGTGCCGCAATGTCCTCGGGTGCTCCCATCGACGATGCAACCGGCGACCCGATGCGGTCGATCTCTCGCCAGACCAGTGCCATCGCCTCGCTGATCGCTTGGACTTCCAGCACAACCCGCCCGTAGTCCAAGTCGAGGAGTCCACCGGCGAAAGCGGGCCCGACCATTCCTCCCATACCTGCCCACTGCAGCTCTCGATGCTCGAGCTGGAGTCGCTCGTAGAACTGGAAAGTGTTGGTGAGGTTTCCGAGATTCGCGTGCACACCGTCGAACGGAGTCCACGAAGCGAGATCGATACCTGCCGACTCCGTCCCGACCGCGAGCCAGTACTGCTTGAGCAGTGTCTGATAGCGATGCGGATCCACTCCCGAGGCTCGGGCGGTATCCACCAAAGACCGCAGCGGTGCGGAATCCGATGGCAGAGAAGGATGCAGACCGCCCGTGGCTTCGGCGTTTGCGTTCACTGCTTCGAGGTCGAGGTACCTGTCGAGCTCACCAGTACCCGCGGACGCCCTGCCTCCCAGTACGACGGCACCGCCGATACCTGCCGAAGCAACGAGAACCGTGCGCGCAAAATCCCTGCGCGTCAGAGACTTCCGCAAGCTCATCGTCCCTCGGCTTCGTCGAACGTCTTTGCCAGCCAGGCGATGTCCTGCATACCCAGCTGATCGGTCACCGTCTTGTACAGGTTGGTCACGTAATCGAGCGGCCCGCACTGCGACGGGAGCAGGTCCACGTTGCCGCCGTCTGCTCGATATGTCTGCGCCAATTGCTCTGCCTCACTGAAGGGAACGAGAAAGTCGTCCTCACAGGAAGAAATCAGAAGCTTGGAAGCCGGCGCCTGCTTTCCCAACGTGTTGTCCGCGTACGCCGCGGCCAGCGCAGGGATCGTTCGGGGCGAAGGGTTGGTGAGTAGGACGTCGAACGGAACGAATGGGAGTCCGAGGTAGAGCGCCTGGCAGGACGCGCGGAAGGCTGCGGCGACGTTGTGACCGATCGGAGTCAGATGATCGTCGAGCCGAACGTCGGGGTAGCCCGCGTCGAATCCGAGAATGCTCGAGAAGACGAATCCGGAACCGATCCCACCGGCCGCTGTTTCCTCGAACGTTGCCGGGTCGATCATCATCGCCTGAATGGCACTGGCCTGGACGTTCAGTTCCGGCGCATATTCATGGGCCTGTTCCGCGGCAAAGCCCGCTGCGACACCGCCTCCGGCGACACCGTAGATGCCGACAGGGGTGTCTGATTCGAGGCCACCTTCCGGAAGCGCGAGTGCTGCCCGAACGCCGTCGAGCGTTGCCTTCCCTGAGAACTGTCCGATCGAGAACGGATGGGGAGCAGTGTCGCCGTCGTTGCCGACGTCGCTCATCATCACTGCCCAGCCGTGGCCGAACATCTGAGCCACCGGGCCGAGCGCCGAGAACATCGCCGGGTCGCTCTGATTGCCGCCGGTCCACTGGTGACTTGGTGCGCAGTTCGCGCCGAGGCTGTCGTTCGCCTCGGCGTATCCGATGATCTTGCGATCACCTGGCGCAGTTCCGTCCTCGGGAATCATCAGAATTCCGGTGCTGATCACCTGCCGACCGAAGTGATCAGTGGTGGTGTACATGAGTTGGTGAGCCGAGACCACGTCGGGACGGACCTGGTAGACCTGCACGCTGACCGGACGCGCTTTGAGAAGTGTGCCGGGGGCGGTACCCGGCTCGATTTCAGGTTCGTCGAACCACGGATCATCGGACGAGAGCCCGAGTGGAGTCAATTCGGTGGAAATGTCAGCGCCTTGGAGTGCCTTCACGACCAACGGGTTGAACACGTCGGCCAGGTCGACCGTCTCCTGCGCGCCAGCCGGCGACCCCACCGCAAACAAGGCCACTGCCAGGGCCGATGCCGTTCCGGCGCGCCATGACCACCGTCGCCACGTCGAGTCAAACATCGTTCACGAGTTCCTTACTTTCGGGTAATGAGCACCCCTACACTCCCATTCACCTGCATTAACAGACAAGTCGGGCACCCATCCGTTGGCCGAAAACCTCGATCGGGCTTAGGCTGACGGCACCTGTCCGGCAAGTCTGGCGTGGGAGGTTTGTCTGTGAGTGCTCCGACCCGTGTATCGCGAGCTACCGGCGATTCACTCCAAGCTCGAGCGCGGCCGTCCAACATCACGTGCAAGATTCTGATGGCCGTGACAGGACTGATCTTCGCCGCTTTCGTTCTCGTCCACATGATCGGAAACCTGAAGGTCTACACCGGTGCCGATCACTTCGACGACTACGCACACTGGCTACGAACGGTGTTCGAACCCTTCCTGCCCTACGAGGGACTTCTGTGGATTCTTCGCATCGTCTTGCTCGCGTCATTGGTCGCACACGTCTGGTGTGCCTGGCTGCTCACCGTCCGCGGACGCCGAGCTCGAGGAAAATTTCGACGTAAAGGTCTGGGAATCAAGTCCTTTACAGCGCGCACGATGCCCGTCACCGGAGCTGTGCTGCTGCTATTCGTCATTTTCCACATACTCGACCTCACGACCGGAACCCGACCCATCGGCAGCAGCGAGTACGAAGCGGCCACGCGCACACAGAGTTACGCATACGACAATCTGATTGCCAGCTTCGAGCGTCCGCTGGTGGCAGCGTTCTACATCGTCGCGATGGCTCTGCTGGCAATGCACCTCGCGCACGGACTCTGGAGCGCGGTCAACGATCTCGGCGTGACCGGCCAACGACTGCGCCAGATTGGCGTTGCACTCTCCGGAATCTTTGCGCTCGTCGTGATGGTCGGAAACATGTCGATCCCCATCGCGGTCATGACCGGCGCCATCTCGAAGACAGGAGCGTCATAAGTGAACAGCTTCGAACTCGACGATCTGCGCAGCATCGGGACACCGGTGGACGGTAAGGTCCCGGCCGGCGATCCGGCGACGGCCTGGCCCACTCGCAAACTCGACTACAAGCTCGTCAGCCCACTCAACCGGCGCAAGTTCACGGTCATCGTCGTCGGTACCGGCCTCGCCGGCGCGGCCTGCGCCGCCTCCCTCGGTGAACTGGGCTACCACGTCGAGTCCTTCACCTTCCACGATGCACCCCGCCGTGCACACAGTGTCGCCGCGCAAGGAGGCATCAACGCTGCTCGCGCTCGAAAAGTGGACAACGACAGTCTCGCCCGCTTCGTGAAGGACACCGTCAAGGGCGGTGATTTCCGGGGCCGTGAGGCCGACTGTTTCCGTCTCGCCGAAGAATCCGTACGCGTCATCGATCACATGAATGCCATCGGGGCACCGTTTGCTCGCGAGTACGGCGGCACTCTGGCCACCCGATCCTTCGGCGGCGTTCAGGTGTCGCGCACGTACTACACGCGCGGGCAGACAGGCCAGCAGTTGCAGATAGCGTCGTCGCAGGCACTGCAACGTCAGATCGCAGCCGGAACGGTCAACCTACACACCCGAACCGAGATGCTCGATCTCATCGTTTCGGACGGGCGAGCACAAGGGATAGTCACACGCGATCTCGTGACCGGTGAGATCGGCGCCACCACAGGCCATGCCGTCGTACTGGCATCCGGCGGCTACGGAACCGTATTCCACAAGTCCACACTTGCGAAGAATTCCAACGCCACGGCCGCCTGGCGAGCGCACCGACGCGGTGCGTTGATGGCTTCACCCTCGTTCATCCAATTCCATCCGACGGCACTTCCCGTCAACTCCGAGTGGCAGTCGAAAACCATTCTGATGAGCGAATCCCTGCGCAACGACGGCCGGATCTGGGTACCGGCCAAGCCCGGAGACGATCGTGAGCCCGGCTACATTCCCGAAAACGAACGCGACTACTACCTCGAGCGCAAATATCCGGCGTTCGGGAACCTCTCTCCCCGCGACGTCTCTTCACGGGCCGCCCGCGAGCAAATCGACTCCGGTCACGGCGTCGGCCCTCTGAAAAACAGTGTGTACCTGGATTTCCGCGATGCGTTGGCACGGCTCGGCCGCAAGACCATCGAGGAGCGATACGGAAATCTGTTCTCGATGTATCGCGACGCCACCAGCGAAGACCCCTATACGGTGCCGATGCGCATCGCCCCCGGAGCCCACTTCACCATGGGAGGACTGTGGAACGACTACGACCAGATGACCTCCATCCCCGGCTTGTTCGTCGGTGGTGAGGCAGGCTGGGGATACCACGGGGCCAACCGCCTCGGCGCCAATTCGTTGCTCTCGGCATGCGTCGACGGCTGGTTCACCCTCCCGTACGCGATTCCGAATTATCTTGCACCGCTACTCGGATCCACTCCACTCGAACTGTCCGATCCCGCTGTGACGTCGACGCTCACTGACGTGAGGGGTCGGGTGGACCTGCTGCTCTCGGTCGGCGGAACACACGGCCCCGACAGGTTCCATCGACAACTGGGCGAGATCCTCTATGCGGGTTGCGGTGTCACCCGAACGGCCGAGGGCTTGACCAAGGCGATCGCCGAAATCCGCGCACTGCGAACCGATTTCTGGTCGAACCTGCGAGTTGCCGGCAGCGGAAACCAGTTCAACCAGGAGTTGGAAAGGGCCGGCAGGGTAGCCGATTTCCTCGAGCTCGCCGAACTGATGTGCGTCGATGCTCTCGATCGTGACGAGTCCTGTGGAGCGCACTTTCGTGCCGAACATCAGACTCCCGACGGCGAAGCGCAGCGAAACGATCAGGACTGGTGCTTCGTCTCCGCGTGGGAAACCGCCCAGGACGGCAGACACGTTCGACACGACGAGCCGTTGTCCTTCACCGCTGTTCCACTGCAGACGAGGAACTACGTATGAAAATCACCGTGGACGTGTGGCGCCAATCCGGACCTGAGTCGTCCGGCGCATTCGACACCTACCAAATAGACGACGCGACGGTGGAGATGTCGCTGCTGGAGCTCCTCGACCGACTCAACGACCAACTCGTGGAGAGCGGCAACGAACCCATCGCCTTCGATTCCGACTGCCGAGAAGGGATCTGCGGGTCCTGCGGCATCACGGTCGACAATGTTCCCCATGGACCGGTTGCGAACACTCCCACGTGCCGTCAGCACCTGCGTAGCTTCTCCGACGGTGACCGAATCAAACTGGAGCCGTTCCGCTCCGCAGCCTTTCCAGTGGTCCGCGACCTCGTCGTCGATCGCTCTGCGCTCGACCGGGTGCTCGAAGCCGGTGGATACGTTTCGGTCAATGCAGGAACCGCGCCGGACGCAGACAGTCAGCCGCTCTCGCATCAAAGTGCCGAAGCTGCACTGGACTTCGCCGCGTGCATCGGCTGCGGCGCTTGCGTGGCAGCCTGCCCGAACGGTGCCGCGCACCTCTTCACCGGGTCCAAACTGACCCACCTGTCTCTCGTCACGCAGGGCCGCAACGAACGTGGCAAGCGGGCCCGAGCGATGTCGCACCAGATGGAGGCCGATTTCGGGCCGTGCTCGACCTACGGTGAATGTGCGCAGGTGTGTCCCGCGGAGATACCGCTGACCGCGATTGCCGCTGTCAACAAGGAATCGATGCGATTCGGATTGCGGCGCAAGGACAACTGATCGTCACCAGGCGCCGATCAGCTTCATCCACGCGCCGCCGATGATCGTCCAGATCAGGATGATCACGACGCTCATCACGAAACCGATTCGGAACCATTCCGAGGTCTTGATGTATCCGGAACCGTAGATCACTCCGGCCGGACCGGACGCGTAGTGCGAGATACCGCCGAACAGGCTGCCGATGAAGCCGAACACCAGGGCCGAGAACAGCGGCGGTGCACCGGTTGCCACCGCCGCGCCGAGAAACACCGCGTACATCGCGACGATCTGCGCGGTGTTCGACGCAAACAGATAGTGCGCGTAGAAGTACACCAAGGTCAGGATCGCAAAAGCCCAGATCCACGGCAAACCGTCGACGCTCGAGGAGACCTGGGTTCCGATCCACGAGATCACGCCGAGTTCTTCGAGATGGCTTGCCATACCGACCAGAACGGCAAAGAACACGAGCGTCTGCCACGCCCCGGTGTCGTGGACCAGGTTGTTCCACGTCAGCACCTTGGTCACCAACAGGATGCCGATTCCGACGAATGCTGTTGTAGTGGCATTGACGTTGAGCTGCGAGCCCAGGCACCAGAGCACCAGCAGCAGAACGAAGGTGGCGGCCATGATCTTCTCGTTGCGGCTGATCGGACCTGCCTTGCGCAGTTCCTCCCTGGCTTGCTCGGGTGCTTTTGGAGTCTTCAACATCGTGGGCGGGAAGATCTTCGACATCACCCACGGGATCGCGATGAGACTCGCAATTCCCGGAACCGATGCTGCCAGCGCCCATTTGCCCCACGAGATGTCGATGCCGATCTTGGCAGCCGCATCGACGGCGACGGGGTTACCCGCCATGGCGGTGATGAACATCGCGGAGGTCACGACGTTGACTTGCAGCGACGTGAGCAGCAGATATGCTCCGAGCTTCTTGCGAGAGTCCTCGGGCTCGGGATTGGAGTCCTCCAACTTGCTCAGTGAGACGATGATCGGATAGACGACGCCACCAGCGCGGGCGGTGTTCGACGGTGTCGCCGGAGCAAGTATCAAGTCCGTCAACGCCATTCCGTAGGACAAACCGAGGCTCGACTTGCCGAGCTTGGTCACGAACATGAGTGCAACCCGTTTCCCGAGTCCGGTGACCAGGAAGCCTTCGGCAATGAAGAACGACGCGACGATCAGCCAGATCGTGGTATTGCTGAAGCCGGACAACGCTTCCGTCGGCGTCTCGGTCTGGGTGATCATGGCGATCGACAGGCCTACCAGCGCCACAGAACCCGTCGGCAGAGGCTGCAAGATCAACGCCACGATGGTGCCGACGAAGATTCCGAGCATGTGCATGCCCTTGGGATCCACACCGTCCGGAACAGGCATGAAATAGATGATCAAGCCGAGGATGACGGGCACCGCAGCCGGGTAGTACCGCCTGAGCACCGATTGTTTCGACGGCTCGGCCGGCGGTGTCTTGGACGGCGGTGTCTTTGCCGGCGGCGTTGTTCCAGCGAGAGACTCGGCGCTTTCGGATTTGGCCTCGGACATCTGCATCTCCTCGACTTGTCGCCCCAGGTGATCGCCCCAGATCATTGTCCCCCAAACGTCCGGTTTTCGTGCGGTCAATCGAAGTTCGAGAGAATGCCCTCCTGCGTTATCCGATTCTCTGGATTCCGCAGGAGGGCTCATCCCCGGGCGCAGACTGCGCCTCTCGGGGCGCGACACATCTCCCTCAAAAGGGTGCGCCAATCGATCATCAGAAGGCGCCGGCGTGCCGCAAGCTTGGAGCTCGAAGAGATCCTGTTTCGGTGTTGCCTCAGCATGCCGATCGGTGCTCGTCCGCACACGGGTCGAATGGCCTGTTCGTCTACCTGTTTCCGCTCAGCACCGAGTACACCGACGTTTGTGTCGGCCTACAAAACAGGTATCCCACCGGGTAATTGAGCCGTTGTCGGCAAACGTGCGTGGCCACCAATCTGGTCATACCTCGGAACCACGATCCGGCGACGAGTGCCTGCACACCGACCACCTCAATCACATTTCAGCACTGACGATTTCGAGTGCCGCGATATGCCGCAAACCGCTGCAGCGCCAGGCCGAGCCGAGATCGCTGTCCCCTCAGACCGATCAAGGAAAAATCATGGGAATTCACCGGAAAAACAATCGTTCTCACGCCAAACGATTCGTTACGACAGCCGCAGGAGCAGGCGCTCTCGCACTTGCCTGCACAATCGTGACTACGAGCGTAGCCAGTGCACACGATTGGTCGCAGGTTGCCGTGTGCGAGAGTTCCGGAGACTGGAACATCAACACCGGCAACGGCTTCTACGGCGGACTTCAATTCACGCAGTCGACGTGGGATGCATACAAACCGGCAAGCGCACCGGCCCGCGCCGACTTGGCGTCGACGGCCGATCAAGTCGCCGCTGCGGAAGCAACCCTCTCAGCTCAGGACATCGGCGCGTGGCCGGTATGTGGCGTCTACCTCGGCTGGGGCGGCACCACCCCTGATTCGACCACCTCGGCTCCATCATCGGAAGATTCAGCGGGCGACACGGTGACAGTCTCCGAGGGCGATACACTTTTCGACCTTGCTTCTGCGAAAGGGTTTCGTTGGCAGGATGTTTGGGCAAGGAATGCCCTGATTCCCGATCCCGACCAGATCCGCGTGGGTGATGTGATCCAATTCTGAAGCAAATCGGCCGACAAAGTAGACCCTCGAATCGAGAACGTCGGTATCGGGCCGACGACTGGTTGCGCCATCTATTGTCGGGAGTGTGACGGAATCCGACGCCCACGAGGACTCGACCGACTCCACTGAATCGGCAGTGGCCGATCACCCGAGAAAACGTCCACTGTGGCGTGAGATTCTGATCCTCGTTGTCGTCGCACTTGTCCTGAGTGTTGTCATTCAGAACTTCGTCGGACGCATCTTTCTGATCCCGTCGGAGTCCATGGAACCGACACTTCACGGATGCACCGGCTGCACGGGAGACAAGATCCTCGTCGACAGAATCAGCTATCGATTCGGGGATCCGCAACCTGGGGATGTGGTCGTGTTCAAGGGACCCGAGTCCTGGAACGACGAGTACAAATCCATTCGATCCGACAATTCGATTGTTCGCGCGTTTCAGGGACTCGGGTCCATCGTCGGCTTGGTCCCGCCGGACGAAAACGACCTCGTGAAGCGGGTAGTCGCGGTCGGTGGCCAAACCGTACAGTGCCTGTCCGAGGAAGAGGGGCTTCGGGTGAACGGCAAGCCGCTGACCGAGCCGTACATCGACAAGCGCATTCCGGGCAACGGTACCTCTTGCCAAGGAAGGTATTTCGGGCCGGTCACGGTTCCCGACGGGAACCTGTGGGTGATGGGCGACAACCGCGCCCATTCGAAGGATTCACGTTTCCATCTCGATGACGAACACAGTGGAACGGTGCCGATCGACAATGTCATCGGCAAGGTTCAATTGATCGTCCTTCCCTTCTCACGGTGGGGAACTGTGAGCTCGTTCGATCCGCAGTGACAGATCGAATCAACCAGGCGGCCTGCATCTTCGGACGGCACAGTCGACATGGCTCCGCTTTCGGACGATCATCGAGCGCATCTGTTGCCGAAGGTAGGAGAACCACATGCGCGCTCGACGCATCACCGCCAATCTCAAAGTCGCCGATATCGGAACCGCCAAGAGCTTCTACTCCGACTTTCTCGGCCTGAGCGCCGAAGAGTTCAACATGGGGTGGGTCGCTCGCTACACCTCTCCCGACACCGGCGCGAACGTACAGCTCGTCACGCACGACGCCACTGCAGCCGAGGACTCGGTCATCTCAGTCCACACGGACGACGTCGACGGCGCCTACGAAGAGGCCCGCAGGCTCGGCTACGAAATCGTGCACCCCATAACGACCGAAGAGTGGGGTGTTCGCCGATTCCTCGTCCGGGCACCCGATGGCAACGTCGTCAACATCGTGCGACACCGGGACTGAGCAGCGGAAAGAACCCCATTCGACGTTTTAGGTCATTTGACCTAGAGTTAGGTGCATGACCGATTCATTGCAGTATTCAGCCGACGGCCCGATCCTCGTGGCCGGCGGATACGGAACCGTGGGCAGCGCCCTGACAGCGTTGCTCGCCCCCCACTTCCCACTACTCCTCACCGGACGCACCCCCGAGCGAGGCGACGAACTGGCCGGCCGTCACGGCGCTTCCGTCCGCCGCTGGAACCTCCTCGACCCGACACCCTTCGACGCGTCCGTACGCGCGGTCGTGTCGACGGTCAACGATCCCCACGATCGTGTCCTGTCCGCCGCCGTCGAGGCCGGCATTCCGTACGTGGACATCACCCGCTGGACAACCCGCGTCGCTCGCGCCGCCACTCTGGCGGGTCAGAAGTCGCCGAGCGCACCGGTGTACCTGTCGTCCGGATGGATGGGCGGAGTCACCAATATCGTCGCCGCAGCGCTGGCCGAGGAACTGGGTGGCGCGAGCACGATCGACGTCTCGATTCGCTACGACGTCAACGACATTGCCGGGCTGGACTCCGTCGACTTCATCGATCGGCTCGGGCAGGATTTCGAGGTGATGCAGCAAGGAAACCCGATCACCGTCAGCCCGTTGACGGATACACGCTGGGTCGACTTCCCCGGATCGCGCACCAAGGTCGGAAGAATCGACACTCCGGAACAATTCACGTTCCCCATGACCTTGGGCGCCGAAACTGCCAGCACTCGAATAGGTTTCAGTTCGAATGCATCCACAACTGCGCTGCTCGCCGCCAAGAAGGTGGGTCTGTTCCGTTGGGGTCGCGGCGACCGCTTCACACCGCTACGACGCGGACTCCTGTACTCGCCGGGCAAGGGCGGGAGCGCGCAAGTACGCATCGATGTCACCGGCCCGAGCGGCACGACAAGCGCGACAATCGTCGACCGGCAGGGCCAGGCTCACCTCACCGCGGTGGGCGGCGCGCTGGCCGTCAGACGAGCCTTGGCCGACGATGCCCGGCCTGGAGTCACTTTCCCCGAATCGCTTCCGAACCCTCGCCGCACCGTCTCCGAGTTGGAGAGCTTCGGGGTGGCAGTATTGCGACCATGACCCTCTCCAAGGGCGCCGCCCGTGCGGCAGCACTTCTCGACGCAGCAGAACAGGTCCTCACTACTCAGGGCAATGCCAACTCGGCAATGCGCGATTTCGCAGCCGCGGCCGGAGTGCGGGTAGGACATCTGCAGCACTACTACCCCACCCGTGCAGATCTGATACGCGCAGTGATGTCACGTGCATTGACCCGCTCACTGGATCGCCTTGCCGTCGTCCCCGATACGGATCAGAGCCTTTCCCGCGAGGAATCCGAACACTTCATCGGAGTCCTGCTCGGAGAACAGGACGACCAGGCCACGGTGCGTCTGTACGTCGAAGTATGGGCCATTGCAGCGGCGGACCAAGAAGTCGCGGTCGTGCTTCGAGACTTCTACGCCCAGTACATCGCACACGTAGAGCGCGCAGTCGCGTGTGCACAACCGGAGCTGGATGCGACTGAACTTGGCGCGACAGCGCAGACCATCGTGAGCCTGCTCGAGGGTTCCGCAATTCTCCGATCGGGAATCACCGGCCGAAAGTCCGAGGCTTCGGACCGAAAGCTCGTGGACACACTGCAGTACCTGATTCACGGGTCCTGACTCGGACGTATCGTAAAGCCCATGAGCGTTGCAAACGAATGGAGCCGAATCGAAGCGTGGTGCCGTACACACGCACCGGTGACGGCTGCAGCGTTTCAACCAGGACTCGGTGACGCCGTTATCGAGGAATTCGAAGCCTCGACCGGCGTCACGTGGCCCCAGGAACTTCGCGACCTGTATCGGGTCCACAACGGCAGCCTGACCCACGACGACCGGACCGGCCTCTTTCTCGGCAGCGTGCTCCCGGACAAATTCTTCTACCCCATCGACGTCGCAACAGAAGTTCGTCTCACTCTGCTCGAAACGTGGGATGAGACGATCTACGAGAATCCAGACCTCTACGCCGAGGACGAGATGGATCGACACGATCAACGCGACGCAGGCACTGCCGCAACCATGTTCATCCCCTCGTTCGTTCCCTTCGCCGGACTGGACGAGTACCACTACTTCGTGGACACCCGCAGCGGCGCACTCCACCATTGTGTGACCGAGTATGCGTCGGACGCCACTGACAACGGCGGTCCGATCTGGGCGTCCATCTCGGTAATGCTGGCCGCCCATGCCGTAGCGCTGGAAACAGGATCAACGATCGGAGTGTGGAAACCCGTTGTCAGCAAGGGTGTTCTGGAATGGGAAGTCGACGCATGACACCCAAGCAGGATCCGACCCGTCGCACCCTCGCCGACGGGCGTCAGATCTTCTACTTCGACGATGCCGGCAGTACCCGCACCCACTCTGCGCGAGATTCCCGCGAATTGCCGGCTCTCGACCACTCGTCTCGGATGAGATTCGACGTTCTCACCGGGGAGTGGATCACCATGGCTTCGCATCGCATGACACGGACACATCTCCCCTCCGCCGCCGAATGTCCATTGTGCCCGACCGACGAAACACGCACGCCCACAGAGATACCCGACGGAGACTACGACGTCGCGGTGTTCGAGAATCGGTTTCCGAGCTTTGCCGCGGCGCCCGAGGAAGCCATTGACAGTCCCGGAGACGGTGCGGGCGATCGCCCAGCGGCCGGTCACTGCGAAGTGATGTGCTTCTCGAGCGATCACACGGCGTCCGTCGCCGAGCTTCCACTCGAACGCATGCGCACGATTGTGGGTGCCTGGATTTCTCGGACCGAAGAGTTGTCGGCGGATCCGCTTGTGGAACAAGTGTTCTGCTTCGAGAACCGCGGCGAAGAAATCGGGGTGACACTCACCCATCCACACGGACAGATCTACGCATACCCGTATGTCACGCCACGCACCCGATCGATGCTGACGCAGGCGCACAAACACTTCGAGCGCACCGGTCGCTCACTACTCGCCGATGTTCTGGCGTTCGAGCGCGAGGACAAGGCCCGGTTGATCTACGACGGCGATCACTGGAGCGCCTACGTCCCGACCGCCGCACGATGGCCCATCGAGATTCACCTGGCACCGCACCGAGACGTCCCGGACCTCCCCTCGCTGAACGACCAAGAGCGCGAAGAGCTTGCGGTCGTCTACCAAGATCTCCTACGCCGTATCGATCGCTTCTATCCGGGCGTCGACCGGGTACCGTACATCGCGGCCTGGCACCAAGCTCCCGTCCGCATCAACCGACCTCTGGGCCGACTGCATCTTCAGCTGTTCTCGATCTTGCGCGCACCGGGCAAACTCAAATACCTCGCCGGGTCCGAGTCCGCCATGGGCGCCTGGGTGAACGACACCGTTCCCGAGGCAGTCGCGGCCCGCCTACGGGAGTTGAAATAGTGGATACGGTCTCGAACAATTCTGTGCTCCAACAGTTTCACGCCACCTACGGCTATCCTGCAACCGGAGTGTGGGTGGCACCCGGTCGAGTCAACCTGATCGGTGAACACACGGACTACAACGGTGGATTGTGCCTACCGGTCGCTCTCGAGCAGCGAACACTGGTTGCCGTCGCACTGCGCAGCGACGGGGTCGTCCGCGTGCACAGTCGGCAATCCGCCGAGACGTACACCGGGCCCGTCGGCGACATCGCCACAGGGTGGGCCGCCTACCCCACAGCCGTTCTGTGGTCTCTTGCGCGCAGAGGCCTCCCGATCGAAGGAATCGATCTTGCCGTCGACTCGTCGGTACCGGTCGGGGCCGGGCTGTCGAGCTCCGCTGCCCTCACCTGTTCGGTTGCGTTGGCCGTCAACGAACTTCATGATTCACCTTTCGCCCGCGATGAGCTGGTACAGGTGTGCATCCAGGCCGAGAACGACGGCGTCGGCGCACCGACCGGAGGAATGGATCAAACCATTGCCCTCTTTGCTCAGCCCTCGACTGCGCTCCTGCTGGACTGCCTGGACGGATCCACCGAACCCATACCTTTCGAACTCCACGGTGCAGGGTACGAACTGATCGTCATCGACACCCGGGTCAAACACTCGCTCGCAGACGGACAGTACGGAATGCGGCGCTCTCAATGCGTCGCTGCAGCAGCAGCTCTCGGCGTCGGCAGCTTGCGAGAGGCTACAGCAGACCAGGCCGAGACAGTGCGAGACCCGATCCTCCGGGCGCGGGCACGGCACGTCGTGACCGAGATCGAGAGGACGCGGAAGACCGCAGAACTTCTGCGCAGCAGCAGACTCAGTGACGTCGGCGAGCTGTTCGACAACTCGCACGCCTCGTTGCGCAACGACTTCGAGGTCTCGTGCGATGAACTCGACGTCGCCGTTGCCGCAGCACGACGCGGCGGCGCGATCGGTGCGCGGATGACCGGCGGCGGATTCGGAGGCTCAGCCATCGCGCTGGTTCCGGAAGGAAGCGGAGCGGAGGTCATCGCGTCGGTGAGCCGCGACTTTGCTGCGCGAGGTTGGCGAGCACCACACTTTCTCGGCGTCGTTGCCGGGGGTTCGGCCGCCCGTCTCTGAGCGAACGGCACGTTCAGCGCACTGGAGGTGCCGAACGTACCGTTCGCCCTGGTTGGGGCACCTCGAGATCCCCCTCACATAAATAGTCATCTCAGATGCGAATTATGTAGGTTCAGATCATGCAACTGACGCAGTTCACCGATCTGGGATTGCGCGTCGTCATGCGGTTGGCCGTACTCGACGCGGATGCCTCCCCCAGTACCCGGGATGTTGCGCAGCAGCTCAACGTGTCGTACTCCCATGCCACCAAGGTGGTTACACGGCTCGGAGAGCTCGGCATCGTGACAACCAGGCGCGGCCGCGGCGGTGGGCTTTCCATCACCGAACTCGGCCGCACCGCCACCATCGGCTGGCTGGCCAGACGCCTCGAAGGCCCGGGTGAAGTCGTCGACTGCGAAGGCGACAAACCGTGCCCATTGCGCGGAGGTTGCCTCCTTCGAAGTGCGTTGCGCGAAGCACAGGAAGCGTTTTTCGTTTCACTCGACGCGGTCACGATCGAAGACGTCATCCGGCAGCCGTCCAAAACTGTCCTGCTACGCCTCACCACCCGGAGCGACGAAGCAGGCTGATCAATCGAATTTCGACCGAACGGAGCAGCTCATGCTTTCCCCACAGTCAACCGAGGTCATTCGCGCCACCCTTCCCGTGGTCGGCGCTGCCATCGGCGATATCACAACCCTGTTCTACCGCAGGATGTTCGACGCGCATCCTGAACTCGAACGCGATTTGTTCAATCGCGGCAATCAGAAGCAGGGCGAACAGCAGAAGGCTCTCGCCGGCGCCATCGCGGCATTCGCGACGCTTCAGCTCGAGCCGGACAGCGCCAAGGTCGATCTCATACTTTCACGTATCGCCCACAAGCATGCGTCGCTGGGAATCACACCCGACCAGTACGCAATCGTGCACGAACACCTCTTTGCCGCGATCGTCGAAATACTCGGCGATGCAGTCACTCCCGACGTCGCAGCAGCCTGGGACGAGGTCTACTGGCTGATGGCGGAAACCCTCATCACGATGGAGCGTGGCCTCTACCAACTCGCCGGCGTGGACGCCGGTGACGTCTGGCGCACAGTCAGGATCAGTGAACGAGTTCTTCAGTCCGCCGACACCGTCTCACTGACACTCACGTCGCTCGACGGTAGCGCACTCCCCACCTTCGCTCCCGGACAGTACCTTTCGGTCGGGGTTACGCTGCCCGACGGCGCCCGCCAGATCCGTCAATACAGCCTGTGTTCGATACCGAGCAGCGCAGACTGGCGGATCAGCGTCAAGCGAATCTCCGGAACTCCCGATGGCGAAGTGTCGAACTTCCTCTACAACAACGTATTCGAAGGTCAAGAACTCTCCGTCACCACACCTTTCGGCGATCTCACCATGCCGGACGACAACTCACCGCTCCTGCTCGCGTCGGCCGGAATCGGTTGCACACCGATGATCGGGATGCTCAATCATCTCGTGGACACCGGCGCTGACCGTTCGGTATCTGTCATCCATGCGGATCGATCCATTGCGGATCACGCGCACCGCGCAGAACTCAGCACACTCGTCGACCAGATCCCCGCCGCAACCCTGCACCGTTGGTACGAGGATCTCGGCACGCACGTTGCGTTCGGATCGGTTCACGAAGGACGGGCGGATTTGCAAGGTATTGCAGTGGAGCCCGATACCCAAGCCTTCCTTTGCGGGCCGATGCCGTTCATGTTGGCGATGCGCGCATCGTTGCTCGAAAGGGACGTCCCGGCACAGAATATCCACTACGAGGTCTTCGGGCCCGACAGCTGGGCCAACACCTGAGCGGACCACTGCCTGCGAACTGGACCTTGGCGCGCGACTGCAAACCCTTGTGTACTCGACGAAACATACGCATCGAGTAGTGGGAGACCGACATGATCACGTCAGCGTCGATGACGGGAGTCGCGCTGATCGCCCTGGCGATGGTTCTGACACCGGGCCCCAACATGATCTATCTGGTGTCCCGCAGCATCAGCCAGGGCCGCCGGGCGGGTTTGATCTCGCTCGGCGGAGTCGCAACCGGTTTCCTGGTCTACCTCGCCGCCACGTGTGCAGGGCTGACGGCGGTTCTCTTCGCCGTACCAACGGTGTTCACCGCGGTGAAAATCGGTGGTGCCCTGTACCTGGCCTATCTCGCCTGGTCGACACTCCGACCAGGTGGGAAGTCCGCTTTCGAGGTGGGCGAGGTCGACCGCCACGGTAGCGGCCGTCTGTTCGGGATGGGGTTGACCACCAATCTGCTCAATCCCAAGATTGCGCTGATGTACGCGGCCCTGATCCCCCAGTTCGTCGATCCCACTGCGGGTCCGGTCTGGCAACAGGCACTCGTACTCGGCGGCGTGCAGATCCTGGTCGCAGTCACCGTCAACGCGTTGATCGTGTGCTGTGCGGCAGCCGTGTCGACCTTCCTCATGGCGCGTCCGGTGTGGATGCGGGCTCAGAAATGGCTAGCTGGTGGCATTCTCGGAATCTTCGCCACCCGCATGGCCCTGGAGTAGTTTCAGTCCTTCGGACGTTGGTCGATCAGACGACGCGCTTTGCCGATCGAGCGTTCGAGTCCGCCGGGTTCGAGAACGCTCACCTCGACCGTGACACCGATCTTGTTCTTCACCAGCTTCTGCAACGCCGAAGACGCTGCCGCATGATCGGAAATTGCCGCGTCAGGGCGAGCCTCGACGCGCACTGTCAGAGTATCCATCCGGCCCGGACGCTCGAGCACACACTGGAATTGGGGTGCCAGGGCGGGGACGGTCAGGATCAGCTCTTCGATCTGTGTGGGGAACAGATTGACCCCACGCAGGATGATCATGTCGTCGGTCCGGCCGGTGACCTTCTGCATCCGACGCATCGAGCGCGCCGTACCGGGCAACAGACGGGTCAGGTCCCTGGTTCGGTAGCGAATGATGGGCAGCGCTTCCTTGGTGAGAGAGGTGAAAACCAGCTCACCTTCTTCACCGTCCGGCAGCACTTCGCCCGTGACCGGATCGATGATCTCCGGGTAGAAGTGGTCTTCCCAGATATGCAGCCCGTCTTTGGTTTCCACACATTCCATTGCCACACCCGGGCCCATGATCTCGGAGAGTCCGTAGATGTCGACCGCATGCATGTCGAGTTGCTGTTCCAGCTCGGTACGCATCTGTTCGGTCCACGGCTCCGCTCCGAAAACTCCCACCCTCAGTGAGGTCTTCGCGGGATCGATGCCTTTCTTGATCATCGCATCCACGATGGTCAACATGTACGACGGAGTCACCATGATGGCGTCGGGCTCGAAGTCCTCGATCAGTTGAATCTGCCGCTCGGTCATGCCACCGGACATGGGAATGACCGTGCAGCCCAAGCGCTCCGCACCGTAGTGTGCTCCCAACCCACCGGTGAACAGACCGTACCCGTAAGCCACGTGAACCTTGTCCGAAGACCGCACGCCGCCGGCCGAGAGACTGCGCGCGATGAGATCGGCCCAGTTGTTCAGGTCGTTGCTCGTGTACCCCACCACCGTCGGGCGACCGGTGGTCCCCGAAGACGCGTGAATTCGCGAGACCCGGTCCTGGGGCACCGCAAACATCTTGAACGGATAGTTCTCACGTAGATCCGCTTTGGTGGTGAAGGGAAACTTCGCGAGATCGCTCAGATCCTTCAAGTCGCTCGGGTGGACGCCGGCGTCGTCGAAAGCTTTGCGGTAGTGCGGAACATTGGTGTACGCGTGCATCAGGGACCATTGCATCCGCTCGAGTTGGAGCGTCGAAATGCGGTCCCGACTGGCAAATTCGATTTCTTGCGAAGTAGCAGTGACGAGTTCGGTCATGATTGTCTCCGGTGGGCTCAGTGAGGGCGCTGTGCGGGCGGTCAGGCGTCGAAATCGACTGTTATCTGTTCACCGACAGGGAAGGTCTGGCAGGTCAGTACAAAACCCGCGTCGACTTCGTAGTCTTCGAGTGCGTAGTTCCTGCGCATCTCGACGTCACCGCAGGTGACCTTGGCGCGACACGTTCCACAGACCCCGCCCTTGCACGCGAAGGGCAGATCCGATCGGTACTGTTCCGCTGCATCGAGAATCGACTGGTCTCGCGGAAGTGTCGCGGTGGTCGATCGACCGTCGAGAGTAATAGTCACCTCGCTGCTCGGTCCGACAATTCCGCGCTCACGATGCACTGCAACCGGCGGAGCGACGTCGTCGACGTAGAACAGCTCGTGATGGATGCGATCCTTGGCAATTCCCAAGCCGGCCAGTACTTCCTGGGCGTCGTTGACCATCCCGAACGGACCACACAACCAGAAGCCGTCGACCTGGTCGCACGGAACGAGAGAGGTGAAGATCTCGCGCAACCGGTCGGCGTCGAGACGGCCCGAGAACAACTCGACCTCGCGCGGCTCGCGAGAGAGAACATGAATAACGTCCAGGCGTGCACCGTACCGGTCCTTCAGGTCGGCGATTTCTTCGGCGAACATGACCGAACGGGTGCGCCTGTTCCCGTACAGCAGGGTGACATCGGCCTCGGGGTTCACCAGCAGTGTTGCAGCGATGGACAACATGGGCGTGATTCCGGAGCCCGCCGCGATCAGAACGTGCCGTCCACCCGATGCCGGATCGGCGACAAAATTGCCAGATGGGCCCTGGACGTCGATTCGATCCCCGGCCTTGACGTCTCGCACCAACCAGGAGGAGAAGAGTCCGTCTGCCACTTCGCGAACCCCCACCCGTGGAGACGCCCCTACCGGTGCACAGATCGAGTAGGAGCGACGGTGTTCGACGCCGTCGATCATCCGCCGCAGTGTCAGTGACTGCCCGGCGCCGAAGTCGAATTGATCGGCGATATCGGCAGGCACGTCGAAGGTGACGGCAACTGCGTCGTCGCACAGTGATTCGACACCGGCGACCGTCAACGGGTGAAATGGTTTGTTCCGGTTCGTCGTTGCGGTACTCATCTGTTCAGATCTCCTTCACGTGATCGAACGGCTCGAGGCAGTCGAGGCAGCGATAGAGCGCTTTGCACAGGGTCGCACCGAATTCCGAACTCAGTCTGGTGTTTGCCGAACCGCACTGGGGGCACAGGATGTCGCGCGGCTTGGCCGTCAAGGTCAAGGCGATCGGGCCGGAGGTGCGACGCGGCGCGGCCCCCGGCACCGAGTACCCGGCCGTCCGAAGTTTCGCGAGCCCCTCTTCGCTGATCCAATCCGAACTCCAAGGCGGCGACAGTTGAGTCTTGATCTGGACGCTGCCGTACCCCGCGTCGGTCAGCTTGTGCTCGATGTCGTCTCGCATCGTCGCCATCGCCGGACACCCGGAATAGGTGGGAGTGATTGTCACACAGACCAAGTTCGCTTCGACGTCGACCGATCGGATGACGCCGAGATCGGCCAAGGTCAACAGTGGCATCTCCGGATCCATCACCGAGGCGACGATCTCCTGCGCCGAAGAGACAGTAGCGGAAGAGACGGTAGCGGCAGTCACGGTCACCACACCCCTTCCGGATGCTCCCGAGCGACGCTCTGCATTTCGGCGAGAAGTAGCCCCAGTGCCCCGGTGTGCAGTCCGGCACGCCCGCCGCGGCCGCCGACGAAACCGGAGAAACGCGAAGGGGGCTCTTCCATTTCGGCTGCATGGAGGACCTGGGCAAGAACAGCGTCGAACTCCGGCCGAACAGTACGCGGATCCACTCCGACGCCAACTTCTGCCAAAACGAGTTCGTCCTGAGTGGGAACAAAGAGTTCGTCCACGAACGGGAAGATCTCGAGCAGGGCCGCGGCAGTCCGACGCTTGGATTCTGCCGTGCCGGCGCCCAACGTGACGACCCATCTTGCCGCGTAGTCGCGGTGGTAGGTCAGTTCTTTGACGCCCTTGTTCGCCACAGCTGCGAGAACCGGATCGCGCGACATGCGCAGCCGATCGAACAGCGCCAGCCGCCAGGTCGAGAACACGAGTAGCCGAACGACCGTGTGCGCGAAGTCGCCGTTGGCGAGCTCCACCAGTCTCACGTTGCGGAAACCGAACTGATCACGAAAGAAGGCGAGCGCATCTTCGGCCGGCACCGGTGACGTATCGGAGATGAACGGAACCACAGTGGAATCGGCTGCTGCCGCGCGAGCCAGCAGCAGCCTGGCCTGCCCGATCAGATCCAGACCGACATTCGCGAGAGCTACCTCTTCTTCGAGTTCCGGTGCCCGCGTCGACCATTCGGCGAGGCGCTGCGAACTGACGAGCGCGTCGTCGCCGAGCATGAGGCAGTAGCGCGCCAGCGCACCGAGATCGACGTCATCCGGCACCGTGGTGTCGACTCCGGCGAGGGGGTCGTCGAAGCTGGTTCCGAACGCCCACTGACCGTGGCCGTCGCCGTCGACCAGGCCGTCGTAGGCACTGTCGTGATCGTTCATCTGTTGGTCCTCGAAGTCGAAGTGATTCTCACATGTGCGGAACGGAGTCCGGGATGTCGTAGAAAGTCGGGTGCCGGTAGACCTTGTCGCCGCTCGGCGCGAAGAACGGATCCTTTTCTGCCGGACTCGAAGCCACGATGTTCGCTGACGGCACGACCCAGATGCTCACGCCTTCGTTACGTCTGGTGTAGACGTCGCGCGCGTGGCGTAGGGCCATCTGATCGTCTGCCGCGCGCAGGGATCCGACATGCACGTGGTTCAGTCCGCGCTTTCCCCTCAGAAATACCTCGTACAAAGGCCATTCGCCCCGCACCTGATCGCGCTGTACCTGATCGTTCTCGCTCATGATGTTTCCCCAGTCGTGCGATCGTGCGCGAGTCTCTCGCGCTGTGCAAAGGCGTACGCGGCGTCGCGAACCCAGGCCCCGTTGTCGTGTGCGGCTTTCCGATTGGTGATCCGCTCGACGCTCGCCGCTCCGTTGCCGCGGACCACGTCCATGAATTCGCTCCAGTCCGGCTCGCCGAAATCGTGTGCGCCACGCTCGGGGTTCCAGCGCAGGTCGGGATCAGGGAAGGTCACACCGAGTATCTCGGCCTGCGGTATCGACATGTCCACGAATCGTTGCCGCAGTTCGTCGTTCGTGTGCCGCTTGATGCGCCACTTCATCGACTGCTCGGTGTTCGGCGATTCGTCGTCCGGCGGTCCGAACATCATCAGAGCGGGCCACCACCATCGGTCGACGGCTTCCTGCACCATTGCCCGTTGAGCTTCCGTGCCGCGCATCATCGTCGCCAACAGTTCGAAGCCTTGCCGCTGATGGAACGATTCCTCCTTGCACACACGGATCATCGCGCGCGCATACGGCCCGAAGGAGCTGCGGCACAGCGGAACCTGATTGCAGATAGCGGCTCCGTCGACCAGCCAGCCGATCACACCCACGTCGGCGTATGTCAGCGTCGGATAGTTGAAGATCGAGGAGTACTTCTGCGTTCCCTCGATCAGTTTGGTGGTCAGATCGCCACGATCGGCACCGAGCGTCTCGGCCGCGGAGTAGAGATACAGACCGTGCCCGGCTTCGTCCTGGACCTTCGCCATCAAGATCGCCTTGCGTCGCAACGAAGGCGCACGGGTGAGCCAGTTTCCCTCGGGCTGCATTCCGATGATTTCGGAGTGCGCATGCTGGGCAACCTGACGGATCAGAGTCTTGCGGTAGCCGTCCGGCATCCAGTCGCGAGGCTCGATGCGCTGGTCTGCCGCGATCGTCTCGTCGAACAGGTTCTGCAGGTCTTGTGGAGCTTCCACGTTGGTCATCGTACCTACCTTTTATTACCGAATGATCGGTTGGTAACTAGTATGCACCGAGGTGTCCCCAGCACACAAGAGAATCTTTCGCCGCACCAGAAATCAGCGGCCCTCGAAAACCGGCTTCTGCTTCGACAGGAAAGCCGTGACTGCGCCTCGATGATCTGCCGTGGAACCCAGCTCCACCTGTGCGTTCGCCTCGGCCGCCAGCGTCCGGGAAAGCCCAGGAGCAACGGCACGGATCAGCGATTTCACGTGGGCGAAGGCCGCGGTGGGTCCGTCGGCAAGCCGACGCGCGAGTACCCGAGCCTCAGCTGCGACGTCCTCGTCGGCCACCACGCGATGAACCAAGCCCCACTCCAGCGCGCTCTGCGCGTCGAACTTGTCGCCGAGCAACATCAGGCCACTGGCGCGGCTAGGTCCGAGCGCGTGCACGAGCGCATGACTGAGCCCGGAGTCACTGGCCAGACCGATGCCGGTGAATGCCGTCGCAAAGCTCGCGCGAGCCCCCACGACACGGATGTCTCCGGCCAACGCGATTCCCAACCCGGCCCCGACGCAGGCTCCGCCGATACCCACCACCACCGGGACAGAGAGCGTCGACAGCGCCGTGACGATGGGGTTGTAGTGCGCCTCGACGGTATCCATCGCGTGCGCCGGATCAGCATCCAACGCTGCGGCGTGCTCGCCCAGATCCTGACCGACGCAGAAGTTCTTGCCTTCGGCGAGAATCAACACCGCTCGAACCTCTGCGTCCGCGTGGACCTGCAGCAACGCTTCGAGCAGCTGAGACTTCATTTCGCCGTTGACGGCATTGGCGGCCTTGGGTCGGTCGAGAGTGATTGTCGCCAAACCTCGCTCGATCTCCAAGCGAATCACGTCAGTCATCGATGTTCCTTTCGCAGGCAGTTCGGTTCAGCTCCATGTGTGAAAACCCTGTCCCGTCTTGCGCCCCAACTCGCCGCGAGCCACCTTCTCTCGCAGCAGTGCTGGAGGTGCAAATCGATCACCGAGCGTGCTCGCGAGGTGTTCGGCGATCGCCAGGCGCACATCCAACCCGACCAGATCTGTCGAACGCAGCGGGCCCATCGGATGCCGATACCCCAATTCCATTGCTCGGTCGATCGATTCCGCGTCCGCCACACCCTCTTCGAGCATGCGGATGGCTTCGAGCCCGAGACCGACACCAAGCCGGCTGGTTGCAAAACCAGGTGAGTCGTTGACGAGCACCTCGGCTTTGCCGAGCATCGACACCCATGCTCGTACCGAGTCGACAACCTCGGGGCGGGTCTGAGGCGCCCGGACGATCTCGACCAACAGCGACGCCGGGACTGGATTGAAGAAGTGCATACCGATGAACCGGCCCGGATCCGTCAGCGCTGCGCCGAGTTCGGCGATCGACATGGAACTGGTGTTGCTGGCGATCACGGTGCTTTCTCCGGCAACGGTTTCCGCAGCGGCGAGCACCTCGACCTTGAGGGCCGCAATTTCCGGGACCGCCTCGACGATCATGTCGAGCGACGGTGGCAACGAGGTCACTGCGTCCACGGTGCTCACGCGCGCCAGCACCGTCGCGGGGTCCTGGTCGTCGAGTTTCCCTCGCTCGTGGGCTCTGTCGAGGCCGGCGGAAACACGCTGCAACGCGGCCGCGGTGTCGCCACTCTCCGCGATGGTGACCGCCCCGCCGAGACTGGCGAACACCTGGGCGATACCCGCACCCATGCGTCCACCGCCGATGACTCCGACGGTCTTCGGTGCAACTGCTTCAGTCATGATTTCTTCTCCAGGAAGGCCGTCATGCGATCGCGCTTGTCCGAACTCTCGAACAGGACGGCCTGGGCGATGTCGTCGGCAAACGGATGCGATCCCGGCGCATCGACGATGATCTTGGTCAATCGCAGTGCCAGCGGGGACAGTCGGGAAATGCGGTCGAGCAGCCGATGCGCTGCGTCGACGTGGCAGTTCGGTTCGGTTACCTCGACAACCAGGCCCGCTCGTAGCGCCTGCTCGGCGTCGAGGTTCCTGGCACCGAGGAGCACCTGCTTCGCGATCGAGACGCCGACGAGCTTCGGCAATCGATAGCTGGCGCCGGCGGCTGCCATTATGCCGAGATTGGGCTCCGGATTCCCGAAGACCGCCGTCGTTGTCGCGATGCGAATGTCGCAGGCGTAGGTCAACTCTGCCCCACCGCCGAGCGCGTAGCCGCTCACGGCGGCCACGGTGGGAAGCGGGAGCTTTCCGATTCGGTCGAACAGCGTGCGGTTGATACCCGCGAACGCTTCCTCTCGTCCGCGCTCTCGGAGCTCCGCGATGTCAGCGCCGCCTGCGAAGTGGTCGCCGCGCCCCGCAAGCAGGAGCAGCTTCGGATCCCGTTCGAGGCGTCCACAAACCTGATGCAGTTCGTCGATCATTTCCGCGTTGATCGCATTGCGTTGCGCGGGCCTGTCGAGGGTGACCACGACGCGATCCTCGCGCTCGTCCACGTGCAGGGTGTTCACATTCGCTCCTTCTCACTCTTCTCCATTAGTAACCGAACATTCGGTCGTTTGGCAAGGGCGAGAACGAGGATGGTGCACAGCTTTGCCCGAACTGAGAAGATGGGGACATGACTACGGCACGCCCCACTCGACGCACCGGCCTCCCCGGACGTCCCGGCTACGACCTCGATTCGCTCCTGGCCGTGGCCGTGAAGGTGTTCAACGACAAGGGCTACGACGGCGCCAGCATGGAGGTGCTCGCCAAGAAACTCGGCATCACGAAGTCCTCGATCTACCACCATGTGTCCGGAAAGTCAGAACTTCTCGAACTCGCCCTTTCGCGTGCACTCAACGCCCTGTTTGCGGTCACGACCGAAGAGGGCGCCACCACCGGTCCGTACATCGACCGGCTCGAATACCTGGTCCGGCGCAGCGTAGAGGTGCTGGTCGCAGAGCTTCCATACGTCACCCTGCTCCTGCGCGTCCGCGGCAACACGACGGTCGAGCGCGCCGCGCTAGCTCGTCGGCGCGAATTCGACAACTTCGTCGGAGGTCTCGTCGCGTCCGCCGCAGCGGAGGGAGACTTGCGCCCGGACATCGAACCGGCCCTCGCCAGCAAGCTGATGTTCGGCACCGTCAACTCACTGATCGAGTGGTACAGACCCCGAGCGGGTGAGTCCGTCTCCGACATCGCCGACGCGGTCGTCGCCGTCACTTTCGACGGACTTCGCAAGGCCTGACTCCAGGCAGTTCTGCCGAATCCTTGACAACGCGGCATTACCGGGCGATCGTAATTACCGACCGAACGTACGGTGAGATGGAGTTGTCGTGAGCAGACTGTTGGAAAGCTATGTGGCCGGTCAGTGGTACGCCGCACCGGACGCAGGTACCCCGTTGCCGAGCGCAGTGGACGGATCGGAGGTGGCCCGGATCTCCGCAACCGGCATCGACCTCGCCGAGATGGTTACGTACGCCCGCGAGGTCGGCGGGCCTGCACTGTCCGCGATGACCTTCCACGAACGTGCCGGCGCGCTCAAGGCTCTCGCCCTCACGTTGATGGCAGGAAAAGCCGAGTTCTACACACTCTCCACTGCCACCGGTGCGACGACGCGAGATTCCGGGGTGGACATCGACGGCGGATTCGGGACCCTGCTGAGCTACGCGAGCAAGGCTCGGCGCGAATTGCCCGACAGCACAGTCTTTCTGGACGGAAACGTCGAGCCTCTCGGCAAAGGCGGAACCTTCCTCGGGCAACACATCTATACATCACGTCGCGGCGTCGCCGTGCAGATCAACGCCTTCAATTTCCCGGTGTGGGGGTTCCTGGAGAAGCTGGCACCGGCATTCATCGCGGGGGTGCCGTCCATCGTCAAACCTGCCAGTTCCACGGCATATCTCACCGAACTCGTCTTCCGGCGCATCATCGAGTCAGGCTTGCTCCCAGAGGGTTCCGTCCAACTGCTCTCCGGTAGTGCACGCGGCCTCCTCGATCACCTCGGCGGGCAGGACTCAGTGGCATTCACCGGATCCGCCGACACCGCGGCAACGCTGCGTGCTCACCCGAACGTCGTCGGCAAGGGCGTCCATTTCAATGCCGAAGCCGATTCACTCAACGCGTCGATCCTCGGCGAGGACGCCGTACCAGGAACGCCCGAATTCGATTTGTACGTCAAACAACTCGTCACCGAGATGACGGTCAAGGCGGGCCAGAAGTGCACGGCGATCCGGCGCGCCCTGGTCCCGGTCTCGCTGGTCGACGCCGTTGTCGATGCCGCATCCGAACGACTGAACAAAGTTGTCGTGGGACACCCCGATGCTGATGGCGTCACTATGGGAGCTCTCGCCAGCATCGAACAGCGTGATGAGGTCTTGAAATCCATTCGCGGTCTGACGAAGTCGGCAACCATCGTATTCGGAGACCCGGACAACGTGGACGTGGTCGGTGCCGACGGCCAGTCAGGAGCCTTCCTTTCCCCTGTCCTTCTCCGGGCGGAAGAGAATGCGCACGAGGTACACGAGCTGGAGGCCTTCGGACCCGTCAGCACCGTCATCGGATACGACGGCATCGATCATGCGATCGAACTCGCCGCCCGTGGCGAGGGAAGCCTCGTCGCCTCGGTGGTCACTGCCGACACCGACATCGCACGTCGACTGGTGCTGGGTCTCGCAGCTTTTCACGGCAGAGTGCTCGTGCTGAACCGCGACGACGCCAAGGAATCCACCGGCCACGGCTCTCCCCTTCCAGTCCTCGTACACGGCGGTCCCGGCCGTGCCGGCGGCGGTGAGGAGCTGGGTGGCATCCGCGGAGTTCTGCACCACATGCAGCGGACCGCCGTACAGGGCACACCCGACGTCCTCACCGCAGTCGGCGAGCGCTGGTTCACCGGATCGCAGCGCACGACCGGATCCGAACATCCATTCCGAAAGAGTCTCGCCGAGTTGAAGATCGGTGACACTGTTGTCGGCGGTCCGCGCCAGGTCACACTCGCAGACATCGATCATTTTGCAGAGTTCACCGGTGACACCTTCTACGCTCACACCGATCCGGTGGCCGCTGCGGCGAATCCACTCTTCGGCGGCATCGTCGCGCACGGCTATCTTGTTGTCTCACTCGCTGCGGGCCTGTTCGTCGACCCGGCTCCCGGCCCGGTTCTCGCGAACTTCGGCGTGGACAGCCTCAGGTTCCTGACCCCGGTGAAAGCCGAAGACAGCCTGACGGTCACCCTCACAGCCAAGACCATTACACCTCGCAGCAGCGCAGACTACGGTGAGGTTCGTTGGGACGCCGTGGTGACGAACCAGGACAACGATCCGGTCGCGACATACGACGTCCTGACTCTGGTAGCCAAGACTCGCCCCGAAGGGAATTGAAAGCACATGACCTATCGAGTAGCAGTGTGTTACGGACGCCCCACCGATCCGGAGGCTTTCGACAAGTACTACAACGAGATCCACGTCCCGCTCGCCAGCGCAGTGCCAGGGCTCTCGGACTTCACGTTCAGCAAGTGCTCGACGCTTGACGGCTCCGATCCAGTCTTCTATGCCGTCGCCAACCTGGTGTTTCCCGATCTCGAGACGATGCAGAGCGGCCTGAAGTCCCCGGAGATGGGCGCCGCTGGAAAAGATGTCGCAAACTTTGCCACCGGCACGGTCGACATGTATGTCCAGGAAGTTGTCTCGGTCCTCTAGACCCCTGCAATTTCCCGATCCCACAGGAGTTGTCTCGTGAGTACAGGAAGCATCACCGCGAGAGAGATGTTCGACGCGGACCAGGCGTCGCAGGCACTCGGTATCGAGATTTCCGAGCTGGCGCCCGGTAGCGCAACCGTGACCGTCACCGTGGGCGAAACCATGGTGAACGGTCACGGAATCACACACGGTGGTTATGTTTTCCTGCTCGCGGACACCGCGTTTGCGCTCGCCTGCAACGGCTACGAGGATTCAGCCGTTGCAGCGCGCGCGGACATCAGATTTCTGCGTCCGACCCGTCTGGGCGACACCTTGACCGCGATCGCCACCGAGAAGGCTCGAGGCGGCCGAAGTGGGATCTACGACGTGACCGTTCGCAACGGCGACACCGTCGTGGCCGAGTTCCGCGGCGACAGTCGAACCATCACCCGCTGAAATTCAGCCCACGACGGGAAGTTCGAGGGGGCCGGACCCGTCGGCGAAGATCGTCACCGGCATACCTTGCAGTCCCCCACGGAAACTGATGTCGCCACCGGTGATCGCGAGACGCACGGAATGCCCTGGCTCGAATCGGTGCACTATCGCCGGCATCGTCACCGGCACCGGCTGCGACGGATCACTGATGCGTATGGGCGCGATGAGTCCGTTGATCAGCGAGGAAGTTCCGTCCGGAGCCACGTCGTAGAGTTTCGCGAACACCACCGGCTGTCCGGGCGCCGCAACACGCAGCGTCACAGTGGGGGCTCCCACCACGTCCATCGCCTCGGTCATCGGCGCAGTGGTCCAGAGCGCCTCGGTTCCCGGAATCTGCGCATTCGGAATGTTTCCGGCCGGATTGATATTGAGTGGCTCTACGCCCGTCGGCAGCCCAGCCGGTGCGGTGACGATCGTCTTCGAACCCGGTATCACCGGCGTGCCGTCCGGTAGCAGTCCCCCGTCAGCAGACAGATGGAAGGCACGGGCGGTCCCGACATCGACGGTGTCGGACGTCGCGTAGGCCGGTGCCGCGTTTCCCTCGTAGTCGATCCAGTTGCGGAAATACGCGAATTCCGGGCCGGTCTCGGTGTTCTCGTCCTTGAGGTAGTGATCGAACCAGTCCATGAAGCGACCGGTCTCGTACTGGGTATCCTCGTCGGGTGCGGAGAAGCTGAACTCGCCCGGCGCAGCGGCCAAGTGGCTGTGCCCCCACGAATGCCAGATCATCTTGGCATCGACGCCACGATCCTTCAGCGCGTCGTAAGTCGCGGTTGCCTCGTTCAGATCGAACAGGGTGTCCTGTTGCCCCTGAGCAAGCAGTACCGGAATGTTGATCCGGTCGACGAACGACGAGACCGACGACGCTCGGAGCTCACTCACTACTTGCGGTCCGATGTCGCCGGTCACCACCGCCTCGGCGATCGCGTTGCACATGTAAGGGACGTAGTTCGGGCAGCCGGGTAGCCGTGCGGGATCTGCGATGTAACCGTCCACACCGGGATTCGCGATGCCCGCGCCGAAGAGCAGCGATGCAAAGAGCACCTTCGCGGCTCCCGGTTCGGCAGTGGACACACCGGAGATGATCCCGGTGCTGTTGGGCGCCAGAGAATACGAGAGATCGTTCCAGGTGATCATGGGGATGATCGTGTCGATACGGGGATCGACACTCGCGGCGGCGAATTGAATGCCGCCGCCGTAGGAACCACCCGTCATTCCGACCCGCGGGTCGTTCGTCGACGGTGCACCGGTGTGATCGACGGAGTCCTGAACCACCGCGGCGAGCGCCGGATAGGGCTGCGTCAGAGCCTGATCCGTGAAGGCAATCCCTTCTTGGCCGCCGAGGAAGCTGACCAACTGGGAAGCGGCGACACCGTCGTATGCGGGAGAGTCGAGGGTGATCTTGCAACTCGAGCCGCCGAAACCCAATCCCGAATACGTCAGTCCGACGTACCCGTTCTCGGCGAAGTTCTGCAGGGCCGGAATCTGGTCCTTGTACGAACCGCCGAACCCGTTGGTGGTCAGGATCGCGGGAGCTGGGTTGTCAGCGTCGACACCATCGGGAACAAAGAGTTCACCGACGACGGTGCAGGGCGTCGAGAGTTCAGGTCCGACATCGACCGAGAAGTACAGCAGCTGTGACGAATACGAGCCGTTCGGTGAATCCGCGAGCGCCGGCGGCGAAAAGCCGAGGGCACAAACCACGAGCGTGACGACACTGATCGCAATTCTCCGGCGCACCTGAAAACCGTACACCCGGATCTGTTCTCCACCAGCTCAATCCGGCGCGTGCCGCCAACTTTTTCTCGCGAAAGTCACCCCAGACCGAGCCGACCTCTACTTGACCGTCAAGGTGCCGTGCATGCTCGGATGATAGGTGCAGTGGAACGTGTACGTTCCCGGCTCGTTCGGCACCGTGATGGTTTCCGTCTCGCCGGCCTCGATGTCCTCACTGAACAGTCCTGCCGTATCGGACGTGACCGAGTGTTCGACGGTGTCGTTGTTCTGAATGGTCAGTACCTGACCAGGCATCACCGACTCCGGTGTCGAGTACTCGAAGCCGCTGATCACGATTCCCATCGACGACGCTCCCGGCGTCGACATACCCAGAGGCATGCTCGGCATCGACATACTAGTCGGCATGCTGGTCATCGGCATACTGGTCATCGCCATGCCGTCGTGATCGGCCGAATCGTTGTCCGACGAATCGTTGTTGTCACTGCACGCGGTCAGTGCGAACACCGCCAGGATCAGCGCTGCGAGCACTGCGAGAATCCGCTTCATTGCTTCGCCTCCTGCTCGTTCCCCCGCAGTCTGCTGATTACCCGCCGCCTAGGGGGCCAAACAGTTCCGATGTGGTGCCTGCGGCGCTGATAGTGCACGATTTCTGCACTAGCTCCACTCGCGGACCGACACTGAAGGAAACAGCACAGATGGCCAACAGCAAAACGTCGAAGGCAGCCCAGCCGAAGGCGTCGAAGGCAGCGCAGCCGAAGGCTCCCAAGACAGCAGAGCCGAAGGTAGCCGAGAAGGCTCCCGCCGTTCTCTGGAAGGACCTACCGGACGAGCACGACTACCCGGCGGCCCGCGATTACCTCCAGTTGGGCGCGACACCGGTCCAGGTCCAAGCTCTCGTGTACGCCCTCAAGACGGCGACGCTGGTCTCGAAGAAGGCCAAAGACATCCTGCGGGCCGCTGGGCTCCCTCTGCTTCCGGTCGACAACCCGCACGTGGCTGCCGACCTGAAGAAGATCCGCAAGGGGATCGCGCTGTCGCCGATCCTGCTGGTGCAGGGAGACTTCCGCGCCGGAGTACCGGCGCAGATCGCCGACGGCTACCACCGTGTCTGTGCGAGCTACCACGTGGACGAGAACACCGCCATCCCCGCGAAGATCGCACCCTCGACAGTTAACTCGTAGGTCGTCGATGACCTTCGGCATCCTTGCCCTCGTCGCGCTGGCCGGCATTCTCGGCCCGCTGCTCGGCGCTCGCGTCAGCTGGCATGTCCCCGTGGTGGTCGGCGAACTTGCCGCGGGCGTCGTCTTCGGTGTCACCGGTTTCGGGCTGCTCGACTCTTCGGACCAGACTTTCACGTTCCTGGCCGATATCGGATTCGCGCTCACGATGATGGTGGCCGGCTCACACGTCCCGGTTCGCGATCCGGCAGTTCGGGCGGCAATCGGCAAGGGTGCCGTTCGCTCGGTTGTCGTCGGACTTCTGTCGGTTGTTGCCGGCTACGGTGCGGCGACGGCATTCGGAACCGGTCACGCCGCGCTGTACGCGGTCCTGATCGCGTCGTCGTCCGCGGCGTTGATTCTCCCCATCGTCGATTCGCTGGGGCTCGGTGGAACCTCGGTTCTGCAGATGACTGCCCAGGTCGCGATCGCGGACACCGTCTGCATTGTCGCGCTGCCTTTGGTGATCGATCCGGACAATGCCCCTCGTGCCGGTGTCGGCGCACTGGCTGTGGCGGCGTGTGCGGTTGCCTTGTTCTTCGTACTGCGAGCCTTCCACCGGTCCGGCCATTGGCGAAGGCTCCACAAATTCTCGGAGAAACGAAAGTTTGCGCTCGAACTCCGGATCAATCTGGTGATCCTCTTTTCTCTGGCAGCGCTGGCGTCGAGCACTCACGTGTCGATCATGCTCGCGGGCTTCGCCTTCGGGCTCGTTCTTGCCGCGATCGGCGAACCCCGCCGCCTCGCCAAACAACTCTTCGCGGTCACCGACGGCTTCTTCGCTCCCCTCTTCTTCGTCTGGTTGGGAGCGGCAATCAATCTGCGCGACCTCGTCACCCATCCGTCCGCCATCTGGCTCGGATTGGCCTTGGGCGGAGCAACTCTCGTGGTTCACGCCGCGATACGCGCCCTCGGTCTCCCGCTCCCTCTCGGCGTGCTGTCCGCCGCACAACTGGGAGTACCGGTTGCCGCAGTTACGGTGGGCACTCAATTGGGGGTGATGGGCGACGGTGAACCCGCAGCCATCCTCCTCGCCGCCATGATCACGATCGGTGCAGCAACGCTGGCGGGTGCTGCCGCGTCGAAAGCTGGTCTCACGAAGCCTGCTTGACCGCGGCCCTCTCCACCGTCAGCAAGCTCTCCTCCGAATGTTCGGCGTGATACGCCGCGCCGCCGCCGCGGACACCGAAGAGTCGCTTGCTCCAGATCAGCCATACGACGGCAGCGATGTTCACCAGCAGCAACCCGGCCCTCAACCACGTGATCTTCTCGGTCAATTCGTAGATTTCGAGGGGCAGGAACAAGCTGGTCGCCACCACCGCGAAGTACTCGCCCCAGCGTTCGACCATCCACAGGCCGACTGCCTCGATCACTTGAAGGCCGGCGTAGACCAACAGCCCCACTGCGATCCAGGTGAGCGTCGTAGCGGACAACGAAAACGCCTGCTCGATGTGATGGACCAGTTTGGAATCGTCGATGTTCCAGCCCAATTGACGGGCAAGTGGCCTGATCAACGGCAATTCGTTCTCGAAGGCGTCCTCGGCGCGACCCTTCGACGATCTCAGTTCGAACACACCGATCGCCAGAAGAACCAAACCCAGAGCGCGGAACATTCTCTCGGTGGCAAGAAGTCGCATGATCAACCGGTCGCGAAGCAGCCTCCCCCGCGGAACCTCGGGGGCGGCGTCCGCCGGTCCCGATGCTCGGGGCGCTCCCGGGACGAAGTTGCCGCAACGTAGGCACCGCCACGCCTGACCCACCGCAGTATCCACATGTAGTCGATCCCGCAGCTCAGGTTCGTCCGGAGCGTAGGTCTCGTGACCGTGCCAACTGCACGAGCGCAATGCGAAGTCCACGGGTGAACTCTATGCCGCATATGCCCGGTAGCGTGGATACCCGCTGACCGTGCACTTCGAACGATGAGGATTCCGATGACAACCACCAAGATCGAAACCCGGCATGGCGTCATGGCAGTCGACGACAGTGCCACCGACGGTTTTCCGGTTGTCTTCATCCACGGGAACTCGGCCAGCCGCTCCATCTTCCGTCATCAGGTCGACGCCGACTGGGCCGGCGACTACCGCATGATCACTCTGGACCTACTCGGCCACGGCGACTCCGAGGACGCGAGCGATCCCGAAGCCGCATACACGCAGAACGGTTACGCCGACGCCATCGTCGATGTTCTGACCGAACTCGGCGTCGAAAGAGCCGTTGTCGTCGGCTGGTCGCTCGGCGGACACATCGCTCTCGAGTTGATCGCGAAATTCCCCGGGCTTACCGGAATCGTCATCACCGGTACGCCGCCGGCAAATCCCGAGACGCTCGGCGACGCCTTCAATGCCGGCGACGGATTGTCCATCGGCGGCACCGAGGTCATCACCGCGCAAGAAGCCGAACTCTACGCACGAATGACCGCCGTTCCCTTCGAGCAGGCTGCCCTCGACGCCGCGATACGCACGGACGGACGCGCTCGCAAGATCATGTTCGACGCATTCGGCGCCGGCCGCGAATCGGATCAGAAGGCTCTGGTTGCAACGGCGTCTGTGCCTCTCGCGGTGATCGACGGCGCCGAGGACCCGTTCGTGAACACGTCGTATGTCGCGTCGTTGACCTTCGCGAATCTCTGGGAGGGCACGTATCACGTGATTCCCGGTGTGGGGCATGCAGCGTTCTGGGAAGCCCCTGAGGTGTACAACCCACTGTTGCAACGATTCCTCGGCAGTTTCGCACAGTAACCTGCTGGACAACCTGCTGGACGCGGCGTCCTATGAGATAGAAGCCACTCGACAATCCGGCCATGTCCGGATCATTCATCGCCGTCCTACAGTTCGGAAAACGACTGGAGGCACTGCGATGACCATTCTCGAGCACGGCACGGAAACGTGCATCGGTGGACCGACCCTTCCCCAGATACGACGCCTCGTCACCGAAGTGCCCGGCCCCAACTCGCGCGCTTTGGCAAAGCGCCGGAGCGCCGCACTGCCGGCCGGGCTGACCAGCGGATCCAGCATTTACGTTGCCGCAGCGGGCGGAGGAGTTGTCGTCGACGTCGACGACAACTCGTTCATCGACTTCGGCAGCGGCATCGCCGTGACCACCGTCGGAAACAGTGCGCCGCGCGTGGTCGAACGCACCACGCGCCAGCTCAGTCAGTTCACCCATACGTGTTTCCTCGCAAACCCCTACGAGGGGTACCTCGAGGTCTGCGAAGCGCTCAACCGCCTGACCCCGGGAGATCACGAGAAGCGAACAGCGCTGTTCAACACCGGCAGCGAGGCGCTCGAGAACGCCGTGAAATACGCACGTGCCGCCACCGGTCGCCCGGCAGTTGTCGTCTTCGACCACGCATTCCACGGTCGCACGTTGATGACCATGACGATGACAGCCAAGAACCAGCCGTACAAGGCCACATTCGGCCCGTTCGCACCAGAGGTCTACCGGGTTCCGATGGCATACCCCTACCGTTGGCCGAGCGGCCCCGAAAACGCGGCCGACGAAGCATTCGCCCAGTTCCGTCTTGCGATCGACACTCAGATCGGCGCCGAATCGGTAGCCGCTGTGGTCGTGGAACCGATTCAGGGTGAGGGCGGTTTCATCGTTCCCGCTCCGGGATTCCTGAAGCGAATCTCGGAATTCTGCCGTGAGCGCGGCATTCTCGTCGTCGCGGACGAGGTCCAGACCGGTATCGCACGAACCGGAGCCTGGTTCGCCAGCGAGAGTGAGGACTTCGTCCCCGACATCATCACAACCGCAAAAGGTCTCGCCGGCGGAATGCCACTCGCCGCCGTGACCGGCCGTGCCGACGTCATGGACGCCGCGCATCCCGGTGGTATCGGCGGTACGTACAGCGGCAATCCCGTTGCCTGCGAGGCCGCCCTGGCAGTTTTCGAGACGATCGAGATGGAAGGGCTCCTCGACCGCGCCAAGGACATCGGCGACATTCTGACCACAGGTTTGTCCGAAATCGCTTCGGACACAGACATAATCGGCGACATTCGCGGACGCGGCGCCATGATTGCAATCGAACTCGTCCACGACGAGGACAAGGCTCCGAATCGCGAGGCCGTCGCCCAGATCGTCAGCTACGCCCACGCGCACGGTCTCCTTCTGCTCACCGCCGGCACCTATGGAAACGTCGTCCGTTTCCTCCCACCGCTGAGCATCTCCGACGAGTTGCTGACCGAAGGACTCGGTATTCTTCGCGACGCTGTGGCCGCAGTCCGATGAGCGTCGCAGTGCGCAGCTTGATCGGCGGAGCTTGGGTCACGGGCAGCGACGGCACACTGACGGACACCAACCCGGCCCGTCCCGACGAGGTTGTCGCCACCGGAGGCCGCGCCGGTGCCTCCGAAATGGCGACCGGTGTTCGCGTCGCCCGCATCGCCGCGAATGACTGGGCCCGCCTGCCGATGTCCGCACGCGGCGCATACCTCACTCGCGCAGCGGAAATCATCGAATCCAACGCTGAGGCCTGGGGCGAAGAACTCACCCGCGAAGAAGGGAAAACGCTGGCCGAGGGTATCGGAGAGGTGCGCCGCGCAGCGCAGATTCTGCGTTACTACGGCAACGCCGCCGACCGCGAGACCGGAACGGTGTATTCCTCCCCACGTAGCAGCGAGCAGATTCTCGTCACTCGCAAACCTCTCGGAGTGGTAGGCGTCGTCACGCCGTTCAACTTCCCGATCGCGATCCCGGCATGGAAGATTGCGCCTGCCTTGGTGTACGGAAACACCGTCGTCTGGAAACCGGCTGCCGCGGTGCCCCTTCTGGCCTTCCGTCTCGCGCAGGCACTGACCGAAGCGGGCCTACCCGACGGAGTCCTGAACATGATCCTCGCCGACAGCGCGGCCGGTGAAGCGCTGGTCGATCACCCGGACCTCGACGCCGTCACCTTCACCGGTTCCACCGGAGTCGGCCGAAAGATCGCGGGATCTGCTGCGGCGCGAGGAGTTCCGGTACAGGCGGAAATGGGCGGAAAGAACGCAGCCGTCGTACTTGCCGACGCAGATCTCGAGCTTGCGGTCGAGCAGGTCATGCTGGGCGCATTTCGGTCAACCGGCCAGAAATGCACGGCCACTTCACGTCTGGTGCTCCATGAATCCATCGCCGAGGAATTCCTGGCCAGGCTGACCGTTGAAGTCAAGCAACTGAGAGTCGGAGATCCACTCGATCCCGACGTCACGACAGGTCCCGTGGTCAGCGCATACGCGCAGCAGTCGATCATCGACGGGATCAATCGAGCCGTCGACGGCGGCGCCAGGGTTGTGGCCACCGCCGAAGCGCCGCAGTCGGGCTACTACGTCCAACCGACAGTGCTGGAACTACCGTCGAGCACCGAACTGTGGTTCGAGGAACTCTTCGGCCCGGTACTGGCGGTGCAGCGGGCAGCAACAACCGCAGACGCATTCCGCTTGGCGAACGAGGGCGAATTCGGTTTGTCCGCAGCATTGTTCACGCAAGACCTGACCAGTGCACTGGCCGGTATCGACGATCTGGACGTGGGGATCCTGCACGTGAATTCGGAATCGGCGGGCGCTGATCCCCACGTACCTTTCGGTGGCGCGAAGAGGAGTGGATACGGACCCAAG
>NZ_BAAILK010000035.1:389569-422807 GCF_054589475.1 Rhodococcus sp. no. 34
GAACAAGGCGACGCGGCGCGAGAGTTCTTCACTCACACCACCACCGTCTATCTCAGGGGCGGCCGAGCGTGATCTGAATTCGATTCCGCCAGCAGCAGTTCACGAGCTTTGAGTGCGATCCACAACTCGGACCGGGTGTGGGCGGAATCGAGATCTCTCCCGATCAACTCGGCAGCCTTGTCCATGCGGTTACGCAGCGTGTGCCGGTGAACACCCAATTGCGCTGCAGCGGATTCCCATTGACCATTGTGGTGCAGGAACGCTTCGATCGAGTCCACCAGACGGGAACCGTTCTCGGCGTCGTAGCCTTCCAGCACACCGAGACCGCTGGCCGCGATCGACTGCAGAACATCGCTCGACTGCACACTCAACAAGAGACTGAAAGTCCCGAGTTCCGAGAACGGAACGAGTGTGTGTCCTTCGACCTGCCCCACTTTGGCAGCAGAGACGGCCTCGCGCAGACTGGCCGCAACACCGCTAATCGGCCGGACGCCACCGATTCCACCGTTGATACTCCGGCGTGAATTCTCCCGTACTCTCGCATACACACTGCGTGTGACCTTCTCCGCAACTTCACTTTTCACGACGAACCACACACCGGTTCCGTCAGTCAGCGGGGCCAACAGGTACGGCACCGACTCTTCTTCCAGGGCCGCTGAAGTGATGTCGGTGGCCGCAAGCAAAGGTCCGACATCGGTCAAGGCAGTTGCCACCACCGTGGTTTCGGATTCGAATCCGAAGTACCGCAACAGACTTTCGTCGACGTCACCGCCGGCCTGGCGCACCATCGTCGTAACGGCCAACCTCAGCCGCTGTTCGGCATCGACAACCCGCAACGGCTTGGCAAGCTCGATGGTCAACAGCGACACCGTGTGGCCCACCAACAATCGCTCGGACTGATCCAAGGCGGCCTCGGACGCCACGGCCAGCGTGCCGCTCACAGCAAGGCGGTGAATGGCCAGGTGACCGTCGTCGTCCACCACGATCCGGCTGCGCTCCTTACCTGATCGCTCCCTGATGCGTTCGGGCAGAGACGAACTCGCACCTTCCGTCAGAGCCAGCACCGCGCCGTCCCGATCGAGAACACAGACGGCTGCGTGAACGGCTCGACCCAGGGCAGTGATCAGAGCCGGCACCCCGTCGAGCAGGGCACGCGCCAACTTCTCCTGCGCGTCGACCACCGCCTGCACCGTTCGTATCTGGTCGGCGGTCAGTTCGTCGATCACGGCCCGCGAAATGGCGATGAACGGCGTCTCCTTGGCGACGGAAAGCACGGCAAAACCCAGTTCGTCGCCGGCCCTGATGATCGCGTCCGGCACCCTCTCGTGCACGGTGCCGGTGTCGAACGCCAGTGCCACCGCACCGGTCTGCGCGATGCGCTCGACGTACTCGTATTGCTTTGTCGCCGAACGCGGTAGATGCAGCCCCGTCGTCATGACAAGCTCTCCACCGGCGAGCCAACGGGTCGGATCCTGCAATTCGATTGCGTGCGCCCAGCTGATCGACAGATCCACGTCGTCGTGACCGGCAACGATCGTGAGGCCGAGCGAGGTGGTGGCCGCCAGGCGCCGGACAGTCATCGGCATTACCGGAACCTCCGAAGACATTGAACAGAAAGGCAGTGGATAAATGGGCAGTGGACAGAACTGACAGTTTCCAGTTCAGATTTGTACATCAAGTCCATGTTCTGGATCACACGATGAGCTTAGCGTCTCTCCGAAAGAACTGATCGCGTTATGCAATAGGAGCTGAGCCCAGATGCCCGACAGCAGCACCGAAACAGCCGAAGCCGCCAGCGTTCATTCGACACTCAAAACAGGCTTGAAGAAGCGCCACCTGACCATGCTTTCCATGGGCGGCGTCATCGGCGCCGGTTTCTTCGTCGGTCTGAGCGGAATCATCAACCAGGCCGGCCCCGGCGCAGTCATCACGTGCGCGATCTGCGGGATCATCGTGTTCCTGGTGATGCGCATGCTCGGCGAAATGGCCGTGGCCAAGCCGTGTACGGGATCGTTCACCGAATACGCCCGCATGGCGTTGGGCGACTGGGCGGGTTTCACCACTGGCTGGCTCTACTGGTATTTCTGGGTGATCGTCGTCGGCATCGAATCCGTCGTCGGAGCAACCTTGCTCTCCCGGTGGATCCATGGTGTCCCGCTCTGGCTCATGTCAGCGGTACTCCTGTTGGTGATGACCGGGGTCAATCTTCTCTCCGTCAGCAACTTCGGCGAGGCTGAATACTGGTTTGCGGGTATCAAGGTCGCCGTCATCATCGGCTTCATCGTGCTCGGCAGTCTGTTCGTCTTCGGCATCTGGCCCGGCAGTGAAGTCGATTTCAGCAATCTGACCGGCCACGGAGGATTTCTGCCGAACGGCTTCACCCCCGTACTGGTGGGCGTTGTCGCCGTGATCTTCTCCATGACCGGAGCCGAGCTTGTCACGATCGCCGCAGCGGAATCCGCCGAACCTGCCGGAGCGATCAGGCGGGCCACGAACACGGTCGTCTTCCGCATTCTCGCCTTCTTCGTTGTCGCCACCTTCCTCCTCGTGACGATGCTGCCGTGGGATTCGTTCGTCGTCGGCGATTCTCCGTTCATCTCCGCACTCGACCTGCTCGGAATTCCCGGCGCCGCCGACATTCTCAATCTCGTGGTTCTGGTCGCGGTGCTGTCCTGCCTCAATTCCGGCCTGTACACGGCGTCGCGGATGCTCTTCGCACTCTCCGTCTACAACGACGCGCCGGCCTGGATGACACGGACCAACAGCCGCGGCGTGCCGGTGAAGGGCGTACTCGCCTGCACCGTGGCCGGGTACTTCTGTATCGCGGCCGGCTACATCTGGCCGGATACGATTTTCTTGTTCCTCGTGAATTCGTCGGGCGCGATCTGCTTGTTCGTTTACATCCTGATCTGTGTATCCGAACTACGCCTCCGACGCCGATGGGAACGCGAAAGCCCCGAGATTCTGAAATTCCGTGTCTGGTTGTATCCCGGCCTGCCGATAGTGGTCACTGGTCTGATTCTCGTGATCCTGGTGGGAATGGGGCTCAACGAACCCACGCGCGCGGAATTCGTCCAAAGCCTGGTCGCGCTGGGGGTCATCCTCGCCGCTTACGGCGTGAGAAAGTCTCGTACGCGAAAAGTCGTATCGTTCGCGACCGGCTCGAACAACGCACACAGCAGTTCGAAGAAGGCTTGAAACAAGCATCGAGTAAGCACTCGACTCGATAATTGAACCTCTTCCCCGAAAAGAGCCGATCCGATGGAAGCGGTCGAACATAGATTTTCTCTTTACCTAAATTCAAGGCAAAATGGACAGCATGCCGAGCCCTGTCATCGCCTCCGAGGGGCACAGTTCTTGGCGAACACTTCACGAATGGTTCAACGAACCACACGACTACGAGTGGATAAAGCACCAGAGGTCCGGCCGGGCAATCATTCCGATCTTCCGAACCTTGCTCGGAATGATGACGATCATCTTCGGACTGTCCGCTTTCTACAAATTGATCGGTCCGGATACGCCGCCGACCACCCCCGGCAAAGCTCTTTCGATTTTCATGATCTGTACGTGTGTGGGAATCGCCGCATGCTGGTTCACACAACCGTTTCCCGGACGCCGGGGGTTGCTTGCATTCGGAATATTCGCAGATCTCGGGATCGCGGCTGCCGTCCTCCTGGTGCCGGATCGCTCGTCCGGGACGTTCGGTTGCATCGTCTTCGCGGTCACCGGAACCTTTGCGACGCTTTTTGTCAGCGCAAAGTGGCTTGTCGCTCATGTCGTTTGGTCGACGACCGTCACGACTACCGTTTTCGTTCTTGCATATCTGGAAGGCGACGTCGATATCACGACGCTTCTGGCCCGCGGCACCGTTCTTTTCGGAGCTGTCACACTCGTTCCCATTTTTGCGCACCTGACTTGGCGCACTCTCTACCGCGATGCCCAGTATTCGGACCGGGATCCCCTCACTGGACTGTTCAACCGTCGGGGACTGGAAGGGGCAGTCGGCGATCTCTTCGAGAGCGCCCGAGACGATTCTTCATCTCTCGCCTTCATCGTCGTCGATATCGACAAATTCAAAACGGTGAATGATCTTCACGGTCATGCCGAAGGCGATCATGTCATCAGGAGAACCGCGAACCGATTGAGCACACATCTCGGCGAACGCGGAGTCATCGCTCGAACCGGCGGGGAAGAATACCTGGCCGTCATCGCCGGCAATCCCGAATCGACAACCCTGTTGATCGAAGGGATAAACGCGGCGCTGTCGGATTGTTCCGACGCGATCCCCACAACGGTGAGCGTCGGAGCGGTGATGATGACCGCCGAATCGAAGGCGTGGAGCGGCGGTGCTTCCGCAATCCTGGCGGCGACAAATGTCGCGGATTCGATGATGTATCAAGCGAAAGCGGCAGGCGGTAATACGATCCGCTCGGCTCAGATCTGATTCACAGCCACGTAAGTGGGTGGACGCTGCGCCCAGTTTCCGTGTCCGTCGCGGCAAGATACACATCGACGCGCTCAGCGGTCAGAGCCTTGCTGATGTGGTAACCCTGGACCAGGTCACACCCGACCCACTGGACGCGGCGGAACTGCTCGATGGTCTCCACGCCCTCGGCCAACGATTTCATACCGAGGGCCGCGGCCAATTCGACAATGGACTTCACCACGGACATCTTCGGATCGTCCGAGTCGGTGACCAGCATTCGATCGATCTTGAGAACGTCGATTGGAAGTCTCTGGAGCGTGGCGAAGGACGAATAGCCGGTGCCGAAATCGTCGAGTGCGACGGTAACCCCGAGCTCACGCAGCTTGTAGAGATCCCGGATCGCGCGATCGTCCACAACACCTGTCTCGGTGATTTCGAGCTGCAGCAGTTGCGGAGGCAAGCCCGAATCCGTCAGCGCTTTCTTCACCATCGCACCGAACTCTCGCGACACCAACTGCACTGGTGAAACATTGACCGAGACGCCAATTCCGGTCGGCCACCCCGCAGCAGCGGCGGTCGCCATCGCCATTGCCTGCGCGCCGAGGGGAATGATCATTCCGGTTTCCTCCGCCACCGAGATGAACTGGCTGGGCCCGATGAGGCCGCGGCTGGGATGGTTCCACCGAAGAAGAGCCTCGAAGGCCACCACTTCACCGGTCTGAGTGTCGACCTGAGGCTGGTAATGGAGTTCGAACTGCCCTTCCTCGATCCCTCTGTCCAGCTCGTGCAACGCCGTCGCCCGCGCCGATGCCCTCGCCCGCAGCAGCGGTGAGAACTTGCCCACTCGATTGCGTCCCGTCGACTTCGCCTCGTACAGAGCCAGATCCGCCAGCATCACCAATCCGTCGGCGTCCGTCGAATCCTCGGGCGCGCTCGAGTAACCGATCGTGGCCCGCACTTCGATCCGATTGCCTTCGACAAAGAATGGTTCGTGCAGCACTTCCAGGTACCGATCGAAGATCACACCGGGATCGTCGCGCGAAGAGGTGCAGACGATCAGCCCGAATTCGTCACCGCCCATCCGCGAGCACATGTCCGAACCGATCACGTCGCGAAGGCGTTTCGTGACTTCGAGAAGTAATTGGTCCCCGATCGGATGGCCAAGGGTGTCGTTCACCGATTTGAAGTTGTCGAGGTCGAGAATCCCGACGAGAACCTGCTTCTCCGGCACGCGGGAATCGATCGCTTCCTCGAGCGCCACTCCGAACGCACGACGGTTCGGTAACCCGGTCAACGAGTCGGTGGCCGCAAGGCGAAGGATCTCCTGCTCGTGGACATACCTCTCCGTGATGTCGGAACCGACACCGCGCCAACCCAGAATCACGCCGGATTCGAGGACCCGTGGATTGCCGGAAAGAGACCACCAGCGTCGCCTACCGTCGACATGCACCGGCACGACAGTGTCCCGGAAGGGAGCACTCGATTCGAGTTTGTCGATCATCTGGGCCGCGGCCGCACGCCCCTCCGGACTCGATGCGATCTGGAGTCTGGTGAGGAGTTGTCCGAAGGTGAGTTTCTGCAACTCGTCCACCGTCATACCTGCGACCTCGGCGAGACGTGCCGAGGTGTGGGAGAACCGGCCGTTGGTGTCGCACTCCCACAGCCAGTCGCGGGAACCGCCCTCGAAACCGTCGAGCAACAACGCCACAGTCTGACGCTCTGATTCCGCCTGAAACTCTGCGAGACAACGTCTCTGGAAAGAGGCCGACAGATAGACCGCCCCTACGGTGAGCGCAAACATGTAGATGCACAACTGAATCGCAAGTATGCGAAAGTGGGGTTCGGCGTGGACGACGAGAACAGTGAAGACGCCGAGGCCGTGAATGTAGATCCAGGTCAGGCTCACCGATCTCAGACTCGAGAACGTCACGGTCCCGGCGCCCATGATCCCGGCCATCGTCGCGATCAGAACCAAGTCGCGGAAGACGTCCATGTCGTGAAAGAGCAGAGCGAAAAGTGTGACGTCGAGGGTCGCGACCACGATCACTTCGACGAGCAGACCCACGTAGTCGTAGCGCGGGGTGTGCTTCGACGGCCGCCAGCGAAGGGGAATCCATACTCGGATCGAATTCGCGAGGACGAGAAAGATGAGGGCGCCACCCAACCACCTGAGCGTCTGACGTCCGGGCGGGACGGTGTAGGTCAGAATCACGACCAAACTCGCCATGTACGCAAGATTGGCGAACGGCGCGACGGCTGCAGCTTCGTCTATCTGACGGCGAAACAGGCTGTTGCAGTCGGCCTCCGAAGCAGGATCTTGCCTGCCCAATCGACTCGGACGGCTCATCAGCGAGGCATCCCGACATCTGCGCAGGCGCCATCAGCGGGCGTCGAATCCGCTCGCCTGGCCATCCGAACCTCCCCCAGCTCCCCACCGAACCCTTATCCGGTGAAACGTCAGTGTTTCAGACTCGCTGCTTGTTTCCTTCACAACGGTAGCCATCTGACGAATCGATTGTGCGCAGATCACTATATCCAGAGGTCGTTCCGTCGATCGTCCAGGTCGATCCGCGATTGCTGATTCTTAGCTCGAACCACGTTTGTCGCCGACCGCGACGCGGGGGATTCGAGCGGTCGGGAACAACGCGGCGATTGCGAGCAGCGCTGCCACGGCAAAAGCGACACGCAACGCGTCCAGCCTGGCTTCTTCGTTCACGTCCACGATCGCATCCGCCGTGGACTCGGCGACGCCGGCGTCATCGAGAGCGGATCGGAGTTGCGTCGTCGACAGGAACGGCACGCCCGAGGCCATGTCGGTGCTCGCTTGCTGCTGCACCGATGTCGGAACCGCCGGATTGTCTTCGATTCCGGCGATCGCCGACGTCGTGAGAGTGGCAATGAGAACCGATCCGATCAGGGCAGTTCCCAAGGAAGCGCCGAGGTTGGTGGCGGTGTTCTGCAACCCGCCGACCTCGGTGCTGCGCTCGTCCGGGACCGAGGACACCGTGACGGCTCCGAGCTGCGAAGACAGGCACCCCAAGCCGAAACCCATGAACAGCATGGGAATCATCACGATCGCCGCATTGGCGCCGGGGTCCATGCCTGCAACGAGCATCAGAATGCCGACGACCATGACCAACAATCCGACTCGGACCACGCGTCGCGGGTTCGCGGTAGGCCGTAGCTTCGGAATACCGATCGCCGCCACGACGAGCGCCGCCGACAACGGCAGGATGCGAATTCCGGTCTCGAGAGCGCTGAGTTCCAGAACTACGGACAAGAACAAAGGAACCGCGAAGAACACGCCCGCCTGCACCAGAAACTGCGCGAAGAACATCGACAGCCCGCCACTGAGCTCGCGGTTTCGCAGCATCGCCGGATCAAGCAACGGCTCCTTCCCCGCAGCGGCCAGGCGTCCCTCCCAGCGCAGGAATCCGTACACGACCAGGAGCCCGGCGATCAGCAGCCACACCACCGGGGAAAGCCCGACCAACTGCGGTCCGTCGGGTTTGGCCTGCACCCAACCCCACTCGCTCGAGCGCAGTACACCGAAGACGATCATGCCCAGTCCCACCACGGACAAGATCGATCCGACGTAGTCGAGGCGCGACTTCGACGGTGGGACGTCGACCACCTTGCTCAGCACCAGCAAGATCAGGACAACGATCACGACTTCGCCGACGAACACGTAACGCCATGACGCAAATGTCGTCGCGGCGCCGCCGATCAGCGGCCCGACCGCCACGGCCATCGCGCCGGCGGCAGCGACCAGACCGTAGGCAGCCGGGCGCTTCTGCGCCGGAAAGTTGGTGGCGACGAGCGCGACGATCGCGGGCATGATGAGTGCCGCACCGACGCCTTCGAGGAACGACCATCCGATCAGCAGGACCGCAAGATTGGGAGCGAGCGCCGTTGTCAGAGAACCTGCGCCGTAGATGATCAAGCCGAGCGCGAAGGCCCGGCGACGACCCATCATCGACCCCAGCTTGCTGCCCGTGATCATCAGAGTCGCCATGACCAGGGTGTACAGCGTGATCGCGGTTTGAATGCCGGTGATGCTCGTGCCGACGTCCTCGGCGACGGTTGCCATCGAAACATTCATGACCGAACTGTCCAAGGTCATCAGGAATTGGCTGGATGCCAACACCGTGAGAACCAATCCTGAACCCGCCTGCGTCGTCGAACCAGCAACCTGTCCGTCACCCATCGTGCGGGTGTACCCGGTGTTCAGGTTCTCGAAGCAGACCGGTCAGTGCTGTTCGAGGCTGAGCTGATCCGCCCAAGCCGACACGTCCCCGCGTTCCAGAGCCACCGCCAGCAGTTCCGGAAACTTGTCCGGCGTGCACGCAAACGCGGGAATCCCGAGGGCACTCAGCGACGCTGCATTGTCGTGATCGAACGACGGTGCCCCGTCGTCCGAGAGTGCCAGTAGAACCACGACTTGAACGCCGGAGTTCTTCATGGCGGCCATCCGGCGCAACATCTCGTTGCGAATACCGCCCTCGTAGAGGTCCGAGATCAGAACGAACATCGACTCGGCAGGACGCGAGATCAGTGACTGGCTGTACGCGATTGCGCGGTTGATGTCCGTGCCCCCACCAAGTTGGGTCCCGAAAAGGACGTCGACTGGGTCGGACAGTTTGTCCGTCAGGTCGACGACGGCAGTGTCGAAAACCACGAGCGAAGTCTTCAGCGCCTGCATCGACGCCAACACCGCGCCGAACACGGATGCGTAGACGACGCTGGACGCCATCGAACCCGATTGGTCGATCGCCAGGACTACGTCGCGCTGCACGGATTTCGACTTGCGGCCGTATCCGACGAGCCGCTCGGGGACGACGGTTCGATACTCCGGAAGGTAGTGCGACAGATTTGCTCGGATGGTTCGGTCCCAGTCGATGTCACGCAACTTCGGATTCGACGTTCTGGCCGAACGATTGAGAGCCCCGGTCACCGCGGCCTTCGTTTTCTGCGCGATTCGCTCTTCGACTTCCCGAACCACCTTGCCGACGACCATTCGAGCAGTTGCCTTGCTGGCCTCCGGCATGACCTGGTTGAGGCTCAGCAGCGTCCCGACCAGATGCACATCGGGCTCGACGGCATCGAGCAGTTCCGGTTCGAGCAGCAACTGCGCCAAACCCAGTCGGTCGATCGCGTCCTTCTGCATCACCTGCACCACCGTGCTGGGAAAGTACGTCCGGATATCGCCGAGCCATCTGGCGACGGACGGAGCCGACGCCCCCAATCCGGCTGAGCGGCGTCGCCCCTTGGTCGGGCCGGACGAATCGTAGAGTGCGGCAAGAGCTGCATCCATTCGACGCTCGCCCGGTTGGCCCAGCCCACCCGTCGATTCTTCGGCGGATTCCCCGAGCATCAGTCTCCAGCGTCGAAGGCGCTGATCGTCGTCGCTCATGCGCCCACCCCCAAGATGTCCGCAACGACCGCCATTGCCGCTCTGCCGCGTCGAGCATCGGTCTCCACTGTCGTTTCGACGCGTCGTCCACCTCTGACCGCCTGACCGATCGCTCGACGCTCCCCCGCCTCGAACGCTCCGAACGTACGTCGAAGCAGTGGAAGCGTGTCGATGAAGTCCTGCTCACGAAGTTGGCGAACCCACGTGTCGATCAGCGTGAGCAACGCTCGATCGTGAACGAGCACAAGCCCTCCTCCACCGAGAAACCCGTCGACCCACCCGGCTTTGGCGGTCGGCGTGCTTCCCACGGACAGGGCCCGAGACAAGCGCTGGGCTGCAGCGGTTTCCGTGATCGAACCGCTGTCGCGCAGTAGCCGCACCATCCGGCCGACGAGTAATCCGTTGACGTCGTCACGGTCGATCACGCCGGCCATGGCCTGCAGCCACCGTGCGCTCGCATCGCGATCGTCACGAACCATGACTGCCGAGTGAACCTTGTCGAGGTGTTCGCGAAACTCCTCGGCACTGGGATCGTCCAGGCCCGTGACGGCGACTGCGAGGCCGGTGCAAATGCGGATCAACAGGCTGTCGGCGACGTCGACCAATGCCGACACGTCGGTTCCGCGCACATCGCCGTACCGCAGCGTTCGCGTCAGCGTGGGCAGCGCCGCCATCAGGTGCGACACGTCATGATCTAGTGCCGCAACCGTTTTCACACTTTCCAGCACAGCGGACAACGCTGCCGGCAGGTTCGCCAGGAGCGAGTTCTCCAGTAGTCCGATCAGTGACGCGAGAGAGATGTCCGGCTCGTTGATCTTCGAGACGACACGTGATGTTGCCGCTGCAGCCACCGTCGTGCCCCACAGCGACGCCTCGATCACCGAGACCGAGAATTCGGGCTTCCATTGCAGCGCCCAAGTCTCCCGGAACGTTCCGGTGGAACGGACCTCACTGTCGGCCGGGGTCCCCCAATCGATCTCGAGGATCCCCAGTCGGTGCAGGAACTGGGAACGCTCGACGTCGATGTCGCGTCGCAGGTCCAGATCGAGATTCTTGGCTCCCGCTTGTTGTTTGAGCCGCAAAGTCTTTGAACGTGCTCGCAGGTCTGCTTCGAGCGGAACCGTCGGAGTTTCTTCGGGCACCGCGCCCAGCGCTTCGCCCACAACCAATCTTCGCGTGATCAGATCCAGAAGAACGTCGTTCCCGTCGCACATCACCGACCTCGTTGCCTCGGTGACCTCCGACAATCCCGCCAAGGGTCGAGAACGCAGTGCCGCCAACGTATCTGCCAACCGGACAGCTTCGATGACGTGAGCACTCGAGATCGGAAGGTCCTCGTCCCTGAGCACCCGCGCAACTTTGGTGAGCCACCGCGTGATCGTCTTGTCGTTCGCGGTGAACAGGTGGTGATACCAGCCCGGCGAGGTGATTCCGGCGCCGTAACCCGATGCCGATGCCAGACGTGAGTGAGTCCAGGGAACCCACGTCAGCGAGGTCTTGACCTTGGACATTCCTTTGAGGATGCGAGCATCGGGTGCCGCCGGCCCCAAGGCTCCGACCAACGCCGGCGCGTGCCAGGCTCCGCAGACGACCGCTACCCGCTCAGCGCCATCTTTCAACGTCTTTCGCAGCACCTGACGCATATACGCTTCGCGATGCGCTGTCTCCTCGTCGATCGGCACTGTCTCACGCAGCGCCTCCATCGCCTCGGCGATCGCATCGAAAGAATCTGCGCCCGAGCTCGATTCGATCACCGAATCCCACCAGCGTTCGGTGTCGTCGAAACCCGCGGCCGCGGCCAGTTCCGACAGAGGATCGCCCTCGCGGACAGTACGAATCCCCTGATCCGCCAACACGTTGAAGGCGGGCAGATCGCAGAACCGTGCCTGCACACCGTTCTTCGCAGCCCACTGCAGCGCTTGCCATTCGGGTGAGAACACCGCAAACGGCCAGAAGGCCGCCTTCGACGGCTCGCCAGTGGCGTACGCGAGCAACGCAATCGGTGGCTCCATCGAATCCGACGCCGCCAGCATCACCAACGGGTCTGCGTCCGAAGGCCCTTCGATCAGGACGACGTCAGGCGAGAACTCTTCCAGACCCTGCCGAACCGAACGAGCAGATCCCGGGCCGTGGTGACGGATACCGAAGACCCGGACACGCAGGTCCGGAATCACGATGGTCACCCGGTGACCTCGCGGCACGCCCGGTAGAAGTCGGACCACTCGCCGCGTTCACGCACTACTGCCTCGAGGTACTCGTTCCACACCACCTTGTCTGCGACCGGATCCTTGATCACCGAACCCAGGATTCCGGCAGCGACGTCGGATGCCCGCAGTACGCCGTCCCCGAAATGCGCAGACAACGCCAAACCGTTGGTGACCACCGAGATCGCCTCCGCCGTCGACAGAGTTCCGGACGGGGACTTCAACTTGGTGCGGCCGTCGGTGGTCGTGCCTGATCGCAGTTCCCGGAACACGGTGACGACCCGGCGAATTTCCTCGGCTGCTGCGGGGGTTGTCGGCAATTCCAGTGCTGCGCCCAGCTGTTCGACTCGACGTGCCACGATGGCCACCTCGTCTTCCTCGCTGGCCGGCAAAGGGAGGACTACGGTATTGAACCGTCGACGCAGTGCGGACGACAGGTCGTTGACACCGCGATCGCGATCGTTGGCGGTAGCGATCAGGTTGAAGCCCTTGGCTGCCTGCACCTCGATGCCCAGCTCCGGCACCGGCAACGTCTTCTCGGAGAGAATGGTGATGAGGGCGTCCTGCACGTCGGCCGGAATACGCGTCAACTCTTCGACGCGGGCGATCTTCCCGGTTTCCATCGCCGTCATCACGGGAGAAGGCACCAGTGCACCGGCGGTCGGCCCCTCGGAGAGAAGACGTGCGTAGTTCCAGCCGTAGCGGATAGCTTCCTCGGGCGTACCCGACGTGCCTTGAACCAGGAGCGTCGACGCACCCGAGATTGCGGCCGAAAGGTGTTCGGAGACCCAGGTCTTGGCCGTACCGGGAACCCCCAACAGCAGTAGCGCCCGGTCGGTGGCAAGAGTTGCGACGGCCACTTCCATCAACCTCCGTGGACCGACGTACTTCGGCGAAATGACGGTTCCGTCGTCGAGAGTGCCACCCAACAGATACGTCACGACGGCCCAGGGCGACAAGTTCCACGACGGTGGACGCGGACGAGCATCCTGCGCGGCCAGTGCTTCGAGTTCGAGCGCGTACTCCTGCTCTGCGTGGGGCCGCATCAGCTTTGCCGGTTGCGCGAGCTTTTCCGGTTCCGTGGTGGGCACGGTTACGCTGTCAGTCACTTGAGCTCCTCGAGCAGAGTCTTGCGGTGGGTGATGGCACTGGCAGTTCTGGCGAAGGTTTGCCGCCAGTCGGGGTCACGAGCACGCTCCGCCGCACGCTCCAGCAAAGTTACTGCGCTGTAAGGAAATCGAGTCTCGGCCAGGCGCAGCGATGCGACGTACTTGTAGCGTGAGAATTCGCCGGCCTTGGCGCCTCCGTCGGCACGTCTGGCCGCAACTCGTTCCCACTGGGCTACCACTGCCCGGGTGATGTCCTCGGGCCATGGACCTCGCAGAGCGTCGTAGATCGCTGCCCGGCCCGGGTGCAGAACGTTGGCGTCGCCGTTTCCGGACCTCAACAGATCAGCCAGCGCCTTGGCCGGCACCAACGGGAGCACGCGTCGATCGGTGGCGGTGCCGCGCATACGAAAGAGTTCCAGCGCCCATTCCGTATTGTTCTGCGCGACTGCGGCGGTGGACCACGCGTCGTGAAGGATCGGCTCCCAGCTTTCGTCAACGCTCATCCCCAAGACCTTGCCTGGTCCACCGATCATGTTGTTCCACAGAGACAACGGCGCAGAACCGATCGCCTGACGCGCATACTCGGCACGATAGTCGGTGTGTGGATTCGGCCGGTCTTCGATGCCGTCTCGCCTCGCCGCTGAATCGACTTCCTCAGGCGGGACGATGACGAGCGTGGACCGAACGAGTTTCCGTTCCACCCGCACCCATTTCCGAACCCGAGCAGCCATTCTCTCCCCGAACTCCGATTCGGGGAGTTGTCCGAGTACTTCCACTGCCGCGCGTCGCACGTCCTTGCGACGGTCGTCGAGGGCTTCCTCCAACAATGGTTGATCATCCGCACTCAGTCCGTTTGCCAGCGCCGCGACGAAGGCAGCCTTCTGTTCGCCCCGCTCGGTGCCCCAGGACATTCGGAGTTCGGCCAGCGCCAGCGCGGGATCTGTTCGACGAGTGTCTATCAGCCACTGTGTGCGCTGCGACGAACTTCCGTGACGCCACACGTCCGGGTTGGCATCCCTGGTTCGGACGAGTTTGCTCCACTCGGGGTTTTGCGCGGCAAGCCATCGACCACGCTCGCCGACAATCTGCAGGATGCTCTCCCTGTGAGCTTCACTTGCACGTGCAAAAGAAAGCAACTCGGCGACCAGATGATCAGGCGCACGGTAATTGTGCTCCAACGCGACTGCGAACCATTCGTCGAGCAAGGTCGCCTTGGCCGCGAGCATCGACAGCAGATGCGCCGATGAGGATTCCGGCAGCGTGAATCGAACATCGTCTGGCGCAGGTGTCGGCACCGCCGCCGTGGTGGAGCCCGCACCGCCACGGCGGTACGCCCTCTCCAACGCTGCTCCTGCGAGAAGCATCTCGGCAGGATCGCCGTCGAGTTCGCGAGCGTAGCCACGCACTTCAGCCGGCAGCTCCTCGAATGTTGTTGCTGTTCTGGCTGTCCCAAGGAGCGCCGCTGAGATCAATGTACTCACAGCACGATCACCTGCCCTCCCGTGAAAACCGAGATCGGAGTAAGAGCCAGCGCGTTCCACGTTCCGCAGACTGTGACCGGGTAACCGCCGGAAATGCCGAGCAACTTCCACAGAAGATCCGAATCACCCTCTGCCCGAAGCGCTGTGCCCGATTCGTCGACGACAAACCATGATCCGTCGACGAACGACGGGACCACCGAACTGATCACTGCCGGCCACGAGCGCAACCATGGATCCGCGGCGAGGGCATCGGTAAACTGCTGCAACGCAGTGTCGATGCTTCCGAACGGCATGGTTGTGAAGGGCTCCGGTTCTCCGTGCGTGACCCCTATCCGCGCCCGCAATGCCGCGGCACCGGGATAGAAATGAACATCGGCGTTGAGCAGAATCCCGACTGGCGGCGTTTCGGTGGCAAAATTGGCCGACCCGTGGGAGAAGTCGAGCAGCATGGCCCACTGCTTCGAATTCCTGCCGAGCATCCACACCGTTCGGGTGAACAGTCGCTTCTCCTCGGTGATCCCGGAACCGAGAATCATCCAGTTCTCTTTCACCGGAATCGATTCCATCACACTTTCGGTTGAGACCGGATAGCCGACGTGTGCTTTCACCGAATAGGCAAGATCTTCCGGCAACTCGGACAGCTTCTGATGCGCAGCAACCAGCAGGTGCAACCGAGCCAACTCGTCGAGGACTTTCTCGGGCCAGTTCTCGGTAGACGCAACGGTGCCCGCCAAGGCTCGAAGTGTGCCTGCGACACCAGGCGCCTGAGCATCCACCATTCGAGCAGCTACTGCGTCGAAGCCCGCCCAGGATGTGTCCATCGCTGCCAGACCACTGCGAATCTGATCGGTGATCCACAGGTCCAATTCGACGAGACCGCTCGCAACGCGGTCGGCGCGCTTCTGCGCTGTCGCCGGGTCGGGAGCCCTCTTGGGAGCCTCGTCGCCGGTCTCAGCCCTTTCGCCGCGGGTCTCGGCCTTCTCCTCGCGGCGCAACAACCACTCTGCCGCGAAGTCGGCGGGCTCGTCCGCCGACGGCACACGCCCTTCCGACCATTCCACCAGCAGCCCCAGAGCATGTTTGCACGGAAACTTTCGACTGGGGCACGAGCACTTGTATGCAGGGCCCCTCAGGTCGACCACTGCTTGATACGGCTTCGAGCCGCTGCCCTGACACAGCCCCCAGAGCGCGAGACCCCTGTTGCCGGCATGGCTCCACGAACCAGCCAACTTGCGCGCAGCGGCTAGCGATGCGGCGTCGGGAGCTACCGACGCCACCTGCCCAGCTGTCCACGGCGAAGTCACTCGACCACAGTATGACAACCCGCTGACATCACAGAGCCAGGCCGATTCGTTGGTGAATTACCCCTTGACTCGAACACATATTCGAATATGATTCGGGGAGGGGATCGGGGGATTCAATGACTGTCTTGTTGTCGGACGTGGTGTCGGGTTCTGCGGTGGGGTTACGCGGACGGTTGTGGCAGTTGTCTGCTGCCGAGTTGCGTGCTGCTGCTGTCGAGGCGAGTGCGGAGATTCTGCGCCTGGAAGCAGTTCGAGTGGCTGTGGTCGACGAACTCTCGTTGCGCCCGGATGATCAGGTGATTGCCAGCCGCGGAGTGGGTGCGTGGTTGGCGGCCAACACCATGCTGCAGGTTCGGGACGGGAAGAAGATCGCCGCGCTGGGTGCAGCTTTGCGGCCGTTTCCTGCGGTGGCGGCAGGCTTCGATGACGGGGATTGCTCCTTCGAGCATGCCGTGTTGATCGTCTCGTTCTGTGAATCACCACCGAAAGGCATGCCGGAGGAAGCACTACCGAAGTGCATCGACCTGTTGCTCGCAGCTGCGTCGGGGGTGGAGGCGACGACGAAAGTGCGGAACGTGATCGCGACCTTGGAGCGGTTGTTCGAATCCGATGAAATTCCGCCCGCCGAAGATGTCGACCGGAACGAGTTGCGGATCGCCTCGACATTGAACGGTCGGGTGGTGGTGCGCGGCGATTTCGACGCCCTCACCGGCGAAATGCTGCTCTCCGCGTTGTCGAATCTGACAATGCCGACCCCAGCACCCGATGGAACCCCCGATGCCCGGTCGGCGGCGAAACGCACCGCGGACGGGTTCACCGAACTGATCCGCCGGTATCTGGACTGCGCGAAAACCGGTACCGATGGTGGGCAGCGTCCGCATGTGAACGTGCACATCAACGCCCGCGATCTGGCGGAGCATCGGGATTGTGCCGCACAGTCTTCGGATTCGGGTGATGACGACTCTCTGGACCTGGCCGATCTTGATGTCGGGCACATGCCGTGGCTGGGGCCGCTGTCCGTATCGCAGACCAGGCTCCTCGGGTGTGACTGTTTCCTCTCCACCGTTCTGCTCGACGATCACGGCGCACCGCTCGATGCGAAACCAGGAAAGAGGTTGGTCACCGCCGAACAACGCGTCGCGTTGATCGCCCGAGACAAGGGCTGCGCCTTCCCCGGCTGCACGTGCGTACCCGCCTGGACCGATGCGCACCACATTAAGCACTGGGCGAACGGTGGCCCGACGGTGATGAACAACCTGGTCCTGCTGTGCCGTTCACATCATCGATTGATGCACCGAAAATCCGGGTTCGTCGGGAAATGGGAAATCCGAATAGGAGTCGACAACAAACCCTGGTTCATCCCGCCACCCTCGATCGACCCCGGACAGCAACCCAGGCCGGCGAACACCACCTTCAAAACCTGAGAAGAACCTCAGGCACAACAGAACACGGCCAGGCTCCGCATCGGACATCAAACCCCGATACGGAGCCCACAGGCCGTGTCGCATCCACGACTCACGACGATTTGGCCGGGCGCAAGACCGATCTGCCCAACAACTCACAAACCTGCAGGGCCAGAGCAAGATCCAACTTGTCTCGGCCGGCAGCAACTGGATCGCCGAGCGCCTTGTTGATGCGATACTTCACCGTATTCCGGTGCAGATTCATGTGATTGGCAGTGTGCAGATGACTTTCACCATGTGCAAAGTACACACTCAACGTCGTCCGCAAGGATGCAGCAGAGGGCGTATCTTCCGCCAACGGGCCAAGCACCTCCCAGACCCATGACTTCGTCGAATCGATGTTCTCGGACAGAAGTGAAACCACAGCGACGCCGCGGTCTCCGAAGCTCACCACAGGTCGCTGCGGTGTATCCGGGACGGCAGCAACCGAATAGGCGGCGGTTGCCTGTTCGTGGGACCGTTTGAAACCGTCGACCCCTGACCCCGGCAGTCCGATTGCCACCCGCGCCCCGCCGTCCAACGGCACTGCCGCCGCGAGAACCTCCGGATCCGGCGCAGGCACCCGGCGACCGAACGGCAGCCACGCCCACACCGTGCGCCGATCGATGGCGGTGATGATCGGCGGCTTGTCCGCTCCCGCCGCTGCGCCGAGATCACGTACGAGTCGGTCCAGCGTATTGATGCCCATGACGTCGGCATCCCACGTCGACCAGACCACCAGGGCGACGTGGTTCTGACCGAGGCGGTACCCGGTCTCCGCTTCGAAAGCAGCGGTATCTGCGTTGGCGCCGGACAGGAGGGCGTGGATTGCGGCCGAATGGAGGTTTCCCTGCGCTGCCATCCATCGACTGCGTTCCCGCTCGTACGCGTCGAAGACGTAGAGCGTGATCCAGTCGATGTAGCTGTAGACCACGTCCGAAGTGTGTTTCAGGACAGCCAAAGTGAGTCGCGCCGGAATATCCAGTGTGCTGATCTCGTCGTGACAGATCCGCATCAGATCGCCTTGGCCCATGTGATAGGCCCGGACAAGGGAGTTGGACGGGACATCCCGCTGCGCCAGACGCAGAGCGTATTCCACTGCAGCAGTGGTGGGTTGGAGATGATCGATCGGAATGTCGTTGGCCAATACGTGGATGATCGTCGTGATGTTTCCCTGCACGCTGGCCTCGAGCATTTCGAGCAATTTGGCGTCTGCATCCAATTGGTCGATTTCGTGAGCCATCATGAAGGCCATCTCACGCGCGATGTCGGCGCTGCGCTCGTCGAGTCGTCGTGCCAACTCGGCAACCACCGCAAGCACTTCCGGCTCCGCGGCTGCAGGCACTCGGGCGAGGCGCCGCATCGCACCGGCGCCTCGCTCCTTGTGCGATGGACTACTCACAGAACTTCCGCACCCTTTCGTCGCAGGTACTTCAGAGCCGATTCGGCTGCGTTGTACCCGCACATTCCATGTGCTCCGGCACCCGGCGGGGTCGAGGCCGAGCACAGGTAAGTGCCCGCGATCCCCGTGCTGTACGGATCGACTGCGACGCGCGGACGCAAGACAACCTGCAGTTCGGTGTTGGCACCTCCGATGATGTCGCCGCCTACCTGATTCGGATTGTCTTGTGCCAGGTCAGCTGTACCACTGCTCGATGTCGCGACGATCTGATCCCGGAATCCTGGCGCAAACCTCTCGATCTGACGGATGATCGCCTCCGTAGCGTCGCCGGCGTAACCGTGAGGCACGTGCGCATAGGCATACAGCGGATGAATGTTCCCGGCAGATCGGGTGGGATCAGCCAGGTATTGCTGACCTAGCAGCACGAACGGCCGGTCCGGCATACGGCCTGAATTCGTCTCACGCTCAGCGGCCACGATTTCGTCGAAACCACCTGCCAGATGGACAGTTCCGGCCCGAGCACAGTCCGGATTGGTCCACGGCACATGACCTTCGATCGCAAAATCGACCTTGAATGCTCCGGGAGCCTGCTTGAACTTTCGATAGGCCCTCGCCACTCGACCAGGGAGTCGATCGCCCAGAATTTCGAGCGCACCCCCCGGATTGACATCCAGCAGAACAACATCGGCGTCCGGAATCTCGGAGGCCGTACGAACCCGAACGCCGGTATCGATCTTGCCGCCGTGATCGAGGAGCATCGCAGCCATCGCGTCGGTGATCGACCGCGAACCTCCCTCGGCAACCGGCCAACCGTAGCGGTGACCAGCAGCAGTGATCATCAATCCCACCGCCGAGGTGGCCGGACGGTTGAGTGGATAGAAGGCGTGTGCGGCAACCCCGCCGAACAGCGCCTTCCCCTTGTCCGTCTTCCACAGTTTGGTGGTCACCGTTGCCGGAAGCAGCGCTCGCGGACCGAAAGCTGCGAGCCGCAGCGGATGCCGCGGGACATTGACGATCGGGCGCATCAGATCGGACGCCAATGCATCGAACCCAGTCGACAAGTCACCGAACATGCGTTGCCATCGAGGTCCGTCCGCGCCGAGTCCCGCAGCCGTCTGCTCCAGCGAGCGGTACAGAACCCCGGCGTCCCCGTTGTCGAGCGGATGCGCGCAGTCCACCTCTGCCCATCTCCAGATCAGCCCGTATCGCTCGAGGTCCAGCTTGGACAGGTACGGCGAGCCGATACCCATCGGGTGAAACGCCGAGCAGTGATCATGGATCAACCCCGGCACGTCGATCGGACCGGAGCGGGTGCCTCCGCCGATCTGGTCGGCAGCCTCGAGCACCTGCACGTCCACACCGCTACGTGCGAGGTGTACCGCGGCAGCGAGCCCATTGGGCCCGCTGCCGACGACTACGGCCTTTGTCACTTACTCACCTCTTGCTCGCTACCGCTGACCCTCGTACGCATCTTCGGTTCGGAGACAACCTGCGGATCCGTTGCCGCGCGGTCGGCCCGTACGTCCAGTGTCCACTGAACGTCGAACGGAATGGGCCCGTTCGGCAACCACGGCTGTTCGGCGACTGCGTCGGCGACCTTGAAAGTACCTCGTTCGATGACACCGAGAGCGGCATCGATCACCTGGTACTCCTGCGTTCCCTTGTGGATGGGCTGCGATTCGATCCAGGTCACCAGGAACTCACCGGGTGCGAAATTGCAGCGACGCTGAATGGCTGCGATCAACTTCGCGTCGTGCAGGTGCCCGTCACCGAAGTTGAAGGCGACGATGGAGTTGCACATGAACTCTGCTTCCCGCAGTGAGTACGTGTTGATGTCGTCGCCGAGGTGCCTGATCATCAGAGAGAACAGCGCACGCCCCTGGCTGTGCATGGAACGCCAGCCCAACAGCTGATGCAGAACGACATCGGACACATCTTCGGGGTACATCGTCATCAACTGATTGCGCGTATCCGGCGACGGACGCTTGATGAACTGGTCGATCTTGGCTTCAGCGCCCGGCGCGAATGCCCACGTCGCGGATGCCCAGTTGCCGGCGTACTGACGCATCGACGGCAGGAAGGACACCAGATCGGGTCGAAGGTTTCCGAGAATGGGGAAGAAGGCAAGGGCTGCAACAATTCCCGCGGTAATCCACGGTGAGGACATGGCGCCGAGTCCGTAGCCGTCCCATGCCGGGAATCCCAGGAACAGGAAGACCGAGGCGTAGGCGAACAGAAGATTCCATTCGAGTGGGACGGCAAGCGGGAAGGTCGACGCGATGAACAGATGGAATCCGACCATGAGGATCACGGCGAGGATCGTGAGGGTCTTGTTCGTCGAGAACAGCAGTATCAACGGGGTGACGATTTCGACCATCGTTCCGGCCACGTGTGCGACGCCGCCGCCCAGGTGTGAAGGCCGCAGATCCTCCGGGAAATTCCGGTAGTGGGCGCGCTTGATCTTCTTCGACGGGATCCACGGGGTATTGCTGAGCATCGGAGGAACCACCAGCGAGAAATGGCGACCGAACTTCGAGACACCGGCACCGATCCACACCATGACGATCAGCAGTTTGAGCGCCAGGATCATGTCGACGAACGGCAGGAATGTGAAGAAGAAGATCGCCGGCAGGTACTGCTCACTACGGGCAGCGATGAAGGGCACCTTGTCCCGCAACCCGAGAATCACCATGAGTACCAGGAAGGAGTACAAGACCGTCGGACGCACCAGTCCGGCATTGTCAGCGATTGCCGAATCGATTCCTGTGGTGTGAACACCGGGGAGAACAGCGGCAACAAGGAGATTGGCGACTGCGGCGGCATAGATGAAGACGTCGAACACCGTGCGGGTGTCACCCGAGGTGAGCGGCACTTTGCCCGGCCACGGTGGCAGACGAATGGTGCCGGGGCGGAGCCAGTAGAGAACTCCACCGGTCATCGGCTTGAAGTGGCCGGCGAGCGGCCCCCAGGATCCTGCCAAGCCCAGCATCTCGAGCATCATCGTCCAGATGATGAGTTTCTGGTAGACGATCGGCTGGTTCCACCACGATCCGATGTCGAACCACGAGAGGCCGGAAGTCAAAGTGGCAACGGCTGTTCCAGCTGCCAGGTAAAGGAACAACAGTTTCATGATGTAGACGGTGTGGACCATCTTCGGCGTACCGAAGCCGTAATCCACCCAGTGCGTGGACATGTCACGCAGACGCTCGAGAAACGGCTTGTCCATGAACGTTGCCGGATCGACGGGAGGGAAGTTTCCTTCTTTGAATCCCATGATGTGCTCCTGAAATACGGAATGTGGGCATGACGGATCGACTCGACGGACGTCGTCGAGTTGTGCTGGTACTACGGGGAAGTGACTAGCGAGCGGGAGTTGCGCTGAGAGCTCGTCTCATTCCAGGTTTGTCGATCTTGCCCACCGGGTTTCGGGGAAGCGCATCGACGACGTAGATCGCCACTGGCACCTTTACTCGGGTGAGCAAGGCCGTGACATGTTCGAGCAGTTCGTCTTCGGTGACGGGCGCATCGGGGTAGGCGACAACATAGGCAACTGGCACCTCTCCGTAGACCTGGTGCGGAGCGCCGATGACGGCTGCCTCGAGCACGGAAGGGTGTGTAGCGAGCGAGTTTTCGATCTCCTTGGGGTAGATGTTCTCTCCCCCACGGATGATCATGTCCTTGATGCGATCGACCAGGGTCAGGTAGCCGTCCTCGTCGAGGACTCCGACGTCACCGGTATGCAACCAACCATCCTTGACGGTCTTCGCAGTTTCCTCCGGCTTACCCAGATAGCCACGCATCACGTTGCCACCCTTGATGACCACCTCTCCGGCAGTCCCGGCGGGCGCAAAGGTTCCGTCCTCGGCAAGAATGGAAATCTGCTGGCCGGGCAACGCCGGGCCGACCGTACCGAGTTTGCGCACGCCGTCCACAGGATTGCAGGCCGACGCACAGGTCCCCTCGGTGAGTCCGTAACCCTCCACGATCACGAAACCGAAACGCTGCTCAGCGCGTTCGAGGAGTTCCTTGCTGATCGGCGCCGCACCGCACACGGCAAACCTCAAGGACGACGTGTCGATCGAAGGGTCTTCCGGCTGTGAGGTCAGCATCGCGTAGATTGCCGGCACCGCCGAGAAATACGTGGGGCGAAGCCGCGCGACGTCGTCGAAGAATCTCGAAACCGAGAACTTCCCGGTGACACTCACCTGTCCGCCGACAAGTAAGGGCGTCAAGACGCTGACGCAGATCGCGTTGACATGGAACAGCGGCAGAATCAGCAGGCAGTGATCCGCGCCGGTAACACCGATGTTCTTGCCCATCGACGAAGCCATGAACTGCAGGTTGGCATGAGTCAGCATCACTCCCTTGGGCCGTCCGGTGGAGCCGCTGGTGTAGATGAGCAACGCCAGATCGTCTGCTGCAACATCGATTCCGGGTCGGGGATCGGTCGGCGGCACTGTCGCCAGATCCTCGACGGCCAACACTGCGCGGCCGCCCGAGGGTGCGTCGGCAGTGGCGGTGATGACCAACTCGGCCCCGGAGTCCGCGATCTGGTAGTCCGCTTCGTTCGCGGTGAACATCGGATTGATGGGTGTAGCGGCAGCACCGATGCGCCAGGCAGCCATGATCGCGATCAGCAACTCGACGCGATTGGGCAGCATGATCGCCACCACGTCACCGAGGCCGATTCCGAGTCCAGCCAATTGCGCGGCAACAGCTTCCGTGCGATCTGCGAACTCTTCATACGTGAGTTCGACGTGGTCGTCCCGCAAGCACGGCTTCTGCCCGTACTTCTCTGCAAGATCCCAAGCCAGATATCCGATGTTCGCCACGAGAGTCAGCACCTTTCATTCGTGTGTGACTCAAAACACTATCGGCGTCCTGCGGCCGAAGAAACGGTCCCAGGGGATCAACTTGTCCAGGTTCTTTGTTCCCTGAGCACAACACCGCCCGAGCACAACACCGCACGTGCGGTGCACATCAGCTAGACGGCTGATGCAACACCTCGTGGGCGCGTCTGGTCACCACCTCGGAGATCCGGCGCAAGACAGGTGACGACAGTTTCCACTGCTGCCAGTACAGCGGAACGTCGTCCACGAAGTCCGGATCGAATCCGATCAGCACGCCGGAGCGATCGTCGTCGCCGCGCTGCAGGTCCGGTATCAATCCCCAGCCGTATCCCCGCCTGACGGCGTCCGCGAAGTCTGCCGATGAAGGAACAAGATGACGGGGCGGATCGGCGGGGTGGCCGACCTTTTGATCGAGGTAGCGATCCTGCAGTAGATCCTTGCGATTGAACACAACCAGCGGCGCCTCCGAAAGGGATTCGGCCGTGACACCGTCTGCGAACCAACGACGGCAGAACTCCGCACTCGCCATCGGCCGATACCGCATGATGCCCAAACGGCTGGAGGTACACCCTTGAATCGGTGACGCAACAGAGGTGACGGCAGCCATGACCGAACCGTCGCGCAGTAGTTCAGTGGTGTGGTCTTGATCGTCGAGATGAAAATCGAAACTGACTTCTTGCGTGAACTCCGCGAGGGCCCCGAGAACCCAGGTGGACAGCGAATCGGCATTGACCGCGATCGAGACGCGTGCAAACATCCCTGAACCATTTTCAAGGCCGAGTTCTCGCACGGTGTCACGCGACAGTGCGTCTATCTGACGGGCAAGACGCAGGACTTCTCTCCCCGAATCGGTGACCCGGATGGGTTTGGTGCGCTGCACCAGGATCCGGCCAACCGAGGTCTCGAGACCTTTGATTCGTTGGCTGACCGCCGAAGGCGTGATGTGTAACTTCCGCGCCGCCGCCTCGAAGGTTCCCTCGTCGACCGCGGCGTGCAATGCCCTCAGTTGCTCGAAATCCAACATAATCTGAAGCTACTCTGATGCATCCTAAGAATCATTAGCTGGACTGACTGAAATCCGAGCGGCAGGCTCGACGACATGCTCAGCACCAACGACCCTGCGTCGGCCCTCGTCGGTTTCGGGGTCGGACTGTCTTTGATCGTCGCAATCGGCGCCCAGAATGCGTTTGTTCTTCGTCAAGGCCTGACGCGATCACACGTACTCCCGATCGTCGCAGTGTGCGCGTTGTCAGACGCAATTCTCATCCTCGCGGGCGTCAGCGGAATCGGGACCCTCCTCGAACACGCACCGTCGATGATCACGTTCGTTCGTATCGCCGGCGCCGTTTTCCTCCTCAGCTATGCGCTCTTCGCCGCCAAGCGGGCACTTCACCCCCAGACGTTGGCGCCGGATCGACATGGCAACGGGTCGAGGCTTGCCGCCGTCACGATGGCATTGGCTCTCACCTGGCTCAATCCACACGTGTACCTCGACACCGTCGTGCTCATGGGTTCTATCGCCAATGGTCGCGGCGAGATCGGACGTTGGTGGTTTGCCGCCGGTGCCATCACGGCAAGTGTGGTCTGGTTCGGCGCCCTCGGTTACGGCGCACGTCTGCTGACGCCGCTTTTTGCGAAACCCAACGCCTGGCGGGTTCTCGATGCTCTGATCGCCGTGATGATGGCGGTTCTCGGAATCAGCCTGCTTGTCGAATTGTGACCAGGCTGCACAACCTCGATCCGACCCTGCGGGTAGCGCGATGGGTTACCGTCCAAGGTGAGGAAGCTCAATTCACCTGTCGCGAGTTGTGACCATCAGGTAGGGCTGATCACGATGACCGAGGACGATGGCGGCACCGAACCGCGTGACTCCAACCGCGGACTGGGTTTGCTGTGTCTACTCGCTGCGGTCGCCGGCGTCGGGGTCGGATTTGTCGGCGGCGCGTTCCGTTGGTGTCTGATCAGGGCCGACGAACTTCGTCAGGCGATCGTGAACTGGGCGCATCACGTTCCGTACGTCGGGTGGCTCGTGCCGGTCCTCCTGGTGGCCCTGTGCACCGTACTTGCCGTACTGATCGTCAGACGAGTGCCCCTCGCAAAGGGAAGCGGCATCCAGCACGTCGAGGCGGTGTCCCGCGGTGAAGCGAAACCGCCGGGAATCAATCTCGTGCCCGCCAGATTCATCGGCGGCCTCTTGGCGATCGGCTCCGGTCTGGTTCTCGGCCGTGAAGGCCCCACCGTACACATGGGTGCGGCGATCGGAGCAGAAGCGGGACGGCGAGCCCGCCTCACCGAACCCGACGTCGCCATGCTGCAAACATCCGCGGCCGGAGCAGGTCTCGCTGTCGCATTCAACGCGCCGATCGCGGGGGCACTGTTCGTCTGCGAGGAGGTGACGCACTCGTTCCGGCTGCGCACCGTGCTGCCAACGCTTTTCGGTGTTTCAGTGGCGGTGGGCTGTGCACGGATCGTCATCGGTGATCAACCCGATTTCGAGGTCGGCACCGTCCCGACACCGCAACTCGCATTCTTGCCACTGTTCGTCGTCTTCGGAATCCTCACGGGGCTACTGGGTATTGCGTACAACCGCCTGATTCTAGGACTACTCGACATCGTGGCACGGCTCGACAAGATCCCACCGACTGTCATCGGCGCAACGATCGGCGCCGTCATCGGCCTGACGCTGTTCCTCGACCCGTTGGCCAGTGGGGGCGGCGACGTTCTTGCACAGATCATCGTCGGCGGAAGGACCTTCGTACTGCCGATCCTGCTGCTGTACTTGGTGGTTCGGTTCTTCACCGGCCCGCTCTCGTATGCCGCTGGAACTCCCGGCGGACTGTTCGCTCCCTTACTCGCTCTCGGCGCGCTCTGGGGGTCGATCTTCACCGGACTGTCGAGCTTCGTGCCCGGAGTGGACGCCGGGCTCACGGTCACCATGGCCACCGTCGGTATGGCGGCCTTCTTCGGCGCCGTAGTACGCGCACCGTTCACCGGCATCGTGATCGTGGTCGAAATGACCGCGGTGACGTCGACGCTGGTCCCGATGCTCGCTGCCACTGCGGCAGCGGTATTCGTCACCACGTCGGCAGGGTCGGCACCTATCTACGACAGTCTGCGCGAACGGATGTTGGAGCCGCAACGCCCGCATACGGATTGATCCCCGCACACGGGTCATTGCAGCACGGGTGCGCTACGTGAATTCAGAATTTGCAGATGACTTCCTCGGAGAACCTGCGTACCGCATCTTTCTTCGCTTCCAGGTCGCAGTCGAACCCGAGGCCGTACATGGCCCAAGGAATGACGATCGATTCCGTCACTCCGCTATCGGCCAGTTCCAGGGAGCCGTCGAGACCGAAGCGATCGGCGCAGACGGCCTGAATTTCGAACGGGGACTCGGCGCGCCCGTACTCGACCCGCAGGACGCCGATCCTCGCGATGAGAGCTTGCAGATCAGCGAAAGAGACTGTAGCCGAGGTCCAACCGTCACCCACTCGCGCTGCACGGCGCAATGCGGCCGCGGAATGTCCTCCGATGTAGATGGGGACGGGATCGATCGGCGCCGGGCTCATCTGCAGCCTGTCGAAGTCGAAGAACTTGCCGTGATGTTCGACCATACCGCCGCCTAGAACCAGTCGCAGTACCTCGAGCATCTCGTCGACTCGCGGGCCTCGATCCTTGGGGGAAGCGCCGCACCACTCGAATTCCTCTGGCGCCCAGCCCACACCGACCCCGAGACCGAAGCGGCCTCCTGTCAGATTCGCGACCGACCCCACCTGGCTTGCCAGCAGCAGAGGATTGCGTGAGCTGAGCTCGAGCACCTGCGGATAAAAGCGAATCTTCGACGTTCCGGGTCCCATGAAGGCCGCGGCAATCATGGGGTCTACAAATGGTGTCTTCGCGTCCCACATCCGCACACCGTCAGCGGTATACGGATACCCGGTAGCGCCCCGCTCGGGAAAGAACAGTGAGTCGGGCATCGTGATCGAAGAAAAGCCGCATTCTTCGGCCACTTTCGCAAGTGCAACGAGTTGAGAGGGGAATCATCGCCACGGCGAGGCTGAACTTCATCGGAAGATCCCTCTGTTCAGTTGACCGGAGCGACTGAAGTGCCTCGATGAGCTCGAAGTCGGTTCGCACCGATCGGCTTGGGAGACAGTGGATCCTGAACAGTCACTTCTTGCAACGCTCAGTCATACGACAACTCCCCCGCAGTGCGGTCGAAGCATCAGCCACCCTCGGTTGGACAAGGACGTGTTCGAGGTTACAAAGCTCCCGCTACTTCGGCTCGGCGGCTTCCCGCCAGGCGGACACATACCAAGAACTTCGGGGTCCTGGTGACACCTGGCACCCCACTCCCCCTGATTTCGCACCGTGCAACCTGCGAATCGGCCTACTGATGCAAGGGAGTTCCGACGTAGTTCTCGGCGATCAGCGTTCGTCCCGCCACGGAACGCGTGACCATGTCCAACTCGGCCAACTGTCGGCGATGCCCGAAACCGCTGTCGTCTGGCAAGCGATGGAGCATCGACGACATCCACCACGAGAAGTGCTGCGTCCGCCACACACGCGGCAACACCGTTTCGGTGTACCCGTCCAGCATCTTTCGGTCGGACGAGGTGAAGAAACTGTCCATTGCCTTTGCCAGGGCGTGGACGTCGGCGATCGCGAGATTCATTCCCTTCGCGCCTGTCGGCGGCACGGTGTGCGCCGCATCCCCTGCAAGAAACAGGTTGCCGTGCTGCATCGGCTCACACACGAAGCTGCGGAACTGGAGGATCGACTTCTGAAAGATCTTGCCGTCCTTGATCTCCGCCCCCTCACCGTCGACGCGCATGTGCAGCTCGTCCCAGATTCGATCGTCGGACCAGTTGTCCACGGAGTCGTCCGGATCGACCTGAAGGTAATGACGCTGTACCTCGGGCGTCCGTGTGCTGATCAGCGCAAACCCGCGCTCATGGTTGGCATAGATCAGTTCTTCGGACGACGGCGGCGCCTCGGCCAGGATGCCGAACCACGCGAAGGGATACTGGCGGAAATGATCCGTTCGGATCGACGGTTCGGGAATCAGCTTTCGCGTTCCGGTGCGTGAACCGTCGCAACCGGCCACCAGGGCGCACTCGAGCTTCTGATCATTTCCGTCCGAGTCGACAAAAGTGATACTCGGGCGATCCGATTCGTGATCGTGTACTTGCGCGTCGGACACTCCGAATCGAATGTCCCCGCCGTCAGCGAGACGCCGCGCGATCAGATCCTTGAGCACCTCGTGTTGCGGATACACCGTGACTGCTCGCCCGTCGGTCAGTTCGTCGAACGCGATTCGGTGCCCTCGTCCACCGAATCGCAACTCGATTCCGTGATGTTCGAGGCCCTCTCGCTTCAGTCGATCACCGAGTCCGGTCTCGACCATGAGATCAACCGTGTTCTGTTCGAGCACGCCGGCACGAATGGTGCCTTCTACCTCTTCGCGGGTGCGGCATTCCAGGACAACCGAATCGATTCCCTTCAGATGCAACAGATGCGAGAGCATCAACCCGGCGGGACCACCACCGACGATTCCGACCTGGGTGCGTGAAGAAGACATACAGAGAGCTCCTGAGGTGAGTGACGATTGAGACCACCCTCGACCACGATCACTCCTCTGAACAGCTGCAATTTCACTCAGTGAAAGACCGAAACGAGCTATCGAAACCCACCGCTACCAAGCCCGCGTGATATTCCACGCGCGGCCGCGACCAACGCCGGCAGTAAAGGAGCCGGATCCTGCTCCACCGGAACAACTGTCGAGACCGCTGCCACGACACTGCCCCCGGCTTCGCGGACAGGAGCGGCGACGGCAAGGGTTCCGACGTTCAGATACTCGCGACAGACCACGAATCCGGCGCGCCTGATCTCGTCGAGAGTTGCTCGCAAAATCCGCTCGGAAGTAATGGTTTTGGGAGTGAACGACTCGAGGCCGGCGCGAAGGACGTCGTCGAGAAGCTCGGTTCCGCCGTGCGCGAGGAGAATCAATCCACCGCTGGACGCGTGCAACGGCAATCTTCCGCCGGCACGGCCGACCACGGTGACGGCGCTACGCGAGGACAAGCGCTCGAGGTACAGAGCCTCGGTGCCCTCACGAACGACCAACTGCACGTTCTCTCGGGTGACCTCGTACAGGTCTTCGAGGAACGGCAACGCCACCTGCCGTAGGCCGTGAGCGCCGGGAGCGAGAGCGCCGATCTCCCACAACCGGACTCCGACCTGGTACTTGCCGTCACTCCGACGCTCGAGTGCGCCCTCAGCCACCAACTGCCCACACAGTCTATGGACGGTGGGCAGAGGCAAACCGCTGCGACGACTGATCTCCGACTGCGTCAACCGCGGCGATTTCGCGTCGAAGGCACCGAGCACGATAAATGCCCGGCCGATCAACGAACGCTCGCCTGATGCCATTCACACAGTGTGACTGACATCAGGCGAAACGTGTTCAGGCGGTGCGGAGCTACGCGGAGTGCGCCAATTCCGGTTCGCGTTCGGTCACCGGCGGCGTGGCCTCGATCTTCATCGGCTCCTGCGCGTAGTGGAAGTGCGGACGACGGTGACCGATGAACGAACCGAACCACGACATCACAGCGACATACCGGTTGCGGAAGCCCACCAGATACATCACGTGCACGGCCAGCCACATGAACCAGGCGATCGTGCCCTTGAACTCGACCTTGCGGACGCGACACACAGCGCTGAATCGGCTGATGATCGACATGCTGCCCTTGTCGAAGTATTTGAAAGGCGTTCCGGCCTTGACCTTTCCGTTCACAGTCTTCGCTGCGTGACGTCCACCCTGCATTGCAACGGGCGACTGACCAGGCAGACCGTTCAGCGAAGTCATGTCGCCGATGGCAAAGACGTTGGCAAACCCGCCGACGGTCAAGTCCGGATTGATGAGCAGACGACCTGCACGGTCACTCTCACAACCGGTCGCCTCGCCGAGCACTGCTGCGAAGTCGTTGGCGCGAACACCGGCCGACCAGATGACGGTCTCGGCGTCGATGCGCTTCTCTTCCTTGGTCTTTGCCGAAGAGACGGTGACACCGTGCTCGTCGATGGCGGTGACCATGGTGTTGAGAACAACCTCGACACCCGACTTCTCGAGCGAGGCCTGTGTGTACTCACTGAGCTTGCCGCCGAAGGCCGGAAGCGCAACGCCCGCGCCCTCGACCATGGTGACCGTGACCTCGTCGGCGCTGATGTTGTTGATGGACTTGGCGAAGTAGCGACGCGCCAGTTCCTTGATCTGTCCGGCGAGCTCGACGCCGGTCGCGCCTGCACCGACGACAACGAAGCTGAGCAGGTTGCGGCGAACCAGCGCGTCGTTGGTGGTGTGAGCCTCTTCGAAGCAACGCAGGATCTGCTTACGCAGGACCTCGGCATCCTCGACGGTCTTGAGCTTGTAGGTGACCTTTTCGAACTCGTCATGACCGAAGTACGCCTGGGTGGCACCGGTGGCTGCGATGAGCGAGCGGTATCCGAGAGTGTGGCGGGTGCCCGAAGCCTCGTAGACGACGGTGTTCTCTTCGGCGTTGACCTCGACGACGCGACCGAGACGCACGTCGGCGTTGGGGTACTTCTGCAGGATCGTGCGGATGGGCGGAGCAACTTCGCCGGCCGACAGAACACCCGTCGCCACCTGGTAGAGCAGCGGCTGGAAGAGGTGCTCGGTGGTGGCGGAGATGAGGACGAACGGCGTCTTGGACTTCGCGAGGGTCTTGGCCGCGGCGAGGGCTCCGAATCCCGAACCGACGATGACTACCTGAGTCTGCTCGTGTCCAGTCGCGTCGATGTCAGCGCGACCCGCAGCTGTTCTATCCACAACAAATCTCCTCAACCAAATTGAAAGTATGACTATTACGGTATGGACTGATCATGGGTCGGGTCCAGCTAGCTGGAGTATTCGCAAGACTGTTATCTCGATTGCTCATAAGTAAGCTGTCCTCATGGACTTCCGCCAACTCAAGTACTTCCTCGTCGTGAGCGAGGAACTGAGCTTCAGTCGCGCTGCCGAGCGCTGCTTCATCTCGCAGTCGGCGATCAGCCATCAAGTCGCCCGACTGGAGAAGGAGCTTGGCGCGACACTCTTCGAACGCTCGACCCGAGCCGTTCGCCTTGCCCCGGCAGGATCGCGACTCGTGCCCATCGCGCAGCAAGTCCTCAGCCTCGAAACGATGGCCTACTCCGTCGCACGCGACCCACGAGCCCGGATCCGGATCACCGGAAACATGAGCTTCGCCGCTCAGACGCTGGACGCCATCGCACACGTGCGCGAACTTCATCCGGACCTGGACGTCGAGTTCGTCATCAAGAGTTTTGCCCACCGCATGGACGCCGTGGCCTCCGGTGACGCCGACATCGCGCTGATTCGCGGCGGCGTCGACCGCCCCGGACTCGAACCCTTGGACCTCGGCGTCGAAGATCTGCTGGTCGTCATGTCGAGCCGGCACCCCCTGGCCGGCCAACAAAGCGTCGACCTCAATGATCTGGCCGCATACCCCCTGCTCCTGCCGCCGCGCCAAAGCCAGGTACTCATTCACAAGGTGGTCGAGGACGCGTTCCGCGAGATCGATCGACGCGTCCAACTGGGCCCTGCAATTCCGAGCGATCACACAGCCACGCTGGACGTGATCACCAACCCGCGCGCCTGGACCCTCCTGTATTCGATCACCGCAGGCGAATCTCCACGCGCCGGCATCAGCTTCATGCGAGAATCGCACGGCCGCTTGCGAATTCCCGTCTCGGGAGTGACCCGCAGCGGCGCCACCCACTCGACCGAGTTCGCCGATCTGATCCAAGCGCTCAAGGACGCCATGAATCCGTCTTTCACTGAGTGAAAGTGCGATGGCGATCGACTCCCCTCACGGAGCAACGTGGTGCACAACCATGTGATGCGGCGCGCGGTTGCATCCCTTTACCGAGGAGCGGCCATGACGCGTTTGCTGAGCGAACCTGTGTGGGAATCGAAGATCTTCGACGGCGAATGGGTTCGCGGTAGCGCCGACGATCGTATTGTCGTCGAACCGGCCACCGGCAAGCAGTTGACGACGGTCGGCATGGCAACACCAGACGACGTGGCAGCCGCTGCAACAAAAGCTAGTGCCGCTCAGAAGGATTGGGCAGCAAGGCCGCACACCGAACGAGCCGCCGTTCTACGCCGCGCCGGTCAACTGTTCGAGCAGTACGCCGACGAAATCGGCGAATGGGTAATCCGCGAGGCCGGCAGCATTCCCGCCAAAGCCGGACTGGAAACCCACACCGCTGCCGAAGAGTGCTACAACGCAGCAGCTTTGGCCGCACACCCCGTCGGCGAGGTGCTGCGCTCGGAGCAACCGCGGCTGAGCTTCTCTCGTCGCGTCCCCGTCGGCACCGTCGGCGTCATCGCACCGTTCAACTTCCCGATCATTCTGTCGATCCGTGCAGTCGCTCCCGCACTGGCACTGGGCAATTCGGTGATCCTCAAGCCTGATCCGCGCACGGCGATCTGTGGCGGTGTGGTTCTTGCCCGCATCTTCGAAGAAGCCGGTCTGCCTGCCGGAGTGTTCGGCATGCTGCCGGGTGGCGCTGACGCCGGTGAGGC
>NZ_BAAILK010000035.1:422873-449509 GCF_054589475.1 Rhodococcus sp. no. 34
AATCGTGGTTCATCCGAGCGTTCGCGTCATCGCATTCACCGGGTCGACCCGGGCAGGACGCGCTGTCGGTGAACTGGCGGGCCGCCATCTCAAACGAGCACACCTCGAACTCGGGGGAAACAACGCACTGATCGTCATGGACGACGTCGATCTCGAAAAGGCTGCATCTGTAGGCGCTTTCGGCTCGTTCATGCACCAGGGGCAGATCTGCATGACCACCGGCCGCCAGCTCGTCCACGAAAGCATCGCCGCCGATTACACCGCACTCCTTGCCGAACGCGCCGACAAGCTTCCGGTAGGCGACCCGTTCACCGGTCAGGTCGCACTCGGACCCATCATCGACGCCAAACAACGCGACCACATCCACTCCCTGGTCACCGGAAGCATCGCCGCCGGAGCAAAACTGGCAGCCGGTGGCACCTACGAGGATCTCTTCTACCGACCCACCGTGCTGGCCGACACCCCACTGACCGCCCCGGCCTTCGCCGACGAAGTCTTCGGGCCAGTCGCACCGGTCACCTCCTTCGCCACCGTCGAACAGGCCGTCGCCATAGCCAACGATTCCGAGTACGGACTGTCACTGGGCATTCTGACCTCCGACGCCATGCGCGGACTCGAACTCGCTCAACAGATCCCCACCGGCCTCGTACACATCAACGATCAGACCGTCGGCGACGAAGCAGTCATCCCGTTCGGCGGCATGGCGTCTTCGGGTAACGGTGGCCGTGTCGGCGGTATCGGCGCAAACCTCGACGCCTTCACCGAAACGCAGTGGGTGACTGCGCAGAGCGCACTCCCGGTCTACCCCTTCTAGTCCGAAACACGCCGAGTTGGTCCTGAATACACCGAGCTGGCCCCAGTGGCTCACTGACCAGCATTGACGGGATCGATCTCGCGGACTTACCATCCAGAGAAAATTACTTCGCCACATTAAGCATTTTCTCTTGTAATTCCCGAGAAGGACCCACTTGACGAATTCAGTGACGACCGACAGCGCTGCGCAGCCAACGGTCCACGACACCCCGGATGTATCCGTCGTAATATCGCCGCGCCGCGAGGCCGTCATCATCGGGGCGCTCAGCCTGGCCGCGATGATCGTCTCGATGATGCAGACGCTGCCCGTCCCGATTTTGGGGCGTATTCAGTCCGACCTGGGCGCATCGTCGGCTGGCATCAGTTGGGTGACGACGGCGACGTTGCTGTCGGCCGCCGTTTTCACTCCCCTGTTGGGCCGCTACGGCGATCAGCACGGCAAGAAGCGCACGCTGGTCGGCGTTCTGGTCGTCATGGTCATCGGTTCGATCGTCGCCGCACTGGCACACAATCTGCCACTTCTCATCCTCGGACGCGTCCTCCAGGGGACCGCCACCGCCATCTTCCCGCTGGCTCTGTCGGTCCTGCGCGAAGAGGTCCGCCCACACAAGCTTCCCGGCGCGATGGCATTGGTCAGCGGAACTCTCGCATTCGGCAGCGGGCTCGCCCTCGTAGCCACCGGACTTCTCACATCGGCTCCGGATGCCGACTACCGCAACGCCTTCTGGATGGCCACCGGGTTCGCGTTGCTTGCACTAGTCGCCGTCATCACGCTGGTGCCGGCAACCAAGCACAAGAGCGGCGGGCGCGTCGACGTCATCGGCGCGCTGAGCCTGGGCGCTGCACTCCTTCTGCTCCTGTTGTCGATTTCGCAAGGCCACCAATGGGGTTGGTTCTCACCCGTGACCATCGGTGTTTTCCTGGGCTCGATCGTGATGTTCGCAGTCTGGGTCTGGATCGAGAAGATCGTCGACGAACCACTGGTCGACATGCGAATGTTCGTCCACCGGCCCGTGATGATGGCGAATCTGGCGGGGGTCATGCTGGGCTTCGGAATGTTCGCCAACTTCCTGGGCATCTCCTATCTCGTGCAGCTTCCCCACGCCCTCACGGGATACGGATTCGACGCCAGCATTCTGCGTGCGTCGGTGGAATTCCTGCTGCCGGGTGCGATTGCCTCGCTGATCGCAGCACCGATCGGTGGGTGGCTCATCAGAGTGCGTGGGCCACGCTTCGTCCTGGGACTCACCGCCATCTGTGGTGCGGTGCCGTTCGCCTGGCTCGCGTACGACCACACGCACACCGCGTCGGTCATCGGTGCCGGCATCGTGATCGGCGCCGCCGTGAGCCTGGGCTACGCGGCCATGCCCGCGATCATCATGTCGAGCGTTCCGCGACACCAGAGTGGAATAGCCAACGGCATCAACTCGATCTCCCGTTCCACCGGCAGCGCCATGGGCAGTGCAGTGGTGACTACGATTCTCGCCTCGATGACCATCGCGAACCTGCCAGAGGGCGTATCCGCTCTACCCAGCGAATCCGCCTTCACCGTCACCTTCGTGACCGCCGCCGTGGCCTTCGCCCTCGTCGGTTTGGTCGGGTGCCTGGGTCTGGCCCCGGCACGTTCCCCAGCCTCCGCGCAGCAACCTCCCGCTGCGTGAGATCGGAAGTACCGCAGAGGGTTAAGCGCACCGTAGCCTGCGCAGATGGCAGGTGAGACGCTCTACGTGATCGACCGGATAGTCACGAATCCCGGATGTGGGCAGAAGTTTGTCGACGAATTTCGCGCCGGCTACCTGCCGAATGCCAGTCGCCGCAACCTGACTCTCGACAACATACTTGTCAGCCCGCCGCTGTGGTCCGCGGACGAGTCCAACATCGTCACGATCACGTGGACCGTCGAAGGGACCGCCGGCTGGTGGGCGATGACTCGTTCGAGCCGCGGTGACACCACTCTCCGGCGATGGTGGGACGCAATGGATCCGCTCATTGCGCAACGAGGCCGCACCATGGCTGCCGCTGCCGACGACGTCGAGGGACTGGCCGATGTATAACGCCACAAGGGTGGTTTTTGCCGCCGACAGCACAGGCTCGGACGGCTGGGCCGATGCGGTGAACACCATTGAAGCGATGGCGGAATCGTCGGGCGCAGCACGTCATCTCGTCACCGCCACACTGCCCGGCGTCATCAACGGCGGAGATCTGATCATGCACCTCCAGTTCGAGGACGAAGCGGCGTGGCAGGCCGCTCGCGGTGCCGTTGACGCCGGACTTCACCATGACGCCGTCGAGCACTTTCACTGCGCCGAGTACGTTTCGGGCACCGAGGGTCGCTCGCACGCCACCGGCCCGAACGGGGTGTACCGAGCGCTGCTGATTCGCGTTGCACCCCATACCCCCGAGGGCGCAATCGAACGCTTCGAAAATGACTTGCTGAAGATGCCCGGGCATATCTCGTCAATCGCCGCCTGGCGGCTCAGTCGAGTGAGCGCGGCGACCGGCGCACCATCTGCATGTGACGAAGCACCGTGGACCCATGTGTGGGAGCAGGAGTTCACAGATCTCGCGTCACTGCAGACCCAATACCTCGACCATCCGATCCATTGGGGCGTCGTTGATCGATGGTTCGACCCCGAATGCACCGAAGTCATTGTTCGGGACAGAATCTGTCATACCTTCGGCGAATTGAGCGAAGAAATCCTATCGAGTGACGGCTGACGCCTCGCGGATCATCGCCCAAACTTTCTGTCGCGCCGGTTCCGTGAGCGACAACGACGGAATAGTGAGGAAACCGTGAAACAGCCCGTCGAAGCGATGATGCTGCACTGGGACGCCGGCCGAGGCAAGCAGTTTCGCGTACTCGTCGCCGGACGAGCACGGCGGATCCAGCTCGGCTGTCACGACAACGGCGGCTGGAAGATCGGCGAACGACTCTGCCCGAGTTGGTATCACCCGCACGTCGTCTCGGCGCTCGGGCGCATATTGGTCCCAGTACCACTTCATGGCCGTGGTCGTGTTGTAGTGGTCGGTGCCGTAGAGACGGTAGGACTCGGTGTCGAAATCGTCGTCGATCACGGGATAGATGAGAACTTGCGCCGCAACCTCCGGACCTCCACGATCGCGGGCGGCGATGGCAACTGTCGCAGCAAGATTGCCGCCGGCGCTGTCGCCGGCAAGCACGATCTTGCTCGGGTCTGCGCCGTACTCTGCCGCGTGCTTCGCTGCCCATTCCACTGCGGCAAAGACGTCGTCGTGTGCTGCCGGTGCGGAATGTTCAGGGGCCAGACGATAATCGACGGAGACCACAACGGCGCCGACGCCTTGCGCCATGGAACGGCAGAATTCGTCATGGCTGTCGAGGTCGCAGAACACGAAGCCTCCGCCGTGAGCGAAGACGACCAGCGGAATTGCGTCGGACGAAGTGTGCGGGCGGTAGACGCGGATCGACAGATCTCCCCCAGGGCCGTCGATTGCGAGATCTTCGACCGACCGCATATCGGGAAGCCGCTCCAGCGGGGCTCGTCGATTCCGAAGCAGAGCACGTAACTTCGACGGCTCGTAGCTGGTGACGTCCGGGAATGCGGCGTTGAGCGTGGCCAGCATTGTGACGACTTCCGCGTGAATTGTCATGGGCACTCCTGATCTCGGACGTCGGGCATTCGCCAAGGTAGATCGCCCACGGCCGGGTGAGAACACACCTTCCCGATCAGTGGTCTGTTTTGCAGCGAGAGTCGTGAGGAACGAGAAGGGAGACCACACGTCGTTGTGCGGTCTCCCTTTTCGATTCGTTCAGCCGATCAGGCGTCAGCCCCTTGGCCGAGCATCTACCTTGTCGTCATCGTCGTCGCGCTCGCCGGTTGCGAGCTGGACGCCGGATTTCTCGATGCTGCCGTCAGCACCTGACTTCTCGAGGTCTATCGGTGCGTCACCGGTCGCAACCTCTTCGGCCTCAGGCTCTTCCGGTAGCGGCTTCTTGAGACTCAGGATGATCGAGCCTGCCAACACCACGATGATCACCGCGAGGCTGACCAGTGAGGGAATCTCGGGGATCGACGTGCTGATCACCTTGTGGCTGGCCTGCATGATCAGCTTCACGCCGATGAAGGCGAGGATGATCGACAGACCCTTGGACAGGTAGTGGAACTTCTCGAGCAGGCCCGAGAGCAGGAAGTACAGGGCACGCAGACCCAAGATCGCAAACGCGTTGCTGGAGTACACGATGAATGGATCGTCACTCACTGCCAGCACTGCCGGGACACTGTCGACTGCGAACACGAGGTCGGCAGCTTCGATGGCGACGACGACGGCGAACAGTGGTGTTGCGACGCGCTTTCCGGCTTCCTTGACGAAGAACTTGGTTCCTGCGTATTCCTCACGGACCGGCATGATCTTGCGCAGCAAGCGAACCGCCAGCGAGGTTCCCGGATCGAAGTTCTCGTCGTCGTCCTTGAGCAGCTTGTAGGCGCTGTAGAGCAGGATGGCGGCGAAGACGAACAGCACGGCCGTGAACTTGCTGACCACGGCAACGCCGGCGGCGAGGAAGATACCGCGGAAGATCAGGGCGCCGATGACACCGAAGAACAACACGCGGTGCTGGTATTCACGGGGCACCTTGAAGTAACCGAAGATCAGGGCGAACACGAAGAGGTTGTCGACGGAGAGGCTCTTCTCCAACAGCCAGGCCGTGGTGAATTCGACGCCCGAGTTCACCCCCAAGGTCAGGGTGACGACCACCGCGAATACGAGAGACAAACCGACCCAGAGTGCACTCCACCAGGCCGCTTCCTTGAAGCCGATGACGTGCGCGCCGCGGTGGGCGAGCAGGTCGATGAGCAACATGACGACGATGACTGCGGCGAACGCGGCCCACGCCCACATGGGAACGTTCATCGCTGACCACCTACCCGAATGGCACTGATGACTGCGGTCACGGGGAGCTCCTTCACTGGGTTCGGACGGCCGTCTCGCCGTCTTCTCCAGTGTTCCTTGCCGACTTCTATCCATCCCGGTCGAAATATCGACGACTTTCACACCTGAAGTTGCCGAAACCATGCAATCTGAGGGTGTTGCGTCCGAAACCGCCGCTGGACGGCATCTTGTTCTAGCCTGGCAAGCATGAGCACCTCGTTGTACTACTCCGCCGTCCGCACCACACCGCTGACCGACGACGAGAAGGCCGAAGTCGACCGACTCATCGCCGTCCACAACGACGAATTTCCGTTCGACTACGAGGTCCTGGACCTCTATCCGTCGGATATCCCCGACACTCTGCTCAACGGTTCGACAAAGATCTCGAGCGACCCGACCGAGGTAATTCCTTCGCTCGTCTACTGGTTCAACGCTCTGACCGAACTCCGGCGAGCGGTGCCCGACGCAGACTGGGACGTTTCACTCGACGACACCCCCGCCGATTGGGATGACAGCTCCGGCTATTCGCTCCCCGGGCTCGACGACATGCAGTAGCGAGTCACGGGTTCGCCAGGAGGGCGGCTCCGTAGCTCTCCAGCGCGATGAGCGCCAACTCTGTTGGCAGCCGACGCTGGTCCACGCTGCGGTCTAACAGCTTTTCGGCCTGATCGAGTCGATACCGCACGGTGTTCTTGTGCAGACCGAGCGCCACGGCGGTAGCGGCTGCAGTGCAATTGTTCTCGTAATAGACCCGAACGGTGTCACGGATACGCGTCGTGACACCGTCCGCGCCGGCGAGTCCTTTCAATTCCCGGGCCACCAACGCACGCAGTTCGTCCAGATCTTCGGTGAGCAGACAGGGAACCTGAACATCTTCGTAGACGGTGACCCCCGGCGAACCCGTCGAACGGACCGCGATGCGCTGCGCGGCGAGAGCCTCGCGGTGACTGCGCGCGAATCCTTCCATTCCGTAACCGCTGGCCCCCACCGCGACACGGAGGTCCGAATTCCGAGCACGATCGAGCGCCGCCCACTCATGGTCGTCGAAATGCGCGACCCACGACCACACCTCGCGCGCCCCCGAAGGCAGCGTCAGCACGCGCTCGGCATTCGACTCGTCCACAAAGGAACGCGCATACGAGTCCAATCGGGCCAATACGTCGGCGGCCGGATCGGTGTCGTCCGTCCAGAGAACAAACGCAGTGTGGTGGCGCCGCATCGGGTAGTCGAGAATCTGCGACACCTCATCGGAGTGAAGTGCTTCGCCTGCGACAATCGCGTGCACCGTCTCGGACCGACGCGCAAAAGCGCCGCGCGCCAAGCTCTCACGCTCCTTCGCATACGTTGCCACCAACAATTCGGTGGTCACTTCCAGCCATCTCATCGCCGAACCCCACACTCGGACCAGAAGTGCGCGCTTGAGTTCCGGACCGATCGGAAGTGCTTCTATCGACTCGTCGACGAAGCCCAGCATCGCGAGGCGTCCGGCACCGTAGATCTTGAGCAGGACTCGAAGATCCATACCGCGCCTGGCAACGGTGAGTGCAAGCGCAACCGACTCCGGCGGCGGCGTGACCTCCTGGGAACCGCCCGCGATCGCGGCCACGATGACGCGAAGCTGCGCCGCAGTGCTCGCATCCACATCGCGTCGTAGCTCCCGATCACCCGCCACTTCAGGATTGGCCACCGCAATGGCGTCGTCGATGCGTTGAACGAAACCGTCGATCACCTCCGGCTGGAGATAGATGGGTGCGAGATTTGCAATCCAGCCGTCCAACTCCGATGTGTCCATAGCGCCTCCCCGACTTGTCACCCTGATTGTGACTTAGTCACAAATCTATCGTCTCACTTCGGCCAAGAAGCCCTAGCAACCCGGTTTCGACTGGTCCACAATCACATCTCACTGCAGATTAATCTCACTGCAACCAACCCCTGTCTTTGGAGACGCTGGAGTAAATGAACAAACCTTTCGACGGTCAGGTAGTGGTCATCACCGGCGGCGCCCGGGGCATCGGATACGCCACCGCGAAGCGGCTCATCAGCCTGGGTGCGACGGTCGCGATCGGCGACATCGACGAAGCCACTCTCGCGCAAGCAGCCAAGGATTTGGGCATCCGCACGTTCGGGCGCCTCGACGTCACCGACCCCGCCTCGTTCTTCGACTTCCTCGACACCGTCGAAGGTGAACTCGGCCCGATCGACGTGCTGGTCAACAATGCGGGCATCATGCCGGTCGGACGGATCGTCGACGAGGACGACTCCGTGACCAGACGCATCATCGAGATCGACGTCCTCGGCGTGATCACGGGAACCAAGCTCGCACTACGGCGGATGCTTCCGCGCGGACGTGGACACGTCATCAACATCGCTTCGCTTGCAGGCGAACTCCCGTGCCCCGGTTTGTCGACGTACTGCGGCGCCAAGCATGCGGTGTTGGGCTTCACCGATTCTGTCCGCAAGGAAGTTCGTGCCACCGGAGTTCACATCTCGTCTGTGCTGCCGACGCTCACCAACACCCAACTCACCTCGGGCACTTCGGGAATGAAGGGATTCCGAGAGGTTCAGCCGGAGGAAATCGCCGAAGCCGTCGTCGGCTTGATCACCAAACCGCGCCCACGCGTACGCATTACGCGGGTGTCCGGGCTGCTCGTGCAGGCACAGGGCTTCTTCCCCCGGCGGCCGTACGAGGCATTGAGCCGACTGTTCGGCGTCGAGACGCAGTTTCTCGGCGACGTCGACACCGCGGCACGTGCTGCCTACGAAGAACGCGCCCGCGCAAGCTGATCAGGTCAGCTCGGTGGCCGGCCAGTCGAGCAGCTTCGCACCCAGTACGGCAGCGTGGAGCGCGAAGCTGTCGTTGGGATCGTTGACGTTCTGACCGGTGAGTTCACGAATACGGTCCAACCGGTACGTCACGGCGCGGACGGACAAATGCAGGTCTCGGGCGGTCTTAGCCGTATTGCCGCCGGCGGAAAAGTACGCGAGCAGTGTGTCGATCATCGGTCCAGCGCCACCACGCGCCTCGAGCAGCGGTGTGAGAAGGGTGTGGATCAGGTCGGTGACCGCCGGTCTGTCATTGACCAGAACCCGGTAGACCAGCAGGTCACGAGCATCGATGATCGGTGCGGTCAACGACAGGCGCTGCGCCAGGTCCAGTGCGTCCAGCGCCTCCCGGTACGACGCCACCACGCCCGAAGCGGTGGTTCGAGGGCGCCCGACAGCGATCTGCCACGTGCCGTCCAAAGGACGCCGCTGCAACTGCACTCGCCCGTCGTCATCGGTCCCCGGCCCGAGAGCCGACCGAATCCCTGCCAGCACGTGGTCGACGGCATCGCGATCCGGCGCCGCGAAAACGACCACCAGTTTGCCGCTCTTGCTGGCGACCAACGCATCGGCGTCACCCTTGCTACCCAGAACGGCACGTTCGACGGCGCGCACCAAAGGGTTGTCGTCGGTGAACTCACGGGCGGCGGTCACTACCGCCACGGCATGCGGACCACTGAGGTGGAGACCGAATCCTGAAGCGCGATCCAACAATCCGACGACGTCAGCGCCGCCGGTCAACAAGTCGTCGACGAACTCGCGGCGTGCCGATACCTGCGAGCGGACCAGAGAACGTCTGGCCAACTGAAACCCTTCGGCCAGTTCGGCGACGGCATCGTCGACGGCACGCAGCATCACTTCGCCGGCCGCGACGACGGCATTCGGATCCGATTGTGCCGCAATAACAGCAGGCAGTTCACGCCACAGACGCCAGGCCGAGGAGAGATACAGATCGAGCAGGGCTCGTAGGGCCACACCTTGCTGCGCTGCTTCTTCCCCGCGAGCGCGGAAGCGGTGCAGCTGGCGACGCTGCAGCGGTTTCCCTTCACAGACAGCATCGCTGAGCACGTCGAGGAAATCACCCAGCAGTTCGACGGGCAGGCCACCGGCGTCATCGGCCCCCGCCGCGGCAACCCGGCGTATGGCGTCGTCAGGTACCCCGGTTCGGCTCACCCTCGCATTCTCTCACTGCCGGCAGCATTGCCTGGCGTCACGAAAGGCGCATCGAACCCGTGTCGATGTACCGCTGATGGAACGAGAATGCCTCGCCCAGGATGTGCGGCGTCTGCCCCGCACCCGGTTGAGCGTCGGCGCGAGCGATGTAATCGTGGAGCAGTGGCCGGAACTCCGGGTGAGCACACTTGTCGACGATCAGGCGCGCGCGTCGCCGCGGCGACAGACCGCGCAGATCCGCCAACCCCTGCTCGGTCACCAACACCTGAGTGTCGTGCTCGGTGTGGTCGACGTGCGGAACCATCGGCACGATCGCCGAGATCTCACCGCCGCGGGCCGTCGACGGGCTCAGGAACATGGACACGTAGCCGTTGCGGGCGAAGTCCCCCGAGCCGCCGATTCCGTTCATGATCTTCGTCCCCATGACGTGCGTCGAGTTCACGTTGCCGTAGATGTCGGCCTCGAGCATGCCGTTCATGGCGATGATTCCGAGCCTGCGCACCACCTCCGGGTGGTTGCTGATCTCCTGCGGACGGAGAGTGATGTGGTGGCGGTAGAAGTCGATGTTCGCGGTCAGTTCTTCGATGCCCTCTTCGGTGAGCGCCAAAGCCGTCGAAGACGCATGCGCGACCGTTCCGTCCTTGATCAGCTTCAGCATCCCGTCCTGGATGACCTCGGAGTAGCAGGTCAGGCCGCGATACGGCCCCCGATCGAGCCCTCCGAGCACCGCGTTGGCGACATTGCCGATGCCCGCCTGCAGCGGAAGCAACGTATCGGCCGGCATCCGTCCGGCGCGCACCTCGAAGTCGAAGAATTCCAGGACGTGGCCGGCGATCGCCTCACTGACGGCGTCGGGTGCAGTGAGAGGGCTCGCGCTGTCACGGCAGTTGGTCTCGACAATGGCCACAACCTTCGTGGGATCCACTCGGAACGTGGTCTGGCCGATCCGGTCCTCGACACGAATGATCTCGAGCGGCTTGCGATGCGGCGGCAGCGCGGTGCCGTAATAGACGTCGTGAATACCTTCCATCGCCTCGGGCACCCACGAGTTGACTTCGAGGATGACCCTGTCGGCGACGTCCAGCCAGGTCTTGTTGTTGCCAATCGACGCGGAGGGAATCAGTTCCCCTGATTCGGTGATACCGGCGACCTCGACCACCGCGACGTCTACGTTGCCGTAGTAGCCCTCCCACACCTGCTGAGCCACGTGGGAGAGATGGATGTCCACGTAGTCCATACGACCGTCGTTGATCCGGCGACGTGCGGTGGCCTCGGACTGATACGGCATGCGCAGCGCGATTCCGTCGACCTCCGCGAGCAGCCTTTCGGTCTCGGTGGACACAGAAGCGCCGGTCAGGAGATTGATCGTGAAGTTCGATCCGTTGCCGCGGGTCCGGTGAATGCGCTCGGCCAGGGCCGGAATGACAACCTTTGGTGTACCGGCGCTTGCGAAACCGCTGATCGCGACGGTGTCGCCCGGGTTGATGAACTTCACGGCGTCGGACGCGGACATCACCTTCGACGCAAACGCTGTGGCGCGAATGCGGTTGAAGGTGGCGTTGTGTCCGGTCTCACCGAAGGTTGAACTCACGGCACCAGGATAAACAGGGCACGTCGAAGCGATTTACGGGGATAACCCAGACAGAATCGCTCCGACGTGCTATATGCACCGATCAGTTGACGACGCCGTACACGCCTTCGCCGACCAGGCTCGCAATTCGATATTTCTGGATCTTGCCCGACCCTGTCAGTGGGAATGCCTCCGCGCTGAACCACTCCTTGGGCGCCTTGTGGCGCGCCAGTCGTTCGTTGCAGAACTCGACCAGTTCGGCGGCAGTCGGTTGATCGGATTCGTCCTTCCAGCGGATGACGGCAACTACGCGCTCGCCCCACACCTCGTCGGGCACACCGACGACCGCCACATCGAGGATCTTCGGATGCGTGAAGATCACGGACTCGACCTCACGCGGATAGATGTTCTCCCCGCCGCGGATGATCATGTCCTTGAGGCGCCCGGTGACCCGGACGTATCCTCGTTGATCCATCGTCCCCAAATCGCCGGTATGCAACCACCCGTCCTTGTCCACGGTCGCGGACGAGGCCTCGGGATTGCGGAAGTACTCGGTCATGACGAGGTACCCACGAGCGCAGATCTCACCTTGTTCGCCGAGCGGAACGCTGTCCCCGGTCACGACGTCGGAGATCTTCACCTCGACCTGTGGCAACGCGAGGCCGACCGTCTCCGACTTGTCTTCAGGGGTGTCGGCTGGACTGGTCTGTGTGATCACGGGACTGGCTTCGGTTTGTCCGTAGACGATGCTGAATCCCGCACCGAATGCCGACTCCACCGTGCTGACCAGTTCGGGCGGTACCGACGATCCACCGGATACGACCACTGAGCACGCCGAGAAATCGCGGTCGGCGAAGGTGGCGTCGTTGATCATGGCGATCAGCATCGTCGGCACTCCACTGACGACGTCGGCGTGAAAGCCTTCTGCCGCATCGAGAACCGCAGTCGGATCGAAGTACTGGATCAGGCCGATGGACATTCTTCGCTGGGCGGCACCGAGAACCAGGATGCCGCATCCGGCCGTGTGGAACAGCGGCATGGCCGAGACGACCGAACCCCGTTCGGGGAATTGACCTCTCCGGCTGACAAAATCGGCGTTGTTGACCAAACCTCGGTGATGCAGCAATGCACCCTTGGGCACACCGGTGGTTCCCGACGTGTACTGAATCTGCGCATTGTCATCGGGAGAGACTTCCGGCAGAGCGCCTCGCTCGCCCGTCCAACCTCGAACCTGACGATCCCAGTCTTCGAAGTTGACTGCCAGAACCTCCTCTCCCGCAATCGAAATCGCCTCGGACGCCACCGCTGCCATGTCACCGCCGCGGAACTTTCCGGTGTGGAAGAGCCCGCGGGACTGGGACTGCGACAGGACGTACGCGAGTTCCTCCGCACCCAACGCCGGATTGGCAGTCACCAGAACCATTCCGGCGAGCGCGGCGCCGTATTGCAGGATCATCCACTCCGGAACGTTCGGAGCCCAGACGGTGATCCTGTCTCCGCGATCGAACTGGGACAAGAGGTAGTGCGCACACCCCTCCGCTTCGTCCAGCAGTTGCGCGAAGGTCCACGTGCGATCGGTTTCGGCGGCCCCGGACAACGAATGCGATTGCGCCGGAACTACTTCTCTGATTGCAACCAGATTCGGCGAGTCCGCGGCGCACTCTCGCAGCAGCCCACCCACCGTTTGCTCCTCTATCGGGTCAGACACGTCAGCGGGGAAGTACGACGTTTCGAGAACACTGCTCATCTCACATCCACTTTCTATCGAGGAGGGGTGTCGGACGCGGGGAGCGGCCCGCCTCCGTCTGGAATCTTGCGTCCGGAATCGCGGTACTGAACCGCGGCATGGAATCCGTCGCGCTCGGCAAAATCCTTGAACCAGCGCCCCTCCGGGGAGTGACGCGTAATTCCGTCGAACAGGGTTGCCAGCACCTGGGTGCCTTGCAATCCCATGTTGTCGTACGCCTGGTTGATCATCATCTTCTGCATGGCCAACTGATTGAGCGGAACACCGGCGATGCGATCCGCCAACGCTTCCACCGCCGAGTCCAATTCGTCGGCCGGCACCGCTTCGAGCGCCAATCCCCAGTCAGCCGCAGTGACACCGTCAATGGTGTCTCCCGTCAACAGCATTCGCTTGGCACGCTGGGCGCCGAGCCGGTACACCCACATCGCCGTCGTCGGGCAACCCCACACACGCGCAGGCGGGTATCCGATGCGAGCGTCGTCGGCCATGATCAGCATGTCGCAGGACAGCGCGATGTCACTTCCACCGGCAATCGCATATCCCTGAACCTTGCAGATCGTCGGCTTGAGCGATCGCCAGAGCGTGAAGAAGTCGTCGGTGTTCTGCTTCATCCCGCGAAAGTCCTTGATGGGGTCCCAGACCGGGCCCTGGTTCCACTTTCCGTCAAGGTCGCCTTCGGCAAACTCTTTGAGGTCGTACCCGGCACAAAACGCCTTGCCCGCACCTTGCAAGACGATCACACGGACCTCGTCGTCGTCATTGGCTGCTGCCACCGCGTTTCGAATGTCCGACGGCATCCGGTCGTCGATCGCGTTGAGCCGATCGGGGCGGTTGAGCGTGATATACGCTTTACCACCGGACGTCTCGTACTTCAGGGTCGCAAAATCCGTCATCATCGGTCCTGTCGACAGAGCGCGCCTCGCTCGGAACGAGTTGCGCTAGTTCTGGGTGAGGAGCAGGCGAACGACGCCTGCCCATTGACTGATCGAACGACGCGCAGACGCGTCGCTCTTCTGCACTGCCCGGGACAGCGCCAAACCACGGAGCATCAGCACCGTCAGATCTGCAATCTGCGAATAGTTCTCGGAAGCAACAATTTCGGGACCGAAAGCGTCGTGGACAACTCGCCGCAGATCCCGTCCGGCGATTCGCTCCGATTCCCGGAGCACCTCGGCCAACACCGGATCCGTCCGCGCTGCGGACCACAGTTCGAGTTCCGCTTGAAATGGCGGCTGAGTCAACGCCGAATACAGAGCGGAGATCGAGTTCTCGATCGTGTCCACCGACGAATCCTGCCGAGACATGGCAGCTCTTACCGCCACCTCGTTCCGTACGACGATGTTCGACACCAACGCCGCAGTGAGCTCCTGCATGTTCGGAAAGTGGTGCAGCAGAGCACCCCGACTGACTCCGGCAGCGGTTTGCACCGACTGCGTCGTCAGAGATGAATAACCGTCCGCTATCAGTAAATCCGTTGCCGCATCGAGAATCCGGTGGCGCGTCGCTTCGCGCTGCGCATCGCGCAGGGTCACGGTCTCACCTCCAACTTCTCGAGTGGCATGGCTCACAGTTTCACAGTCCATTCAGACTGTCAATGGCCGAAAGCCTCCGGCGTACTCTCGATGCACCGGCCCTTCGGACTGATCGGAGCAACACGTGACGACCTCACCGCCGACCGTCTCGCTGACGCTCGACCAACTTGCTTCACGCGCTGCTTCCCTGATCACCGACGACGGTCGGAGAATCCTCGGCATCACGGGCGCACCGGGAGCCGGAAAGTCGACGGTGTCACAGGCAATTGTGCGGAAATTGGGTTCTCGTTGCTCCATCGTCGAGATGGACGGTTTTCATCTTGCCAATCGGGAACTCGACCGACTCGGCAGGCATGAACGCAAAGGCGCACCGGACACCTTCGACGTCGACGGGTACGCAGCTCTACTACGCCGACTCCGAGCCTCGAACTCGACGGTCTATGCTCCGGTCTTCGATCGCGAGTTCGACGAATCGATAGGCAGCACAACGGCCGTCGACCCATGTACACCGCTGATAGTCACCGAGGGGAACTATCTCCTCCTACCCAGTGGTGGATGGCAGGAAGTGCGAGCAGCACTCGACGAGGTCTGGTATCTCGACGTTCCGGAGGAAACTCGGACGAAGCGCTTGGTGAAACGCCACAGCCGCTTCGGAAAGAGTTCCGAAGCGGCTGCAGAGTGGGTGAAACGGGTAGATCAGCCGAACGCCGAGTTGATCAGCGCAGTCAGGTCACGCGCGGATCTGATCGTCAGAATCGAACGGTCCGAGCCTCAGTGATGTCAGCTGAAAACCTAAGAACCGCCGCCGGTTCCGAGAAAAGTTGCCAGCCCGGCAACTCCGGCGATTCCGCCGAATATCGCCGCCAATGCACCGGCGACGGTGATAACGCTGTCGAGCGCTTTGAGATCGGTGTCGGATGAACCCATGGCAGTCTCCTGGAGTCAGAATTGAAAGTGGGGTTGAATGTGCGCCGAAGTGCGCAATGTTGCACACGTCACTTTACCGGCATTCGCGACCCAGATCAACGAAAACTGTCTCCACATACGTTGCACTGCAACATATTTAAACAGTAGCTTGCAGGTCCACCGAGACACGACGACGGCCACCGGCCCGCAGCGCGGGCAGATGGCCGTCGTTGTATATTGCCGAGGAGTCAGACGCTCGTCACATGCATGACGTGCTTGGCCCTCGTGTACTCCGCCAGTGCGAGCTCCGACAGATCCTTGCCGTAACCCGACCCGGCGAAGCCACCGTGAGGCATCTCAGCGGCGAGCATTCCGTGGGCTCCCACCCAGACGCAGCCGAAGTCCAGTTCGGCCGTCATCCTCATCGCGGTGCCGTGGTCGGACGTCCACACGCTCGACGCGAGAGCGTACTTGGTCCCGTTCGCAAGTTCGATCGCTTCAGCCTCGGTGGAGAACGACTGTACGGTGACAACCGGCCCGAATATCTCTTCCTGGACCAACTCGTCTTCCTGCTGCACCCCGGAAATAACAGTCGGCAGATAGAAAAACCCAGGTCCAGCTGGCTTTCTCCCGCCAATACATACGTTCGTATTTGCTGAGCGTCTCTCTACCAACTCCGCCACTCGATCACGGTGAGCGCGGCTGACCAGGGGGCCGAGACAATCGCCCGATTCCGGTCCTCCCAACCTCAAGTCCGCGGCCGCAGCCGTCAACTTCTCGGTGAACTCCTCCGCAACCTCCTCTTGAACGAGAATTCTCGTCGCAGCGGTGCAATCTTGACCGCTGTTGTAAAAGGCTCCGGCAACAATCCCCGTGACTGCGCCGTCGAGGTCCGCGTCGGCGAAAACAACGGCGGGTGCCTTGCCTCCGAGTTCGAGATGCAACAGCTTGACGTCTTCCGACGCGGCCTTTGCGACCGAAATACCCGCTCTCGTCGATCCCGTCAGCGCAATCATCCGAGGAACCGGATGAGCGACGAGCGCGGCTCCGGTATCGCGATCGCCGCACACTACGTTCAACACCCCGGGCGGATAGATCTGCGCTGCAAGCACTCCCAGCATCACCGCGGTTTCCGGCGTCTCCTCGGCCGGCTTGAGCACGAGGGTGTTTCCCGTCGCGAGTGCCGGCGCGATCTTCCAGACCGCCATCATCAACGGGTAGTTCCAAGGAGCGATCGCACCGATCACGCCAATGGGTTCACGTCTGACATAAGACGTAGCACCCTCCGTGTACTCCATTGCGGCAACGCCCGGCAGAGAGCGGGCAATACCCGCGAAGTACCGCAGAAAGTCAACACACTGCGGGATCTCGTCGTCTCGCACCTGCCTGAGAGGCTTTCCAGTACTGCGGCATTCGACCTCGAGGAAATATTTCGCGTTTGCTTCCAGCGCGTCCGCAAGGGCCAGCAGCAACTCCTGACGGCGCGCAGGGGTGGACCGGCGCCAGGACCGCGCAGCCTTCTCGGACGAACGGCAGGCTCGATCGACGTCATCGGTGGAACCGACGGCAGCACGGGCATATGGATTGTCGGTCACCGGATCGACCAGCACGGAAAGTCTACCTGCCGGGCTCTCGCACGTTCCGTCGATCACGTGACCAAACGCTGCGACAGTCATCGAAGTTTCCACCGTCATGAGCGCGATCCGGGGAGCGCGACGAAGAACTTCTTCGACGGCTCAACCGTCTCCCAGGTACCGCGAAACGACTGCGGCACGAAAAATGCTTCCCCAGAAGAGAATTCGCGACGGTTTCCATCGAGGTCGATCAGCGCCACCCGGCCGCTGATCATGATGCAGACCTCGTCGTACGGATACGGGTCGCACAAGAGCGTGCCGGGCTCGCCTTCCCAACCACCGCCGAAGTATGCCCCGTTCGGATCTCCAAATGACCTCCATTCGGATTCCGACCAGTTCGGGCTCGCATCGTCACCCCACTCCGGGATGAACCGCGTCCCCTGCCCTGGCCCGAACGTTCGAATGTCGTTGACACTCATGTCATTTTTCCTTCATCTTGGAGCTGGAAATTTGTGCAGCAAACAGATTCAGTACGTTTGCAGTTATTCGTTCGGTGAAGGGATCGTGTTGGATCAGCCCGTTCACCCATTCGGTGGAACCTGCGTTGAACACGCAGCCGAGACCTCGCTTGTGACAGGCGACCATTCCCGATCCGTATTCGAGATCACGAAGGTGATCTGGAGGCTCACTGCCGTAGAAGCATTCGATGATTCCCTGCACTTCGGCGAAAGGCGCACCGATCGGAACTTTCCCGTTCCATTTGTCCCGCGAACCCGAAACTGCCGGCGCCATCGCGATGATCTCCAGATCCTCGGGAGCGCCGTCGACGCCGGTCGCATACGGCTGGCCCTTCCGGAACGTGAAATCCACGCCGTCCATCTCGAATCCGGCAACACAGATCGGGGCGATCCCGAAGTTGTCTCCGTAGTACAGGTCGGTTCCGTTCAACGCCCAATGATCCGGCCGGTATACCGTGAAACCGCCCGACGACCTGGGAGTTGTTGCACCGTAACGATTGTAGACACCGGCCATGCCGGTCAATCCCATCGTCCACGCTCCCGGTCGGGCAACCTCGGGCGAATCCCACGCCGTCGTCACCCGGGTCGGGTCGACTTCTCGCATCGGATCGTCGAACGGATTCTTGTAACAGACTTGTGCGTCGTCTTCGAGGCGTACCTGCCACAGGAAGTTCCCGCCGAATCGCGCCAGACCACCGCCCTCTGCGACGAAATCGTCTATGCAGTCACGCATCTCCCAGGACCAGTACTCGTCGTGACCGACGACAACTGCGCATGAATATCCCTGCAGCGCCGACGGATCGTTATGCAGATCGTGTTGTGTCACGTGGTGGACGCGGAACCCCTGCTCTTCCGCCCAGACCGTGAACGGCCTCTCGTAAGTCGCCCAGAAGGCGTCCGCATGGTGACGCGAGTAGCCGTTCACCCACGCCCATTCGTACGGCGGGTGACGGGGTATCCATCCGATTCCCGGTGTGTCGGTGTGGATGTTGCGTGCTGCGCCCTCGGGTTTGCGCAACATCCCCCGCGCGACAGGACGCTGCGTCGAGGAAATCGGTGTCGGCACATCGCCGGAGCCGTCCGGAACACCTCGGTAGTGGTTTGCCCCACCCCAGTCGTTGTAAGCCAACATCGTGCTGGTGGTGTGAATGAGTACGAAGTCGGCGTGCTCGGGTTCGCGCGCCTTGACGACGAAGAAGCCCTCCCGCTCAATAGTCACCCCTTCGTGGAGCATCCGGACCAAAACCAAGTACATGCCGGACGTCCACTTCGGATCTATCTCGACAGCAAGGGATTCCGACCAGTCGCAGCCCACTGCGTACGCATCGGCAGGAGTCTGCTGCTGCTTGCCCGGCAGACCGAAGTATTGCGCGACCTGTTGCGGCCGGGCGCCGTCTCGAACAATTTCGAGGTCGTATTCTTCTGCGGTGGTATGCACTCGGATCGAGACGGTGTCACCACCGAAGTACGAGAACCTGTCCGCATAGACCCATATCTCTGGAGCGCCCGGAACAATTCCGGGACGTTCGACCAACCCTCCGGGGACCGACCATGCGTATTCGCTCATACCGACAGCACCTCGATCGAGTGGTTACGAACCCACAGGCTCCGAACGACCCCCACTGCGAAAGCAGCGACCAGTGGCACCACGAACAACAGATTCCGAGCTGTGGTCAACCCAGTCACGGTGCCCATGTTCACTTGCAGGAATCCGAGAGCCACGACGAGCGAAACGGCAGCGAGCGAGGGCGCGATCAGCCTCTGCCACAAGCCTTCTCCCCTAGCTCCCGTCGAGAAGAATCGGACCACGGCAATCGAGGTCAGGATCTGCAGAGCAAGTACGGCGATGATGGTGGGGGTATTCGTCCACAGAACAACCTCCGTGTACGGATCTGCCGGGGTCAGCGCAAATCCTGCGATCGCGACGAACACCAGAACGCCCTGAACAATTCCGGCGACGCTGGGCGTACCAGTCGTCGGTGACACCTTCGCCAGAACCACGGGCAAGATTCGCGCACGGCCCATGGCCAGTAGATAGCGACTACACGCATTGTGGAGTGCCAGGCACCCCGCGAAAAAGCTTGTCACGATGAGCAGGTGCATGACGTCGGTCATCGTCTCTCCGGCGAATTCACTGTTGAGGTCGAAGATCAGCTCCGAGGGATCACCGCCGAGGAAGTCGACCATCCGACTCGGTCCAACAGCCTGCACGATCACCCAGGCGCAGAAGGAATAGACAACCGCCAGGACGATCACCGCCGTGTACGTCGCGCGGGAGACCGTGCGCTTGGAATCGACGACCTCCTCGCTGTAGATCGCTGTTTGCTCGAAACCGACAAACGACGTGAAGGTCAGAACAAAGACGCTGGCCAAGCCGGCGGTCAGGAAGGTGGAGGGCGAGAAACTGGTCAGCGAGAGCCCTTCGTGTCCGCCTTCGACAAGGACCGCAATGCAGAAGACGGCAAGCACGCCGAGCTCGAGCGCCATAAGCACTGCAAGCACCTTGGCGCCGATGTCCACCCGGTTGTATCCCACGACAGCGACCAGAACAGCAATTGTCAGTGCACATGCGTAGACGGGCACGGATATGCCGAACAGACTGTCCAAGGTGGACGAGGTGAAGATGCCGCATGCGACGACGAACCCGATCTGGCCGCCGAGGTACCCGACGTAGGCCACTACGGAGGACCCCGCGCCGACTGTCTTTCCGAGCCCTTCAGTGATGTAGGCGTAGAACGCACCCGCACCACGGATATGCCTGCTCATCGCCGTGAAGCCGACGGCGAACAGTAGGTAGACGATCCCGGGAACGACGTACCCCACCGGAAGCGCAGCGCCGGAAACCATCAGACCCAGTGGCGCGAATCCCACAAGGATCGTCAGCGGTGCCGCTGCGGCGATGACGAAGAAGACCAGATGTCTGCTGTTGATCGTCCCCCTACGAAGCCCCGGAGTGGCTCCGGGCGGATGCGGGTCGGGAGCTGTGCCCACCCTTCGCGGGTCGGTGTTGTCGGTCATGGAGTGACTCCGTGCGTTATCGCAATTATGCGCTTGGACTGGAACGAGTGCGCCATGTGTGTCCAGGAAAATCATTCGGCCTTCGACTGGCGTTCCATGAGCGTGCCCAATCGTTTCAGCAGTGTCAATAGCTGCGATGAAACGATTCGGCATTCGCCTTCTTCGGGCAACGGTCCACCAACTGCAGCAGCGCCGTTTGTTCGGGCGTTACTCTTGGGTAGAAACCGACCAGCGAGTAGAGGAACGACCCCGATGTCCACGCCGAACACTCCGACGCTTCGCGATGTCGCGAGCGCCGCCGGCGTCGCGGTGTCCACGGTCTCCTATGCACTCAACGGCAAGGGCCGGGTCGACGCGGCCACTCGCGCTCGGGTTCAAGAGGTTGCCGACCGCCTTGGATACCGTGCCAATCGGTCGGCCCAGAATCTCAGGTCGGGTCGGACTGCCACCCTCGGACTGATGCTCCCCGCTCCCGACCAACTGTCATCGGCCGAGTACCTCAATTTCGACTGGTACGGGCGCGTGGCGACCGCCGCGACCCAGGCTGCATTCCACGCCGATCACTCACTCCTCCTTCTGCCGTCGATGAAAGATCCGAACGGACTGCGGCGCATCGAGATGGACGGCGTACTGGTCGTCGACCCTATGGTCGACGACCCGCGCGTCGAAGTTCTGCAGAAGATCGGAATCCCCTCTGTCGCAGTGGGTCCTGGACAATCCGGGCAGTTCGGATACTCCACCTCACCGGACCTCGTCTCCACCACGGAGACTCTTCTGAACCACCTCGCCGAACGTGGCGCAAGGGACATTTTCGTCCTCACTCCCGGAATGCATTCGGAGTGGACCCGCGCAACGACTTTCGCTTACTTCGAGTGGTGCCGCGCCCGAGGCGTGGCACCACGCACCAGCGAGGAATTGACGTCGTTTCCGGGCGCCAGCACCGTCGAAGGCCTCATCGGCGCCGCGTATGCGGCCACCCGCGAGGCCCTCGACTCCTCGACTCCGCCGGACGCGATCCTGTCGTTGATTCTCGGTTGCGCCCCGGCAGCGGCGCGAGCGGCCCTCGATCTCGGGCTGTCGATTCCGGGTGACGTCTTGATTGCACAGGACAGTGACGAACCCGCCCTGCTGGTTTCCCAGCCCCCGATCACTGCCTTCGACTTCTTCCCCCAAGAACAGGCGGCAGCGGCCGTAGATGCACTGTTGGCGCTGGTCAACGGTGACGAACCCCCAGTTCAGAGCTATACGCGTAGCGAACTCCGCGTGCGAGCGAGCACGGCCCATTCGCTCACACCATAAATTCACCTGGCACCGATAGACTGATTTCCGAATTATCGTCCGTCGCCTGCCGAGAGGAATCAGGTCATCGCGCACCGCTCCCGCGACCGCTTGGCCGGGTATCTCGCCGTAGTGCTGGTCTGTGCACTCGCCCTCCTCGCATCTGTCAGCAGTGCGACCGGCCTCGACCGCGACGTCGCTCCGGTCCGCATCGCATACTCCGCCGCCGCAGACACTTTCGGCGATCTGTATCTTCCAGCCGGGTCGGAGGACGATCTGCCGGTCGTCGTATTGATCCACGGCGGCGGCTGGGCGCAGAAGAGCAATCTCGAGTACGCGGGTGCGTGGGCAAAAACGCTGACCCCCTACGGAATTGCGGTCTGGAACATCGAATACAGACGCGTGGGTGGACAGGGCGGTTGGCCGACGACGCTGTCCGATACCGTTGCGGCTACCAACGCTCTGGCCGACATCGTGCAGGAAAAGGCTTCCGGGCGACTGGATTTGAGCCGTGTACATATCGCCGGATACTCCGCGGGTGGGCAACTGGCCGCCTGGGTGGCGTCGCGTTCACAACAGGGTGCAGATGCTCCGGCACCCGACCTGACCGTGCCGGTTCGCTCGGCGACGATCATGGCCGGCGTCTTCGACATGACGCTCGCCGCAACCGCGGGCAAAGATCGATTTGTTCGAAATCTTCTGGGCGGCATGCCTACCGATCATCCCGATCGCTACCGCATCGCATCACCGATCGAGCACCTCCCCACCGGCCTCCCCGTCACGGTGATCCACGGACTCGGAGACAAGGTCGTGTCGGTCGAACAGAGTCGGCGCTATGCCCGTGCCGCCCGAGCAGCAGGCGACGTGGTCGATCTGATCGAACTTCACGGCGTTGGCCACGGCGAGTTCGGCAACCCGACGACCGACGCCTGGGCTATCACCAAGCAAGCAATAATCGACCACGTAAACACTCCCTGAGCAGGTGAAACCGCCTACTGTGAGCACGATCGCCCGCAAAAGGATTAGCTGAAACCAACTCCATGACGTACGGTGGGGTTATCAGAGGGCAGCCGTCAGTCAGGCAGCCGGTCGCTTCGCCCGGGACAACAGTTCCAGTATTCGTTCCAGGGGCAGACTTCCAGTTCGGTGCAAACCCGCGCCTTTGATCACTACGCACTTTCATCAGTCCCGCAGATTGTTGACCAGGCCGAAGACTCCGACGGAGTCCGCCGCCAATCGCGTACCGACTGCACCAGTATCAACATGCGCTACACACCGCACGGGCCCAAAACCCATGCGGTTCAAAGGAATACCTTGATCAACACCATGATTCACCCCAACGACACGAACAACCAGGCGAACGGCAACTCGACGAACGGTCTACGGATCCCGACTACTTCGGGCCGGATCCGCGAGCGCGCCATCGAAATCGTCTGCACCCTCTACCGTTGCAGCACCGACGAAGCCGCCGAGCTGTTAGTCCGACATTCTCAGACCAACAACCTCAAGGTCACCAGCCTGATCAAAGCGCTTGTCGCCCTGATCGACGAGGACACGTCCGGCACCGGCTATGGAAGCAACAACGCGCTGGCGTCTCACTTCTGGCTGCGTGAGATCAGAAATCTCAGCCAGGCGCACCGCCGCAGCGATCATTTTCATCGCCATCTCGTCGGCGCGTAACAGGCACTGAACGACAACTGACCTGAAACGACAACTGGGGCAGTACACGGAAATCGTGTACTGCCCCAGCTTCGTGTTTTCAGTTGTCAGGCAGAAGCGGATTCCTTGTTCAGGCCCTGCGGGTTCTGGTTCTGCGGAACGCCGTCGGTATCGGTCGCTTCGTCCACGTGCTGCGGAGCGAAGAGCAGGCAGACGATGCTCAGGACGCACATGCCGATCAGCAGTGCGATGACCGGCCAGATGCTGCCGGTTGCCTTGTACATCAGCGTCGACACCAGCGGAGACAACCCACCGAAGATCGCGCCTGCACCCTGGTACGCCAACGAAATGCTCGTGTAGCGGGCCTGCGGCTTGAACATCTGTGACAGGACGGCGGCGATCGGGCCGTACGTGGCCGCCAGCACCAGTCGCATGACAGCGAAGGTCAGGAAGATCAGGAACACTGATCCGGATTTCAGCACCAGGAACTGCGGCGCTGCGAGAATCGCGACTGCCGCAAGGCCCCAGATGACGACGCGGACGCGTCCCACCTTGTCGCCGAGCCACGCCACTCCGAGAGTCGCGATCAACTCGACCACTGCAGCGACACTGAGCGCGTTGAGAATCAACGTCTCGGACAAACCGACATCGGGATCGGTTGCGTATGCCGTGATGAACGTCGTCACGAGGTAGTAGCCGCCGACTGCGACGGGCAGAATGCCGATGCCCAGGACGATCGGGCGCCAGTTGGTCACCAGCGCGTACTTGAGCGGCAGCATTTCCGGTACGTCCGCGGACTTCACCTCGGATTCGAAAACCGGAGACTCTTCGACCTTGAGGCGAACGACCAAGCCCACCAGAATCAGCAGCGCAGAGCAGAGGAACGGCAGACGCCAAGCCCACTCGCGCAGAGCGTCGTCGCCGAAGGTGGAGAGAATGCTGAAGAAACCGGTGGCCAGAAGAGCACCCGCAGGATTGCCGAGCTGGGCGAAACCGCCGTAGAAGGTCTTCTTGTCCTCGGGAGCATGCTCGACGGCCATCAGGACCGCGCCGCCCCATTCGCCACCGACGGCAAAGCCCTGGACGAAGCGGAGCAGTACCAGCAGTAACGGCGCCCAGAACCCGATCGACGCGTAAGTGGGCAACATGCCGATGAGGAACGTGCCTGCACCCATCAGCGTCAAAGTCACAACCAATGCGGTGCGTCGGCCCATCTTGTCACCGACATGGCCGAACACGATTCCGCCGAGCGGGCGAGCGAAGAAACCGACGGCGTATGTCGCGAACGCCGCCGCAACGCCGGTCAGGCGGTCGGTTCCAGGTGGGAAGAAGATGTCACCGAACACCAGGGCTGCTGCCGTGGCATACACGTAGAAGTCGTACCACTCGATAGTTGTACCGACGAAGGCTGCAAATCCCGCCTTGCGGGCCTTCACGATCTGTTGCTCTCGGTTCATTACTTTTCCTCGGTGGTCGAAGTGCTCGACAATAGGTGGTTATGACCTGAATGTGCGAGTTCGCCGTCGATCCAGGTCTCTCGGACCTCGATCTGCGCAATCGCGTCGGCCGGAACCTCGAGGGGATCCGCGCCCAGAATGACGAAGTCGGCCCGCTTGCCGACCGAGATGCTGCCCAGCTCTGCTTCGCGGCCCAGCGCACGCGCACCGTTGAGGGTATGAGCCTGCAATGCCTGGTCGGCGGTGATGCGGAGTGCATCGGAGCCGAGCTGATGGCCCTGACGCGTCACACGAGTAACGGCTGCCTGAATTGCTTCGAGCGGCTTCGGCTCTGCGACGGGGGCGTCGGAGCTGATGGTCACGGGAACTTCGGCAGCGATGAACTCGCCGAGCGGGTTGAACCGCTCGCCCGGAGTGCCGATCGCAGCGGTCACGCCCTCACCCCAGTTGTAGTAGTGCTGTGGCTGGTTCACCGGGTAGACACCGGCCAGGTTCATCCTTGCGATCTGCTCGGCCGTCGGGAGTCCGCAATGCTCGATGCGGTGACGAGCGTCGGCGTCGGGGTGAGCCTTCTGCGCTGCTTCGATGGCGTCGAGCACCATGTCGATGGCGGTCGGTGACTGAGCGTGCGTGGCGGTCTGCAGACCCACCGAATGTGCCTTGGCAATCAGCTCCGAGTAGTCCGCCGGCTCGTGGTAGAGCTGCCCGGTGCGGCACGGGTCGCCCACGTAGCCGTCGGGGAAGTATGCGGTCCAGCCTCCGAGTGTGCCGTCGGCGTAGAACTTGATGCCGCCGAACGCGAGCCGCGAATTGCCGAAGGCTCCGTGCATTCCCGTGTCGATGACGTGATCGAGGAGGTGGCTGAGCATGTACATGCTGACGCGGGTCTTGAGCTGATCCTGCTCGGCCAGACGCAGGTACATGTCGAATTCACGCCGGGTCACCTGGCAGTCACCGATGGTGGTGACGCCACCGGCCAGGAACTTGTCCTGAGCGACCGACAGCTGGCGAAGGTGCTCTTCCGGCTCGTCCTCGAGATGGAAGTTGGGGCCGTGATGGCCGACCTTCACTCCGTTGACGCCGGTGAGAATGTTGCACGCGGCGTCGGAGAGCTCACCGGTGAGTTCGCCGTCTTCATCTCGGAAGAACTCGCCACCGGCCGGATTCTCGGTGCTCGCGTCAATACCGTGCTTGTCGAAAGTGAAGGAGTTGACGACGCCGCCGTGACCGCTCGCGTTCATGAGGTAGACCTCGCGATCGGTGGCCACCTGATCGAGCTCTTCCTTGAGCGGGTGACGCCCTTCGATCAGGTTGCGGTGCTCGTAGCCGTATCCGCGAATCGGGACGCCCGCAGGTGCTGTGAGCGCCGCTTCCTGAAGTAGCGCAATGATTCCGGGGATGGAATGTGCCTTCTCCGGCCCACAGTCCACCCAGCTGAGCATCTGCCCGTACATCAACGGGTGTGCATGTGGATCGACGAAGCCGGGGACGACGGTGGCGCCGTCGAGTTCGACCACCGCGGTTGTGCGAGTGCTCAGCCGACGCGCCTCGGTGCGGCATTCCTCGAGCGTTCCCACCGCGGCAAAGCGGTTTCCGAACACCAGGAACGCTTCGGCTCCCGCCGTGCTGTCGTCAACGGTGTGAATCTTGGCGCCGGTGA
>NZ_BAAILK010000035.1:449586-466019 GCF_054589475.1 Rhodococcus sp. no. 34
AGATCGTGGCGGTGGCGTCGAGAGGCGAGGCTTCGTGCGTGTGCAACTTGCGCATGGTGGTCCTTCGTCGAGATGGTGGTGCAGGTCACTGCGTGTTGAGCGAAAACTACGCCCTGGCCTGGAGCTATGCAATGCATCAGAGTTTCAGACCAGGCGGTATACAACTTTTTTGTATGAGTTTTCGAGCATTTCTGCACTTATCCACATCATCCATGGCCACATGCGACTGTTCTAATAGGAAGCTCATACAGAAAAATCTCTGGAAAAGTTGGGGCAACCATGACGCTCGATCTCGATTCCAAGCTCATTGCCGCACTTCAGCGCAACGGGCGAGCGACGTACCGCGAACTGTCCGTGGCGGTCGACGCCCCACGAGCGGCGGTGTCCACCAGAGTGCAGGCGCTACTCGACTCGGGAACGGTGTCCGTAGTGGCCGTCGCGCACCCCGAACTTCTCGGATTGAAGGCGCTTGCACACGTCTCGATCGCAGTGTCCGGACCGATGACCCCGGTGCTGGACGCGTTGATCGCATCCGAGGCCGCCGTCTACATCTCGGCAGTCAGCGGGCAGTACAACGTGATTGCGGAACTTCGGGTACCCAGTCACGACGATCTGTACCGTGCCATCGCCGAACTCCGCTCACAACGTGGCGTTCGATCCGTGAGCACGCTGGTCTACGTCGACGTCATCAAGGGAATCTTCATGCCCGAGACCGCTTTACAAGCCGACATCCGACTCGATTCGACGGACGTTACCTTGATCGAACTGCTCGAACGCAACGGGCGCATGCCATTTCTCGAGCTGGCCGAACACACCGGCCTGTCGCCGAGCGCTGTGCGCAATCGCGTCAATCACCTGATCGCGAGCACGGCACTGCGCGTCGGCGCTGTCGTCAAGCGGCGAGGTGGTGGCCGGACGCTGGCGATGGGCATCGGCGTCAATCTGGGCTCACGGGACGACAACGCGGTATCGGAGATCGAGTCCCTGCCCGGAATCGAATTCCTCGCGCGGACCCTGGGACGGTACGACGTGATCGCGACGGTCGCCGCCAACTCGTCCAACGACCTCCATGCCCTGTCCGAGCGAATCCGGGGCATCGACGGTGTCAGCGGCTTGGAATCGTGGGCGCATCTCGAGGTCTTCAAGGAGCACTACGCCCGCAGCCTGGACGTACGCGGATAATTCCCAAGTCATTGACCCACTCGTGAGAGCACGCTAACCTCGGACAAAGTCATTGACTCACTTACCCGAGGTGGCACACATGTCCGACTCCGGACGCAAGGTAGATATCGTCGCCGCGGCGATCGAGGAGGCGATCTCGACCGGTCGATGGCCCGTCGGATCGAAACTCCCGCCGGAGACCGCACTGGTCGAGGAATTGGGAGTCGCCCGAAACACCATGCGCGAAGCGGTACGGGCGCTTGCACACGCCGGAGTTCTGTCCGTTCGTCACGGTGGCGGCGTGTACGTCATGGCGGCGTCGCCGGTCGAAGGACTACTCGGGCGCAGGCTCGCCAGAGGTGACGTTCTCGACGTACTGAGCCTGCGACGCGGACTCGAGGTCGAAGCCGCGCGACTTGCAGCGCAGCGCCACACCCCCGAAGATCTCGCGCGGATACATGCAGCCTGGAATGCCCACCCCGGTCACGTCGGCGGCTTCACTGTCGAAGCCGGCATGGCCCTGCACCTTTCGATCGTCGAGGCGTCCCACAATTCCGCACTGATCGACGTCTACCGGGGAGTCCTTGCCGCCGTGACGGATTCGCTGTCCGCAGTCAGTGTCGGTCAAGGTTTCCACGTCGACGAGCACCGACCCTTGATCGCAGCCATCGAGGAACGCAACCCCGACGAAGCAGCGCGCGCGGCGGGCGCAGCGCTCGATACGGTCATCGACACCGTCGAAAGGAGCTTGGCGTGAATCAGGGAAACTGGAACGGTACGACGTATTCGCCTCTTGCCGAGCAACTCTCACCGGCATCGACGGAGGCACTGCGCTCGATCGGGCATGTGAGCACGGTGTACGACGTCTGCGCCGGAACCGGGAACTTTGCGCTCCCGGCGGCTCAGTCAGGCATGACGGTCCACGCACTCGACCTCTCCGCCAGCCAGCTCGAGGTCGCACGCGAACGCTGGATTCCCCACCCCGGCACTACCCAACCCACCTTCACGATCGGCGATGCGCAGTCTTTACCCTGGCCGAATTCGAGTGCCGACGCCTGCGTCAGCATCTTCGGGATCATCTTCTGCCCCGACTCCTCGATTGCCCTCGCAGAGATGATGCGGGTGACCCGGCCAGGCGGAAAGATCTGCGTCGCAACGTGGTCGGAGAACGGGTGGGCAGCAGCACTCCGCCGGGAGGCCGCCTCGGCGTGGAATGGCATCACACCACTACCGACGACATGGTCGAGCTCGAGCGAATTCGAGAAGGCAGCAGCCGGATTGGAGTCGGTGAGCTCGGCCTCCCACCTGCTCGAGTGGCAACTACCAGCCGGATCGGATCCCGTCGAGGAACTGTGCGACCAGGCACCGGCGTTGAAGAACTTTCGCGAGGCCGTTCGAAGCACAGGGAATTGGGCTTCGATGTCAGCGCACCTCCGCTCGACGCTCGAGCCCTATCTCAGGTCGAGCGCGGCCGGCCCCGTCGCCACCAGCGAATACATCCTCCACGTTGGCACTGTCCCGAACTCTGACACCGCGCTCTTCCGAACGCGCGGGTAACCCTCTTGGCCGGATACGGTCTCTTCACCGTCCACCGACCCGAAGAGGCCCGCTCGATGTCTGAATCGAACTCCCTACCCGAATTGAAGCAAGCATCGCAGCAAGCATCGAAACAAACCTTGTCCATGTCCGTCCTCATGACGCCGGACATGTCAAACTTCTCGGGCAACGTGCACGGCGGAACGATTCTGAAGTTTCTCGACCAGGTTGCCTATGCGTGCGCGAGTCGATATGCCCAGACCTACGTCGTGACTCTGTCGGTGGATCGTGTGGTGTTCCGCGAACCGGTGCATGTCGGCGAACTCGTCACGTTCAGCGCTTCCGTCAATTACACCGGGCGCACCTCGATGGAAATCGGAATTCGAGTCGAAACCGAAGACATTCTTCTCGGAAAATCTAGACACACCAATAGTTGCTATTTCACGATGGTGGCGATGGGAAGCGACGGGAAACCGGCTGAGGTACCCCAACTCCGGCCGACCGGAACAATCGCGAGGCAGCGATTCGAGGCCGGGCGTCGGCGTCGTGAACTGCGCAGAGAGAACGAGCTTCGTGAACAGTCCATCCGGGCCGCAGTTCGGGACTTAACGCCCGAACACGATGACTGAATCCAGTCATATTTAAGTTATAACCTTATGCATTAAGCTGATCGAGTGACTTCGAAGGCACGGGAAAAGTATGACGTTGTGATTGTCGGCGCGAGCATCGCGGGATGCGCGGCCGCAATCATGTACGCCCAGCAAGGTCTGCGGATAGCGCTTCTCGACGCTCGCTCCGACATCCGGGCGCACAAAGTCCTGTGCACTCACCACCTGCAACCGTGCGGTGCCCCGATCTTGCAACGACTCGGCGCCACGGAAAAACTGCTCGCCCTGGGAATGGTGGAAACCGTTCCGACATTCTGGACCCCGTGGGGAATGATCACCCCTGATGCCGCAGAGAACTCACCGCCACCTGGGTTCAACGTCCGAAGGGAAACTCTCGACCCCCTACTGCGCCAACTCGCGAACGACTACCCGAACGTCGACCTTCTTCTCGGGCATCGCGTTTCCGGACTACTGACCGAGAACGGCACTACTGCAGGCGTCTACGGCACCGAACAGGGTTCGGCCTTCACTGTCGGAGCACGATTGACCGTCGGAGCAGACGGCAAGGATTCGACCGTCGCACGATCCGCTCGTTGCGACTCCGTGACTGCATCCAACGGGCGTTTCAGCTATTTCGCCCAACTCTCCGGACTCGAACGACCCGGCGGAGAAACGTCATTGTCGTGGTTCATGGATCCCGACGTCGCCTATCTGCTCCCCAACGACGGCGGAATCAGCGTGCTGGTCGTCTTCCCTGCCCTCGACAAGCTCGGCTCGTTCGCTGACGACCTGTCTACTGCTTTCCTCGAGTACGCCAACGCATTACCCGGCGCTCCGCTTGTTCGGCGAGAGCACATCGTCGGGAAGATCGTTGGTACCAAACACTTCTCCACAACCCTCACCGAACCCGTAGGTAACGGGTTCGCACTCATCGGCGACGCTGCGGCAACCAACGACCCGTTGTGGGGTATCGGATGCTCGTGGGCACTCGAGACCGCTCAGATGCTGGTCGATGCGACCGCGCACATGCTGACGGAGACGCCGGCAGACACACTCGACTCACATCGGAACGTGAACGCTGCATTGACCGAATACCGTAGCGCCAGAGCGAGTATGACGAATCACATCGACTACATGAGTGGTTACGCCGGTGGGCGAAAGTTCACCGCGATCGAACGTCTGCTCATCTCCGCGGCCACCCACGACCACGACGAAGCCCGAAGGTTCTACTTGTTCGGTTCCCGGTTGACACCGGCCGAACAGTATCTCTCGACTCGCTCGGTCGCGCGGGCAGCACAAAAACATCTCAGGCACCGTCTGCGTCGTAGATCTGTGGCCGGGACGTAATCTGACAAGCGTTTTTTCGGCGCCGGCAACGGGGAACCCTCCGATCGCAACCGAGCCGGAGGAGCGACCATGCGTGCACACATCGCCATTCCGAGTGAATCGACTTGTCACAGGTACGTAGTCGCCGTCGCCAGCTCCACCTTCGCCGAATCGGTCATCTGGTGCGACGGCCCCGCGTTCGACGCAGTACTCGTTCTGGGCAGCGAGATTCCGCAGCACAGTGGCCACCGAGCCGTACTCGCCTGGAATCACTACTTCGGGTGGGCGCTCGGCGTGGAAACCACACCGGATGCGTCGTTCGCCGTTGTCGAATGCCTCGGTATCGGGAGAATGCCGGATCCTGAACTGTGCGCCGACCGCGCTGTCGAGTTGATTGCCCAGGCGGGTAGTTAAGGAACTCGTCGCGCGGCGCACAATCCGGCGGGCATAAGATCGAGCGCGAGTTTCGCACGCCCGACGAAAGAGAGCCCGACATGGACCCGCTGAACAGGCCTGCCGGTCAGCTGGCTCTCGAGAACGAACCGGACGGCAGGGCGACTTTACGGGCGCGTCAGACGCCGCGCAGTGAGCGTCGCAAGATCGGGAAAGGCCTGCGCAAGCGAGTGGCGCGATCGTCGCTCGGCGACTGGACGCCCCCATCCGATCGACGTGACCCGGTCGATCAGGTCAACACGGCACACGAGGGAAGACTCGACTGGTTGGTTCCGATCCGTGTGGGGCGAATGGTCGCTTCGCCATACGGATTCCTGCGCGGTACCGCCGGATTGATGGCAGAGGACATGGCGCAGCTGCCGTCCACCGGCATCACTCCCGTCATCTGTGGAGATGCGCACGTCGGAAACTTCGGGTTCTACGGATCTCCGGAACGCGAACTTGTCATAGACCTCAACGATTTCGACGAAGCACATCCCGGCCCCTGGGAATGGGATCTACGAAGGCTGGCTGCGAGCATCTGGGTGGCCGGTCGACAGAACGGTCTCACCGAAGCTCAATGCGAAACAGCAACAACCTCGTGTGTGTCCGCGTATCGCCTCCACTTGGCGAAGCTCTCCGAGCGTCCGCTGTTCGATCGCTCCTTCGACCGGGTCGATCTCGACGGACTCACCGACCACGTCACCGATCCTGGGTTGCTGGCCGAGATCAGGCGCGCCGCGGAGCGCGCCCGGCGGCGTACGAGTGACCATGCGGTGCCGCGGTTCACCGTCGAGGATCACGGACGGCGCCAGTTGGTCGAGAACCCGCCGCTCACAACACGACTCACGCCGCAGGACACCGACTTCCTCCTGGAGGGTCTGGACGAGTATCTCGAAACCCTTGCACCACACTGGCGCCGAGTCGTCTCGGGATACAACGTCATCGACGTCGCGCACCGGGTTGTCGGAGTCGGGAGTGTCGCTCTGCGCGCCTATGTCGCCCTGTGCGAAGGGAGCATCCCGGACGACGTCATCTTCTTGCAGCTCAAACAGGCTCGCCGATCCGTAGTTGCGCCCTTCGTGCACGGCGACTCGGCCTGGCACGACCACCAAGGACGACGCGTCGCGGAATACCAGCAAGCTCTCCAGACGGTCAGTGATCCACTGCTCGGTTGGTGCACCGTGGACGACCGCCAGTACTACGTCCGTCAGTTCCGGAACATGAAAGGTTCTGTGGACCTGAACAATATCGACGCCGCAGCGCTGACCGATTACGTCGCGATCTGCGGCCGCCTACTGGCCAAGGGGCATGCACGAACCAGCGGCGCGTCACTGATTTCCGGTTACCTGGGAACCTCGGACGCGGTCGATACCGCCCTCACCCGGTTTGCTCGGCTCTACGCCGATCAAACCGAACGTGACCACGACGCTCTGTGCCGGGCGGTATCGGCCGGTGCGATCGCCGCGGAGCCGGGAATCTGATCCCTCACGCCGCGACGATCCTGCCCTGCTCGAACTTCACTCCTCCCCAGATTCCGGTCTGGCCAGTGGCAGAGGCGAATTCGCGACACGATTCCGCAATCGGGCACCTGTTGCACACGTCGGTCGCGTAGTCGTATCCCTCGGACGGAAAGGGAAACCACCGGTCCGGCTCGGGGTCTCCTCGGCATTCCGCCTGCCACCACGTCCGGTCGTCCGAGATCGGCAAAAGCTCAGCCAAATTGGAGATTTCGTCAGCGCACATCACTGGCTCCCTTCGACTGTCACGTCCGACTCAATTCACGCCAGATCTCCTGCTGCACTTTCTCGATGCGCCGAGGTGCCTTCGGCTCCCACAGCAGCCGCATACCGGCCTCGGCCGGTGTGCGATCCGCTTTGCGCTGATTACAGGAACTGCAGCACGCCACCAGATTTCCCCACGTGTTGGGCCCGTTACGGCTCCGCGGCTGGACATGGTCGATGGTCGTTGCCCGGGCGGCGCAGTACGCACATCGACGACCGTCCCGGTCGAAGACACCGGCAAAAGTGGCCCGACTGGAATCGGTGACCGTCACCCGGTGAGCAACGTACACGTACTCGGCGAGCAGGATCGTCCTCGGCAGTGGGATTTCGACGTGCTTGGAGCGCACCGGAAATATCGGGGTCACGTCTTCGGTGGACTGCGCGGAGCCGGTGGCGATCAGGACGACCGCACGATCGGCGCTCACTTCACCGAGGTACTCGTACGTGGCGTTGAGTACCCGGACGGGGCGGTTCATCCAACTGTGAGCAAGTGCGCGGTTCGGGTTCCGCATGAGAGTTCTCAGTTCGTGTCGAGGAGTGAAACTCCTGGACACGAAGACGGGTCAGGAGCAAATGCAAGAAATGGGGAACGGCATATATCCAGCGCCACTCTGTTCCCCGAATGCGGGATGGGAAATACCGCGGGGTGAGTGCCCGCGCAGGTGCAACGCTTGCTTCCAGTCGCGCATGCCTGTCCCCTTCCACTTCTTGTTCTCGTCACCGGCGATTGCCGGCGCTCATCATCACACGGAAGGCATCCTCAGCGATATCGATTTATCAGGCCGGAAGAGCCGTCCTGGAAATACCGCGGTTTGACGCCGGAACACGCGGCTTGATCGAATGAGCCATGACTTCGTCGTACATCGACCTACGCTCGGACACCGTCACCAAGCCTGATGCGGAGATGCGGAAGGCGATGGCCGACGCCGAGGTCGGTGACGACGTCCTCGATCACGACCCGACCATGGCGGCGCTCGAGGAAGAGGTGGCGCACACTCTGGGTTTACCGGCGGCACTGTGGGTGCCGAGCGGATCGATGGGCAACCTGATTGCGCTGATGCTGCACCTTCACCGCGGCGATCAGTTCCTGGCACCGGAACACTCTCACGTCTTGGGCTCCGAATTGGGCACCGCTGCCTGGCTCGCCCAGGGAATGCCGATGGCGTTGCCGCACGACGGCGGACCCGGACGTCCCACCCCCGAGACTGCCGTGAAGGCGGCGGGCTCCCCCGGCCCGTACTTCGCGTTGAACACCACGCTGCTCTGTCTCGAGAACACTCATAACTTCGCCGGCGGTGCCGTCATGAATCCGACCGAATGGACGAAGCTGGTCGACGCAGCGCGATCACGCGGCTTGAAGATTCACCTCGACGGCGCCCGTCTCTGGAATGCCGCTGCTGCACTCGATGTTTCGCCCACCGAATTGACTTCCGGCGCCGATACCGTTCAGGTGTGCCTGAGTAAGGGACTCGGTGCGCCGGTCGGCTCGATACTCGCCGCATCACCCGAATTGATCACCGAAGCCCGAAGGATCCGCAAGATGCTCGGCGGCGGCGTTCGTCAGGGCGGAGTGCTGGCCGCAGCCGGCATCGTCGCGTTGCGCTCACAAGCTCGCCTCTCCGACGATCACGACAACGCGCAGCGCCTCGCGTCGGGGCTTCGTGAACGCGGTTGGGCCGTCGACGAACCTGCCACCAACATCGTTCTGGCCGCGACAGCCGATCCGTCGGTCACCGTTGCTCAGCTCGCCGCTGTCGATGTCGGCGCGGTCACCGTTGCCGGGAAGGTTCGGTTCGTGACACATCGCGACGTGAGCACTGCCGACATCGACGCGGTTCTGTCCAGAGTAACCTTCTGAACTACGCCACCAGGGGTTGAACCTCCTGCGCGACAAAGCGAATGAACTCGCGGACATCCGGCTCGTCAACAGTCGGTTGGAGTACCACGGTGGTTGCACCTGCTGCAACCCATCGCCGTGCTGCTGCCGCGACTTCGGCCGCGTTGCCCACGGCAATCGCATCCTCCGGCGACTCGCTACCGGACGCTGCGGCCTCGGCAAGGGCGCGCTCACGACCGCCGGAACCGAAAGCACAGATGACGTAGACGACGACCTCGTGATCCGACGCCCCGATGTGAGCGATCGCCCGACGCACGCCGTCCGGGGTCGTCCCACCCGAGAGCACGGTGCCCTGCGCCAACTCGCCACTGAGCGCCAAAGTCTTTGGCCCCGTGGCGCCGACGAGCAACTGCGGCACCGTCTCCGGTGGCCACGCCAGCGTGACGTCCGTGAGATTCACGTATCGACCGGACACCGTCACCGACTCACCGCGCAGTAGCCGCTCGACTGCTCTGAACTGCTCCCGCAGGAGAGTCAACGGCGATTCGGCTTTGGCCCCGATCTGCCGCATCCAACTCTGAACGCCGTGACCGAAGCCAACCCGCAGTCGATCCGGATGAACTCTGGCCAGCGCCGAAATCTCCATCGCCGTGATCGCGGTGTTGCGCATCGGGGTCGGCAGCACGCCAATCGCTACTCCCAGACGCTCACTTGCAGCCAATACAGCTGCAGCAGTGGCTATTCCTCCGCCGAAGAAGCAGTCTTCCCACAACCAGACCTCACCGATACCGCACTCGTCGGCATACTTCGCATGGCTGACCAGGTCCTCCGGGGGCTGTTCCGGGCGCAGGACGACAGCAATCCGTGCGGTACTCATGCCGTCACCAGAAACGCGGCGATCTCGTCGGCGGTTCGACGGCCCTGTTCGCGGCCGAGTTCGGCTGCGGGGCGCCTGGTTGTCGGTGAAAGCGAGTTCGTTCCGATCGCTTCGACGACGGCGTCGTCGGCGAAGACAGGCAGCACGGGCAAGGGCGTCATCACGTCGATTTCCTCTCGTAGACTGCCGCCCAGAAGATTCGGGGCGGGGTCGGCTGCGGGTGAAAGAACCACGACCACATCGCAGTCGGCAGCCAGATGAACATTCGAGCCACTCGCCATTCCGCCGTCCATGTACCGCTCGCCCTCGATCACGACTACCGGCCACACCCCTGGTACGGCGCAACTTGCTCCGACTGCGTCGATCAGTTCTACGCCGTCAGCGTTGCCGAACACCCTCAACTCACCGGTCTGTGCGTTGATCGCCGGGATGCGCAACTCCCGGTCGGGCCACAACCGATTGGGCAGCCGCGCCTCGATGACCGCGCGACGCACGGCAGGTTCGACGGTATCGGCTCTCATCGCTGCTTCGCCGAGCAAACGGAGCTGCTCGGCCCGGTCCTGCGATCCTGCGATCGCGTCGACGAACATCTGACCGAGTACCTCGACATCGACCTTCGGGTCGAGCTCCCCGGTGGCCTCCGCTGTTTGTGCGTCGAAAAGCTCTTGCAGTGTCACGCCGCTCGCTATCTGAGCGCTCACCGTGGAACCTGCGGAAGTGCCGATCAACACGTCCGCCGTCAGCAGCGCAGCGGCAGTGTCCGGTGATTTGTCCTGAAGGCCCAACAGAAAACCTGTTTCCCAGGCGATTCCCGCAACGCCGCCACCGGCAAGTACCAACCCCAATTTCACGCCGTCCACCTCTCGTCGATCGTGATCCGTGCCCGAAGTCGACGTTAGACCTACTCTGAAGTGATGTTCATGCGCAGCGCAAAGACATTTGTTCCCGACGCACTCCGTGGTTTGATCGCATCCACCGACGACATCGCGTGGAATCCCGACCCTGGGTACCTCACACGCGCAAGGCCACTTCCCCGCGGACGGGTCGCGCTCGTCTCCGGCGGCGGTTCAGGCCACGAACCCATGCACGCCGGATTCATCGGCGAAGGAATGCTCACAGCCGTCTGCCCCGGATTGGTCTTCAGCTCACCCAATGCACTTCAGATCCACGAGGGATCCAAGGCTGCCGACGCCGGCGGCGGCGTCCTTCACATCGTGAAGAACTACACCGGCGACGTGATGAACTTCGGTATCGCCCGAGAGTTGCTACGCGAGGACAAGATCGATACGGACGTCGTCCTGGTCGACGACGACGTCGCGACCGAACGCGCAGACGGCAGTGGCCCGGGGCGACGCGGTACTGCGGCAACCATCGTGGTGGAGAAGGTCTGCGGCGCATCCGCCGCCCGCGGCGACGACCTGGCCGAGGTGACCCGGATCGGACAACACGTCGCGCACTCCGCTCGGAGCATGGCCGTCGCCCTTCGCCCATGCACTTTGCCGGGGGCTGACGAGCCGTCGTTCGACTTGCCGGCGGGTCAGATGGAACTCGGTATCGGCATCCACGGCGAACGCGGCACAGAACGCGTGGACGCCCTGCCCGCACCGGAATTGGTGCGGCGGCTGACGGACCCGATCATCAAGTCCCTGAGTCTCGCCGAAGGCGACCGCGTCATCGCCGTCGTCAACGGTCTCGGCGCCACCCACCCGCTGGAGTTGCAACTTCTGTTCGCCGAACTCGGAGATTATCTGGACGAACAGGGAATTCACATCGAGCGGACACTGATCGGAACCTTCGTCACTGCATTGAACATGGCAGGCGCGTCCATCACCCTTGTTCGCACAGACAAAGAAATCCTCGAATTATGGGACGCACCAACAAAAGCGCCCGCCTGGCCGAATGCTATAGCGCGTGAGTACACCGGCATGGGCACGCGCGAATCTTTCGGTCCCACATTCACACCCGACACCTCACGCACCGCCGAAAGCAGCTTCGTCGGAAGCTGGATTGCGGACTGGGCCGAGAAGGTACTGGATCAGGAACCGGCACTGACCGATCTCGACCGACGAGCGGGCGACGGCGATTTCGGGACCAACATGGTGGCCGCACTGGATCAACTCGACATCTCGGCGATCCGTGACACGTACTCCACCGCAACGATATTCGATGCAGTCTCACAGGCGTACCTCGGCCACGCCGGTGGCACCTCCGGCGCATTGTTCGGCATCTGGTTCCGGCATTTCTTCCGCGTTGCCGCAGACTCGGCGGACTCCGAACTCGACCTCGGCGCGATCGCGGCTGCAGCGCGAGCGGGACTCGACAACATCACCTCGCTCGGCGGCGCACGCGTCGGCGACAAGACGATGGTCGACGCGATAGTTCCGGCGGTCGAGTCGTTGGAGCAATCCGTGAGCTCGGAAGCCGATCGAGATGCTGCGCTGGCGAGCGCAGCGGAAGCCGCAGCGGCCGGGGCGGAGTCGACCGAAACCATGCTCGCGAACCGCGGACGTGCAAGTTATGTGGGCGAAGCCGCTCGCGGAGTAGTCGATCCGGGAGCGCTACTCATAGCGTGGTTCTTCGCCAGTGCAGTGGGTCACTAGCGAGCACTTCGGGGCTGTGACTAATCTGGCAGCCACAGCACATCGTTTGTGACGACCCGTGGGCAAAAGCACCGGTCTCACACACCACACAGGAGCAGCCCATGCTGAGCACCATGCAAGACGCCCCCCTCTCCATTGCTCAACTTCTCCGCCACGGTGCCTCCGTTCACGGCGCCTCCGAGGTTGTCACGTGGACCGAGTCCGGCCCGCGCCGTGTGTCCTACGCTGACGTCGGCAAGCGCTGTGCTCAGCTCGCGCACGCCCTGCGCGGGCTCGGCGTCGAGGGCGACGAGCGAGTCGCCACGTTCATGTGGAACAACTCCGAGCACCTCGAGGCGTACCTGGCGATCCCCTCGATGGGCGCTGTGCTCCACACCCTGAACATTCGTCTGTTCCCCGAGCAGTTGATCCATGTCGCCAATCACGCCGAGGACCGCGTGATCATCGTCGACCCGTCCCTGATTCCGCTTCTCTCTCCGCAGCTTCCGTCACTGACCACCGTCAAACACATCGTCGTCACCGGCTCCTCCACTGCAGGACTCGAAGCTCCCGAGGGAGTGCAGGTTCACACCTACGAGGGCTTGATCGCCGATCAGCCCACCGAGTTCGACTGGCCCGAGGTCGACGAACTGAGCGCTGCCGCAATGTGTTACACGTCCGGCACCACGGGTGACCCCAAGGGCGTCGTCTACTCCCACCGTTCGATCTACCTGCACTCCATGCAGGTCTGCATGAGCGACGGCCCCAACCTCGCGCAGGGCGATCGTGCACTCGCCGTGGTGCCTCAGTTCCACGCCATGTCGTGGGGACTTCCCTACGCCGCATTCATGATCGGTGCTTCGCTGATCATGCCCGACCGCTTCCTCCAGCCTGCCCCGTTGGCTGCGATCATCGCCAGCGAGAAGCCGACGTTCGCCGCAGCCGTCCCCACCATCTGGCAGGGCCTGCACCTCTACCTCGAGCAGAACCCGCAGGACATCTCCTCGATGCGCGAGGTTCTGATCGGTGGGTCCGCGGTACCGCCGGCCCTCATGCACGCATTCGAAGCCGACCACAACGTCTCCGTCCTGCACGCCTGGGGCATGACCGAAACCTCCCCACTCGGATCCGTCGCCCGCCCGCCGGCCGGTGTCACCGGCGACGCGATGTGGAAGTACCGCTACTCTCAGGGCCGCTTCCCGGCATCCGTCGAGGCACGTCTCATCGACGATGCCGGCAAAGTTGTTGCACACGACGGCGTTTCCGTCGGCGAGCTCGAAGTGCGCGGCCCCTGGATCACCGGGTCGTACTACGGCGTCGATGCGGAAGACAAGTTCAACGACGGCTGGCTCAAGACCGGCGATGTCGGATCCATCACGGCCGACGGCTTCCTGAGCCTGTCCGACCGCTCCAAGGACATCATCAAGTCCGGCGGCGAATGGATCTCCTCGGTCGACCTCGAGAACGCCGTCATGGGTCACCCCGACGTCACCGAAGCTGCCGTCATCGGCGTGCCGGACGAGAAGTGGGACGAGCGCCCGTTGGTTGCGGTTGTCCTTCGCGCCGGTTCCGAAACCACCATGTCCGAACTGCAACAGTACCTTTCGGACAAGGTTGCCAAGTGGCAGCTGCCCGAGAACTGGGCCGTGGTTCAGGAAGTCCCGAAGACGAGCGTCGGCAAGTTCGACAAGAAACGCCTTCGCGCCGACTACCACGAGGGCGGACTCGAAGTTACGCGACTCTGACACGGAGTGAATGTCGAAGTCTGAATACTGAAGGTGGGCAACAGGTTTTCGACCTGTTGCCCACCTTCGTTCACGAGCGAGGCACTTTACGGCCGATAGCCGACCGTGTGAAAAGCGATGTCGACGTACTTCTGCGCCAATTGCGACGGCGACATCGGACCGCCGGTCTGGAACCAACGCGGCAGTGACTGCGCCATACCGAGTATTGCCCGGACGGTCTCTTCGGTATCGGTGACCGCGAAATCTCCCGATGCCACACCGTCGTCGACGATCCTGCGCATCAGCAACTCGAGCCGCTTACGACTGGCGGCGTACCGACTTCGACTTTCCGGTGAGACATGCCGGATCTCGGTGTCCAACGCAGCGTGCCGCGACCGGTGGGTCATATAGAGAACAATCGCCTCCACCACCAAGGCGAAGCGTCGTACCGGATTTTCGCCGGCCTCCGCTTCTGCCGCTTCGGTTCTGGTATTCAGCTCACTCATCGAGACCTCGAACAAAGCGACGAGAACTGCCTCTTTGTTCGCGTGGTGATAGTAGAGCGCGGGAACGGTTACCCCGACACGATTGGCAATCTGGCGCACCGTCGTGCCGTGGTAACCGTTCTCGTCGAACAGTTCGAGCGAAGCCGTCAGGATGTCGGTCATCACCAGCGGCGGGAAGGACCTCCAGTCCACTGCCACCGAGCTCACCGACTCCACCTCGCCAGTCATGTGATAGCCGAAATTACCGCGGTGCCATACGGATTGCACCGTCGAGGCGGATCGTCTCACCATTGAGCATGGGGTTGGAAACGATGTGCGCAGCAAGCGCGCCGTACTCGCTGGGATCACCCAGGCGAGAGGGGTGAGGCACCTGCTGACCCAACGACGCCTGGGCTGCTTCGGGCAGTCCGGCCAGCAACGGGGTCTTGAACAAGCCGGGTGCAATGGTGTTGACGCGGATCAGCAGCGACGCGAGGTCACGGGCGATGGGAAGCGTCATACCGACGACGCCGCCCTTCGACGCGGAGTACGCAGCCTGCCCGATCTGGCCGTCATACGCTGCGACCGAAGCGGTGTTGATGATGACGCCGCGTTCACCGTCGATCGGCTCCGTCTTCGAAATACGTTCCGCAGCAAGACGAAGGACGTTGAAGGTGCCGATCAGATTGACGTCGATGACCTTCTTGAACGCGTCGAGTGGGAAGGCGCCCTTCTTGCTGACCGTCTTGACTGCGTTGCCGATTCCGGCGCAGTTGACCGCCACCCGCAGGGGTCCGAGGGATTCGGCCACATCGAGTGCAGCGGTGACCGCAGCCTCGTCGGTGACGTCTGCCGCCGCGAAGCGGACCCGGTCGCCGAGTTCCTTGGCGATGGCTTCACCGTTGGACGACGGAAGGTCGATGATGACGACGCTGGCGCCGTCGGCAAGAAGGGCTTTGGTGGTGGCCAGACCGAGGCCGGATGCTCCACCGGTGACGACGGCGACGCTGTCGTTGACGATCATGAGAGTTCCTTTCGAAAGGTTATGTGTTTCAGATGCGTTCGATGATGGTCGCGTTGGCCATGCCGGCGCCCTCGCACATGGTCTGCAATCCGTAGCGTCCGCCGGTGGCCTCGAGGTGGTTGACCATCGTGGTCAGCAGTCGAGTACCCGAGGACCCCAGGGCGTGTCCGAGGGCAATCGCGCCGCCCCACGGGTTGAGCTTTGCCGGGTCGGCGCCGAACTCGTGAGCCCAGGCGAGTGGAACGGGAGCGAAGGCTTCGTTGACCTCGTAGGTATCGATGTCGTCGATGCTCAGGCCGGCGCGAGCGAGCACCTTGTGGGTGGCCGGGATGGGCGCGGTGAGCATGAAGATCGGGTCGTCGCCCGCGACCGAGAAGGAGTGGAAGCGTGCTCGCGGCGTCAGCCCCAGCTTCGACGCCATTTCTTCGCTCATGATCAGTGCTGCGGACGCGCCGTCGGTGAGCGGAGACGAGTTACCGGGAGTGATCGACCACTGTGCCTCGGGGAAGCGCTGCGCGTACTTCTCCGAGTAGAACGACGGCTTCAAGCCGGCGAGGCCCTCGGCGGTAGTGGACGCGCGAACCGTCTCGTCGACGGTATGCGAGACGGTCTCGCCGGCGGCGTTGGTCACCGAGATCGGCAGAATCTCCTTGTCGAAGAGCCCCTTCGCCGCTGCCTCCGCGGCCCGCTGGTGGGACTGCGCAGCAAATGCGTCGAGAGCGTCGCGGTCGAACTTCCACTTCGCGGCGATCAACTCCGCGGAGATGCCCTGATTGACCAGGCCTTCGGGGTAGCGAGCCGCGACGCCCGGACCGGAAGCGTCCTTCCCCATCGTCGTAGTGCCCATCGGGACACGACTCATGGATTCGACGCCTGCCGCGATCACGATGTCGTAGGCCCCGGCGATCACGCCCTGCGCCGCAAAGTGCGCAGCTTGCTGACTTGATCCGCACTGGCGATCGATCGTGGTGGCGGGTACCGACTCGGGGAATCCGGCCGAGAGGACCGCGCTGCGGGTGATGTTGAGTGCCTGCTCACCGGCCTGTCCGACGCAACCGCC
>NZ_BAAILK010000035.1:466081-487639 GCF_054589475.1 Rhodococcus sp. no. 34
ACGTCGTCCACCAGGGCGGGGTCGAGGCCGTTTCGCGAGGTGATGGAACGCAGAACGTGGGCCATCAGTTCGACAGGGTGCGTCCCGGACAGTGCTCCGCCCGGCTTTCCCTTGCCGGACGCGATCCGGACTACATCGACGATCACTGCCTTGGTCATCTTCGTTCCCTTCGAGGACGTGCATTGCTGGGGCGGTCCGGCACCCGAGTTTCGTGGCGCCGGGTACCGGACCGAGATCGAGGGAGCACCCTGACTTAGCGCTCGCTAAAGAACTACCACCGACTTGATCCTCTCGTCAAGAGGGGCCTCCGAACTCGAAACAAATGCGGCCGACTAAAAGCTGGGCGATCAGTGACCTCGCCTGGCCCACGCCGTTCATTAGTACTTTCGAATGATAGGTTTTCAATCTTCGCCCGAAATGTCCGGAATCGGATAACCTTCCGCCACAAGCAATCCAAGCCACAGGGGATTCGGGGCGTGGCACCAATCGATGACAACCGCAGGGGGACTGACTGGGAGGTTTGGCGTGGACCTGCGATACGTTGCCTTCACGCGTGCCGACTCGCATTTCTACGACCGAATCAGAACGGTCACCCAACCAGATACATCAACTGACCAGCACTTTGTCCCCGCGAAGTCGGTGGATTGGTCGCTCTGGCGGCGCGGTCCCCAAAGTGGACCGTGGAACTACTTCCAACCGCCCGACGGTCTGCTGCCAGAACAAGGATGGAAGATTCACTGCTCCGCTACCCAAGCCAACGCGCAGGAGCTGCTCGATACCGTTTCCGTGTATTGCGGTCACAATCATGTGCCTTTCAAATTTCTTCGGACGGCAGCAGACCTCATGTTGTCCAACAGCAAGCAGGCCAATCGAACTTCCAGCGGAAAATTCATCACGATCTATCCGGCGGATGGTGTTGCCACACAACGTGTCATCACCGAACTGGACAAGCTTGTCACCGGTGCCGACGGGCCGTACATCCTCAGCGATGTGCGATGGAACCGGGGACCGCTCTACTTACGGTACGGCGCGTATCTGCCCATGCAGACCTACGATTCATTCGGCGATCGCGTCCCGGCAATTCGGCGTCCTGACGGATCGCTCGAACCCGATGTGCGCGGCACTTCCTTCAGAACTCCGGACTGGGTACAAATCCCGGACTTCGTTCGCGCGCAGCAAGACAAGCTGAAATCACATGACGAATTCCCCTATTCGATCAATGAAGCCCTGCACTTCAGCAACAGCGGGGGGATCTACTCCGCATTCGACGACGCCGGCATCGATCTAGTCATCAAAGAAGGCCGTCCCTTTACCGCCCCGGACGCCAACGGCCGGTACGCAATCGACCGCATCCGTAACGAGTACGACAAGTTGACTCACCTTGCCGACAACCCGTACTCACCTTCTGCGATCAGCTTGTTCGAGCGCGAGGGACACCACTTCCTTGTCACCGAGCGCGCTCCCGGCGCTCCCTTGAATCAGGAGATTGCGCTCCGCTATCCGCTGATACGCGCGGATCAGACACTCAGCTCCCGAACGGAATACAGAACCTGGGCACTCGACATTGCACAACAGTTGACTGCCGCAGTCGAGAGCTTCCACAACGCCGGAATCGTTCATGCCGATCTTCACCCTGGCAACGTCATGTGCTCACCGTCCGGTATTCGGATCATCGACTTCGAGATGGCCCACAACATCGACGAGCATCCGCCCCGGTCCACCGGAGCCCCCGGATACACAGCACCTCGACAGTTGACAGGAATCGCGGCGGATCGATACTCGTTGGGATGCATCGAGCTGGGACTCTTTGTTCCACTTACTACATTGTTCCCTCTCGATCGCAACAAGATTCCCGAACTCATCGACTATGCGGTGTCTCGATTCGATCTTCCTCGCGCCTTCGGTGCCTCGCTCTATTCGATGCTCGACGCACAGGCGCCGGAGCCGGAGAATCGCCCGCATCGTTGGGACACGTCGCCCGGGGAAAACCTGCAACGGGCGGCCGCTCTGTTGCGCTGCGGCATCCTCGCCTCGCTTGATCTCTCCCGCCCTGATCGACTCTTTCCCGGGGACATCGCCCAGTTCGAAGTGAACGGCTACGGCATTGCTCACGGCTCGTGCGGAAACCTGCTCGCCGATGTACTTCCCGCAGACACCTTGGAGTCAGTTCTGGAATGGACTGAACATCAAATTGATTCGGATACTCAACCAAAGTTCGGCTTCTTCGACGGGCTCGCGGGTGCGGTGCATACCTTTCGGCAACTAGGGCGACACTCGACTGCCGACAGATGGGTAGAGACTTTGTGCAAAGCTCCACTCGACGAGCACGACTCCAGCCTCTTCGGCGGCCTTTCCGGAATCGGGTGCCTTCTACTCGAGGAATCGGAGTCATGTCCGGCGGCATCGTCAACTCTCGCTCTCGTCACCGAAACTCTGCGGGATCGCCTTCCGACTGCTCGCGCACACGTCCGCTTCACCGACGGAACATCCTGGGCGACAACGGGTCGCGGCGGCTTGATGAGAGGGCCGAGCGGGCAAGCACTGTTCTGGACTCGCCACTACGAACGGACCGGTGATCCTCGATCGCTGGAACACGCGCGACAGCTTGTCGACATCGATTTGTCCGTGATGCGGATGTGCCCTGACGGTTCGATGCAGCTGACAGAAGAGCGCCGCACGATGCCGTACCTCGGATCGGGATCCGTCGGCGTGGGCCTGGTACTTCTTCAACTTGTTCGACATGTCGACGAGCCGCGCTACGCAGCTGCGCTACTTGCCATATCCCGCGCTGGCGCCGTCGAATTCACTGCCCAAGCCGGACTACTCAACGGGCGAGCCGGGCTGATTCTGTTTCTCAGCGAACTCTCCAAGACTCCATACGCCGGCGCCGATTGTGAACAGACGCTTGCACAGCAGTTTCAGCTTCTGGGCTTGCACAGCCTCAATCACGCAGGAGGCCTGCACTTTCCAGGTGAACAGAACCTGAGACTCTCGACAGACTGGGCAACCGGATCCGCGGGAATACTGGCATTGCTCCGTCACGCCGGATTGCCAACTGTCCGACAGTCGTTTCCACTGATGTGCGCGTCGAACTGCCACATCGCCTAATTGTTCGGAAGTTATCACCCACGGAAGATTGGAGCACAGAAGTACCAGGCGAAAAACCTGGAATTAAATCAACACCGCAAGCAAACTCGATCGATCAAATCCATCGGCAAGAACGCCGATCAACAAAGGAAATGACAATGGACGCTATTCTCTCCCTTCAAGATCTGTCAGTCGCCGCCGGCAACGTCGGAGACGCAGGCCAGCTCGAGCAGAACGCGGCAATCAGTTCGCTCAGTTTCTTCTGCCTCTGACCTCAGGCCGATACCTCGGATTAAATCCGGGGTATCGGCTTTCGCAATCAGTGCGAATCGTCAAACGGACAGTATTGTTTCATCATGAGACGCATACACACTTCACCGAGCTGCATTCGCCGATGATGTGCGCGACCTGGCGGCAATGCCGAGGGCAGATCGTATGGTCATCGGCGGTGATATTCATACTGATCCTGACAGCCGCACTTTCGGGCTGGTTCGTTCAGCGTTCGGGCGAGAGTTGGGACTTCGGCGACATCTGCTCACGCTGGTACGACGGAGGTGGCGGTTGCCGTGCCGACACCGCTCTCACCTTGACGACGCTTCTCGTACTCCTACTACCGTTCGCCTCAGGAATGCTGGTCGGCGTCACCACATTCGCCCGAGACTTCGAGCAGGGTCCCGAAGACCTCGATTTTCTCGAGTCCACCAGCCTTGTTCGATGGTATTTCTTGCGGGTCCTGGTGGTCTTCGTTCCCATCACCCTTGCGATGGCAGTCCTGGGCATGGTGCTCGGCTGGACCCATACGCTTGGCCGGGGACAGGCGGCAACAAATGATGCCACCTCGTTTTCCTTGATGGAATTCCCCAATTTTCAGACGACGGGAATCGTCGTCGGCGCCTACACCTTTTTAGCGATGACTACCGGCAGCGCAGCCGCATTGCTCATCCGCAACACCGTCTTCGCGATGGTCATGACTCTTCTCGCGTTCTTGATCGTGCCCGTCGCACTGAGCGCGACGATGCGCGAGCATTACTTGGCCCCCGACACTGAAGTGCAACCCATCGACGGACTGGCACGTGCAGCGGAATATGCACCGTCGCCGTATGAAAATCTCGACTCGAGGTGGGTCATCGGTGCCGGCTTCGCCGATACGGATGGCAACATGATCGACGCCGATTACACAATGTGCTGGGGCTCAGACAATTCCGACCGCAAGCAGCAAGACCTCGAGGTCGACAACTGCCTTCGAGAACAGGGAATCGATCACTATGCCGTGATCTATCACCCACAGAGCCGGTACTGGCAATTTCAGTTCATCGAGACTGCCGTGATGCTGTTGTGCTCCGGGTTGATGGTGGCGCTCGCACTCGTCGGCGCACGTGGACGACGTCGGCGACCCACCTACAACCGAATGTCGGAAATGTCGAAATCGATTCAATAGCAGCAATTTTCGATCCACATCATCTTGTGTTCGAAACTTTGTTCGATTAGACTTTGAGCATGGACAGTCGGGAAGCGTGGCAACTGGATGGCGAGGGCCTCAAGAGTGAGGTTCTCGATCTGGTGCGCGCCCGGCACGAGTTGCAGTCGCGGATGGTGTTGCTGATCGTGGAGATGTTTTCCCGGGACGTTCTCGGTGGGAAGGGTTTTCGGGCGATCGCGCAGTGGTTGCATGGTTCGACGAATTTGGAGATCGGTGAGTGCAGTCTGCTGGTCGGGTTGGCGCGGTTGTTGTTGCTCGAACCTGTTGTCGCGGATGCGTTTCACCGCGGGGATGTTGATGCGTTGAAGGCGCGGCAGGTGGCGTCGTTTTGTCAGCATCCGCCGAAGAATATGACGCCGGCGGATGTGGACAAGGCTCGCGGGATCTTGTTGGGGTTGGTGTCGAAGAACATTGCTGATTGTGATGCGGTGCGGGCGGCGATCCGGCGGATCGAGAAGCAGTACGGAAACCGTGATGACGGCGTTCCGGTGGGTGAGGATTCGGAGCGTAACGAGTTCTACGCGTCGAAAGGTTTGTACGGGCGCGTGTCGGTGAAGGGTGATCTGGATGCGATCAACGGGGCACGTCTGATCACGTTGCTGTCGAGCCTGTCTGCGCCGACACCGGAGAAGGACGGCGTGAAGGACACCCGTACGCCGGCGCTGCGGCGGGCGGACGGGTTCTGCGAACTACTGCGGCGGTACGAGCGGGCGGGGTTGGGTCCGATCGAAGGCGGAGTGAAACCACACATCACGGTGACCGCGTCGGCAAAAGATATGACGGACCTTAAAGTTCTGAAAGACCTCCTGCCGTCCACTGAGGAGTTGGGGTTCGCGTGGACGGATTGGGTGGGCCCGATCAGTATCGATACTGCACGGATGTTGGCGTGCGACTGCACGGTCACCCGGATTTTGTTGGATGAGAATGGTGTTCCGCTCGACTGCGGTAAGGAAGCAAGGACCGCGACGGTTCCGCAGCGGCGGGCGTTGGCGGTTCGTGATGGTGGGTGCGCGTTTCCGGGATGCGGGACACCGTCGGGGTGGTGCGATGCCCATCATATTGTTCACTGGAGTGATGGTGGCCCAACAGATCTCGACAACCTGATCTTGTTGTGCGGTCATCATCATCGGACGATGCACCACACCGAATGGCGGGTCGAGATCGGCCCCGAGCGAAAAACAGTGTTCTATCCACCGATGTCGATAGATCCGTATCAACAGCCGATCGGCGGGAACAGCCCACCCACAGCCGCCTGAACCGCGACAATCGAATACATCAGCACCGGGGACGAACCATGCCCCGGTGCTGGTGCACGTTTCTGGTCAGATCCCAACCCCTCAAATCCCAGCCCCTCAGATCCCGGCCCTTCGCACGAGAGCGTCAGTGGCAGAAGGGGATACAACGTCAATCGCTCGTAACAGCCCCGCGTACCGCGGATACAGCTCGACGGGACGCGTATTGATCGCCCTCAAGATCCACGATGCAGCTTGATCGGCCGTCAGCGCCGGCTGGCTCACGTAATCCGCCGTCGGCGCGATCATCGGTGTTCGTATGAGTGGGAATTGCACTGTGGTGACATCGACACCGGTGCCGTGACATTCCGCGCCGAGGCTTCGGCCGAATGCACTGAGAGCAGACTTCGACGCGTGATAGGCGCTGAACCTGGGCATCACGCCCGCAGTGACTCCCCAGGTTCCGACGTTGATGATGTGTCCGGACTTCGCCTCGAGCATCGCGGGCAGTAGCCGCAACGTCAGTCTTGTCGGCCCGAAGTAGTTCAGCGCCATGGTGCGCTCGTAGTCGTGGAATCGGTCGACCGAATCCAACGCGGTACGCCGGATCGAGCGACCCGCATTGTTGACGAGGATATCGACCGACCCGAATCGATCCGCGATCGTCTCCGCGAGTTCGTCGACGGCTTCACCGCGGGAGAGGTCCGCAGGCACGATGTGTGCCCATCCTCCCCTGCGGTGAATCTCGTCCCGTACGTGTTCGAGGTTTTCCTCACCGCGCGCGACCAGGATCATCTCGGCTCCCCGACGAGCCAAAAGATGAGCTGTCGCCTCACCGATCCCCGACGAGGCTCCCGTCAGGACGATGGTCTTGTCGGAAAGCGTGACGCCGCGAGACGGAACAAGGGAGCGCAGACGCGTCGGCGGTCTCAATGCAAGATTGCTGAGAATCGATCTGATCACGTCGGCCTCGGTTCGATCTTCGCGTGCGATTCGGTGCGAACCCGTCCCTGAACAGCCCACTTCGGACGCACCTCGGAAATTACTCAAAAGTAAGTTATGGCGCCGTTTCGGCCGTGTCAAGAATTCGTCGGGATTCAGGAGTATCTGCCACTAGCTTTTCCTGATACCTCGGGTTACATTAAATCCAGACCGAGTGCCAGCGATCACACAACCGGCCCTCGATTCCACCGAACACCGCGAGAAATACCAGCGGTGACCGAAACGAAGAGGAGACGCCATGACGCTCACATCGCCGCTCGACAAGCGCGGAGAAGCATCCGACGACTCGTACAACGAGACGCTTCGACTCCTGTCCGAGGGCTCGGTGCACAAGCACTTCGACCCGTACCTCGACATCGACTGGGACTCCCCCGAGTTTGCCGTCGTCCCGAACGATCGCCGCTGGATCCTCCCGGCCGAGACTGACCCGCTGGGTGCACACCCGTGGTACCAGTCGCAGTCCGAGGCCAGGCAGATCGAAATCGGCATGTGGCGCCAGGCCAATGTCGCGAAGGTCGGTCTCCAGTTCGAGAACATTCTGATCCGCGGCATGATGCAGTACGTCTTCTCACTACCCAACGATTCGGCCGAGGCGCGCTACTGCACGCACGAGTCGGTCGAAGAGTGCAACCACACGATGATGTTCCAGGAGATGGTCAACCGCATCGGTGCCGACGCTCCCGGGATGAGCCGTCCGATGAAGATGCTTGCACCCTTCATCCCCCTCGCTGCGGGTCCGTTCCCCGAACTGTTCTTCGTCGGTGTCCTCGCCGGTGAAGAGCCGATCGACCACATTCAGAAGAGCATCCTGCGCGCCGGCGGCCAGATCCACCCGATCATGCAGTCGGTCATGGCCATCCACGTAGCCGAGGAAGCGCGTCATATCTCGTTCGCGCACAAGCTTCTGAGCCGTCGCATCCCGCTGATGTCACGCCCGAACCGGTTCGTCCTCTCGCTGCTGTTCCCGATCGTCATGCGCATTCTCTGTGACGCCATCGTCATCCCGCCGAAGTCCTTCTGGAAGCAGTTCGACATCCCGAAGTCCGTGAAGAAGGACCTGTTCTGGGATCTGCCCGAGTCGCGCCAGACCCTGCGCAACTACTTCGGTGACGTCCGCATGCTGGCCACCGACACCGGCCTGATGAACCGTGCCTCGCGCCTGGTGTGGAAGGCCTGCAAGATGGACGGCCGCGCATCACGCTTCCGTAGCGAACCTCACCGCAGCTCGCACAACGCCGCCGCGTAGCTCCCGGACAGTCGAGATCGGACTCATAGCGCCATGCCACACGTAGTCACGCAGTCCTGTTGCAGCGACGCCTCGTGCGTCTACGCCTGCCCGGTCAACTGCATCCATCCGACGCCGGACGAGCCGGACTTCCTCACCGCCGAGATGCTGCACATCGATCCGCAGGCCTGCGTCGACTGTGGCGCATGCGTCTCGGCCTGCCCGGTCGACGCCATCGTCCCCGAGTCGAAGCTGACCGACCCGCAGCGAGTCTTCCTGTCCATCAATGCGGACTTCTACAAGGAAGAGCGACCCAGGCCGCTTCTCGCCAAGGTCATCCCGGCAGCCCACGTCGACAAGGGCCGACCGCCGTTGCGCGTTGCGATCGTCGGTTCCGGACCGTCGGCGATGTACGCCGCGGACGAGTTGCTGACTCAGCCTGACGTGCAGGTCAACGTCTTCGATCGCCTTCCTGTGCCTTACGGCTTGGTTCGCGCCGGCGTTGCTCCGGACCATCAGAAGACCAAGCAGGTCACTCGCTTGTTCGACAAGATCGCCGCACAAAAGGGTTTCGAGTTCTACCTCAACGTCGAGATCGGCAAGCACATCTCGCACAGCGAACTGCTCGAAAATCACCATGCGGTGCTCTACGCAGTCGGCGCTTCGTCCGACCGTGGTCTCGGCATTCCGGGCGCTGATCTGCCTGGCACGGCCTCGGCCACCGACTTCGTAGCCTGGTACAACGGCCACCCCGATCACGCCGACGACGTCTTCGACCTTTCACATCGCCGCGCGGTCATCATCGGAAACGGAAATGTCGCGCTCGACGTCGCTCGCATTCTGACGGCCGATCCCGAGAAGTTGGCCGGTACCGACATCTCCGCTCACGCACTCGCCGCTCTGCGGAAGAGTCGCGTCGAAGAAGTTGTCATCGTGGGTCGACGCGGAATCGCGCAGTCCGCGTTCACGGTCCCCGAGTTCACCGGCCTGATGGCACTGCCGGACATCGAACTCTCTGTCGGACCCGACGACATGGTTCTCGACTCGGCCACCGAAGAACTGGCAAAACGCGGCGAACTCCCGCATGCCGTCGAGCAGAAGTTGCGTCTCCTCGAAGCCCTGAAGAACCGCGATCACGTCGACGTCGGCAACAAGCGCATCACGTTGCGCTACCTGCTCACGCCGACCTCGATCACCGGCGACGATCAGGTCAGCGGAATCGAGTTCGCGCGCAACGCTCTTGTCGACGCCAACGGAACCGTGCAGATCGAAGCAACCGGCGATACCGAGACCATCGATACCGGCTTGGTCCTCACCTCGATCGGCTACCGCGGAGTGCCCATCCCCGGCGTCCCGTTCGACGAGCGTGCGTCGGTCATTCCGAACGAGAACGGGCGAGTCCTCGAAGCTCCGAACGGTGATCCCGCCACCGGGGTCTACGCGACCGGTTGGATCAAGCGCGGACCGAGTGGGTTCATCGGCACCAACAAGTCCTGCGCGCAGGAAACGATCAGGATGCTGGTCGACGACTTCAACGACGGACGCCTGACCAACCCGGTCGCCGACGACTCCGCAGTCGATCGTCTGGTCCGGGCGCGACAGTCCGACGTCGTCGACCGCGAGGGCTGGCACGCCATCGACAAGGCGGAACTGGAACGCGGCGCTGCGCACGACCGTGTCCGCGAAAAGGTTCTGGATCAGGTCGAGATCACCTCCATCCTCGACGCTGCGGCCCGGGTGAAACCGGCGCGTCGATTCGGTCGACCCGTTCGCGCTCGCTGATCCGCTACAGGTAAACAGCTACTTTCACGCACACGGCCCCGCCTGCAGACTCGTCTGCCCGGCGGGGCCGTCTGCGTTCCGGCAGCGTCCCACTCAGCGAAAATTTTTGCCCGTCAGCGGCCGAAATCGTGTAATACTGCAACCTGTTCCAGTAAGCGGCACAGCGGGCCCACGATCCCCCGGATCAGGCTCGCCAACCAGATGAGGATTGCATGAGCGAGACTGCAACGCCGGCGCCGAACGGGAGTGTGACACCTGCAGTAGAGGGTTGGTTCACCACCGGCGACGAACCTGCTCTGATCGGCACGAAGTGCCAATCCTGCGGCACCATTTCCTTCCCTCGTGAGGCGACGTTCTGCAAGAACCCGAGCTGCTTCAGCGAGGAGTTCGACGACGTGGAACTCTCCCGCCGCGGCACTGTCTGGTCGTACACCGACGCGCAGTACCAGCCCCCGCCGCCGTACATCCCGCGCTCGGATCCGTACGAGCCTTTTGCTCTCGCAGCAGTCGAACTGCCCGAGGGCATCGTCATCCTCGGCCAGGTGGCCGACGGATTCGGCGTCGACGATCTCAAGGTCGGCAATACCGTCGAATTGGTTGTCGAGCCGCTGTACACGGACGAAACCGGAGTACGTACGACGTGGCGCTGGAAGCCTGTCGCCGCCGATCAGGAGTCGCAGTCATGAGCAAGGACGTCGCAGTACTCGGTGTCGGTATGCACCCCTGGGGCAAGTGGGGGCAGTCGTTCGTGAAATACGGCGTTGCGGCCGCTCGCGCCGCGCTCGCCGATTCGGGTGTGAATTGGCAGGATGTCGACTTCATCGTCGGTGGCGAGACCGTCCGCAACGGGTACGGCGGATACGTCGCCGGAGCCACCTTCGCGCAGGCACTCGGCTGGAACGGCGCTCGCGTCGCCACGTCGTACGCCGCGTGTGCGACGGGAGCCCAGGCACTCGACACCGCTCGCGCACGAATCCTGGCCGGCCTCAGCGAAGTTGCCCTGGTCGTCGGCGCCGACACCACGCCGAAGGGCTTCCTCGCTCCCGTCGCCGGTGAGCGTTGGGACGACCCGGACTGGCTGCGCTTCCGCCTCATGGGTATGACCAACCCGGCGTACTTCGCGCTCAACGCGCGTCGTCGCATCGACCTCTACGGCGCCACCGCGGAGGATTTCGCCAACGTGAAGGTCAAGAACGCCAGGCACGGGCTGAGCAATCCGAATGCGCGCTACCGCAAGGAAGTCACCGTCGAGAACGTGTTGGCCTCCCCCGTGGTGTCCAATCCCCTTCACCTGCTCGACATCTGCGCGACGTCCGACGGCGGCGCCGCAATCTTGCTGACGTCGATGGAATACGCCCGCAAGATGGGCATCGCGGAACCTGTTCGCATCAAGGCTATTTCGACGGTCACGCCGACGTTCCCCCAGACGATCATGGACATGCCGAACTTCTCCACCGATTCCAGCTCCGCCGTTCCCGCTCCGGAGCGCACGTTCAAGGAATCCATCGGCTACGCCGCATACGAAGAAGCCGGGATCTCTCCCGAGGACGTCGACGTCGCCGAAGTCTACGACCTCGCTACCTCCGTGGAACTGGACTGGATCGAAGACCTTGCCCTCTGCAAGCGGGGCGAGGCCGAGCACCTCCTGCGTGCGGGTGACACCAGTATCGGAGGCCGCATCCCGGTCAATCCGTCCGGTGGTCTCGCGTGCTTCGGCGAAGCCGTTCCCGCACAGGCACTTGCGCAGGTGTGCGAGCTCACTTGGCAGCTTCGTGGACAAGCCGAAGGCCGTCAGGTCGAAGGCGCCCGCATCGGTATCAGCGCCAACCAAGGTCTGTTCGGACACGGCTCCTCGGTAATCGTTTCCGCCTGACCCTGTTCTACTTTCGTGGCGGTCGCACACTCACCCGTGAGCGGCCGCCACGATCACGTCTGCCACTGCCCCTGGCTGTGAGACCAGCGATGCGTGCGAGGTCGGGAGTTCGCTGGTGTTCGCGCCCATCCGGTTTGCCATGAACCGCTGCGCCGATGCGGGGATCACGCGATCCTCACCGGCAACCAGATACCAGCTCGGTGTGTTCGCCCACGACGGTGGCCCGCCGAGCTCGAGGTTCGCCCACAAAGCCGCAGACTTCTGATGCGCCAACATCGTTGCCGCTGTCTCGTCGGAAACATCCTGAGCGAAGACGGAATGGAAATACTCGTCCGTGACGTAGCCGTCGACGTTCTTCCCGCCGATCGCGTGAGGATCGTCGACGATCTTCAATCCCAGAGCCGGAGGAAGCAATTGGCTGCCAGGAAACCTGATGGGATCGATCGTGATCTGCACCGGCTCACCCTGAACCGGAGCAAACGCCGCGATGTACACCAACGACTGCACCTTCGGGTCGTGAACATTGGTGATCACCGCGCCGCCGTACGAGTGTCCGACGAGCACGACAGGTCCGTCGATGTCCGCAACCGTCTTCTCGATCACGGACGCGTCGTAAGCGGGCCCGCGTAGAGGATTGTCCGGCGCCACGACGCGATAGCCACGCGAACGTAGGTCGGCGGCAACGCCGTCCCAACTGGTCGCGTCGGCAAAAGCGCCGTGGACGAGAACGACGGTTGGCTTGGGGCTCGCCACCGCAGCGCCGGAGCCGAAGATCACTCCAGCCGCGACTGTCATGAGTAACGCCAGAACTGCGGTGAATACACGTGAGATCTTCATGCGTTTCCTTCACTCTCGTCGAAAAGCGAGAAACTGCGGTAGGCCGGGACACGCCCGTTTCGATCCTAGAAATACCTGCTGCGACGGACGTGACTGTCCGTGCAGACTTTTGAGCTCACACTGCACAACTTCTGGTTGAGCGTCCGCATCGCGGGGTATCAGGGCTGCATGGCTTTGCTCCTGGATACTTCCGTGTTGGAGCCTGACCAACGCGCGGACGCCTTTGTCGACGCGATGGGTCGTGCCTCGGTCCCGTGTGCAATCCACTTGGAGAACCCGGAACGGGTGAGCGCGAGAATGAACGTGTGGAACCTCGGTGCAGCATCACTGTTCCGCTCCGAGTCGACCGGTATGCGGTTGACCCGAACACCACGTCACGTCCGGTCCGCGTCGATGCCCGTCCTTGCGATTGCCCTGCAGGAGATCGGGATCGGCCATCTAGATCAGCACGACGAACAACGCAGAGTGCCCGCCGGTGAGCTGTTGATGACGGACCTGACGTCGACCTACGATTTCTCCTGGCCGGGAACGGGCGCTTCCCAGTGCCTCTACGTTCCGATGGATCGGCTGGGACTGCCGATCGACACCGTGCGGGACGCAGCTACCCGGCCTCATCACAGCAATCTGTACCCCGTGATGATCGCGCACGTTCGTGAATTGTTCCGCAGCGCCGCTCTGTTGGAGACCGATCCTGCCGCCGAACAATTGGGCGAGGCCTCGATCGAACTCGCACGTGCTTTGGTCGCTTCGATCGCACATGCGAATCCTGACGCATCCGCTCCGAGATCGGCCCTTGCCATGACTTCGATCCGTCGATACATCCGTGAACACCTTCACGATCCGACACTGAATCCCGCACGAATTGCTCACGCCCACAACATCTCACTGCGACAGCTGTACAAGATCTGCTCGGACAACGGCTTTCGGATCGAACAGTGGATCATCACCCAGCGCCTGCAGAAGGCTCGGGACGAACTGGCTCGACCCGCTACCGTCGATCTGCCGATCGCGACCGTTGCGCACCGGGCGGGGTTTGTCGACGCCGGACACTTCAGCCGACGCTTTCGACAGGCCTACGGGCTGAGCCCGACTCGTTGGCGTCAGCTCCGCGATTGAAGCAGCGCCACAACGTCCGACTGACCACGACTTTCGGCATTGTCCAACGCGGTCTTCCCCGATGCATCCCGGATCGAGGGATCTGCCCCCGCGTCGAGAAGCTGAGTGATCACGTCGATATAGCGCGCCGAACCATCGCCGTACACAACGGCTTCGAGTAGCGCCGTCCACCCGGGATCGTTGACGTGATTGACCGGAACCCCGGCAGCGATCAGCATCCGGACGCTCTCGACATGCGCGTGTTCACTCGCGGGAATCAGCGCCGTACCGCCGTAACGGTTCACGCTGTCGACGTCCGCGCCGTGGGCGAGCGTGAGCGCCAGAATCTCGTTCAAACCCTCGGCTCCGGAATACAGGAAGGCCGAATCCTGCATGGAATCCTTCGCGTTCACGTCTGCTCCGGCAAGAATCAACGTAGAAGCCGCGGCGACAGCGTCGTTCTTGGTGGCCTCGACGAGTGGAGTCCGTTCGCCCTCGCCGCGAGCTTCGATGTTCGCGCCCGAAGCCAGGGCCGCGGTGATCGCTGCCGGATCATTGCGGTCCACCGCATCGAAGAGTGCCCGTTCGGATTCCGGCGTCGATGGTGGTTTTACCTCTGCAGGCGGTGACGTCGCTGACGACGACGCGGTGGTCGGCGCCACCGAGGTGTCGGAAGAACTGCAACCCGCCAGGGCCCCGGTCACCGACGCTGCGATTATTCCGCCTGCGAGGACAGCTCTCGACATCCGCTTCATGGAACCAGTCTTCCACAGGCGACCGAATGGCCCGAGAATCACAGATAGGGCGACATCTTCAACATCGACCGTCTCACCACCGGTTTGATCGCCGGAATGATCCACCGTTTCCAGCCGAGCGTGGCTGCGATGTCGGCGGTGATGTCGTCGAAGCTACGGCTTTGATACCGCAACAACCGCGGGCTCTCTTCGGTGTCCACCCAGTCGGTCACGTACTCCTTGCCGCTGAAGGCTCTCTCGGGCAACGGTTCCAACCCCATGGCGCGCAGCATCCTCGCCAGATAGTCGCGGTAGGTCACCTGACATGACTCACCACCACCGACAAACAGCACCCGGCCCCACACCTGCGGCGTCTCCAGTGCGTTGGCGAGAGCGACGGCCGCATCATCTGGGTGCAGCACCTCGATCCTGTTGTCCAAGCCGATCTCGAACATGATGGGATCGGCCCCACGTGCACCGATGATCGGAACGTCGGCGAACCGCGGGATGAACCACGTCAGACCGGACTCTCGCACTATGCGTTCGGCTTCGATCTTCTGGGCGGTGTAACCATCCGTCGCCTCGAGTGGATCATCCACTCTACGAGGCGGTTTCCGATGCATCGTTCGACCGTGAACATCGAATGTCGACGCAAAGAGAACTTTCGGTGGACCGCTCTGCGCCAGCGCTGCCGCGACAACGTTACGAGTTCCCTCGACATTGACCTTCACCGCACCCGCAACGTCGAGTTCACTGACAGGCGGAATGACTGCGGCCAAGTGAACTACGACATCTACCCCTGCCACCGCGGCCTCGACGGTCTGGTAGTCACGAATGTCGCCCCAGATCGTCTCGATCCCGTGAAAGGCGCTCGCCCGCTTGCGATCCTCGGGAGTTGCCAGCGCAAGACAACGAACGTCGTGACCCCTGCGCACGAGCTCCGTCAGAACGTGCGAACCGATGTTCCCGAAGGCTCCCGTCAAGAGCACCTTCATGATCGGATGGTGCCTCGCCCGGCGATGAGGGGAAGATCCAGCGCTGAAACGAGCCCGGCTTCGATGTCGTCGAGCATCGGAATGGCGTTGATCGCTCGCATTCCCGTCGCCAGGCAACCTCCGGTGATCGGATCACCGTCGAGCGCCCCACGGAACGCGGTCTCCTGCGTGATGTCCGGACTGCCTTTGATGATCACGCGGTAGACGTCGTTCTCCACGGAAGTTGCTCTAGGCCAGTGTGTTGCCGCGTCGTTGGTGATGCGGTTGACGTGCTCGATCACGATCTTCGCCTCATCTCCCACCCAACCGCGGATCTCGAATCGCACTGCGGCACATTGACCGGGTTCGATGACACCGAACGGATATGTGATCGGCTCGGTGGCCGCCCACTTCTCGTACACGGTGTCTATGCGGTCCAACTTGACTCCGACTGCGTCGGCGATCATCGGAATGGTGTGACCCCACGCGAAGATCAGCACCTCGGGAATTTCGAGTACCGCCGGCGTATCGACCGACACGCCGATTCCCATGGTGGAGCTGTAGTCGCCGGCGTAGTTCGCGTAGTCCAGCAGTTCCTGTACACGGACGCTGTCCACCCGGCCACAGACACCCATGAGCGTCATCGGGAAGAGATCGTTGGCAAATCCAGGATCGATCCCCGTGGTGAAGCACGACTTTCCGCTTTCACGACAAGCCTTTTCGAGGTCCTCCAGCATTTCTTTCGGGCACACCTGCGGGTAGACCAACGGCGTCATCGACGTCGACACGACGTGCTTGCCCGACAGCAGGGAGCGCGACATGTTCGCGATGTTCTCGACGGCGAATTCCGCAGTCGGACCGAAGTATGCAACCGCATCGGCATCGACGGCGAGTGCTGCCTCACTGTCGATCGTGGCGGCCAACCCCACCGGCTCGACTCCGATGAGTGTGCCTACGTCGGCGCCGTCCTTCTCCGGGTTGTGCACGATCACGCCGACCAGTTCGAATTCGGGATGATCGAGCAGTTCGCGGATGACCAACTTCCCCACGACGCCCGTTCCCCATACGATGACCTTGTGTTTCATTGCAGTACAGTCCTTTCCAGAGCAGAGTCAACAGATGGTGTATCGACGATCAGCGGAAGAACTCGCCGCCGTTGACGAACAGCGTCTGCCCGGTCAACATTCGCGCGCGATTGGACGCGAAGAAGACCACGGCATCCGCTACGTCGTCGTCTGCCGGGATTTCACCGAGCGGCATGTTCTTGCTGATCTCGGCGATGATGTCTTCCTCTGGGACCCGACGGTCGGCCGCCGCGAGGCCCACGTAGAGCTGTACCGGCGGTCCCCACATCCACGTGGGAACTACGGTGTTGACACGGATTCGATACTGTCCCAGTTCTTTTGCCAGCGACCACATCGCTGCGTACAGCGCACCCTTGGACGTCGCGTATGCCGATTGGGGCAACTGCGGATGAAACATGGCCTGCGACCCGATCAGGACGACAGAGCCGCCGCGCTTCTTCAATTCCGGCAACGCCGCCTGCGTCAAAGTGAGAGTTCCGATGACGTTGACATCCAACATGGCCTTCCAGGCACTCAGATCAGCCCCTTCGAGCCCACCGAACACGTCCTCCTTGGCCGCGACGTTGACCAGCGCATCCACCCGGCCGAAACGTTCGGTGGCAGTGTCGATCAAGCGCGAGCACGACTCCGGATCGGCGATGTCCGTCACCGAATAGACGACGTGAGCGCCGGTCGGATCGATCTCCTCGCAGACCGACTTCAGATTCTCTTCGGTTCTAGCGCCGAGTACTACGTTGGCCCCGTCACGGACTGCAGCCAAAGCGATTTCACGCCCCAGTCCGGTTCCGACGCCGGAAATTACCACGGTCGAATCTTCGAGCAATTGAGTCATGACGCGCACCTCCACAGGGCACCCAAGGGATAACGTAACGCCGTGTTACGAATATGGAGAAACGTAACACTGCGTTACGCTATTCACAATGGATTTCGAAGAAGTCACCCCAGACAACGTCACCCCAGACGAGGACACCGAACGGCTACGCGGGAGGCCCCGCGATCCCGCCATCGGTGATTCAGCCCTGGCCGCAGCACGCGAGTTGCTCGCCGAGGTCGGCTGGGACAAGACGACGATGGTGGCGATCTCGGAGCGCGCCGGCGTCGGCAAGCCCGCCCTGTACCGTCGATGGCCGTCCAAGACTCACCTGGTTTTCGAAGCAGTCTTCGGCTGGGTCGACGAGTCTCCGCCCGTCGCAGACGCCACCGACCCCGACGAATGGGTACGGGCCTCGTGTAACTACACCCTGGAACTCTTTGCAAAACCCGAGGTGAAGGCCGCACTGCCCGGTCTGCTTTCCGCATTCGCAGAGCGCGGCGACCTGCCGTCGACATTGTGGTCGGAGTTCGGTGGCCCCGGCATCGCCATGCTCGCAGAGATGCTGAACCAGGGCGGTGGTGATGCCGACGCGATGCGGGACGCTCAGGCGACGATGCTCTTCATCGTCGGCGGCACGATGGTACTGAGAATGCTGATGCCCGAGGACGAATCCGCACCCCTCGTCGAACGAATGCCGGACATACTTCTGCATGGCGTCACACCGAAGGAGCAGTAGAGCACATGAGCGCAGCAGAGCCGACCATCAGCCTCGACGACGATCGCGTGCGCGTCACGTCGTGGCGCTTTCCGAACGACGGCATCGCCACCGGCCGCCATCGACATGAGTACGACTACATCGTCGTACCGATCACCGGCGGCCGATTCGTCGTGTCCGCTGCCGATGGTTCCACCCGCGAGATGACTCAAACTCCTGGTCAGCCATACCAAGGAACTGCCGGCACGGTACACGACGTCACCAACGTGTCGGGCGCGGAAGCTGTCTTCGTGGAGATCGAACTCAAAACTCGCTAAATCAGGGACTTTGGTCCGAATATTCGACTTGGACGCTTATTTGGTGTCCGAATTGGGTAGTTTCACATCATCTAACTCGTTCAAAATTTCGATCCAGCGGTCACGTCCAGTGCAGCCAGTCGAACAGGAGTCGGATGAGCATCCCATTTCGTGATGCCGCTGCAGTAACGCTCGACGCGTCTCACCGCGTCGGGCAAGCGCACGTGCCAGGCGCCGCACTCAACGGTCGTTTTCACCCGCCAACTGCCGTGAAAGGACTGGTCGCGCGTCCGCGCCTGCACCACAAACTCACCGCATCCACTGCCACCAAAGGCTCAGGCCCCGGGCCTGTCGGGTTGCTCTCGGCTCCGGCCGGTGCGGGGAAGACCCTACTTCTGGCCGATTGGGCTCGCGAATATTCTCGAGCCTCCCCTGATGTTGCGCTGGCCTGGCTGACGTTGGCCGAGCGCGACAACAACGTGTCGATACTGTGTGAATCCCTCGCCGAGGCGATCGCGACCTCCGTCGATGCGGCCGGCCAGAGGCTCCCCGTGCAGACCGGATCCAGGCCGCCCGTCGAGCAGTGGCTCGCGCACTTTGCGGAAACCCTCGAAACGCACGAGCGCCGAACAACGTTGATCCTCGACGACGTTCACACCCTCCACGATCCGATGTCGATCGGTCTCCTCGATCGGATACTCACACAGACCCCGGGCAACCTGTCGATTATCGTTGCCGCCCGCTACGAACCACCGCTCACGTGGCATCGTCTGGCTCTCGACGGCCGACTCACCCGCTTTGCATCCACCGATCTCGCTTTCGATCGCTCCGAGATCACCGCGATATTCGGCGAGTACGACATCACGCTGCGCGACGACGAACTCGCAATCGTCGAGAACTTCACCAAGGGGTGGGGCGCCGTCGTTCGCCTGACCGCCGCGTTTCTGGCCGGCCGCAGTGACATCGGCGATGCACTGGACGAGTTCACGCACACACCCCGCCCGATCGCCGACTTTCTCGTCGACGAGGTACTGACGTCCTTGCCCGAACATGTCACCTCGTTCATGTTGCGAACATCGGTGGTCGATTCTTTCTCCGCCCAACTGGCGGAAACTCTGACGGACTCGAACGCTCGATCCGAGATCGACTCGCTGATTCAGTTCAACTTCCCCGTGACCCGTACCGATTCCGCCGACCACACAACGTGGTTCAGCTATCACCCTCTCTTGCGCGAGCACCTTCGGGCAGAGTTCCGTCGCGTCGATCACGTCGAGAGAAACCGCGTACACCTGCGAGCAGCAACCTGGTTCGAAAGCAATCACTTCGAACTCGAGGCGCTCGAACTCGAGGTGTCGATCGGAGACCCATGCCGCATTCTCGCGTTTCTCGAACGCTGCGGGCTGGGCCTCGTACTCGACGGGCACTGCGGGGACGTCGTGCGAGTCCTCGAATCCGTGTCGACGCAGGTCTCGGAATCCCCGATCACCCGACTCGTGCTGGCGGCGGCCGCCCTCCATTCCGGTGACGTGACCTCGGCGACCACGTGCCTCGATCTTCTCGAGGCAACTCATCCACCGATTGCAGAAGATCCATTGTTCCTGGCGATGAGCCTGGAAATCTCCTGCGTTACGGCGACTTCCGACAACGGGCCGCTGGCGGCACGTCTGGAGCGGCGTCAGAAAAGCACCCACTCCGACATCGAAGCCTACGCACACATGGAATTGGCGACGGCACACTTACTGCGACGTGAGTTCGACAGGGCGACTGTCGAATACACTCAAGCCGTCGCACTCGGGACAATACGGGGCAGGGCGCGATTCGTCTTGAAGTCGCTGACCGGACTGGGCTACGTAGCTTCTCTCAGCGGAGACATCGGGGCGATGAGGGCTCACTCCGTCTACGCTCTCGACTACGCGGTCGAACATCGCATCACGACGACTGCGGAGTACGAGTTGTCCGCGTCGGTGGCCGCCTTTGCCACATATCTCTGCGCTTCGAGCGAACTCCCGTACCGCATCCCGACAATCGGAAACTACCGGAGCACAGACGTTCTCGGCGCCAGCGCGCCGGTGTTCGGGTGGCACTCCGTCGTAACCTTCGGCCTTCACAGTCTCGACGGCTCGACCGACCGACGCTCGACCGCCGCCGATGTCCGCGACGCGATGCTCAGCGTGATCGAATTACGTACCTTCGCGTTCGCGACCTTGGCTCTTCTACCACCCGTCGTCCACGCATGCCTTTCCGTCGGCGAGGTGGAATGGGCAGCGAGACTCGTGCGTGACGCAGCCGATCAATTCGGAGAAACGTCGGAGATACATCTCGCGCGGGGTGCCGTCGCCTTCTCGTCCAACAAGTTCGCGGAAGCACTCGTCGAAGTTTCCGAAGCTCTCGGGTCCTCCGAAATCCCGTTGCTCGCACATCACGTCTACGCCTGGACACTCGAAGCCGGGATCCACGCTGCAACAGGTCACGAGCGCAAGTCGTTTCGCTCCCTCCACAAAGCGCTGCGCGCCGCGGAAGCCGGTAGCCTGCTACGCCCCTTCCTCGACTACGGCGCATCCCTGCGGCCGGTGTTCGACGAGTTCAGTGGACATTTCGGCGATCAGGAAGCATTTGCCGAACAGGTACGTAGCCGCATTCGCCCACAAGAATTGGTGAGTGCACCGATCCTCACGCCAGGCGAATACACCGTGCTCCGTGAACTGGCTTCCGGAGACACCACCGAGTCCATTGCCGACACGCTGTTCCTTTCCGTCAACACCATCAAGACGCATCTTCGCGGGATCTATCGCAAGTTGGAAGTGAGCAACCGACGCGACGCGCTCAAGGCTGCGCGACGCGGCGGACTCATCTGAGCAAGACTGCTTCCATGCCCCCGAAGCTGTATTCCGATACGCGCGATCGATTGACCGTGTGGGCGAGACGTACACCCAGTCGACGGTTGGCGACCGATGCAACCATCGGGGTCTTCGAAGTCGGGCTCGTGGACAGCGCCATGACTTTGGCGGCCCAGGCCTTTACGTCATTGCTCCCGGTCATGATTGCAGCGTCGACCTTGGAGAAGCTGAAGCCGTTGGCTGATGCCGCCAAAGACGACCTCGGCGTCCAACTCCCCGACACCGTATTGACCAGTACCTCTACCGCGGCAGCGTTCGGGATTGTCGGCTTGCTCATGCTGCTGATCAGTTCCACGTCCTACGCTCGCGCTCTCGGCCGGATGTACGGACGGATCTGGAGCGTGCCGACGGCGACACTCCGTCAGGCGTGGCGGTGGTTCGCGGTGGTGTGCGTCGTGGCCGCGTCGGTGGTCGGTGCGGCCCTGTGCCG
>NZ_BAAILK010000035.1:487711-569437 GCF_054589475.1 Rhodococcus sp. no. 34
TGAACTGAATGGCGTTCCGGGAGTAGGCAGAGTCCTGGAATTCACAGCGGTCTACGTCGTGTGGGCACTCGTGTGGACAGCCGTGCCCATGCTGCTGACGGCCAATCGCATGACCACTCGAATGTGCGTCGGGTCAGGATTGCTCACCGCGACGGGCCTGACCGGACTGCACGTGGCCGGCACTCTTTTCCTCCCCCGAATGACAAAGACGTCGCAGGACGAGTTCGGTCTTCTGGGCGTGATGTTCACCGTCATCGGCTGGCTGTTCATCTTCTCGGCCATCGTGGTTGTCGCGTCGTCGATCGTCGGATCAGTGGCCAAAGATTCCGGTCCCCTGGGAATCTGGCTACGGACATCACGCTGAGGTGTTGTCTCGACCTGCAAGCGCTTGCGAGACGGTCGGATAGACGTCGACCTTCAGCGCGCCCTGGTCGGCACCGGACAGAACGTCGCGGAACTGCCCGATGTCGCGTGCCACTCGAAAGCTCACATTCCTGCGTGCCAACGAATCTCGAAGCTGAGCCAACATCTGCGCAGCGCTGACGTCGATGAACGGTGACGTCTCGGCGTCGAGAACGACCATGGTGGTGCCGGCGGTCACCAGACCGGTGATCTGATCACGCACGTGATCGGCATTGGCGAAGAACATCCCCGCTTCGACCCTGACCACTACGACGCCGTCGAGTGTCTTCAGATCAGGATGCCCACTGATGTCGACCCAGCGCGTGCCGTCCTTGGCCAGAGCAGCCACGTGCGGTTTGGAGACTCGATACAGGAGCAGCAACATCGAGACGGCGATTCCGATGATCAGACCGGGCAACGTGTCGAAGAGGAGAACCCCGAACATCGCCGCGATCGCCGCGGCGAAATCGGCCCGGGCAGCGTGCCCGTAGATACTGCCCAACCTCTTCGTCCACACCCGGTACAGCGCTGCGAGAGAGGAGAAATCGACCAGTTCGATCACTGCTGCGATGACCACAGCCGAGAGCGTCGCCTCTGGCAACTTCTCGAACAGGCCGGTGAGAAACAGCAGTGTCACCAGCGTCAGTGCCGCGACCACCAGTCCGCTGACCTGAGATTTGGCGCCCGCTCCTCCGTTGACGGCGGTCTTCGACAGGCTGCCGTTGACCACCATTCCCGAGCAGAGACCCGATCCGAGATTGGCCGCACCCAGTCCTGCCAGTTCACGATTGGCGTCGATGGTGTAGCCGGCCTTGGCCGCGTATGTCTTTGCAGCGCCAAGACCTTCGGCGAAACCGATGAGCAGAACGCCGACCGCCGGTCCGACCAGGTCGAGGTAGTCCTCAGCTCCCACACCGTTCGGCAGGCCCATCGACGGCAGGCCCGAGTCGATGTGTCCGACAATGTCGATGCCACGATCGTCGAGGCCGAACAACGCTACTGCGGTAATGCCCAGCAGCACGACGAGAAGCGAACCCGGTACGAGCGGAAGCCATCGCTTGACGCCCAGGACCATTGCCAGGCTGAGCAATCCGATGATCACGGTCGGTAGGTCGACCTCACCCAGTTCCTTCACCACTGTCCACGTCTGGACGAAGAAGTTTCCCTCACCCTTGTCCACGCCCAGGAGTTTGGGTACTTGACCGATGATGATCGTGAGCGCCAGACCGACGATGAATCCCTTGAGAACCGGCTCGGAGATGAAGGACGCGATGAATCCGAGGCGCATGAATCCTGCGAGCAATCCAACGAGCCCGGTCACGATCGCCAATGCCGCCGACAGCGCGATGAATCGGCCGTCGTTTCCTGAAGCCAATGGCGCGATCATCGCCGCGGACAACGCTGCGGTCGCCGACATCGGCCCGACGATCAGATGGCGCGAACTGCCGGCTGCTGCATACAGAATCAATGACGGAACCGCAGCATAAAGCCCGACCACCGGCGGAACTCCGGCGATGGTGGCGTACGCGAGCGCTTCCGGAACAAGGACAGCCCACACCGTAAGGCCCGCAATGATGTCGGGGCGAAGCCAAGCGCGTTGATAGTCGGACAACGACCCGAAGACCCACCAGGTCCGCGTGTGCGGAGCACTCATAGTCCTTGCACCCCTTTACTGATCTGCATCGCCGCGATCAGGACGAGGAGCCCGACGTTCAGCAAGTGCGTGTTGGTGGCTATCCAGGTGCGGATCTTCAGCAGCGGTTCGGTTGCCTCGTCCTTCTTGATCAGCAGGAGGGCAACAGGTACCGCGACCGAGGTCACGGACACCAGCGAGAAGATCACGGCCGAGACGATCTGCGACGTCGGTGCCACGGTGCTGAGACGAAGGTTCATCGCTGCTGCGATGGCACACGACATGTCGATGGGGTTGAGAACGAACAGCGCGAAACCGAGCACACCGGATCGCATTGGTTGGAAGTGCTCAACCGATTGCAGCATCTTCGGCAGCTGAGGGGCCGCAGCCACAACGTCGCCAGGGGCAACTGCAGCCGCCATCGCCTGAACCCCGCGACGACTGCGTGAGTAGACGAACCAGGCACCCGCCAGCAGAGTTGCCCCGAGAACGAGATGGATGACGGGCACCCACAGCGGAGGGTGTGTGCGCTGATGAACCTGGAGTGCGGTCAAGATGACGTACGAACCGGCCAGCGCGACAACTATTCCGAGATACCACCCGATCAGGTACGCAATGCTGTTGATACGCGCTCGTTCGGAAAACAGTACGGCCACAACGGCGACAACCGCCAGCGGGCTCATGATGATCCCGAGCGCCAGCGGGATCTGTTGCAGTAGCAGCGATCCCATAACTACCTCCAGTTGTCAGAGACCGCCGATGCCCTTGCCGATGAGAACAACACCGATAACCAGGATCAACACACTCATCACCGTGGCGTTGTTGTCCTGCAACCACACCTTCAGCTTGGCCAGCGGACCACGCAGTCGCTCCGCGGCAACGAGGTAGCCGATCACGGGCACGCACACTGTGCAGGCCGCGATGATCGTGAAAACCAGAATGGCGACAACAACTTCTCCGGATTCCAATGTCGCGGATCCGATCGAGATTCCGGCCGCGATACACATCATCAGATTCTTCGGATTGATCGCAGCCAGAGCGAAGCCCAAGCCGAGGCCTTTGACAGCGGTCATGTCATCGATGGCGTGCATCCACTTCGGGGTTTCGTGCTCTCCTCCGCGTCCGCGCCATTGCTTCACTCCGAACGCAAGAAGCAATACACCCAACGCCAGCTTGATCCACGACACTGTCGCTGACGGATCACCTTCGGAGTCACCGAGCTTGCTGGACAGGAGCACGAAGATCACAGTGGCGACGACGATTCCCAGTATCCAGCCCAGCGCGAACCCGACGCTCGTGCTGCCGGCACGCTTGGACAACAACATCAAGATTGCCGCGATGATCGGGATCGGCGATACCGCAACGCCGACCGCGAGGGGTAACAGATCCCCGATGACAGATCCCATGCCGACCTCTTCTCTCTCCCGGTCGACACTAGGGGTGGCGACTCTGCGGAGCCTCACACAAAAGGGATGAACGGACCCGCGACGACATTCACCCGTAGGGGATGACGCCCCGAGCGCGTACGGGAGTAAGACTGGATCCCACGGATGCGGAGTCCTGGATCGGGCAGCGACGCCGATTGCACGTGACGACATGCGATTTCGAGGCTCGGAGCGATGTCTTCTCGAACCTCATGGCCCTACGAAATGGAGCGGATACTGATGAATGCTCCCACTCGGTATCAATTCCTCATCGACGGCGAAGTGTCGGACCGCGTCAAGGCCGCATTTCCCGAACTCAGTGTCGCCAGTGCGGCCGGCGGGTTCACCAGTTTGTACGGACCCGTCGCGGACCACACGGCTATGCGGAGCATCATGGCCCGTCTCGATTCCCTCGGCCTGACCGTCGCCGAAATGCGTCGACTCCCAGACTGATCCGAGCCACACCCTGTCGAAATGTCCCACGCACGAGCGATGGTCCCGACCGAGTCGACTCGGTCGGGACCAACTGCTCTCGGGTTGTTCGGTGCCTAGACTCTGTCCCTGTCCCAGGTCGCGACCGCCCAGATCACAACGACATCGAGCGCGATGACCAGGATCGACCACAGTGGGTAATACGGCATCCACAAGAAGTTGGCGATGATCGAGAGCGACGCAATGACGATTGCTGCCGCCCTGGCCCACACTGCACCGGTGAAGAGGCCGAGGGCCACCACGATCCCGATGATGCCCAAGATGATGTGGATCCAACCCCACGTCGTGATGTCGAACTTGTACGTGTAGTTGATACCCACGACAAACAGATTGTTGTCGGCAACGGCCGCGATGCCCTGAAGCAGAGCGACAATGCCTGCGGTGAGCAGCAGGATTGCTGCTGCAAACGTCGTACCTACCGCGAAACCCTGCCGGACAGGGTGATTCGCGGGTTCCCGCGGTGGAGCAGTCATCAGCGTTCCTTTCGACAGAATGCACTTCCCTTACTCAGTCTCGAGGGGCTGGAAGGCGAAAACATCACCCGTCGCGGATGAACCGCAGGTCACCGACCCGTACCCGCTTGCCGGGATCGCAAACCAATGTTGGCAGACTGGCGCTGTGCAACACACCGTAGTCGTGAAATCTGCGACGCCTTCTCGAGCAACGCGCCGCGCACATCAAGGGCCGCGCAGAAGTCGGCACGCCTTTCATCGAGTGAACACCCGCTCTGACGCACCGCAGCGAGTGCTCACTCGACAAAACCTGTGTTCACTCAGCAGCAGTCGCACTCGTCACCGCTCTCGGGCACAGCCACAACCGGGCAGCACGGATCACCCTTCCACGCGTTGATGCCTTCTTTCACCGCGATGACGGCGATGACCAGTGCAGCAATCGGGTCCGCCCACGACCAGCCGAGCAGCGAGTTGAGCAGCAAACCGACCAGCAAGACCGCAGAAAGGTAGGTACAGAGGAGCGTCTGCTTCGAATCCGCGACCGCCGACAGCGAACCCAACTCCCGACCTGCTCGGCGTTGCGCATAGGACAGAGCCGGCATGATCGCCAAACTCACTGCAGCCAATACTATTCCGACACTCGTGTGCCGAGCTTCACCCAGACCGAACAGCGACCGAATCGCGTCGAACGAGACGTACGCAGCGAGCCCGAAGAACGAGAATGCGATCACTCGCAGTGCCGTCTTCTCACGGCTCGTCGGATCCGGCGCCGAGAACTGCCAGGCAACCGCTGCCGCCGAGGACACTTCGATCACCGAATCGAGGCCGAAACCGAACAGTGCTGCGGACGACACCCGTGTACCCTCCGCCAGCGCGATGATCGCTTCGACGACGTTGTAGCTGATCGTGATCGCCACGAAGATGCGAATTCTTCTCGACAAGAGCGCACGCCGGTCAGTCGAGAGCCCGACACCGTCAACGGGCGCAACCATCAGCAGCACCCCTCTGATTCGCTGTCCGGGCAGTACGACGGATCCACCGCGAGAACGACCCCGAGTAGGTCGTCGAGAGCCTGACCGATATGTGCGTCGGCGAGTTCGTATCTGGTCCGGCGCCCTTCCGGGACGGCCACCACCAAGCCGCAACCGCGCAGGCACGCCAGATGGTTGGACAGCTTCTGCCTGGTCACAGCCAGTGTTTCAGCGAGGTCGGACGGATACCGCGGGGCGGTCTTCAGTTCGAGCAGTATCCGCGTCCGAGTCTCGTCGGACAGTGCATGCCCGAACCTCGCAAGCACCGCCACGTTGGTCACCACATCTACGCCCTCGATATCCATACATGCGACAGTACATCGAAAACTGGATTCAGAAAACGATGAACTCCGATGGTTCAAGATCCCACCATCGGGTAACGCAAGCGTGAAGCCACCCAACCAGGCGAACACCGGGAGCCCACATCCGATGAACCGTACAAAAGTCGACGACCACGTAGCGATGGCCGAACTACCGACAACCGGAAGCATCTTCCAGGCCTCGTGGCCGGTGCGTACGGGTGACATCCACACCGACAAACAACTGCGCCTCGACGCGATCGCGCGCTACCTCCAAGACGCGGGCTTCGACAATCTCGTCGACCGCGGCGCCATGGATACACACCCGCTGTGGATGGTACGAAGAACGGTGATCGATGTACTCGAACCGGTCGTCTGGCCGGATCGAGTTCACCTGCAGCGCTGGTGTTCAGGCCTGTCGAACAAGTGGTGTTCGATGCGAGTTCGCATCAGATCCGATGGCGGCGGGTTGATCGAAACCGAGGCGTTCTGGATCAACATCGACCCGAAGACGGGAATGCCGGCATCCATCAGTGAGAAGTTCACCGCTGCCCTGGCATCGACGGCCGTGGACCAGCATCTTCACTGGCGTCGGTGGATCGACCCGACCCCGGACACGACGCCGTCGGCGGATACGCCGTTCCCGTTGCGCTCGAGCGATTTCGACCCCTTCGATCACGTGAACAACGCAATCTACTGGCAGCCCGTGGAAGATGCACTGCCCGACAGATTACGAAGCGGGCCCTTTCGCGCGATCCTCGAGTACACCCAGCCCATCAAGAGAGGTGAGCAGGTGAGCGTGCGAACCGGCACGAACACGCTGCACATCGACGCAGGCGACGAGGCACGTGCGTCGGCGCGGTGGTTCGCCTTGTCTCCGAAGAGCAACGATCAGGGGTGAAGTTTTCCGAATCCCACGACGGCAGAGTCGGATTGCCAGTCCAGATCATGAACCCGCACCTTGCCGAACTCGTTGCCGCCAACCGTGATCGCAGAGTTGCCGTCCACTGCCACAACGATGTTGGTGTGCTGACCGACCCATCTCGAACTGTCGTAGATCACCACATCACCCACATTCGGGGTGTACCCGCTGCCGTTCTCGGCGTACGCGCCGATCCCTTGGTAATACTCCTGCAAGGTGTACACCCCCGGGATGCGCCAACTTCCGGAGTTCGGGTTGGACAACGGTCGACCCGCTTCCCTCATGATCCAGCTGACGAAGTCGGCGCACCACTCTTCGTCGATGCCGTCGGAATAGAAGGTGCCCGGACGGTCCTGCTCATGCTCGGATTGCAGTAGCTCGAGCACCCGACCTTGATCAGACGTGAGCGCACTCGCGTCCACCGCCGGGAACTCAGCCGTGTCCCAGGGCAGGTACCGCGATGGTGCGCCCGCGACGACCACCACCCCAACCACGATCACGACGCCGAGCACCCCGGCAATCCAGAGCACGATGCGGCGTCGGCGGTTCGATTCGGCAGGACTCACCCTTACGAGTGGGCCAGCCTGCCGCGAACCGAATCGCCAGCCACCCCGATGACCTGGCAATTCTCACCAAATTCACACGAATGTGCCACCAAACTATTGCTGTGGCACCAAAGTGGTGCCATAGTGATGCCATGGACTTGACACCGTACGTAGACAACCTTCGCCACGAACTCGCGGTGGCGGCCGAAGCAGGCGGAGAAGACGCAAAGGCACTCGCCGATCGTTTGACCGCACCGCTGGAATCAGCAGTGCGACTCACCCTTCTCGACGCATTGTCTGCGGCAGCCGCCGAGATCACGCGTGACCTCGCCCCGGGTTCGGTGGACCTGCGCCTGCGGGGTCGCGAACCCGAATTCGTGGTGGCACCAGCCATCAGTGAACCGGCTCCGGCCCTCGTCGAAGAGGAACCGACTCCGGCACCGCGCCCCGTCACGGAGTCCGACGACGCCTCGATGACTCGAATCAACCTGCGGCTGGGGCAAGACCTCAAAGACCGGATCGAGGCGGCGGCCCGGGAAGCCGGGATCTCCGTCAACGCGTGGCTGGTTCGCTCGGCTGCAACGGCTCTGGAAGGCGGCGCGAACAGAAGCACTCCGAGACAGCGCACGTCCCAAGGTTCCGAAAGCTTCAGCGGCTGGGTGCACTGACACCGGCTTCATCTTTCGCACCACCCTCTTTCATCAACCGAGACAACCTCATCGGGAGTATCACCATGCCTACATTCAGCACACCTGACCCCATCACCTTGAACTTCGACGTGGCAGTCGCACACATCCGGATCACGGCGAGCAACCGCAACGACACTGTCGTGGAAGTGTTGCCCAGCAACTCGTCTCGCGAGGTCGACGTTCGAGTCGCCGAACAAACGCGCGTCGAATTCGCAGGTGGCCGGCTGCAGATCAAGACTCCGAAACAGCGCGGCCTCGGCATCTTCGGGAAGACAGGATCTGTGGACATCTCCGTTCAGCTTCCCTCCGGCTCGGAACTCGAAGGCACTGCTGCAGTTGCCAGCCTCCGTAGCGAAGGCACTCTCGGACGATCACGGGTGAAGGTTTCCGCGGGCGATTGCACACTGGAAACCACCGGGCCGCTCAACGTCAGCACCGGGGCCGGCGCGATCATCGTCGAGCACGTGGCCGGTGACATCGACACGAGCACCGGGTCCGGAAGCATCCGCATCGGCCGCGTCGACGGCAACGCGGAGGTCAAGAACTCCAACGGCGACATCAACATCGGCACGATCACCGGCGCACTGAAGGCGAAGACCGCCAACGGCAGTGTCGCCGTGGAGCACGCCGAATCCGATGCGAGCGCCGCAACCGCCAACGGCGACATCCGCTTCGAGGCCATCGAGAGTGGAGTCGTATCCGCAAAGACGGCCGCCGGACGAATCCATATCGGTGTTCGATCCGGAACCGCCGCGCGACTCGACGCTCACACGTCCTTCGGTCGCGTCGACAACCAGATGAATGCCACGCACGGACCGGCTTCGACCGAACGCCGGGTAGACGTCCGGGCGCACACCAGCTACGGCGACATCGTCATTCGACGTTCGGAGCCCCGAGAAGAATCCAACAAGAAGATCTAGCGAAAGGAACGCTGATGTCCCGTAAACCAGCCATCACCGCGACGGGCCTGAAGAAGGCCTACGACGACAAGACGGTACTGGACGGAATCGACATCTCCGTCGACCGCGGAACCGTCTTTGCGCTCCTCGGCCCCAACGGCGCCGGCAAGACCACCATCGTGGAAATTCTCTCGACCCTCGTTCCGGCAGACGGCGGCAACATCCGCATCGCCGGGTGCAACCCTTCCGACGATCCCGACGCGGTGCGTTCGCGCATCGGCGTCACCGGGCAGTTCTCAGCGGTCGACGACTATCTGTCCGGTGAGGAAAACCTTCTCCTCATGGCCGACCTGCACCATCTCGGCAAGGACGAACGTCGAACGCGCACTGAAGAACTCCTGAAGAAGTTCGATCTGATCGACTCCGCGGACAAGCTGGCGTCGACCTACTCGGGCGGCATGCGTCGACGGCTCGACCTGGCAATGACGTTGATCGGACGACCGGAGATCATCTTCCTGGACGAGCCCACCACCGGCCTCGACCCCCGGAGCCGACGCACCATGTGGCAGATCATCCGGGAGTTGGTCGAGGGCGGTGTCACCATCTTCCTCACGACCCAGTACCTCGAGGAAGCTGATCAACTGGCCGACCACATCGCCGTCCTCGATCAGGGACGGATCGTCGCCCAAGGTACGGCAGCGGAACTCAAACGGCACATCCCCGGCGGCCACATTCGTCTTCACTTCTTCGACCGAGATCAGCTCGATTCTGCTGCTGCTGTTTTCGACGAATCTTCACGTGACGATGCCGCCTATGTCCTCCAGGTCCCCAGCGACGGGGGTGTCCGCTCGCTGCGCTCTCTTCTCGACCAACTCGACGCTCACTCGATCGACGTCAAGGAACTCTCCGTGCACACACCCGATCTGGACGACGTGTTCCTGACTCTGACCGCCACCGAAAGGACCGACGCGCGATGACCACCATGACGCTTGCCTATCAGGACTCGAAAACCATGCTGCGTCGCAGCATTCGACACATCCTTCGATATCCGTCGATGACGGTGATGCTCGTCGGAATGCCAGTCGTTTTCCTACTGCTGTTCGTCTACGTGCTCGGCGGAACGCTCGGGAACGGCCTCGGCCCAGGCGGTGGCGGCCGAGCCGAGTACGTCAATTACGTTGCACCGGCGATTATTCTGATGACTGTGGCATCAGCGGCACAAGGTACTGCCATCTCCGTCGCAACCGATATGACCGCGGGGATCATTGCACGATTCCGCACGATGGCGATCACGCGCACGTCCGTCCTGACCGGTCACGTTCTCGGCAGTCTCCTTCAGACGATCGTGAGCCTCGTTGTAGTCATCGCCGTGGCGATAGCCGTCGGCTTCCGGCCCACTGCAGGCTTCGTGGAGTGGGTCGCCGCGTTTGCTCTCCTCGTCCTGGTCTCCATCGCGATGATCTGGTTGTCCGTTGCCTTCGGCCTCGTCAGCAAGAGCGTCGAGACGGCCAGTAATCTTCCAATGGTGTTGATCCTCTTACCTTTCCTGGGAAGCGGATTTGTCCCCACCGACTCGATGCCGACCGTGTTGCGATGGTTTGCCGAGTATCAGCCGTTCACTCCGATCATCGAGACTCTTCGAGGACTTCTTCTCGGCGAAGCTATCGGGAACAACGCGATACTCGCGATCGGATGGTGCGTCGCCATCACCTTCCTCTCCTACCTCTGGGCGCGGAGTTTGTTCAACCGACGCCCGGTGCGCTGACCTCGAAACACACGTTCTTCGAGAACGGGTACGGTGTCGCTGTCGTCGAGTTCCGAGGCGATGGCGACGTCGTGTGGAAACCCCATGGCGATCAACTCACGTCCTGAGGCACAGTCCCGCAGGCGGTCCTCGTACGAATCCGCCACCGCCGCCCACGCATCCGCCGCCATCCGAGCCTCGGGCGATACGTGGCCGTCCCAACCAGTCGCGGTCAACGCCGTGACAACCGCACCGGCACCCCACAGATCCTCCACCGCCGGGCGCAACTCTCCACCGGGCCACTTCTCCCCGGATGCGACTATCGCAACCCGCGATCCCGGACCATGTTCGTGCACAATCCAATCCGCGACGGCATAAGCGTTCCTCAATGAAGCGCCGACACACACCGCAACCTCGGACGCCAACGCAAACGCGATAGTCGACCCGTTCGGAGACGGCAGCACCAGCCGACTTGGCGCCTCGGTCTCGCGAATCGTCTTGGGAGACAGACTGATCTGACCCTCCGCGGCTACGCTCCGCCTCACCGCCAGGACCGCATCGGCATCACGCGCGTAATCGACCGCGCGCTCGTCGTTCCAGGAAAAGGGAAGTACGTCGATTCCCGCGTCGGCGGCAACGCTCAGCGTCGTCGTGAACGAGAGAACGTCTACCACCACTGCCACATCGACGCCGGCAGCAATCGCTTCGGCGCCGCGCAACCCCCAGTCGAATCGAAGTCCGTAATCGAGTTGGCGATGCTCCGGATTCATCGCACCAGCATCTCAGAAACGAATCAGCTTGTCCGGCACGCGCAAGTCATCGTGCTCGTACAGTGCTCGCACGGCAACGGGATCGTCGGCGGCGCACACCGCGGCGACATCGTCCAACAGTAGGTCGTAGTCGGCGCCTGTCTTTCCGTCGTAGGCGTCCGTCATACGACCCCACTCGTCCCACGGCAGAGTTTCGACCTTGTTCATCGCGGCGAGGTCCTTCACAGCGTTGCCGCGGATCTCGGCCGGCCCCCAGTTCTCGGTGCCGTACACCCCGAACTGGGACGCGTCGATCTCGCCGCGTCGATACGCCAGCCACGCCTCACCACCACTGAGGAATTCTCCCGGCTGCAGATCATGGGCGTGAGGAAGGACGTTCTGTCCGAGGATCTCGGAATCGATGCGGATCCACCGCTTGCCCGCGTCGTCCCAGTACTCGGTGATCCAGTGGTCCACGCCCTGTCCCGGTTGAAAGTAGGTGGCAAAACCACAACGGACCCGGGCGGCAAAACCGCGGTAGCGCAGAAACGCACAACTCGAAACTGCAAAGTGCCGACAGGTTCCGACGACCCGCTTGTCCGGTTCACGGGCGGAGGTCACCGGTGCCGGATCGAGCGCAAGCAGGCGTTGGAGCAGAACGCTTACCGGCCGGATCTGGTTTTCGTCGAATCGGTCGGCAGGCAGATTCAGCGACTGAGCATCGGTGGGTTGGACCACCAGGTACGGCACTACCCGGCATATTTTCACGGGGTCGGTGGAGAGCGACTCGAGGGCGAGCATGTCCACCCCGTCGATGCGGGTGAACGGTCCTGCTGATGTGTAGTCGAGAACCGCCGTCATGGGCGGACACTAACAAACACTGCCGACACAGCAACTCCACTATGGTTAGGGTCCCATAACCATGAAACCCGAGGTTGCCGTGAACCCTATGTTGAGCCGCCGTGCCATGCTGTCCGTCACCTTCGCAACAGCAGCAGGTTTCGCCCTTGCTGCCTGCGGCGACAGCGCGAAGGACGAATCCACTCCCGGCACCGAAGGTGCTCACGCCGAGGCCAACGCCTTCCCGGTGACGATCGACCACAAGTTCGGCTCCACCACCATCGAGCAGGCACCCAGCCGCATCGCAGCGGTCGGTATCGGCGACGCAGACGTTTTGCTTTCCCTCGGGCTGACGCCCGTCCTGGTCCCGGTGTGGAAGGGATCGACCGACGACGGAATCGGCGTCTGGGCCGACTCTGCAGTCCAGGGCGCGGAGCCGACGCCATTGGCCAACGCCACCACCGATTTCGACATCGAAACGATCGTGGCGGCAGCGCCTGACTTGATCATCGCCGTCAACAACGCGATCGACGAGGATCTGTACAAGCAGCTCAGCGCCATCGCGCCGACGGTGCTGCACGCCGCCGATCAGACGGATTGGGTTCTGCCCTGGCAGGAAGTCACGACCCGTATCGGCACCGCTGTGGGCGTTCCCGCGCAGGCAAAGCAGGAGGTCCAGGAAGTCGAAGACCTCATCGTTCGCACCCGCGCGGAGAACCCCCAGTTCGAAGGCAAGACAGCAGCTCTCGTCATTCGCTGGAGCGATGGAAATCTTCGAGCGTTCAGCCCCGAGGCTGCGCGCGCTCAGCTGCTCACGCAACTGGGGTTCACGGCGCCTGCCGCACTGAAGGACCGGTTCGCGGGCAAGCTGAACTACGAGATCTCCGCCGAGAACTACGACCTCCTCGAGTGCGACTACCTGCTCTTCGACAACTACGAGAAGGCTCGCGCCGAGATGGAGTCGCAGCCGGCGTTCACCAATCTGAACGTGGTCGAGACCGGAGGCCTGATCAGCTTGGACCCCATCGTCAGTGACGCGGTGTCCATGCCGAACCCGCTCACCATTCCGTTTGTGCTGGAAGATTTCGTCGCAAAGATCAATCAGACGATCGCGGGTCGATAACTTTCGTTCGGCCTGACCACACCCACAACACCACAGCCGACACGGCCACGCAGAGCGCAACGATCACCCATGGTGACGCCGGCGCTGCGTGGCCGTTGTCGACGAGGTCGTACACGAATCCGACTCCCACGGTTCCCAGGAGCGCGAGCAGACCGCCGATCGTGTTGAGCATGCCGAAGTGCGCTCCGAGGTTGCTTTCACGACCGAGGATCGCGATGGTGTCTCGCATCGGCGGCACCATCAACATCTGTCCCAGGTGCAGCAGCCCTATCCACACCGCCAGACCGACTATCTGCGTCGACGCCGAAGCTGCGGAGTCGACGCCGGTGACCAGCGGAACCAGGAACGACACCGAAATGAGCACAAGCCCGAAGGTGATCGCGCGCCGATGCCCGATGCGGTGGGCAACCGCGACCGTCGGTCCCTGCCCGACGATCACCAACACCGCCGCGCCCACGTAGAACCATCCCAGCGCCGACTGCGAACCGATTCCGCGCTCGAGCTGTTCCGGAAGCATCAGGTACAGCTGGCTGTACGCAACCAGCTGAAAACTGCACAGCGTCGCGAAGAGCAGAAAGTTGTTGTTGGTCAAGACACTTCGCCAGACGTCGCGCAGCGTATAGGTCGACACCGGGCCGTCGTGGGCATCGCCCGGTCGGGGGAACCAGATGAAGAACCCGACCCACATGATCGCGAAGAGCAACGCGGCGCTCGACGCCGTCCACGAGAACGGAAACATCAACAGAGCAGCTCCCAGCGCCGGACCGATCACGGTTCCCAGGCGGCTGCACATCTGTTCCACTGCAAACAAATCGGTACGACGCATAACTCCGGCGGACTCGAGTTCGCGTCCGTATTCCGCGTTGGCCGACTCCACTGCGGGCGCGAAGAGCGCGGCAGCAAAGCCGACCAGGAGCACGCCGACGATCACGGCGCTCATGCTTTCTGCCAGACCGAGCATCAGAAATCCGACCACACGAACGGCTATGCCCAGCAGGATGATCGGACGCTTGCCGAACCTGTCGGCGAGGCTTCCACCGATGAAGAACATGCCCTGCTGACTGAACATCCGCAATCCGAGGACGAGGCCGACAATCCAGGCTGCAAATCCGAGGTCCTCCGAAAGGTGCACCGCCAGAAAGGGGACGACCAGATAGAACCCGATGTTGAACAGCACCATCGAGAGGAGGAGCAGCTTCACCACCGGCGGCAGGACACGAACCTTCGCGAAGGTCTTGTTACCGGGGAAACGCTCACTGAGTACCACGATCAGAAGACTATTGCCCGTACGGCGTTCTGCGGAAATCTGCCATTTTGCAATTGGTTAACTGTCCGTTTAGGTAGCGATGGTAATCATCTTCCGGGGGTTCGAGCACACGACAACGAGAGCCGGGATTTGATGAATGGATTGACGCGCCGCCAGATGGTCAAGGCGATGGCGGTAGCCGCGGGCACAGTCACCGCGAGCGCATTTACATTGGGTGCCAATACCTCCGTCGCGGGGGCGAGCCCCGCGCAGGAGATCAAAGTGCTCTCCCTCAACACCTGGCACGGCGGAACCAAGATCAACGGTGGCCTGCAGCTGATCGCCGACATGATCATCTCGACACAGGCGTCGATAGTTCTCCTGTCGGAAGCCGGCACTGCGACAACTGCATTGGCCGACATGCTGACCAAATCAGGAACCACCTTCTACGGAGCAGCGTCCTCCGACGTGGGGATTCTCTCCAAGTTTCCGATCGAGGAAACAGCCGACCTGAACTCGATGATCAAGGCAGTCGTGACGGTCGACGGCAAACAAATCGCTGCTTACTCGGCACATCTGGCCTACACGTCCTACGCGACGTATCTACCGCGCGGATACGGCGCGGGTGTTCCCAAGCCCGGAGAGTTCTCCGAGTTCGGCTGGAACAAGATGCCGTCCGGTCCGGTCACGGACCCCGAGACGGTTCAGCGCGTGAACATCAATTCGGGACGACCCAAGGCAATTTCGACGTTCGTCGACGATGCCGCAAAAGAACGGGCCAAGGGCAGATCCGTCATCCTCGGTGGCGATTTCAACGAACCGTCGGCCCTGGATTGGACCGACGGCACGCGAAATCTGTTCGACCACAACGGTGTAGTCGTTCCTTGGGAATCCACCCGCCTGCTCGACCAAGCCGGATTCGTCGACGCTTACCGCAGTAAGTACCCGAACCCGGCCACACACCCGGGCTTCACCTGGCCGTCCGACAATCCCGACGTCGACACCTCACAGCTCACCTGGGCACCCGAGGCAGACGAACGCGATCGGATCGACTACATCTTCGCCGATCGCGCTTCGGACCTGAAGCTGGGATCCGTCGGGATCATCGGCCCGCGAAAGACGATCGTGCACAACCAAAGAGTGGAAGAGAACTCCCAGGACAACTTCATCGCTTCACCGACGCCGTGGCCGACCGATCACAAAGCCGTTCTTGCGACGTATCGTTTTGCCAGCTTCGGCGGCGGATCATCGACCGGTTCGTGGAGCGGTTCCTGACAGGGCATCTCGTAGCCAGTCGATCATCATCGGCGTCAACTCGGGCAGCTTGGTCACTGCGCAGTGCCCCGCATCCGGGATGACGTGTACCTGAGTGTTCGGGCGCTCCTCGAAGAGAGTGGTGTCCGAGAGCGGAATGTGAACGTCGTCGGCCCCGTTGACCACAAGCATCGGGGTCCGGCCGTCGTCTGCGGTCATCAAGGCACTGCGATCGAAAGCACGGAGACCTTGTACCAGTGCATCTTTGGTTGCCGGCGCATCGAAACCCAGTGCGTTTCCGACGATGTCACCCATGCCGTAGACCAGGCGCTCGGCGTTCGCGGTCTCGAACGCGCCCTTGACCGGGGCGCCGATGTTGATCACCGCATCGACGGCGCCGGTCAACCCCGAGCGCACGGCGAAGTTGCCACCGAAGGAGACTCCCAGGTGCGCCACCTGCCCATTGCCGAGAGCGCGAGCCGTCGATACGAGCCCGTCGAGCACCTCGTCGCCGAAAGCATCGAGAGGAACGGGTGATTCACCAGTTCCCGGCTGATCGAAAGCGGCAACCGTCACCCCGGCGTTCTTCGCGAACGCGCTGGCCAACGGATGCATGTCCATCTTCCAGCCGTCGACGCCGCCGCTGAGCAACAGGACGGGTGCATCCTCGTACCTTCCGTCCACGGAGAGAATGTGCACCGGTAGCTCGATCTCGCCGGATCGGTAGGGTAGGGACAGGATTCGACGCTCGAACTCGAGCCCGAATCCCGGTGCTGCCTTGACGTATTCGTCCACCTGATTCTGCAGGGCCCGGCGCCGCGAATCGTTGGCCAGGACGGGGAACTTGGCGATTCCGTAAATCATCGCCGCGAGTGAATGATTGCCGTCGGCGGAGTACTTTGCTGCCAACGCCGACCACTCGTACGACCAACCACCCGGCGCGTCGGCCCAGGTCGAGTGGATGGACGCGCGCAGTTCCTCGAGATCCGAGACGGGGAGCCCGAAGCTCAGAAACTGTCCTGTGCGCTCTTCGAAGAGGCCTCGGTGATCGACAGGAAATTCGTATGACATGGGAAAACACCCCTCAATTCATCTCTAATGCAACGATCAGTTGCATTAGCTCAGTGAACCACGTGCCTCCAGCTAACACAACACCTTGTTGCGATAAGGTTGACTCATGACTTCGACACCACAACGGCCCGGAGGGCGTAGTGCCAGGGTGCGCGAGGCCGTCCTGGCAGCCACGGCGGCCGAATTGTCCGAACGCGGATTCGCCGCGATGACCATCGAGGACATAGCCACCCGCTCCGGAGTCCACAAGACCACGATCTACCGGCGATGGAGCACGCTGTCCCAACTGGTGGCCGACGCGGCCGTCGAGGTATCGGCAACCACCGTTCCCATCCCGGATACCGGTTCCATCGAATCCGATCTGCGCGAGATGGCCAGATCGATAGTCGCACTGGTGACCAGCGAGTCAGGCGGCGCGTTGGTGGCTGCACTGTTCTCCGATGCGGTCCGCACGCCCGAGGTCGCGAGACTCAAGCGCGAGTTCTATTCCGCACGTTACGAACTGGCAGACATCGTCGTTCGCCGAGCAGTCGAGCGCGGGGAGATCTCCGAGAAGGTCTCGGCCGCGGATCTTCTGGCGGCCGTCGCCGCACCCATCTACTATCGCCTGCTGGTCGCCGATCTACCCGTCGACCAGTCGGTTGCCGATCGTGCTGCTGCCGGCGCGCTCGCCGCGGCCCGCGCCGGGGCACTCGATCAGATCGAATGAGCCAGTGAATTCAGAGCTTCCACGATTGCCTCGTTGAATCCGCCACCGCCATGCCCGGCGTCGTCGAGCACCACCAACTGACTACCCGGCCACCGCTGGTGGATCGCCCAGGCAGTGTCGAGTGGCCCGGAAATGTCATACCGTCCGTGCACGAGAATCGCGGGAATCTCAGCGAGGCGGTCCATTCCGTCCAAGATCTGATTCGGCGCCAGGAAGCAGTCGTTACCCCAGTAATGCGTGACCAGCCTGGTCATCACCCGGCGGAAGTCCGGATTCTGGTATCGAACACTCGGAGTCCACCCCGGCATCAGCGACACGTGCACGTCTTCCCAACGGCACCACTGCAACGCGGCATTCTCGCGCACAACAGGATCCGGATCGGCAAGCAGTCGCGCGTACGCCGCGGGGAGGTTTCCGTCACGCTCGTCCACCGGCAACGGCGCCACGAACTCTTCCCATTCACGCGGAAATACCCGGCCCATGGCACGGGTGATCCACTCGATTTCGACCCTCGTCCCGCCGGTGATCGCGCCCAGGGCCATCGCTTGCACCCGCGCGGGAAACGCCTGCGCGTACACCAGACCCAAACTCACGCCCCAGGAAAGTCCCGTCACGATCCATCGCTCGATACCGAGATGCTCACGAAGACGCTCGATGTCTTCCACAATGTGCGCCGTGGTGTTCACGGTCAGATCGACGTCCGGACTGCTCGCTAGCGGAAGACTGCTCCCACAGCCTCGCTGATCGAACAGAACTGCGCGAAAGACTTCGGGATCGAAGAAACGCCTGGCGCCGACAGTGCATCCCGAACCAGGACCGCCGTGTAGGTAGAGAACCGGAATGCCCGCCGGATTGCCGACTGTCTCCCAGTAGAGACTCTGACCGTCCGCCACTTCCAACAGCCCCGACTCGTACGGCTCGACGGGCGGGTACAGGACAGCAGTCATAGGCGGTGATTCTTCCATCAAGCTGCCTACTCGAGTAGGCAGCACGCGGCCGAGCAATGGCCTAGCGTGGACAGGACACCACTGCGACGGGAGTACACCAGATGCGTGATGGGTTCAGGTTGCCGGGGTACGGCGGCGCCGCAGTCTTCCTTCGCAGTCATGCGGTTCCCGCCACTGTCTTCGAATCCGACGTGCCCACACTCGTTTTCGACGTCGGACTGCTCAGCCCCGACCGCTTCAATCAGTATCTCAGCCGACATACGGACGACGGATTCGTCGAACGGCTGGCGGCGTTCTTCTTTCACGCGGCCGCAGACTTCCATCCCGAGAAATCGCTTCCGGCGTTCACCGACGAACGACTCGGGCTGATGATCTCGGTCTGTTCCAGCACCGATCGAGAGGTGGAACTCGACTTCTCACTCGCCGAGGATCCCGAATCGGAGGACACCGAACGCGACGAGATGACCTTCGAGACAAGCCGAGTCGTCCTCGCGACCTCGGCGCAGACGGTTTCTCGACTGACCGGTGGAGTAACCACCCACTTCGACGGGGAGTTGTAGAGACATGGGTTTTCTCTTCGAGGTTCTCGATTTTCCCGAAGGCAGTCGGATGACCGATCTGTGGAACAACACATGGGCTGAGCCGGCAATGGGCGAGGAGATTGCCTCCGGCCACTTCATTCATCTGGGCGACGATCAACACGTCGACGTGGAGACCGATTTTCTCAGTAGCCACTTACCGTTCAACGTGGCAGGCTTCGGTGGAGTCTTTCCCGACGGCAAACCTTGGATGTTCGTCATGCAGAAGGCGCCGGCGGACCTCGCGACCAGGCTTCGCGGCGAGGACGATCCGCACTCACTTCTGCGCGGATCACTCGACCGCGCCATGTCTTTCAACCCTGATGCACTGGTGGCCGAGGAATTGTCCTGGAGGCACGCCGATCTGGTGAAGGTGTACGACGAAGAGGGAATCCCTGCGGTATCCGTCGCGGGCTGGTCGGTTGCGGATCTCCTGCGTGGCCTCTTGGCGCAGTGTTGCAACGTCGAACTTGCCGCCGTCGTCGCCGGATACCCAGAGTGCGCCTATCCCGAATCGGCGCATGCGTGCGAAGCGGACGTGTTCTCAGACGTGTTCGCCGGTTGGGTCAGCGGACTGCGGTGATGTGACGGAGGAGACTCCACCCTCCCGATATTTCGGAGTAGACTCATTTATGAGCGTGATCCGAAATGGAACGAGGTGAGCGGGATGACGAAGCCGGACCAAGAGCTGGGCCGTCGCGAACGCAACAAACTCGAGAAGCAGACACGCATCTTCGACGCCGCTGCCGAACTGTTCGCGGAAAAGGGCTACAGCGCAGTCACAACTCAAGAAATTGCCGACCGCGCCGATGTAGCCGGCGGCACTCTCTTTCGTTACGCCGCAAGCAAAGCCGAGTTGCTGCTCATGGTGTACAACGCGGAATATCGCAAGCAGATCGAATTGGGAGAAGAGCGTGAAGCCAAGTCGACCGGCACAGAAGATCGTGTACTCGAGCTGGTTTCACCCCTGCTGATCGCAAGTCGCCGAAACGACGAGAACACCGGCATCTACCAACGCGAGGTGTTGTTCGGTGAGCCCAGCGAGTGTTTCCGGGCCGAAGGCCTGGAACTCTCGCAGCGCCTGCAAACGCGGATTGCGCAAATCTTGCACGAGGCACACCCCAACCACACCACCCGAACAACCACTGCAGCGCGAACGATTTCCAACGTGCTGCACTTCGAAATAGCCCGCGCGGCATTGGACCGGATCACGGCTGACGAACTCACGAACATCGTTGCCGCACAGGTCCGATTGACGCTTGCCGGACTACCCACCGAATAGGATTGAGGATCGAAAATGACTGAACTGAAGCAGATCACCGTTCTGGGTACCGGAGTTCTCGGCTCACAGATCGCCTATCAGACCGCCTATCACGGCTTCGACGTCGTCGCGTACGACATCAACGCCGAGGTCATCGAAAAGGCCAAGGCTCGGTTCGACTCGTTGGCCGCGGCCTACAAGGCCGAGAACGTCGAGGGTGCCAAGGAAGGCAAGGCTGACGAAGCGCTGCAACGTATTACGTACTCGTACGATCTAGGCGAAGCCGTCGCCAAGGCCGACCTGGTCATCGAGGCAATTCCCGAGGACATCGCCATCAAGCGCGACACCTACGAGAAGCTTGCCACGGTTGCTCCTGAGCACACGGTGTTCGCTACCAACTCCTCGACGCTGCTGCCGAGCGATCTCAAGGAGTTCACCGGCCGCCCCGAGAAGTTCCTCGCACTGCACTTCGCAAATCACGTGTGGGTCAACAACACTGCCGAGGTCATGGGCACCGAGTCCACCGACCCCGCCGTGTACCGCGAGGTCGTCGAGTTCGCGAGGAACATCGGCATGGTGCCGATCGAACTCAAGAAGGAGAAGGCGGGCTACGTACTCAACTCGCTCCTGGTCCCGCTCCTCAACGCGGCCTCCGACCTGCTGATCGACGGCATCGCCGATCCCGACATGGTCGACAAGACGTGGCGTATCGGCACCGGAGCCACGTTCGGCCCCTTCCAGATCATGGACGTCGTCGGGTTGACCACCGTCTACAACATCTCCTCCCAGGGCGGCGAGAAGCAGCGCGAATTCGCCGACTACATCAAGAAGAACTACATCGACGAGGGCAAGCTCGGCGTTGCTGTCGGCGAGGGCTTCTACAACTACAAGGGCTGATCAACTGCAAGGCTGATCAACTGCAGGGCTGATCAACCAACCGGCTCACCGCGCGGTGGTTACGACGTGAATTCACGTGGTAGCCACCGCGCGGACGTCTGTTGTCAGTAAGTCCGAAACCACCCTGAGCGATTGTGACGCAAGCTTCTTCACGTGCGAACCCATCATCAGGAGAGATCCCCACATGCGTCGTTCCGCCATCTCGGCACTCACAACACTGGCACTGCTCGGCACCGGAACATTGGTCAGCACTCCCGCTGTCGCCGCTCCCCTCGCGTGTGGCGGAATCTCCACCGGTTCGTTCTCAGGCTCCGCCGGCGGATCGGAGTACCTGTGCGCCAAGGAAGGTGATCTCCTGGACGTGCGCATCGGCGACGTTCACGCGACACAACCGTCCCTCGGCTACGACGAGGTGTACTACAAGCTCGGGCGATACACGCTCGGAAAAGACACGATCAACAAGAAGTTCGACGACTGGTGTGAGGCGAACGGCCAGATCCAGGCCGCGACCGCTACTGCGGCGTCGACACTGAAGGACCCGTCGTCCTTCACCTGCCAGCTCCCGGTGGGTCAGGAAACCGCAGAGAGCATCGCGCCCATGAAGACCGTGGTCGTCGGTCCCCGCGGCGATCTCTATCTGACCGACGGTCACCACACCCTCACGTCCTTCATCGAGACGGCCGACGGCGGTCCCGACCTTCACGTGCGACTGCGGGTTCTCGGCAACCTCAGCGGCTTGAGTGAAGGTGCCTTCTGGACCGAGATGGAGAAGAACAAGTGGGTCTGGTCGCGTGACGTCGACGGAAACCAGGTACCGGTCCAGGCTCTGCCGAAGAGCGTCGGCCTGGCCAACTTCGCCGACGACAAGTACCGCAGCTTGATGTACTTCTCCCGCGACATCGGATTCGCCGCAGGCACGATTCCGTTCCAGGAGTTCTACTGGGGCGCCTGGGTCCGCGACACCGCGCCCGTCGACCTCACCAACTGGAATCGCGATGATCTCTCCAGCTACCTGGGCACCGTGAAGTCGGTGACCAAAGCACAGACAGCGTTGACCGGCGATGCCGTCGTCGACAGCGGATTCACTGCCACCGATCTTGGCGTCCTGTCGGCCTGGAACGACGGCAAAGCCGAGTCCAAGGGCGAGTTCGCAAAGCTGTCCAAGCCGTACACAGACGACAAGCCGGGCAAGATCGCCTACGCACTTGCCTACAAAGCAACCCGCTGACCTGCTCAGATCCAAGTCACACCAAGTAGACTTGACTAAGGTAAGCCTCTACTCAGTAGTCTGATCCCATTCGGGTGCCGCTTCATCGAAGCAGCGACGCCCTGCCCTGACGGAATACATGCCGTCGTATCTGCCCGGTCGAACAATCTCCGGGCAACCAGGACAGGGAGAAGGTTGCTGCAGTGAGCACGTCCATCGTCGGCTTGTACGACCCCGCAGATGACAAGAGCAGTTGCGGAGTCGGGTTCATCACGCGCAAGGACGGCGTGCAGACCCACGATGTCCTGATCAAGGGCCGTGAAGCACTCTGCTCGGTACCGCACCGCGGCGGTATGTCTTCCGAGGGCGTCGGCGACGGCGGCGGTGTCTCGGTTGACCTCTCCCTCCGGTTCTTCCGCAAGGTCACCGGGCGCTCCGATCTCCGCGCCGGACGCTTCTGCGTCGGCAACTTCTTCCTTCCGGACGACGATGCTCAGCATGCTCGTGCAGCCGCTCTGGTGGAACGCGAACTTCTGGACCGAGGCTTCACCACCCTCGCTGTGCGCAACGTGCCGGTCGACGACTCGGCGATTCGGCCGGCAGCCATCGCGCATCAGCTTCCGATCAGGCAGTGGATTTTCGAGGTCCCCACTCCGCGTCCCGAGCCTGCGGTAGTCGATCGCCTCGTGCACGAAGCTCTGCTCGCCATCGAAGCCATCGCGTACAACACCCCTGCACTACGCGGGTTGTACCCACTCTCGCTCAGCGCGCGAACTCAGGTTCTCAAGGGTCGCTTGAACTCCGACGAAGTGATCCCGTACTTCCGCGACCTGGTCGACCCCGATCACGCCGTGCACACGATGTACTTCCACACGCGGTTCTCGACCAACACGGACCCGCATCCCACGATGGCGCAGCCGTTCCGGTTCATGGCTCACAACGGAGAACTGAACACGGACAAGAAGAATCGGCTCTCCGAAGCTGCTGTCGCCAGTGCAAAACGACGTGCGATCGTCCGTCCGCCCGGCCAGTCCGACAGTTGCCGACTCGATCAGACCCTGGAAGCACGCGTCATCGAGGACAGTGTCGACCTGGTGACGGCTGTGGTCTCGATGATGCCGCCGGCCTGGGAAAACGACACCACTCTCTCCCCCGCAGTGCGTGCGATGTTCGAGTACTTCTCGCTGTACGAGGAGAAGAACGACGGACCGGCAGCGCTGGTGTTCGGCGACGGCACCATCATCGGTGCGCGCCTGGATCGCCTCGGTCTGCGTCCACTACGCACGATCGAGACGCACGACTACGTGTGCGCATTCTCCGAAGCCGGACAGATCGCGTTCGCACCCGAGACGGTGATTCACCGTGGCCGCGTCGAGGCCGGCGGAATGTTGTACTTCGATCATCGCGATCGCCATACCTACACTGCCCGCGAAGCTCTGGAAAAGGTTGCCGCTCAGCGCGACTACCAGTCGTTGCTGGAGCAATCGCGAATCCCGATCGAAGACATTCCCGCCGTGCCAGCGGAGAAAGTCAGCTCCCCGACCCGTTACAACGGCACCTTCGAGATACATCAGCGCTACATGGCGTACTCCCTGGATCAGGAAAGTTTCAAATTCCTGATGGATCCGATGCTCACGCACGGAGCCGAAAAGGTCTCCGCCATGGGTTACGGCAACGCCATCAACGCATTCAGCGACCGCGAAGGCGGTGTGGCACGTTACTTTTCACAGCGATTCGCCCAGGTCACCAACCCTCCGCTCGACAGCATCCGTGAAGCGGACGGTATGACTCTCCGGGTTGCATTGGGTGCGAAGATGGCCCCCGGACAGGGCAAGCAGATCGTCATCGCCTCGCCGATCCTCGGGCACCTGGACATGCTCAAGATCCGCGAACAGAACCACACTCCGCACCGCCGCTTCGAAATGCTCTACCCCGCCGAGGGTGACGCGCAGACAATGGTCGACGCGATGACCGCGCTCGGCGACGCTGTTGTCGCCTTCGCGGCCGAACAGGGCGGAATCGCAGTCCTGACCGACCGCCACGTATCTCACGAGCGCGCAACACTTCCCGCGATCATGGTCGTCGGAGCACTGAATCAGCGTCTCATCGACGCGGGCCTGCGATTGCGCGTCTCTCTCATCGTCGAGAGCGGCCAGATCGAGTCCTCCCACCACGTTGCCGCTGCGCTCGGATTCGGCGCTTCCGCTGTCTACCCCTTGTCCGTTCAGTTGCGAGCCGAGGAGAAGTTCGCCGCTGACCCGGATGCCGCGTTCCGACGCTTCGCGAAGGCCGCCGAGAAGTCCCTGATGAAGACGATGGGACGCGTCGGTCTGTGCACCGTCGAAAGCTACATCGGCGGAGAATTTTTCGAACCCAACTTCCTCGATACGTCCGACCCTGTTCTGCGCCAGTGGTTCCCCAACATGAAGTCACCGGTGGGTGGCGTCGGTTTCGACACCGTCGCGGTGACCTCGAAGCAGTGGCACGAGCGTGCGAGCGCAGTCGGGGGCGAGAAGGATCTGCCACTGCTCGGCCTGTTCAAGGAGCGTGCAGACGGCGCAGGGCATTCGTTCGGTACCACCGCGGTCCGTAAGTACGTCGAACTCACCGAAGAGAAGATCGCGTTCGACAGTCCCTCCGGAACAGAACAATTCGAGGCTCTACGTCTACTGCCGCTCGGACGGCTCGACGACGCCTTCCGCCTCGACGCCGGGGCATACCGGGCGACGAGCTTCGACCGGTTGACCACCGAGCAGATCGACGACTTCGACATCACCGCCGGGTACCGGGACTTTTCCACTGTCATGGCTGCGGAACGATCGCGTCGTCCCGCCGCGTTGCGCGATGTCATCTCCGTGCCCGGTGATGTCACATTTGCGGTGACAACAGCCGAGTTCACCGACCAGATCAGCCGATTCTCGGTGCGCGGCAATAAGACGATCGTGATGCGTGGAATCCGGTGTGAATCTGCCGCGGACAGCCGGTACACACTTAGCCTGGACGGTCCACTGGCCGACGACACCGCTCGGGTGGTAGCACTCGGCGATGCTCTTTCCGTCGCCTTTGCCGACGACGTCACCATCGAGGCCACCGACCCGGATCTGGTGCTGAATGCAACCGGTATTGCGGCAGAGTTCCTTTCCAAGCTGAGGGTCGCACCGGCAGGTGTACCTCTCTCCGAGGTACAGAGTGCAAGCGACATCACCCCGAAGTTGGCGTCGGGTGCCATGAGCCATGGCGCACTGAACGCTCCGGCGCACGAAGCCGTCGCGCACGGCACGAACATGGTCGGTGCGATGTCCAACAGCGGCGAAGGCGGCGAACACCTTTCGCGCTACAACACGATTCGTGCATCGCGCATCAAGCAGTTTGCATCCGGACGCTTCGGAATCTGGGCGGGCTACCTCGCCGATCCGATGCTCGAAGAGATCGAGATCAAACTCGGCCAAGGCGCAAAACCCGGTGAGGGCGGGCAGCTTCCGGCCGCCAAGGTCACCGTCGACATCGCTGCCGCCCGCGGCGGAACGCCCGGGGTCGAACTGGTTTCGCCGCCGCCTCACCACGACACGTACTCCATCGAGGACCTCGCTCAGCTCATCCACGACTGCAAGGCAGCTCGCATTCGGGTGATCGTGAAGTTGGTGTCCTCGGAAGGAATCGGCACCATCGCCGTCGGTGTCGCCAAGGCCGGCGCCGACGTCATCAACGTCGCCGGAAATACCGGTGGCACCGGCGCAGCTTCGGTGACCAGCCTCAAGTACGCGGGCCGTGCGGCCGAGGTCGGTATCGCAGAGGTCCATCAAGCTCTGTGTGCCAACGGGCTTCGCCAGAAGGTCGTACTGCGATGCTCGGGCGCGCATCAGACCGGCAGCGACATCATCACTTCCGCCCTCCTCGGCGCAGACAGCTTCGAGTTCGGTACGTCGGCGCTGATGATGATGGGCTGCGTCATGGCCAAGAACTGCAACATCAAGTGCCCCGCCGGTCTGACCACCAACCCGGAACTGTTCGACGGCGATCCCCGCGCGATGGCGCAGTACCTTCTCAACATCGCTCACGAAACTCGGGAACTGCTCGCGAATCTGGGAATGCGATCCCTTCAGGAAGCGCGGGGTCGAACGGATCTCCTGCATCTGCTCGATCACCCGTCTATTGTCGGCAATCTGAAGCTGGACGCGATGTTCGAGACCGCTCCGAACATCACCATCGACAATCCTGTGTACCTCGAACGTGAGTACGCGCTCGACGAGAAGATCATGGACGAGGTTCGCACGGTGTTCTTCAACCGTGGCGAGGCCTCGGTCGCCGTGTCCGGACCTGAATTCGCCGAAGGTGCACTGCACCTGGGTAACCGGAACAAGAGCGTCGGTGGTCAGTTGGCGATCGACCTCGAACGCGAACTCAACTACGGAGCGGCGGGCCTTCTCGCTCCGGGGGTACTGACTGACGAGCGTGGGCGTCGCTACCTGGCGCCGGGCAGCGTGCGCGTCCTGACGACCGGATCTGCTGGCCTCTCGTTCGGCGCATTCTGCAATGACGGCATGCACCTGGAACACACCGGGACATGTAACGACGGTGTGGGAAAGAGCATGAGCGGCGGCGTGATTGCCGTGCGCAGCCCAGGCGGCGGCTCCAGTGACGCCGGCGGAAACGTGTTGATCGGCAACTTCGCGCTCTTCGGCGCCACCGGCGGACGAGTGTTCGTCGAAGGTGAAGCAGGCGATCGCTTCGCAGTTCGCAATTCCGGCGCCAGTGCTGTCGTCGAAGGTGTCGGAGACTTCGCCGGCGAGTACATGACCAACGGTGCTGTCGTGAATCTCGGCGAGTTCGGCAAGGGTGTCGGCAACGGCATGAGTGGTGGCTTCTTCTACCAGTACGACCCTCGTGGCGAATTGGCACTGCGAGCAAGTACCGATTCCGTACTGCTGGGTTCGATCACCGCTGCGACCGACCCTCTTGCCGCTGTCCACAACCACGCAGTACAACTCCTGCTCGAACTGCATGTGGAGGCAACTGGATCCGCGCTCGGAACCCGACTGCTCGAGAACTGGGAAGTCGAACAGCACTCGTTCGTCTACGCGATGCCCAAGGCACTGATGCTCTACCAGGACAGTGATGCAATCCTGGCTGCGAAGTCGCACAAAGAGCTCCTCGAAGAATTGGCGTCCGCCATCGCAGCACGTCAGGTCCGCACCTTCAAACTCGCAGTGCGCGACGGGCGCCCTGCACTGAACGGAGCAGTCCCTGCCTACGGCGAGACCGATACAGCGACGATGTATGCGCTGCTCAGTGCGTACACCGTGCTTCACTTCGCGCAACAACTCGCCGCCGCCCGCACGCCGGGTGCGTCCGGACCCGACGATCCAGCAGTGCAGAAGGCGGCCCGAAACCTGGTGCTGACCGAGGACTTCGCCCTCGTCCAGCACTTGGTCAAGTACTCGAAAGAGATTCTGGCCGGCTACGACGACGAACAGTTGGCTGCGTTGATTGCAGCCAAGCGGGTCGACGACTACAAGCAGGCGCTGAGCCTGCGCAACGTGTTGGCCATGGACAGCCCGGCGACGTACGGGTGGATTCTGTTTCAAGACAACAAGAATCGGGACAAGCTCGGATCACTGCCGAACTTCGACGAACTGTTCGCTTCGCGCACGATCCCCGACCTGGTGTCCTGACCTCCTCCCCCGAACGTAGGTGAGCTTCAAAATGGAAATCCCGTACATCCCCGAATACGCACCGTTCAACGGCGACCAGCGCGCGTGGCTTTCCGGATTCCTGGCCGGTCTACACTCGCGAACTGTCATGTCCGGTCAAACCGGTATTGCAACAGCGACAGTGGAGAGAGCTGCCGGCGCAGCCGTGCACATCCTTTACGGAAGTCAGACCGGCAACGCGGAGTCCGTGGCTGAAGACGCGGCCGCAGCTGCTCGTGCCCACGGTCTCGATCCACTTGTCGCGAGTCTGGACACCGTGGATATCAATGCACTTTCCGCCATGCGCCGGGTGCTCGTCATCACCTCCACCTACGGCGAGGGCGAGATGCCTGACAACGCGCAGTTGTTCTGGGATGCAGTCGAATCCGAGAGTGCGCCCCGGCTCGAGGGTCTCTACTTCGGCGTGCTCGCACTCGGTGACACCAGCTACGACGGGTACTGCCAGTCGGGAAAGAACATCGACGCCCGCTTCGATGCGCTCGGTGGGACCCGGGTTGTCGACCGCACCGATTGCGACGTCGACTACGAGGATGCTGCGGCCGAGTGGATCGTTCGGGCCGTCGCTGCGGTGGCCGGTGTCGACGGTGATGCGGGGGCCGCTGCCTCGCCGGTTGCGCCCGCTCAGACGAAGATCAAGTCCCAGTGGACTCGCAAGAACCCCTATCCTGCAACCGTTCTCGCCAACCGGCTGTTGTCCGGCGAGGACTCAGCCAAGGAAGTCCGCCACTTCACCTTTGCGCTCGGCGAGGACGGTCTGGACTACGAGGCCGGAGATGGATTGGGCATCCGCCCGATCAACGACCCCGCCCTCGTCGAGGCGATCATCCATCAGCTCGGTGTCAGCGGCGATTACGTGGTTACCGCGAAAGACGGCTCGTCCGCACCGTTGGACCAGGTGTTGACCAGCGACTACGAGATCTCGATTCCCTCGCGCGATTTGATCGAAGACATCGCCCGACGCAGCGGCGACGCCGAACTGCAGCACATTCTCGACACGGAAGATCGGGAAGCGCTCGATGCGTGGCTGTGGGGCAAGGACGTTCTCGATCTCCTGCAGTTGGACAACAGCATTCGATTGAATCACGAAGATCTGCTTGCACTTCTTCGCCCGCTGCAACATCGGGTCTATTCGATCTCCTCCAGCCCGCTGGCCCACGACGGCACCGTGCATCTGACGGTAGCGAGTGTGCGCTACCGCTCGGGCGAGCGGGACCGCGGCGGTGTCTGCTCGACGTACCTGGCGGACCGCGTCGGCGAGGGAGATCGGGTCGGAGTTTTTGTCTCCAAGAACAATTCGTTCCGCCTACCCGCCGATGACGCTGTTCCCGTCGTGATGATCGGCCCCGGAACCGGCATCGCACCCTTCCGCGCTTTCCTGCACGAGCGTCGCGCGCGCAACGCGTCGGGGCAGAATTGGCTGTTCTTCGGCGATCAGCATCAGTCGAGCGACTTCATCTACGAGGACGAGTTGAACGGGCTGACCCGTGACGGTGTCCTGACTCGTCTCGATCTGGCCTTCTCGCGCGATCAGTCCGAGAAGATCTACGTTCAGACTCGCATGCGCGAGCAGGGCCGGGAGTTGTTCACCTGGCTCGAAAAGGGCGCCCACGTGTACGTCTGCGGCGACGCCACGCGGATGGCGAAGGACGTCGACGACGCGTTGCACGAGGTGGTCGCCGAGCACGGCGGATTGGATGCGGATGCCGCTGAGGACTACGTCAACAACCTCAAACGATCGAAGCGGTACCTAAGGGATGTCTACTGAGATGTGCCCGCACCGTGGCGAATGCCGTTGCGCAGCTTTGGCACGCATGTCGGACCTGGACGCACTGCTTGCGCGTCCAGGGTTCCGTGGTGGACTGATCGACACGGCACCTGACGTAGTCGGCGAAATGTTGCCGCTCTTGGACGACGCCGTAGCAATCACCGTCGCAGGTCCGGTGGCTGTCAACGACTCGGGCAAGTACTCCGTTCCGACATTTCCCGGCGATCCGTTGGTCTGCGCGCCCGGGCTCGTCTCTCTGCGTTTGAACGTTGCCTCCCTCGGCTCGGTGGTGACCACTGAAGCAGAGCAGCACCTGCCGCCGACGCTCCGCATGTTCGACATCCACGGATCAAGTTCACACACCACGTATTTGACCCCGGCCTCGGATCGTCTCGCCTTCGAAGCGATGCGAACTGCGCCGAGCACTGCGAGGGAAACAAGCCCTCCCATCCAGACATCGAATACGCCCGCATTCTGGGCCCAGGCCGATCAGCTGACACAGCTCGACTTCATCCTCGCGGACGACGGCAGCGAACGTCGTAGCGGCCTGGTCGCTCTGGGCGCCCTCGGTTATCGGCGAGTCGATCCTCACCTCATGGCTGCCGGGATGGAGCACCTGTCCTACCACCAACTTCCCGTCACGACCGTCGTCGCCGGGAACGGATGCCTGCAGATCCACCGTGGTGACCTCGACGCCGCAGCCATGTTCGGGGGGACGCTGACTTTGGCGTCCGACACCTGCCGGACGATGATCGACCTGAATGGTGTCTCGGAGTGCTGGCTGACCCGCACCCACGGCGTTCACGGCCTGACCAGCTCGATCGAGATGTACGACTTCCGCCGCAAATGCGTAGCAGTCTTCACCCAAACGGGTCCAACCGAACCCGCAGTCATGGGCGTGTGGGAAGACGTCATGAGTTCCATCTCGGCCGCATCCTGACACCGACAGATGCTGGGCGAGTGTAAGAAATCGGCGTACGGCGATAACCACATGGAGCCATCGACCCCTAACCTTAGGTCTCGGTCATTTGTCGTGCCTGCACCCTGACGCTGATTCAAGGAGTTATCCATGCCCCGCCCTCTCGTCGAACCGTCGCTGGTCCCGGCCTTGCGCCCGGCGCTGCCTGCATTGGCTGCCGGGGTCGTCGCGGCCGCAGCGTCGGGGGTCGCGATGCTCGGGGCGCTCTGGTGCGTCGTGCAACTCATCGGTGAACCGTCGATGAGCTGGGCCGGGTGGGCATGTGGGCTGTGGCTCACCGGGGTAACGCTCGCGGCCACGTCGTCGTGGCTCTCGCATCACGCCGAGTCACTCTTCGAGGCCAGGCTTCGACGCCAGCTCGCAGCCCACCTCGTTCGCCTACCGGCAAGCACGCTGTCCCGCTACAGCGGAGACGCACTGCGGAGGCTCGTTTCGGACGACATCTCGGCGCTGCACCATATGACTGCGCACCTACCGGCCGAGTTCGCCACACTCATCGTGGTCCCCGCGGTCACGATCGCGGCGTTGGTTGCCTCAGCCGGCCCCGTGGCGCTTCTCGCTCTGGCTCCCGGCATCGTGGCAGCTCTGTTCTACCTGGTCGTGATCCCCCGAATGGCCGCTCGGCACAGCGCCGAAAGTGCAGATGTCATGGGCGACATCGTGACTGCCGTGGACGACTATGCCCGCGGCATCCGCGTCTGCCGGATCTACGGCGCGCAGACCGGCGCTGCCGCCGACTATGCAGAATCGACAGCACGGTTCACCCGGGGAATGCAGGAGCGCGTTCGACTCGTGGCTACCCCTGCGGCCGTCGCCGTTGCCCTCATGCAGGCGACGGCGACGTTCGCGATCGCCTATGCCGTCGGATTCCACTGGGATGCAACGACGTTGGCCGCCACCATTCTCTTCAGCCTCGCAATCGTGACACCGGCCCTGCGGCTCGGGCACGGCCTCGACTACGTCGCTGCTGGACGCTCTGCTGCGGGCCGGCTCGCCGCTGCCCTGGACGAACCCACCCTCCCTGCCGGTGAAGCGCCAACCGTTCCGGCCTCGAGTCCCTCCGATCGACTGGAGATCGTCGACCTGACTGTCACGATCGCGGACCGCAGAGTCATCGACGACGTCACGCATGCATTCCGCCCAGCCACGATCACTGCGATCACGGGACCGAGTGGAGCAGGCAAGACGACGCTCCTGAAAGCATTGGCCGGCTTCGAGATCCCGGAACTGGGTACCGTCCGCTACGCAGGTCGTAGCATCACCGCGATCGACGAGAACCTGCGGCCACAGTCCATTCTGCTCACACCCCAGGGCGCAGACGTGTTACCTGCCACGGTGCGCGAGAACATCGCGCTGGCCGCCCCCGATGCAACGGACGCGGAATACACCGCCGCACTACGCCGGGCACAGATCGACGTCAGCCTCGACGCCCACGCCACTTCACTCTCCGGAGGAGAACGTCAGCGCGTCGGGATCGCTCGGGTGTTCCTCTCGCCCGCAGCAGTACTGCTACTCGACGAGCCGACCAGTGCACTCGACGATCGGACAGCGGCAGAACTGCTGAAAGAATTGCGGCACCTCGCGCACGACGAAGGAAAGACGGTCGTGATCGTCACCCACGACCCCGCTCTTGCAGACGACGCCGACGATCGACTCGACCTCGGCGGTCGAAACGTGAACGACGCCGCCTCGCACAATGCGGGCCTGATTGGAGCCGAATAATGAACAGCGCCAATGCAGCCCGACGACGCTTGATCACCATCGGACTCGGTTGGGTGTCCGTCGCTGTCCTCGAAGCGATCGCGTACACCACCCTCGCGCTCTCGATCGCTGATCACCGGTCGCCGGTTCTCGTCCTGGCCACGGCCGCCATCGCTCTCTTCGTGACCGTCCTGGTCTCGCGGGGCGGTTACTTCACCGGGGCTCGACTCGTCGGCGATCTCTACGACGCTCTCGGCGATGCCTTCGCCCGTGCGAAACTGTCCTGGTTCACCGACGACAACCGGGCACTGCTCGCCACCGTCGCCGGGCGCGGAATCCCGTCGCTGATGAGTGTTCCCGCGCACCAACTTCAGACCTTCCTGGTTGCACCGCTGATCCCGCTGCTCCTGCTTCCTGGGATCGCGGTCGTCGCGGGGCCAGGCGTCATGCTGCTCGTCGGTGGACTGCTCGCCGTGTCGCTCGTCGCTCAGACGCTGGCCCAACGTGCGCTCAGCCGAGCGGACGAGCGCCGACACGAAGCCGAGCTCGCAGCAACTCAGTCGACACTCGAGCTCACCGACCACCTCGAATTACTGCGTACAGCAGCCGGTCCCACACGTTCCGTCGAACGAATCGAGCGAAGCTGGCGGAATCAGGAAGCCGCGCTTGCACGGACAAATCTCGCCGCGGCACCAGCGACATTCATCTCGGCGATCGCCACCATTGTGCCGCTGGCAGGTGCAGTGATTTTCCTCGCCGCCACCGGATTCGACGATCCCGCAGCCGCTCTCGCGCTTGTCATCCTCACCGCCCGCGCCGCTGCGCCGCTCGACGAACTCGCTCTGGCCGGAATCGGAGTCAACGAGCTGCGCGCAACGGTTCGCGACTACCGCGCCGCGACTTCGGCTCCCGCACTGCCTGAGCCCCCACCCCAGGACGCCGCGCGCCCTGTTGGAACGGACATCGAGGTCGCCGGAGTAGATCACGCTCCAGTTCTGCGTGGCATCACCGCGGAGATCCCCGCGGGTGAGCGAGTTCTCGTCGCAGGACGCTCGGGTACGGGGAAGAGCACACTTCTCGGGCTGCTCATGCGCTTCGATGATCCGGACCAAGGCAGCGTCACTCTGGGCGGAGTTTCACTGCGTGACTTGCCCTACGACGATCTGGCGGCACACATCGGCTACGTGCCGCAGGACCCACTCGTGTTCTCGGGCACCCTCGGGGAGAACATCGGACTTGGAAGACCTGGTGCCACCGAAACCGAGATCGAGGACGCCGCCAGGCGCGCTGCCCTCGGCGCCGTTCTCGACCGCTCGACGCTCGGCATTCATCAGGACATCGGACACCAGGGTGCCGCTCTCTCCGGCGGCGAACGTCAGCGGGTGGCGATCGCTCGCGCCTTCCTCAAAGACGCTCCCGTCCTGGTTCTCGACGAAGCCACCTCGGCCCTCGACGAGGCCACCGAGCGCCGTATCGTCGGCGCCGTGCGGGAATTGGCGGCCACCGTCTTCGTCGTCACCCACCGCGACCCCGCCATCTGGGAGCCCACCCGCACGATCACCCTCTGACATCGCATGCCCTAGTGCTCGCGTTGCAGTCCCTCAACTTCGGCAGGTGTCCGACGGATAACCCTTGCCGGCGATCCAGCAGCAACGACGTGATCAGGAATGTCATGCAAGACCACACTTCCCGCGCCGATCACGGCGTTGTGACCGATCGAAACTCCTGCACCGACAGTGACTGAGGCGCCGAGCCACGTGTTCTCACCGATGACGATCGGAGCAGCCCGCTCCCATCCCTCGCGACGCCGGCGATGATCATCGACAGGGTGCAACGCTGTCATCAGTTGGGCTCCAGGCCCGATCCTCACGTCCGCGCCGATTGTGATCAGCGCATCATCCATGAAGAACCCGTTCGCGTTGACGAATGCGTTGACTCCAAGCCAAATGTTGTATCCGTAGCTGCATTGGAACCGCGGCACCACCAATGCTCCCTCACCTACCTCACCCAAAAGGCTGGCGAGAGCCTGCGAGCGGACAGCATCCTGGTCCGCCGAAGCCCCATTGAACGAGTCGAGTCGACGCCAACACTCCAGCCGCCGCTGCCTCAGCTCGTCATCATCGAGATACCACTCACCACGAGCAAGACGATCCGCCTGTTCTCCCACACTCGGATCGTCGCACACCGCGCCACGGCACCCCTGTTGGGCGCGTTGCACCCGACAAAGCGCTACAACAGAAGGTCTTCCATGCCGCCCAATTTCTCGAGCTCAGCTCAGCCGCTCGATGATGGTGACGTTCGCGGTCCCGCCACCCTCACACATGGTTTGGAGTCCGTACCGTCCATCAATGCGGTCCAACTCGTGCAACATCGTGGCGAACAACTTGGTGCCAGTGGCCCCAAGGGGGTGGCCCAATGCGATTCCACCACCGTTGGGATTGACCCGGGAGGGATCTGCACCCGTCTCGATCAACCAGCTCAGAACTACCGAAGCGAATGCCTCGTTCATTTCTACGGTATCCATCTGGCCGATCGCCATGCCGGATTTCGCCAGTGCATACTTCGTCGCGGGTATCGGCGCCGAGAGCTGCAGCATCGGATCGTCGCCGCGCACGCTCATATGATGAATGCGCGCTCGTGGCTTCAATCCATGAACCTCGAGCGCCTTCTCGGAGACGATCAGGGCCGCTGATGCGCCGTCACAGATCTGCGAAGCCACAGCAGCCGTCAGCAACGAGCCATCCCTCAATGCGGGCAGTGCAGCCATCTGCTCCATGGATGTCTCTCGCGGGCATTCGTCAACGACGCATTGGCCCAATGACACTGTCTCACACTCGAATCGGCCGTCTGTGATGGCAGCACGGGCACGCTGATGCGATTGCAGTGCCCATTCCTCCATGTCTTCACGGCTGATACCCCATTTCTTGGCAATCAGGTCGGCGCCGACGAACTGTGAGATTTCGGCCTCGCCGAATCGTGCTGCCCACCCCCGGGACCTACTGAAGGGCGTGTCGAATCCGTACTCGTTGCCGGCACGCATCGCCGCCGAGATAGGAATCGCGGACATGTTCTGCACACCGCCGACAAGCACCACATCTTGGGTCCCGCTCATGACCGCTTGCGCTGCGAAGTGGACGGCTTGCTGTGAAGATCCGCATTGTCTGTCGACTGTCGTTCCTGGGATGTCCAAGGGTAGGCCTGCTGAAAGCCAGGCGGTGCGGGCAATGTTGCCCGATTGCGGCCCGATAGCGTCGACACAACCGAAGATCACATCGTCGACGGCCATCGGGTCCAGTCGAGTGCGGTCGAGAATCGATGTGATCACGTGGGCCCCCATGTCCGCTGGGTGCTCTCCTGCGAGCGAGCCGTGCCGTTTACCCACCGGAGTGCGGAGCGCATCGACGACATAAGCCTGAGGTGCAACCATACGAACTCCTTCGAAATCGAACTTTGTCGGGCTTTCGATGTCGCACACACTCTAGCGATCAAGCATTTGTTTGGTAGATGAAACGTGATTTCGAGACCCGCAGCCACCACCACAGGATTGGTCTCCGCACTTCTATCCAACGAAATCCACTGCTGTCGCGATCATTCGACAGTTCGAGGCTCGACCCCCAAACGCGGCTTGGCTGCCCACGCCGCAGACCCCTCACGCCAGCGTGAAACGGCGAAAGATGCGAGAACAGCTGCGGGAGTGCATCTTCGAGCGGAACGAGCGCATCATCCATGTCCAATGCCTGCCCTGAGAAATCGTTCAGCCCGCCTTGCGAACAACACCAGCTTTGTCGAGCTACACCGCAAGCCGGCTGGCCGATGGCTGGAAAGTTAGTACTTTCGGTGGAGCCCAGCACGATTGGGCTATTCACCGCCCAATACAGGCTTCGTATACCGATACGCGTTGCAGGACAACGATTCTACAAACGGTCACGCACTCAGCGATTCACGAACCGCCGCTGGCTCGAAAACTGGATCCCCTTGCGGTAATTGCGCTCCGGGTAGAGCATGGGCACCACACCGTCTTCGATTACCGGAGGTTACCGTGACGAATCTCGTACGCCGATTATCTGCCTGCGTATCCATAGTGGCCGTTTCGGTTCTCGCGCCCGCAGCCGTTGCCTCCGCGGCGGTCACCGTTCCGTTCCAAATCAACCCGGCGCCGTTCGGGAACCCAAACGGCAGCTTCGACGCACCCCCTGTCCACTGTGTGGCGGTAGTCGGCGAACAACCTGGCACGGTGACGATCACCGGCGCCAAAGACGAGCGGTGGGGTTGCATGCTTTCGACCGAAGTGCGCTGGATGAACCTCTCGACAGGAGCCTCCGGCACCGGTCGGCTTTCTGGCGACAACCAAGGAACCCCGGGAGAGGCAACCCTGCAGACTGGAGCCGGGCAAGTTGCCGTCGCCATATTGCCTGCCGCCGGACCTGTCACCCCGGGTTTCGCAACCTTCTTCGTCCCATAGGGAACCCTCAAACCCGGGACACCTGCTATACGAACGACCCGTCGCCACACAATCGTGTGGCGACGGGTGAGGGCTTTCCGTTCTCCAGTTGTACGCCTACAGCTTCGCGCTGATGAGCGGCACGATATGTTCAGCCGCCCACATCGTTCCGATCGGGCCACCGCTCGTGATTGCCCACAGAACGTCGCCACCGTCGGCGGTGCGAGGAGGCAGAGCGACCCAACGACCGGAGGACACCGCTCCCAGCGCTTGGAAGAGCTTCCCGCCGGTCAGCTTGTCGAAATCCTCCTCGCTGCCGGCGGCACTGCGGCCGATCAGCAGGAAGTCCGCATCGATGTTCTCGAGAAGTTCCTCGCCGACAGTGCTTTGGGTGACGAACTCCTGTGCACGCGGGTTCTCGGCAAAACCGAGCTCGCCCAAGAAAGTTGCCGGAGCCGAATCGGGCGCTGAAAGGTACTGCAGCCCATTGCCGGTTCCGTAGAAGATCGCCCAGGTTGCGGTCAGGCCAGTGAGTTCAGGGTTCTCCTGACGCACCTTCGCAAAATACCGATCATGGTCCGCCACGATCTTTTCGGCTGCCTTCGAGAGGTCGAGTGTCTCGCCGAGTACGCGGATCGATTCCTTCCACGGCACGAGCATCCGCGACTTCGTGTCGGGGCTCGTCACCACCGGTGCGATGGAGGACAAACGTTCGTAGTAATCGCCCATCGACAAACCACCCAGGCCGTCGGCCCAGCCGACGGCGACGATGAGGTCAGGTTCGCTCGCGGCGATCGCTTCGACGGGAAGTGTGCCGCCCATCGCGAACTCGAAGGTGTCGAGATCCTCTGCGCCGTAAGGCAGCAAGTACGACTGGGAAGCCGACTCCTTGACCATCGACGAGGAGAGGACGGGTTTGACGCCGAGCGCGAGGAGCATTTCCGTGTCGACGGCATTGGGCACGATTGCGGCGATCCGCTCCGGTCGCTTCTCGAGAATACTTGTACCGTATGGCGATTCCAGGGTCAGCGGGTAAGTAGTCGTTCCTTCCGCAGCGGGAAGGGCGTTCCCCTCCGAACCGGGAGTGGACGCCGTTTTCGAGTCTTCGGCCGAGGCCGAGCACCCGGACACAAGGAGCGCTGCGGCGAGCGCGGCCCCGATCAGTCCGATGATCCGTGATCGTCTGGTGCGCAGGACTGTCATTTCTGCCTTTCGGTGTTATCGAGCGCTTCGGTCTTACCGAGCGATGGAGCCGGGTCAGGAATCTGTGCGCACTGTGTCGCTGCGTTTCCAGTAGCCGGTGAAATCGATGTCGGTCTTCGCAATCCCCCGATCACGAATGAGGTACCGCCGAAGCGAGCGAACCGTCGCCTGTTCGCCTGCAAGCCATGCGAATATGCGTCCGTCAGGCCATTCGGCAGCACTGACCGCGTCGAGCAACAAAGAAGTAGTGCCGGGCTCCGCCCCTTCGCGTGGCAACCACGTGACACTCACCCCGGGCAACTCGCGCACCGATTGAATGTGAGCCGAGTCCGCAATTTCGACGAACACATGCCCCCTGGCACCCGCAGGCAATTCCTCGAGCAGACGTGCGATCGCAGGTAGCGCCGTCTCGTCACCGACGACGAGCAGATACTCGCAATCTTCCGGGAGTCCCTGCGATACAGAGGGACCCGCGATGTGCATTCGGTCGCCAGGGCCGGCGTCGCGCGCCCAGGTGGTAGCAACTCCACCGCCGTGAACGACGAAATCGACGTCGAGTTCCCTTGTTCGCGGATCGTAACGGCGCACGGTGTACGCGCGGGCAAGTGGACGGCGTCCCGCTGCGAAAGTCACACTGCCGTCGACTATCACCGGCAAGACCGGATCGGTTTCGCCAGGATAGGCGAACAACAATCGGAGGTCGTCGTCGAAGCCGGTGCTGACGAAGGCGGGCTCGGCGAAGCCGTCGGCGTTTGTGAAGGTGTCGAGCTGCGCTCCGGTGAGCGTCACTCTCCGCATGCCCGGCGTCACGTCTGTCACCCGACGTACCTCGAGTTCACGCAAGGTGACTGAGTACGCCGTTGTCGGACGGGTGTTTCGGGGCACGGAAAGACTCCTCGGAAGCGCACAGACGGGGGGTTCGACCCACGCTCGATCACGGCGGGAGGGCCATTGAATAAAGCTAGCCTGCCCTAATCGGCTACGGTTATCCGTGCGTGCCGACTTCTTACACTCATCGGTGGCTGCGTGAGAAAGCATCTGAATCGGGAGGGCATACGTGGGACCACGGTTGGTGTTCTCCGCGGGCGAAGTCCCCGAGATCCCCGCGTCCCGACTCTCCTTGATCGCGAATGCACGTGAGCCACTGCTCTTCTGGGTACACACCGGACACGCGGAACTACAGATTGGCGACCGCACCCGCAGCGTGACCGCTGGGGCGGCAACCTGGGTGCCCGCGGGAATCGCCTACAGCATCCGAGTCGACCCGGGAGCGGTCGCGTTTCCCATTCCGATGCCCGCTGCCGACCTGCCGCCCACGTTGAACCGGATCATCGATTTCGAGATCCCGGCAGCCTGGCAGGACTGGCTCGTCCACCAGTTCGCGCACAACTTGGGATTTCTGCGCGGTGGGGCGACTGTGGGGGCCGGACTACTCGAGCTTGTCGCGGGGGCCCATTCCAACGACGCCGACGCTTCGGTGTCGTACGCCCCACCGAATTTGCCACGCTCGGCCGAGACCCTCGAGATCGCTCGCACGCTTCTACGGACGCCAGCCGACGACACGGAGCTTTCCCAGTTCGCCCGGCAACTCAAGATCGGCGTCCGCACCCTGCAGCGCCGATTCACGGAGGAGACGGGGTTGCCTTTCGCGCGTTGGCGCACCTCGGCCCGGATCGCGGCAGCAATCGCATACCTGAACTCCGGCCGCGAAATCGGATGGACGGGTGGGCAGGTCGGATTCGCGACGCCCGCGGGATTCACCCGTGCCTTCCGTGAACACACCGGTGTGACACCCAGTGACTACACACGTGCAAACCAAGGCTCAGCGCAGATCCATGAGAACGAGACCTTGGCACAGAGCGTCGCACTCTTGTCCGAGGAAGGCGCCCACTCAGGCTCGGCGCCGACGATTCCCGCAAGCGGAACGTGGGCCAGGGTCAATAACTTTCACGTCGTCGTCTGGATCTACCGAGGCTCCGCCCGGGTCACTTTCGGCGACCGAACCTGGAATCTGAGGCGGGGCGACGCGATGTGGCTTCCCGCGGGAGTACGCAACAGCGTCGAGATCGCGGAGGGTTCGCTTTTACTTCCGCTCGGATCCCAGCCTGGCGACTCTCCCGTCACTGCACCGCCGCCACGAGTGCTGCACTTCGCGCGCGAAGCGGAGGCGTATCTGTTGCACACGGTCGTTGCGAATTACACCCTTCTGCGCCCCGAGATCCATGACCCAGCGAGGATCTCGAGGCTGATCCGAAACAGCGCGGCGACGCGGACACCCGGCGGCCGAACCGATCCTGTCGAAACGATCCTTACCGCACTCCGCGCGGACCCCACCGATTCGCGCACGCTGCCGGAGTGGAGCGCTCGACTCGGCGTCGACGAGGGCCTGCTCCACAAACGCTTCGTAGCGGCCACCGGCCAGAGCTTCCCGCGCTGGCGCGGTCAGTTGCGGATGACCCTCGCCCGCGCTTACCTCGAGGAGGGCTTCTCGGCCGGAGAGACCGCCCGTCGACTCGGCTACGCGCACGCGTCCGGATTCACCAAGGTCTTCATCGGTGCCCACGGCATGTCGCCCCGGGACTACCAGCGCCGCGGATGGCGGGGAACGGTCGAAGGACTCATCGACTCGTGACCTTCCGTCGGATAATTCCTACAGTCCCCACTACACGAACAGTGCGGCAGCCATTCCGGCAAAAACCAGCGAGATGGCAAACAAGTAGAGACGCAGAATACTGCGGTACCTCTCGCGAGCCTGCTCCACTTCATACGAGCTACTCAACGTTCGGAAGAGAACTATGAGCATCAGAGCGACGGCGGTGAACAGGGTGACCACGATGACCCAGTCCGTCGTGGTTTCCACCGGCGCTTTGCCGTCGTCGCGAATTGCCCACTGAGCCAAAAAGTTCAGCAAGAACCCCAAGATGATGCCGAGCGAAGTCACCATCGGCTGGCGGGTATCTCGAATGTCGTCGTTCATGATCACTACTTTCTTGACTAAATTTTCAGTCAGGAGCTATTCTCTGTGCAAGTAAGTCGGCGCCGGAGAAATCTGGTGCGATCGAACAGTAACTGGATGTTGCCCCGCTCGCGCGCGATGAACAGATTCCTCGAAGACCAAGCGAGCACGCGAAGAGCAGAAGGAGTCACCGCAATGCAAAGACGTCGGTTCATTCAGGCAGGCGCCGCTGCGCTCAGTGGCCTCTTTTTGGCAGGTTGCGGCGATTCCGACTCAGCCTCGGGCGGGAGCAATGGAGACGACGATCTTCGCGAGTGGGTGATGCCGGAAGAGGGTGATCCACATAAGCGCACCTGGATGGCGTTCGGTGCCAGCGAAGCGATCTGGGGAGCAGCCCTCCTGCCCGAGGTCCAGCGCAACCTCGCGACGATCGCGCAGACCATCGCGCAGTTCGAGCCCGTCTCGATGCTTGTTCGTTCCGAGGAACTGGACTTGGCTCGCTCCCTCGTCGGCCCATCGGTCGAACTGATCGCCGCGCCTCTCGACGACCTCTGGATGCGCGATACCGGCCCCATATTCGTGAAAGGCAACGGGACCAAAGCGGGTATCGATTTCAACTTCAACGGTTGGGGCGAGAAGCAGGATTTTGATCAGGACGGCCAGGTCGCAGCTTTCGTTGCCGCCCGCGCGGGAGTCGAATCATTGCCTACCGACCTGATCCTCGAAGGCGGCGGCATCGAGGTCGACGGCGAAGGCACAGCCATCATCACCGAAAGTTGTGTACTCAACAACAACCGCAACCCGGGATGGTCGAAGTCGGACGTCGAGGCCGAACTCGGCCCCCTGCTCGGTCTCGACAAGATCATCTGGCTACCGGGAATCGCCGGCAAGGACATCACGGACGGCCACACGGACTTCTACGCCCGTTTCGCACGCCCAGGTGTCGTGGTCGCAGGCCTCGACACAGACCCGGAGTCGTTCGACCACGACGTGACCGCACGTCACCTCGAGATTCTCCAGAACGCGACCGACGCACAGGGACGGAAGCTGAAAGTGGTGGTCCTCGAGGCGCCGGTCGCGATCAGGCCCGACTTCGAATCGGACGATTTCGCAGCCGGATATATCAACTTCTACGTATGCAATGGGGCGGTCATCGCACCCGAGTTCGGTGACCCCGAGGCCGACCAGGCCGCGAGAAGCGAATTGGAGCGCCTCTTCCCCGACCGCCGTGTCGTGCAGATCAACATCGACGCCATCGCCGCGGGTGGTGGCGGCATTCACTGCACCACCCAGCAGGAACCCGCGGACTAGAAACCTGTCCCGACCACCCTCGTAGAATTCGGACTCGTGTCGAACCGCCAAACGCAAATCTTGGAAGCAGCAGTCCGCGTCATTGCCCAACACGGCGTACGCGGGCTGAGGGTGGAGACGCTCGCTACCGAGGCCGGAGTGTCGACGGCACTCATCTACTACCACTTCCAAAACCGCGCAGGTGTGCTGCGCCGGGCCCTCGATCACATCAACGATCGCGCCGCGCTGTACACCGAAAGTGCCTTCACGGAGACAGACCCTCGTGCGCAGCTCGAGCAGATGCTCCTGCTGGAGTTTCAGAATTCCCCGAAGATTCGGGAGAACAGCATCGCCTGGGGTGAACTCCGGGCAAGCGCAGTCTTCGCCGACGAGCTGCGCGAACCCCTAAGCACCACGACGCAAGAGTGGGCAGACGACGTTGAATCCTTGATCCGCCAAGCGCAGGATGCCGGGCTCGCTGATCCCAAGGCAAGCCCGGCCGACGCCGCCGAGCGACTCACCGCCCTGGTCGAGGGTCTGAGCGAACGCTGGCTGAGCGGCTCGATCCCCATCGAACGAGCCAGAGAACTGCTCACCGGCGCGATCAGTGTGGAGATCGATCCGAGCTAGCCTCTACCGCTCGCCGACGCCCTTCGATTCCGGAGACAGAGCCGGGAACCAGATGTCGGTCAGAACTTCGGCGGCCTGAATCCGCGTCACATCGATTGTCCCCTGCACGGCCCAGCGTGTGAAGAATCGCTCCAACTGACTCACGAGCAGTTCGACGCGCAACCGTGCCTCGTCGTGCTGTTCCGCCGGCCAACGGCCCAGGTACTTGGGCATGGCATTCGGTAGTTGGGTCATACCGTCTCGCGCTGTCTCGCGGAACTCCGGTTCGAGTGCCACGGCCTCGTCCCACGCCGGCAGCAGGCGTTTGTTCTCGTCGAACCAGTCGAAGGCACGCTCCAGCCAAGCCGTGAATTCCACGCGAGAGTTCGTGTCGAGAACCCGATCGAGATCGATGTAGAAAGCGAACGCACTCGCCGCCATCCCGGCCGCGCCGATCGTTTTGAGCATCTCCACCTTGCTGGCGAAATGCACGTAGAACGTGGCTCGACTGCATCCGACGACCGAGGCGATGTCGTCGACCGTGACAGCCGCGTATCCCCGTTCCTCGAACAGAGTGCGTGCGGCGTCCACGAGTTTGGCCCGCGTCGCGCGTTTCTGCTCGTCGCGAAGTGTTCCCCGCCTGTTCTTCGGGCCGTCCGTAGTCGTGCTCACGTCGCCCACCTTGCTCGCATTTCAACCTCCTGGCAAATCACCGACTCGCCGTCACCAAAAAACATTGCGTCATTCATTGACACAACGTCAGCGAGTGGCGCACTATGACTCAAGTCACTTCTCGGGATTCGATTCTTCTTCTCGCACGCCCGAGACAGAACAGAAAGCGATGGCGAATGAGCCCCTCCCCCTTGCCGAGCGTGTGCATCATCGGCGCCGGGCCCACCGGAATCACGACGGCCAAGCGAATGAAGGAATTCGGAATACCCTTCGACTGCTACGAAGCGTCCGACGAGGTCGGCGGAAACTGGTACTACAAGAATCCCAACGGGATGTCGGCCTGCTACCAGAGCCTGCATATCGACACGTCGAAGTGGCGCTTGGCATTCGAGGACTTCCCGGTCTCCGCTGACCTTCCCGACTTCCCGCACCACTCCGAACTCTTCCAGTACTTCAAGGACTACGTCGAGCACTTCGGACTGCGTGAGTCGATCATCTTCAACACCAGTGTTGTTGCAGCAGAACGTGATACAGACGGGCTGTGGACCATCACGCGCTCGGACGGCGAAGTTCGCACCTACGACGTCCTGATGGTCTGCAACGGACATCATTGGGATCCCAACATCCCGGACTACCCCGGTGAGTTCGACGGGGTCCTCATGCACAGCCACAGCTACAACGACCCGTTCGACCCGGTCGACATGCGCGGCAAGAAGGTAGTCGTGGTCGGAATGGGCAACTCCGGCTTGGATATTGCCTCCGAACTGGGCCAGAGATACCTCGCCGACAAGCTCATCGTGTCGGCTCGCCGTGGAGTCTGGGTACTGCCGAAATATCTGGGCGGAGTGCCCGGCGACAAACTGATCACCCCGCCCTGGATGCCGCGTGGTCTACGACTGTTCCTGAGTCGTCGATTCCTCGGCAAGAATCTGGGAACGATGGAAGGCTACGGTCTGCCGAAGCCGGACCACCGCCCCTTCGAGGCCCACCCGTCGGCCAGCGGCGAGTTCCTCGGACGCGCCGGGTCAGGCGACATAACCTTCAAGCCTGCCATCACCAAACTCGACGGAAAGCAGGTTCACTTCGCGGACGGCACCGCCGAGGACGTCGACGTGGTCATCTGCGCCACCGGCTACAACATCAGCTTCCCCTTCTTCAGTGATCCGAATCTGCTGCCGGACAAGGACAACCGATTCCCACTGTTCAAACGAATGATGAAGCCCGGAATCGACAACCTCTTCTTCATGGGACTCGCGCAGCCCATGCCGACGCTCGTCAACTTCGCCGAGCAGCAGAGCAAGCTCGTCGCGGCCTACCTCACCGGTAAATACCAACTGCCGTCCGCGAACGAGATGCAGGAGATCACCAAAGCCGACGAGGCGTACTTCCTCGCCCCCTATTACAAGTCACCACGCCACACGATTCAGCTCGAGTTCGATCCCTACGTCCGCAACATGAACAAGGAAATCGCCAAGGGCACCAAGCGTGCTGCGGCCTCCGGAAACAAGCTACCTGTTGCCGCGCGTGCAGCAGCACACGAACTCGAGAAGGCGGATCGCGCATGAGTCTGGTGAACGGTCACTGCGACAACGAGTTCGACGCCGTCCGCACCGCCTTCGAGGCTCAACTCGAATCCGGTGAAGAACTCGGCGGCTCCGTTGCCATCACCGTCGACGGAGAATCCGTGGTCGATCTCTGGGGCGGGTACGCCGACGAATCCCGTACCACTCCATGGGGCAGCGACACCATCGTCAACACGTTCTCCATCACCAAGACCATGACGGCCCTGTGTGCGCTCCTGCTGGTCGAACGCGGCCAATTGGACGTGTACCAGAAAGTTGCTCATTACTGGCCCGAATTTGCGGCAAACGGCAAGGAAGACATCGAAGTTCGCCACCTGCTGTCACACACGTCCGGGGTGTCCGGTTGGGAGCGCCCGATCGAACTGACGGACATCTACGACCTCGAGGCGTCCACCGCTCGCCTCGCTACCCAGAAGCCTTGGTGGACTCCAGGTACGGCGTCGGGCTATCACGCGATCAACTACGGCCATCTCGTCGGTGAGGTCATTCGTCGCATCGACGGGCGAACTCTCGGCAGGTTCTTTGCCGAAGAGCTTTCCGGTCCACTGGGAGCCGACTTCCATATCGGCACGTCCGCAGAGCATTTCGGTCGAATCGCCACCATGGTTCCGCCACCCGCAATGGAATTCGACCTGTCCACGCTCGACCAGGACAGCATCTTCATCAAGACCCTGACCTGCCCACTGCTCGACTACCCCGAGGTCAACACCGCACCCTGGCGGGAAGCCGAGATCGGCGCAGTCAACGGCCACGGCAATGCACGTTCTATCGCCAGGATCCAATCCGCGATCTCGAACGGTGGTGTGCTCGACGGCCGGAAGCTGCTCTCGCAGAGCACCATCGACCTGATTTTCGAGATCCAAGCCGACGGTATCGATCTCGGGATCATGACACCACTCAAGTTCGGCATCGGCTACGGACTGCCACATCCGGTTACCGCGCCACTGATTCCCGACGGACGCGCCTGCTGGTGGGCAGGTATCGGCGGCTCGATGCTGGTCAACGATCTGGACCGACGGATGACCTTCGCCTACGTCATGAACAAGATGGCACCGGGTCTGATCGGATCCGACCGCAGCAACGCGTATCTCAGCGCCGCATACAACTCCGAGGTCAGCGAGGTCAGTTCATGAAGGCAGCCCAGCTCATGGGGCCCGGGCTCCTGGAAATCAACGACGTGCCGGTCCCGGAGATCGGTCCGTCGGAACTACTGATTCGGGTGGGCGCAGCGGGAATCTGCCACTCCGATCTCCATCTCCTGCACTTTCCGTACAAGATGCGCGAAGAACCGCTGACAATCGGCCACGAAATTGCCGGAACGATCGAAGCAGTCGGCAGTGCCGTCGACGGCCGTTCCACCGGGGAACGCGGCGTCGTCTACCTCTGTTGGTCATGTGGACAGTGCCGAGAATGCATGAGCGGCAACGAGAATATGTGCCTCGCCGCTGGACGCACCGCGATGCCGCCCTGCCCCGGGCTTGGTCCCGAAGGCGGGATGGCCGAATACGTCAAGATCCCGGCTCGCTCATTCGTACCCATCGGAGACCTCGACTTCCTGCAGGCCGCACCTCTCGCCGATGCGGCACTGACGAGCTACCACGCCATTCGCGGTGCCCGCGAACATCTCCAGCCCGGTGCCACCGTCGTCGTGATCGGCGTCGGCGGACTCGGTCACGTTGCAGTACAGATACTTCGCGCAATCAGTGCCGTGCGCATCATCGCCGTCGATGTCGGACAGGATCAACTCGATCTCGCCAAACGTTGCGGCGCCGACATCACGCTCGAATCGGGACCGGACACCGCGCAGCACATCCTCGACCTCACATCGGCCAGAGGCGCAGAAGTCATCTTCGACTTCGTCGGTATCGACGCAACTGCACAGATGTCCGTTCAAGCGGTTGCGCCGAACGGCGCGTATCGAATGGTGGGCCTCGGAGGCGGAAACCCCGGAATCACTGCCGAAGCTGCCGGCGGACCGGGCTGGCCGTGGGGCGCATCGATCCGGAAGTCCTATGGCGGCACCAGAAACGACCTCGTCGATTCCATCGCCCTGGCACAGGCCGGTCTGGTAACGGTAGAAGTAGCCCGCTTCGACCTCGCTGATGCCCGCGACGCACTCGACCGTCTCGAACACGGCAAGGTCACCGGACGCGCAGTGCTCGTACCCTAATCTTCGAAAGGCACTTCACGTGACTACTTCCGCTGATACACAAGCATTCATCGCGTCCGTCATGGCCGGGCTGACCGGCCCCGGTGGTCCTTTCGAGATGCAAGTCGAGGATGTACTCGGCAGTTCGATGCCCGTCATGAAGAACCGCGACAAGGCACTCGGCGACGTGCTCGCTGCATCCTTCGACTACGGATTACGCGACTATCTGGTGACCAAGGACCGACGCTTCAGCTACCTCGAGCACGGCGAGGCCGTAGCAGCATTGGCGACGGCGCTGCGCGAGCGGTACGGCGTCCGCAAGGGTGATCGGGTCGGCATACTTGCTGCCAATACGCCGGAATGGGTGATGACCTTCTGGGCGGCTCAGTCCCTCGGTGCCATCGCCGTCGGATTCAACTCGTGGTGGGTGGCCCGCGAGGTGGCGTACGGCATCGATCACACCACCCCCACAGTGGTGATCGCCGACGCCAAACGCGCGCAGATTCTTTCCGAACTGAACACCGATGTTCCCGTGCTCACGATGGAAGAAGATCTACCTACCTTGATGGAGAAGTATTCGGGTTCTGCACTGCCCCGCACGTCCGTCAACGAGGACGATCCGGCCGTCATCCTGTACACGAGCGGAACCAGCGGCCGCCCCAAGGGGGCTGTTCACAGTCACCGAAACGTGTTGGCCGTCATCGACTACCACCGCTACAGCGATCGCCTCGCTGCGGCGTTCACCGGCAAACCCAGCGACGGCCGACCGAGTGACTTGCGGTATCTGCTGACCGCGCCGCTGTTTCACATTGCAAGCCTGCATAACCTGGCGATCCCACGACTCGCGACGGGCGGAGCGGTGGTCATCCATCAGGGCGCCTTCGACGTCGACGAAGTCCTTTCCCTCGTCGAACGCGAGAAGGTCACCAACTGGGCGGTCGTACCCACCATGGCAACCCGTCTCCTCGAGTACGGCAGTCTCGAGAAGTACGACCTGACCTCACTGAGGGCTTTTGCACTCGCGTCTGCACCGTCATCTCCGGCCTTGCAGGACCGCCTGCGCGCACGCCTGCCTTTTGCGCAGCACACCTTGGTCGACAGCTACGGGCTCACCGAATCCTCCACCGGCATTTCAGTTGCCACACCACCGGAACTTGCCGCGTTCCCCGGAACTCTCGGTCGGCCGATCATCGGGGTGAGCGTGGAGGTGCGCGACCCCTTCGGTGTTGCAGTCCCCGACGGCGAGGAAGGTGAGATCTGTGCGCGCAGCGCCTATGTGATGTTGGGGTACTGGAACGACGAGACCGCGACTGCAGCCGCTATCGGTCCTGATCGATGGCTCCGAACCGGCGACTTCGGAGTGTTCGAGGACGGCCGGCTCCGCCTGACGGGTCGCCGATCCGATCTGATCCTGCGCGGCGGCGAGAACGTCTACCCTCTCGAAATCGAGCAGACCATCGACGAGCATCCCGCCGTACTCGAATGCGCTGTGATCGGCATTGATTCGGCAGACCTCGGCCAAGAAGTTGCAGCCGTCGTCGTTTTGCGGAGTGAGGGAGCCGCCGACGAAGAAGAACTACGCGACTACGTCGCCGAACGACTGGCTTACTTCAAGGTGCCGGTGAAGTGGAAACTGAGCACAACTCCTCTGCCCCGCAATGCAACCGGAAAAACGTTACGTGCAAAGGTGGTTCTCTCATGACCTACGACGCCGTGATCAACAACGGTCTGTGGTTCGACGGCACCGGGGCCAAACCAGCTGTCCGCAATCTGGGTATCCGCGATGGGTTGGTTACTGCCATCTCCCTCGATCCACTCGACGAAACCGACTGTCCCCGTGTAATCGACGCGAGGCGCAAGTGGGTGATCCCGGGCATCGTGGACATCCACACTCACTACGACGTCGAGATCCTCGAAGGCCCGGCACTGAGCGAATCTCTCAGACACGGGGTCACGTCGATCTTTGTCGGATCGTGTTCCCTGTCCACCATTCACGCCAGCCCCTCCGACGCGGGTGATCTCTTCGGCAGAGTAGAGGCAATTCCGCGTAAGCACGTCGTCGACGCACTCAACCGTGCCAAGACCTGGAACTCTGCGAGCGAGTATGTTGCTGCACTAGAGGCGCTTCCGCTAGGTCCCAACGTTGCAGCCTTCATCGGACACTCCGATATGCGGGCCGCCGAGATGGGACTGGATCGTGCTACCAGGAAGGACGTCCATCCCACAGACGCCGAACTCGCGTCGATGGAAGCACAGTTGGCCGAAGCTCTCGACGCAGGATTCGTCGGGATGTCCAGTCAGCAATTGTTGTTCGACAAACTCGACGGCGAGACCTGCCGCTCACGCACGCTGCCGTCGACGTATGCAACCACGAAAGAACGACGCCGACTCAATGCGATCCTGCGCCGTCGGGGACGGGTATTTCAGGCCGGACCTGACCTCTCCAACCCGATGAGTACCGGAGCGATGGCGTTCTCCAGCGCGGGTATCTGGCGTAAGCGACTCAAGACGAGCATGCTTTCGGCCGCCGACATCAAGTCCAACAAGTTGGCCGTGGTGATACTCGGCCCATTGGCACACTTGGTCAATCGACTCGGCGGCGACCTGCGCTGGCAGCACCTGCCAGTTCCCTTCGAGGTATATGCCGACGGCATCGACCTGGTTGTCTTCGAGGAGTTCGGATCCGGCGCTGCAGCACTGCATCTGACCGACGAGATGGAACGCAACGTCCTCATGCAGAGCGAGGATTACCGTCGACAATTCCGCAAGGACTACGACCAGAAGTTCGGTGTCAAAGTTTGGCATCGCGATTTCTTCGACGCCGAGATCGTGTCCTGCCCCGACGAATCCCTGGTCGGCAAGAGCTTCGGGCAGGTCGGCGTCGAACGTGGCGGCCTCCACCCTGTCGATGCGTTCCTGGATCTGGTCCTCGAACACGGCACGAAAGTGCGTTGGCGCACAACCATCTCGAACCACCGGCCGGAGGTTCTGGACAAGTTCGCCCAGGACAATGGCGTCCAACTCGGGTTCTCCGACGCCGGAGCGCATTTGCGCAACATGGCGTTCTACAACTTCGGCTTACGCCTACTACGACGTGTCTACGATGCCCAAAAGGTCGGCCGTCCGTTCATGACCGTCGAGGCAGCGGTGCATCGTCTCACCGGTGAACTCGCCGAGTGGTACGACGTCGATGCCGGGCACCTTCGATTAGGTGATCGCGCCGACCTGGTTGTGATCGATCCCGCTCATCTCGACGATTCGCTCGACACTTATGCGGAAAGCCCGGTTGTGGAGTACGACAACCTCTCCCGCATGGTCAATCGCAACGACCAGACCGTCACCGCAGTGTTCGTCGGCGGCGAGTACGTCTTCGGCGACGGAGAAGCAGCACCCGTTCTCGGCAACCGCCGAACCGGAAAGTTCTTGAAAGCAGGTGCCCATTAACACGTCCAGATTTGCCGGGAAAACAGCAGTCGTCACTGGAGCAGCATCAGGTATCGGTGCAGCCATCGCACTAAGGCTTATCGACGAAGGCGCACAGGTAGCTGGAATCGACATCGCTGCAGAGGGTTTGAAAGAGATAGCCTCCCAGCAGGGCGGGGCTTTCCTCGCCGTTCCCACTGACGTCACCAAGGAATCCGATGTTGCCGAGGCCCTTGCCGCGGCGGCGGCGGAATTCGGCGGTATCGATCTGGCTTTCAACGTTGCCGGTGCGTCGAGGGTGGGGCAGATCGTCGACCTCGACGAGGCCGACTGGGACTTCACCATCGATTTGGTTCAGAAGGGCGTCTTTCTCTGCACCAAACATGAAGCGCGACATATACGAGAGCACGGTCGCGGCGGTGCGATAGTCAACGTATCCTCCCTCAACGCGCACGTACCGAGCCCCTATGGAAGCGCATACGCGACGGGTAAGGCCGGGGTCGAGATGTTCAGCAAGAATGCCGCGATCGAACTCGCTGCGTCGCGAATCCGGGTCAATGCCGTTCTACCCGGCCTGGTCGACACGCCGTTGGTCGCGCCGGTCATGAACTACGAACCCGCCCGCGACATGTTCCTCAGCCGAATCCCCATGTCCAGAGCAGCAACTCCCGACGAGATCGCCGGCCCCTGCCTCTATCTCGCCAGCGACGACGCCTCGTACATCACCGGAACCAGTCTGGTCGTCGACGGCGGCTGGGAGGTCTCGAACTACCCGGATCTGACGACGCTGGGCAACTAGTTCAGTTGCCGGGCAACACACATTGAGTATCGAGGCCGAGGACGTGGTTGAGCCTGCCGAAGGCCAACCACGATCCGAGGCACATGCTCAACTCGACGATTTCTCGCTGGGAGTAGTGAGCTGTCATACGTTCCCAGAACTCGTCGTCGAGCCCGTGGTGGTCGAGGGCGTATCTCTCGGCGTATTCGGCAGCGAGGCGCGTCCTGTCGTCGAAGGCATCGGTGGTGCGCCAGTCGGTGACAGACTGATCGAAAGTCGACTCCACAGTCTCGCCGTCACGCTCGGTGCGCCAGTCCTGACAGAAGATGCACCCGTTGATCTGAGCGATCCGAAGCCTGGCCGCCTCGAACTCGCGGAGTCCGAGAGTGCCGTCCGTGTAGACCTTTTGGGAGAACCCGGCGGCCGCGGGTCCGATGCCGGGGACCATCTCTCCCCACACGTAGCCGATCGGATTCTTGCCTTCGGGTATGTCGATATTCATGCGAGTACCTCCGAGTTTCGGGCACCGAGCTTGCCGACGCCGGGTGTGAGCGGAACGTCCAGCGCGTCGTAAAGACCGGGTTCAGCCTGACGTAGCCAGGGAATTGCGTTGACGAGACGTCCTACGGCCGTGGCATTTCCACCGGCCGCGCGATTTCCACCTTCATCGGTGGCTTCGACGTTGATCTCGATTCGTGGTCGTCCTTCGACGATCACCTTGTGCGCGCCGTCGCCGCCGTCGGGCGGGAGCGGCCAGTCGCGGGCACAGGACGGATGAATACGCGTGACGTGTTCGATCACGATCAGGGGTTCCCCGCCGACGATTCCCTGAACCTCGAATCGCAGTGCGCCTTGGGTGCCGGCCGCGAACTCCCCCATATGTTCGGTCGACACGGTTTCCTCGAGCGGGCGGCGCAGCAAGGTCTCGCGGATCTCGTCGAGTTCCACCCCGAGCGCCCGCGCGATGAGCCGAATCTGCCCGCCCCAGACCATGGTGGGTACGGTCGGCGCGACCATGGGAGGTTCGTAGTCCATCGGCTGACCCATCCCGATCAGGTAGCGGACAGAATCCGGCTGTTCGTAGGTCGTGTAGTCGAAGATTTCCTGACACCGGATCTGGTCGATTGTCCCCGCGAGCCCGCTGACGAGAATCGGCAGGATGTCGTTGCCCCAGCCTGGGTCGATACCGGAGACGAACAGAGCGCCGCCGCCCGCCTTGGCAGCAGCTTCGACGGGATCACGAAGTTCGGGAGGCGCAGATTTCGGGTCGTACAGCGCATATACCGACGGCGTGACCACCACAGCTCCGGCGGCCAGTGCCCGCGTGATGTCGGCAACCGCGTCGTCGGGCCGAATGTCGCCGGACGCCGCGTAGACCACCGCGCCGGGAGACGCTGCGAGCACGGCATCGGCGTCGTCGGTAGCCGCGACGCCCAGGTGCACTCCCAGATCGGCGAGGTCACCGGCGTCTCGCCCGACCTTCTCGGGGTTCGCAACGATGACGCCGACAAGTTCGAGGGCCGGATTGGCTGCCACAGCGCGAATCGATGCACGCCCGACGTTGCCGGTACCCCACACGACAGTCGGAATCTTGGACTCGGCTTCATTCGAAACTGCACCCATCAATCGGACATTACCCAGCTCAGCGCGTCAGGTCAGCAGAACTGCAAGAATTCGTTTCACTTCATCCGGTCAAAAATGCCATTGCCTGCGCAGTCAGTGCGCCCTCACCCCGCCTCCGGTACGTCTCGGCGGGTCGGCCGTTACCTGGTCTGCTCATCTCGCCGGTACTTTCGAGCGCGTCGAGCACCTGCCGGCGGAAGCTGTCCTTCTGGAACGGACGATCGAAGATCACCTCGTACAGTCTCCGAAGTTCGGCGACGGTGAACGTCCCGCCCGACAATCCGTCCGGATCCACGTACGACGCATACCTCGTGCGTAGGTCCGTGACCGCGAGTCGCACCATGTCGGCGTGATCGAATGCGAGTCCGCTCACAGCCTCGTCGTCGTACACATCGACGAGAAGCGCCGAATCGGGCAGTGCCGATTCCGGTAGGCAAGCCGTGTGTGCGACCGACAAAACCCATCCACGGTCGTCGCGGTCCGGTCGGTCGAAGATCGCCAACTGGTGGAAGCTCGTCTGGGCCAACTCTGCCTTGACCGACAGGGCACGATCGGCTGCGGCCGTGAGCAATTCGCGTTCGTGCAGAAATGTTCCCGGTAGCGCCAGCGCACCGAGACGGTGCCGAACCACCAGAACTTTCAGAGATCCACCGCTGTACGTCAGCACCGCGACGTCCACTGCCACAGACGGACGCGGATAGTCCGTCAATCCCTTGCCGCTCGTGTCTGTCCATTTATTCACCCTTGCATGTTATCTCAAACATGATCTATGGTTAGCGCAAAGTTGATCAAACGATTATCGTGAACCGAAGAGGTGGCTATGAAACTCACCGCACAGCAGTCCGATCGAGCGGCCGGCGTTCTGCTCGGCACCGCAGCAGGAGACGCACTCGGCGCCGGCTACGAATTCACCTACCCGAAGGCCGAGGTCACGATCGACATGATCGGTGGCGGCCCGTTCGACTGGGCGCCGGGAGAATGGACCGACGACACCTCGATGGCAGTAGCGATCGCCGAGGTGGCCGCTACCGGAATCGACATCGGAAGCGCTGACGGTCTCGATGCCATTGCAGCACAGTTCATCCGGTGGTACGACTCGAAGCCCGCGGACATCGGCAACCAGACGCGAGCAGTGTTGTCCGTCCGCTCCGAAAGCGCAGCGGCGATGGCGGATCGTGCGCGGGCGATCAGCGGCCGCAAGGCCGGCAACGGCTCGCTCATGCGGACTGCTCCCGTCGCCCTCTCCTACTTGGACGATGCAGAAGGTGCCAGGTCGGCAGCGCACCGGATCAGTTCACTCACGCACGACGACCCGCGTGCCGGACAGGCGTGCGAGTTGTGGACCCATGCCATCCGCCATGCCGTTGTCGCCGGCAACTTCGACGGTGTTCGCGGCTTCCTCTCCGTTGCCGATCAGGACGTCGCCGAATACTGGGGCCCGCTGCTCGATCAGGCCGAAACCGGGAACCCGCAGGACTTCTCCAAGAACGGTTGGGTGGTGCATGCACTTCAGACTGCTTGGTGGGCAATCACTTCCACGGACAATGGCGATGCTCGCCACCTCCAGTACGCATTGGAAGCAGCAGTAAGAGCCGGCGGGGACACCGACACGACGGCGGCCATCGCGGGTGGCCTCCTCGGCGCCCGCTGGGGAGCGTCGGCGGTTCCCGCCCGTTGGCGCCGAATCATGCATGGCTGGCCGGGATACCGTTCCTCCGATCTGATTCGCCTGGCAATAAAGACTGCTCGCGGCGGTACCGACGACAAGAACGGATGGCCGTCGACGGCAGAACTCGACTACTCGAGGTTTCGCGGAACCCACCACCTGACGACGCACCCGCACGACGACGGCGTCATGCTCGGCGGCGTCGATGCGGTGTCCACTGCAGACTACGACGCCGTGGTCAGCCTGTGCCGCATGGGAACACGACAGGTCGCCCCTGATCACGTCGAGTTCTGGTTGGTCGACGACGGTCACGATTCCAACGCCAACCTCGAGTTCGTTCTCGACGACGCAGCGCGCACCGTCCAGGCGTTGCGGGCCGAGGGAAAGCGCGTACTCCTCCATTGCGTTCAGGCGCACAGTCGCACGCCGTCGGTTGCAGCGCGATACTCGATGTTGATCGGACGTGATCCCTACGGCGTACGCTCGGCTATGCCGTGGGCTCGCCCGAAGCGTGAACTCTGGAACACGGCAGTCGGAAACGCGTCCGTCGGACACACAGCCGTCGGAAACGCGTCCGTCGGACACACAGCCGTCGGGTACCCAGGAGGATCCATGCCCGCTATTACAGTCGTCGAAGGTGACATCACGACGCTGACCGTCGACGCCATCGTCAATGCGGCCAACTCCAGGCTCCTCGGCGGCGGCGGTGTCGACGGCGCGATCCACCGTGCCGGAGGACCGGAGATCCTGAAGGCCTGCGAGGTATTGCGCAACACCAGCCTTCCCGACGGCCTGCCCGTGGGTGCGGCCGTGGCCACCACCGCCGGAAAGCTGCACGCCAAGGCCGTGATTCACACCGTCGGCCCGAGGTATTCGCGCTCCGAGGATCGTTCCGGTCTGCTTCGGTCGGCATACACCCGCAGCCTCGCCGTGGCCGACTCGATCGGCGCCCGAACCGTCGCCTTTCCGTTGATCTCGGCAGGGGTCTACGGCTGGCCGAAGGAAGATGCCGTCCGACAGGCCGTTTCAGCGATTCGCGCGGCGAAGACCGAGGTCGAGACGGTCACACTGGTCGCGTTCAACAAGGAAACGGCAGACTTGATGCGCCGCGCCATCGACTGACCTTCGGACGGGACAGTCAACTCCCTCAGCCGTGCACCAGGCGTGACACCAACTCGGTGCGTGTATGCACGCTCGACTTTCGATACACGTGTTGCAGGTGACTCTTCACGGTTGGGACGCTGATGAACAGCGCACGGGAGATGTCGATGTTGCTCGCACCCTGTGCCAGCAGTTCGACGACGTCGCGCTCCCGAGCAGATAATCTCCAATGTTCCGGCACTGCAGAAGAACTCGGGGCACTGGGCATTTGACCGAGCATGCAATAGGACTGTTCGACGAATCCATGAGACTTCTGCAGAAATTGCATCTCTTCCCTCGAGAAGTCACCGTCGCGGGCACTTCGGAGCAGGGAAACGCCCGCCACGATGCGCCCGGCATGACGCAGATACAGTTCAGCCTCGTATCGATAACCCATCGGGCGAAAGAAGCCGTCGTAATAGTCGGTCTTGTCGAAACGCTGGCCAATGTCGTTCGACGATGCGAGGTCGGCGCCCGATTCGGCGAACCTACGCGGATGAAAAGGGTCCAACTCGTGAAAGTGCCTGGTGTAGCGACCATTTTCCTCAGGACACACCCGATCGAATACGTGCATGTCGGCATTCATGCTGCGATCAACGGAATAGAAAACCATCCCGGACACGCGAACGAACCTGGCAAGAAACTCCATCGCGTTGCGTTTGAATTCGATGTTGCGAGCGAACTCGTTGTTGCGTCGGATCGGTTGGAGATTCGGTGCAACGAGATCCGACCGAACCACCGACATATCGCGCTCCTCCACAACGAACCAGTACGACGCTACCTGCGGCCATAATCACTGGTCAAGACCGATCGGACTTCATCCTTTCGGATGATTCTCCCCCAGCCCGGCCGCTCATAGAGTGCTACTACCTGGCGAGCCACACGCGGTGGACTCGTCGAGATGCACGGAGGTAGGTCCACGTGAGCAGAACACTCATCCGATCGTCGAAGGTCCTGACCTTCGACGATGCGAACCCGGTCGTGGAAGCGGTACTCGTGGACAACGGCGTGATCCTCGAGACGGGCAGGTTCTCCGACCTGGTCGAGTCCGCTGGCCCGAACACCCGGGTCATGGAAGCCGGCGACGCGGTCGTCATGCCAGGACTCATAGACACCCACCCGCACGTCATGCACTTCGGTGCACTTCGCGGCGGCCTCGTCGACTTGAGTGATGCACTCGATCACGCCGATATCGTCGAGCGCATCAGTGCTCGGGCCGCCGTCACCGCACCCGGCGAGTGGATCATCTGCACGCCGGTCGGTGAAGCCCACTACTTCATTCGCCGATCGTGGCGCGACCTTGCCGAGCGACGATTGCCCGACCGTCATGTCCTCGACCGGGCGACCTCCGACCACCCTGTGCTCATTCAAGCGTGGGCGCCGCGTACTCCGAACATCGTGGCGTTCAACAGCGCCGGCTTGCGTGCTGTCGGTCTGTCGGACTTCATCCCTGATCAAGTGTGTGATGTGGAGATCGAGAAGGACGAAGCCGGACGTTTGACAGGAATACTTCGCGGACCGGTGAACAACTACTACACCTACGACCCGTTCTGGGGACAGATCCTTCTCAAGCTCCCACCACTCGATCCCGATCACGCAGTACCCGGTGTACTCGACGAAATGGCTCGCTTCTCCGCCCACGGTGTCACCACTTTGTACGAGGGACACGCCATGGAACCGATCCACATACAGATGTATCAACATCTCCGTACATCCGACATGCTCACCATGCGAGTCCAGGCCACTCACGACGTGGAGTCGGTCATCTTCTATCCCTTCGAACCGTTGTCGCTGCACGAGTTCGACGATCGATTGAAATCACTTGCGCCGCAATCGGCCGATAGCGCCGACGACATGTTGCGAATCGTCGGTATGACCATCAGCCCTGGGGGACCCTGTTTTGCAGGGCATTTCGCCATGCACGAAACCTATACCGATCCTTTCGGCAGGCCTACCAAGGGAAATCGCTTCGTCTCACTAGAGAAAGAAGAATCGTACGTTCGATTCTGCGCGGAGAATGACGTTCGGGCCAACATTTGTATCGGTTCCTACCGTGAGCACGACGACTTTCTCGAGATCGCCGAGCGTGTCGTCATCGAACACGATTTTCGAGACAAGGCGTGGATTCTGCAGCACGCGATCACCATAAGCCCGGATCACGTTCGCCGGTACAAGGCACTCGGTTTCCAGATCACCACTTCTGTCGGATTCGCATGGGGCAAGGGCGCAATGTACGACGAACGGATCGGCCGGCACATATGGCGTGACATGGTCCCCTTGAGGCGCCTACTCGACGCAGGCCTCGACGTCTCCGGCGGGTCTGACTGGGGACCGAAGAGTCCATGGGAACAGATTGCACTTGCACAGACGCACGAGATTGCCGGCACAGACCTGAGAAACGACGGTCCGGACCAGGTCATCAATCGCCAGGAATCTCTCGCTATGTGGACCACAAGCGCAGCGAAGATCCTCGGATGGGACGAAATCGGATCCATCCGACCCGGAAATCACGCGGACATCATCTTCGTCGACCGCGACCCTTCGACCTGCGATCTCGACGAATTGAAGGACATTCGAGTGCATCGAACCATGTTGGGCGGAAACATAGTTCACGACGACGCCGTCCTCCCTGCCGCCACCGAGGGGATCTTCGATGAAGCCGAATGAGTACATCGAGCATGACGCCACGGGCCTCGCCGAACTGATTCGCGACAAGCAGGTGTCCGTTGACGAAGTTCACCAGGCAGCACGCACCGCGATCGAGACCGTCAATCCGACGCTGAACGCCGTCGTCGAGGGCCCGTGGGATCGAGCCCTCGATTGCAACGAACAGGGACTATTTGCGGGGGTTCCCTTTGCACTCAAGGATTTTGCCGTACACGCGGCCGGAGTACCGACCAGGTTCGGAAGTCGGCTGGCGGGCGAAGGTGCAATCTTTCCTCACGACACCGAACTGATGACACGATTCCGGGCGGCAGGATTGGCTGCTGTGGCGGTGACCACCACACCGGAATTCGCGTTCAACGGAAACACCGAACCTGTTGCTCAAGGCTCGACGCGCAATCCGTGGGACACCGAACGCAGTGCCGGCGGATCGAGTGGCGGATCAGCGGCATTGGTCGCAGCGCGAGCCCTTCCCATCGCTCACGCTACCGACGGTGGAGGGTCGATCCGAATTCCGGCGTCCGCCAACGGGTTGGTGGGTCTGAAACCGAGCCGGGGGCGTGTACCAGTGGGCCCTGACTCGAGCGAACCACTCTCAGGGCTGGGGGCCGAGTTGGGGCTCGCCCGATCGGTGCGTGACTGCGCAGCGTTACTCGATGCCGTGAGCGGGCCGGCCCCGGGAGACAAGTACGTGATCCGTGATCCCTCGCGACCATACTCCGACGAGATCAACCGCTCCCCGGGGCGTTTACGCATTGCGATCCACACTCAGTCGTGGTCCGGAGATCCAGTGAACATCGAGGTCGCGAATGCCGTGTCCTCTGTCGGCACGGTTCTCGAGGGGCTCGGGCATCACGTCATTCCCGACACGCCGGTCTTCGACTGGGATCAGTTCGTCGAGGCCAACCTTCCGGTGTGGAGTGTCTCTCTTGCCGAAGGCGTCGATGCACTTGCCGGAGCTTTCGGTGTGACCCCGGGACCCGAGAACCTCGAGGCGACAACCTTGGCCTGCGTGGAGTACGGACGCCGAGTCACGGCCATTCAACTCGCTCGAGCGCTCGCCGTCTTCAACCAGGTGTCCCGCTCAGTCGGAACGTTTTTCACGAATTACGATCTATTGCTCACCCCGACGCTCGGTGAGCCACCCCAACTGTTGGGCGAACTCGATTCCAATGACGCATCACTCTCCCCTAGCGAATGGACTCGCAAGTTGTTCGGCATCTGTTCGTTCACTCCACTTTTCAATGCGACGGGCGGACCGGCAATCAGCCTGCCGCTGGGTTCCACGCGCTCGGGGTTGCCTATCGGCGTTCAACTGGCCGCGCCCATGTGTGAGGAGGGCACCCTGATAGCGGTTGCATCCCAATTGGAGAAGGTCGTGCCGTGGGCGCATCGCATACCGAAGGTAAATGCCGGTGAATGCTGACTCGGCCGCAGCTCCCATCGCCCCCTACACGGCGATTGGTCTGTCGACGGCGGTGCGCAACATCGAACACCGATCGCAGATCAAGGCAAACCTCGACACCATCGAGGAAGCGATTCACGCTGCGGTGTCGACAGTTTCGATCAACATGCCTGTCAAACTGATTGCGTTGGCAGAAGGCGCGTTGACCGGGTTCGGGGACGAAGCCTTCGACATACCTCACGTGAAGGCAGCACGGGAGATGTTCATCGACATCCCCGGCCCCGAGACAGATCGACTCGGCGGACTTGCCAAGCAGTACGGGGTCTACATCATCGCTCAAAGCAAGGCGCGGTGGCCCGAGGTCATGGCTGATCGATTCTTCAACTCCATGGTGGTGATCTCCCCGGCAGGCGAGGTGATACATCGCGCCACGAAGAATCACGTCTGGTGTCGAGAACGTTCCTGCACTCCTCACGATGTCTATGACCGCTGGACCGAACTGTTCGGCGACAGCATCGACGCATTTTATCCCGTTCTGCACACTTCGGACATCGGTTCGATCGGCACAATCTGCTGCAGCGACGGAGAGTATCCGGAAGCAGTACGCGCCTTGGCTTTTCAAGGAGCCGAGGTCGTGTACCGCCCGAGCGAGGCGGTTCCGATGACGCATGCAGGACCGGACCCAGGGGGAACATGGCTCCTCCAGAACCGTGCGCATGCGCATTTCAACAGTCTGTACATGATCTGCCCGAACACCGGACCGGTCTATCCGACTCAGTCGGCGTTACAGTCATTCGACATCGCCGGCGGAAATTCACACGTCGTGGACTACCACGGAGCGGTACTCGGCCACACCGTCTCCGGACACAATTCATTCGTGTCGGGCGTGATCGACATCGAAGCATTGCGCCAGTTCCGCGTCATGAACTTGAACTCCAATTGGCTCAAAGACCTCCGTACCGAACTCTTCCGTCGGATGTACGACGAACCGATTCATCCTGCAAACCTGTGGCTCGAGAGTAATCCCGTTCTCCATGCCGACGCCGACAAGATATACCGGGCCAACATCGCCCGATTGCTCGCCCGCGGGGCGTACCGAGAACCTGCATACGACTTCCGCGGCGCTAACATCACCCCACGTTAAAGCAGTGCAGAGCGGTCGGAGAAGTGGAGAAATTTCACCGGTTGGACGTTTGTCCAACAATTTGTCCGAATCGCATATTTTGCGGCTCGCTCTGTGTTCTACTCCTCTCCAGGGTTTGAGCTGGTAGTGAGCAAACGACGAGACGTATTCGATTCTCTGTCAGCTCGAGGCCGGTTCCCGGACCCGGCTTCAAGCCGAGAGCTCGATCTTGTCGAGCGCTACTCAAGGAGAATGTGAATGGTGTCGACGTTGATGCGCCGAGGAGTGGGGGTGGCCGCGTCGTTGACCGGATGCGTTGCCCTCGTGATCGGCGGAACCGGAGTCTCGTCCGCCGCTGATGTGGACCTTCCGTTCACAGCATCGTGCCACGGGTGGCAGTTCCCCGGACCGATCACGCACAACGAGACGCGTGATTCCGGCGTCACGATCAGTGCGCCGGCCGTGGTCCCGCCGAACTCCACCTTCACATACCGCCTCGCGCCCAAGCCGATGACGGTCCCCAAGGACGGTTACGACCTCAGGTCCGTCGTGAACTGGACGCGTCTCAAGTTCGATTTCGACATCCCCGCAGGCACCTCCTACGTGGGGGCGCAGATCGTGGCCGGCACCAGCTCGAATCTGGGTGGGGTCGCCCCGACAATCACGCGGGTGAACGATGCCGGTTCACCCGATCCGAATGGGACGCATCTTCGTATCTCCGGCAACAACATCACGGCGGGCAACGGACCCAACACCGACGACAACGGCGGCGGCGGAATCGAGGTCGGTGGAGGAAAGACGTTCCAGCTCCCGGCAGTCGACGTCACCGTCACGTCAGGGGCTGTCGGCACCCAGATCAAGCCCATGCTGCGCGTGTCCGACTCCAACTCGGGTTCCTACGACAGTGCCGCCAACTACCTGACCTTCCTGCAGCAGGAGACCCTGCTCGGCGGCGTCAAATACTGGCTGACCACCAATTGCTCACCACGCGACAATCGTTCGGCCGGATTGAACGCCGGCGGCCGGCCGCTCGCCGTGATCAACGTCGACTCCAGCCTCGCTCAGACACAGACGCGAATCGACGCACCCGGTAAGGCCGTCGTCGGTGACTCCGTGGAGTTGACGGCAACGGTCACTCCGTGGCCGTCGGGAGGAACAGTGCAGTTCCGCGACGGAGGGGTTGACCTCGGCGCTCCGGTGGCCGTCGTCAACGGCGTCGCGAAGGCCAACCGCACGATGACAACAGCGGGCGACCACAACATCACGGCGTACTACACGGGATCTGCCGGTTTCATGGAGTCGATGTCGGGTGCCGTGACGATCAACGTCGTCGAACCGTCCGAGCCCGAGCCTGGCACCGGGAGCCTCGGTAGCCTCGGCACCCCCGGATTCGGGTCGTGAAAACTGTGAGCAGAAACCAGGATTTCTCGATGAACTCGAAACTGTTGCGCGGCTCTGCGATTGCAACCGTCTCGGTACTGGCCGGCGGCTTGTTCTCGATCGTCGGCGGCGGGATCGCCTCTGCTGCCCCCGAGACCAAGAGCGTGGCCTTCACAACTGCATGCCATGTGCGCGAGATGGACGGTGTGGCAAGCCCGATCACGTTCAACGAGACGCTCGGCTCGGGAGTCACCATCACCGCGCCGACCACCGCGGCACCAGGTGAGACCGTCACCTACCGCGTGCAGCCGAACGAGATGAAGACAAACAGCGGCGGCCATGCCAGCCGTGGAGTCGTGCATTGGGCCCGGATCAAGTACGACTTCGACATCCCGTCCGGCGTCGAATTCGTGAGCTCCCAGCTTGTGGCTGACAGTGCGTACGGCCTCGGATCCGACAGTGCCACTCCGACAGTCACACGGATCGACGACGGCGGTAATCCATCGGCATCCGGTACGCACCTGCGTATCTCCGGATCGAATCGAACCACCGGAAACGGTCCGTCCTCCGCAGTTCGATCGAGTGACGGCATCATCGTCGGTGCCAACACCAAGTTCCGACTCCCCGCAGTCGACGTCACGGTCAAAGCTGGTGCGGCCGGTACCGAGATCAAGCCTTCGCTGAGGGTTTCCGATCCCGGTTCCGCCAACTACGACGACGACCGAAATGCGCTCACATTCGTCCAGCGCGAAAAGGATGTCTTCACAGTCAACTACTGGGAGCGCTACAACTGCTCCCCGCGGGACAACAGGAACTCAGGCCTCAACGCCGGTGGGCAGGCCCTGACCACCATCTACGTCAGCCAACCGACAACCACCACAATCCAGATGCCCGGCTCGATCCAAGCCAGCACACCGACCGAGCTTGTCGCGAAGGTGGATCCGGCTCCGGTCACTGGAAACGTGCAGTTCCGGGTGGACGGCGCCGACGTCGGTACACCGGTCACGCCGGGTGCCGACGGCACTGCCCGGCTACCGCATACCTTCTTCACCGCCGGAACCGCGCGGGTCTCCGCAACGTTCCAGGGCGTCAACGGATTCCAGAGTTCCAACTCGACCGAGGCGATGGTGACGGTGACTGCCGCACCTGTCGTCAAGCAGACCGACACGGCCGTGAACGTTCCCACCGATGCAAAGACGGGCGTATCAGTGTCGCTGAGGGCGCAGGTCACGCCGACACCGACCGGTGGCACTCTCCAGTTCAAGGATGGCGCTGCAGATATCGGCGCTCCGATCCCGGTGGGCGCTGACGGCAAAGCTACCCTGGAACATGCCTTCACCTCGGCTGGATCTCATGCCGTGTCGGCCTATTACTCCGGCGCAACAGGATTCATGCCGTCCATGGCATCCGCTCAGACGGTCACCGTGTCTGACCCCGCACCGTCCGATGTCACCACCTCGACCTCACTGGCAGCTCCCTCGACGGCCAAACAGAATGTCGCGACAGAACTTTCCGCGACGGTCAGTCCCAATCCCGGCGGGGGCTCGGTTCAGTTCTACGACGGTGACCAACCCATCGGACAGCCCGTTGTCGTCGGAGTCGATGGAGTGGCACGACTGACGCACACTTTCGCATCGACGGGCGATCATCGGATCAAGGCGTCATTCGCTGGGCGTAGTGGATTCACGCAGTCCGCGTCGGACGAATCCGTCGTCAAGGTTTCTGCTGCGCCTGACGACGGCGGGAACGGCGGTTCGGGCAGCCTCGGTTCACTGGGCGGTCTCTTCGGTTCCTGATCGAATTCTTCTCGACACTGTTGCCGCTGCACCGATTCGGAGCAGCGGCAGCAGCATGTCGCGGCCGTGGTCATAGAACTGATTGATTTATCGATGGAGCACAAGTGTCCAGGAATTCTCTTTCTCGACGGTCGTTTCTCGCCGCCGGGGTCGGTGCGACTGCAGTCGCCGCCGCTTCCCTTCTGCCGCCGTCGCTTCAACGTGCACTGGCCACACCCGCAAACTCCGGCGGGCTCGATTCGATCGAGCATGTTGTCCTCGTCATGCAGGAGAACAGATCTTTCGACCACTACTACGGCACGCTGAGGGGTGTTCGCGGCTTCGGTGATCCGAATGCGTTGCGTCTACGCAGCGGCCACAGCGTCTTCGAACAACCCGGTCCTACCGGTCCTGTGCTCCCCTTCCCCATCCGCGACTCCGCTGCGGCGCAACGCATGGACACCCAGAACGTGACCGGACTCGACCACAGCTGGGCGGGCGGACATGCCGCACTCGCCGACGGCTGGCACGACGGTTGGATCGCGGCAAAAACCAGTACGACAATGGCGTACTACGACCGGCAAGACATCCCGTTCCATTACGAACTGGCGGACGCGTTCACGATCTGCGACGCCTACCACTGCTCCGTACCGACATCGACAAGCCCCAACCGGAACTATTGGGTCTCTGGATACACGGGATACGAGCCACTTTCGCCGAATCCAACCGAGTCGGTCCTGCCTTCGGATCCACCCGGCCCCGAGGGAAGAGCTGTAACCAATGCGGCCTACAACCCCTGGCACGCCGGTTACGGATGGACGACGGTTCCCGAGCGGTTGCAGTCCGCCGGCATTTCCTGGAAGACCTACCAGGAGTGGGACAACTTCGGAGACAACAACCTCGAATACTTCACCGCCTTCAAGAAAGTGGCGGCAGGGCTGCTTGGTCGGCCAAGCCTGCTCCCCTACGAAATCCAGACCTTGGCCGGGTTCTATCTCGCCCTGCCGTCGATGCCGGCGCCGGTCCAGGACGCAGCGGTACTGGCCCTCGCGAATGCCGCAGACCAACTGTCGCCTGCTGATCGCCAACTCTACGATCGCGCGCTGTACCGATCCCGGCCCGGCACACTGGCCGCCGAGTTCAGGAAAGACGTCGAGTCCGGTCGACTGCCGCAAGTCAGCTATCTCGTTCCGTCCGAGGTGGATTCGGAGCACCCATCGGGTTCGTCACCGGCAGCGAGCGCAACACTGCTCTATCAAGTACTCGACGCCATCGCGTCCGATCCGGATCTGTGGGCGAAGACGGCCGTGATCGTCAACTTCGACGAGAACGACGGGTACTTCGACCATGTACCGCCACCTCGACCGCCGCGCTCGGTCGAAGCCGAATGGGTCGGCAATCAGCCGCTCGGTCTCGGCCCGCGGGTGCCGATGACGATCATCTCGCCGTGGACTGTTGGCGGTTTCGTTTGTTCACAAGTGTTCGACCACACGTCCGTCACGCAGTTCCTGGAGACGCGGTTCGGAATCACGCAACCGGAAATCGACCCGTGGCGACGCACGGTGAGTGGCGACCTGACGTCGGCGTTCGACTTCGCCAACCCGCGTAGTCGACCGACTTTGGCGCGCCCGCAACCCACTCCGCCGCTGGAACCGCGGTGGACACCGATCCCGCCCACCGAACAGAGAATGCCTCTGCAGGAAAGCGGCACTAGACCAGCACGGGCACTTCCCTATCAACCCGACGCCTACACGACGGTGAACCCGGAAACCGGCTCGTTGGCGGTCCATCTGGTCAATACCGGCGCCGCATCAACGCACCTGGCCATGTACCCGTACGCAGGTGAGTTCGACGAGCCACGGCATTACGACGTCGTCGGCGAGGTCGACGACACCGTTGCGCTCAGGGATCGCGTCTACAGCCTGACCCTGTTGGGTCCCAACGGTTTCAGGCGCGAGTTCAGCGGAGCTACAGACAGTGCGGCAGCTTCGCTCGACGTCTCGACAACTGTCGACGCAGGGACGCGCACGCTTGTACTGACGGCGACCAATTCCGGAAGTCGTGCACTGACGGTCAATGTGGACGGAAACCGACGCAAACTCGCTGCCGGTGCACACTCTCAGTGGACGGTGCGTTCGGTGGACGGCTGGTATCAGGCCGCCGTGACGGTCGACGAAGATCCTGAATTCAAGCGCGTGCTCGTCGGACACATCGAAAACGGGCGGACCAGCGTAAGCCAACCGACGTGAATCGACACCGAGCGTTCAAGCCCAGGGCCGAATCCCCATTCGGACAAGTCAATCCATCCACACACCCAGAAGGAGTTTCCGTGCGTCGTATCCCGCTCTCAGCACTGATAGTCGCGGGCTCACTGATACTGGGCGGCGGAATTGCCGCGGCTCAGGGCAGCCTGCCCACGTCGGGGAGCGCCGATGGCACGTCGGTGCCACCGTCGTACCTGACCGACGACGCCGGGCGCTCCTTGATCCTGCGAGGGTTCAACACGGCGTCGAGCGCAAAAAGCGCACCCGACGGCATGCCGAAGTTCACCGAAGCCGATCTCGAGCGCGAACATGCCGACATGGGAACAAATTTCGTGCGTTTCCTGATCTCCTGGCGTTCGGTGGAGCCAGAGCCGGGACAGTACGACCAGGAATATCTGGACCGCGTCGAGGACCGGGTCAGCTGGTACGCCGAACGCGGGTACAAGGTCATGCTCGACATGCATCAGGACGTCTACTCCGGCGCGATCACACCAGAGGGCAACAGTGGCAACGGCGCCGGCAACATCGGCAACGGCGCGCCGGCCTGGGCGACCTACATGGACGGCCTTCCGGTCAGCCCTCAAGACCGGTGGGAGCTGTACTACGTCCAACCCGGTGTGATGCGTGCATTCGACAACTTCTGGAACACCACCGGCCAACATCCCGAACTGGTCGAGCACTACGCGAACGCCTGGCAGGCGGTGGCCGAACGTTTTGCAGGCAATGACACCGTCGTGGCATACGACCTCATGAACGAGCCGTGGGGCGGTTCCCTCCAAGGCCCCGCCTTCGAAGGTGGGCCCCTCGCTGCCCTGTATCAGCGAACCACCAACGCCATCAGGGAAGTTGATCAGGACAGCTGGGTGTGTGTGGCCCCGCAGGCCGTCGGCGTCAACCAAGGTGTCCCCAGCGGGCTCACGAAGATCAACGACCCACGAGCCGGCGAACAGCGAATCGCCTACTGCCCACACCTGTACCCGCTGCCCCTCGACCTCGGTGACGGATACTCCGGCCTCTCACGCACACTCACCGACGCGACCATCGACACCTGGCGCGACAGCGTCGAACACATCGCAGGCAACGTACTCGGCGGCGTTCCGATCATTCTCGGCGAATTCGGGCTCGACACAACACTGCCCGGCGCAACCGACTACATCGACCGCGTCTACACGACCGCCCGAGAACTCGGCGCGGGTGTCTCCTACTGGTCCAGTGATCCAGGTCCTTGGGGCCCGTACCTGCCGGACGGATCGCAGACACTCCTCGTCGACACCCTGAACAAGCCGTATCCGCGTGCCGTCGCGGGCACACCCACCGAATGGTCCTCGACCGTTGACCGCCTTCAGCTGACGTTCACCCCGAACCCCGCAGTGACGGCACCGACCGAGATCTACCTACCCGAGAGCGGCTTTCCCGGCGGCGTCGACGTCGCGGGCGCCGACATCGTGAACTGGAACCCCCAAAGCCGTCTTCTCACAGTGGAAACCGCGGACGACGCGGGCCCCGTCACAGTCACTGTGACGCCGGCAAGCTGATCGCGAGCGTCGAGATTCCTGGATATTTGTCCAGTTCTTTCGTAACGTACAAGCGACGGGTGATCAGCCGACGGAAGGCGAGTATGTCCACGGAGAAGATGTCTGTCCAAGATCGTGTTGCGCGGGTGGTGCTCGATGTCGTCGGCGCCTTACCGACCGGCGCGCAGCGCATTCTCGGTGGCAAGCCGAAGGAGATCGACGGGCAGACTCTGCACCCCGAGATCCAGCTTGCGCTGCGATTGCTCTCAGCGGTCGAAGGTACGAGCTTCGAGCATCTTCCGGTCGAAGAGGGACGGGCTCAGATCGACGCCGAATCGCGACTGTTCGGCGGTATGCCCATCGACATCGAGACGGTACGTGACCTCGAGATCCCGGCCGGGGATCACGCGATTCCGGCTCGGCTGTATCGCCCAGCCGGAGTCTCAACGCCCGCTCCACTTTTGGTGTACTTCCACGGCGGCGGGTTCGTCCTCGGCAGCCTCGAGAGCGGCGACAGTGTGTGCCGCTTCCTGGCCCGCCACGGCGAGGTCAGTGTGTTGTCGGTGGACTACCGGTTAGCGCCGGAGTTCCCGTTCCCCGCCGGGGTCGATGACGCCGTCGCCGCATTCCGGTACTGCGTCGAGCATGCCACAGATCTGGGTGCAGATCCGAAATCCATTGCGGTAGGCGGAGACAGCGCGGGTGGGAACTTGGCTGCCGTCGTCGCGCAGTCCACGACCGAAGACGACGTCAAGCCCGCATTTCAGCTACTCTTCTTTCCCTGGGTGGACCTTTCGTCGAAGCGCCCTTCGCACAAGATGTTCGGCACCGACTTCTTTCTCACCGACGCCCAACTCGACTGGTATGCAGCCCATTACCTGTCGGGCGGCGCTTCGGCCCTCGACCCGCGAGTCTCCCCGCTGCTCACTCCGGACCTGGCCGGCCTACCGCCCGCGTACGTTGCCGTCGCCGGTTTCGACCCACTACGCGACGAGGGTGAGGAATACGCGAACCGGCTGCGAGAGGCCGGAGTCCCGGTTGCACTCAGGCGTCACAGTGGATTGATCCATGCCTTCGTCAACACCACCGGTGTCGGCCATACCGGTCAAGATGCGATGTTCGAGGCCTGCGGCGCTCTGCGGGTTGGACTTTCGGGCCCGCACTGAGGGCAGGGTCACGAAACGGGGAGTGCCAGATCCGCCCACTCGACCATCGCTTCGAGCACGGAGCGCAGTTCCATCCCCGTCGTTGTGAGTTCGTACTCCACTCGCGGCGGCACCTCGGCGTAGGCAGTCCGGGTCACCAGATCGAACTCCTCGAATCGCTTGAGCCTGGCGGACAGTGTCCTGGGACTGATGCCGGGCAATGCGCGTCGTAGTTCCGTGAAGCGCATCGGGCCGTGCGTGAGCTCACGAACGATCAGCGTTGCCCACGGTCCGTCCAGAACCAGCAGAAAGCGCGCGACGCCGCACTCCGGAAGCACGTGACCTGATTCACTCATCGATTCCCCATTAGTTCACTTGAAGTAACTGGTTCCCAATCTGAACTATAGGCGTCATGACTTACACAGTGCATGGCGCCACCGGCGCACAGGGTTCTCCCGTTCTCGCGGGATTGGTCGCGGCTCTCGCCGGATCGACAGGTGCCGAAGTCCGAGCAATCACCCGCAACCCCGACCAGACGTTCGAGGGTGCGAACACCGTCGTCGCGGACAATGCGTCAGTCGACTCTCTCGCCGACGCTTATCGCGGGGTAGACGGGGTGTTCTTTCACCTGCCACTCGCCGCTGACACCGAGACGCTAGCCGGTTATGCCCACAACGTTCTGGCAGCAGCAAGAGTGACAGGTCCTTCGCGGTTCGTGATCTCTACCAGCGGCACGGTGACCGGCGACGCTACTTCGCCGCTTGCCGGTCCCAACACACCCGTTCTCTCCGAGCTCGTCGACGGACTCCGCGCCGAAGGTAACGCGGTGACCGTCCTGACCCCGCGTTTGTTCCTCGAGAATCTTCTTCTGCCCACCGTGCTGTCGGGGGTGAAAGACGAAGGGGTCCTGCGTTACCCACTGCGTGCCGATCTCGCGGTCGCATGGAGTTCACATCTCGACGTCGCTGATGCAGCCGTTGCGGCCCTGACTCTCGACGTAGCACCGGACGCGGTCGACATCGGACAGATTCCGGCGATCACCGGCATCGAACTGGCCGAGGCATTCGCCGAACACTTCTCGCGCGCGGTAACTTTCGAAGCCGTGACGCCCGACGCCTTCGGTGCGTCGATTGCGCCGATCATCGGAGCGGGCGCAGCAGTCGGGGTTTCCCAGCTCTACACGGGGCTCGAATCTGCCGACAGCGTCGCGTTCGACTCCGCGACGGGTTCTGCCGTTGCCTTGGGCATCGTCGCCCGCAGCACCCGGGCCTGGCTGGCAGATCTCGGAGTGAACTGACCGGAACAACGCAAACGGCCGGCTCCGCGAAGTATCGCGTGGAGCCGGCCGATTTCCGGGGTTACCGGTGCGTGCGGGTCTTCAACTGGCGGTTCAGCTGCCGACTCCCGAAGTCCAGACCGGCACCGTCACTGGTGGCCAGCACGGTGAGTCCAGCGGCGACCAGCAACGAAATAAGCACAACGCTCATGGTGAGTCACCTTTCTTCCTGTCGTGAAACGGTTTTGCGCCTCCGGGAAATGTCGACATATCCGGCACCCCACTTCAGCTGACCTCAAAGTATCTGTAACTATGGGTTACGCGCAATGTGTGGTCCCTCACCTGAAAGCGCAGGGTGATGCGCAGATCACGCTGCGTTCGACGGCGGACTACCTGGCCAGAACCATGTTCACGAACTCGTCGGCGAGCGCCTGAGCGTCCGCACCGCTGCCAGGAACCACGTCGGGCGCACTGTGTACCAATTGCATCTGCCCCAGGTACATCGAATACGCAAGTACGCCACGATGTTCCGCTTTCTGCCTGTCCATCCCCAGATCGACCAACAACGTCACGATGTAGGTAACTCGACGCTCGGTGACACGTCGAACCGCCGCCGAAACCAAAGGATGGTCGATCCCGGCAAGCAGTTCCAACTCCGCACGACGATCGGCCAATCCGGTCGTGACCGAATCCACCAGACGACGCAACCTCACCTCCGCCGGTTCACCAGAGGACTCGACGGAGGAGATCAGTCTCTCGGTTGCCAAAACTTCCCACCGGCCGAGCGCAGCTTGCAGCAATTCGTCGCGGTTGGCGAAGTGCCAATAAAAGGAACCCTTGGTCGATCCGAGCGTGCGCGCCACCTTTTCCACTGCAACTGCATCAGGCCCATGGCTTGTCAGAGCCTGGAAAGCTGCATCGATCCACTGGTCGCGAGAGAGTCGGGCGCGGGCATTCGTCACTTCCGTACGGTACCGTATGGGTAAGTTCCATACGGCACCGTACGGAGGACGAAATGACACTCGCTTTCAAGGCAATGCCTGCACCGGACTGGGCAGAAGCCACCACGATCACCATCCCGTCTGTTCCGACCCATACATCCGAGGAGTGGGCGCAGGCAGTCTTCGACGTCAGGAATGTCCCCGCACCCGTCCTCGCGATGTTCTGGCTCAGGGAGCGGATAGTCGGACTGCTCGGCATCGCCCAGGGACGCCCCGACACCTTTGCCGTCGACAAGATCGCCGACGGCGAGGCCCTCATCGAAGCGGACGAGAAACACCTACGATTCGTCGCCTCGGTTCAGGCCGACAACGACGCCGGCCTCCTGCACGTCGTCACCGCCGTGGAGCTGAAGAACCGCGCGGGCCGAATCTACTTCGCACCCGTTCAGGTACTGCACGGCGTGATCACGCGGGCAATGATGACGTCCGCTCGAAAGAGACTGTGCACGTGATCAACCGTCCGGACCGCCCTTGAGTTCGAGGCTGATCTGATCGGCATCCAGCGCGGCAAGTGCCGATCCGAGCATCCGTGCGTCGAACACGCCGTCGTCACGTGCGTCGAGCAGTGCCTGACGCTGCGCGTCGATCACGTCGAGGCGGATCCTCTTCTTCGACCGACCCTCTGGCGGAACGACACTCGCAGCAGCATCTTCGAGGAGGTCGAGCAACCTGCGATGCTCGTCTAGTTCGGATTCGGTGAGGTCCTGCGCTGCCGGACCGGTCGCCACTACGACGCGCTTCAACGTTCCTCCCTGAAGGATCAACGAGCCTGCTGCCACCAGGAACGCAACCAAGATCAGGAGCGATCGACTCGGGGTGTCTTCCGGCAGAGTCTGCGCTGCAGCCAGAGTGACCGCCCCGCGCATGCCGGCCCAGATGACGATCGTGCCTTCACGCCATCCCAACGGCGCAGCAAGGTAGTAGTCGATATCGGCAACCGTCCGCCGAACCCGAACCTTGAACCTTTCCATCTGATTCGCCGAAGGTGCCCGGCGCCTGCTGCGTCGTTCGCCTGGCGGGTAATCCTCGGGATTGTCGAGGCGATTCGCGATGTCGGAGAGTCTGGGTTTCATGCGTTCACGAAAATTCGCCCGTGCTTGGAGCGCTCGCAGGAGCGGGGCCACGTACAGAGCCCGCACCAAGATCGTGAGGAACAGTGCACCCGCCGCCACGAAGACCGCCGTGGATATGCCCTCGTGGTCGACCCGGACATCGTCGACTATCGACGAGAGTTCGAGGCCCATCACCAGGAAGATCGCACCTTCGAGGACCAATTCGACTGTGCGCCAGTTCTGGGAGTCGGACAACCGATGACGCGGTGACAGCTTCCGAGGAGCGTCGTAGCCGGTGACGAGCCCGGCCACGACGGCAGCAACCAACCCTGACGCACCCAACTCTTCGGCGGGGATCGCCGCCAGAAACGGCACCGTGAACGAGATGACCGTGTTGACCGTCGAATCGGTGACACGGGCGCGAACCATCAGGTTGACCTTGCCGACGACAACTCCGATGACCGCGGCCACGACGACGGCAAAAGCGAACTTGCCCAACACACTCCACAGCGACACCGATGCGGCGGCCCCGGCGATGGCAGTACGCAACAGAACCAGAGCGGTGGCGTCGTTGAGCAGGCTTTCGCCTTCGAGGATCGACACCACCCGCGGCGAGACCGGGAGTTTCTTGACGATGGACGTCGCGACGGCATCCGTCGGGCTCACGATCGCACCGAGTGCAATGCCCCACCAGATACCGAGTCCTGGTATCACCCAGGAGAAGAACACACCGAGAACAAGCGCACTCACGACCACGAGCAGAACGGAAAGCCCACCGATGGCACCGAACTCACGTCGAAACTCCATCGACGGCATCGAGACCGAGGCGGAGTACAGCAGTGGCGGAAGCACGCCTGCCAGAATCCATTCCGGGTCGATGTCCACTGCTGGGACAAATGGTAAGAGGCTGACAACGATCCCGGCCATCACCAGAATCAACGGTGCTGCGACTCCGATCCGCGCTCCGAGCGTCGAGGCCGCGACGATTCCGAGCAGACCGAGCACCACGATGATCAGAGCGTCCACTGCTTCCCCCTGTACCCCCGGATTTGTGTCTGGCTCTTTCTACACCTTTGCCGGAGACGGGGGCGAGACCTGCCAGGCAACGGCGATCAGAACAACCGTGAACGCCGATGCGGGCCACAGAGCGTGAAGACCGATCCACCGATGAACGAGCGCACCGACCACCGCGCCCGCGATCAACCCCGCGCACATCCCGAAGTGCTGCAGCCACGCCCACTTCGGGCCACCCAGAAAGGCTCCGGTCAGACGCTGGCCCATCTTGACCAGCGCACCGGTCATGTACGTGACACCGATCGTCACCTCGCCGTCGCGCTGGAAAACCGAGTTGACGGCTCCCATCGCCAAAGCCATCGCCGAGATCGCGCCGGGGGTGACGTCGAGGCTGCTCATCACCGAACCGATGGCCAGCAGCCCGGCTACAACCGCGAGCACCGTGACCTTGCGGGCCCGGACCGAATAGCGCTCCGTGAAGTGGGTGACGACGGTTCCCAGCGCGATTCCCAGAAGGAAGAGCACGATGATTCCGCCGGCAACCCTCGCGGTCGACCACACCCCGTCGGCAAATGCGACGCTCGCCTGCGTCATGTTGCCGCTCATGAACGAAACGAAAGGCCCACCGAGCGTGATGAATCCGAGCGCGTCGACGTAACCGGCCAACCCGGCGAGCGCTGTCGCCAGGCCGATCAGCGACCTGCTGTATCCCGTCACCCGACGAGCTCGGTTCAGCTCAGCTTGCTGGTGCGCAGCTCGTGGCCCTTGGACGTCTTGCAGCGGCCGGTCTCGAGATCCCACTGCCAGCCGTGCAGATCGCAGGTGAGGTTGGTGCCGTCGACGACACCGAACTTCGACAGGTCAGCCTTGAGGTGGGGGCAACGACGCTGAATCTCGTACCCGCCCAACTCGATAGACGCGCTGTCGTCATGGGCCTCGGCGAACCAGCCGTCGGCGTACGCGATGCGCTCGTCGGTGAGGCACTTGAAGAACGTGTAGAGGAATTCGTTGTACCCACCGATGCGCCACGCCGTGAAGCGTGTCGACAGGAAGATGGTGTTGACCCAGTCGGGCTCGTCGTCGCGCAGAACGGTGCGAACCAGTTCGGGAGCGATGCGGAAGCCGTAGCGGTACTTACCTTCTCCGTCGATGGGCTCACGAACGATCCGCTTCGGGAAGTCGAGGACGACCGTCTCCTCTCCCATCACGAGTCCGACGGGGTAGCCGATTCCGTCGCAGATCAGATCGGACTGAGCCATGATCGGCTCGAACTTGGCCTTGAGACCGTCGAGCAGCGGCTCGCCTTCGGCCGGAGCCCACGTGGCCTTCTGCGCGGCGATGACCGGTGCCATCTTCTGCGCCATCTTCTCGATGTACTCGGCCTTGTTGGAGAAGATCTTGTCGACGTCTGCGTCCGGGATGGGATGCGTCAGCGCGACCTTCTCGCTTCCGCGAAGTTCGACGGCCGAGCCGGGGATCATCAGCAGACCACGATCGTTGCCGTTGATGCGCATCTGCTCGAGGAACGTGATCTGGTCGGGGAAGATGTTTCCCTCGTCGCCGTGATCGTCGTTGAGGTAACGCAGGTCGTCGTCGAGGAAGACCGGCGGGCCGGCCGACGGAACAACCCAGGCAGCGTCGACCTGGGAGATGTAGTTGCGGCAGCGGTCCATGCCGCGCTGACGCTTCTGCTTGCCGAAGTTGCGCTTGGTGCCCTTCGGGATGTCGTAGACCATCGGGTACCAGATCGCGCCCGAGTACTGCAGCAGATGGATGTCGACCTTCCCGAAGGCGTCGGTCAGCGGGTCCAGGTCGACGGGCCTGGCGTCGTTCATGTTGAAACAGGTGGTTTCCCCGTCCGAGACGACGAGGCCCGAGTCACCGATCGGACCGTCCGCGGGAGCGCGCAGAGCGATGATCATGATGTCGAGATCGCCCTTGGGACCGCTGACGGTGTGCTTGACGGAGTCTTCCGTCTCGAAGAACTTGTGGAAGCCGAGCTTCTCGAGTTCACGCTTGAGGTCCGGCACCGGGTAATCGGGGAGCAGGACTGTGGCGTCCTTGTTGACGTGCGCGATCAGATTCTTCGGATCGAAGTGGTCCTTGTGCAGGTGCGAGACGTAGAGGTAGTCGCAGTTGCCCAGCGCGTCCCAGTCCAACTCTGTGTTGTCGGGGAACGGCACCCAGGACGCAAAATACGTCGGGGTCACCCATGGATCACACAGGATGGATCCGGCCTCGGTCTGGATGTGAAATCCTGCGTGGCCGACGCTGGTGATCTGCATTGCAACCTCCGAAATCGTACTGCTGGTCAACTCAGCATAGTCGGCGCGATCAGGGCCAAATCGCGATCGAGGAGGCGGCCGGTTGTGACGTCATGCACGTCAGAGGTCAAAAGTGGGTTGTGAATCAGACCTGCCGGTGACGCGGACAACACTCTCTGTGCTGGCGTGTTCGCCGTATTTCTTGGCGTTCGCGGGAGCTGTTTCAGCATTCCCGAAGACAGCCCCTAAGGCTAACCTAACAAGCATGACTCGACTCCTTTCTCCCTCCACGACCGATCGCGACTACTGGGCGATCGTGGACAACCTGACGCGACGCGGTTTCTTCGGCGTCGGCGCGGGCGTCGCTGCGGCCGCGTTTCTCGCCGCCTGCGGCAGCACGGAAAGTTCGACGCCCGAGAACGCGGAGACCTTCGAGTTCACTCGCGGCGACGAGAAGCTGATCATTCCGACGGACCCACAGAACGTCGTTGCCCTCGACCCTCGGGACGGCCTCGAATTGTCGATCCTCGCCGGATACCCGGTGACCGCCTACCCGACCGGCGCAGCCGAACACCTACGCCGTGAGGTCCCGGATGCCACGGGTGTCGAGATCTTCGCCGAAGGTGCTTCGGATCCCAACTTCGAATACATCTCGACTCTCGGCGCAGACCTTCTCGTCCTCAGCGCCGGCTGGTGGGACACCGGGTCGTACGGCAACGACCGGATGCAGCAGATCGCACCGGTCCTGCCCGTCGGCAAGGACTTCACCCCGGAGTGGCGGAAGGTCATGTCGGACTTCCTCACCGGCATCGGGCGCAGCGATCGCGCCGAAGAAGTACTCGCCGAGTACGACGCCCATGTAGCTCAGGTCCGCCCGACCGTCGAACCGCTGATGGCCGGCAAGAAGGTTGCCTTCGTCGCCGCCGCGGAGGATCAGATCGCGTGGTTCCAGAACGATTTCCGCACCGCCGTCGCCGAGGACCTGGGATTCGAGGTGCTCCGTGAAGGCCCCGACCTTCGCGTGATGCTCGGATCGGAGCAGTTCAACCGTCTCGAAGAAGCCGACGTCATCTTCGCCTTGGATCGCAGCGCCTCCGGCAGCGTGTACACCTCGCCGACGTGGCAGCGTCTGCCCGCCGCGCAGGCTGGTCGAGTGATTCCCTTCGACTACTACAAGGCCGCGGGATACGCCTTGACCGCCAAGGTTCTCGTCGACGACATGGCGGCCGGGGTCAAGCGGTAGGACCCGACCTTCGTCAACCCGACGGGGCCCCGATCATTCGGCACCGGCGGCTCGTCCTGTCACGCGGTCCCGAAACTCGCGGAACGCTTGGAAACCACCGGTGAGCGCCCGCGCCAGTTCCTCGGCGCTTTCAACCCAGACGACGTCCTCCAACTCGGAAACGTCGTCGGGCTCGTGATTGCGCTGGGGAACGAGAAACGTCGGGTCACCCTGAGGGTTGACGATCAGGAACCCAGCCGCCGCGCAGAGGTCGTAGACGAACGCGCACTCGGCAGGCGACAGCGTCGCGTGGAAGATTCCACCACTGAGTGGATCGCTCTGCTCGAGCGAGTCGAGATGAAGGTCGGAGAAGGCCCCGTCGATCGTCAATGCCCTGTCGTCACGGTCGACGATCTCGCCTCCGTACGGGCTCTCGACCACGCGCAGCCCGTGCTGATCGAGGAAAGCGGCGACCGCCGCCCGATCAACATCGAGTTGCACGTCCTTCGTCATTCGCATGAAGTGCAGCGAGAAACCCATCGATCCCCCTCGTCCATTCGCGACGCACGTGATGCGCTCGCCAGTACCTCGACAGCCGAGAAGCGTCAAAACTACCTCTCGAGTAGGGTCCGGATCGCCTCGACCACTTCGGCAGGCGCCTCTTCTGCCATGAAGTGACCTGCGGACAGCGTGCGGTGCTCGAGGTCGGGCGCCCACCCTTTCCACAGGGCCTCGGCGTCGTAGCCGAGCATCGAGCCCCAGTCCTGCTGAATGACCGTGACCGGCATGTGCAGTTGGTTGCCCGCCTCCCGATCGGACTGATCGTGTTCGATGTCGATGCCTGCCGACGCCCGGTAATCGGCAACGATCGACGGCACCGCCTCCCGTGAGGCGCGCAGGTATTCCGCCCGCACGTCTACCGGAATCGCTTCGCGGTTCTGCGTCCACACGTCGAGAAAGTACTCGAAGAACGCGTCGGCGCTGGCGCTGATCATCTGCTCGGGAAGACCAGGTGGCTGAGCCATGAGATAGAGATGGAACGCCACAGCAGCATTCGATCCGTGCAGGATGTCCCACATATCCAGGGTGGGGAGCACGTCCAGCGAGCCGAGTTGCGTGATCACATCCGGATGATCCAGCCCCGCTCTGACGGCAACCAGTGCGCCACGATCGTGGCCGACGAGGGCGAACTTCTCGTGTCCCAATTTCCTCGCCACCTCGACGATGTCGGCAGCCATTGTTCGTTTGGAGTAGGTGTCCGGGTTTTCCTCGACCGGTTTGTCGCTGGCTCCGTATCCGCGGAGATCCGGGCAGATGACGGTGTGATCCGACGCCAAGGCAGTGGCTACGTGACGCCACATGAGGTGAGTCTGAGGGAAGCCGTGCAGAAGGACGAGTGGTGTTCCGCTTCCGCCGACCGCGACGTTGAGCCGCACTCCGTCTGCTGTGGAAATCTGCTGGTAGTCGAAGCCTGGAATGGTGATAGTCATCGATCGCTCTCGTTAGTCGGGGTGATGGCAGGTCGGGGTGATGGCAGGTCGGGGTGATGGCAATCAGCTTCGCCGCAGTCGATGAGCGTTCGATGAGCGCGATAGCGTGGGGAAATGCGAGACCACACATTTGAAGCCCCGGCTTTCGGAGTGCTCGGACCCGTAGTCGCGTGGAACGAGTCTTCACACCAGATCGATCTGAAGGGTCCACGACACCGAGCGGTCCTCGCTCGTCTCGTCGTCGCCCGCGGACGTGTTGTTCCCGTGGACGTGATTGTCGACGACCTCTGGGTCGATCCTCCGTCCGGCGCTACCAGCGCAATACGTACGTTCGTTTCCGCTTTGAGGCGTGCGCTCGAACCGGATCGCGCGCCGCGAAAGAAGCCGAAAGTCATTGTCACCGAAGGGCCCGGTTACGCCTTTCATGCAGCACCCGACGCGGTCGACGCTTGGGAATTCGAAAGACTGGTGCGAGAAGCCGCAGATTCGACGCCGGCGCAATCACTCGAACTGCTCCGAACCGCGCTGCAGCTGTGGAGAGGGCCGGCCTACGCGGAGTTCGCCGACGAGCCTTGGGCCCGAACGGAGCGATCACGCTTGGAGGAACTGCGTCTGACTGCCGTCGAACGCTTGGCATCCGCGCAGCTCGATCTCGGGCGAGCTGCCGAAGCGATTCCCGATCTGGATGCCCACGTGACGGAACACCCTTGGCGCGAGGAGGGTTGGCGACTACTCGCTCTGGCGCTGTACCGGTCCGATCGTCAAGGCGATGCTCTGGCAGTCCTACGTCGCGCACGGAAGTTACTCGCCGAAGAGTTGGGCATCGACCCTGGTCCACGACTGAACGACCTCGAGTCCGACATTCTCCGCCGGGAAACCCGCCTGGATCCTGTAGGGGCAGAACAGATCTTCAGTCAGGTTTCGGCAGCGTACGACCGGACCGTAGCGGCAGGATCGAAATCGAGACTGGAGTCAACCGTCGGCCTCCTCCGAAGTTTGGCAGTTGCGGGCGGAAGCGGACTCGAGACTGCCCGAAACCAACGACTGACAATCATCGGCGCCGCTGAACAATTGGACGACGTCGAACTCACCGCGCGGATCATCGGCAATTACGACGTGCCCGGGATCTGGACGCGATCCGACGATCCTCGGCAGGCTACGCAGATCGTCGAGGCCGCTCAGCGCACTCTCGATCGACTTCCGGCCGGCAACGAACCCGCTCGGGCGAGACTGTTGGCGACAATCGCACTCGAATCGCGCGGACTGCCCGGTCATCACGGTCTCGAATGTGCCCGTGCCGCAGTACAGATCGGTCGCGCTCTCGACGATCCAGGGCTCTTGGCCTTCGCTCTGAACGGATTGTTCATGCAGACATTCTGGACTACCGGTCTGGCCTCCGAGCGCGACGACATCGGCCGTGAACTGGTCGACCTCGCCATTCGACACGGCCTGGCTACCTTCGAGATCCTCGGCCATCTGATCCGCATGCAAGCCCTCAGCGCCCTTGGGCAATTCGATGCAGCCGAGCTACATGCCGAGACGGTTGATCGATTGGCCGGACGTCACGAACGCCCGTTGGCAGCGGTGTTCACCACCTGGTTTCGCGCTGTGCGTACTGCCGCTGCCGGCGCGGAGGCCGCGCACTGCGAGAAGCTGTACGAAGCTGCGGCGGTCAATCTTTCCGATTCCGGTATGCCGGGTCTCGCGGACGGCATACTCCCTCTCGCAATTCTCGCCCTCCGCGTATGGCGGGGACTGCCGGCGATTTTCGACCCGACCACGCAGTGGGGCCCGTACGAACCCTGGGCCCGGCCACACCTGCTCATCGCACAGGGACAGACGAACGAAGCGGCGAAGGCCGTCGAGGCATTGCCGGACCCGCCCGAAGACCTACTCTCCGAGGCACTGTGGTGCATGGCTGCCGCAGCTGCCACTGCAGTCGGCGACCGTCGAGCCAAGGAGCGTGCGCGAGCGGCGCTCCTACCTGCCGCCGCCGAAATAGCCGGCGCCGGAAGCGGAATGCTCACCGTGGGACCCGTCTCGCACTACCTGGCCGAATTGGAGCAGGGCTGAACCGTCAGGTGAATGCAATCACCGTCTCACCCCACGCCTCCCGGATCTCGCGGTCGAGATCAGCGACGACGGCATCGCGTTTGTCGATCAACAGTGTCGAGCGTGTGTCGGTGTCGTAAGTGGGCCACCCCGGGTCCGCACCCAGTTCGCGATCGTCCCCGGCGTCGTAATCGCCTGCAGCTCTGGCAAAGTCCAACCACCTCGCCTGCATGCGCTCAGAGACATGACGCGCCGCGCTCAAGCCACCCAACTTGTAGGTGATGTCTCGTGCCCCGTGGTTGATGTTGCCGAAGACGTAGGCAAGTTCGGTGCCGTGGGTCGCACCGATCTTCAGCGCCTTGAGCATCGGCGGCGCGTAGTCGAAGCGATACAACCACGTCGGCGCAACCTTGCTGTGCGCTTCGGCGATCCACAACGTAGGCAGCCGGAATCCGAAATCGCGGGTCAAACCGAGACCGGCGCCCAGCTTGGACAGTCCCGAATACGCGCGTTCGATTTGAGAATGATCCGGTAGCTCGAGTCCTGGATGCTCGTCGGCGATCTCCGCGAACATCGACGTGATCACGACGGGATCGATCGGCATCAACGGCGACTTCATCATCCGGAAGAGCGAAGATTCGTCCTTGTTGGTTCCGATGATCAGCGGAATCGGGTGTGCATTGCCGTGACGGAACGCGCGCACCGGGTAGTCAGGGAGCAGATCACCGTCGACGATCGGCGCGAACGCCAAAGTGCCAGGCGTCTCCTGGGGGACGCGAGCAAACAGTTCGTCTGACGGCCCGATCAAGTCTTCGGCAGACGTGGACCGCAACAGACCCAGATCGCTTCCGCCGCTGAAGATCTCGAGAAACAGCTTCGCGACGATCTCACCACGTTCACTACCGTACACCGAAGTGGCGGGCGAACTTTCGGCAATAGCGCGATGAAACAGGCCGCGAGCGGACGGGACGGTCATCAGCGT
>NZ_BAAILK010000035.1:569511-599118 GCF_054589475.1 Rhodococcus sp. no. 34
CGTCACCGCGCCGCCACCTGCCGACTCGCCGAACAACGTCACTTTGTCGGGATCGCCACCGAAAGCCGCGATGTTGCCTTGAACCCATTGCAGCGCTGCAATCATGTCGCGGAGAGCGACATTGGGCTCGAAGGTATGTTCACTCGAATTGAAGGACGAGAAATCGACGAAGCCGAACACACCGATGCGGTAGTTGATCGAGACGACGACAACGTCGCCGTTCTCAGCCAATGTGGTTGCGTCGAAAAGTGGTTGGCTGGACGCTCCGCGGAAATACGCTCCGCCGTGAATCCAGACCATCACCGGTTTACCCGGCGCATCAGAACCGACGGGGCCCGGTGCCCACACGTTGAGGAACAGGCAGTCTTCGTCCATCGGAACGTTCTCACCGAGCGGGATCATCGCGAGCCGACTTTGCGGCTCACACGGTCCGAATTCTGTTGCGTCCTGGACCTCGGTCCACGGCTGCGGCGGAACCGGCGCGCGAAATCGCAGCGCACCGACCGGAGGTGCCGCGTAACGAATCCCCTTCCAACTCGACACCGAGCCTTTCGTCGATCCTCGAACCGGCCCGTACGTTGTCTCGACTACCGGCGCTTCGCTGGGTGTGATCGTCATTCGATTTCTCCTCGAAAACAAGTTGCTACTTCGACAGGGCTTCGACAACGTGCGAGAGTTCCAATGCTGCCAGCATCAGGAACAAAACGGTCATGATTGCCGCATTGTGGCGGATCAGAGTGCTTTTGGTGGCGCTCAGTGCATCGGTCACCTTCGCCGAGGGCACGGCAGCCAATGCTGACAGCACGATCAAGGCGATGGACGCCGCTACCGCGAACAGAACGGAGTACGCGACCACTGATACCCAGCCGAGGTGCCCGCCACCGATGATCGAACCTGCCTTGAGTTCGAGCGGCAGGTTCTTCGCGTTGGGTACGGTCAACAACAGTCCCAGAACCGCAGCTTTGGCCGGTTGCATCGAGTCGATCTGCGCCAGCCACGACGGCATCGCCGGCTCGGCATCGTCTTTCGGACGGCCACGCCAACTCGAGTACGCGAGCGCCAGAAAACCGACAGTGAACACGACGGCGAACACCGTCTGGACGGTATGCGCGCTGCCGCTGGACTTCGATTCCACTCCGGTGGTCGAGAGTGCCGTCGCTGCTGTAATCGCTGCCGCGGCCAGCACGATGCTCGCGGTGTACGCGAATGCATTTGCCTTCGCCCGAGTGGACAGCAGGATCGCGATGATCGCAACCAGAGGAATCGGGCTGATGACGACGCCGGTGGCGAGTGGGATGAGCTGCGCAGTAATCGATTCCATTTCTGCGACCGTACAAGCGGCCAATCCGGCCATTGGCGAAACGTTCGGCCTCCACGACATCGCCACTCACGGTGTCACAGAAGCACGGCTGTGAGGACCACCCGGTCTTCCTCTTCGACAAGTTCGAGGGACGTTACCGTACCGGCGAGCGATTCAAGCCCGATCCCTGAGTCCCGTGCCACCGGCATCCGACCCGGCGAACTGATCCGCACTACTACCGCCCGAGCATCGGCGAGTGTCACCTCGAGGAAGACGGGCCCTCCTGCACCGTGTTTCACGGCGTTGGTCAGGCCCTCCGACAGGATCTCCACCACGCTGTCGAGCCGAGCGGAGCCGGAACCGATCACCGCCCAGACTTCGTCGTCGACGTGACTGACGACCGGAATTGCGTAGCGCCACACCGTGACAAGATCATCGATACGCTTTCGGGCATCGGAGTCAGCCGGCTGATCGGATGACGCAGACAGGTCGCTTTCCAAGCCGTCGAGAATGTGGGCAATGGTTGCCGCAACATCGACTGGGCGACCGGCAACGGCGCCCGAAGACCATGCGGCCGCTACGAGTTCGCCCTGCACCGACGAGTGCAACAACCTGGCCAGTCCACGTCGGGTGTGCATGAGCTCGGCATGGATACGAGCTGCATCGAGCGCTTGCCGGCTCAGGGCACTGCGGAGTTGACGCTCCTCGTCCTGACGCTGCGTATCCGCAGCCCTGATCAGGCAGACGGACAGCGCAACCAACGGGTAGACGGCCATCGACGAGAGATAGAAAGTCGGGGTACGGCCGAACACCGTCAGGAGCAGCCACGTCGCGGTACTGCTGATCAGCGCACTCGAGCAGTACACCGCAGAAAGAGTCGCGATCCGTCTCAGAGGGCCGTCTCCGCTGCTGACAACTCGGCGAGCGCACGCATTGCCACCGACGAAGAGCCAGAAACCGACGCCGAGCTGGACCGCCGTGAACGTCACGCCGTAAGTCGTGAGCAGGTAGACGGTCACCAGTGCCGTGTACGCGAACACCGGTACGTACAGTGGCGCCGGTTCAACACTGCGTACGACGCCGATCAGTCGATCTCTCGCCGTCAGCCGCACAGTCGGCGTCGGTGATTCGATCGGGGGAATCTCCCGGAACAGTCGATGACTCATCGGGCGAACCACGTCGTCCGAGATTCGCTTCAAGAGCGCTGCTCCTCGCACTCCCTCGAGTTCCGTTTCAGCAACCGCGTGCATGACCGTCTCGATACTGCGCTCGAGCTCTCGCCGACACTGCGCACGGGTTTGGCCGAGGCGGAATCGATCCCGGGTCTGTTGGAGTTGGACGGCGGCCCCGGCAACCTTCAAACTCCGTTGCAGCGCGAGGCGGTCACGGAGAGCGCTTACCAGTACGGCGGTCAACGACAAGAAGACAACGCTGCACACGACGTTGAGTCCCACACGGACGAGCATCGGTCTGGGGTCGACGGGGAGTTCGAGCGAGCGGGTGATCGCGTCGAGGACGAACGGGCGGATCGCGCCGATCACTGCGAACAGGGCCAGGGCTGCGAGCTGCGATCGGTGTGCTGCAAGAACAGCCCTCGCCATCAGCAGCATCAGCCCGACGACGCAGTGGGTCGCGAAGGCGCCGACTGCCATCACGCCTACTTCGCGCACCCCGGTACACAGGTAGTAGTTGGCCATCACGGTCACCGCGAACGGCAGCGTCAGAATCCAGGACCACTTGGTGACGATGTTCCGATCACCGAGTCGAAGCCACCACTCGCGCGGGTTCACACCGAGTCGGTCACTTCGGGCACACCGAAATGGCGGATGAAGATACTCGCAGCAAGCACTCGCGGATTGGTGGACGAATCGTGCGTCAATCCCAGGCTCTCGAGAGTGCGCGCGATGAGCTTCTCCACACCTCGGATCGAGGACCCACGATGCGCTGCGATTGCGCTGTTCGACCACCCGAGCGAGATGTAACGCAGAAGATCGAGCTGTGATCTGGTGAGGCTCGACAAGGCGGAGTCCGGATCACTCCCGAGCGCCGGTGGCTCGGTTTCCGTCAACGCGGCCTCCACTACGCCGATCAACTGATCCGCCGACTGGACAGCCGCCTTGTCCACGAACAGCGATTTCGGCGGCACACCCGCAGAACCTGGCGCTGTCGATGCGTTGGGGTAGTTCGTCAGGAACACGATCGCGCAATGCGGAGCCTTCACGGTGACGATGTTCGCGAGATCGACGCCGTTCGGCCGCACGCCAAGGTCGATGTCCGTGACCAAGAGGTCAGGATCGAATCCGTCGAACTCCGTGAGCGCTTCGACCGCCGATCCGGCCGTATGGACCACGAACCCGGCGTGTGTGAGCGTGTCACCGACGAGCGCACGCATCAGTGGTTGGTCTTCCACCACCAACACCCGTCGCACCCACTGGCTGGTCTCCATGACCAGAGATTAACCGTTGGGAGAGTGCGTATTCGACCGAGCAGGTGGTGACGGATTCCGAGTAACACAGCAGTTATCAACCACGCGGGTTCCAAGCATTTCGCCCGATATGTCCCAAGCGTCGGAGCGCAGGGTGTTCCGAGTACACACCCCTTCGACCATCAGGACGGGCCATGACCGCACCGATCACCCCGAAGAACACCGCAGTACGACGAGCCACTTTGCTGGCAGTATGCGTGAGCACCGCAATGCTCATGCTCGACATCGCCGTCGTCAACACCGCCCTGCCGTCGATCGCATCCGATCTCGATACCGAAGTCAGCGCCCTGCAATGGGTGATCGACGCGTACACGCTGGCATTGGCGACGGTGGTTCTCAGCGCCGGATCGTGGGCAGACCGACGGGGTCGACGCCATGTTTTCATCATCGGCATTCTGTGGTTCACCACGGCATCTCTGTTCTGCGCTCTGGCGCCGAACATCTGGGTGCTCGACCTCGCGCGGGCCGCTCAGGGTATCGGCGGTGCCGTACTCTTCGCCTGCTCACTTGCCTTGCTGGCGGACGTGTTCGAGAAGGGTCCCCAGCGCGCGACTGCTCTGGCTGCATACGGCGCCACGATCGGGGGCGCGTTTGCCGTCGGCCCACTGGTGGGCGGGTTGCTCACCGAGTTGTTGGATTGGCGCGCAATCTTTTTGATCAACGTTCCGATCGGGTTGATCACACTGGCGATGACGGTGCGGTGGGTTCCCGAGTCACGCGATCCTCGGCCTCGCCGCGCGGACGTGCCCGGGCAGATTCTGGTGTCCACCGGCCTGGCAGCTCTGGTGTTCGGTTTGTTACGCGGTAACGAGGATGGGTGGTTCGAGCCGCAGCCGATGATCGCCGCGGTGATCGCCGCGGCCGCCATGATCGGTTTCTCCCTGCACGAGCTTCGTACCACCGAGCCCATGCTGCCCCCGCATCTGCTCGCCAATCGGGCCTTCGCCGGAGCGCAGATCGCAGCGTTCTCGATCTCCGCCTCCCTGTTCGCGGTGTTCGTCTACACGACCATCTACCTGCAGAACGTGCTGCATCTGTCTCCCGTGGACGCCGGCCTGGTGTATCTACCGGCGACGATAGCGATGTTCGTCGTCGCGGGCGCCACCGCGAAATTGGACGGGCGCATCCCCGTCTCGGTCTCGTTGACGTGCTCGCTTCTACTCGTCTCGGTGGGGCTGGTCATGATGACCGTCGTCGACGTGACCAGTTCGCCGTACGCGATACTTCCCGGATTTGTTGTCGCGTGCGTGGGGGCCGGGGTGTTCAACCCCGTCATGAGTGGGTTGGTTCTGGGCGAAAGCACTTCGAACCATTCCGGATTGGCCGCAGGGATCAACGACGCGTTCCGGCAGACCGGCATCGCAGTCGGGGTTGCCGTGCTCGGCGCCTTCCTTCCGGCGCAGTCGATGCTGCCCGGCGGACCACCGGACGACTTTGTCGGTGGACTTCGGTTGGCACTGTTTGTCGCAGCCTTCATCGCAGCTCTCGGTGCGTTGGTCTGTGCGGCGACGCTGCGCACTACCAGCGTCAACCAGACTCTTTCCGAGGAATCCGAGCAGATGTTGACGAGAACTAGTTGACCGTTTTGTCCTGCATGTATGAATTTCGCTCCTTAGAATCGAACCGTCCTGCGTCCGCAGGTACGAGGGGAAACGGATGATCTATCGACTGCTCGGGCCGTTGGAGGTCGCACGGGGTCCGGCGACGAGCGACGTGATCGATCTGGGCCCTCGAAAACAACGAACGGTCCTTGCCGTTCTACTGCTCAACCGTGGTCGCGTCGTCTCCACCGACCGGCTGATCGATGCTCTCTGGCACGACGACGCACCGGCGAGTGCGATGGCAAGCATCCAGGCGTATATCTCCAACCTGCGCCGAGCGCTACGCGTCGAAACCGGTACGGCGTCACCGATAGTGCGTCAATCGCCGGGCTATGTCCTCGAGGTCGCTCCGGCAGACGTCGATCTGTCGGTGTTTCTCGACGACGCCGAAACGGCGCGACAACACGCTGAGAACGAACGGTGGCAGCAGGCTTTGACGACCGCTGACCGTGCCCTCGCCTCGGTCCGGGGGCAGCTTCTGGACGACCTGAACGACGCGCACTGGGTGGAGGTGGAAGCCGCAGCCTTCGAGGAAGTGCGGACCGAGTGCCGGGAGACCCGGATAACGGCGCTTCTGGCTCTGGGGCGCCTGGCACCCGCGCTGGTCGAAGCTGCTCAACTCTGTAGCGAGTACCCGTTCCGCGACCGGACCTGCTGGCTGCGAATGGTTGCCCTGCATCGGGCGGGCAGGTCACCGGAAGCCTTGGAACAGTTTCGATTACACGCGTCTCGGCTCGACGCCGAGCTGGGACTGGAGCCCGGCGGGGAGCTGACAGCATTGCAAGGCGCAATCCTGCGCCACGAACCCGGCCTGGCCGCCTGGCCGCGCACTCCGGGATGGACGGGGGCCGAACAAGTGTCGGTCCCGGCTTCTCCCCCAGCCGTAGCAGCGATGCCCGAGACGGATTCCTCACGCTTGTTCGTCGGGCGCGACGCTCAGACGATTGTCGCCGACAAGATGCTCGACGACGTTCGCCGTGGCTCACCTCGCTGGTTGATCTTGACCGGCCCCGCCGGCATCGGCAAGACACGATTCGCCGAGGAGTGTTCGTCGAGAACAACGTCCATTCGAGGAGCCACCGTCTGGGCACGTTGCCCGGAGGACGACGGAACGCCGCCGTGGTGGCCGATCCGCCGACTGGTTCGGGAACTCGGAGCCGACGCCGATTTCGTACTGACGCCGCCGACGGACATCGATCCGGACGAAGCGAGATTTGCCGTCTACGAACGGGTTCGCACCACCATCGAAGCTGCGGCGAAAGATGCACTGTTGACCGTCGTCATCGACGACATTCAATGGGCCGATCCCACGTCCCTTCGTTGCCTGACCTACCTGGTCGGCGCAATGACCAGTGCCAGAGTCTGGTTCGTGTCGACGCTCCGAGACTCGGAAGTCGGGCCGGCAATGCGCAAGTTCGAAGAAGCCGTACTCCACGGCGAAGGAAACCGAACCATGATTGTGCCGGCGCTCGCGCAGGGCGAGGTTGCAACACTCGCAAGGTGCGTCTCCGGGGACTGGCTCGACGACGCGGAGGCGCGAACCCTGGCGGAACGAACCTGCGGCAACCCGCTGTTCGTCTCGGAGTACGCCAGGCTTCCCCGGAACGAGCGACTGGGCGACGGCATCCCCGTCGCCGTTCGATCTGTCCTCGGTCGACGGCTTGCCGCAGTGGAACCGGCAGTGTTGCACGCTCTTCGGGTTGCCGCAGTTATCGGCGACGCCATCGAGGTGTACACACTGGCCGCAGCCACCCGTCTCGATGTCGACACTCTCGCCGACCATCTCGACGCGGCTGCTGATGAACGAATCATCGTCGCGGACTCGGCAAACGGCGGTTACGTCTTTGCTCACGGCCTTCTCCGAGACGAAGTCCTCGAAGCGATACCCACGCTTCGTCGCCAGCGGATACATGCCCGAGTTGCCGAAGTGCTCGAAAATTCCTCCGATCCGGACCGGCTGAGCCGCCGCGCGCAACATCTGATGTCGGCACTTCCCCTGGTCGATCCACTCGTCGTTCTGGAGGCATGCACGGCTGCAGCTCAGGATGCGACCGATCGGTGGAGTTCGGAGACCGCGGCCGAGTGGTGGGAGGCAGCTGTCCGCGCGTTCGACTTACTTCCGGTGTCCCAGCAATCCGCTGACGATCGGGACGACCTGCTGGTGGCCAGAGTCGAGGCCCTCGCCCGCGCAGGTCGAGGGCAGACAGTTCTCGACGTCGTCAATGCCGGTCTCCTCGAGGCTGTTCGGGAGGGGCGAACCTCCGCCGTCGGACGATTGGCAGGCGCATTACTTCGGGCCGCCGGTGCGTGGCCGTGGGTTTCCTACGGTACCGATCCGGGACCACTGCTCGAACGGCTCGCGGCGGTCGAGCCCTTGGTCGAGAACGGCAGTTCAGCTCACGCACGGGTTCTTGCTGCGCTGGCGGTGGGAAGTTGCTACCACCCCGAAGCCGAGATCCCGAATCGATGGAGCGCCCGTGCTCTCGACATCGCCCGCGAACTCGACGATCCGGATGTGATCGCGGACGCGCTGCTCGGACGGATTCTGCTTTTCTCCGGAGTCGCGGTGCACAGCGCGGAGTCCATGCGCCTACTGCGCGAGCTTTTCGAACTGCCGCACCAACAATCGCGTGTCGACAGCGTCGTCGCACACGCCGTCGCGAGCATGACGGAGATGAATCTGGCCAATGTCGATGCTGCCGTCAAACACGTCAGGCAGGGGATCATCGGCTGCGAGCTACTGAGACTCCCGGTGGTTCGGGTCCAATTACGCTGGATGGAAGCAACTCTCGCCGAATGGTACGGAGACTTCGCGCAAGCCCGCCGGCAGTACGAGACGGCCAGGCAGATCCATCTGCAAACGGAGTTGTACACGGCTGGCAGCGCAGATCTGGCGTTCAACACTCTGGAATGGGAGCGAGGTGCGTTGGCCGAATCTGATCCCGGTGTCGTGGAACCTGATTCGTGGACCATCGCCATCGACGCCGCCCGAGGCGAGCGCGAGGCCACTTCCGACGGCATCAAGAAGTGGCTGATCAATCGCGGGCCACAGACGTGGACGACATTGGGACACCAGACACTACTTGCACGCGTCGTGGCAGATCTGGAACTGGTCGAATACGCCGACACCTTCATCGAACTTCTCTCGCCACACACCGGCTGCATCGCAACGGTGGGCCATGTCGGTGAACTGGGCTCGGTCGCCGAAGCCTCCGCTCGGCTGCACGCGCTTCTCGGTCACGTCGAGCAGGCATCGACTCTCCTGGATCAGGCCGAGAAGATCGCAACTGGCTCCGGTGGAGCACCAACACTGCTGCGCTGTCGACTGCTTCGGGCGCTGCTTCGAGAGCCGTCCGCCGAACGTGAACGGGAGCTGACGGAAGTGGCGGCCGAATCGGAGACACTCGGCATGCGGGGCGTAGCTGAACGAGCGCGATCGACATGGCCCTGAACTGCGAGAATGCGCTTGGATAAAACTTGGATCCGCTTGGGATACATACGTCAAGAACCACCCAAGCCTGTTCGGACATCCTTCCCTTGACCGAAAGACGGATGAGGAAAGGAAGACCATGAACCTTCAAACCCCCACGCTCGACGCCGCGGTCGAATCACTGCGCGCAGAGGTGACCGGCTCCGTTTCCCTGCCTGGCGAAACGGGATACGAGTTGGCGATTCCGTGGAATGCAGCGGTTCCCGTCGCGCCTGGCGCTGTGGTGGCAGTCGAGAGCGCGCAAGACATTGCCGCAACGGTGCGATTCGCGGCGAAGTTGGGTCTGCGCGTCGGTGTTCAGCGCACCGGCCACGGCGCGGTCCCTCTCGGCAGTGACGTTCTCCTCGTCCACACCGGCAGGCTCACGGAGTGCGTCGTCGACCCCGAAAACCGCACTGCCCGAATCGGCGCGGGCTTGATCTGGCAGGACGTCATCGACGCTGCCGCACCCCACGGCTTGGCGCCACTGGCAGGTTCTTCACCCACTGTCGGAGTCGCCGGCTTCCTCACCGGCGCCGGCATCGGCCCGTTGGTGCGCACGTACGGGCTCTCGTCGGATCACGTTCGTTCGTTCGACATCGTCACCGGCAGTGGCGAACTCATTCATGTCACCCCCGACGAACATGCCGAATTGTTCTGGGGGCTACGCGGCGGCAAGGCCACACTGGGCATTGTCACAGCCATCGAGATCGACCTACTACCGGTCACCCACTTCTACGGCGGTGCACTCTATTTCGACGGCGCAGATGCAAGCGCGGTCGCGCACGCCTGGCTGGACTGGGGCGCCGACCTGCCTGAGCACAGCTCGACCTCTCTTGCCTTTCTGCAACTTCCACCCCTTCCACAGGTTCCGCCACCGCTGGCCGGCAGGCTCACCGTCGCGGTCAGATTCGCAAGTCTTGCCGAGGAATCCGATGCCAAGTCACTGATCGACCGAATCCGTTCAATCGCAACACCCTTGATCGACGCAGTCGGTGTGCTGCCTTATGCCGCCCTCGGGGCAGTGCACGCCGATCCCGTCGACCCGAATCCGACGCACGAATCCACGGCATTGACCAACGAGCTGTCACACGAGGCCGTCGACGCACTGCTCGCCGCTGCCGGCCCCGGATCCGGTTCACCCCAAACCGTCGTCGAATTACGTCTCCTCGGGGGCGCCCTCGCACGGGAACCTGAGCACCGCAGCGCCTTCTGCCATCGGGACGCTGCCTTCTCGCTGTTCACCGTCGGAGTTCTTGCCCCACCGATGGTCGACGCGGTAGTCCCGCACGCCGAGACTCTCGGACGAACGATGGCGCCATGGACGAACGGGCATGCACTGCCCAACTTCGCGCCGAGCGTCGACCCGGAGAAGATCGCCCGCACCTACGACGAGGACACCGCTCACTGGCTGAGCGCTTTGGCGGACACGCATGATCCACAGGGAGTTCTGGCCGTCGGTCAGGTCATGCGCCGGATCTCCTGAACTTCGCCAACTCTCGCAACCGGACCAGATCCCAGGCGTGCCGGGGGCGACGGATACCCGGTCGATCTCGGGGGACTCTGACCCTCAGCGCCTGCGGACTGACCGTGCATCTGACCGGAGTTGGCATCACCAGCGCCTCACCGTCGACGCCGACCGGAATCTCGTCGGTGTCGGCGTCGACGATCACCTCGAATCCGGTGCCCTGAGCCAGACCGTGTTGATGCGCCCGATGGAGCAACCCGATGGCCTGACGTGCACTGCTGACGGAGATCGCGACGATTCCGAGAGTGCCCCGGTCCAATCGCGGCCGATGACCGAGCCCCGCCAGGTCGTTCATCTCGTACGGGCCGTTGCTGACCAGCACAGCCTGTGGACCCACCGCGGACACGCTCGGGGAGCGCGCAGTCAGCACCGCTCCGGCACGTCCGGCGAGGAGATCCGGGAGCATCTGCAAGAAGGTGCTGGTCTTGGCGTCGCGGTACTCCGGACTCTGGACTACCTCGGCGTACGCCCCGAACGATGCGTTGTTGACGAAAGTTCGACCGCCGACATTTCCCAGATCCACCGTGACCTCGACGCCGTCGACGAGCGCGTCGAGGCACCGAGATGGATCCTCGAGATCGAGCCCCAGATCCGCGGCGAAGTGGTTGCGCGTTCCCGCGCTGACGACGAGGAAGGGCAGGTCGTGTTCGGCCGCGACAGCAGCAACCAGTGCCTGTGTTCCGTCGCCACCGGCCACACCGAGTAGGTCGGCGCCGTCCGCGACCGCCTGCCTGGCCAAGGCCGTCACGTCGATCTTCTCGGGCCCCTCGAGCAGTGCGACCGTGGCCCCCCGTTCCTCGGCCTTGCGTTTCAAGTCGAACTTCTCGACCTTGCCACCGCCGGAGTTCGGGTTCATCACGAAGAACGGTTTGACGGGCGGCGGTGCAGTTCGCTCGACAACCGGCAATTCCTTCTCCTCCCCCTCCAAGGCGGTGCGAGCGAAGATACCGGCTACGACGAACAACCCGATCGCAAGGAGCACCACCCACAGGAGGCGTTCTCGGACCAGGAAGGTGAGCACCACGATCGGCGTCAGAACCGCCACGGCCAACGAGAGCCAGCGGAGGAATCCGCGGGTGGTCAGAAACCAGTACACGGCTACGACGCACAAGACCACCCCACCAATCCCCAGGATCAGCATGGTCAAGGTTTTCAGTCCGGCGAAGATCAGGAGCACCGCGACTGCAAGAACCAGGGCCGCGAAGGCTGCGCGCGCCAACCAACTCTGTTTCGACGAGGGCCGATCCGTGTGGGCAGAGGTCGTCATCGAGCCACCTCCCCGCGATTGTCATTTCGGCCGGTACTTCGACGCTATCCCTTCAACGCAGGCCAGTCACCTACCGGCAAGAATCTCGCGATCACGCACTGCTACTTTATGACGACACCTCGTCATAAAAAGGAGTAGCCGTGACAACACCGACGTCCGAAGCGTGGGAATCCGCCGAAGGAACCCTGACCGGCATTCGGAAAGCCGGACTCCACGGACTACGTTGGACGGCCTGGTTGGCCGTCGCGACAGGTCTCGCACAATTGGTGTCGATCGGGCTGAACTTCACCGACACTGTCAGCGGAATCGTTCCGGCCACGTACCCGCCTGTAGATGTGGCGTGCAGCGTCGTCGCGCTCGTTCTTCTGGTCAGCCTGCTTGTCGGCCGCCCCAACGGTCCCGCGATGTTGTCGAGTCTCGCCCTCCTCATGGCCATGCTGATGGCGCCCACCCTTCACAAACACGCACCCGAGTCGCTCTGGCTGGCGGCGGCACACGCCGTCTCGGTCGTCGCCGTCATCATGCTGTCCGTGATGACTTCGCGGTTCTCCAGTGCCGAGTTGGATCGGTCGTGACACCGGATTCACCCCTCTCGCTTGCAGCTGAGGAATGGATCACTGATCTCACTACCGCGGAGATGGAGCGATTGCGCAAACGCACGACGCTCACACTCGCCGAAGAACAAGAGGTCTGCCGATCCGTACGCTCGATCGCGCAGCAGATGATGCTCGCACCCGTCTCGATGTGGCAAGGTGATCCGCGCCTTGTTGCGGACCTGTTCGACCTCCCCGTGACCGTGAATCAGACCCAGGAGGATCGACCATGCCGAAGTTGACCGGTGGTGCGACAACCGCTGAGCACAAAATCGCCACCCGAGAAGCCATGTTGGACGCGTTCATTCGCGAACTTCACGAGCAGGGCTGGCAGAACGTGAAGCTGCAGACGGTGGCCCAGGCGGCCGGCGTCTCGCGGACAGCGGTGTACAACTACTTCCCCGACAAATCCGCGTTACTGCTCGCCTGGTCCACCCGCGAGATGGATAGATTCCTACTCCTGGCCGAGCGTGAACTCGCGGACCGCGAGAATCCTGTGGACCGACTCGAAATCCTCGTCAAACTGACACTCGTCGAGTTCTCACTGCAACGATTCACAGGAATCGCGTTGGTCGAATTGTTGTCAGCGCAGGATCGCGAAAGTTTCCTCGAACATATTGTCCCGCTGTCGGTTCTGGTCGAACAGCTCGTCCAGGAAGGTGTCGACGCCGGTGTCTTTGTCGATTCCGATGCTGCCGCATCCGCGCAACTCATCCTCGCCTGCGTGGAAAGCCGACGCCCGATGCTCATGGCCGGCGACCGAGTGGACGCCGTCGTAGCGACCACCGTCCCGTTCATCATGCGCGCGTTGGGCGTTGCGTGGCCGACTTCCCTCGCGGCCGAACCCTCCGATCGCTCTGCTCACGATCGGTAGGATCGCAGGTATGCATTTCGACCTCCCGCCCATCGATCAGCAGGCCGAGCGATTGATCGAACTCGGTGTTCACGAGATGGCCGGACTTTCTGCCGGCGATGTCAGGGAGGCCGCAACCGGGCACGGTGATGTCGGACTACTCACCGTGCACGAAAAACTGGCTCCGGCTTCAGTTCTGACTCCGCTGCTCGAGCTCGAGAACAAGCGCGGATTCATAGTCGTCGACATGGCGGACGTCGATCTGTTCGCCCCCACCGAGCAGGCAACGCTGCCCGAAAGCTCATTACATCTGCTCAGTGGAGTCGACCGCGGGGATCACCTGGCCAACTGGAGCCCGGACGAAGCATTGCCCGCAATCGTCGACGCAGACCGTACGCCGCTGACGCTTACCGAAGGCATCCACTGGCTGTTGCAGCGCCCCGACATTCTCGAACGCGGAAAGTGTTTCATGACCATCGGCTCCCGACTGCGCAAACCTGACGGATCCTTCGACACCAGAACTCCCGCCGTGTGGATCAGCAACGGAACCGGTCGCGACGGCAAAGACAACCGCAACGCCCCGAAAATCGGGTGGTGCTGGTGGGGTAACCGCCACACGTGGTTGGGGTTCGCATCGGCGAGCGACCGGGTACCGCTCCCGAACTAGAGCACGGTTGCGCGGTCGAATCGGTACCGATCCTTCCACGGCATCTCGGCCTCGAGCATTGCAGCGGCAGAGAGTAATTCCGCGTCGCAACCCCATTTCGCCGAGATCATCACGCCGAGTGGAACGCCGTCTTCCGTCCAACCGAGTGGCAGACTGATCGACGGGAAACCGGTTGCATTGGCGACGACGGTGTTTCCGGTGAAAGCGACCATGTCGATCAGTTCGGTCGCGGGATCTTCGTCGTTGCGCAACTCCCCGATCGCAAGCGGCGGCTTCGTCACAGTCGGAGTGACAACAAGGTCGGCGTCGGCGTAGTCGAGACTCCATCGTCGCGCCCAGGCCTGAACAATTCCGATTGCCGCGGCCAGCTCGCCCGAAGGCACCTCGTTTGCTTGAACTCGCAAGTGTTGCACTATCGGACGCAGAAGGTGTTCGTACTCCTCCGGGATCGGCTTGGTTCCCGCCAAAGACGAGAACATCTTGACGAAAGCATCGATGAAAATGTCATCGCGAGCCTGCGGTCGCTCGAACACGTTGTGGCCCAGACCCTCCAGCACAGACCCAACCTTCGATACAGCAGCCGAGAGCTGCGCATCCACGGCTCCGCCGGAGACCGATCCGTGAGCAAGAGCGACGGTCAAGGGGCGAGCCCGAACTCCCCCGGCCTGTACGACGAACTCTTCGAACGACTTCGGCCGAGGCGGGTGGATAGTTCCGGCGCCGGGTCGCGTCGCCAGAACGTCCAGCAGCGCAGCGGTATCGCGAACTGTCCGGGCGATCGGCCCCTTGCTCGCAAATCCGAAGTTGTCATGCCCCGCCACGCCCATCGTGATCAAACCGCGGCTCGGCTTGAGGCCGACGACTCCGCACGTACTTGCCGGCGAACGCAACGAACCGGCGGTGTCACTTCCCTGTGCAAACGGCACCAGACCAGCGCCGACGGCGGCAGCAGCGCCGCCACTGCTGCCGGCGGCACTCCGCGTGCGATCGAACGGGCTGCGAGCAGGCGGAGCGACTTCCGGCTCGGTGTAACAGGCTGCCCCGAACTCGGGCACCGTCGTCTTACCGATGTCGATCAACCCACCTTCTCGGATCGCCTCGACGATCTCGTCGTCAGCGTCCGGCACGAAGTCGCGAAACAGCGCCGATCCGAAGGTCGTGCGAATGCCGCGCGTTGCGTCGAGGTCTTTGATTGCCGTCGGAACGCCGAACAGACGCGGAAGGGGCCCGGCGTCCCGCTCGTCCAACCTGCGCTGCGCTTGTTCGGCGAGGGCGACAGCGTGCTCCCCGGCGATCGTCGTGAAGGCGCCGACGTCATCGGCAGTGGTCGCACGGTCGACGAAGTACCTGGTGACTTCGGGAATCGAGACCTGCTTGGCGGCGATCACACCGGCAAGTTCGACGGCGGACAGTTGATGGAGATCGGTCATCGGGCAGCGCTCCTTGGAGGTCGATGGACACTTGTAATTTCGATACGCGTATCGCTATTGTTGTCAGCATGGTATCCGAATCCACCAGCTCTGCAAGGGCTGGTCGACCAAAAGCATTGAGTCACAGACAGATTCTTGATGCCGCGGCAGAGATCGCCGATACGGACGGCCTGGATGCGGTGTCATTTCGAGTGCTCGCCGAACGACTCGGCATATCGCCGATGTCCGTCCACCGCACAACCGGCGGCATCGACGCCTTGAGGCGAGATCTGATCTCGACTCTCGTAGGCGAAGCCGTCTCGTCGATCGACTGGCCGACCGACTGGCGCGGGGTTGCCCGCACGTTCGCCTACGGCCTCCACGACCTCCTGATGCGCCATCCCCTGGTCCTGGAAGCCCATCGGCAGGCATCACTGGAAGCACCCGGGGCCGACGATACCGCCCACCGAGTCGTGAGCGCCCTTTCCTTGGCCGGCCTCGAGGACGAGCAGGCCACGTACGCATACGGCGCGCTGCATGATTTCGTCACCGGACACGTCGCAATTCAATTGGGACGCGGCGCTTTCGACAGCGCACCTGCCGATCGACGCGAGGCATCGGTGTTCGCACTTCATCACGATCCCACCCGAAGGTTCGAGTTCGGAGTCGCCCTCATCCTGGACGGTGTGGCGTCGATCGCGCAGCAAGGAACCACACCATGACGAGCAGCGTGACCACAACCGAAATTCGCGACGCGTCGGGGCGTCGTATCGCATTCTGCGAGTACGGCGATCCGACTGGCCACCCGGTAGTCGTGGCCCACGGATCACCTGGCAGCCGATACGAAGGGCTCTCACTCCACAACGCGTCTTCGACGGCAGGCATACGGCTGATAGTCCCCGATCGACCCGGCTTCGGACGCACGGATCCCTACACGGACAAGGGATTTCATTCCTGGGACGACGACTTCGTCACCCTGGTCGATCACCTCGAGTTGGGCTCGGCCACACTGATGGGTTTCTCCGGAGGCGGCGGTTACGCGCTCGCAGTCGCTGCAGCCGTTCCCGAACGAGTCTCGAAACTGGTGCTGGCGTGCGCCATGATCCCCGGGGCACCGCGAGATACTTTGCGACGCAGAATAAAACTGGTATCTGCGTTGTACTTTGCCGCCACCTGGGCTCCCCGTGTGGCCGGCGCAATGCTCGCAGGAACCGGAGTGTTCTCCAAGCTACGCAGCGACTCAGTCTCGATCTGGCCGGCCGCCGATCAGGCAGTCATGACCGACGAGGTACATCGCCCCGCTCTCCAGTTGGATTCATCCGAAGGGATCGCACAGGGTGGATCCGCAGGGTTTGTCGACTTGGCTCGGTATCGCCACGAGGTGCCTGGACTCTTCCAATCGATCTCGGTACCAACGGTTTTCCTGCACGGAACCGACGACGGAAACGTACCCATCGAAGTAGCCCGCTGGGCACACTCGTTGATTCCCGACTCTCGCTTCGAAGAGATCAACGGAGGCGGCCATCTGTTCGTCGTCGCCGACCCCACTCCACTCCTTCGCGCCCTCGCCTAATTCCCTCTTGACTCGAACGCGTGTTCGAGTACCCTTTGGGGAGGGGATCGGGGGATTCAATGAGTGTCTTGTTGTCGGACGTGGTGTCGGGTTCTGCGGTGGGGTTACGCGGACGGTTGTGGCAGTTGTCTGCTGCGGAGTTGCGTGCTGCTGCTGTCGAGGCGAGTGCGGAGATTCTGCGCCTCGAGGCGGTGCGTGTGGCCGTGGTGGACGAGTTGTCGTTGCGGCCGGATGATCAGGTGATTGCGAGCCGCGGTGTCGGTTCGTGGTTGGCGGCTAACACGATGCTGCAGGTTCGGGACGGGAAGAAGATCGCCGCGTTGGGTGCTGCTTTGCGGCCGTTTCCGGCGGTGGCTGCTCGGTTCGATGGTGGGGATTGCTCGTTCGATCATGCTGTGTTGATCGTGGCGTTCTGTGAGTCACCGCCGAAGGGGATGCCGGAGGAGGCGCTCCCTCGTTGTATCGACCTACTGTTGGCGGCTGCATCCGGTGTCGAGTCCACGACCACGAAGGTGCGGAACGTGATCGCGACCTTGGAGCGGTTGTTCGAATCCGATGAGATCCCGCCCGCCGAGGATGCCGATCTCAACGAGTTGCGGATCGCGTCGACATTGAACGGTCGAGTGGTGGTGCGTGGGGATTTCGATGCCCTCACCGGTGAAATGTTGTTGTCGGCGTTGTCGAATTTGACGATGCCGACCCCGGCACCCGATGGAACCCCGGATTCTCGGTCGGCGGCGAAACGGACGGCCGACGGGTTCACGGAACTAATCCGGCGGTATCTCGATTGCGCTAAGACCGGAACCGATGGTGGGCAGCGTCCGCATGTGAACGTGCACATCAATGCTCGGGATCTGGCTGAGCATCGGGATTGCGCCGCCGCGCCCTCCGATGGTGAAGAGTCTCCGTCTGATCTTGATGTCGGGCACATGCCGTGGCTCGGACCACTGTCGGTGTCGCAGAGCAGGCTTCTCGGCTGCGACTGTTTCCTGTCGACCGTGCTGCTCGACGGTCACGGGGCGCCGCTCGATGCGATACCAGGGAAGAGGTTGGTCACCGCCGAACAACGGACTGCGTTGATTGCCCGAGACAGAGGCTGCGCCTTCCCGGGCTGCACATGCGTACCGGCGTGGACTGATGCGCACCATATCCGGCACTGGGCGAACGGTGGCCCGACGGTGATGAACAACCTGGTCCTGCTGTGCCGTTCACATCACCGGTTGATGCACCGGAAATCCGGGTTCGTCGGGAAATGGGAAATCCGAATAGGCGCCGACAACAAACCCTGGTTCATCCCACCACCCTCGATCGACCCCGGGCAGCACCCACGGCCGGCGAACACCACCTTCAAAACCTGAGAGGTCAAACCTCTTTGGCGACAACAGAACACGGACCAGCGCCGCATCGAGGAGACCTCGATGCGGCGCCAAAAAACATGCTCAGCCCAAGTCGGCGACAATCCGCTCGGCGAGAGGCCGTGACGACGCCGGATTCTGACCGGTGTAGAGCTTGCGGTCCACCACGACATAAGGCGACCACGCCTCAGCCTTCGAGAATTTGCCGCCCAATTCGCGTAGGCGAGTTTCGAGCAGCCACGGAGCCTTGTCCGCCAGACCAGCCTGCGTCTCCTCTTCGTTGGTGAACGCGGTCAGCTGATAGCCGTCGAACAGCCAGCTTCCATCGGGTCTCTGGGCCGGCAGGAGTGCCGCCGGCGCGTGACAGACCGCCGAGACCACCTTGTCCGCGTCCAAGAAGTTCACGAGAAGCTCACCGAAGGATGCCGACACCGCAAGATCCTCCATCGGTCCATGTCCACCCGGTACAAAGACCACGTCGTAATCGGCAGCATCGGCGTTCTCCAGAATCTCCGGCGAATCGAGCACCGGCTGCAGATCGGCGATGTACTTGCGCATACGGTCGGCGCCTTCTTGGCCGCCGTTCACCTCGGGCGCCAGGCTTCCCTCGTCCACAACGGGAGCTTTACCGCCAGGCGTCGCGATCACGATCTCGTAGCCGGCGTCGACGAAAACGCGATGCGCCTCGACCAGTTCTTCCGCCCAGTACCCGGTCGGGTGGGGTGTTCCGTCCTTCAGCGTCCAGTGATCTGCAGAAGTGACCGCAAACAACAGCTTTGTCATCGCGCAACCTTTCGTCGGTAAAGGAACCCATTGGTGACAAGACACCATCTTCAAGGCCCGATCAATGAAATAACGTCCAGTCAGTGCAACACGCTGCCGTTGTGAGAATTCCTCACCACCGCAGAATCACGTCACCCGTCAGGTCCCGATCGGCTTGCCGAACAGTCCTGCGACGAGTTCACCGACCGCATCCACCCAGACTGGCCAGGTCCTCTGATCAAGCGCCATGGATCCAGCGTCGAAGGTGCTGCATCCCTGCTGAGCAGGCACACCAGCGAACCGATCACGAAGCCACAGTAGAGCACTCGGCAATGCGACGACTTCCATGCTGACGTGCTCACTGAAGTGGTCTCTGGTGTAAACGACACTCGCAGAAGGATCTTGGCAATAGGTATCGACAAGTTTGTTCACCGGGCCAACAGGCACCAACCAGTCGGGATTCGACTGATAAATGTACATCGGCACGTCAGGAACCGACTTACCCATGGCAGCTCGGGAGAGCGCAGCTCTCACCGTGGGGTGTTGGACGGGATCTCCCGGGACATCGAGGAAGCCCTTGATGTTGAGGAAGGGCACTGCAGCTGACGTCCAGAGCATGCACAGGTTGTCCTTGGCAGCGAAAAGCGCTCGGCCGGCAGGGTTTATGTGCTGATCGATGAAGCCTGCAAGTTCAGGATCTTCTCGGCTCACTCCGATTACACCGGCAGCGACGATCCCGGCCCCTAGAGCGTTGTTGGCATTGTCGAGCAAAGCGCCGAGATCCGCGGCAACACCACCTTCGGCGACTCCGACGATATTCAGTTCCGGCGCGTACGCCTGCCGTATTTCAGCTGCGTGACCGGTAGGAATCGATCCACCCGAGTAGCCGAGCAGCCCTACGCGAGTTGACCGCCCTTGTAGCTCCATGGGTTCGAAGTTCTCAGCAGCACGGATACCGTCGAGCGTGATCCGGGCCGCGACGGGGCCGGAGGCGAAGGAAGAATTGGGTCCCTGATGATCGGGCACCGACAATGCCCAACCCTGCGCCAGTGCCGCCTGCACTTCGAGGAATTGAGCCCCACCGGTCGCAGCGCCCGTCACCAGCCACGGCAACGCGCCTTGCTGCATGACATACGAAGGTGCGCAGTAGTTTCCGAGTGAATCCTCTGCCATCTGAAAGGACAGCAGCGGGCGCCGGCCTCCATCGCGAGTGTCGCCACGCGGCTTGATCACTGTGGTGACAGCAGGAATCGCCTCGCCCGCAGCATTATTGGATCGATACGAGATCTGCCACGCATCCACGTTGGTCGGAATCAGGTTGAGAGTACCGAGATTCACCGCACGAGCGGCGATGATCTCACCCGGTTGCTTGGATTCGACGACCTCGACAGGCGGTTCATAGAAGGCCTGGTCCAGTTCAGGCAAAGGCGGTGCAACCGCAGGCGGCAGGGCAGGCTGGACCTGAATTTGGGCGGGAACACCTTCGTCCGGTGCCGCTGAGGCAGGTGCCGAAAGTCCGATCTGCCCGATTACTGCAATCACGGCAATTGCGAGGCCCCCGCGTTGTCGGTCAGTTGTCCAGCGTCGTCCCATACCAATTCCTCCCCGGAAAAGCACAGATTGCCTTGTGTTGCCGCAGTTCTCATCACGAGCACACAAGTTAGATGCGAGTGTCTAACACATTGAGGACGAGAGTAGAGCGTTGTGGGCCGGATTACAATCCCCTGGTGTTCGTGACCTATTCGTCGGCGTGAAGGGGCGCGTCGTCGATCAACGCATTCAAGAGCACCGTCATCAGATCGACCAGTACCGACACGGGAGGACGAGGCTCCGCAGTGCTCCACTGGTGCACCAGCGCGGTAAGCGCGCCGATGAAGGCGGTGGACGCCCACCGGTAACCACCTGGCGGTTCGTAATCGTCGCCCACGATCCCTTTGATGATCGACTCGAAAAATGTTGCCCAGACCGAACGTTGGTCCACACGATGCTTTTCCACCCGGGGACTGACACCTACGACGTCGATGAAGGCAACGTGTGCGCGTCGTGGGTCACTTCCGACCGACTCGACGAAGGCGGCCATGGCCGTCGCTGCCTTGTCACGGAGATTGACCGAAGGCTCTGCATCGAGTGCGTCGACCATTGCAATTCTGGCGTCGAGTTGAATCTGGTCATACAGCGCGAGGAGTAGATCCTCGCGACTACCGAACTCGTCGTAGAACTGCCTTCTGGCCAGACTCGCGGACGCGCAGATATCCGCCACCGAACTTGCGGCATACCCCTGGTCTGCAAACACACTGAGAGCAGCATTCAAAAAGAGGGAACGGCGTTCGGCCTTCCGAGCCGCGACCGACCTTCCGCCGTAGTTTCTGTCTGTTTCAGCGATTGCCACGTCTGCCAGAGTATGCGGCATCGCGCCGCACACAAAACGCATCTGACCTGCTGCGAAGTTCCTTCACCACCACTACCGGCGCATCGGCACTGCAGCACGATCAGGCCAATACGAAGGCCACGGCAAAAAGTGTCCAGGCGGCAGCGAGAACCGTTGACGCCGCAGTAACTGCCCCGGTCACGGCAGGTCGAGTGCTGCGGTTGCGCGCGGCGATGATCCCGACCGTCACCAAAGTCAACGCCACCAGGAACGACAAAACCACGATTTTCACCAGCAACCCCTTCGACGACGGTCAACAGAACCGGAGACCATTTAGATAGTACACAAATAGATCGTGCATTAATTAAACTCAAAGTCCGTCAGGGGACTCTTGACAGAATTCAACAGCGCCTGTCAGGCTAGTCCTGACGAAAGGAGAACTTCTCATGGAAGACCTGATCGAACGCGCCCTGACTGCGAAGATCGAGACCGCCGCGATCACCACGGTCAACGCCGCGATCACCGAGGCCGGCACTCAGGCAGACAAGATTGTCGGAACAGATCCTTTACCTGGCAGCCCTGGGTGGGAGGCAGAACAGGACACCGACATCCCGGCGCAGCGTCAGATGGCGTGGCAGTTGGCCTGTTTCCGGATTCAGCTCGCCGCAGGTATCGATTCGACGGCAAGCGTCATGAGCCTGCGTAGATTCGGCGCAACATGGTCAACCATCGGCCGCGCTGCCGGAATGACCCGTCAGTCCGCGCATGAACGGTGGGGTCGACGTGTATCGGACATGCTCGATCCCTACGGAGTCGGGATGCCGCCCATGGTGCCCAATGATGATCCGACTCAGCCCTGACTAACAATCGCGTGACTACCGATCCGGCAGCAGCGCATCGGCTTTCGCGACCAGCACAGCGCGCTCACGCTCGTTCCCGGCCAGCCGAGCCGCTTCGAGGAGTTCGGTTCTAGCCTCCTCGGATCGGCCGAGCTGACTGAGCAGCTCCCCCCGAACGCTGGGAAGCAGGTGGTAGTCGGCCAGTTCACCTGAAGCGACAAGCTTGTCGACGAATTCGAGCGCAGGGCCAGGACCGTATGCCATGGATACCGCCGCCGCATGATTGAGGTCGACCACGGGCGATGGCGCCAGTTGCGCCAGAGCCTCGTAGAGGATGACTATTTTCTTCCAATCGGTGTCTTCGAAAGTTGCTGCTCGCGCATGACATTCGGCAATCGCCGCCTGCAGGCCGTACGGGCCTCGTCCACGCCCGACGGCGTCAGCTCGTTCCAGCGCGGCAAGCCCACGCGAGATCTGTAGGCGATCCCACCTCGTCCGATCCTGGTCAGCCAGCAGGATGGGCTCACCGGTCGAGGTTGTCCGAGCGCCGAATCTCGAGGCTGTCAGCTCCATCAAAGCGACAAGGCCGTGTACCTCGGACTCCCTGGGGACCAATTCGGCGAGTATTCGCGCGAGCCGCAGAGCCTCAGCACTGAGCTCCGCCCGCATCCACTCTTCCCCGGAACTGGCTGCATAGCCTTCGTTGAACACCAGGTACAGCACTCCGAGGACGGCGCTCAATCTGCTCGAAAACTCTTCTCGCCCTGGAACTTCGAAAACCGCTTTCGAGGCGGTCAGCGCCTTCTTCGCGCGGACTATCCGCTGCTGCACCGTCGCCGTCGGCGTGAGGAACGCTTTCGCAATCTCTTCCGTGGTCAAACCACCCACCACTCGAAGCGTCAACGCCACCTGCGCTTTTCGATTCAACACGGGATGGCAGGCGATGAACATCAGGCGAAGGACATCGTCGTCGATGCGGTCCGGATCCCAGCTGACGTCGTCGAAATGTGAAGCGTCGTTCTCGAGTTCACGCGCAAAGTGGGCGTAGCGCTCGTCCAACCCCTCACGTCGTCGCCACCCGTCGATTGCTCGTCGTGTCGCCACAGATGTCAGCCAGGCAGCGGGGTTTCTCGGAACCCCCGTCGCGGGCCACTGCTCGACGGCTTCGAGCAGAGCCTGCGCGGCCAGATCCTCGGCGAGATCAAGATCTCCGACGGTGCGAGTCAACGTGGCGACAATCTTCGCGGATTCGATACGCCAGACCGCGTCGACAGCCTTTCTCGTTTCTTCTCGCACCGCCTCGTCGGTCATGGTTCAGCCTGCGACAGGACGATCGGTACCGAGCTCTTCACGCCAGCCGGCCTCTTTCTGGATGTACTCGTTGTCCTGATCGAAGTCCGACATCTCGCTCACGCGGCGTACCTCGAGCTTGCTTCCCGGCCCGAGCGGGCAGCGCTTCGCCCATTCCAAGGCTTCGTCTTTGGTCGACGTCTGAATGATCCAGAATCCCGAGAACAACTCCTTCGTCTCCCCGTACGGGCCGTCGGAGACCAGCGGAGGATCGGACTCGAAATCGACGATGAATCCCTCCTCCATCGCCAGTCCCTCACCGGCCAGCAAGACACCTGCCTTGATCAGGGACTCGTTGTACTGCCCCATCGCGGCGATGATCTCGTCGAAGTCCATGTCTTTGGATGCTTCGATGGCCTCATCGGTGGAACGCATGATCAGCATGTACTTCATGAGAATCTCCTTCGTTCGTGGACCGCTCTGTTCGGTCCCTCTGCTTACACGTCGAACGGCGCACTCACCGATCGACAAACTTCCGCAACAATTTTTCCGAGTACATAACCGCCGGTCGCGATATGCTGCCCACGGTATCGGCGGACGGGCCGTCGGGCCGGTCAGAAGTCGAGAAATCCCGGCACAACTTCGCGAACGAGCCCGGTCGCGTCAGAGCTCCCGTAGAAATACACCGACCCGTAACCGAATAGGTACTCCTCTACGAAATCGGGGTGGGACTCGGCAACCACCGGCCACCCCTCTTCGTTGATCTGGAACAGGAAGCTGTGTCCATCCGCCTCAACGGCATCGGCGTAGGACGGTTCGTTCTGAATGAGCACCGGTTGCGGAGCTATCAACACCAACGGCATCACCTCGTCGTCCGAGGGAATCCTGATCAACGCCGCGCTGCCAAGGCCCGCATGGCTGCCCGCCGATTCCGCACTTCGTGACGACGGCAAGTGCAGGACTGCCCTAACCCCGATGTCCGGGTATTCGAGGTCGTCGTCGCCGATGGAGAAACCTCGACGGATGAAGATCGAAAGCTCTCGCACGCCGAGCCACGGCGCCGTGTGTGCCTCGAGCGTCAGAAGGTACTCGTGCGACCGCAGAATCGCCTGACCAGCGAAAACCTGCGGAGGTCGTCCACCAATCCGTGCCCCACTATTCGAATCGCTCGAACCCACCCCGAGATGTACCCTGTCCACCGGCGTCATCCTAGGGAGATCCGACGGGTGTCGGAGGGAGACTCTCCGATTTCCTACAATCCGCTGGTGACGTAGGCCACAATCAGGCTCGATGATGGGTGCATGACAACATTCCCGACTCTCGACCCCGAACTCGCCGCGGCACTCACCATGCTCCCGAAGGTGGACTTCGCTGACCTCCCCAACGCACGGGCCACCTACAACGCTCTGGTCGGCACCATGTTGGCCGACCTGTCATTCGACGGAGTCACGCTTCGTGAACTGTCGGCACCCGGCCTGGACGGCGATCCGGAGGTCACGATTCGTTTCTTCACCCCGGACAACACTGCCGGCCCTGTCCCCGTTCTGCTCTGGATCCATGGCGGCGGATTCGCAATCGGCACCGCAGAATCCAGCGATCCATTTTGCGTCGAGGTGGCGCGGGAACTCGGATTCGCCGTTGCGAACGTGGAGTACCGCCTCGCCCCCGAAACCCCCTTCCCCGGCCCCGTCGACGACTGCTACGCCGCACTCCTCTACATCCACGCCCATGCCGAGGAGCTGGGGGTCGATCCACGCCGCATCGCAGTGGGAGGGCAGAGCGCAGGCGGTGGACTGGCCGCAGGCACTGTCCTCAAAGCCCGTGACGAGGGCGTTGTGCCCGTGGCCTTCCAATTCCTCGAAATCCCTGAACTCGACGACCGCCTGGCGACGGTCTCGATGACGAACTTCGTCGACACCCCCTTGTGGCACCGCCCTAACGCCATCCTGTCGTGGAAGTACTATCTCGGCGGGTCGTATTCCGGTCCCGAAGATCCTGACGTGTCCATTTACGCTGCGCCGTCCCGGGCTACCGACCTCACCGGTCTGCCGCCGACCTACCTGTCCACCATGGAACTCGACCCGCTCCGCGACGAAGGAATCGAATACGCCCTTCGGCTGCTGCAAGCGGGAGTCAGCGTCGAATTGCATTCCTTCCCCGGAACCTTTCACGGGTCGGCACTGGTCGCGACCGCCGCGGTCAGCGAAAGAGGTGCCGCCGAAGCCCTCACTGCGCTCAGGAGAGGGTTGCGTTCGCTCTCGCCGGTCTCGTAGCGTTGCGAGATGCAAGGACTGATGTACCGGCTTGCCGAGCTCGATGCAGACTCGGCAGGCCTGGTACGTGTCATCGATTACTTCGACGCCCTCGTGCGGCACGGCTCCGACACCGCGTCTTTGCTTCGTGCGAGCGCGCAGTTGGCGGACTGCGTCGTGGGTATCGAGATCGTCGAGCGCGGCAGAAGCAAGAGGAATTTGCGCCGTTGCGATCCGCGCGGCCGCTGGTCACCCGATCCTCAGCTCCCACCGAGCATGACCAGAAACATTGCCGTGGACGACGAGGTTCTCGGAACGGTATGGATCGAACGACCCGGGGCCAGCTTGCCACTCGACGAAATGCTCGTCGACCGGATGGCCCTGACCGCAGCGATAATTCTGCAACCGCGACGCCTGCCTACCGAAGCCGAGCACACTCGAAATCTGTTGTTCCCGATGGATGAACTCGCGGTGCTCACCTCCTGCGCCGGTCTCGGTATCGAACCCCATACCCCAGTCCGTGTAATGGCAACCAAGGCAGTCTCAGACACGGCCGACGGCACTGCACACCTTGTCATTTCGCCAGATTGCACACCTGGCAAAGCCGTTGGGATAGACGCTGACGGCGAGTATCTGAATCTCGTGACGGGTTCGTTCGCACCCACACCCGAGCTGTCCGAGGCCGCGCTGTCGTCATTCATTCGCGCCGGAATATCTTTGACTGCTCCCGCTTCCGAAGTGAGCACAATACTGAGCACTGCACGATTCGCTCGAGCACAGGCGTCGGCAACAACACCGATCGTGAACGCCGACAATCTCGGCGCCCTCAACCTCCTGGCGCCGGGACCACACATCGATCACTCGCGAATACCGGATCTGGTTCGTGCCGAAGAGATCGGCGACACCAAACAGGGATTAGAACTACTCGAAACCTTGAGGTCATACCTGCAGTCCGGAACCTTGAGGGCCGCAGCCGATTCCATGCATCTTCACCACAGCAGCGTCGCGCACCGATTGGCGAAACTGTCCCAGCACGTCGGATTCCACGTCGACGCCATCGAGAACCGAGCACGCGCAACGGCCATGATGCTGGTACTCGATGGTGGATAGGACCCACCGCGCATCACAGGCACTACGCAGTGGTTGACGATCTTTCGCGTTCAGCGAGCGCAACAAACGGCGCAAGCGCCGGATTCGGATTATCCGGGCGGTAGGTCACTGCCACGTCGAGAGTTGGTTGCTCACCGGCGATCTCACATAGATGGACACCCGGGATGCGGAGCATCCGCGCTCTGCCCTGGGGGATCGGCGCAATACCCACCCCGTCCGAGACGGCATGCAGCACCTGCTCGTCGTCGGCCTCGAATCGAACGATGCTGGGCGCCCCGTTTGGCCAAAGTTGTTCGAGCGTACGCAAATACATCCCCGGGGCGTTGGCCTCCGGCCAGAACACAACGGGGACGTCCACCAGATCTCCGAGTTCGAGCGTCGCTCGATCTCCGAACGGATGATCGACGGGCACAGCGACCAGGATAGGTTCGGTGTCGAGGACGATCAGGGGAAGTTCTCGATCGTCTTCATCGAGCGGCGGGCGAACAACCGCGATGTCGACGGCTCCGGTTCGGACGAGGTCGACAGTCTGCGCCGAAGTGCCACGATGAACGACAACTTCGACGCCCGGGTAGAGCCTTCGATAGGTGCTGACCAGATCCGCGACTGCTCCGCCCGCCCACGAACGGGTGTACGCGATGCGCAGTTCTCCGTCCACACCGCGCGCGGCCAACCGAATTCGTTCGACCGCCCGGTCCGCACACCCGATCAAAAAGCGCGCCTCTCGTACCGCCACCTTGCCGGCTTCCGTGAAGGTGAACTGCGGACCCCGACGATCCACCAGCGGAACTCCGAGTTCGCGCTCGAGAACCTTGATCTGTTGACTGAGGGCCGATTGCGCGACGTGGACGTTCGCAGCGGCTCGAGTGAAGCTCCCATGATCCGACAGAGCGATCAGATAACGGGCACGCTGCAGGTTCATACGGCGATTATAAGAAAAACAGATGGTGGTGTCACTACTTGGTCTTGGACACGGCATCACCTGAGGTCGGAGGATCGAGTTCACGTTGATCCACCGTCTGTCTCCCGAAAATTGTCACCCGAACGATCACAAGGTTGCACATGAATCCCCGAGCACTCACTGAACCTGCAACAGACGCGAGGCTTATCGACGCCCTCGCAGAGATCGTCGGCCACACGCATGTGCTTACCGATCCCGAACTGATCGAGGGCTACACACGTGACTGGACGGGACGTTGGATCGGCGACGCGATCGCGGTCATCCGCCCCGGCAACACTTCCGAAGTGTCTGCGGTTCTTCGAGCATGCTTCGACGCGGGGGTTCCCGTCACACCGCAAGGCGGCAACACCGGACTGGTCGGTGGTGGGATCGCCTCGGCTGGGTCCGTGGTGCTGAGTACCAGGCGTCTGGAAACGATCGAAGCCGTCGACCCCATCGGTCGGACAATCGCAGCCGGCGCCGGCGTGACCGTTGCTCGCGCCGACCTGGCGGCATCGGCACACGGTCTCCGCTTCGGAATCGATTTGGCATCAAAGGAATCCGCGACACTCGGCGGCATCGTCGCAACCAACGCCGGTGGGACGCGCATGGTCCGATACGGAAATACACGCGCACAGATACTCGGTATCGAAGCCGTGCTCGCGGACGGTTCGGTGCTGAGTAGATGGACTCCACTCGTCAAAGACAATGTCGGATACGATATTCCAGGACTTCTTGCCGGCAGCGAGGGAACGCTCGCAGTCATCACCAAGGTCCTGATGAAGCTGGTCACCCCGGCGACCGACACCCAGGTCGTGCTCGCGGGTGTGCGCGACGTCGATCAGGCGCTACTTTTGTGTAATCGCGTGCGTCAGAGCGGATTGACCGTCGAAGCCGCCGAGATCATGACTGACGACGGCATCTCCCTCGTCTGCGCACACACCGATGCCCGTCGCCCGTTCGGCACCCCTTCACCGATGTACACACTCATCGAGGTGTCATCACCGCGCGAAACGGAAGAGTCGCTCCTCGAAGTACTCTCCGACTCTGCCGACCTCATCGAGGACGCGACGGTCGAGCCTGGGCCGGCTCGAAAACTGTGGACTCTGCGGGAAAGCCATACCGAAAGCATCAGCGCGTCGTCGACGACGCCGGTAGTCAAGCTCGACATCTCCGTCCCCTTGTCCGTGATGGGAATGTTCATCGACAACCTCCGAGAAAGCCTGGCACAACGATTCCCCCTCGTGCGGCCAATCCTGTTCGGGCACTTCGCCGACGGAAACATTCATGTGAACCTTCTGGATGCCGAGCCGAGGGTCGCACACGAACTGACCGATATGGTGTTCCGACTCGTCGCCGCCCACCATGGAAGCATCAGCGCCGAGCACGGGATAGGCCGCGCGAAGTCGCCGTGGATATCGCTGGGGCGCACTGAAACCGACATTGCCGCAATGCAGCTGATCAAATCCTCCTGGGATCCCCGTGGAATCCTCAACCCTGGAATACTGTTGCCGGAAAAAGTCGGGTAAGCAAAAGGGGTCTCGTGCAGGAACTTTACGTCGTCACTCATCCTCATGCCGAACACACAGCGCAGGACGTAGTCGGCGGTTGGCACAATTCGGTTCTCACCCCCGCTGGTCGGCGCGATGCAGGTTTGATCGCCGAAGCACTGAAACGACGACGCACCGGAACTTCGCGCGCGGTCCGCATCACCTCGTCCGACCTCGAACGGTGCACCGAGACATCCACGATCATCGCCCGGACACTCGATGCTCCGGCGACAACAGACACTCGATTGCGCGAAATCAGCTTCGGAGAAGCCGAAGGACGCCCGAACTCGTGGCTGGCCCAGCGGCAGGTCCCGGCCCCTGACAACAACCGCCTCGATCACCGTGGCCCCGTTGCCGGTGCCGAGACCCGCCGCGACATCGCATCAAGGGTTCACG
>NZ_BAAILK010000035.1:599183-639685 GCF_054589475.1 Rhodococcus sp. no. 34
AGTGCATGTGCGAACTGATGGACGATCTCGATCACGATCACATCGTCGTAACCCACGGCTTTGCACACACATTCGTCGTCTCCGCCTGGCTACAGATTCCCTTCGACGCCGCAGGATTTGCGACCTTCGCGACCACCCCGGGTGCAATCACACATCTCCGACACGACGACTACTGGCGCAACCGAACCCTCGTGCAACTAGCTGATACGACGCACCTGGACTGTGGCACGATGGCCTGATGCGCCATGTCTCCGACGACGAACGCCGTGCTCGCATAGGAGTACGTCATGCGCTGGAGCCAATGTTTCACGTCGATTCGCCGGAAGCTGCCACGCGGGCGATGACGGTACTGCACGCCACCGAGTCAGCGACGGTCTATCTGTCTTGCTGGGCGAGGGTTCGGTCCGTGGACGCCGCCGACGTCGACCGCGCCCTGTACGACCAACGCAGTCTCGTGAAGCAATTGGCAATGCGCCGCACACTCTTCACCTTTCCCCGCGACTTTCTGCCGGCCGCGTGGTCGAGTGCGTCCGCCCGCGTCGCGAACACCGAGCGGGCACGAATGGCCAAGGATGTCGTCAAGGCCGGACTCGCCGTCGACGGCAACGACTGGCTCGATCGCGCACGGACGGAAGTGCTGAAGTTGCTCACCGATAGGCCTGAAGGGCTTTCAGCGGTAGAGATTCGTCAGGCCGTGCCGATGACAGACGTCAAGGTCGAGGGTTCGGCAGGTGAAATCTGGTCGGCACCCAGGGTTCTCACGCATCTCGGGGCGACCGCAGACATCATGCGCGGCACCAACACCGCCCGCTTCCCCGTCTCACGCCCACTGTGGACTCTCACTCGACACTGGCTCGACGACGCCCCCTTCGATCTCGAATCTGCAGACGGCTATCGAGAAATAGTCCGCCGTTGGCTCTACACCTTCGGACCGGGCACGGAAGACGACATCGTCTGGTGGCTGGGCTCGACGAAGACGGTCGTCCGGGCCGCCCTCGCCGAACTCGACGCCGTTGCAGTCTCACTCGACGGAGGCGACACCGGCTGGTTGCTACCCGATGACGTCGCCACGGTGCCTGATCCAGGTCCTTGGGTGGCACTCCTACCGGTGCTCGACCCGACGGTCATGGGGTGGAAGAACCGTGACTTCTACCTCGGTCCGCACCGCAACCAACTCTTCGACACCCGCGGTAATGCCGGCGCCACCGCTTGGGTCGACGGTCGCGTCGTTGGGTGCTGGATCCAAGACGAAACCGGTGTGGTGCACGTTCGATTGCTCGAGACCGTGTCAGCGTCTGCGCGACGTTCTCTCGATGCCGAGGCGGCGCGCCTCACCGAGTGGCTGGGCGGCGTCAGAATCGGCACGGGGTACGTCTCACAGGCTATGAAGCAGGCGGCTGAAATTGCTGGAGCCACGCCTTGACGATGTGACCAGAACGCTGTTCTAACTGGTCTTTCTGCTAACGCCATCCATGCGCGGCAAGGCGACCATCGACAAGTGTACGAAACGTACAGTACACTTCGAACTTCACCGATTGACCGATCTAGGAGGATCCATGGAAGGTCAAGCAGTTCGTGAATACGGTGCGTACATCGATGGAGCGTTCCGAGCCATCGGCACATCCACCTTCGAGGCGCGTGACGCCGCTTCCGGCGCTCTGCTCGCCACACTGTCCCGATGCGGGGCAGAAGAAATCAATGATGCGGTCGAAGCCGCCGGACGGGCATTTCCGGCGTGGGCAGGCCTGACGACCGAAGAACGGTCCGCACAAATCTTGCAGTTTGCCGCACTGGTGGAGGAACGAACTGAAGAGCTTGCCCAACTCGAGTGCATGGACACCGGGCGACACATCAGGGAGATGCGAGAAGACTATCGGGCCGCAGTGTCGCACCTACGATACTTTGCGTCAGTTTCGTTGGCGCACCACGGTTTCGGCCGCGAATTGGCCTCGGGGTATCTGGTTGCGAAACGGGTACCATTGGGCGTGTGCGGACAGATCACTCCCTGGAACGATCCCGTTGTGATGACGGCATTCAAGATTGCTCCCGCTCTCGCCGCCGGAAACACCGTCGTAATCAAACCTGATGAAAATGCCTGTGTTTCAGTCATGGAACTGGCGAGGATCGCCGCCGAAGTGTTCCCGAAAGGCGTTCTCAATGTTGTACCCGGCCTCGGCGAAGAGGCCGGCGCAGCCCTGATTGGTCATCCGAAAGTCAGCAAACTCGCTTTCACCGGAAGCACCGAAGTCGGCCGACTCGTGGCACACGCCGCAGCATCCCGGCTGATCTCGACCACTCTCGAACTCGGCGGCAAGAGTCCCAGCATCGTGTTTCCTGATATCGAGGACATCGATGCAGTGGTCGCCGATGCCACCGCGGGTGTCCTCATGTGCAACGGCCAATCCTGCCTGGCCGGAACACGTCTCTTCATCCACGAGGATATCTATGACGCCTTCGTGGAAAAACTCGTCGCAGGATTCCGATCATTGCGAGTCGGGCCGCCACTCGAGGAGGACACCGAACTGAGTGGATTGATCCACAAGGAACATGCCGATCGTGTGATCTCGATGATCAATTCCGGAATCGAAGAAGGCGCACAAGTACTTACCGGCGGCAACCGAACGGTCGTGCCGGGATTCGAAGCCGGAAACTTCGTCGAACCGACAATTCTGGAGGTCACGAACTCGATGCGAATTGCGCAGGACGAAATCTTCGGGCCTGTTTTGTGCGTCCTCAAGTGGAACAATAACGAGCAAGTGATCACAGAAGCCAACGACACTCCATACGGACTCGCTGCTGGGATCTATACCTCAAACCTGAAGAACGCCATGGAAACCGCGGACCGTCTCGATGCGGGCTGCGTCTGGATCAATCAGTACTTCAATCTGGGAGGCGGCGTCCCCTTCGGCGGATTCAAGGAAAGCGGTCTCGGGCGAGAGTTCTGCCTCGAGACGCTCAACGAATACACCCAACTCAAATCCATCACTGTCGCCACGTCGACGCCCACGACAAACCAAGGAAACACACATTGAATATCTCGGGAAATACCATCTTCATTGCCGGCGGAACCTCCGGTATCGGACTCGCACTTGCAGTGGGCCTGCAGAACGAGGGGAACAATGTAATCATCGGTGGGCGGCGATCCGCTCTGCTGCAAGAGATCTCGGACAAGTACTCGGGCATCGGCACTGTCGTCATCGATGTGGACGACCCGAAATCCATTCGAACGGCGTATGAATCCGTAACGGAGGACTTTCCCGATCTGAACGTCCTTGTGACGATGTCGGGAATCATGTACCCGGAGGACCTGAAGAACCCGGACTTCCTCGACGTCGCCGAACGAACGATCACGACGAACCTACTCGGCACTATTCGACTGGTCGGCCAGTTCATTCCGCATCTGTTGACGAAGCCGACCGCCACCATCGCCACTGTGTCATCCGCCGTCGGCTTCGTCCCACTTCCCATCACGCCCACGTACAACGCCACGAAAGCTGCCGTTCATCTCTTCACCGAGAGCATGCGCGTTCAACTCGCCGATACTTCGATCCAGTGCATCGAACTCATCCCACCGGGCGTCCGCACCACACTGATGAACCAGGAGAACTCGGAATCGGCTCTACCCCTTGATGATTACATCGAAGAAACCATTGCTCTACTGAAAGCTGACGACAACGCCACAGAGATTGTGGTCGAAGCGGCCAAGCCACTTCGTCATGCCGAGATCAACGGTGAGTACCAGAACGTGCTGAAAATGCTCAGCTGACAGTGCCGAGTTGACACACATCGCGCAACGCTGGAGAGGGCAGTACCCTCTCCAGCGCAAAGGATTTCAGCGAATATCCCGTTTAGACACCGTTCCGGAGTCCACGAACTGCATGATCGATGATCGAGCGCACCGTGTTGTCGTCGATACTCGCGTGCCCCACCAACATCCGGTAGATCAAGGGACCGAAGAAGAGATCGATCGCTTCCTCGATCTCGATGTCGTCGCGGAAGTATCCGGACTCAACACATCGTCGAATCAGTTCGGCGAAGCCGCGACGACGTTCGTCGAGGAAGAAGGTACGGAAGTATGCAGCCGTCGTCGGGTCGTTGGCACACGCGCCGACAAGTTCGGCAAAGATCGACCCGAGTGGACCTCGGTAGAACCTTCCGATGTCCTCGAGGTAATCGTTCAAATCGTCTTGCGCACTGTTGGTCTCCGGAAACGTCAAGTGCCGGGCCATGAGCACACCGAACGCTTCAGCGGCGATCGCCTGCCGCGACGGCCAGTGCCGATACAGCGTTACTTTGCTGACGCCCGATTGCTCGGAGATCGCATCGATGGTCGCCGCCTTCATTCCCCCGGATTTCAGAAGCGCTTCCGCTGACCGAAGGGCCTTCTCGTGGGCCGCCTCGCTACGTGCACCGCTCGGAGGAGTGAGCAGTCCAGCCTGGGCGCCGGCCGAGTCTCGAAACACGCCGTCATCGGGAGCGCGCTTACCCATGTCCACTCCTTCGTCCTTCAAGACCGTGCAGCACAGAACATTTGCCGGAATCGGACGACCCGGAACAGCCCAAGGCAGCAGCTCGTCGCGACAGCTACTAGTCGTATCGTACACATGGCATCCTGAGCAGAATTATCAAGGCCGCTTCAAAGATCTCAATCACATTGCGTTCATGCATGATTCAAACAACCAGCGCAAGCCTCTCGTTTATTACTCAAAAGTAAGATAGCGTGTGGTCGTCATCACACCAGCCCGTCAAGTACCGAGAGACATACGAAACCGAAGGGTCGATCGTGGCATCAAAGATTCTCTTTCAGGGAGCGGTGGCGCTGACAGCCATTGCACTCACAGGCATCACAGCACCTACTGTCGCCGCGCAACCGTCGGCGGATTCCTTCTATCAGTACGACGGTTCGGCACCGCTGTCGTCGTATCAGCCTGGGGCCGTGCTCAAAACGAGAACCTTGCCCTATCACGTCGTCAACATTCCTACCCCGTTGCAAGCCGTACAGGTGTTGTACCGGTCGACCGACGCTCTCGGCCGGCCGTCTGCGAATGTCACATCGATTCTTCGACCACCCAATGCCCAGCCGGACAAAGTTGTCTCGTTCCAGTCTGCCTACGATTCGCTGAACCCGGAAGACGGACCGTCACGAGCAATCGCGGGGGACACCCCGATCGGCAGCCTTACCGTCAGCGGGCGCAATGTCGCCTTCGGCGGGACTCTCGCTTCCGGCGAAGCCGTCATGTTCGGTCCTCTACTGGCGCTGGGCTACACCGTCGTCATTCCCGACACCGAGGGCCCGAACGCGGACTTCGCGGCAGGACCCGAATACGGAATGATGACTCTCGACTCCCTCCGTGCCGCTCGCAACACATCCGAGACAGGTATTTCCGACTCAGCCGAGATCGGTCTGATGGGATACTCGGGCGGAGCAATCGCCACCAACTGGGCGTCCATCCTCGCGCCGGACTACGCCCCGGACATCAACGAGGACCTGATCGGCGCCGCCCAGGGTGGTCTGTTGGTCAACCCGGCAAACAACCTCCGGTACGCAAACGGAAGCATCGGTTGGGCAGGCGTTGTCGGGATGGCGGTCGTCGGACTTGCCCGTGCCTACGACATAGATTTCGACCCGTATCTCGGCGATCGCGGACGCGAACTCCTACCTCGGATCGAGGATGCCTCGATCGGGAACGTCATCCTGCAGTACCCGGGGGTGACCTGGCAGGACCTTGCCAAACCAGAGTATGCGAACCCCAACTCGGTGCCCGAGTACGTCGACGTGGCCAACAAGATCAACATGGGCAACGCGCCGATACCCACCATCCCGATGTTCATCGCTCAAGCCGCAAACGGAGCCCTCGAGGGCACCCAGCCAGGTGGACCGGGCGTCGGCCCTGGCGACGGAGTCATGGTTGCCGGGGACGTCCGCTCACTCGCCACTCGCTATTGCGACGCAGGTTTGTCCATCCAGTACGACCAGTACGACACCATCAGTCACGTTCCGGGTGGCGCGCTGTGGCTCCCCGGCGCCATCACCTGGCTCAACGACCGTTTCAACGGAAATCAGTTGCCGAACAACTGCTCGAACATCGCACCGGGCAATTCCCTGGCGCCGGAAGAACACGCGGTGGGCTGACGAATCCAACAGTCGCATCAGATACCGATTGCCAGATCGTCGATGTCTGCGAGCGTGCCGCCGTTTTCGAGGATGCTCGTGTAGTTCCGAAGTCGGTTCTGATCTATCTCGGTAGTGCTGACCCCTCGCTTCCAGTACCCGAAGACAACTACATCGTCCTTCGCCAGGCCGACTGTCTTGCGGAAATGCGCTCGAATGGCTCGCATCTCGTCCCGTTCCCCGGCACCCCACACCGCGTAGTCTCCTGGGTTTTCGAGTTCGACGGCGTACTCGGCGAGGCGATCTTCGACATGGTGCAGCTCGAGGCCGGGGATCACGGGCAGTTCCGCGAAGGCCTCGGCGTCACCGGTGGCGACCCAGCCGACGCCGGTCAGTCCCTCGGGCCACTGAAGCAGAATCGAATAGAGGGCAGGTATCGCGGTGTCGTCGGCGAACAGTGCGACGCGGCGCCCGGCGATCTCGGGAACGAGGAAGTGCGGGCGAGGACCGGTGAGTGAGAACGTGTCACCCACACGCAGGTCGGCGGCCCACCTCATCATCGGGCTGGTGTGGCCGTGCAGCACTACGTCGAAGGTCATCGAACTGCTCGGCGCGTTGCAGGTGCGCACCGTGTAGACGCGAGAGACGTCGCCGTACTGCGGACCGAGCTGGATGCGAAATGCGACGTTGGGCCGCAACCAATTCGGGTCGTCCGCCGACGAAGTCAACTGGACGGCGATGCGCAAGATGCTCTCGGTCGGTCGTTCGACGCGTTCGACGACGGCAACCACGTCGTTGAGACCGCGGTCGTGGTCTTCTCCGCGTGGCGCCTTTGCCGACGCAGACGTTTCAGTTTCTTCAGGTCGAGATGCGGTAGTCATTGATATCTCCTGATCGGTGGTTCAGTTGTGGACGGGTAGCTGCCTGACAGGTCTTCGATCACGCGGAACAACAAGTGGCCGTCCGGTTTCCGGGTCTTCGAGAACCAGCGCCTCGAGGTCGAAGACTTCGCGCAGTAACTCAGGGGTGAAGACGTCCGAGGCACTGCCTTGCATGACAATTTTTCCGGACCGCATGGCAACTACATGCGTGGCATATCTGGCCGCGAGGTTCAGGTCGTGCAGGACCGCGACCAATGTTCGACCGGACTGGTGGAGTTGGGAACAGAGGTCGAGAACCTCGATCTGGTGTGCGATGTCGAGAAAGGTGGTCGGTTCGTCGAGCAACAACACCGGGGTGCGCTGCGCAAGCGTCATGGCGATCCATACCCGCTGACGTTGTCCCCCACTCAGCTCGTCCACCAATTGGTCTGCTGCATATCGCATTCCGACTTCATTCAGGGCCTCGGAGACAACGTGCTCGTCTTCGGGTGACCACTGGCGCAGCATGCTCTGATACGGATATCGGCCGCGGGATACGAGGTCTGCGACACTGATCGCTCCAGGCGAGAGCGGGGACTGTGGCAACAGGGCGATTCGCCGGGCGACTTCTTTGGTTCGATAGGACCGAATATCGTTACCGTCGAGCACAACACGACCCGATCGAGGTGTCAGCATTCTGCCGAGCGCACGCAACAATGTCGACTTGCCACACCCGTTCGGTCCGACGACGACGGTGAACCCTCCATCGGGGATCTCGAGACTCAACTCGTCCACGATGGTTCGATCGGCGTACCGTAGTTCGATCTTCTCGGCGCGCAGCCGCGATGTTGGGGTGGCAGTAGTCATGAATCTCTTTCGTAGCGAGTTTTTTTCAGGCCTGACGAGCGAGCAGCCAGATCAGATAGGCACCACCGAGCAGACTGGTGACGAGACCGACCGGAGTGCGGAGACCGACCTCGACCGCTTGCGCGATCAAGTCGGCGCCCGCCAGCAGAACTGCGCCGAGGAGGAAGGAAGGCGCGACAAGAACACCGCTGCGCCGTGCCAACCGTCGTGCGATCTGGGGAGCGGCGAGCGCCACAAATGCGATGGGGCCGGTGGCCGCGGTCGCCGCGCCGGTGAGCGCGACCGCAAGCAGAATGCCGGCAAATCGGTATCGCTCCACGGAGATTCCGAGCGAGGACGCAGCGTCGTCGCCCATCTCCATCATGGTGACGCGCCGGGACACCACGACGAGAGCAGGAACGAGAACACCGACGGCGATCGCAACACTGACCGCGTGTGGCCAACCGCGCCCGGTCAGCGAGCCGGCCGTCCACTGCTGCACAACGGTGGCGTCGTCGATATCCGCACGCACCACCAGGAACGACATCACGGCGCTCAGCATCGCGCCCACGCCGATACCGACCAGGACAAGTCGAAGACCGCCGCTGACGCCGTCTTTGCGTGCCAGCGCGTACACCAGAAGCGCCGTCAGCATGCCGCCGAGAACAGCGGCGCCCGCGGTCTGCAGTACCCCGCCTCCGAAGAAGACGATCTGAACCACGGCTGCAGTCGCAGCGCCGGTGGTGAAACCGATGATGTCCGGCGAGCCGAGAACATTGCGCGAAAGCGTCTGGAAAACCGCGCCGGCCACACCGAGGCTTCCGCCCACGCCGATCGCCGTGATCAGCCGCGGCAGCCTGCGATTCTGGACGGACCGAACCGCCGCTGGGGCGCCTTCGCCGTGCAGGGCGCGCCATACTTCACCCAAGGACAGATCCAGGGTTCCATACATCAGCGTGGCAAACGAGAGCGCCGCCAATGCCGCACTGATTGTCACGGCTACGAACAGCACTCGCGGAACTATCCGCCACGAGTACGACCCGATTCGAACCACCCAACCGCGGAACAGCGGTGGAACCGGCTGCGCTGCAATCGCGTTCACAGCGACGCCACCCGCCGCGAGCGAACGAGCGCAACAAACAAGGGGCCACCGAGCACCGCCACGGCGATCCCCGTCTGCAGATCTCCCGGCGCGGTGGCAACGCGACCGAGAACGTCGGCCAAGAGCAGAAATGCCGGGGCGACAACGAGCACGCACGGCAGAAGAAATCGCAGATCCGGCCCGACGACACCGCGCACGATGTGCGGCGCAGCCAGGCCCACGAATCCGAGCGGTCCAGCCGCCGCAGTGGCGGCCCCTGCCAGCAGGATGACTGCGACAGCGGATCCGACCCGTGCGGGTCCGGTGCTGGCACCGAGCCCTTTGGCGACATCCTCGCCGAGCGCGATTGCGTTGAGTGGACGAATCAGCAACAACGACAACACGATACCGACGATGACGAAGGGCAGAACAGTGACGATCACGTCTCCGCCGCGGCCTTGCAACGAACCCACTGCCCAAAATCGGAACTGATTGAATGCGGCCTCGTTACTGATGAGAACCATGCTGGTGAGAGCCGTGATCGCCGTCGCAACAGCGGCACCGGCAAGCGCCATGCGCGCTGGGGTCGCGGCGCTGCGATGCGCCGACCCCAACATGTACACACCTACCGAGGCAACGGCCGCGCCGGCAAGCGCGAACCACAGATAGCCGCCGACCGAAGTCACCCCCAGATAGGCAATCGCAATGACGACTGCTGCTGATGCTCCGGCGTTCACGCCGAGTAGTCCCGGATCGGCCAGAGGGTTGCGGGTGATCGACTGCATCAGCGCGCCGGCAAGACCGAGCGCGGCCCCGACCACAAGCCCGAGGATTGTTCGAGGCAAACGTGATTCGATCACAATCAGGTGCTCGTTGTTACCGGCGTCGTAGGAAAGAACTGCGTCGAGGACAGTGGAGACGGGGATGTTGCGTGAGCCGATGACGAGTCCGCCGACGGATGCCAGCACGATTACAACGATGGAGACGAGGACCAACAACCCCGCACGCGCGGCCGTCCCGGACCGCAGTGGCGCTTCGGTCCGGGACTGCGCAGAAACGCCCACGCGGTCATCCACCGAACGTGGACACCAGCGACTCGACCGTCTGCTTTGCACTGAAGTAGTCGAGACGGAAAGCTGCCGTTCCCATCGCGTAGACCCGATCACCCTTGACCGCAGGTTGATTCGCAAGAAGCGGGTCGGCCGCGAGTTGCTTCTCCACGTCCTTGGGCCCCATCGAGACGGCAAACAGCGTCTGCGCCCCGTCTAGTGCGGCAGACATGTTTTCGGAGCTGACGATCGCGACGCCGGAGGCACCCCGCTTGTCCGGAGCGACAAACTGCTCAGCGGGCTCGGCATAGGTGAAGCCGAGCGAGGCCAGCAGATTGCCCTGCGGGCTGTCGGCTCGGAACGTCCAGACACCGTCGGCACCCATGTAGACCAGTGCCGTCACCGGCTGCTCGGGAAGTTTGATCTGCCCGGCCTGCGTCGTCACCCAGCTGTCGTATTCGTCGACGGTTTTGGCGGCCTCACTCTCGAGTCCGGTGACAGTCCCGAGCTGATCAGCGAGCTCCTCCCAGGAGCTGGCGCCGTAGTCGAGAAGAACAGTGGGTGCGATGTCGCTCAGCTGCGAGTAGGCATCGAGCGTCGAGTCGCCGCCGTTGGCGGAGCCGATGATCAGATCGGGCTCGAAGGTCTCGATCGCGTCGAGGTCCAGCTCGAGATTTCGGTAGAGCACCTCGACGCCACGATCAGCCGCCACGCCCGACCACTGGGAGAAAAACCCCTGGTCATCGGTCATTCCCGACGGCGTTGTCGCCGCACTCGCGACCACCGGCGCTCCGATCGCAAGCAGCGTGCCGGTCAACGACGGCGAGGTGGACACGATCCGAGTCGGCTTTGCAGTGATCTCGGTACTGCGGCCGCCGTGATCGACGGTGCGCGGCCATCCCTCGGTGGCCCCGGAGGTTTTCTGGGTGCCCTCGGTTCCGGTGTCACTACCTGACGAATTCGAGCAGCCGGCAAGAGCGAGGGCGACGACCGCGGCGAGTACTGCCGCCGTCGGGCGTAGAGATCTGCGCATGAGTATGTGGCTTTCTGAAGATACGAGAGTGCGCCGCTGCGAACGCAGACAGCAGAGGTAAAGTTAGCCATACTTAAGTAGCAAGGGTTGTCCAGGAGCGCCAACGTGTTACCACTATCGGAGGGGTCCGACGCGATTGACTTGGGGCCGATCCGCGCCTGCCGCACCGAGCCAAGCATCGGCCGCTCACCCCTCTTGTTCTGGGTTCTCGCAGGCAGTGGACGCGTCAGGACCGGATCGACCGTCTACGAGGTGCCGGCAGGCGAGTTGTTGTGGATCCCGGCGGGCGTGCGATATTCGATGGAGACGGACTCGGATTCCGTCGCGTTTCCCATCCTGCTTCCGCCCTCGAACGGCGTCAGCGCCGGGCCGGCTACCGTGACGCGTTTGCGCGTTCCGTCCGGATGGGAAGACAGACTGATCCACGAGTTCGTTCACAACCTGGGCTATCTGCGCGGCGACGCTGCACACCCGTCGTCCTTGTTCGAAATGATTACCCGGGCCGACGACGGGGCCACCTCGCTGCCGCAATTGCCGCAATCACGGGAAGCGTTCGAGATCGCGCACGCCCTGTTGCGAACACCTGGCACCGACGACACCGAGGCACAATTCGCGAAGCGTGCCGGGATCAGCATTCGAACGCTCCAGCGGTACTTCGTGGAAGAAACCGGCCTCACCTTCACGCGCTGGCGGCTTCGAGCTCGGATCGCCGCGTCGTTGGAGTACCTGAAGCAGGACCGCGAGATCGGTTGGATTGCAAACGAAGTCGGCTTCGAAACAGGAAGCGGATTCACCCGCGCATTCCGGGCCCAGATGGGAGAGAGCCCGAGCGACTATCGCCGCCGGGCCCTCTCCGGTCCAACCGATCGCAGGGTGGACACCGACAACGATCAAGCATTGGTCCGCATGCTCGCAGAGCCCAGGCAGCCCGGGGAAATAGCGCCGCCGATACCGGCCAATGCGACGTGGCCGCGCGTCAACGGCGCCCACGTCGCCGTGTGGGTCTACCGAGGCCAAGCCCAGGTGGATGTCGCGGACCGCAGCTGGGAACTGCGCACCGGAGAGGCCATGATTCTGCCTGCAGGCGTCCTCAACACCGTCACGGTTCCGACTGGTTCACTGCTGCTACCGCTCGGCTTCCGTTCCTCGAACGGGTCGACCGTATCTGCCGACGCCCTCGAGACCGTGCAGTTCTCCCCCGCTGACGAGTTGGCATTGCTGCACACTTTCGTCGCCGCCTACACGCCCTTGCGCCCGCGCGGCCACGACAGCGCCGCAGCATTCGACGTCATCGCCACCGGCCCTCTTGCACAACCGGTTTCGAACACCTCGCCCGCCGATTCGATTGCCACACGACTGGCAGCGACAATCGCCGCCCGGCCGGCCGACCCTCGCACTCTGCACGAGTGGGCGCAAGAGTTCGGTACCGACGCGGCCAGGCTGCGCCGGGAGTTCCGTATCGAAACCGGCACCACGTATCCGCAGTGGCGATCGCTTTCACGGATGACCCAGGCACGCACCCAACTCCAACTCGGGGTTGCACCCGGCACGGTGTCGAGGAACCTGGGTTACGCGCACCTGCCCGCATTCAGCCGAGCGTTTCGCACTGCGCACGGGATCTCACCGCAGCGCTTCCAAGCCCAGTCCGTCGAACGCGCCCTCTGGTTACGATCTGTGCCGCGCGCCGCGGAGCCGAGCGCTCGGGTTCTTCACACCCACTGAACGAGTTGCCACACGATTCCGTTGGGGTCGACGAACTGGCAGTAACGCTCACCCCACGGTTCCGTCTCCGGTTCGGTGACGACGGAGGCACCTTCAGCAGCGATGCGGGCGAACTCGGCGTCGACATCGTCGACCACGAATGCGATGAGCATGCCTTGACCGGCCGGACCTGCGACGAAGTCGGGCTTGAACGTCCCGAGCCCGGTGCGCAGGAAGACCACGTTGACCCCGGCATCCGGATGATTCAGAGAAACGAATCCGTCATCGGCCATGGCCTCGGTGAAACCGAAATGGGTTTTCGCGAAGTCTGCCGATGCGTCGGTGTCGGCGACGTTCAAGGACAGAGCAGTGCTGGTGATTTTCATCGTGGGCCTCCCATGATCGATAAACCTTATGCAGTGCATACAGTATGCACCGTATAAGGTATACCACCGTTGAGATATTCCCGATTTCTGGAGACGACTGATGGCGCGCGAACTGATCGACCTGCTCTGGCGCGATCACCTCCTCGCACCGAAGGGTGGCACCCGCGGCCCGCGAGCGAAGGTCACCACCTCACAGGCGGTCGACGTCGCGATCTCCGTCGCGAATACCGACGGCCTCGACGCCGTGACGGTCCGCCGATTGGCCGCCGAACTCGGAATCTCGGGCATGGCGGTGTACACCCACGTCGGATCCCGCGACGATCTGCTGGTGCTCATGGTCGACGCCGTACACGGACACAGCCCACTCCTGCCGTACGGGAACATGACCTGGCGCCAACGTGTGCGTCGGGTCGCCGAGGAAGAACTTGTCCTCTATACGGAGCATTGGTGGCTCCTGGACATCTCCGATCAGCGCTCCGCGTTGGGTCCGGGAACTATCGCGAAGTACGACCACGAACTTCACGCCTTCGACGGCACGGGACTGACCGACATCGACCGGGACTCCGCCCTGACATTTGTCGCCGACTTCGCACGATCCTCGGCGCAAGCGCGGCGCCCTGACCCTCGAGCAGCCGACATGGCCGAGGTGTGGTCGTCCTGGAACCAGCGTCTGGCTGCTTATCTCGGCGACGACTTCCCGCTGGCGCAGCGAGTCGGAGGGGCGGCCGGCGAGGCCAAGAACTCCCCGTACAGCCCCGAGGCGGCCTGGGAGTTCGGGCTGGACCGGGTACTGGACGCCCTGGACGGCCTCATTCACATCGAATGACATTCCTGCAATTCGTGGGAGACAATGTGTCCGTGCAGCGTTTCGGTTGGTCTCGACGGTCCGACGGCGACCCTTCGTTGTTCGAACCGCGAGAGCTGTTGCACGCCTACGAGAATCGATCGACCCGAGAGGTACGAGATTCCGGCGAGCTTCTCATCGAGATTCCGCTGAGCGACGCGAGCATCGTCGAGATCACCGTTCTTGATGCCTCTGCGGGCTGGATCGACTCCCGCGTGCGAGGACTCTGCCGTTCACTGGACAAGATCGACCGCCGGGCTCAACGCGTACTTCGAGGGGGATTCAGCATCGGCTGGATCGAACTCGAATCGGAGCGCCACGGCGTCATCGACTACTGGGAAAACGGGGTCAACAACGAATACCCCATCTCCATCGTGTGGAACGGAAACTCCTGGGAAGAAGCGGCATCCACCTAGCCTCGAAATCAGCGGCATATATCCGCGAAGACGGGGTAGACGAGTACATACCAGCGGCACATCGACTCAACTCCAGGCGTGGTGGACAATGTTTCTCAGCGACCAGTCAATTCGTCACCACACCCGCCGTTTCGGAGCAGCTCTGTCGCCTTCACACAAGTGGCCTCCGCCCACCGAAACACAGCGCATCGCACGCTGGAGTGAGCGGTCTGAGATGCTCGGCGCGCTGTCGGTACTCCTGTTCTGGGCTTTCGGCTTCGGCATCCTGCTGGGCGTCGGCGCGATCACAACAGGAATCTTCGCGCTCCGACGTCACCCGAAGAAGTCTGGCGGGCATCTGCTCTCGAATGCCCGCCAGCTGCCATGGGATGCAATAGTCGGCCTCTTCACCGGATTCATCGGCCTGGCACTGAGCGGCTGGTTCTTCGTGGTGGTCCTGCCGAACATATAGCCCGACCCGGACCTCCCCGAGGGGGAGGTCGTGATGAGCGTCCGAACATATTTCACGGCAACCATTTTCGCGTGCGTCTCCACAGCCTTTTACGAGTCTGCGTCGGCCGAGCGCCTGCATGCCAGGATCGTGCAGGACACCGACGCAAGCCACTACGTCCAGACCGACAACCAGCGTTGACGATTGACGCGATAAATCAGATTGCTGTTGCCGCTTCGGACAGCCCGGGCCGATTGTCTTCGTGGCTGGATACGAGAAAGGCCAGACAGGGCCGTGCTATCGTCGTTGTCATCAATGATGACAACGACGATGACTGGAGACGCCGTGACGACGGGGCGAACCAAGCGAGCAACGGTGCGACTGGATCGCGAGACGATCGTGGACGCTGCCGTTCGAATCGCAGCGCGCGGTGAGTCCGACGGACTCACCGGCAAGGCACTCGGTGTCGAACTCGGAGTCGACCGTTCAGCGGTGTGGCGCCACTTCGACGACAAGGATGCACTCCTGCGTGCAGTCGGCGACAAACTCTTCGAAACGGCAGTCGCGAAAGTACCCGAAGGGCTCTCCCCCTCAGACCGACTCGAATCCTTGGCCAAAGCTGTTGTCGAAGAGTTCGTCTCTCACCCGTACGTCGGCACGGCGATTTCGCTGCACTTCACGTGGGGCCCCGGCGGCCTCGCGACCATGGAAATGATGCTCAGTGCACTCGAAGAACTCGGGCTCGGGGAATCAGAAGTTGTTCTCTACCAACGAATGCTGGCCGACACAATTCTTGCATTCGCAGGCGCCCGAGCGGGGTACGCACTTCTGCCCGAAGAAACGCGCTCAGTCGAGGAAACCGCGTTGATCAAGCACTACATGGTCGTGAACCCTGATGAATATCCCTCGATCGCGGCCAATGCCGCCAGGCTCGCTCTGGTCGAGTTCGACGCCATCTTCGACGCACTACTCGCAGCGCTACGTGCCGCGGTAGAGCAGCGAGGCAACGCCAGGTCCGACGGACAGGAATCCGAACAGTGACAATTCGCAATCGACGAAGGTTCGCGGTCCGCGCCGCCACGGCAATAGCCGTCGTCGGCGCGGTTCTGGTGGTAGGAGCCGTAGGAGCTACTGCAGCGCTGCGGATTCCATCTCCGGTATCGCTTGTCAAACTTGCGACCCGTCAGCCGTCCACCCAGGGCGAGTTGTTCGCAAGCCACGAGATTGACGCCTCACCCAACCCTCGACCCCTCAGCGTCGCCACGAAACCACTCCCGACCACGGTTCCGTGGGAGGGGAAAAATATACCGATCGAAGAATTCATCACTCGAACGTCCACGAATTCGTTCCTGGTCATGCGTCACGGCGAGTTGGTACACGAGTGGTACCGCGAGGGATTCGAGGCTACTACTCGTCAATCTTCCTGGTCCGTTGCAAAATCAATCGTCTCACTCCTGGCCGGGCGCGCGATCGACCGGGGGATCTTGAGCGAGACCGATCGATTGGTCGACATCCTTCCCGAACTACGCACGGGCACAAACTATGACGACATCACCGTCCACAACCTTCTCGACATGACCTCAGGGGTCGATGTATCAGAGAACTACAATCCGTACTTTCCACTGACCGGAACCGCCCGAATGCTGCTCACTACCGATCTCGACCAATTCCTCGGAGACCACCGTGAATTGGTCTTCCAGCCCGGCTCGAAGGGCGAATATCGCAGTGTCGATACTCAACTACTCGGCGCGGTACTTGCACGCAAAGAAGGCCGACCGCTTTCCGACATCCTCCGTGACGATCTCTGGGCCCCTATCGGTGCCCAAGATGCGGCGACATGGAACCTTGATCGGGCGGGTGGGGAAGAAAAGGCGTTCTGCTGCATCAATGCCACTGCGCGCGACTTCGCCAAAATCGGCAAGTTGGTCATGGACGGCGGAATGGTCGACGGCACGAGCGTTGTACCAGCGGAATGGATTACCCGGATCAGCACGCCTGCACCGAATCTCGTCGACGAGTGGGGATACTCCGCGCAATGGTGGCATCCCAGCGGAGGAAGCGGACAGGATTTCTCAGCCATCGGCGTCTACGGTCAGTACATCTACATCGATCCGGTGACCCAAACAGTCATCGTCAAACTCAGCGACCACGGCGCAGAGCAGGACGAACAGCAGACAATCGACGTTTTTCGAGCACTAGCGCGATCCTGACCATTTTCTTCCTCAATGATGAACCACCGCAATTGATTACCGCAATTTTGCTTCAAGGAGAGGACTGCAATGATCACTCTTCGACGTCGAAAAGATCTCCCGCGTTCACGGACCTTGCACGTGACACTCCTCGGGGTTGCGTCAGCCCTGCTGATCACCGCGTGCAGTTCGGGAGAACCCTCGACAGCTGATGCAAACGCGTCAAGCCCCGCTGCGGAGACGAACGGAAGTTTTGTCGTCACGTACGAGACAGCCGGCAACGCAGAGAATGCGGCTGAGGAGACTTTCTTACGGGATCATCGAGTCCTCGACGATTTTGCGGACACCATGAACAGTTACGTTCACATCCCCCGGGACGTGAAGGTCATCGCCAAGGACTGCGGTGAGTCGAACGCATACTATGTCCCAGATCAGCACTCCATCGAGGTCTGCTACGAACTGTCCGCCCAGGAACGCTCGAGTTTTTCCAGTGCCGGAGACTCAGGGGACTCCCTTGACACAGCGGTGTATCAGAGCATGGTTGCGACGTTGTATCACGAAGTAGGGCACGCACTCATCGGCGAACTCGAACTCAAAACGACGGGCCGAGAAGAAGACGTCGCCGATCAGATGGCTGCGTACATTCTCACCAGCGACGACGAATCGAAAGACTATCTGCTGACCACGGCCGATTCATACGCGTTGGCGGGAAGCCGGATCGAGGCCCTCGACGACTCGGCCTTTGCCGACGCACACTCGCTCGATGCGCAACGATCCGTGAATTTCCTCTGCTACGTCTACGGCTCCGACGAGACGACCTTTCAGTACCTCGTCGACGATGGTGCGCTGAACAGCGACCGGGCTGAGGGCTGCGCCGGCGAATACACTCAAATGTCCGAAGCGTGGGAAGCCCTTCTCGCCCCCTACGTTCGGGGGTGAGCTGGGGGCAAAGCTCAGCTCGCATTGCCCCACCCACAACGGCCCCACCCACAACCGGGTCCCACCCACAACCGGGTCCCACCCAGGACCGAGTAAGGACGCCGGCTACACGCGATCGTTCGCGGAGGTGGCCAACGCTCGGAGTTCACGTCGGAGGATCTTGCCAGTAGTGGTGAGCGGCAAGCTGTCGATGAAGGTGATCTCCCTGGGGTATTGGTAGAAAGCAAGGCGACTTTTCACGTGGGTCTGCAACTCCTGACGGAGCTCCTCCGAGGAGTTCGACCCCTCGGACAGTACGACAAAAGCGTGAACCGCTTCGCCGCGCAACGGATCCGGAACACCGATGACACCTGCCATGGCTACCTCGTCGTGCGAGAGCAGGCACTCTTCGATCTCTCCGGGGCCGATTCGGTACCCCGCGGACGAAATGACGTCGTCGGCACGTCCCTGGTACCAGAAGTTCCCGGCGTCATCAGTCCGACCCAGATCACCGGTGTGAATCCAACCGTCGTACACCTTTTCATCGGTCTTCGACGGCTGGTTCCAATATCCGAGGAACTGTCCGGGATTGCCTGCCTTCACACAGATCTCGCCAACCTCACCAATCTCGACCGGCTCGCCTAGTGGATCGAGGAGGGTGACTTCGAAGCCGGGGAAGGCGCGACCCATCGAGCCGCTGGCGGGACTCCACTTCGACCGCGACGTGCCGATGGTCAGATTCATTTCCGTCTGCCCGTAGAACTCGTTGACAGCTACGCCGAGAGTGCTCGCAACCCAGGCCTGCAGCGCGTCACCGAGTGCCTCACCACCGGTTCCCAATGCCCGCAGCTGAATACCACGCGCAGCAGTCTTGTCGACGCCGATGCTTCGCATCTGCTTGAGGGCAGTGGGCGGAATGAAGGCGCCCGTCACCTTGTGACGGCTCAGAATCTCGACCGCACGCGAAGGCGTGAATTTGTCGGGCGTCGCAATTACGGGGCACCCCAACGCAAGTGCGGGGAACAGTACGTCGAACAAACCACCGATCCAGGCCCAGTCTGCCGGCGTCCAGAAGACGTCTCCCTGCTGCGGAGCATTGTCGAACGCCGTCCGCATACCGGGCATGTGCGCCAGGAGAATTCGGTGCCCGTGGAGCGCGCCTTTCGGATTCCCGGTCGTCCCTGAGGTGTAGATGATGATGGCATGTGAATCGGGGCCCGTGGCTACCAGTTCACTACTTTCTGTGGCATCGTCGACGAGGCTGTGGAAATCGAGGATTTGCACGGGCGTCGAATCGGAGAGCCGATCGAGCCTTCCGACCACGATTACGGCTTCGAGACCCGGTATCTCACCGATTCCGTCGGCAACTCTTTCATAGCAGTCCTTGTCGACCACAAGAACTTTCGCGCCGGAGTCACGCATCCGATGTACTAACGCATCCGATCCGAACTTGACCGAAAGTGGAACGGTGACCATTCCGGATCGGAAGGCGCCCAGATGTGTCGCCAGAACCTCGATTCCCTGTGGGACCATCACACCGACGCGATCGCCTGAGACCAGGCCGAGATCCGCGAGCACGGTCGCGAACTTTCGGCTCATCGTGGCGACTTCACCGAATGTGTACCGCGCCCAGTGCCCACCGGTGTCTACGACGAGGGCCAGATCATCGGGATTCTGTACATCGACACATGCGTGCGCAATGTTGAAGTGCTCTGGCACAGCCCATTCGAAGTGTTCTGCTTCGAGGTCCTGCCACCATGACATATGCCGCCGAAAACTCACCGAGCACCCACTTCGAGGTCGAGGGAATGGGTCTCGCCTACCAGGAATGAGAACTCGCCGGAGAAGACAAGGTCTCCGTCTTGGTTGACCAGTGAGCCTTTCGACGTCACGATCGCGGTCTCACCGTCCGAGCGAGGGCGCACCGACAGCACTTCCGACACCGCATGCACCGAGTCGCCGAGGTAAGTCGGCCGGTGGAATCTGACCTGATCGAGCCCGTAGAAGCACTGCAGGTAACGGGGGTCCAACTCCACCAGACCGAGCAAGGTGGACAACATGAGAGCACCGTGGGCGATCTGGCGACCGAAGCGCGTCTGCTGCGCGTAGTCGGGGTCGAGGTGAAGAGGATGGCAGTCCCAGGTGAGGTCGGCGAAACTTCGCACATAGTCTTCGGTGACGACCCGCGGGTCCGTCACCGCAATGTCTCCGACAGAGATCTCTTCGAAACTCTTTGTGATCATTGAAGTTTCCTCTATTAGTTGACAACCGTGGAGCGTTGATCGACCGGCGGCAGATACGCCCCGTTGTCATCGATGTACATGTCGCGACTTCCTTCGTCGAGGTCGGTGTCACGGACGAAGTAGACGCTGATCAGCGAAATAACCGACAGGGCAGCGATATACACAGCGACCGCAAACGATCCGCCGGTTGCGCGAACCAACATGGCGGCAACCATCGGCGCGATTGCACCACCCAAGAGCACCCCGATCTGAAAAGCGATGGACGCTGCGCTGTACCGCACCCGTGCGTCGAACAGTTCCGCGATGAACGTCGCCTGCGGCCCGTACGAGATGCTGAGCATGAATGCGCCGACTGCCAATGCGCCGGTGGTGATCCAGAAGTTGCCGGTATCTATCGCGGCGAATGCAACGAAGACCCACACTCCCATGCCGGTGATGCCGACCATCAGGATCCGGCGTCGGCCGAATCTTTCGGACAGTTGACCGAAGATCGGAATGAAGATGACTGCAACGAGCGCGGACACCATGACCGCTCCGAGCATGAGGTTTCCGGACAGCAGATCGAACTGATCGGCGTAGGTCAGGCTGTAGGTGTTGAGGATGTAGAAGTAAGCGCCCGTGCTGATCATCGAACCTGCGGCAAGAATGATTTGACGAGGGTAGTTCTTGAACGCGTCGACCATCGGAATCTTGACCGCAGTGTTCTGCTGCTTCACGCGAGCGAATGCGGGAGTCTCTTCCAACGCGGTGCGAATGTAAAGCCCAACGGCGACCAACGCGATACTCAGCAGGAAGGGAATTCTCCACCCCCACACCAGGAATTGGTCCCCGGTGAGCGCCTTGGTGCCGAACATGACGGCCGTCGCCAGCAGAAGGCCAGCAGGCACACCGACCTGCGGCATACTGCCGTAGAAGCCGCGGCGGTTCTTGGGTGCGTACTCCACAGCAGTCAGAACTGCACCGCCCCACTCACCCCCGACGCCGAAGCCCTGAATCAGTCTCAGCAATACGAGAAGAATCGGGGCCCACACACCGATCTGGGCGGAGGTCGGAAGGACGCCGACCAGGAACGTCGCTGCTCCCATCAAGAGAAGTGCGAGCACCAAGACCTTCTTGCGTCCGATGCGGTCGCCGAAGTGGCCCATCACAACACCGCCGAGTGGCCGCGCCAGGAAGCCGACCGCGAAGGTGGCGAAGGAAAGAATTGTCGCCAGCGCGGGGTCTGCGTCCGAAAAGAACAGCGGCGCAAAGACCAACGCGGCGGAGGCGCCGTAGATCTGAAAGTCGTACCACTCGATCGTGGTGCCGACCAGAACCGATCCGGCCACACGCCGCAGGGCAGGCCTGTCGACAGTTGCGGGAGATGGGGGATTCGCGTCGTTCATGTCATTGCTCCTTGTATGGAGTGCCCTGTTAGCTCTCGCACCGAGAGGGAGGCTCGACAAGGAGACTATGCAGTGATCCAGGGCACAGTCAAGCTTTTTTCAATCGATCGATTGATTAGTTGAGATGCAATTTGCCAGTACACAAACAGCTATCAATCGACTGATTGACAGCCGGTCGATTTCGGCGGCGATGCTAGCATGATTGGGCAACCAACCGAAATGAGGATCATGGACCTGGGGCGCGTTCAACGGGCGGCAGTCACCCTGTTCGCGACGAAAGGATTCGCCGCCACCGGCATTCGTGAGCTCGGAGCCGAAGCCGGCATCAACTCGGCAACGCTCTACCACTACGTCGGCAGCAAAGAGTCACTGTTGGCCTCGATCATTCGGTCTTGCCTCGACGAGCTGACGCAGTCGGGAGAGCGGGCAATGCGCCGAAGCGCCGATCCCGTAGTCCAGCTCGCCGGCCTGGTGTCGTCACACGTCGGCATTACCGCCGTCAACCAACTGACTGCCCGCGTCGCCGAGTACGAGATGCGCGGGTTGACCGGAGACAACCGCATCGAGTTGCAGACCCTGCGCGACGAGTACGAGCAACTTTTCGGACAGATCCTCGAACGCGGACAACGCGTGGGCGCCTTCGACATCGAAGATCTGGCATTGAGCCGACTCGCGATACTCGAGATGTGTACCGGGGTCGCGCATTGGTACCGGCCCGGTGGGCGTCTCGAGTTGGAAGATGTCCAGCGATTCTTCGTCAGCACCACGTGCAAGCTTCTGTCGGTTCCGTCCGACGAACTGCACGGTGTGGAGTTCATTCACGACGTCCGAAAGCTGGACAGCGAGCCCGAGACTCAGTCCTCCGAGATCTGGGGAACCACTGCACAGAGCGAATTCGCGCGACAGTCCGAGCTTTAACCGCCCCCCGAAACTCCCGGCTCTGGTACGAACTGAACATGCAACTACCCGCGGACAGTCATGTTCACAGCGAGTGGTCGTGGGACACCGGCGGACCGCTGTCGCACGCATCCGGACGAATGCAACAGACTTGCGCGCGTGCCGAAGCAATCGGATTGCCGGCGTTGGTGTTCACCGAGCATCTCGACTTCGATGCTCGGTGGCGCACAACCGCCGCAGATCTTATGCCCCATCAACATCACCTGCTGAGCACCGACGGCTATGTCCGCGCACCGATCCTCGACGTCGACGGCTATCTCGACAGCATCGAACGATGCCGACACCGTTTTCCTGAATTGCGGATACTCACCGGCGTCGAGTTCGGACAACCGCACCTGCACGAAGCGCAGGCGTCGCACCTCCTTGATCTCGGTGTCATCGACCGGGTATTGGGTTCCTTGCACACCCTCGAAGTCGGCGACGATCGGAGTGAACCGAACACTCTGTTTCGAAAGTGGAGTGCCGACGAAGTCATGTGGGCATACCTCGATGAGATCCCGCGTATGGTGGCTGGCTCTCGGACCTTCGAGGTGTTCACCCATATCGACTACGCGGTGCGTGCATGGCCGATCGAAAGTGCCGGACCTTTCGATCCCCGTCGATTCGAAGAGGGATTCCGAAATGCGATGCGCGCCATCGCCGACAGCGACCGGATCCTCGAGATGAACACCCGTCGGCTGTGGCCCTGGATACCCCAATGGTGGAGCGAAGAGGGAGGTAAAGCGGTGACATTCAGCAGCGATGCACATGTGCCCGAAGCTCTGGCAGCCAATTTTCCGGAAGCGACCGCGATGCTCGCGCACTACGGATTCCGTCCGGGTCAACGTCCCGAGGAGTATTGGACCCGCTGATCCGCCTGATTCCAGACCGATATTTCCGTGAGCTCGGGTTGTCGGAGACGGATCAACCCGCAATAGTCGATGTATGGATCGGTACAAAATCACGATGCCCGACGGCTCTTCGACCGAGGAACCTTTCAACTCCGACAAGGAAGCAATCACTTGCGCAGTGGATGCGAACCGAGGAGTCAGCAAGAACCTCGTAGTCGAAAAATACACGGCCGACGGTCATCTGGTTCCAACCGCGCAGGCGCCTGCGAAACACACAGGTCGTCACAAGAAGAACCGTTCGAAGAGTTGAAAACTCGACTAGTACACAACTCTCGAACTCGGAGTGTGGCGATCGGATGCGTGACGCAGAAGTAGTTGGATCGCGTGCTCGACATTTGCACCGAGGACAGCTTCGGGGTCGCCCGAGAAAACTTGCTTCTCCGTTTCGGCCGTCCCATGGTCGACGATTCCGAACCACACAGTTCCGGATCGAACGTTCTCCTGGGTATCAGGACCGGCTTCACCGGTGACGGCCAGCGCCAGCGCCGCACCCAAGTCAACGATCCGCAGTGGAGACTGTCAGACCACGCTCTTCGACCACGGTGGCCGGTCGACTGCACAGCGCGTCAAGGTCCTTGTCCGACGGAAAGTCCGGGGCGCGGATCGCCATTCATATGTTGTCCCTCTTGTCTTCACTCCTCCCAACCCCCGGTTGATGTGCCGGCCCCACTCCGCTTTCGCTGGAAGCCGATTCAGTCGCTTCCGCGGCGGGTTGCTCGTCTGCAGGGGATGCAGTTCTTCCACCAGGAGTCTCTTCCGCCGGTGGTGCCTTGAACTCAGAATCGACGACAGGTTCGCCGGCCCCTCCAGTATTCGGCCCACCAGAACTCTCGGCCTCCTTGAAGGCCGACTTCTTTGCGGTTTCCTGACGTCCCTCGTAGGGCGGCACAGCCGGTTCGGATGCGGTGGGCTCGGCGGGCGTCGTCTCGGTTCCTTCTACCCCCGAGATAGTCTCCTCGTCGTCGAACGAGCCGGAAGGGCGATCTACCGGACCGCCGCCTGGTTCATTCGAGCCCGTGCCTCGGGAGCCCGGGGCTCCACGCGCAGACTGCGGTTCTTCGGACGCCCGTTCACCAGATTCGTTTGTCATGACTAACCCTTCGCCATCATGCGACTCGCGACGCGGCCTGCAGACGGGATGATTTCCGCACGGGGAGTCGACAAGCCCTCATTTCCAGTGAACTCGGCACAAAATTGGAAGTCAACGCCTCCCCGTAGCCGGTAGGTTCCCGCCGCCTACATGTCACTGACCCCTTGCGAACTGCACCCTTCGAAAGTGCGTCGAGCGCACTCGTCGATCACATCAGCTACACGTGACCGACGCGTGAGTTGACGGCGCTGCACGATCGCCCCGTTTCCGTTGCTGAACACCTTGTCCAAGGAGGCCGTGACCTGCTCGAATTCTCCGAATGCAGTCAACGCAGGTTCGACGTGATCCACCAATTGCCGAACCGCCTGGTGTGCAGTCAGCAAGCGCACGGATTCCACGTCCAGCGACCTCCCGTCGAGTCCGTCACGCGCCGCCCGCCAGCAAGCCGCGCGGAGTAGCTCGTGATCGACGGCAGGCGCTGCTTCACCTTTCGTGATCGCGGCGGATGCGGTACCGACGAGTGCCTGCACCAGTGTGGCCAGGGTCATCGTCTCCTCCACGGTGGCGGGCACGTCGCTGATCCGAATCTCCACGGTGGGAAGGTGATCCGACATGCGCACATCCCAATAGACCATGTGTGGATCGAGAATGACCCCTGTCTCCAGCATCGCTGCAACAGCATCTTCGTAGTGCGCCACGGACTCGAAGTAGGGCGGCGGACCCGAACTGGGCCATCGGCCGAACAGAACGTAACGCCAACTCGCATAACCGGTATCGCGACCGGCGCTGATCGGAGAGTTCGCCGTCAATGCCAACAAGGTCGGTAACCAAGGGCGCAGATGGTTGATGATCTGGACCGATCGTTCTCGATCTTCCACACCGACATGAATGTGGCAACCACACATCACACCTTCGGTGATCGCTCCGAATTGACCGGCCATTCGCTGGTATCGCGACGTTTGAGTGATCTCGTCTACCGGCGGATCGTAGAACGGCGTCCCGACTGCGATGAGTTGACAACCCACACGGGCAGCGGCGTCGGCGGTGACGGCACGCGACTCACAGAGTTGATCACGAAGATCACGAATATGGTTTCCGATCGACGTGGACGTCTCCACCTGACAGCGCGTGAGTTCGAGTTGCAGCGAGATACCGAGTTCCCGCCCGACGGCAGCAACCTCGGAGTTGCGCAGAGTGGGACGTCCAGTCTGCGGATCGCAGAGCAAGAACTCCTCTTCGACACCGAGAGTCGGTGTACCTACCGAGAATATGTCGGGAGTCGGCTTCGCGTTCATAGGCCTTCCTCGCACCGGTTTTCATCCACATCCGATACTTCGAGCGTACGACCTTCTACCCCTTTCGGCACTACTCCAACCGTTTCATCCAGTCGCCGATCGGGTAGTTGCCCTGTGAACCGACGACGAGCGAAGAATCGCAAGTCTTCATGAGCTCAGGATGGAGTGTGCCGTGACAAACGCGAGCGAAAGTTCACCGGTAGATGACGAACACACAAATCGATCGCACGTAGGGGAGGCAATCAGCGACGGTCGCAACTATCCCGGATACCTGCTGATCGGACTGGGCCTGGCAACACTCGGATTGACCTTGGTGGCAGCAGGTTACGGATTTCGTGGTTGGGCAGTCATTGCCGGCGTCGTGTGTGTGGTGTCCTTCATCGTCGGAACACTGGCCATCTTAATGGAACACCGACGGGTCAAACGACTGGAAGGTCAGGAACTCTTCGATCAAGAAGGGCACTGAACCGACCGCTCGAGTCGTATTCTGCTCAAGCAGAATACGACTCGAGCAGAACACAGCTCAGTGAGTGCGGAGCTGCTCGATCAGCTCACCCTTGTTCAGCTTCGAATAGCCGTGCAGATCGAGTTCCTTGGCACGTTTCTTCAGCTCGTCGACTGTCCACTCCTCGTACGGCGAGGATTGTCCGCCGGACTTGGCGACATTCGACCGCCCTCGATTGGCGGCCGCATTGGAGATTCGGGCCGCCTTCTCCTTGGAATCGCCCTTCTCGCGTAGCTCTTCGTAGAGTTCTTGATCCTTGAGTTGAGGTTGTGAGTCCTTGCGAGCCACTGTTTCGTCCCTTCACTCGTCTTCACTCCGACGGTGTGGCCGAACTGGCAATTCGGCCACACCGCAGGTTCGAACGTACGTCGGCACTCAGGATGTAGGCAGCACCTCGAAACGCCCCCACACGCGGTGCGTCTTCAGAAGCTGAGCCAGCGAGGCGAGCGCTCCTTCCGCGTCTGCATCGACGACGACTCCCAATGCAGACTCGTCGATACCGGCCGCAGCCAGCGCACTCATGCTCTCTCCCCAACCACCAATTGCCTTGCTGTGACGATACATTTCGTTCAGCAGAGTCTCCACCCGTGGATCCAACTTGCCCTCGCCTATCCGAGAAACGTCGCCGCTCAGCAGGATTGCATCGAATTCGATCGAACGAGCTGTGAGGTACGTTCGCTGCACCGTCACCGCGTCGTCACCGTCCCCGATGGTTCCGCCGTGCGGGCCGAGGATCAGCGGCACCATGCCGGCGTCGAAGATCTTGTCTCGAACGGCGACAACCGTTTCGAGATCGGAGTTCTCATCGACCAGTAGTGCGATGATCCTTCCGTCTACCGGCCATTCCGCGCCAACCTGAGACAGTGCAGGGCTGAGCTCCGGATCGCTCAACGGCTCCGTCGGTTCGGGAACCGGAAGGCCAAGCCCCCCTGCGACAATCGACACGAGGCCCGCGTCGATGTTCGCCAAGATGCCCAGATTCCGGGTCTTGATGTTCTCCTCGTAGCACTTGCCCAATTCGAAGGTATACGCCTGCGCGACGTGCTCCTGTTCGACAGGGGAGAGACTGCGGTAGAAGAGTCGAGCTTGCGAGAAGTGATCGTCGAACGATGCCGGCGCCTGCCTCACCTTGCGCCCTGAAACTTCCTCAGGCACCTCGATATAGGCCGCGCTGTCCGCCGAGGCCAAGAACGGGCACCCACCGTCCAACGAATTGGGATGATACGGCGCGACTCCGGTATGCACACCGTCCTGATGAAAGCCGTCGCGAAGCATGTCGTTGACAGGCGCGTGAGGACGGTTGATCGGGATCTGATCGAAATTGGGGCCACCGAGTCGCGTGATCTGGGTGTCGAGGTACGAGAACAAACGTGCCTGCAGGAGACGATCGTTGGTGATGTCGACCCCCGGAACCAAGTGGCCCGGATGGAATGCAACCTGCTCGGTCTCGGCGAAGAAGTTCGTCGGATTGGCGTCGAGTGTCATCGTTCCGATGACCTGAACCGGCGCGAGTTCTTCGGGCACGATCTTGGTGGGATCCAATAGATCTATGCCTTCGAACATTTCGTCTTCGGTATCAGGGAACACCTGCACGCCCAGATCCCAGGACGGATACGCGCCCGCCTCGATGGCGTCGGCAAGATCGCGTCGATGGAAATCCGGATCCACACCGCCGGCGATCTGCGCTTCCTCCCACACGAGTGAATGCACTCCGGCGGCCGGCTTCCAGTGGAATTTCACCAGATTCGTCTCGCCCTCGGCATTCACGAGCCTGAACGTGTGAATACCGAAGCCCTCCATCATGCGATAGGAGCGCGGGATGCCGCGATCGGACATGTTCCACAATGTGTGCGCCGTGGCCTCGGTGTGCAGCGACACGAAATCCCAGAAAGTGTCGTGCGCGCTCTGCGCCTGCGGAATCTCGCGGTCCGGGTGGGGCTTCGCGGCATGGATGATGTCCGGGAATTTGATGCCGTCCTGAATGAAGAACACCGGGATGTTGTTGCCCACCAGGTCGAAGACACCTTCGTCGGTGTAGAACTTGGTGGCGAAACCGCGTGTGTCGCGTACGGTGTCCGCCGAACCTCGTGAACCCAGCACCGTCGAGAACCGCACGAACACCGGGGTTCGAGCACCGGAAGCGAACACCGATGCTTTACAGATGTTTTCGGCTGCGCCATTCGCCAGGAACGTTCCATGTGCGGCCGCCCCGCGGGCGTGGACGACGCGCTCCGGAATTCGCTCGTGGTCGAAGTGTGTGATCTTCTCACGCAGGTGGTGGTCTTGAAGAAGAGTCGGGCCGCGCTCGCCGGCGGTGAGTGAGTGGTCGGTTTCGTAGAGACGTGTACCGGTTGCGGTGGTGAGGTACTCCCCCCGCTGGCCGCGACCATTTCCCTTCACCTTCTCCTCAGCACCCGCGACGGTACGCACCTCCGGCTGCCGCTGGTCATCCTTGGGCGGCAACGGCTGTCGAGGCTTGACCGGCTCTTTCAGGTCCGGCGCTTTCGGGGCCGGCGCACCTGGGACGGACTGAGATGAAGGCATCGAACAGCTCCTCTTGATCGTCATGCTGGGCGCAAGAATCTTGTTACGCCTTATGTAAGTAGAGATTTCAAACTGAACGCGGAGCCACGACTCACCCCCGGGCTGGGATCAATCCCAGGCCGAGGGTGACGAGTGCGTCAGGGCTATTGCTCGGACTTCTGTCGCGCTTCGTCCGCGGCCGCTTCTGCGCGAGCCTTCTCGGCTTCTGCCTCTTTCTTCGCGACTTCTCGCTGGCTTTCGGCCTTGTCCTGCTGGGCGCGGCCCTCTCGGGTCAAACTGTCGTTTCCGGAAACCGCACCCACGGCTTCCTTGGCCTTACCCTTGACGTCCTCTACGACGCCTTTGATTCCCTCGCTGGGACCGCTCTTGTCATCTGGCACGTTGACCCTCCAATACGTTTCGGATTGTTGCTCAGGGATCCCACCCAGGTAGGACTCCCACACAGAAGGCCCTACCCCGTCGAAATTCGCATAAACATCCGTGCACCGACACGCCGCAACGCGTACAAGAAGCGGCCACCGAGGGGAGTGCCGTTCACTCTCGTGTGTTATTCAGTGCTCATGAGCCAGTTACAGACCGATCCCCCCGTGGGCGGAACGCTGTCCACGATTCGCGCACTTGCGCCCAACCTGGCTCCGAGCGAGCGACGCGTCGCGGACATCTGCATAGCCCGGCCCAAGGAGTTCGCCTGGTGGTCGGCGGCAGATGTGGCCGAGCACGCGTCCACGTCGACAGCAACGGTTATTCGAGCATGTCAGAATCTCGGATTCAAAGGCTTTCAGCATCTGCGGATGCTGCTGCTCAGAGATCTCGGCGCTACGGAATCACGCGTGCAGGATGCATCGCACACCAAGGACAGCATAGGGCTGATGCAAGCGGTATTCGGCGAAGTGGCGGCCGATCTCGGCGGAGCACTCACACCACTGGATCGCGATGCTTTCGACCAGGCCGTCGAAGCCATCGCCGACGCCGACCGCGTACTCGTTGTGGGAAACGGGGTATCCGGGCCGTCGGCATCCGCAGTGGCTGTGCGGTTCATCGTGAACGGACGGACCGCGGAAGCACCCACCGATGCAGTGATGCAGCAGCTGACAGCCCGCCACCTCACCTCTCGAGACGTCTGTCTGGCGATCAGTGACAGTGGACTCAACTCGTTGACCCTCCAACCCGCCCATGCCGCGAAAGAGGCCGGCGCCACCGTCATCGGCGTGACCGGATACGCACGTTCCCCACTGGTGGAACTGGCCGACATGGGCCTGGTTCTCGGTGGCGGAACCGGGCCGTGGGGCGCGCACGGCGCTTCGGCAACCGTCATCCAGCTGACCTTTCTGATCGGCCTCCAGATCGCCGTCAGTGAACGACGCGGCGGGTCGGCGGAAGCTGCCGCCCAGACCCTCGAGCATGTGATCGGAATCCTCAATCACGGTTCCACTAGCTGAAATTCGGAACCTCCATACGTTCCGGCCCGAATAGTTGCCCTGAGAATTACGGACATTTACGACAGCGTTCGATCGCCGTTCACCTTCGACTGGCTAACTTCCGATGTAACGAAAATTCCCAATTCGATGCGATTGGGTAACGTCATTTCATCGGGAGAAGCCAATGGGCAGGATTCGAATAGAGAATCTGAGTCGGAAGTTCGCAGATGTCACCGCAGTCGACAACATCGACATCGATGTTCGTGACGGCGATTTCCTGGTCCTCCTCGGGCCCAGTGGCTGCGGTAAGACGACACTGCTGAGGATGCTCGCCGGCCTGCTGGAACCGACCAGCGGCCGGATATTGCTCGACGACGAAGACATCACCACCACCCCCGCGCGTCGACGCGACGTCGCCATGGTGTTCCAGAACTATGCGCTCTACCCGCACCTCTCCGTGGCAAAGAACCTCGGATTCCCCTTGAAGGTGAAGAAGATCGACAAAGCCTCCGCAGTAGCGCGTGTCGAGGAGGTAGCACAGCAGCTCGAGATCGCACATCTGCTGGAGCGCAAGCCGAAGGAGTTGTCTGGTGGCCAGCGCCAGCGAGTGGCGGTGGGACGCGCGATCGTTCGAAATCCGAAGGCGTTCTTGATGGACGAACCTCTGTCGAATCTCGACGCGAAGCTCAGAACGGCGACCCGTCGTGAGCTCACCGACCTCCACCGACGGTTGGGCGCCACCTTCGTCTACGTCACCCACGACCAGGTCGAGGCAATGACAATGGCGACGCGTATCGCACTGCTCAACCATGGCAGGCTCGAACAACTCGGCACCCCGGAGGATGTCTACGATCGTCCGGCATCGGTGTTCGTCGCAGGATTCCTGGGCAGTCCAGCCATGAATCTTGTTGATGCGAGAGCATTCTCGACGGACGGGCAAGTGAGGGTTTCGGCAGAAGGAATCGAAGCCTCACTCTGGTCAGGGGAGACCGATTCGCGCGACGTCGTATTCGGCATTCGTCCCGAACACCTCACACCGATACATCCAGGCACGGATTCCGGAACCGGTGCGCGTATCACCGTCGACGTCACTTCGGTCGAGAACCTCGGAAGCGAGCAAGTGGCCTACTGTCTGGTCGGGTCGACCACGATCTGCGTGCGCGCTCCGCGACCGATCGCACTTCACGAGGGTCGGCCCGCGGTGCTGTCCGCCGAACTGCGCCATCTTCACCTCTTCGACCGATCCAGCGGACGGCGACTCGAATGGCTGGACATACCAGCAACATTGGACCTTGATACATCCGTTCTCAGCTGAACCTTCAACTCATCCTCTGACACTGCATTCCACCACCAGGAGATTTGTCATGCGCAAAACACGATGGAAGATCGCCACAGCATTGGCGGCATCCCTCGCCCTTGCCGGATGTGCCACGGGAGGTGCCACCACCGGCGGCTCCGATTCCGCAGTACAGGTTCCGGAACTCGACCCGAATCAGCAGGTCGACATCGTCTTCGAGTCCTACAACCTTGCCCAGGCAGGTTTGTGGACAGACACCGTCACCGGTCTCATCTCCGACTTCGAGGCCGCCCACCCGAACATTCACGTCAAAGCTCAGCCGCCGCAGAGCGGTGGTGCGGCCGGTTCCGGCACCGCGAGCAGCGTGCAAACACAGATGCTCGCCGGTTCGCCACCCGATGTCGCTCAATTAACTTTCGACACACTTGATTTCGCCGTCACCGCACTGAAAGCAAGAAATCTTGACGACCTTGTCGGCAAGGACGCAGTGCAGGCGAACTTCGGCGGCGACCATCCCTTCCACCCCAGAGCTGCAACACTCGGCGACTGGAATGGGGAAACCTACGGCGTTCCGTACGTGTTCTCCACCCCGACATTGTTTTACAACTCCACCGCACTGACCGAGGCCAGGCTCCCGGCCGATACCGATCTCTCCACCTGGAGCAAGGTTGCCGCTGCCGCAAAGGCAGTGACCTCCAAGACAGGAAAGCCGTCGCTCGGAGTGAGCTGTTCGGTCAAGGGTGGCAGCTGGTGTATGCAGGCACTCTTCAAATCGGCCGGAGGGGGTGTGTTGTCCGAAGATCGCAAGACCATCGAATTCGGTGAGCCTGCCTCAGTGTCGGCAGTCACCATGCTTCGTGGACTCTACGAGGACGGAGTCTTGGTGAACGCGGATTCGGCCACACAGTACGAAGGTTTCGCAAAGGGCGACATCGCGATCGATCTCAACACGTCTGCGCTGCAAGGCATGTTTGTCAGTTCTGCGGCCAAGGCGGGTTGGGATCTGCGCGCTACCGCAATGCCTGCCTTCGACGGGCAGGCAGCGGTTCCCACCAATTCAGGTTCGGTCCTCTCCGTCTTCTCGCAAGACCCGGCAAAGGCCCGCGCTGCTTGGGAACTGATCAAATTCATGACCAGCGATCACGCGTACACACAGATCTCCACCAAGATCGGATACCTGCCTCTCCGCTCTTCGCTGACACAGGATCCTGCTGCACTCAAGCCATGGGCCGACAGCAATCCGCTACTGGCGCCCAACCTCAAGCAGCTCGACTCGCTTCAGCCGTGGCAGTCGTACCCCGGTAACAGCTACGTCCAGGTCGACGACATTCTCGCGCAAGCCATCGAGGAATCCGTGTTCTACGGCAAGGACCCGAAAGCGACCATGCAAGCCGCGCAGCAACGGGCTCAGGACTTGATCGGTTGACACGGCCCATTCCAATTCCAGCGAACATCACTTCCGAATCGGGAACAACTATGACTACAGCTCTTCCGGTTCAGCGGGCCAATCGTCGGCTCGACCTGAACGGCACCTACAACCTTCGCGACGTGGGCGGATACGCTACCCGCGACGGCCTCAGCACCAAGTGGAACAAGCTCTTTCGTGCGGACGCTCTTCATCGACTCGATCAAGCTGACCGCGAGATTCTCCGCGCCCGTGGGCTGGCCTTCGTCATCGACCTGCGCGAGCAGGAAGAGTTGGACACAGCACCGAATGCTCTCGGAGGACTGGACCTCCAGCAATTCCACCTGCCCATCTTCGAGAGCGAAATAAACTCTCGAGAAACAAGTTTGGACCTTGCAGCAATCTACGCGAAGGTCATCGATCAATGCGGTGTCCGACTGGTTCGAGCTGTACGCGCAATCGCAGAGTCCGACGACAGCGCAGTACTCGTGCACTGCACGGCAGGCAAAGACCGTACCGGCCTCGTCGTTGCACTCGCTCTGGCAGCGGTCGGCGTTGACTACCGCGACATCGTCGCGGACTATTCGCTCTCGGAGGTCATGTTGGCCGGCGAGTGGGCATCGGCCATGGCCGTCAAGATGCGCGAATACGGCATCGGCGACGGGGAGAACCTCGCCCAGCTCGTCGGGGCAAGCCCGGCTGCGCTCATGCGGGCAAGCCTGCAATCCATCGACGATTCGTACGGATGTGCCTCCGATTACCTTCTTGCCCACGGAATGAGCTCCGAAGAACTCGACCGCCTACATCTTGCACTGGTCAACTGACACACACTTGAAGGAGAATTTTTCATGTCCCAGTACGGCGAACCCGATCACTACATCTTGCACCTCAGCGATACTCACTTCGTCACCGACGGAGATCTTCTCCACGATTCCGTGGACAGCGATGCCAATCTGGCACGCATCTTCGAGCGACTGGAACGGACTGGCCAGCGTCCTGAGGCTATCGTCTTCACCGGCGATCTGGCCGACATGGGGGAACCCGAGGCATACGTGCGACTGCGCCGGATCGTCGAACCGGCCGCCGAACAGCTAGGCGCAAAGGTGATTTGGGTCATGGGGAATCACGACGCACGCCCGGCATTCCGTAGCGGCCTGCTGGATACCGCTCCGACCCAGGAATCCGTCGACTCGGTGGTCGACGTGAACGGCCTCCGCATCGTCGTGTTGGACAGCACTGTTCCCGGAAGCCATCACGGCCTGATCACCGACGAACAGCTCGCTTGGCTCGAAGAGGTTCTGGCTGTACCCGCACCACACGGAACCCTTCTCGCGCTGCACCATCCGCCAGTCCCTTCGGTTCTGGATGTGCTCACTTTGGTGGAACTGAAGGAGCAGAACAGACTTGCCACGGTACTCGAGGGAACCGATGTTCGCGGTATCCTCGCTGGCCACCTGCACTACTCGACCACCTGTACCTTCGCCGGAATTCCCGTCTCGGTTGCCTCAGCGACCTGCTACACACAGGATCTTCTTGCGAACAAGGGCAGCATGCGCGGCCGCGACGGTGCACAGGCATTCAACATGGTCCATGTGTTCCGAGATCGGGTTCTGCACACGGTAGTTCCGGTAGAGGAGTCGGCAACTGTATACGAAGTGAGCGCGGAGTATCTTGCGGAGGCGATCTCCAAGCTGGTTCCTGCGAGCAATTCGTCCAGTCCCTCTGCTGCACTGGCGAATTGAGTTTCGAACATGTTTGTCGAAGTTCCAAGCACCGGCGGGTCGGAGCGTGCCGTAGCGGCGCGCCCGGCCCGTTCCGGGTGGGCGCCCCGCGCCTTGGTGCATTACCTGTACCTGCTGCCGGCTGTGGTGTTATTGATCGCGTGGATCTACAAGCCACTCGGCGAGACTGTCAATCTGTCCTTCTACAAGTGGAACATGGTTCCCACCACTCCCAAAGTGGCTGTAGGACTGGATAATTACACGCGTGTTCTGTCGTTGCCCGAGTTGCATCAGGCACTACGAAACACCGTGGTCTACACACTCGCCTTCATGGTGTTCTCGCTGTTGCTGCCGATCGTCATCGCGTTGGTGTCCAAGCGGATATCCGGACGGTCCAAGACGATCTATCAAGCTCTGATCTTTGTCCCGTTCCTGGTGACACCGATCGCGGGCAGTGCCGTCTGGCGTTGGCTCTTCAATCCCGACGGCGGCGCAATCCCACGGGTGGCCGCAACGTGGGGAATAGAGATGGGCAACATCTTTCGTGATCCGAAATTCGCACTGCTAGGCGTCGTCGTGATCGTCGGATGGCAAATGCTCGGGTTCGGTGTCCTGGTCATCTCGGCTGGGCTTGCCGGCATCAACCCGGACTACGCTTCGGCAGCGTCACTCGACGGCGCATCCGAGGCGACGATCACCCGAAAGATAACGCTGCCACTGCTCTCCCCGACACTGGTCTTCCTCGCCCTCATGACGATTCTGCTGGGTGCGCAGTGGGCCTACCCCGTGATCGACATTCTCACCCAGGGTGGACCGAGCGGTGCGTCCACGAACATCTACTACCTGTTGTACCAGTTCGGTTTCCAGAACTTCGACGCCGGACTGTCAGCAGCCGCAGGCACTCTCTTCTTCGTCGGCTTCGGAATCATCGCCGTCATCTTCGTCCGCCTGTCGGACCGACTGAGCTTCTACGACAATTAGGAACTGACATGGCATTTGTTCTGGTCGACGCGCCCAGCCAGACGCATGGTCCCGGTGCAACTCCGGCGGTGGAACACCCCGACAAACGGAGCAAGAACAATGACGGACCGGTCCGGTCCCGCTCTCGAACACGGCGAGTGCTCGGGCATGTTGTCCTCGCGGCCGTGACCGTGTTCAGCATTTTCCCGATCTACTGGCTGTTCACCACGGCCTTTCGTCGCCCCGACGATTCTCTGTCGGCGAGTCCCCTCCCCTCGCCTTTCAGCCTCGAGAACTTCCGCTACGTGTGGAACACGATCCCGATGGCGTCGATGATGGTGAACACCTTCACCATGGCTTTGGCCATGTCGGTCAGCCAGTTGTTCGTCGCAATCCTTGCCGCGTACGGGTTCGCGCGGTGGAACTTCTTCGGCAAACAAGCGTTGTTTCTGCTCTTCGTCGGGTCGTGGCTGGTTCCGTTTCAGGTCACGATGATCCCCAACTACCTTCTCATTTCCCAGATGGGCTTGCTCAACACCGTCGCAGGCATCGTGATCCCGAACTTGTGCTCGGCTTTCGGAGTTCTGCTGATGCGTCAGCATATGGAGGCATTTCCACGGGAGTTACTGGACGCCAGTCAGATCGACGGACAGAACTCGTGGGCAACGCTGTGGAAGGTTGTGTTGCCCAACATGAAGCCCGCTCTCGCAGCACTCGGCATCATGCTGTTCATCTCGGCCTGGAACGAGTACCTTTGGCCCGCGCTGATCATGCGTCAGTCGAATTCCGTGCTGCAGATCGGTATCCGTAGCTTCCTCGGCGCCGAGGGGAACAACTGGGGTGCCATCATGGCGGCGTCCGGACTCGCGTGTCTGCCGATCTTCCTGATCTATCTCTTCCTTCAGCGCTACGTGCGCGACGCGTTTGTTCAGTCCGGCCTCAAGTAGCGATCACCCGTTCTCAGAAACTGTTTACCGGGCACAGGAATTGGCGGGACTCGTTCCAGAAGGGGAAGAGGTCGGTGGTGGTGGCCGTGGGGTGGTCGATCTCGGCGAGAGTGTAGAAATCGAGAATCGTCCGCCCGGCGGTTGCGCTGACCTCGCATGCCTGCAAGCTCAGTTTCGCCTCCGCCACGAAGCCGATACTGCGGGCGAAAGGTCCGAGAGTCCCGGCATTGACAAAACCCTCGAGGTTTTGTCCCCACTGGTTGTAGTCCGACTGCAAAGCAAAGCTGCATGTTTCACCGAACAACTCGGTGCAGGTTGTCGGCTTCCCACCGATCGTGTGAACCGTATCGGCGAGCTCGTGTGAAGTACCTTCGCGCGGTGATCCGGAAAGGAGAAGCAAGACGGCGACGGCCAAGGCAACCACCAGAAGGATGCTCGCGGCCGTTGCCAGTATCGCCTTCACAATCCCTCGATCCACGTAAGTTCATGAGGGGAACCGTTTTTGGAACACCGGTCACTGGATTTGTACCCGTGGCACTCGGGGTCCAAACATCGACCAGGCGCGGAGCCGTGCACCAGTCTGGGGGTTGCGAGAGGATCTGTGGGAAAAAGCCGGGGGAGGATCGACACTCCCTTCCACTATCAATGTATATCGCACCGGGGGCCTTGCGGCAAGGCCCGGGTAGTGCCGCAGAATGGCTCTTCCGATCCCGCACGACCCACTACGGGATCGGAACAGTCAGCGGAAGTGAGGGCACGTGCCAATCCAGGGATACGAAGAAGAACTGCGTTCCGAGCGGAACTATGTGGAGGGGCTCTACGCTCGCCTCGATGCGGAGCGCGCCCGAGTCAAGGGCAGGTACAGCACCGCTCTGCGCGGAAACGGCGAAGCACTCATGGAACGCGACGCCGAGGTGCGCGCGCTTGCCAAAGAGGTGAAGAGGCTGGACGTAGCCGACAACGGCCTGTGCTTCGGCCGGTTGGACTCGCTGTCGGGTGAGACTTCGTACATCGGCCGAATCGGCCTTCTCGATGCGGACAACGACTACGAACCGGTGCTGCTCGATTGGCGGGCGCCGGCATCTCGCCCGTTCTACGTTGCCACCGCTGCAAACCCGGAGAACATGCGTCGACGCCGTCAGTTCCACACACGCAGTCGACACGTGGTCGATTTCACCGACGAGGTACTCGGGCGCCCTGACGGCGCGGAACACGACACCCACAGCGATTCCGCCTTGCTCGCAGCAGTCAATGCACCCCGCGGTGAGGGAATGCGGGACATCGTGGCGACCATCCAGGCCGAACAGGACGACATCGTCCGACTCGAACACCCCGGGGTGCTGGTGATCGAAGGTGGCCCCGGTACCGGGAAAACCGTCGTCGCCTTGCACCGCGTCGCCTACCTGCTCTACACGCAGCGTGAGCGAATGGAACGTCACGGCGTTCTCGTGGTCGGGCCGAACCCGGCGTTCCTGAACCACATCGGCCGCGTACTGCCCTCACTGGGCGAGTCCGACGTGGTGTTCATGACCACCGGTGATCTCGTTCCGGGTTTACGCGTCACCGCCGAGGACGCTCCTGAGGCCGCTGGGCTCAAAGGTTCGCTGAAGATCCTGGACGTTCTCGGCGCAGCGATTGCCGATCATCAGCGATTGCCCGAGAACCCGTTGTTGATCGAATTGGCGGACGTCACAGTGCGAATCGACGCCGAAACTGCGGAGTGGGCCCGAGAAGAAGCTCGTTCGAGCGGACTCCCCCACAACGACGCTCGGACTGTGTTCACCGAAATCGTCACCTGGGCACTGACCGAGCGGGCGATAGCGCGGATCGGTAAGGGATGGTTGACCCGTAGTGACCGTGAAGCGTGGGAACAAGTGCGCGCAGATCTGACCGCAGAGTTGGCGGAGAATGACGCGTTTGCCGCCGCGCTCGACGCACTCTGGCCGATCCTCACACCGAAAGAGGTACTGACACAGCTGTTTACTTCGCCGGAACGCCTACGCAAGGCAGGCGCAGACGAGACACTGTTGCGCCGAGAGGGCGATGCCTGGACGGTGTCCGACGTTCCGCTTCTCGACGAATTGGTGGACATGCTCGGCCGGGACAAGCCCGTCGACCAGAGTGCCGAACGTGAACGCCGCGACGAGGCTGCGTATGCAGCGGGCGTGCTGGACATGATGATCAGTCGTGAAGACTTGATGGACGACGAGGATCATCTCCTCGCCCAGGACATGCTGTACGGCGAGGACCTGGCGGATCGTTTCGTCGAACGCGATACCCGGGAGCTCGCCGAACGCGCTGCTGCTGACCGAGACTGGACGTACAGGCATATCGTGGTCGACGAGGCACAAGAGCTGTCCGAGATGGACTGGCGAGTCCTGATGCGCCGTTGCCCGGACCGGTCTTTCACGGTGGTAGGTGATCTCGCGCAACGACGTTCACCCGCAGGTGCTCGCTCGTGGGCGACGATGATGGAGCCGTACGTTCCCGGCCGCTGGATCTACCGATCCCTGTCGGTGAACTATCGCACCCCCGCCGAGATCATGAGCGTCGCCGCCGCCTTGCTCGCCGAGTTCGCGCCAGACGTCCAGCCACCCGAGTCCGTCCGCGCCTGCGGGGTCCAACCGTGGTCCAAGCGAATCTCCGCCGACGAACTAGCCTCCGCCATCGACGAATTCAATCAGGACGAGGCCGGACGCGAGGGTACGAGCGTCGTCATCGGACCTGCGAGTGTGCCCGGCGCTGTGCCGGTTTCGGAAACGAAGGGCCTCGAGTTCGATGCCGTGCTCGTCGTGGAACCGGAGCGAATCATCGCCGACGGTCCACGTGGCGCCTCGGAGCTCTATGTCGCCCTCACCCGCGCAACCCAACGTCTCGGCGTCTTACACGAGGGGCCATTGCCGCACGCATTGACCGGGCTCGTCCGGGTCGGGACGGCCAGATCACCGCAGTCGTTCGCGGCGAGCGATGGTGCTGTGTAGGCCTTCGGCAGCGGCGCGAACGTAGGACACCTGGCTCTCGGGGACGAAGCGACTGGTGGGACCGGTGACACTGATGGCGGCGACGGGTTTGTCGTTGGTTCCGAATACCGGCGCTGCAACGCACGCGAGACCCGGCGCTGATTCCTCGCGCTCGAACGCAATACCGGTCTCGACCACTCGGTTCAGTTGGGTATTGAGAATGCCGGGCGCAACAATTGTGTGCGGGGTTCGGCGCGTCATCGGTTCCGACAGCACCTCGCGGCGAAACTCGTTGTCGGAGAATGCCAGGAGCGCCTTGCCGATCGCGGTGCAATAAAGCGGTATCCGGCCGCCGGTCCGGGACGGCGAGTTGGCTTGCCGGTGTCCGCCGATCTTCGCGACGTACACGACGTCGTGGCCGTCACGGACCCCCAGGTGGACTGTCTCGTGGGTCCGCTCGTACAGGTCCTGGAGGAACGGCATCGCCATCTCCAGGAGGCTACGTTCGAGAGAGGCGAGCATGCCGAGTTCGAAGAGGCCGCCGCTGAGCCGGTAGCCACCGTCGATACGGTCGAGCAGCCGGTTCGCGACCAGTTCGTTGGCCAGGCGGTGCACCGTCGCCTTGTGCAGGCCCGTCCGCTGGACCAGGGTGGCCAGAGGCAACACGTGGTCGTCGGCCCGGAAGGCGCGCAGGATCGTCACCGCCTTGCCGAGCACGGTGTCGAGGTTTGCGCTGCCAGTCACCTCCCCAGCGTATCGCTGAGTGAGACAGTTCCCTGGCGCAATCTCGGTGCCGCGGCGAAAGTAGTGGCCATGAGCCAGCCCACGAATACCAGTACAGCTAGCGAGACCGACATCGCAGCTGCTGCGGACCGCCTCGCAGCCGCCATCGCGAGCGGCACTCCCTGCGCGCCAGTACGCGATCTGATCGGCGCCGACGACCTCGTCGCCGCCTACGCTGTCCAGCGCCGCGTCGACGAAATCCGTCGGCAGGCGGGGGCCGTGGTCGTAGGCCGCAAG
>NZ_BAAILK010000035.1:639761-642583 GCF_054589475.1 Rhodococcus sp. no. 34
ATCGGCCTGACCTCGGTGGCAGTCCAGCAGCAGCTCGGTGTCGACCAGCCCGACCTCGGCGTGCTGTACGCCGACATGGAGTTCCCCGCCGGCGGCGCCATCCCCATGAGCCGTTTGATCCAGCCCAAGGTCGAAGCGGAAGTTGCCTTCGTGCTCGGTGCCGACCTCGTGGACGGACCGCTGGACAGTGCGCAGGTGCGCGGTGCGATCGACTACGCCGTCGCCGCGATCGAGATCTGCGACAGCCGCATCGAGTCGTGGGACATCAAGTTCGGTGACACCGTCGCCGACAATGCGTCCTCGGGCGTGTACGTCCTGGGAACTGAACGACGCACCCTCGACGAGGTGGAACCCGCCGGCGTCGTCATGTCGATGTCCGTCGACGGCACCGAGGTGTCCACCGGCGTCGGAACCGCCTGCCTGGGCGATCCGATCGAAGCCGTCGTCTGGCTCGCCCGCACTGCACGTGAGTTGGGGCAGCCGCTGACCGCAGGGCAGGTGATCCTGTCCGGCGCTCTCGGCCCCATGGCACCGGTCACCGCAGGCAACGTAGTCACCGTGACCGTCTCCGGGCTCGGTTCCGTCACCACCAGTTTCTCCAGCGAAGAGGACAACGCATGAGCAAGGTCAAGGTCGCGATCATCGGATCGGGCAACATCGGCACGGATCTGATGATCAAGGTGCTGCGTAACTCCGACTACCTGGAGATGGGCGCGATGGTCGGTATCGACCCCGCGTCGGACGGCCTCGCTCGCGCGGCGCGTCTGAACGTGCCGATCACGGCAGAAGGCGTCGAAGGCCTTGTCGGTCTGCCGAACTTCGACGAGATCGAGATCGTCTTCGACGCCACCTCGGCAAAGGCTCACGTGGCCAACAACGCGCGGCTGGCTCCCCTCGGCAAGCGCATGATCGACCTGACGCCTGCCGCGATCGGACCGTACGTCGTACCGGCTGTCAACGCGGACGAGCACTTGGACGCACCCAACGTCAACATGGTGACGTGTGGCGGCCAGGCCACCATCCCGATGGTTGCCGCTGTTTCTCGGGTCGTCCCGGTGGCGTATGCGGAGATCGTCGCGTCCATCGCCTCCAAGTCGGCCGGTCCCGGAACGCGCGCCAACATCGACGAGTTCACCGAGACCACGTCCGAGGCGATCGTGGCAGTCGGCGGCGCTCGTCGCGGCAAGGCCATCATCATCCTCAACCCCGCTGAGCCGCCGCTCATCATGCGCGACACGGTCTTCTGCCTCGTCGACGCACCGGACCCGGCTGTTCACGACGAGATCCGTCAGTCGATCGAGAAGATGGTCGGCGACGTCTCCGCGTATGTCCCCGGCTACCGACTCAAGCAGGAAGTCCAGATCACCGAGATCCCGGCCGACCAGCCCGTCGAGACATTGCTCGTCGACGGCAATCGCCCCACCCACCAGGTGTCGGTGTTCCTCGAGGTCGAGGGCGCGGCACACTACCTGCCTGCGTACGCCGGCAATCTCGACATCATGACGTCCGCCGGAATGCAGATCGCGGAGCGCATCGCCCAGCAGAAGGAAGCAACCAAGTGAGCAACCGCAAGATCTTCGTCCAGGACGTCACCCTTCGTGACGGCATGCACGCTGTCCGCCACCGCATTTCGCCCACCGACGTCAAGCGGATCGTCACAGCTCTCGACGCTGCCGGCGTCGACGCGATCGAAGTAGCACACGGTGACGGCCTCGCCGGCGGCTCGCTCAACTACGGCCCCGGCTCGAACACCGACTGGGAATGGATCGAAGCAGCGGCCGAGGTACTCGAGCACGCTCGTCTCACCACGCTGCTGCTTCCGGGTGTCGGCACGATCAGTGAACTCAAGCATGCTTACGACCTCGGTGTTCGCTCGGTTCGCGTTGCCACGCACTGCACCGAGGCCGACGTCTCCGCGCAGCACATCGAAACCGCCCGCGAGATCGGCATGGACGTCTCGGGCTTCCTGATGATGAGCCACATGGCGCCTGCCGAAGAACTGGCCAAGCAGGCCAAGTTGATGGAATCGTATGGCGCGCACTGCGTCTACGTCACCGACTCGGGTGGGCGTCTGGTGATGAACGACGTCGCGGATCGTGTTCGTGCATACCGCGACATCCTGGACGAGGGCACCGAAATCGGTATCCACGCCCATGAGAATCTCTCACTCTCGGTTGCCAATTCCGTTGTCGCAGTGCAGAACGGCGTCACCCGCGTCGATGCTTCGCTTGCCGGTCACGGCGCCGGTGCCGGCAACTGCCCCCTCGAGGCCTTCATCGCCGTCGCCAACATCGAAGAGTGGGAGCACGGCTGCGACCTGTTCGCCCTGCAGGATGCCGCCGACGACATCGTCCGACCGCTGCAGGACCGGCCGGTCCGCGTCGATCGCGAAACCCTCACTCTCGGCTACGCCGGTGTGTACTCGAGCTTCCTGCGCCACGCCGAAGCTGCGTCGGAGCGCTACGGAATCGACGTTCGCACACTGCTGCTCGAAGCTGGACGCCGCCGTTTGGTGGGTGGTCAGGAGGACATGATCGTCGACATCGCGCTCACCCTCGCAGCGCAGGCGACAAAGGAAGCTGTCTGACGCGCTGCCGAGTTCGCTGACACCCGAGTCCCGCTCCCGTCTCCGGACGGGGGCGGGACTTCTCAGTTGGGCTGAGAGTTTCCGCCGCGACGCCGCTCAACTCTGAAGCTGTTGTTGCCCAATAACGGCGAAGTGCCGATCTTCGCTACGGTGGATGACATGACCGAACCTGACAGCGACAAGCTGATACACCCGACTGCAACGGCGGGTTGTGCCGGCGTCGACATTCCGGACA
>NZ_BAAILK010000035.1:642658-655524 GCF_054589475.1 Rhodococcus sp. no. 34
CCGGGGTCGCACCGGCCTCGACCGAACAGGTCTCGGGCTGCACGGTAATCCGAACGTCGAGGTCGAACGAGTCGAGGTCACCTCAGACGGTTGGCATGTGTTGCGTCGCAGCACCTTCACGTACCGGCGACGGGACGGCACTCTCGAGACACAGCAACGAGAAACCTACGACCGTGGGAACGGCGCGACGATCTTGCTGTACGACACCGAACGGCGCACCGTCCTGTTGACGAAGCAATTCCGCTTTCCCGCTTACGTCAACGCACACCCCGACGGAATGCTGATCGAGACCGCAGCCGGTTTGCTCGATGCCGACACGCCGGAAGTAGCCATTCGGCGAGAGACGAGCGAAGAGCTCGGCGTCGCGATCGGTGAGGTGCAGCATCTGTTCGATCTGTACATGAGCCCCGGATCCGTCACCGAGAGAGTGCATTTCTACGCCGGCCGATACAGCCCGGCGGACAGAACCGGCAGTGGTGGCGGGGTACCAGACGAAGGCGAGGACATCGAAGTCCTGGAGTTGCCGTTCGACGCGGCACTCGACATGGTCTCCGGCGGAGAAATCGTCGACGGTAAGACGGTCATTCTTCTTCAATGGGCGGCCATCTCGGGGGCACTGACTTCGAAGTCGATTGCCTGAATTTCTATATCCTGTGCCGATGGAACCTGCTGAGTACAGCGACGCGCTGAGGTCTGTCCTCGATACCGTGTCGGCGGTAGTGAGCGATCGACTGGCTGCGATTCACCACGCGGCAACCCCGCGCACCGAAGGGATCGTCATCGATGTCTCGGTCGATCAGGACGGCGAGGGAACATTCGGCGTCTGGGCACGATTCGAGGGTCTAGACGCATTCAGCCTGAATCAGCAAATCGGTGATGAGAGAGAGCTATTCGGCGTGATCTGGGGCGAGGAAGGCTGGGAACCGCCGGTTCCGCATCGACCGCGAAAGTGGTCACGTGTGGAACTCGAGAATGTTGTCGTCGGTGTCGTGGCCAAATGGATCGACGGGCTCATTCCCTCGGCCGCCACCGGACTAGCTTGGGAAGTAACGACTCCCGGCGGAACTGTCGACGCTGTACTCGTGGGCCCAGAGATCAGCCGTGGACATTCGCCTCGGTGAAAGCGCGGAAGCATCGGCGAACATGTTGCAGCGTCAGCGGCCGGTCGCACCGTCGATCAGTTCGCGGAGGATGTCAGCGTGCCCGGCATGGCGCCCGGTCTCTTCGATCATGTGCACGAGCGCCCAGCGGACACTGGGAGCGGGTCGTTTCGCCCCCGGTCGCGGGATGGGCGCGGCAAGATCTGTGCATCCGTCGAGAACTGCGTTGGCACGCTCGACCGTCTCGCGATAGCGACTGACGACACCGTCCACGCTGTCTTCCGATGACGGCTGAAACGTCGCTTTCCAATCCGTCACGTTTTCTGCGAGAAACATCGATCGTTCGACGAAGGTCAAGTGATTGACCAGCCCGAGCAAGGTTGTCCCCGACGGAACAATTGTGGTGCGCACCTGAGGTTCCGGAGCACCCTCGACCTTGGCAGCGATCGAATCACGCAAGTAGTCGAGAAACGCGCGTAGCGTATCGACCTCGCTATTTCCGGCCCGGGGCGGTGGGGCATCACGGCGGCTGCGACGCGACGTTGCCATGGTGGTTCTCCTTCCTCGGTGAAGAACGACATAGAGGCTTCATTCCTGGGTGGGCAGAACCGATCCTTCCGAATTCACTCCGATCCCGCATCAAATTTTGCCGTTGCGGCAAAGGCCGGCTTCATCGCCGGTATCACCGCGCCGAATGCAGGTCGTGCACAAGTTGGGGCCTCCGCAACTTGCCGACCTCGAAAGGCCACCGCCGCAGCGGATAGGCGAGACGAGCCACGAAGTAGTTGGCGTACTCGGCGACGCCGAAAGCCCACACCGCCACGACGCCCACGGCCGCGCCGGAGTCATCTGGTAGCCAGATGACAACGCCGAGAAGAGCTATCGCCAACAAGAGAACATCGAGGACCCGAAACACGCGGTAGAGCGCTGCGAGGCGGGCCGGCATCGGGGCCTGCTCGACCCAGCCTCGTGCAAGCAGCCAGTAGACACCTGCTTGTACGAGTATCACAAGCAGTGGGGCCAGCGCCGACCACAATGCAGCGGAGTCTTTCGGGCCTTCGAGCCGAGGCATGACTACGCCGACAGCCGCAGCGGCAAACACTCCCGCGGCGGCCAGTTCGCCGAGGCCGAGGCTCAGGTACCTGCGTCGCAAACTCTTTCGCCGTTGATCTACCACGCAAGGAACCCTATCCGCCGATCACTCCGCAGCGGGTGCGCAGCAGCTGCAGGGCTTTGCCTAAGATCGATCGAAAGGCAGTCACGTGTAAAGAGGTTGGTGTGTGATGGTGCGATTGGCCATGGTTACGTTCGATGCAACGGATGCCCGATCACTTGCCACCTGGTGGGCGGAGCGATTCGGCGAGGCGAGTACCGATGGTGACGAAGATTTCCTGACGGTGACGGCCCCGGATCTCCCACTCACTCTCGGTTTCCAACGGATCGATCAGGCTCGCAGCCAAAGGAATACGGTTCACCTCGACTTCGACCTCGAACCGCAGGATCCTCCGCGGGACGAGGTCGTCGCGACGTTTGTGGCGGCAGGAGCAGCCCACATCGAGCGCCATGAGTCGGGCGGATCAATTTGGGACGTGTTGGCGGATCCGGCGGGAAACCTTTTCTGCGTGGGTGATCCGCATTAGGGTCTGTCTGACAACCAGTCCGAGATCGAGTCCACTGCTCATTCGGCAAAGCTTGAAAGTGCGTCACCCGCACAGCCGTACATGCATTCGTTCGCATACGGTCGGGTGTGTCCCAGCGGCAACCCAGACTGGAATGTCCGCTGTGTCAAATCTGCCGATAGGGGGCTGGACGGGTGGGATCGCCTGATTTGCTGGGTCTGACGGCCTCGCTGTCGTCGTCGACGCTTGTCCTCGCGTTCGTTGCCGGGATTCTTCCGCGAGTCGTCGGTGATGAACCGAATCCCGTTGTCGGCATACGCACGAAGGCGACGATCTCGAGCCCCGAGGCGTGGCAATTGGCCCATCGGATTGCGTGGCCCCTTCTACGCCGGACGGTGTGGACAGCCGTAGTGGGACTGTGCATGCAGGTCGCCATCGGTGTCGTGACAGGTTTCGGATCTGTGGTGTCGGCTGTCGCCTCAACAGTCGTGTTTCTAGCGGTGCTCCTTGTCCTGCTCTGTGCAGCGTTGAAGGGCAACGCCGCGGCAAAATCGTTGCGGCGCTGACCACCCAGGCCCGCAGTTGTCAGAGGTGCCCTAGTTCTCCGATTTCAGTTCCCGATACGCGGTCGTTCGCGTCGGCGTGGTCCACGGTCCCGCATCGCGAGGATCGCCGCTGCCGTGGACGCGACCGTCTTGTCGTCGTCGCGTGTCAGCCGGGCGAGCGCTTCCCGGGCCGCCGCGCCGGGAATCTCAGCGAGTGCCTGCGTGATTCGCAACCTCGTCGGGGCGTCGTCAGTGCCGTCGAGCCCTGCCTGCACGGCATCGACGACCTCACCGCTTGTCGGTGAGTGCTCCGCGAGAAGACCGAGCACCTCTCCGGCCTCGACGTCGCGTCGCCCGTCGGCGACCATCTCGAGGAGAGCGGGCATCGAGACGGCCTCTCCGCGAGATCCGAGGGTGAGAGCGGCATCAGCGCGGACTATCGCGTCCGAATCATCGAGAGTTCGCTTCAGCGCCCGAGTTGCTTCCTCGGTGTGGATCCCGGAGATGGCCGACGTCGCGCGGCGTCGAACCTCGACGTCCTCCGATCCGAGGCCCTTCGTGAGACCTGCAAGGCCCGCACCTTCGGTCCTCGCCAACGCCCACTGCAACGCTCCGGCCACGTTGGCATCCTTCTCCGACAGGATGGCCTCGACGAGTGCGTCGACGGGCAACGCCGCATTCAGCTCCTGCGACAGGATCGCTTGCTGACGATGAGCAGCGAACTCGGATTCGAGTGCACGCAACAGCGAGACCATGCGCAGGACGTCGTCCCACTCCGAAGGGGCGCTGGCATCGACCCTTTCGAGTTTGGTCAGCAATTCCTCCTCCGCCGCGATCCGTTGCCGAGTGTGTTGCATGAGTTCACCCACCAAATCGGCCGGCGCGAAGTCGGGTTCGTCCAGTGCACGCTTGGCCTCGTTCAACGAGAGCCCCAACGTCCTCAAGCTCTCGACGTGGAAGAGTCGACGGATGTCGTCGGCGGAGTACTCCCGGTAACCGCCGGACGTGCGGCCCGTCGGCTTCACCAGTCCCAAGGTGTCGTAGTGACGCAGCATCCGTGTGCTGACACCACAACGCCGCGAGACCTCGCCGATCAACATCCGTCTCCCCTTCCTACGCGTCCGGTCCGATTGCGGCGACGCGCTTCGCCAACTCGTGTGAGAGAGCGAATCCACCGTCGGGATCGTGCCAGAGTTGCTTTGTAGCATCAGCATGCGCTCGGACACGCGGATTCGGGCTCGTACCGGCCGCGTCGAGCACCGGGAGCACAGCCTCGCCGAGCCCGGTCAGGGCGCGGCTCAGACTGAGCTGCATCTGCAGTTCACCCCGACCGAGTTCTGTGGCCAGATCGGCCGCGAGTGCGCCCTCGTCTCCCGCCGGCACGAGAGCCACAGCCGCGCGCCACGCACTGCGCGCAACCTCGTCGTCCTGGTCGTGGACCAGCGCAGAGACCTCGGGCCACGCGATCGGATCGCCGATCTTGGACAAAGTGTGGAGCGCCTGACTGCGGGCTTGCGAGCCATCAGACCCGAGCTCACGGATCAGCCTCGGCACCGTGATTTCGGCCGGCAAGCGGCACAACGCCCAGGTCAGCATGTCGCGGACGAAGAAGTCCGGCTCGACGGCGCACCGATCGATCAGGGCATCCGTCAGCTCAGGGTCCGGGCGCGTGCCGACAGCGAGCGCGGCGCGCAGCCGAACCGAGGGATCGGCCGCGGCCAATGCGTCGACGAGGTGAGCATTCTGTCCACCATGGTTGGTTGTGTTCACGACAACCACCTCCTTCGTCGACCATTGGAGTCCTTGTCACTGTGTCAAGGTCAAGCCGGTGAAGGACGAGGTCGAGTTCAGGACTGGCGGCGCAGGTCCAGAACTGCGATTCCCCAGCCGACGAGTCGGGATGCCGACACCACCAGACCTGCATCTGCCGCGACAGCTGCAAACTCGGATTCGGTACGAATTCCGGTGCCGTGCATGCAGAGCATCAGCAGGTCGAATTCGGCAGCGTCCTCACTGATCGAGGTTCCGGCGGCACCTTCGTCGAGCAACCGCTCGACAACGATGATCTTGCCACCGGGCACAACGGCATCGCTGGCTGTACGGAGCAGCAGGCTCAGGTCGTTGTCCGGAAGACGCCCGGTCGCTTCGAGGAGGAGGTACGCGTCGAACGGGTCGGCAGTCACCGGCGCGAGAACACTCTGCGTCAGATGGCTGATCCGGTCCGACACCGCGGGGTCGACGTCCTTGTCGATCCGTTCGAGTTCACTGGGCAAACCAAGGACCGTTGCCGCGAGGTGGTGTTCGGCACCGAGTACGGCGTTCATCACGACCCCGGAACCGCTGCCCGCGACCAGGATGCGTGTGACGTCGGTGAGGGGATATTCGGCCGCGAAAGCCGATCCCAGAAATGCTGCCTCGTCGGCGATGTGATGGTGATGCTTGTCGGCCAGCAGTGGATGGGCGTCCAGGTCTTCGTCGAGGGTGCGGCCGGTAACGGCACTGATCGCGGCCGTTCCGGATCGAACGGCGCCGACCAGGCCGGTGATGGACAACTCGACCCGTGCCTCGATTCCCTCGAGGTCGAGCCAGTTCGTGACCCACTCGTCGCCCAGCATCGCCTCACCCACTTCGCCGAGGGTCAGCGTCTCCCCTGCTCCCCGGGCGAGAACCTCGGTGGCGATCAGGTAGCGGACGAACTTCGCCAAGGCTCGAGAGTCGGTTCCGGTACGAGATGCCAACTCGCCCAGATTGTCGGCGCCTTCGGCAACGTGGTGAGGAATGCGCAGAGTGTTTGCCGCCCTGATCGCGAACGGAGAGACGATCTCTGCCCGCTCGGCGAGTTTGTCGAACGGTTCGGTCGTCGCGGCCGCGAGATCGGGCACGGCGGGATCGTCGGCGAGAGTGACGACCTCTGCACGCCGCCAATAGCCGGTGATGTCCACCATCTCCGCCGGCAACTGACGCTCTTCACGCAGATACCGACGAATCCCCTTAAGCGAGGTGGATTCTCCGGCTACCCAGGCGAACACGGCGCCGTCACGCCACGGTACGGAGCGCACGGCCTCCTCGAGCGCTGACGGTTCACCAGCCGGACGGTCTTCTCGGCCTACCCGGGTGAGCGAGACCGAAGCCGCACTGGGCAGATCGAGAGTGTGCTCGGCTGAAGTGACCTCGACAACGACGCGAGCGTCCAGACCGGCGGGCATCTCTTCGAGCCAACGCGCGATTGCCGGTATCGCAGTTTCGTCTCCGACGACGAGTACCCAGTCCACATCTTCCGGAGCACGCCCCGAACGAACCGGTCCGAGCAGATCGATGGAGTCGCCCGGCAGGCACCGTCGTCCCCAGGTGGAGGCGATTCCGGTCTCGTGGGTGACAAAATCGAGAGTCAACTCGGCGGCCTTGGGATCGAACTTGCGCACGGTGTAGTTGCGGGTGACGGGCTTGGGGTCACGTGGCCACTCGACCGTGCGTGCGCGCTGCTGCGGAAGCACCACTTCGCCGGACTCGGTGGGAAAGAACAGTCTCACGAAGTCGTCGAATCCGGAACTGCACAGCGCCGGGAACTCGAACCCGTCCTTCTCGAACGCGACAAGTTCCGGGCCGCGCAGGACGATGCGTCGCATCCCGGCGTCGATGTCGGACGTCTCGACGACCGTGGCACGCCGGATCACCTCGGGATGCACCAACTGTTGCCGGTGGGATCTGGCCATGTGTCGCTATTACCCTTCTACGTCGAATGCGCTTACATCGAATGCGTCGGTGCCGCTCACTTCGGTGCCGCCCACTTCGACAGCACTGGGATGCTGCCGTCGAATCAGATACGGTGCAACGCTCGTGAGCTTCTCACAGGTCTCGTCGAACTCTCGGTCCGGAGTGGACTGCGCGACGATCCCTGCCCCGGCACGCAACCACGTGCGTCCTTGCTGCTGGTAGACAGCACGGAGAACGAGGGCGGCTTCAAGTGTCCCGGTAGACGAGGCGCGAACCACCGCCCCCGAGTACAGGCCGCGTTCGCCGTTGTCGAGTCGTGCGATCGCATCGATGGACTCGCGTTTTGGGATTCCCGACGCGGTGACGGCGGGAAAGACGGCCGCGAACGCATCCCAGGGCGAGAGGTCGTCGCGTAACTGGCCACGCACGGTCGAGGCGAGGTGCTGCACACTGCCACGTTCACGAACACTCATGAAGTCGGTGACCGTGGTCGAGTCGCCGGTAGAGACTGAGGCGACCTCCCGGAACGCGGTGCGGACCGACACTGCATGTTCGGCAATCTCTTTCGGGTCTTCCTCCAGATCATTGCGGGCTGCCGCGTCCGCCTCCGGTCCCGCACCGAGGGCACGGGTCCCGGCAAGCGGTTCGGCCGAGACGCATCTCCGGCCGTCGACGGCGACGACGAGTTCGGGGCTGAATCCTGCCGCTGCGATGTCTCCGACGTTCAGCAGAAAGGAGCGGGCAGGGGTGTTGGCGAGTCGCCCGACACGGTAGGTATTGGGCAGATCCACATCGAAAGTGACCGGAACCGTCCGGGAGAGAATGACTTTCGTGTAGTCGCCACGACGCACTTCGTCGATCGCCGCGGCGGCGCGTTCTCGGTAGCCATCGGTGTCGGTGGAGACGTCGACGGCACCTGCCGACGGTGGTGCCACGGCGGTCACGCGCCGGAGGACACCGGTGAGTGCGGCCGCGTCGGCGGGCGTACCGCCGGTCACGACGATGTCGTCGCCCTGGGATCGGCCGAAGGTGATTTCGACGCGCGGGATGATCAGGTGCGCCAGGGTGGACTCACCGAGCGGCCGGCCCGCCGGCACGCAATGGGTGTACGCCGAGAACTCGAAACTCACCCAGCCGTAGGCATTCCAATGCTGAACCGGCAGTCCCGCAAGCGCGCCTTGGAGTGCAACTGCCGGGTCGTTCGACCACTCGGACACGCTGTCCACGCCGTCCCAGGTGGTGGTCACGGTTCGGCCAGTCATCACCACGGAGCCGAGAATTCCTGCAGCGATCACCCAGTCCCCGTGGTTCTCGTAGACCACGTATTCCTCGAACAGACCGGATTCGGCAAAGGCGACGACCCTGGTGAGGTCTCGGTCGAATAGGTTCCCTGCCGGGCGACGGGAAGGATCGAGATCGGTGTCGAGATCGTCGACGGTCGATGATGTCACGAACGGCTCCCGACGGCGGCGACCAATGCGTTCTTGTCGATCTTCCCGACTGCGGTCATCAACAGCGACGGGCGAGTCACCACACGATCGGGAAGGGTGTTTGCGGCGCATCCGAGACCGACGAGGAAAGATCGCAACTCCCCCAGTGTCGGTTCGGTTGTGCGGGTGACGATCACCGCGCACACGCTCTCTCCGAGATCACGGTCCGGGACGCCGACCACCGCGACCCTGGACACCGCAGGGTGGGTGAGCAACAGGTCTTCGAGAGCGTCTGCGGCGACATTTTCGCCGCCCCGGGTGATGACGTCTTTGATCCGGCCGGTGACGATCAGGTGGCCGGTCGCGAGCATGCGGACCTGGTCGCCACTTCGGTAGAACCCGTCGGCGGTGATCGCGGTCCGATTATGTTCGGCGGCACGGTAATAGCCGTTGATGGTGTAAGGCCCGCGGGTGAGAAGTTCTCCCACCTCGCCCGGTAGGACGTCGTCACCGGCCTCGTCGACGATCCGGATCTCGTCGAGTTCGGACAGAGGACGGCCCTGCGTGGTCAGCACCAGATCGTCGGTGTCGTCGAGGCGCGTGTAGTTCAGCAATCCTTCGGCCATGCCGAACACCTGCTGCAGGGTGCATCCGAGGGCGGGCCCGACGAGTTTGGCGACCTCCGGGGTGAGCTTGGCTCCGCCGACCTGCAGTAACCGAAGGCTGGAGAGATCGGCACTCTCCCATTCGGTTGCTTCACACCACAAATGGGTCAGGCTCGGCACGAGAGCGGTCACGGTGACGCCGTGCTGTTCGATCAGTCCGAACGTGTGGTCCGGACTCGGATCGCGCGTCAGGACCACGGCGGCGCCGACACCGAACGCACCAAGAATGCCGGGGCAGGCAAGGGGGAAGTTGTGGGCCGCGGGAAGGACCGCGAGATACACGTCGTCTGCGGCGAGCTCACATACCTGCGCGCTGGCTCGGGCGTTGTACGCATAGTCGTCGTGGGTGCGGGGAATCAGCTTCGGCAATCCGGTGGTTCCGCCGGACACCAGTAGCACAGCGACGTCTCGTGAGTCGGCCCGATCGAAGGTGCGGCGCTCGGCGTGAACATCGGCAAGCGCGGTGAACTCCGCCGCGTCGCCGTCGACGAATACCGTTGTCACACTGGGGACGGACCCGACGACCTCGCGGGCGAGGTCGCGGTAGTCGAAACCACCGTCACTATCCGCGATCACGTACGCCTTCGCCTCGGACAAGCCGGCCAGGTGCACGATCTCGCGGGCGCGGTGGGCAGGCAGGGTCAACACCGGAACAGCGCCGCATTCGAGCAAAGCGAGGAGCACCACGACGAACGAGGGCGTGTTAGGCAGTTGAACGACCACCCGATCTCCCGCATCGATGCCGCGTCCGGCAAAGCCGGCAGCGGCAGAACGTACGCGGATGGCCAACTCGGAGTATGTCAATGCCCCGTCGGCACCGACCACAGCTCGGCGTTCCGAGTGATCGGCGACCCAATTGTCGAATTCGGCGGGTATGGCACGCCCGTGCCAGAGACCTGCGTCGACGTACCGTCGGGCCCGGTCGACGGAAAACGGTACGACGTCGATATTCGTGGAGAGCTCTGCGGTCATCGTAGTTCCTCGGGTTCGAGTGATTCTGTGCCGGAATGCTCGGGTGCGGCGTCCGGCGAGCCGCCCTCGACCGTGTGGTCGACGTAGTCACGTAGTGATGCCAACGAGATCAGTGCAAGTACAGACAGCGACACCATGATGACGCCGTACACGATCAAGGCGGTGGAGGCGACGAACACGGTGCCGATCAGACCTGCGACCGCCGACCCCACGGACAGTCCGAATACGTTCTGTGCGCTCCACAAACTGTTCGCGCGGCCGAGCAGCCGGTCCGGTGTGTTGGTCTGGATCACCGTGTACGCCACGATCTCCTGAACGGCACCGAATGCCCCGGCCACGGCCAACAGGACGAGCGCTACCCAGACCATCGGTGCCAGTCCGACTCCGGCGAGCGCCAGGAAACTGGCCGCGAGCGCGAGCACGAGGACGTAGCCCTTGCGCCGCACCCTGCTGATCCACCCGCTGGCCACCGATCCCAGGGCCGCCCCGACTGCGGTCGCGGAATACAGCAGGCCGGCGGTGCGCGGATCTCCGTCGAAGCGTTGCTCGACGAAGGCCGGGATGAGTACCCCGACGCCGCCGCCGAGCAAAGCGATGGTTCCGACGACGAGAACCGACCGAACGATGTTCCGGCTCAACGCGAACCGAAATCCTCCGGTGAGGGACGCCCACGGCGACTCCTCGTCCGTCTCGTCCGGCCGCAATTCCGGCAGAGTCGCCAGAAGTGGAACAGTGAGCAGGGTCCCTGCTGCGGCAGCCCAGTAGTTCCAGGTCACCCCACCGGTGGCGATCACCACGCCACCGAGCGCGGGGGCCGCCATCATGCCGAGCTGGACGGTGAGTGCGTTGATGGCTCCGGCCGCGGCGAACGAGTTCTCCGGGATCAGTGCAGGAGTCACGGCGAGGAGCGCGGTGATGCTGATAGCGCCGATCGCACCGTCGACGGCGCCGAGTGCGTAGATAGCCCACACACTCGGGTCCGCCGACGCCGCGTTCAGCGCGAGCCCGACAAACGCCAGGCCGCACAACGTTCGGGTCCATACGATCAGTCGTCGTCTGTCGTACCGGTCGGCAAGTACGCCCCCGGTGAGCAGACCGACCAGGGTGGCGACGCCCGTGACCGTCGACGCGAATCCGACGTGTGCCGTCGATCCGGTCAACGCGAAGATCTGCACGGGCACTGCGACGATCAGCATTCCGATTCCGAACACCGCGATGGTGCGTGCGATGACGATGCTCCGGAACGGCGGGCTCTCGCGCAGTGGCGACAGGTCCAGCAGTAGAGCCTTGCCGCTCATGGTGTTTCCTCCCTGGCCGTTACCCGGCCCTTGTCCCTCGACTATCCCTTGACGTTTCCTGCAGCGGTGTTCAGCACCGTGGCGACGTCGTCGAGGATGTACGGGATGGTCAGGACCGTCAGTCCGCCGAAGGCGAAGTTCTTGTCGACACTGAAGTCCTTGGTGGATGCAGTGCGGCCGTCGACGATCACCGGCTGTGCGGCAACCAAAGGCTCGGCGAGGAACGCGTTCAGCGAGTCCTTGTCGTAAGCGACCACGAACAGCACGTCGGCCGCGATCAGGGGCGCCTGCTCGGTGCTCAGCTCGAAGTACACAGCCTCCGGGTCCTTGGTCGGATCTGCCTGCTGGATCGTCGGCTCGTTCTTCAGTCCAAGCTGTTCGAGGAACTCGACGCGCACGTCGGCGTCCTTGCTCACAGCGAACGTGCTCGGGCTGTTCGGGAGTGCGATGGTGACGGTCTTACCCTGCAGCGCAGGGTTCTTCGCAGCTGTCGCGCTGATCGCGGCGTTGGTCTTGTCGATGAGTGCGGTTGCCTCGGCCTGCTTGCCCAGCGCCTGACCGGCGATGGTCACCTGGTCCTGCCACGATGCCGTCCACGGCTCGTCCGGGAAGGACACCACAGGCGCGATCTTCGACAGCGCGTCGAATTCCTGCTGAGTAATACCGGAGTACGGGGCGAAGATGAGATCCGGCTCTGCCTTGGCGAACTGCTCGATGGGCGCCTCGCCGGTTCCGTCACCCGACAACAAGGTCGGCTGCTCGCCACCGAGCTTGTCGAGCGCCTCGGCGTCCCATTTCAGGATGCCCTTCTCGTCGGCCCCGTACTGAGGTCCGGCGAAGGTCGGCATCGCGACGGGGACGACACCGAGGGCGAGGATGGCGTCCTGGTTGGACCATCCCCAGGTTGCGACCCGCTTGGGCTCCTCCTTGATCTCGGCCGTGCCGAGAGCAGACGTGATCGTCACCGGGAACGCGGCATTCGCTGCCGACGAAGTCTCGGTGCTACCGCTGTCGTCGTTGCTGCTGCAGGCCGCCATTCCGGCAACCAGGCCACATGCCGCCAGTACAGCTACCATTCCGCGGACGCGCTTGCCGCCGGTCCGATTGCGCCGCTCTGACGGCCCTCTTCCCATAATCCTTTTCACTCCAACACCTCTCGACCGATCGATCTGCTCATACACCCCCAGCGGGTGACGGCGCCTAACGTAGCACGAAGGTTACCCTTGCCTCAGATTCATTAGCCCCCGCCACCACCGGAAACGATCGCGGCGACGGATCGCAACGCCGCTGCCCACGCGTCGACCAACCGTGGCACCTCAGCCACCACCGCGGGCGGCCAGGACACCGTGACGCCCAGCGTGGAGGTGGTCAGGCCGCCGGCGTCCCGGCGATCGTGCACGTAACCGTCCACCACCACGGGATGAGAACACGGCACAGTGTCACCGAGCCCGGAATCCATACTGTCGCGCAGCGGGCTTGCCCCGAACCTGCCGCCGTCGTCGTCACCGCCGTCGTCACCGCCG
>NZ_BAAILK010000035.1:655589-679117 GCF_054589475.1 Rhodococcus sp. no. 34
AGATCGAATCGACCCAGGTAGTTGAATTCCACTGCCGCTGAGTCATATTCACCGAGTACCTTCCGCCCTTGCGGATTCAGATAACGCAAAGCCCCGTAGGACATCCCGTCCCCTGGCACCGCCGACCGTGCACGCTGGGCGCCGGCGACGAGTTCACGCGCCGACGCAACCGAACCGGCGAGCACCGCGTCGAGTCGATCGGTGCGTGCGGTGATCCTGATCGGATGGACGTCGGTGAGCCAACCCACGACCCCCGATCCGTCAACAGAGCTCGTGCCGACGTCTCCGCGGCCGTGTCCCTCGACGTCGACGACGAACTCGGCCTCCTCGCCTTCTGTTCTGGCACCGGACCAGGCGACAAGCGCCGCGGTGAACGTGCCAAGCAGGACATCGTCGACCGTGCCTCCCAGCACAGCCGACGCACCGGCAAGAAGGGCGGTCGTCTCGACCTCGGTCAACGTGAACGACACTCGCTCCAATGTGGCACCGACGTCGATCGCGGGGTCGAGGGGACGGAGCAGCGGCATCCGAGCACCGGGAGCGGCGATGGCCGCCCACTGGTCGAGATCATCGACGATCGACGCCGAATGCGCGTGGTCGTGCACCGCGTGCGCCCACCGCCGGAACGAGTCGGGGGCTGGTGCCGCCGCGGGCGTCGTGGAGGAGCCGTGACCGTCGACGTGGAGGTCGGGCAACAGCACCCGCCACGACACTCCGTCCACCACCAGGTGATGCAAGGTGATGAGCAGTTCGCCGGGCTCGTCGTCACGCCGGAACCACACCAGGTCGATCATGCGGCCGTCCGCCGGACGAAGTCGCGTCTTGGCTGCACGCGACGCGATACGAACCGCCTCTCGGGCGAAAGCGTCGGACTCCCCTGTGAGGTCTTGAACAGAAAGCCATTCGGACGGAAGCCCATCGGGATCAGGAATCGTCAATCGGGTGCCGTCGAACCGTGCCCGCAATACAGGGTGTCGACGCACCAGCACCTCGATCATCGCCATGATCCGGTGTTCGGTCAGTTCTGCCGGAACTCGAAGTAGCACCGCTTGGGAAATCTGATCGATCGGCCCGCCTACTTCGGCCAGCCAAGCCACGATCGGCGTGACCGGTACCTCGCCGTACGGCGAGAGTGTGGAGTATCGCGAATCGACCTGTACACCAACAGATGCCTCGGCAGACACAGCAAGAGCGCGTACGGTGCGCCCCGTCGAGACGTCGCGGGGCGAGACCGTCAGTCCGCGCGCACGCAGTCGGGCGGACAGTTCCATCGACATGATGCTGTCGCCGCCGAGGTCGAAGAAGTCGTCGTCGACTCCGATGTCGAGGACGCCGAGCAGATCGGAGATCTCGGCGCACAGTTGGTGCTCGAGGTCTGTCTCCGGCGGGCTGGGCACCCGGTCCGGAACCTTGCCCTCGGGGAGGGCAGCGAGGTCCAGTTTGCCGTTGGAAAGAAGCGGAAACCGGTCGAGGACCGTGTAAGTGGCAGGCACCATGTACGACGGCAACCTACCGGCGACGCCGGAACGCAACTCTCCGATGTCGAGCGTGCGCCGCGGTTCCGGGACGACGTGCGCCGACAACCGTTCTGCGCCGGTGACGTCGATGCGGGCGACGACACGGGCATCGGCCACGCCGTCGAGCGCGCGCAGGCAGTGCTCGATCTCGCCCAATTCCACTCGGTGCCCACGGATCTTGACCTGATGATCGGCGCGACCGGTGTAGTCGAGCAAACCGTGGTCCGTCCACGACACGAGGTCGCCGGTGCGATACATCCTGGTGCCGTCGGCGGCAAACGGATCGGGCAGGAAATGCTGGGCCGTCAACGCCGAGGCAGCGCGGTAGCCGCGAACAACGCCGGGGCCACCGAGATACAACTCACCCACCACGCCGACCGGGACCGGGCGCAGGCCCGCGTCCAGGACGTAGGCGCGCAGCCCTGCAACAGGCCGTCCGATGAGAGGGTCTTCGGAGCGGTCCGTCGATGTGTGGACGGCGTCGACGGTTGCCTCGGTCGGGCCGTAGAAGTTGTGCAGCACAACCGAGTCCAGTGCCCGCATCTTGTCCCACAGCCCCCGGGTCACGGCTTCCCCGCCCACACCGAGCGCACTGATCTCGGAGCCGAGCCCGGCGCGGATCAGGTGTTCGAGGACCGATGGCACCACTTCGACGAAGTCAGCGGATACTCGGCGCAATTCACGGAGCAGAGCAGTCGGATCGGCGGCGGCGTCACGGTCGAACACGTGGACGGCGTGACCGCCGAACATCCACAACTGCGGCTGCCAGGAGGCGTCGAACGCCAGCGACCAGGCATGCCCGACGTTGAGATGCGGGCGTCCGGTGCGGGCGACCGTCGGATTGTGCACACGATCACGGTGACTGAAGTACAGGTTCGCCAATCCCCGATGCGGGACGACAACACCTTTCGGGACGCCGGTGGTGCCTGAGGTGTAGATCAGGTACACCGGAGAGTCCGCGTGCAGCGGGGTGCGTCGTTCGGCGTCGGTGACGACGCGGTGGTCGTCTTCGGATTCGGCGAGCGTCGAAGTCTCGACGATCGTGCACGCCCCCAGTGTCACCGATCCGTCGAGCAAGGCATTGTCGACGGCGCGGTCGTCCGGTGTTGTCACGATCGCGACGGGCCGAGCGCTGTCGATGATGCGTTGGGTGCGTTCGGCAGGGGCATCGGGTTCGATCGGCAGGTATGCAGCCCCCGACCGCATCACCGCGACGATGGAGGCAAGAGTGAGCGCAGACCGCGTTGCGGGTACGACGACGACGTCCTCGGCTCCCACTCCAAGGCGCAGCAGTGCTCGGGCGATACGGTTCGCGAGGGTGTCGAGTGCGGCGAACGTGAGAGTGGTCCGGGCATCGGTGACTGCGACCAACTCTGGTGTGCGAGCGCACTGCGCGTCCAAGACTTCGACCAGCGTGCCGCCTCGATACGGGGATTCGGTTCCGGCGAACTCTCCCACGATGCGTCGGTGTTCTGCTGTGTCGACCAGGGGTAGATCGGCGACACGGCGAGCCGTCGGGGTGTGTATCGACGCAAGAATCGCATGCAGGGCGTCACTCATCGTGGCAGCGCTACGGGGCTCCACCAGATCGGGGCGGTACTCCACGACGATCCGCAAGCGGTCTCCGGGAAAGACGGTCACGGTGATCGGATAGTGCGTCATCGTGTGAAAATCTCCGACGCGTACCGTGAAGTCGGCGGAATCGATACCGGCAGTGTCTGCTTCGGCGAAGTTCTCGAACACGACGAGGGTGTCGAACAACCGGCCGACGCCACCGACCCGCTGAATGTCGGCGAGGCCCACGTGGTGGTGGTCCATGACGGACACGGTCTGCTCGCGAAGCTGACCGAGAACGTCTGACACTGCCGCATCAGGCGGAACGTTCACGCGCACTGGGACAGTGTTGACGAAGAGTCCGACCATATCGGCCGAGCGGTCGAGGTCTGCGGGTCGACCGGAGACCGTCGACCCGAACACGACGTCGTTCTGCCCGGTGACGGCCGCGAGTACCACGGCCCAGGCCGCGTGCATCAGTTCGCTGAGCGTCGACCCGGATCGAGCAGCAAAGGATTTGAGATTGCCGGTCCTTGTATCGGACAAGTCGACGATGATCTCCTCGGCAGCGACTCGTGAGGCACGGCCGTCGGCGTCGGACACCAGGCAGGGGCGGACAGGGTTTCCAGGCGACTCGGGATCGCGACCGAGCACCTTCCGCCACGCGGTGGTCGCCGCAGCGCTGTCGCGAGAGGTCAACCACCGCAGGTAGTCGTCGAACGAAGCCGGGGCAGTGAGGGTCCGACCCTGGTACAGGCGGAACAGGTCTGTGCCGACGGTCCCCATCGACCATCCGTCGACGAGCAGATGATGCATCGTCAGGACCACCCGGTGGCGGACCGGTGATTCGTCGAGCACGGTAACGCGGATCAGGACGGAGTCCTCGATGTCGAAGGTGCGTCTGTCCGCTGCGATCAGAGACTCCGCCTGCGGACCGTCGAGCGAGTCGACGGTGTATCGGCGCACCTCGATGTCGCGATGTGGTCGGAGTACAGCGACCGTGCGACCAGATTGCAGGGTCGTGAACGTCGATCGCAGACTCGGATGGCGATCGAGAAGCGCATGCAGCGCCTGCTCGAATCGACCACCTTCGAGCACACCGTCGATTTCGAATTGTGTTGCAATTATGTATATTTCGTCCGAGCCCTCGGCTGCGGTCAGCGATTGGAAGACAATACCCTGTTGCAAAGCGGTTGCTGGACGAACGTCGTCGATATCGGTTCCCGAGGCTGCGAGTTCGGCACGTTCGGTCTCGTCGAGCTCGATCAGGGGAGCGGCTCCGCTGCCCACCGGCTGCGCGCTACGTGGAACTGCGGCGTCCGCGCACGCAGCGATTGCAGCGACAGTGCGCCTGGCAAAGACGTCCGCCGTGCTCAGCACGATCCCCTCACGGGCGGCGTGGTGCACGAACGTGATGGCCGCGATGCTGTCGCCCCCCAGAGCGAAGAAGTCGTCGGCAGCTGCGATCTCGGAAACGTCGATCCCCACGAGGTCGGCAATGATTGCCGCCAGCGCCAGTTCGGTCGCAGACTGTGGCGCGGCGCCGCCCGACGAGGTCGTGGGGATCTCGATGCGGGCCAAAGCGAGCCGGTCCAGCTTTCCGTTGGGAGTGACCGGCAGCGCCGCCAATACCATCCACGCGGCAGGAATCATGTACTCCGGCAAAGCTTGACGCAGTCGCACGTTGATCTCGTCGCCGATCGCGTCGGCGACGTGTGATTTCTCGGCGCCCCGCTCGGCTTCATTGCTACTCGGAACGACGAACCCGGCCAGTCGCGGCCGTCCGGCAGCGTCGGATACGGCGATCACGGCCACGTCGTCGACGAGTCCACTTGCGGCGGTGGCAGCTTCGATCTCCCCGAGCTCGATTCGATGTCCCCGGATCTTGACCTGCCGGTCAGTGCGTCCCACGATGTCGAGAGCGCCGTCCGGCAGCTGTCTCCCGCGGTCCCCGGTGCGGTACATCCGCTCCCCCGCGGCGCCGTCCGGGTAGGCGACGAATCGAGTGGCTGTCGCCGTCGGCGCCCGGTGGTAGCCGCGAGCCAGTTGAATTCCCGCGACGTAGATCTCGCCCACCACACCGCGAGGAACGGGAATGAGAAACTCGTCGAGGACCCGGATTGTTGTGTTCGGCACTGCCGAACCGACGACGCTGGCCGCCTGGGAATCATTGCGCGGAATCGGCACGTCATGAGTGGCGACGTCGCCGACCACTTCCGAAGATCCGTAGGAATTCGTCAGATGTGTTGCAGGGCAGGCTTGTGCGATCGAATCGATCACACCCGGTGTAAGGGTTTCGCCGCTGACGATCCAGTGAGTGACAGTTGAGACGTCGGCTGCGGCTGCATCACAGAGCGCTGCGGCGAGGGACCCGACCGCCGTCATCTGTTCCGCTCGATGTGTGGTGGTCAACCGGGCCAGCGCGTAGGCGTCGGTGAACTCGTCGTCGAGGGCCACGATCACACGTTGCCCGGCCAGTAGACCGGTCAAGAGTTCGGTGGTTCCGTCGATGAAGCTCAGAGAACTCTTCGCGAGACGGCTACGTGGCTGACCCCATCGATTCACGGCCCAGTGCAAACGATTTGCCAGCCCGTCTCGGGTACCGAGGACACCTTTCGGAGCGCCGGTCGAGCCGGATGTGTAGACGAGGTACGCGGGCAAATTCCTGGTCCACTCGGAGACGAAAGGCGCCTGCCCACAGTCCTGAGGGATCTCGGTGGTCGTGATGCGCGTGGTCGCGGGTACCAGTGCGCTGAGCAGGGTGCTGGTGTCGGGGTCGACGATCATCGTGTGGGGATTCGCGTCAGCCAAAAGGTACTCGATGCGATCTCGCGGGTACCGGATGTCGATCGGTACCACCGCCGCACCGACGTCGAGGATGGCAAGGAGTGCAGCGACCATGTCGGGTCCGCGTGGGACAGCGACTGCAACAGTGGATTCCGGCCCTGTCCCGGCATCGCGCAGTGCCGCCGACAAGTCAGCGACACGAATCGCCAACTCGGCGTAGGTCAGGGTGTCCGCACCGGACACGATCGCCACCTCGGCTGCGGACTCCGCGAACCTGTGCGCCAGTTGCTGTTCCAGACTCGGTATGGTGACGATCTGGCCTGTGTCGCGGACCTCTGTGCTTGTCCGCGCGTTCGCGAGCGCCCGCGACACAGGTACGTCCGAATCGGCAGTCAGCTCGTCGAGCAGGTCCGTGAACAGCGTTGCCACAGTGGATGCGACGTCGGCCGGGATCGATTCGGGTCGGTAGACGACAAACGCCCACAGAGAGGGATCGGGCCCCGCGACCAGGGCGAGGGGGAAACTCATCGGTGCACCGAGCACAGCGACGTCGTCGACACTGGCGTCGTCGTCCGGAACTGCACTGGGATAGTTCTGGTAGACCACAGTCGTGTCGAACAGCGTCGAATGACCGACGGTGCGGGCGATGTCGGACAGGCCGAGATGTCGGTGGTCGTCGAGGTCGAGGTGTCCGGACTGGATGTGGGCGAGTAGATCACGGGTAGTGACGGTCCGATCGACCCGCACGCGCACCGGGACGGTGTTGAGCAGCAGACCGACGATCGAGGCGGCACCCGGCAGGTCGTACGGACGGATGGATGCGGCCATCCCGAAGACGACGTCGCGCCTGCCGGTCAGGGAGGAGAGGACAAGCGCCCAGGCGAGCTGAACCACCACATTGACCGTCACCCCGGCGTCCTTGGCGCACAACGTGACCCGCTCGCCCAGAGCATGCGGGAGAACGACGTCCAGCCGAATCGGGACACTCTCCACCACTTCGGTGCCGGACGCGACGAGGGTGGGTGCGTCCAGGCCGTCGAGGTAGTCGGCCCAGCCGATGCGGGCGGCATCGACGTCTCGCGTCGCCGCCCACCCGAGAAAGGTTCCGAATTGGGCAGGGGGATCGAGTCGTTCGGCCGTGCCACCCGCGTCGTGGACGCTCAGCAGTTCGCGAACGAACAGGGCTTCCGACCAGCCGTCCATCAGACTGTGGTGGTAGGTGATCACGAGTACCCGATCGACGATCGTGAACCGGATCAGCGGGCGCTGCAGGAATTCGAACCCGGCAACGCGATCGGCAGCTCGCGCTTCGTCGGGGCCCGCTCCCGTCGCCAGCGAGATCTCGGGCACCGTCGCCCGAGGCACTACCCACACGAGTGCTCCGTTGCTCCGCTGCCGGAGAACAGCTTTCAGGTGCGGGTAGCGATCGAGCATTGCCGTGATACTCGCGGTGAGGATCGTGGCGTCGACCGGCGACCGGAACGTGACCACCGTCTGCGACAGATAGGGATCGCTCTCCGGTGGCGCCAGCGTTGACTGCAGATACATTCCGGTTTGAAGCGGCGTCAGGGGCAGGACTTCGAGGATCTTCGATCGGCCTGCTGTGGCTTCGGCCCGGGCTTGTGCGTTCACAGGCTGTTCTCGAACTCGTCGAGTTCGTCGGCGCTGAGGTCCGTCACCTCGGCGCTCGTCACGGCGGCAGGTTCCTCGGCCGCCGGGTTCTCTTCCACGGTCAGCTCGGTCCCGAACAGTCGCACCGTGCGCTTCTGCATGATCGCGCGAGGAGTGAGGCCGATGCCGGCGCTCCGAGCAGCAGACGCCACGGCGAGGGAGGTGATGCTGTCCCCACCCAACCCGAAGAAGTCGTCGTCGATACCGACCCGGTCGACGCCCAGGATGCGAGCGACGATCTCGCACAGAACGGTTTCGACCGGACTGCGCGGAGGCTGGTAATTGCTACCGCCGGTGTCGGGCTCCGGCAGGGCGCGAACGTCGAGTTTCCCGTTGACGGTCATCGGGATTCGTTCGAGTAGCGCGAACGACGTCGGCACCATGTAGTCCGGCAACCGTGACGCGAGGCGATCTCGGACGGAAGTGAACAGCTCTTCCGGTTCGACGGTCCCGTCGGGGACGAGGTATGCGGTCAGTTGGCGGGTACCGGTCGCCGATGCGGTGATCGCTCGGACCACCGTGGACCCAACACCCGGGCACGAAGCGACTGCCGCCTCGACTTCACCCAGCTCGACGCGATAGCCGCGGATCTTGACCTGATCGTCGGCGCGGCCGCAGTAGTCGAAAAGTCCGTCCGGACGCACTTGTACCAGATCGCCGGTCCGATACATCCGACTACCGTCGATCCACGGATTCGACACGAAATGTGCTGCGGTAGCGTCGAACCGGCCGAGGTAGCCGCGCGCGAGACCGGCTCCGGCCAGATACAGCTCCCCGATCGTGCCGTCCGGCACCGGGCGCAGCCAGGGGTCGAGGACGTAGGCGTGGGTTTCGGTGACCGGAGACCCGATGGTCGCCGTCTCACTGTCGCTTGTTCCCCCGCCGAGAGCGTTGATCGTGTACTCCGTGGGCCCGTACAGGTTGTAGCCCTCCACGCCCGGTTCGCGAAGAAGCCTGGACCACAACGAGTCCGGGACTGCTTCGCCGCCGAGAAGCACCAGCGGCATCCGGCGGTCACCGTCGAGGATGCCTTCGTCGAGTAGGAGCTGAGCGTATGTCGGAGTGACGTTGACGACGTCGATATTCTGCTGCGCGCAGTACGCCGCCAAACGTGGTGCGTCGCGGCGTAGTTCCTCGTCGCAGATGTGCACCTCGTGGCCTTCGACGAGCCAGAGCAGTTCCTCCCACGACATGTCGAAGGAAAACGAGACGGTGTGGGCGATACGCAACGTCCTGCCACCGCCGGCGGCGATCGTGGGTTCGAAAATCTTGCTGCGGTGGTTGAGTTGCATGTTTGTCAGGCCCCGATAGGGCGTCAGGACACCCTTCGGCGCCCCCGTCGACCCGGAGGTGTAGATGACGTACGCGGGATGCTCGAGCCTGCCCTGGACGCCGGGGGCGAATGCCACCTGGTCGGCGGCCGTCAGCACCCGATCGGCGCGTAGTTCTGCCGCGGTTTCGACATCGTCGATCACCATTACATCGGCGTCGGTGACAAACGGCCGCGAAACGACGGCACTGGTGCTCACAAGAATTGTCGGCTGTGCGTCGGCGAGTATCACGTTCAGGCGGTCCGTGGGGTGATCGAGTTCGAGCGGCAGATAGGCCGCCCCCGTACGCAGCACCGCGAACAAGGCCACCACTGTCTCCACGGTGCGCGGCAGAGCGAGCGCGACGATACGTTCGGGCCCGGCTCCCCGGCGGATCAGTGCAGCAGCGAACGAGTCGATACGCGAGGAGAGTTCAGCGAAGGTCACCGACTCCTCGCCCAGAACTACCGCAGTCCGGTCCGGATCGAGTTCGGCTCGTTCGGAAAGTAGCTCGGCAATCGTGATGTCGGGAATGCCAGTCAGGCTCGGGTAACTGGGAATTCGACGAGTTGCCCACCGGGCGAGCGGCCGATCAGGTTCGTCGGCGATCGTCTCGAGGGCGTCGTGGAATCGGTCGAGCAGATCGCGGGCGGTGGACTCGTCGACCAGATCCGGCAGATAGGTGACGCTGAGATTGAGTCGGTCACCGGGGTCGACGGCGATGGAGATCGGGAATTCCGAGCCGTCGACGGTCGACAGATGCCTCAGGCGCGGTGCCGTACCCGTATCGTGAGCGGCCGCATTCCGCAGAACCAGAAGCGTGTCGAACAACTCTCCGAGTCCGATCGCCTTCTGAACGGCGCCGAGCCCGAGATGATCGTGGGGCATCAGATCGAGCCGCTGATCCTGGATCCGTCTCGCCAGAGTCGCCGCAGTGTCGGATCCACGACCGAACGCGCGCACCGGAACAGTGTCGATGAAGGCACCGATCGTCCGGTCACTGCCCGCGACCTCGATCGGGCGTCCGGACAGCGCGGTGCCGAATACGACGTCCGCGCGTCCGGTGACCGCTGTCAGGACCGCTCCCCATGCAGCGGCGAGAAGGGTGAACGGAGTGACCTGGGCGGTCCGGGCAATGTCGGCCAGACGAGCCGAGGTGGCGCCTGGCAGGAGCCGTTCGAGGCGCTGCGGCAACGGTGCCCCTGCGCGATCAGCGGTGCGGTTGGTAAGCAGGGTCGGAGAATCGAAGTCTGCGAACATATCTCGCCACGCCGCCGACGATGCGGTGCGGTCTTGTCGTGTCAGCCACGCGAGATGATCTCGGTAGCTCGTTTCCGGAGCCGGCGCGGCGCGGTTGTCGTGGAGATCGAGAATACGGTCTGCCAGCAGCCACGACGAGGTGCCGTCGAAGGCCCCGAACCAGTAGTTGACGACCAACCGGTCTTCATTGCCTGGCAAGTGCAGGACGGTCACTCGGAACAATGGCGGCGCATCGACGTCGTATCCCACCGCCCGGTCCGCAGCGAGCTCGCGGATCACCTGTTGATCGGCGTCGGTGTGTGTGGTCAGGTCGACCACACGGACGGCGGCGTCGACTCGGCGACGGATCACCTGCACCGGTTCGCCGAGGGCGGTGACCGTGAATGCTGCTCGCAAGGTCGGGTTTTCCGCGATCACGGTGGACACTGCAGCGTTGATGCGTGCGTCGTCGAGGTGCCGGTCGAGGGCGGCGACGTTCTGCACCGCGTACAGCAGGGCCGCGGCCGGGTCGAGGCTGATCTGGTAGTACAGCCCACGTTGGAGCGGTGAGAGTGGCCAGATGTCCTCGACGTCACCGAACCGGTCGGCGATTGCATCGTGGTCGTCGTTGGTCAGGCTGAGCAGCGGCGCATCCGATGCGACTGTCGCCGCCCGTTCCGTGAGCCCGCCCGATGCGTCGATCCGAGCAGCGAGGCCGGCTACGGTGGGCGCCGCGAACACCATCCGCACGGTTATCGCGTCCGTATTCAGACGGTCGCGCAGTCGCGCGACGATCGTGGTGGCCAGGACCGAGTCACCACCGAGCGCGAAGAGAGTGTCCGTGACACCGACGCGGTCGACGCCGAGCACCGAACGCCACACATCGGCGATGGTCTCCTCCAGGGGCGTCCGAGGAGCTACGTGATCGGCGCGGCGTTGTGTGTCGGACAAGGTGCGGGCGGCGGCGACTATTGCGTCGCGGTCGATCTTGCCGTTGATCGTGACCGGCAGCGCGATGGTGACTACGATCCGGTCGGGCACCATGTGTGCCGGAAGTGCAGTGGACAGACGGTCGAGAATTTTGTCGACGGATGCCGTAGCGCCGTCCACGAGAACGACGGCAGCAACCAAACTCGGTGAACCGGAGACGTCGAGAGCAGCAGCAGCAGAGACGATATCGGGATCTTGGTTCATCACGGACTCGACCTCGCCGAGTTCGATCCGGAAACCGTTGATCTTCACCTGGTTGTCGATGCGGCCGATGAATTCGACCATGTCGTCTTCGACGTAGCGAACGAGGTCGCCCGTGCGGTACCAGCGACGACCAAATGCTTGGACGAACCGTTCTGCCGTGCGTTGCGGGTCGTCGAGATAGCCGGTGGCCAGGCCGATGCCGGACACCCACAGTTCGCCGCCGACCCACTGGGGAACGTCACGGCCGTGTCTGTCGACCACGCGGAACTCCATGTTCCGCAGCGGAGTTCCGAACGGGACCGTGCGCCAGCGCGGATCCACGGTCCGCACCTCGCAGATGCTGTTGTGGATCGCGGTCTCGGTGGCGCCGCCGAGTCCGGCGAACCGACATCCAGGCACCGCTGCAGTCAGCCGACGGTACAGGTCGGTTGTCACCTTGTCCCCGCCGAGCATCACCACTCGCAACGTGGCTCCGAGATCGATGCCAGTGGACAGGATCATGTCGAGCAGCGGTGGTACGCAACTGAGGACGCTGACTCGGTGCTCGACGATCATCCGCGCCCAGCGCTGCGGATCGCGCCGTTCGTGTTCCTCGATCAGCACGGCTGTGCCTCCGACGGACAGGCACGAGAACAGGTCGAAGGTGCACAGGTCGAAGTCCAACTCGGACAGGCACAGTGGACGGTAGGACTCGTCCAAGACGTACCGGTCGACGATGTCACCGATCGTGTTCATAGCCGCGACATGAGGGACCACGACGCCTTTGGGGCGACCGGTCGATCCCGAGGTGAAGATCATGTACGCCGGGTCGTCGGGGGATCCGAGATGCGGCTGGGCGATCGGATCGTGCGCAAGGGCCGCAGCTACGGACAAGTCCCGCCCGATTACCGTGCGGAATCCTGCGGCGTCGGCGATGAGGTCTGCGCGCGAGCGTGGCTGATCCACGCCCACCGGTACGTACACGGCCCCAGCCGCGAGGACGCCCAGGACTGCGACGACCTGGTCAGAACCCTTGGGCAGGGTGATTCCGACGGTGTCACCGACCGCGATTCCGGCCCCGGCGAGTGCCGCCGCCACACGCAGAGCGCTGTCGGCGAGCACCCCGTACGTCATCGTGATGCCCGACGCCCACGTCAGCGCCACCGCGTCCGGAGTGGTTGCAGCCCTCTCGAAGAATGCGGCATGCAGCAGTGCCGAGGTCGTATTCGGGAATTCCGGTGCCGGCACCTCGATCACGGCTGGGTTCCACGATTCGGTATGCGCGCCGAGGGCAGGAACCGCATTGTCCCAGAATGATTTTCCGCCGTCGATGATAGCGGACACCAGATGTTCGAACGCGCCGAACATCGCCTCCGGCACGCCGGGAAGGAATTCGTTGGCGCGGATGTCCCAGTTGACGAGGAGTCCGCCGTCGAGTTCGGTGATCTGTGCGTCCAGAACCACTTGAGGTCCTTGAGAGATGATCCATACCGGATCGCCGAACGTGTCTCGGACCCGGCGATGGAAGAGTTCCCCAAGACTCAGCGCACTGGTGAACACCACCGGTGCCAGAACCTGTTCTCCCCGTGAACGACTCAGATCCCGTAGAACTTCGACACCGGAGTAGTCGGCATGTGCGGCGTCCGCATGGAGGGTCGCCTGAACTGCCTTGGCACGATCGAGGAAGGACACGGTTTCGGTGAGGTCGACGTCGAGCATCACCGAACTGGAGAAGTCGCCGACCAGCGCTGCGACGTCCGGGTGAGTGTCGGCGCGGTCGAACATCGGAACATTCAACAGGAAACGGGATTCGCGAGACCACGCGCCGACTACCTCGGCGAACGCCGTGGCCACCGCGACTGCCGGCGTCACTCCGTTGACTCGGGCAGCAATGCGCAACCGGTCGTATCCGTCGGCGTCGAGGTGGAACGACAGCCGGGTCGCGGCGGCGGAACCGGAATCCCCGTCCACCAGCGGCAGAGTCGGCGCGCCCGGCAGTTCTTCGAGGCGGCCCTGCCAGTAGGACTGTGCAGCAGAACGGGATTCGCGGCGTTCCGCCGGACGATCGGCGAGGTAGTTCCCGTAGTCGTATCCGAGGGGAGGCAGTGTCTCCCCGCCGTACACCCGGGCAATGTCGTCGAGAAGGATTCGGTAGCTCACGGCGTCCCCGGCGATCATGTCGACGTCGAGATGAAGTCTCGACCGACCACCAGGCAGGACGGTCAGCTCGGCCGAAAAGACTTCCCCGGCTTCGATGTCGAGCATCTGGTGGGAAAGTCGATGACGAGTGGCGTCGAGGTGGGCGTCGATCTCGGACTCAGCAGCTGCGGTGAGATCGGCGACGGTGAGCAGGGTGCGATCGAGGCTCGGCAGGATTATCTGCTGCCCGTTGTCGGTAATCCGGGCGCGCAGCATTCCATGCCTCGCGGTGACCGTCGCCAAGGCGCTTCGAAGCCGTTCGGGATCGACGATCGGACCGTCGAATTCGGTATAGAGGTGAGGGGCGACGCCGCCGAGAAGCTGGTCGTGACCGCGACCCACCCAGTAGGCGTGCTGCAGGACTGCGAGATCGAAGGCAGCGTCGCTGCCCGCGCGGACGTCCGATGCCGTCGGGGCCGCTTCGACTTCGTTCGTCTCGGTCAGGATCGTCGACCAGTGTGCAACAGTCGGAACCTCGGCCAGATCGGCAAACGTCACGGTCAGCCCGCTGCGGCGCCACTTCCCCACCAACCGCATGACGACCAGCGATTCGAGGCCGAGTTCGAAGAGATTCGCATGGTCATCGACTGTGGACGGCGCGACACCTATTGCCTCCGCCACGACTGCTCGAACGTCGTCCATCCCTGTCGCCTGTCGCTGCACAGCCCAACCCTTCGATCCCTCGTAATCCCCATGAAAAAGTAAAGAAAAAGACTAGATTCCGAACCACGCGTGAAGTTCAGCGACCCGACTGTCAGCGACTGGCGTACTGGTCCTGGGCGCCGGGAACCGGCTCGGCTGGATCCGATCCCAACTCGACGATCGTGTTCGTCGAGTCGACGTGGACTACTCGGGGCACAAAATCGGCCAACTCGCGGTCGTCGAGGTGTCGGTAGGACATGATGATCACCAGGTCACCTGGTGAAATGAGGTGCGCAGCAGCGCCATTGATGCCGATTACGCCAGAACCCCGCGCGCCGGCGATCGCATAGGTCTCCAGCCGCGCGCCGTTGTCGATGTCGACTATGTGGACCTGTTCCCCCTCGAGCAAATCGGCCGCCTCCATGAGATCTACGTCGATCGTGACCGATCCGACGTAGTGCAGATCGGCCTGTGTGACGGTTGCACGGTGGATCTTCCCTGAGAGCATGATTCGATTCACGCCCAGAAGGGTAGCCTATCCCAAGCAATTGGTGGGTAGCACCAATTCCACCGAACGGGACCGATCGAACACAATCCGTCACAGCCTGCGGCAAACCCCCAGGACTGGAGACAATCCTTGCTGTACAGGCGCTTTCGCGGAAACGGTCATGGACATCCGTCCGAGACTGCGGAGCGTGGATCCGGCATAGTTCGCACACCCACGGGATCGAGAAATCAGGTTAGGCTGCACTACCACTTGGCCGAGAGATGAGGCCGACGACATATTCGGACCGCCGTCAACGGCGAGGATGGACTGATGCCATGACTTCGGCTCGGACGAAGGAAGATTCGACACCCGACGCACTCGACATCGTCGGGGTGGGATTCGGACCTTCGAACCTGGCGCTGGCCATTGCAATCGAGGAACACAACGCGACATGTATCCCCGCCGATCGCATCAGCGCCCGCTTCGTCGAACGACAACTCGCCTTTGCCTGGCATCCAGGCATGCTCCTCGACGGAGCGACGATGCAGATCGCGTTCCCGAAGGATCTGGTGACATTTCGGAACCCCACGAGTTCCTACAGTTTCTTCACCTACCTGTTCGACAAGGGTCGACTTGTGGACTTCGTCAATCACCAAACCTTTTTCCCCACTCGCCACGAGTTCGACGACTACCTCCGGTGGGCGGCCGATCGAGTCGACGCCGACGTCCAATACGGCGCCACTGTAACTGGGATCACCGGATCCAGATCCTCCGGCGGCACAGTCGACGAGTTCAGCGTCGAGACGTCCGCGGGCGAGATCCTGCGGACACGCAACGTCGTGGTCGGTGCGGGTCTGCGGGCGCGGCTGCCTGAATGGGCTGCCCCGTCACCCCGGTGCTTCCACAATCACCAGTTCCTGTTTCACCTCCAGAACCTCCCAGAACTGCGCCATCAGCGTTTCGTCGTACTCGGAGCCGGACAGAGCGCCGCAGAGGTAGTGCAGTACCTGCACGGGCACTATCCGAATGCCGAGGTGCACAGCGTCTTCTCTCGCTACGGCTACAGCCCCGCCGACGACAGCCCGTACGCCAACCGGATTTTCGACCCCTCGACCGTCGACGAATTGCATGCCACGACACCGGAACAACGGGAGCGCCTCCTCTCCCTTCACAAGGGAACCAACTACTCCGTCGTCGACATCGAGCTGATCAACGAGCTCTACACGACCGAGTACCAGGAGATTGTCCGCGGCAAGCGGCGCTTGTTCATGCGCAAGGCGTCGTACATCACGAACGTGATCGAAGGCCAGGACGGTATCGACGTCAGCGTTCGCAGCACTCTCGACGGCGTCACCGAAACGCTTTCCTGCGACGCTGTCGTGCTCGCAACCGGGTTCACGCCGATGCCGCTGAGAGAGATCCTCGGTGACCTCGCGCCCGTGGGTGATTCGGCGACGGAAGTGACGCGGGATTACCGCCTCACCACGAAACCGGAAGTCCGGGCGGGCATTTACCTGCAAGGCGGCACCGAAAAGACACACGGTTTGACTGCGTCGCTTCTGTCGAACGTGGCCGTCCGCGCAGGGGAGATTCTCTGCTCCGTAGTTGCACATCGCTTTCCGCGAAACGATTCTCGAAATGAAGGCTTCACGGTCGAGGTAGCCACAGGAAGGGACAACACGCCGAACAGTCTTGCGACCCGATAGCTCCGAGCGCCGATAATCGCGTAACTGACGCTTGCCGTCACCAGGCCGCCGCGAGAAGCGCTGACCTCTCTACTCGGCGGCCTGTCGTCGCACCATTTCCGCGATCCAGATGGGCGCAAACGGCGAGGTGCAGTTCGGGGGCGTCGGGTAATCCTCGAGCACTCGCAGACGCTCACCGATGTCGATTGCGCGGGCCCGGAACTCGGCATGTTCGATCCCGATCTGAGCCAGGCAGTGGTTCATCGCCCATTGCAGGCGATCAGGAGCATCTTTCATCTCCGCCTCGATGACGTCGAGCAATCCTGAAAGATCAAGGCCCTCAGGCGTCTTCGCTACGCGCTCGGTAGTGAGGGCCCAGCCGGCGCCGGCAACCACGGGATCGGAGTCTACGGTCCAGGCCACCCGCAATTCCTCCGCGTGCGGGTTCTTCTTCACCACGTAGTTGACGAGCCAGTCCTGCACCTTGGGAGTACGGGCCTCACGCAACATGACGTCCAACTCGTCACGCTCGAACACCTTCGGGCGGCAGATCAGAAGGGCAAGCAGTCTCGCTGCGGTGTCGCCCGTTGCCCAAAGCTGTTGTGCGAGTTCCTGCTGAGTCTTCAATCGCTTCGCAACTGCGCGCAGCTTTGAAAGGTTCACACCGTGATCGTCACCGTGTTTCTCGTTCACCGCGCGCGCCTTCGGATCCTCGAGCGCAGCCAGCTCGTCCATCACCGCGGCAACCGTCGTTTCAGCCACGTCGTCCTCCAGTCACTATTTCTGCGATTCACCTACAAGCAAAGCACGAGAAGGCGAGCGACCCACGTTTGAAACTTCGACCACTGGGTACATGTCTGCTCCTGAGGTGGCGGCACGTCACCATGAAGACAGGACGAACCTTGCATATGCGACGCGCCGCGGGTGCCGAGAACGTGGACGAAACCGCAGGCGGAGATGAAGGCGGCAGTAAGAACGTTCTCACTCGGGCTATAACCGGCCCACTCCTTTTCGTGTTCATCCTCGGAGACGTCCTGGGCGCCGGTATCTACGCATTGGTGGGCGTCATCGCCGGTGAAGTTGGTGGAGCCGTCTGGGTACCACTGCTCGTAGCGCTCGTCATGGCATTGCTGACAGCAACGTCGTATGCCGAACTGGTCACCAAATATCCTCGAGCGGGCGGTGCAGCAGTATTCGCCCAACGGGCGTATCGGAAACCACTGATCTCATTCCTCGTCGGCTTCTCGATGCTGGCGGCCGGTGTCACGAGTGCAGCAGGACTCGCCCTCGCATTCTCGGGCGACTATCTCAAAGCCTTCATCGACGTCCCAACCGTTCCAGCGGCGCTCGTCTTCCTGCTCCTGGTGGGACTTCTCAATGCCAGAGGCATCAAGGAGTCGATGCGCGCCAACGTCGTCATGACAGTCTTGGAGGTCACCGGGCTCGTCCTCGTTGTCGTCCTCGCTTGCATAGTTCTCGGGCGCGGCGACGGAACCCTGAGCCGCGTCGTGGAGTTCGACGACAGTCGATCGCCTGCACTCGCGGTGCTGGCTGCGGCACTCCTCGCGTACTACTCTTTTGTCGGCTTCGAAACGTCCGCGAACGTCGCCGAAGAAGTGAAGAACGTGAGCAAGGTCTACCCACGCGCACTGTTCGGAGCATTACTGACAGCCGGCGCCGCCTATGTCCTTGTCGGCCTGGCTGTCTCAGTGGTCCTGCCCGCCGACGAACTTGCCGCATCCTCCGGGCCACTGCTGGAAGTTGTGTCAGCTGCCGACGTCGGTGTTCCGCCTCGCCTGTTCAGCCTGATCGCGTTGGTCGCCGTCGCCAACGGCGCACTGCTGACAATGATCATGGCGAGCAGGCTGACATACGGGATGGCATCGGAAGGCTTGCTCCCGAGCGTCTTCGCTCGGGTACTGCCGCAGCGACGGACCCCCTGGGTGGCGATTATCGCGACCACCGCCGTCGCCATGGCTCTCTGCGTCACCGGGCCGCTGTCAGCCCTGGCGGAGACGGTGGTACTCCTGCTGCTTTTCGTATTCATCAGCACCAACATCGCCGTCCTGGTTCTGCGCCGTGACACAGTGCAACACAAACACTTCCGAACGCCGATCATCTTCCCGATCCTCGCTCTCGGTACGTGCGTTGCGTTGCTCACCCAGCAGAGCGCTGCGACGTGGTTACGCGCATCATTACTCTTGGCCGTCGGAGTAGTGCTGTACGCCCTCTCCCACCGCCGATCCACGAAGTAAGGTGCGATGTTCGAAAAGGGGGTGTGATGACCGACAGTTCTGACACACCAGATGTAATTCAGCGTCGAGAGCGAAAAATCAACAGGCGAACCCTGACGTACGGCCTGTCCGTCGTTCTGGCTACCGCGGCACTTGTTGTCGCGATCGTCTGGTTGGGCTCCCGGCGGGGCGAATGCTTCGGTACCGACACCTTGCTGTGCTCACAGAAGGATCGCCGACTGGCGGTCTTCGTCCCGAGCCTGATGTTGCTGCTCGGGACCGTGGGCGCGTTCTTGCGAGCCTCCCTGCGATTGCACCGCCTGCGGCGCCTCTACATTCGGCCGTACATGGCGTGGGCCTTGGCGGGCCTCACCCTGACGTATCTGACCGGAGCTTACTTCTTGATCGGGGTTTAGATTCTCTGAATACGTCTGTCAGCAACCAGATTGAGTCGACAGCCGCAAATCAGAATCGCGGATCGTCGATCGCAGTGAGGACTACTTCCCGCACTGACGTCGAAGACGACAAACTCGAGATCGAGCGCACCGTATCCACAACGTCATGTACCGGGACCAGAGATCCCTCTCCCCTGGCGGCAGCGACGTCTCGGGGCACGTCGAGTCCGTCTTCTGTATTGAGATATCCGAGATGAAGGACAGTCACTGCGAGTCTGTCCTTCCGGTAGCCCTCTCTCAACGCGTCGGCAATGCCGTTGATCGCGAACTTCGATGCACCGAACGCAACCTCCGGCCTACCGCTTCGCGGGAGTCCCGAGGTGGACCCGGTCAAGATGATCCGAGGTCGAGGACGGCCGATCATTCTCGGGATCAGGCGCTTGAGCAGGAGAATTGTGGCCGTGATGTTGGCGTTGATCATTTCGAGCATTTCGACATCGGATTGATCTGTGAACGCATAATCGGAAGTGAAGGCATCCCCTTCCCAAATTCCGACGTTGCAGATCAGGGTATCTACACCACCGACAAGCTCCTGATCGATCGAATTCGCTGCCGTAACAGGATCGGTCAGGTCGGCTTCGATCCACTCGGAGACGTCGAACCCGTCAGGACGCCGACGCGATATGCCGAGAACTTCGTCGCCATCGCTCCTCAGACCCTCGATCAAAGCACGACCAAGACCTCGGCTCGCACCGACAACAACCGCCCTCGCCACAATTACACCCTTCGTCGCTTGCTCATTCCCATCCTATCGATCCGGTGGTCGCCGATAATCAGCTCGTCAGGTTCGAGTGATCACGAAAAGTGTCGGAAAGTGAACGAGGCTCCCTCCCGAGCACCTCGTACACACCGCTGGAAATGTAATTGTCACGACCTTTGGATATCGCAACGAACAGGTTTGTCAGCGACTGCACGAAGGATTCAGGAATTCCCATACGTGCTGCATCGGATTTCCATTCGAGAACGGAGATCGATTCGAATCTCCCTGCATCCGTGCCAGTTACATCGGCGAGAACCCGGAGGGCTTCCTCGAACGAGTAGGACTTCGGACCCGTCAGCGGCAAAGGACCGCTCGGTGAAGGGTCGTCCATCGAAAGGATGGAGGAGGCCACTTCTGCGATGTCTCGGTAATCGATGAACGGCTCCGAACCGGTTCCCGCCGGGAGCCTCAATGTGCCGGTGGCCTGAAGTTGTCCCGCGAACATACCCGTCGTGAAATTCTGCGCGAACCAACTCGGTTGAAGGAAAGTGCTCTTCACCGCCGACTGGGCAAACGCGAATTCGGCCCCGACAGCTATGCCGTCACCACTGACGGATGGGTTTCGAGCGGTCAGAACAACTGCGTGCTCCACGCCGCAATTCTCCAAAAGGTCCACGAAGGCACCAAAATCCACCACTCTTTCGGGCAGCACCACGTACGCGCGCGAGACGCCTTCGACTGCTTGCCGCCACGTGTCCTGCGTGAACCAGTCGAAGGGCGTAGACCGAGACGAACGGGAGGCTCGCCGTACCGCGTGTCCTTCGCTCTCCAGTGAATCCGCCACTATCCGACCAGTTTGGCCAGTACTTCCGAGTACCAAAATCTCTCTACTTTTTGCCATGGTTGAACGCTAGTTTCGTCGTCGGTCAGCGCACCATGCTCGCGGGTTCAGGATCCATGTGATTGCGTTTCGCCCCTCCAACTCTCCATTTGCCTAGTATCAGGAGATGCTCAGTCCCGTAGACAGCGCACTCTCGGCATTTCGTATCGTGAGCTTCGATATCGCGAACACCGGCATCGCCAACACCGGCATCGAGGACTTCGATGCGTCTGCAGAGTCGGCGACATTCGAGGTGGGATTCTCCCGAAAGTTCCTTATTTTCAGCAATACTGAACTATCACTCGAGATAACATCTACCGCTTCACGCGGAGAAGTTACAGCGCTCCACGCTGGTGAGGTCGGCATCCTGTGCCTGCCCGCTGACCGTGACTTTCGCCTGTCCGAACCACATCGCGATTCGGATCGAACGAAAAGGTCCAGTCGCCCACCCGTCCTCGTATTCTCCTTCGAGTCGGCAGGAAATCTGTATTCGATTCTGGAGCATCATCTTCCGAATCTTTTGACGTCGAGAACCTCAGAGGTGAGCTCGGTATCCCATGTCCTGCAGTCGCTTGCCCGGGAACACGACAACTGGGCCGATGGGAAAGGATTCCCATCCACGGCGGTCAGACTCCTCGAATCGATTGTCTGCCTGATGCTCGCGGAGTGGTCTGCCGGTTGGAATGTGGGGAACCTGTCGCACGATCCCCGTCAATCGATCAGTGCCGTATTGCGCGAGGTCTACTCGAATCCCGGGAAGAAATGGACCCTGCCGGCGATGAGCGCCATTGCCGGCATGTCGCGATCCATGTTCGTCTCTGAATTCAAAAGTTCCGTCGGTGAACCCCCGATGCAACATCTACGCCGGTGGAGGCTGGCCTTGGTCGCGGATTCGCTGATCGTCGATCCATCGCTCACATTGGATCGTTTGGCAAAGAAGACCGGGTATTCGGATGCGTTCAATCTCAGTACCGCGTTCAAGACGCATTACGGGGTGTCACCTTCTCAGTACCCCTCTCGAGCTCGAACCGAATAATCCCTACCTGCACATCACCCGTTTCGAGTGAGTCGCGATGCGCCGGGAGCAGCCAGGCTGTGGGGAGCGTCAACGCCCCAGTCGGAACGAGGAGAGGTTCGAGAATGTCGAATCAAACAGACGGGAATGCGATCGAGCGCGGGATTCACCGACGGGCCGTCGAGACAGCGGTCTGGGGGATGGCCGCAGTGAACTACGAGATCATGCGCTCGAAGATGGCGCCAGAGGGTAGGAACGAATTCCTATTCTGGTCGGGTCTTTTGGACTGGAAGAACCAAACGTTGACGCCAAATCCGGACCTGATCTACTAGATGGCCTTCATAGACCCGGGGCGGGACGGCCCGATGGTCATAGACATCCCGGCAGGATCCGATGATCACGTACTCAACGGCAGCGTGTGCAACGTCTGGCAGGTACCGCTCGAAGACGTGGGGAAGTTCGGCGCCGACGAAAGCAGGGGCGCTCGTTATCTCGTCCTACCGCCCGGCTACGACGGCCGAATTCCCGAAGGATACGTTGTGCTGCAATCCGATACGAATCGGGTATACGCACTACTGCGATCGGTGCTCCCCTCCCCGACTCAGGCCGCCCTCGACTCAGGATTGGAGTACTGCAACAGGATTGGCATCTATCCGCTCGCCGAGGCGGACAATCCGCAGTCGACGGCGAGGAGAGATCTGCGCGGCCAGTTGGTCGACACGCGGATTCCGTACGACATCCGATATTGGGAAGCGTTGGACCGCACGGTGCAGGCCGAGCCCTGGCTTTCACGTGATCGCGCCTTCGCGGAAATGTTGAAGACGATCGGCATCGAACGCGGACGGCCGTTCAGCCCGCCGCCCCAGCGGATCGCGCTGCTGGAGAGCGCGATACAGGAAGCACACGAGTGGCTGCGAGAACTGTATGAGCGCGAACCGTCGTTCTTCGAAAGCCGACAATGGTTCTTTCCAGCCGGGCGCGATTTCATCGAAGGACAGAATCGCAACTTCGCGAACGGCGAAGTCTACCCGTATACCGACCGCGCCGTGGTTTATCACATGGCCTTCATCGGTCTCAAACGGTTGGGCGTCGGGCAGTTTTACCTTGTGAACATTCGAGATCGCGCGGGCAATCTGTTTCACTCCGATCGCACGTACAGGATGCGCGTTCCGGCGGGCGTACCTGTCTCCCAATACTGGTCCGTGACAATGTATGACGGCGACGACCACACCTTCATCCGTCACGCTACGAAGTTCTCGGTTTCCTCTCAAACCCCCGGAGTGAAGGTCAACGACGACGGGTCCATCGACGTGTACTTCGGACCGAAGGAAATCCCCGGCCTGGAGTCGAACTCCATCGCAACCGGCGACTCGGACACGTTCGAGTTGATGTTCCGCTTCTACGGTGTCGGGCCCGAAGTGATGTCGAAAGAATGGGAGTTGGACGATGTCGACCTGATCGACGTCGACGAACCCGGTACTTCTTAGGCTCGGCGGGCCGGACGTTGCGCGCAACGCGGAGGCAGCACTCGACACAGTGAGATACGTGTGTCTAACATTCGTCGAACTCGGCGGGAGACTGCCGCGAGCTGCCCCTCGAAGGGAATCGACAGACATGCGCGCTCTCACCTCACCAGTCACTTTGACCGTGCCGAGCCGGATGTCTCTGGCCGATAACGTGTTTCGCTACGCCGACGAGTCACCGGACTTCGTCGCGTGCAAGAAGTGCTGTGAACTGGCAGTGGGCTGATGTCACCGCGGCAGAATTCGCGGAGCAGGTCACAGCTGTTGCGGCAGGGTTGATCGCCTCGGGTATCACCCTGGGGGATCGCGTGGCGATCATGGCATCGACGCGTTCCGAGTGGGTGCTTCTCGACAACGCGATCTGGACCGTTGGTGCATGCACCGTCACCGCACTTCGGGCGTGGCGGGAGCAGAAAGGCCTGCCCCAGGAAGTATCAGTCTCCGATCTCGAGCTCGT
>NZ_BAAILK010000035.1:679189-697877 GCF_054589475.1 Rhodococcus sp. no. 34
TCACGGCCTGCACGCCGAAATCGACAGGGCTGTATCGGAAACCAACAAGATGGTCTCCAAGGAAGAACAGATCAAACAGTTCCGCATACGGACATATACCCAATTTCGTACATATCCGGATATTTTCCAATAGCATTGATCAGCCACTCTAGGTATGCAATTATTGCTATTAACTGCTTTCGCGATAGTAAATGTAGGCACAAAAAGATGCCTGCTGCTATTGATGCTTCGAAGATATATTTTGACCTGCAGTTTCTAGTTAAATTTTGCAGAGAAATTCGACCAGGCAAGTCCACCGAAAGGGCATATGATGAGTCCCCAATCCACGCGCACATCGAGCACCCGCCGCAACCTGACCGCCCCACCTGCTCGTTTATTGCTCCGTCTCGCAACTGCGGTGGTGTTTACGGCTGGACTGGTGGGCGTTTCCATCGCTCCAGCGAGTGCGTACCTCAGCCTCTACGACCACGCCGGCTACCAGGGAGGGTCTTGGGTTACTTCCTCTACAAATTCGGTTAGTTCGTACAATGGGCGCTATTTCAATAACACCTATCGACTATGGGACGCGGTGTCGTCCATCAAGAATTATAACGGCGGGTGGTACAACTTCCACCATGACATCAATTATGGTGGACCATATTTGAACGTCCCAGCAGGAACGGAATACAGCTACGTAGGATACGGAAATAACGACAGGTTCTCCTCGCACTACTGAGCCGTCAATGTTCGCTCAAATCACGCATCGGCATATCATTTGTGGAAAGAAATCACTATGAATCGAAGTTGGCAGCGATCCGCTCGCCTGCGTGTTCTCGTGGCCGTATCCATCATTGCGGGTGTGGGAGGGTGCAGTTCTGATTCCGGTGTGGATTCTGGCGAGCCTGCGCTGGGTTCGCGTGTCGAGCCTGGCGATATGCGCAATTTCACCCTCCCGTTGGATGCCTATGTCACTACCCCCATAGTGGAGGTTCTCCAAGCAGAGAATGTTCTGGTCCGAAAGTGCATGGCGGAATTCGGGTTCACAGGCGAATACATAGGAACCGATTCGCCCGACTCCGGTCCGCCCCCCAACGAGCGTAGATACTGGTTGGTGAGCATCTCCGACGCCGCAACCTTGGGGTATCACTCGCGTTGGGCGGATGCAGCGAAGGCGAAATCCGGCTCAGTCATCGAGTGGTCGCCGGTGGAGACCGCATTACTCACCGGTAGAGGCTCAACTATGCACGAAGGTCGAGAGATCCCCGTGGGGGGTTGCCTTGGCGAGGCACGCAGGAAGCTCGCGAACGGCGTCCCCGAGCTACCGACGGTGGAGGGCGCTGCTGTCATGGGAGATGGCTCGGGCACGAATGTTTCTGCAATCGCGGATCACTTGGCTACCGAGAGCTATGACCGAATGGTGATCGACTCGCGCGTGGTGAATTCGTTCGCGCAATGGCGCACATGTATGGCGGATAAAGGTTTTCACTACGACAGCCCCCAGAATGCGAACAACGACCCGAGATGGTCGGGGGAGGTCGCGAGCGACGAAGAGATCGCCACTGCCACAGCGGATGTGACCTGCAAGGAGCAGACCGACCTGGTGAGCACGATGGCCACGGTGGAGACGGCGTATCAGCAGCGCGCGTTGGAGGCGAACGCGGAGGTTCTCGCCAAGGTCAGGGACGTCATCGACACCACGATCAAGAATGCCCAGTCGGTGTTGGCGGGTGGCTGATCGACCAGCAGGAGCGATCTGAAGTGAGCGATATTCACACCGAGAGTTCAGGGCCCACGGTGGTGGGAACCCGGCGACGCTTTCTTCTCGCACTGGTCCTCGCTTCATTCATTAGTTCCGGAATAGGTTGGGCTGCAAGCACTTTCATTCAGTCGCCGGAGCAGGCACTCGTCGAAGCGGATGGTCCCGGCGAGACGACTCTCTACGTCCCGGTCGAGCGCAAAATCATCGGCCAGTCCGTGGTGGTGCGCGGTTCAGTGGTTGCGACCGGCGCTGTGGACATCGACGTCGGCGTCAGTGCAACTGGGAAGTCCGTCCTCACGCAGGTGTGGCGACCGCAAGGGTCGCAGGTTTCCTCCGGAGAGGCCATCGTCGAGGTTTCCGGTCGACCGCTGATCGCGCTACAGGGCGCGATCCCCGGCTATCGGGACATCAGCCCAGGCATGCGAGGAGGCGATGTCTACCAATTGCAACTGGCGTTGCAAGCTGCTGGGTATTTCGACGGTGAACCCACGGAGTTCTTCGGCGAGAAGACCAAACAGGGGCTCTTCGCTCTGTACACGGCCCTCGACTACGATGTCCCGATCTTCGACTCTGCCGGGCAGAGCCCGCGCGAGGCCGAGCGCGCCGCCGAAGACGCCGCACTGGCTGAGGCGGACGCCCGAAGCAAACTAGCTGCACTGGAGTCGGGAGCTATAGACGAGCAGACGGTTCCATCAGACGAGAGGGCACTCTTCGATGCGCGGCGGGCCCTCTCGCGCGCCGCCGAAGACGCGGTGGCCGCTCGCGAGCATGCGGAGAAGGTGGCGACAAGCACCGGGCCGATGCTGCCACTGACCGAGTTCGCCTTTGTCCCATCATTGCCTGCCACCGTGGCGACAATCGGGCTGGAGGTCGGTCAGGAAGTCGGGACGGAGTCGCAAGCACTTACGGCGCCAGTGGATTCGCAAACATCGTCTGGTCTAGGCACTACCGCCGGCAGTCCGGCACTCATCACACTGGCGACGGGAAAGCCGATGATCGAAGCGAAACTCGCCGCGGCCCAATCACAAATGGTGCGTGCAGGCATGAAGGTACGTATCGACTCGGAAATTAGCGGACACTCCGCTAACGGCACGGTAGAAGCGGTTGGCCCGCCGATCCCTGCCGCAAACGGCGCTCGCGGCACTGAACACTCTGTCCGAATCATGCCGTCGGAGTCCTTGGATTCAGGATTCGCCGGTGATGTACGGGTCACCATCACTGCAGCATCGTCCGAATCTGCAGTGTTGGCCGTTCCGGTCTCTGCGGTGTATCTGAGCGCTGACGGGCAGAACAGCATCCGAAAGAAGGCCGCCGACGGTACCGAAGTGACCGTGCGAGTTAACGTCGGGATGACCGGCGACGGGTACGTGGAGGTTGCACTACCAGAAGAAGGATCCCAAACGGAGACGCTTGGCGAGGGCGACCAAGTCGTGGTCGGTACCGGGTCGGAGGGGAAGTGACCGCGCTCATCGAGATCGCGGAACTCGGATTCGTCTATCCCGGTCCTCCCCCAGTGCATGCGCTGACCTCGGTCAACATAACAGTCGCGACAGGAGAATATGTCGCCCTCGTCGGACCGTCCGGCTCCGGCAAGTCGACCATGCTGAACGTACTCGGACTACTGGACCGACACACCTCGGGCAATTATCTGCTGGAGGGGGCCGATGTGTTGTCGATGCGCGACGCCGAGCGGACCGAGTTGCGTAGCACCAGAATCGGGTTCGTGTTCCAAGCATTCCACCTAATGCCGCACCGGACTGCGTGGGAGAACGTCAGTCTGGCCTTGATGTATCGCAAAGGAACCGCGCCCTCGGTCCGCCGCGAGCGGGCGGTGGCTGCGCTGGACCGCGTCGGATTGAGAGACAAAGTGAATGCCTACCCGACCCAGTTGTCCGGCGGCCAACGCCAACGAGTCGCCATCGCGCGAGCCTGCGTCGGTGATCCGGCACTGCTGCTGTGCGACGAGCCGACCGGAAACCTCGACTCGGAGACGGCCACGCGAGTTCTTGAGATGATCGAAGAGTTGCATACCCAAGGCCAGACCGTAGTCGTCATCACTCACGACGAGGCCGTCGCAGCCCGGGCTCACCGACGAATCCGGGTACAAGACGGTCGAACCGCGGAAATCGAGTGACGTCGCACCTGCACATTCGGGACCTGTTCGGCGAAGCTGCCGCGGGCGTTGTGCAGCGGCCAGGACGGTCGGCACTCACCATGCTCGGAACAGTCCTCGGCGTTGGCGTGTTCGTAGGCGTGCTCGGCCTGACTGCAACGGCCGGCAATCAGATCAGTCAACGATTCACGGAACTGGCTGCGACCGAGGTCTACGTCCAGGATGTCGGTAACACAAGCCACGACTTCCCGGCCTCGTCGTTCCCCGGCGACGCCGACGACAAAGCCACCCAACTTGACGGGGTCCGCAATGCCGGAGTCTGGTGGCCGCTCTCCAATGATGTGATCGAGACTGTGCACGCAGGGCCGGGGGCTGACAATGCCGCTAGTTCTGCCGTCTCTGTATTCGCGGCTTCCCCGGGCCTTCTGCGCGCGATCCGACCCGAAATTCGAGAGGGCAGGCTCTACGACGGCTTCCACGAAACTCATGGTCAGCGAGTCGCGGTACTGGGCAAGGGAGCAGCATCCGCACTCGGAATCGGCAGCCTGGATCAGCGCCCTGCCATCATGATCAGTTCGACTGCCTTCACGGTGATCGGCGTCGTGTCTGACGTCGAGCGCGAGCCAGGTCTGTTGAACGCAGTACTTATTCCACGAACTACATCCGAGCAGCTGTGGGGGCAAGCAGAGCCCGACCAAGGAGCGAAAATGCTGGTGGACGCCGATGCTGGCGCAGCACCAGTAGTCGCCACGCAGATTGCCCTCGCGCTTCGGCCGGACAAGCCCGACGCGTTCAAGGTGACCCCTCCGCCGAACCCTCGCGATCTACGTGAGGCTGTCGCTGCAGATCTTTCCGGTCTCTTCTTCGTCCTCGCCGGGATCTGTCTGGTTGTGGGCGCAATCGGAATTGCGAACACAACCCTGGTTGCCGTCCTCGAAAGAGTCCCCGAGATAGGTCTACGCCGTGCCGTCGGTGCGCGACCCAGACACATCGCCGCACAGTTCCTCGCCGAGGCCGGTTTGCTGGGCACGATTGGAGGTTGTTTAGGTGCCTCGATCGGAATCATTGCTGTCGTCGTCATTGCCGCGGTCAACGAGTGGACGCCGGTGATGGATCCAAGTCTGCTACTACCGTCGCCTCTGCTGGGAACGATTGTCGGTGTTGTGTCCGGCGTCTATCCCGCGTTGCGCGCGGCGCGCATCGAACCCATGGACGCGCTCCGAAGCGGTTAGACCCTACCCCTGATGCATCCGACATTCTGCTGTGCGTTCGAGTTGCGCTTTTCGGGGCCTTGGAACGTGTGGAGAGAAGCTTTCTTGAACGACGCCGATCACGAGACAGCCATGAGCGCCTACGAGTCTCTATGTCCGACATCGGTCACTATGTTGGAAGACAAACTTGATCTCACGAAGTTCTACGAACTCGTCAACTCCGGGACGATGAGGACTTCCTACCTGAACTGCACGGAAGACACCGCAATGCCCCACGGCGAGTTCGCTTGGCATCCACGATTTTCCAGCAGACTCGGCCTGTGCAGGATCGTTCAGATGGCAGGAAGCCACGAAGCGATTTTCACTACACCAGCTACCCTCGCCGAGAAGCTGGTCGAAGCCGGGCGCGACTGACTCGTTCTGTGGGTGCCGATGTGCCGCTCCGAGACTACGGAGTGGCACCAACGCCGGCGTCCACCAATGACGCAGCGGGATCCGAAGTCTCCGTCATCAAAGCGATGCATATTTCTGTCAGTCGGTCTGCGAGGTCCGCACGGCGCCGAACGCTTCCGATACGGATAGCGTTGCCGATCAACGTCATTGCTGCACTCACGGTGAACTTCGCCTCGGTGGCATCCAAGCCGGGGCGAACTTCACTGAGCGCTCTAACCCACAGCTCCAGGTAGTCCCGCTGAGCTTGGACACATGCCTTTCGGGTGTTGTCGGGAAGCTCGGCGAGTTCCGTCGCCATCAAACCGATGAGGTGTCCGTCTTCCAGGGCAAACGCGATATGAACACCCAAGAGAATGTCGAGCGTCTGGCTCGAATCGCCTACTTGCGACAGGGCCTGCCTCACGGCAAGGTCACGTCGGTCGAAACCACGGGTGATTGCCGTGGACAGAATGTCGAGCTTTGTATCGAAATGGTTGTACACGTTCTGGCCTGTCGTCCCGCAGGCCGCGCCGATGTCCTCGTTGCTCACCGTTCGATACCCGCGTTCGTCGAACAGTTGAATCGCCGCAGTCAGTAGTTGTTCGCGTCGCGAAACGGGTATGGAGATGACCTCTGTGCGCGCAGCGGGAACGTCGGGGTCCGCAGACCCGATGGGGGACAGGGAAACACGCGCCGAAAGGTCGAACAGCAGTGCCTCCATCTGGCGGGGAGGCATCGAGATTCGGTGACTTGACGAACTGCTGAACACCGCAAGGATCGAGTACGCCAGCAGCCGACTGTCGGAGTCGGAAAGGCCAGACCTGTGCACCTGCACCAGCTCCGAGATGCGAGAGGTACTGAACCGCAATTTCTTACGCAGCATCTCTCGTTGGTCGTCGTCCAGATACCTGGCTTCACGCTGCCACAACAGCGGCAGCCCGCGGCGCTCGACCGACGTTGCCGACAGCGTTGTCAGCAACGTGTACAGATCCGTTGCACCGCCGACAGATTCATTGAGAGACTCGATCCCGGCCAGAACCGCGTGATAGAGCAGGCTGTTCTTGTTTCGATAATGGCGATAGAGCGCGGACGTCGTGATGTCCACACGAGCGGTGACATCCGAAACAGAAATGTTGTGATACCCGTGCTCCCGGAACAGCTCGCTTGCTGCTGTCAATATCTGTTGCTTACGGTCGCGGGGTCGACGGACGGCAGTCATCAGTTCCCTTTCACGTGGCACGCCGCCATCCTATCGTCGATTCGGTCATTGCGTCAGATTCACAAAGCGAGTGTACTCGCATGAAGACGACTCATAACCAGAAAAGTCCAGTTACCTACTATTCTGCACACTCGGGAACCTCAGGTAGCTACGTTCGACTCGTAGCTTTCCAGACGATCTCCTTGTCACGCTCGGGGTTGGCGAAAATCAAGGTTCCGAACGCAAACAGGACCGCAACCAACCCGAAGGCCTGGAACGCAGTGGCATAGCCCGCAGCCGGAGTATCGGCAGCGTCGACGATCCGCCCGGTCACGTAAGGGCCGATCAAACCCCCGATTCCCATCATTGCCATGAAAACTCCGAGCGTTCCGGATGTCTGCCGGGGCGGACATATTTCGGAGATCGTGGCGATGATCAGCGGATAGCCGGACGCGAGGAACCCATATCCGACCGAGACGATCGCGACGGCCAGCGCGGGGGCCGACACGTAGGGCAGGAACACCATGATCATTCCGCTGACGAGCACACCCACCGAGGGAACGATTATTCGAATCAGGCGGGACGTGGCGCCGCGAGAAGTCAGACGATCTCCGGAAGAGGAGAGGATCAACATCAAGATAAGGCCCGCAATGCTGGGGAATGCGAACATCGAACCAGCCTGCAGTCGGCTGTATCCCAGGCCCACTTCGAAGTACGACGGAAGCCAGGTCAGCACAACCGCGACGATGGCGTATATCGCCATCACCAGCATTGTGCAGCTGATGAACGTCCGCGTTCGGAAGATGCGTATCCACGGCACCGCCGGCTCGTCGGTCTCGGCTGCACCGGCTCCCGCCTCTTCTCGTCGCTTTCCACTACGGATGTAGGGACCCTGCGACCACAGGGGCAGCCAGAGCACGCACCACAACACGCCGAGCACCGCCATGCAAACCACGGCAGCACGCCACCCCCACGTGACCGTCACGAAGGCAAGCGCGGGAGCCACGGCAATCTTCGCCAGCGAGGCCGACCCGGCGAGAAGCGCACCTGGAAGTCCACGCTTCGCCGGCGGATGCCAGGAGAACGCGGCGGTGTGCGTCAGGGGCCCGCTCGGCCCCTCAGCCAAACCCAACAGCATCCGACTGATTACCAGCACAGCAAAACTCGCCGTGATGACCATCGGGAGCATTGCCGCCGACCAGAGCAAGGCCAACACCGCCAGCGCCCATCTCAGTGTCGTTATTCGGGCAATCGCTCCGGAAAAGAAACCGCCGATCGTGAAGGTGAGGAAGAACAAGCTACCCACGAGACCGATCTGGGATGCTGTCAACCCCAACTCCTTGGACAACGGTTGGGCAATGATGCCCAAAACCGCTTTGTCGCCCCAGTTGATGACGGTCAGGAAGACCAGCAGCGAGGTCAAACCCCAAGCACGGCGACGTGATTCGGGAGGTGCGGGCACTGCTGTGCCCGAAGATACTTGTTGGTGTGTTGCCACTTGACGAGGCGTTGCCTTGGGTGTGGTCCGGGGTGTTGTCACTGTTGGATCCTTCGAGGAGACGGTTTGATCAACGGGCACTGCCAACGCAGTGCAGGGGCAGACTTGCCGCTTGGTTTGGTGACACTTCGAGTTCACATCGATGTTTGGAATCGAGATCCATCACGCTCTTCTTCCGCAGAGAAGACACGTCAGTTGGCCATTCCTTGAGAGCAAACCACCGAATAGCACTGCCAGATAAGCAGAAACAGACAGTTCGATGCCCGCCTCCCTCAGGTCGAATTTTTCAGTTCAGCCATCCGTGCGCGGGCATTCTCATGCAATGTCGCTTCAGGGAATTACTTGGGATTCACTTTGAGCTATTTTCCCTACTGTGTCAAGGGTCACTTCGAACTACCGACGACACTGGTGACCTTGCCGAAAGGCCAGTTCCCTCGAAACCCAACCGCACGATGCCCCAACACGTGCGGTGACAATCGACAGCTTCCGGCACCCCAGAGTGTCCGTTACTCGCCACCTACGCCCCATCCTGCCAAGTTTGCACGCAACTGTGAACACATTGGAATAGCGCTTGACCAGCTGTGACAGCGAAGATGCTTGACATACATACTTTTAAGGCCTAAAAGTGAATCATCAGTAATTGCGAATGAAGCTCCCGGAGCCACGACGCCTCGGGATATCGCAGCGCCGGAGCAACCACCGGCCTGGACTACCGCCAATTACGTTTCGCTACAACACTCTTCACTCGAAAGGGAACACCGTGGGAAATGGGATCGCGGGAACTGGGACCGTGGGTAACCTGGAGGGAAAGGTCGCTCTCGTATCCGGGTCGGGACGTGGGATCGGTCGAGAAATCGCACTCAAATTCGCCCGCGAGGGTGCAGCGGTGACAATCAACGACTTGGATCCCGAAGCTGCTGCACAGACCGAGCACGACATCAAGGCGGCCGGCGGGCAAGCAGTCAGCGTAGTGGGTTCAGTGTCCGAGGACGGTTTCGCGGAGCGATTCGTCAGCACTGCGGTCGAGACCTTCGGTGGTCTGGACATCATCGTCAACAACGCCGGATATACCTGGGACTCGGTGATTCAGAAGATGACCGACGAGCAGTGGGACACCATCGTGGACGTGAATCTCAAAGCGCCGTTCCGCATCCTGCGTGCGGCGCAACCTTTCATCAAAGCCAACCCGACCGAATACCACCGCAAGGTGGTGAACGTGTCGTCGGTGTCGGGGTACTACGGGAACGCCGGCCAATCCAACTACGCCGCCGCCAAAGCCGGACTGATCGGACTGACCAAGACTCTTGCCAAGGAATGGGGTCGGTACAGGGTCAACGTCAACGCAGTGGCCTTCGGACTGATCATCACGAGAATGACCGAGGTGTCCGCGGACGCGAACGCGACGTTGACGATCGACGGCCGCGAGATTCGCGTCGGCGTCAACCCTGATCGCTTGGCCGTCGCGTCGAAGATGATCCCATTCGGCCGAGGCGGCACTCCGGTGGAAGCCGCGGGGGCGGTGTACCTGCTGTGCACTCCCGAATCGGACTACATCAACAGCCAGTGCCTCGTCGTCGACGCCGGACGCGTCTGACCCAAAACACGTCATCTCACCACAAATCTTCAGGAGCGCATCATGAAACGTACCGTCTATGCCCCCGAGCACGAGGCATTCCGCGAGACCATCCGGACCTTCATCGCCAAGCAGGTGACGCCGAACTACCCGGAGTGGGAGAACGCGAATCAGGTACCGCGTGAGTTGTTCAACCAGCTTGCAGAACTCGGCGCGACGAGTTTCGACATCCCCGAGGAGTTCGGTGGCGCCGGGCCCACCAGCTTCAAATTCCAAGCTGTCATCCAAGAGGAAACAGCTCGTGCAGCAGTAAGTTTCGGACACTACGGAGTGAGCATCGGCATCGTGCTGCCGTACCTGCTGCGCCTTGCCGACGACGAGCAGAAGCAGCGGTGGCTTCCAGGCGTGGCGAGCGGCGAGACCATGCTCTGCATCGCCATGACCGAGCCGGGAACCGGATCGGATCTGGCAGGCATCAAGACCACGGCGCGCCTGTCCGAAGACGGCACCCACTACATCCTCAACGGTGCCAAGACCTTCATCACCGGTGCCCGCAACTCGGAACTCTGCGTCGTAGCCGCTCGAACCTCCGCGCCGTCCGAGGAGGACCGACGCTTCGGACTCAGCCTCCTGGTAGTTCCCACCGACAGTGTCGGCTTCAATTTCGGACGCAAGCTCGACAAGATCGGTATGAAGTCTTCCGACACCAACGAACTCTCGTTCACCGATGTTCGAGTTCCGGTCGAGAATCTCCTCGGCGAGCAGGACAAGGGATTCTCCTACCTCGGCCAAAACCTCCCCCGCGAACGACTTTCCATCGGTGTCGGCCAGACCGCATGTGCGGCCGCGGCGATCGAGTTCGCGTCGGAGTACGTCCGCCAGCGTCAAGTCTTCGGTAAACCTGTTGCATCCTTCCAGAACACCAAGTTCGTTCTTGCCGAATGTGCTACCGAAGTCGCTGCCGCGCAGGCACTGGCGGACAAGGGACTCGATCTCGACGACTCCGGAGAACTCACCGCCGCCGATGCTGCACGCATCAAGCTGTTCTGCACCGAGATGGCAGGCCGCGTGATCGACAAGTGCCTACAACTGCACGGCGGCTACGGGTACATCCTCGAATATCCGATCGCTCGCCTGTACGCCGACACGAGAGTCTCGCGCATTTACGGCGGTACCAGCGAAGTCATGAAGACCATCATCGCCAAGGACATCGGTCTCTGATCTCCAACCGACTCGGACACAGGAGCTTTCATGCGTGATGCAGTCATTGTCGATGCGGTACGGACACCGATCGGCAAACGTGGTGGCGGGTTGTCCACCACGCATGCAGTCAATCTGTCAGCGCACGTTCTGCGCACGTTGGCAGAGCGAAACGGGCTGGACCCCGCAATCGTCGACGACGTGATCTGGGGTTGCGTCGGAACCCTCGGCATGCAGGCCGGCTGTATCGCCCGGTCGGCAGTACTCGGCGCAGGATGGCCCGAACATGTCCCTGGCGTGACAGTCGACCGTCAATGCGGCTCTTCGCAGCAGGCCGTACACCAGGCGGCAGCGGGCGTGATCTCGGGCCAGTACGACGTCGCAGTCGCGGGCGGAGTCGAGATGATGAGCGTCATCCCGCTCGGCGCGGCTGCCCGTGCCGGCGACTACGGGCCGATGCACGGTCCACTAGTGCTGGGGCGCTATGACATCGAGCGATTCAACCAAGGACTCGGCGCTCAGATGATCGCCGACGAGTACGGCATCAGTCGCGCCGACATGGATCGACACGGCCTCGACTCGCATGCCCGAGCTGCTGCCGCTGTCGACGCCGGCCGTTTCGCCGGCCAGATCGCTCCGGTCGCGGTCACCGACGCCGAAGGCGCCACCCGGATCATCGAGGCGGACGAAGGTATCCGTCGCGGCGGGACCATGGAACGCCTCGCCGAGCTGCCGGCAGCGTTCGCGGGAACCGAGATCACGGCGGGAAACGCTTCCCAGGTTTCCGACGGGTCCGCCGCGCTCCTCGTGACGACCAGTGACGTTGCGCGTGAACACGGTTGGACACCGATCGCCCGCATTCACACTGCGGTCGTGACCGGTACCGATCCGGTGAGCATCCTCAAGGGACCGATCCCGGCAACGGCGTTGGCGCTGAAGAAGTCCGGGTTGACGCTCTCCGACATCGGCACGTTCGAGATCAACGAAGCATTCGCCGCCGTGTCGCTGGCCTGGTTGCGCGAGACCGGAGCCGACTATTCGCTGATGAACCCCAACGGCGGCGCCATGGCCATCGGGCATCCCGTGGGAGGCTCCGGCGCGCGGTTGATGACCACGATGGTGCACCACATGCGTGACGAGGGAATCCGTTACGGCTTGCAGTCGATGTGTGAGGGCGGCGGCATGGCCAACGCCACCATCCTCGAGTTGCTCTGAATGCGCCTCACACACAACGAATCAACCACCAATCCACGAAGACCAGTAATCACAAGGGAGCACCGATGAGTCGCAAAGTACTAGTCGCCGGGGTCGGAATGATCCCGTTCACGAAGCCAGGGCGCAGCGAGCACTACTACGAGATGGGCGCGAAGGCCATTGTCAACGCACTCGCGGACGCCGGAATCGGATTCGACAAGATCGGGCAGGCCTACGCCGGCTACGTGTACGGGGATTCGACGAGTGGCCAACGCGCCATCTACGGCGCGGGTATGACCGGAATTCCGGTTGTCAACGTCAACAACAACTGCGCGAGTGGCTCGTCCGCGCTGTGGTTGGCCAGACAAGCCGTCGAGTCGGGCGTCGTCGAATGCGCACTCGCCGTTGGCTTCGAGCAGATGCAGCCTGGCGCTTTGGTCAACCACTGGGGAGACCGCCCGGCTCCGATGGAGCGACACGCGGAAGTCCTCGACCGCACCTACGGCATCGACCCCGCCAACCCGTCCATGGCGATGCAGTACTTCGGTGCCGCTGCGCAGGAGTACTCCAAGCGGTACGGGGTCTCGCCGGATCTGTTCGCGAAGATCTCGGTCAAATCCCGCAAGCACGCTGCCAACAACCCGTACGCGGTTTTCCGTGAGCCGGTCACCGAGCAGGAAGTGCTCGAATCAAAGGCACTGTACGGCGGGCTGACTCGTTTGCAGGCCTGCCCGCCCACCTGCGGAGCCGGCGCCGCGATCGTATGCAGCGAAGACTTCGCGCGTGCCCACGGCCTCACACCGGGCGTGGCGATCGCAGCTCAAGAGTTGGTCACCGACTTCCCCAGCGTCTTCACCGACGACGACGTCTTCAAAGTCGTCGGCGCGGACATCACTCGCGTTGCTTCGCAACGGATTTACGAAAAGGCCGGAGTGGATCCGCGCGACATCCAGGTCGTGGAACTGCACGATTGCTTCTCGGTCAACGAGGTGCTCTCGTACGAGGCCCTCGGATTGGTGGAAGAAGGGTGCTCCGAGAAGTTCATCCTCGACGGCGACAACACCTACGGCGGCCGGGTTGTAGTGAACCCCAGCGGTGGTCTGCTGTCCAAGGGGCATCCGCTCGGCGCCACCGGCTTGGCGCAGTGTGCGGAACTGGTGTGGCAGTTGCGCGGCACCGCCGACGCACGACAGGTCGACGGAGCAAAGCTTGCACTGCAGCACAATCTCGGTCTCGGCGGCGCCGGCGTCATCACGCTCTACGAAAAGGTTGCTTAGCAACCACTTCCGCCAACACGTCAACACCGCCGCGCCGTAGCTCGGCGCGAAGAACGAAAGGAAACATCATGGGACAACTCGACGGACGCGTTGCCATCGTCACCGGGGCCGGCGCAGGCCTCGGTCGCGAACACGCATTACTCATGGCAGCCGAAGGCGCCAGCATCGTGGTCAACGACCTCCGCGGAGCACAGCAGGTGGCAGACGAAATCGTCGCTGCCGGCGGTTCGGCCATCGCGGTAGAGGGCTCGATCGCGGAAATGGCCGTCGGTGAGAAGCTAACCGACGCAGCAGTATCCACCTTCGGAAACTTGCACTCGGTGGTCAACAACGCCGGTATCATCCGCGACGCGATGCTGTGGAACATGACCGAGGAAGAGTTCGACTCGGTCATCGCTGTACACCTCAAGGGAACCTTCTCTGCTACCCGCGCCGCCGTGAGATATTGGCGCGACCAGTCGAAGGCAGGCGTGCAGGAGACACGCAACCTGGTCAACACCAGTTCCGGATCCGGACTGCACGGCAACTACGGGCAGTGGAATTACTCCGCCGCCAAGGCCGGTCTGGCCATCCAGGCAGTCAACGCCGCTCGCGAATTCGAGCGATTCGGCGTCAAGGCCAATGCCATCGCTCCCGTGGCGCGCACCGAACCTGTCAAAGCCACGCCCGGCATCAAGGATTTGGTCGGTGAGCCCGTCGACGAGTCAGTCTTCGATCGCTACAACCCCGCCAACTGCTCGTCACTCGTGGCCTACCTGTCGAGCGCCGAGTGCGCGTTCAACGGACAGGTTTTTGCCGTCTACGGCGGCTACGTGGGTCTCTACGGCGGCTACTCGATCGCCGACGAAATTCGTGAGGACCGGCAGCTCGACATCGGAGAACTGACAAAGCTTCTCGGCGACGACGCCTTCCTCAAGTCGGTCGAGACCCGGCGCGCCGGCATCCCGAAGATCGAAGGAGAAACCAAGTGAGTTACACGTTTCCGCTCGACTACAGCAAGGTCCAGGAATTCGTCCGGGCCGTGAAGGCAAACCCAGAACAGCATGCCGGCGAGGATGCGGTGATCCCGCCGACCATGCTCACCAGCGGCCGAATGATCTGGGAGCCCGCAGACCAATCCGGTTTCGCCAAGCTCGGATTCGACCGTCGTCGCATCCTCCACGGTGAGGAGGAGTACATCTTCCACGGCCCACTTCCACGAGCCGGCCAGAAGCTGACCGCCGAGACAACTGTCGGTGACCGCTTCGAAAAGCCCGGAAAGCGCGGTGGTGTGATGACCTTCGCGAAGATGATCACCGAGTTCCGAGACGAGTCCGGAGAACTGATCGCGACGCAGAACAGCACGATCATCGAGACCGCCACAACGGGCGGCAAGGAGGAGGGGAAATGACGACCACGACCGAAACCGTCGTAGCCGGACAACAGGCCGAGAGCAAGACCTTCCCTCCACTGACTCGCACCGACTTCGTCAAGTATCAGGGTGCCTCGGGTGATTTCCATCCGTTGCACCACGACGACACGTTCGCCCGTGAGACCGGCTTCCCGTCCGTGTTCTCCGTCGGCATGCTTCAGGCAGGCATGCTGGCCAGCTACGTCACCGACTGGCTGGGTGTCGAGAACCTGCGTCGGTTCAAGATTCGATTCGCCGACAAGGTCTGGCCCGGTGACGAACTCACCTGCTCTGCTGTCGTCGTCGACACCTACGAGGCCGAGGACGGTCGACGTGCTCGTGTCGAACTTGTCTGCGCTCGTCAGAACGGCGTCAAGGCCCTCGTCGGAGACGCGGAATTCCTGATCGATTAACTCGAGGTCGGGGTGTCGATTCGTCGGCATCTCGACTATCCGCCGTCAGCACCACCCGACTCGAGGAGCACGCCAGCCCATGCATCTGACCCACCTTCTGCACAGGGCGGTTCAACAACAGCCGCACCGACCCTTGACCGTCTGCGAGCATCGCGAGCGCAATGCCCCACAGATCGCGAAGCGAGTCGCCAGACTCGCCGGAGCCCTGCGAGAGCGTGGCGTGGGTCCGGGCGACCGGGTCAGCATCCTGGCGTTCAACTCCGACCGTTACTTCGAGTCGTTGATGGCGACGTGGTGGATCGGCGCTGTCGTCAATCTCGTAAACCGTCACGGTTCCGTCCGTGAAGTCACCGACGCGGTCACCGGAGTCGGCAGCGCTTTTGTACTCGTCGACGAGGAATGCCGGCTACTGGTGACCGGACTCGACGCCACTGTCACGCTCGTCTACATGGGCGACGAGCCGGCTCCCGCCGGAATGGCTGGTTTCGAAGACCTGATCGTCGAAGGCCCCGAGGTCGAGGACGTGCGTGCCGGCGGCGACACCTTGGCCGCGCTGATCTACACCGGCGGAACCACCGGCACTCCCAAAGCCGTCATGCACTCTCATCGCAGTCTCTCCACCGCCCTGCTCGGCGGTACCGGCTTTGCCCGGTCCTGCGAGATCGGTGGCATAACTCTGGTGATGGCTCCTCTGTTCCACATTGCCGCATTGCTCGGCATGATGGCCCAGACCGTGGTCGGCGGCACAGTCGTGTTCGCCAACCGCTTCGACGCCGGCGACGTGCTCGGCCTGATCGCGGGCCGTCGGGTCACCACGATGACTGCGATCCCGAGCATGTTGCAGATGCTCTACAACCATCCGGCCTTTTCGGACACGGACGTCACCAGCGTCAAATCGATTGTGTACGGAGCCGCCCCGATGCCCGCGGCCATCCTGGAACGCGCGATGTCGCGCTTCCCCAACGCGAACTTCGTCCAGGGGTACGGCATGACGGAGACCGCGGTCATCGTCTCCCTGCTCGGATCGGATCACCGGGCCGGTGGTCCTCGCCTGCGCTCGGCGGGCCGTGCAAGCCTGCACGCCGAAATCATCATCGTCGACCGGGAAGGCAACGAGGTGCCACGGGGCACTGTCGGAGAGATCGTCACCCGCGGCGAGCACATCATGCTCGGATACTGGAATCGTCCGGAGGAGACCGCCGAAGCGCTACGCGGGGGCTGGCTGCACACCGGAGACCTCGCGTACATGGACGATGAGGGCTACATCTTCATCGTCGATCGCGCCAAGGACATGATCATCACCGGCGGCGAGAACGTCTATTCGGCCGAGGTGGAGGACGCCGTCGCCAACCACCCCGCTGTGTTGCGCTGCGCCGTCATCGGCCTGCCCGACGCTCAGTGGGGCGAGCGCGTGCATGCAGTGGTGGTCCTCAACCCACAACTGCATGCCACCGCCGAAGAAATTCGCGAGCACGTCAAAACCCAAATCGCAGGGTACAAAGCACCGCGCACGGTTGCCTTCGTCGAAGCACTGACGACCACGGCCACCGGTAAGACCGACAAACGTTCACTGCGCAGCCTCTACACCTAGCCAACCCCGCGTCGTCCGCGGAACAAGGAGACTTCCCATGAAGCGCACAATCTTCGACGATCAGCACGATGCCTTTCGCGAGGTGTTCCGGGGTTTTCTACACAGGGAGGTCGTCCCTGAGTTCGCGAAGTGGGAGGAACAGGGTTACGCGCCACGCGAGTTCTACCGCAAGCTCGGAGAATTGGGAGTCATGGGCTTCGACATCCCGGAGGAATACGGCGGCGCGGGGGCGACGAGCTACCGCTATCTGATGATCATCGGAGAGGAAGCCGCGCTGGCCGGTGTCTCATTGGGTAACTACCACGCGAGCGCCGGAATCGTTCTGCCCTACTTGCTCACTCTCGCAAACGAGGATCAGAAGAAGCGCTGGCTGCCCGCCTGTGCGAGTGGGCAGGCCGTGCTTGCCGTGGCGATGACCGAGCCGGGGACGGGTTCGGATCTGGCCGCCATTCGCACCACCGCGAAGCTCTCCGACGACGGAGAAAGCTACATCCTCAACGGCGCAAAGACCTTTATCACCAACGCCTCTCAGGCGACACACATGGTCGTGGTCGCCCGTACCGGCGACCCAGGTGAGAATCGCAGAGGCGGGCTCTCGCTGTTTGTCGTCGACACCGAATCCACCGGCTTCGAAGTTGGTCGCCGATTGGACAAGATCGGTTTGAAATTCAGCGATACCTGCGAGGTCTCGTTCACCAACGTCCGGGTACCGGTCACCGATGTACTCGGCGAGGAAGGAGCGGCCTTCAGCTACCTCGGACAGAACCTGCCCCGCGAACGCCTCGCCATGGCGGCCGGAGGGTGCGCCACCGCAGCCGCTGCCATCGCCCACGCGGTTTCCTACACCAGCGACCGACGAGTCTTCGGAAAACCGGTCGCAGACTTCCAGAACACCAAATTCGTTCTTGCCGAATGCGCTACGGATCTCGCCGCAGGTCAGACAATGGTCGATCACGCCGTCGCACTCGAAGACGCCGGCGAATTGAGTGCCGTCGACGCTGCGATCTGCAAGCTCTTCTGTACCGAGATGGCAGGCCGCGTGATCGACAAGTGTCTACAACTGCACGGCGGCTACGGGTACATCCTCGAATACCCGATCGCACGGTTGTACGCGGACACGAGGGTGTCGCGAATCTACGGCGGCACCAGCGAAGTCATGAAAACGATCATCGCGAAATCCCTGAGCCGATAGGAGCCCCGATGGACGAACTGTTGCAGCTCACTCACGCAGGCACTGCATACGGCGGGGCACCCGAATTTCGCGGAACCTGCTGTGCCGGTGGCCCAGATCGCGCCTACGGCGGCCATGTCGTCGCGCAGGCCCTGCTCGCTGCGCACCGCACCGTCGACCCTGTACGGTACGTGAACTCGCTTCACGCGTACTTCCTGTCCATGGGCCGACCGGGCGCCGAGGTGCAGTACCGAGTGCGAATCCTCCGAGACGGTGGCACCTATGCACTACGAGAGGTGACCGCCTTCCAGGGCGGCAATGCGCTGCTCTCACTGACCGCATCCTTCAAGAAGGAGGAACTCGGACCCGATCGCCATATTGCGATGCCCCACGTTCCCACACCGGAATCAATTCCGGCACAGAGCGAATCCGTTGATCGATTCTGGTCGGGCATCACGTCCTCGGCCATTCGCCAGGCAGTGCAGGTGCGCCCGATCAGCGGAGATTCGGCCGACGACGACGCTGCCGACCACGGCGGTGGCAGGGACCGCCGCATGTGGATTCGCATCGCAGGTGAAGTATCGAGCGATCACGGGATGCACGCCGCCGCACTTGCGTTCTGCTCGGACCTCACGCTGGCGCGAACCGCCGCCCTCGGTCATCTCGATCTGATCGGCGGGGGGAGTGCA
>NZ_BAAILK010000035.1:698004-700999 GCF_054589475.1 Rhodococcus sp. no. 34
CTGTTCGTTCAACGCAGCCCTACGTCGGGGGACGGACGGGGTCTGTCCAGTGGCGAATTCTGGACCCGCACCGGGGTTTTGGTTGCCACTGTCACTCAGGAAGTTCTCATTCGCGAAAAGCACGCTCCCACTTTCGACACGCGGCCGAAGCTCGCCGCGACCATGCAGGCAGGTTAACTACGTCAGGAGTAGATGTGCACGGAATGCCCTTCATGCCAGTATCTCTCGAGTATCCCGACGTTGCGTTCGACGCTGTTCTCGCCGGTTCGGCACGCGCCTACGGAGATCGTATTGCCCTACGGGACGGCGACCAGGCTCTCACTTTCATCGAACTCCACGATCACGCGCTCCGCATAGCGCAAGGACTGTCCGACAGGGGCATTCGACCTGGCGATCGTGTAGTTCTCCTGATGCCCAATTCCCTGTGGTACCCGGTCGCCTACTTCGGAATTCTGTGTGCCGGCGCCGTGGCATGCCCGGTCAACCACACTCAGCCGACGGAAACACTGCGAGAATTGTTGGCAGAGTTCTCGCCTCGTGCCGCGGTGGTTCACCCGTCCAGTGTGGCGGCATTCCGTGCGGCACAGAACTCGGGGCTCGAATTCACCGTCGTCGCTCCCCCGACCGCGGCGGCCCCGGCGAACTGCCCGTCGCAAGACAGCGCAATCAGTGACGTCGATCTCTCTCATCTTCTCGAGTCGCCGGCCCTCACCCGAAAACTGGCGAGTTCACAAGGCGTCGCACATCTTCAGCTCACCGGCGGCACCACAGGCCGCTCGAAGGGCGTTCAGGTTCTGCACCGCAATCTGGTGGCCAGCACGATACAGACCACAGCGTGGCGTAGCTCGTCTCTTCCGGAAAGCGACGAAGCCGGTGGCATTCGGATGGTTCCGGTACCCACTGCTGTACACGAGAATTCGGAGCGAATGGGCGAGGGCGTCATTGCCGTCGTCGCACCGTATTTTCACGGACTGGCTCTCGTCGGACAGTGCAATCACGTACTTGCCGGTACCACCACCCTCGTACTCGGCAGGTTCGATCCTCACGAGTACCTCGCAACCATCGAGCGCCACAAGATCGACAGACTGATCGGCGCACCGGCGTTCTACCACCTACTCCTCGAGGCCTCGACCAAATCGACTCACGATTTGAGTTCGGTGCGTTCGGTGTTCTCAGGTGCTGCACCCATCGACACGACCACGTTGCGTCGCATGGGCGAGACATTCTCGAACGCGAAGGTCATCGAGGGTTACGGACTCAGCGAGGCGACAACCATTCTCACCAATCAACTCAACAACCCAGATGCGCGATCACCGATCGGCAGCGTAGGCTTACCGGTCTTCGACACGCGAATATCATTGCGAGACATGGAAACCGAAGAGGAAGTCACAGCCGGTGAAGTGGGCGAGATCTGGGCGAGTGGACCGCAAGTCACCGCCGGGTACTTCGCCGCACCCGAACTGACCGCGCTCCAATTTCGTGACGGTTGGCTCAAGACCGGCGACTTGGGCAGATTCGACAGCGATGGAAATCTGTATGTCGTCGGCAGGAGCAAAGACATGATCATCTACAAGGGGTACAACGTATATCCGGTTCAGCTCGAGGAGGTGCTGTGCTCCCACCCCGGCGTCGCGCAGAGTGCGGTGATCGGCAGGCCCAATGACGAAGTCGGGCAGATCCCGGTGGCCTTCGTCGTAAGATCGCCGGGCGCGGCCAGGGTTTCGGCATCCGAACTCGTGGAATACGTGAGTGAGAAGGTGGCTCCCTACCAGCGCATCCATGCAGTCGAGTTCATCGAGGCGCTACCTTTGACTCCAACGGGAAAGGTGCAGAAGTCGCGGCTCTAGTTCCACCCGGTTGCGGCCAGGGTTGTCAGGTGAGCGGTTTTCCACCCGTCACGCCGATGACTTCCCCAGTGGTGTAACTGGATTCGCCAGAGGCGAGAAATACATAGGCGGGAGCAAGCTCGGCCGGCTGACCTGCCCGCCCGAGAGGAACGTCGTCCCCGAACGTCTCGAACTTCTCCTTGGGCATCGTCGCCGGAATCAGTGGCGTCCAAATCGGTCCAGGTGCAACGGCATTGACCCTGATTCCCTTTCGTGCGACATCGGCGGCCAGTCCCTTGGTGAAGTCGATGATGCCCGCCTTTGTCGTGGCGTAATCGAGCAGCTCGGGCGACGGGGACGCACCTTGGATGGACGAGGTATTCACGATCGTCGATCCGGGCTCCATCTGCGCGATCGCTGCTTTGGAGAGCCAAAATAGTGCGTAGAGGTTGGTTTTCATCACACGGTCGAATTGTTCGGTGGTGATATCGGCGATGCCGCCCATCTGCACCATCTGAAACGCGGCGTTGTTCACCAAGATGTCGAGTCCGCCGAGTTCACGCACCGCGGTTTCGACCAAAGCAGAACAGTGTTCCTCGCTTCGGAGATCTCCCGGCACCGAGACGGCTTTGCGACCTGCCTCCTCGACCCAGCGAGCGGTTTCCCGAGCGTCCTGTTCTTCCTCGTCGAGATAACTCAGGACAACGTCCGCGCCCTCTCTGGCAAATGCAATCGCGACCGCACGTCCGATGCCCGAATCCGCTCCGGTGACAATCGCACGCCTTCCTTCGAGTCGACCGCTTCCTCGATAGGTGTTTTCACCGTGGTCGGGAGGAGAAATCATGTCTGCGGTGAGACCGGGGTGTGCGATCTCCGCCTGCCGCTCACGCACAGGAGCGGGGAACCGCGTGGTCGGGTCCTGCATTGCGTACTGGTCCGGCATATCGATACTCCTCGGGTGACGCAGTTTCTCGCGGGCTTCTGGATGGATGCACTGCACATGCCTCCTTCCCGCCGAATAGAAATCGAAACCTCGGGGTGGCCGGGGTCTCACTCGTCCTGGCGCCGACGATCTCGGTGCGTCGAGCCCACTTGTTCGTTGTGGTTACTACGCGGTAGGTCGGGGTAGCCCGCGTAGCGGCGGTGGCTCCGCGACCCGCGGAGCACTC
>NZ_BAAILK010000035.1:701073-705976 GCF_054589475.1 Rhodococcus sp. no. 34
GTCGAGCAGAAGCTGAACATCACGTAAAGCACGCACCGACGAAGGGACGACCCCGATATGAGCAACTCCGAAACCACGTCCGCCTTGATCACCCAGTTACGCATCCTCCTCGGTCTGACGCACACCGAGATCCAGGTCGCCGAAACGCGCGTCGCACAGGCCAGAACCGAAGCGGTTCGACGCGAATTGACGGAAAACGCAGAGAACGGCCGTGAAAGGGCGAGTTCCATCGAGTCCACGATTCGCGATCTGGGTGGCGTTCCGGAATTGGTCGGTCCGTTCATCGGACGCGCGACAGCCGGAGTGAAAGCGATGGTCGAACAGGCTCAGCCCTTCGACGAAGCGGTATTGGGAGACCTTGCGCTCGAACATCAACTCCTCGACCGTTCCCGCTACCTCAAGGCCCTGGCTACTGCCGGCGGCGATCAGACCGTCGCGGCGTTGGCCGACCGCCTCATCACTGCACACTCCGCGACCGTGGACTGGCTCACGACTGTCTTGGCCGAAGAGGCACTCGGTGGACCGGCAGCTTTGCGCCGCACACCGATGCAAGCTGCCACCGGCGCGGCGATACGGCTGGTCAACGTTCCGGTCTCCTGGTCCACCCGCAGCCTCGACCGTGCCATCGACGCTGTTCGCACCTCACCGCCGGTACTGGGTGAGCTGATCAGCTGGGGCGCATATGCCGGTGACGTGACTGTGAAAACACTCTCGGCCAGTAGGGATGCGGCGATTGCCACTGCAGAAAAGGTCACTCGCCGAGAAGGTGCTGACGGTGCCGCCGACGTCTTCCGTTCGGTACGGAAGTCGAGTGGGCTACTCGACCCCACTGAACTTCCCATCGAAGACTTCGACGAACTCACCGTCACCCAAGCCGTCTCCGCCGTGAAGGAACTGACCGACGCCGCACAGGTGCGGGACATCGTTGCGTACGAGGAAGCGCACAAGAACCGCCACGGCGTCGTATCCGCTGCCCAGGCAAGACTCGCAGCGATCGCCCAGGAAGTCGTCGGAATCAACTAGAGCGTTCAATCGACATATCGAGAGTCCGACTCTCGGAACCGCGAGCACTGGACCTCGTGAAAGCGGGATTCGCGGCCAGGGGCACCCGAGACCGTCAAGAAAATGACAGCGGCTCTCGAAGCCCTCTGATCAGTTCGACGCGCGCGGAATCGAGAATTTCCTCGGAGAGCGGGGAACCCTTGGTAGCTCGCGAAAGAACCAGTGCACCGAGCATGGTGGAGAGCCGGAGGAGACCGACAGCTTCGTCGTCGGCAAGAGCTGCGGCAAAATCCCCCACTCCCTCCGTGTAAACCCGACGGGCCTCGCTGTCTGCAGGCTCGCGCGCCATGTCGGCGGCGAGCGCAGCAGCGGGGCATCCGTCTGCCGGGTTGTCGCGATGCGCCACCGAGAGATAGGTATCGATCAAAGCTTTTCGGGCGGAGTCACGTTGCCCTGCATACTCTTCGAGTCCCGCAGAGTGCAGCTGAGCCAGTTCCTTGAAGGCGTGGGTGGTCGCTTCGTCGATGAGAGCGTCCTTGGACGCGAACTGCTTGTAGAAGCCACCGTGGGTCAGCCCCGACGCCTTCATCAGGTCGGCGACGCTGAGGTGAGTGCCCTTCTCTCGGAACAGTCGGGCTGCGGTTTCCACGACGCGCCGACGGTTCTCTTCCGCTTGTTGCTGCGATACGCGGCCCATCACAACGCCTTCCAGTTTGGATTTCACTTGACATCTATCCTAGCTGATACTTAGATTTGATTCACAATCTAAATGTCACGAGCAATCACAACTCTGGGAGAATCATGGACCTGAACAAGACGGTTGCGGTCGTCACAGGAGCCAATCGCGGGCTCGGACGCCATCTGGCTGCGGGACTCGTCGAGCGCGGCGCAAAGGTGTACGCGGCTGCGCGCAATCCGGAATCTGTCGATCTACCCGGTGTCATCCCCCTGAGGTTGGACGTGACGGACGCCGAATCGATAACCGCCGCCGCGCAAATCGCATCGGATGTGACCTTGCTGGTCAACAACGCAGGTATCTCTACCTCGGCGCCCTTGATCGGGGGCGACATCGATGACATTCGACGAGAGATGGACGTCAACTTCTACGGCCCGCTCGCCGTGACCCGGGCGTTTGCTCCTGTCATCGAAAACAACGACGGCGGAACAATACTCAATGTTCTGTCGGTGCTGTCCTGGTTCCATCCAGCCGCGCTCGGGTCTTACGCGTCGTCGAAAGCAGCGGCCTGGGCGATGACCGACGCCGTTCGAGAAGAACTTGCGCCGCGCAAAATCTCCGTATCGGCACTGCATGTCGCATACATGGATACCGACATGGCCGCTGGCGTACCCGCCGAACAGAAGATCGATCCTGCCGACGTCGCCGCGCAAGCACTGGACGGTATCGAAAGCGGGCTCGCCGAGATCCTCGCTGACGACACCACCCGGTACGTCAAGGGGAGTCTGTCCTCGTCGAACTCCGAGTAAGCAAGGGACTGCAGACTAGTGACGCTTACCCCACCGTTTTGAGGCTGGCCAATCTGCTCAGGATCGGTGCCCGCCAAGCTGCGAGGTCTTCCGGACCGTTCTCTTCCCACAACTCGTACAACTCCGAAGTGTCGCTGTCGGAAACTGCACGCTCGAGTGCGGAGAGGACCCAACTCTTCTGCTCCGGGCTCAAGGTGCTGACGTACCCGGCGGCGTCAATTCCATCCAGCTGCACAGGCTTCGGCGCAACGCCGTGCGCAACCGCAAGAATCTCGGCGACGGCGATTGCTGTTTGAGCATCATCGGCATCGAGATAACCGCCATCGGGGTGGCTAGCGTAATCGTCGATGTCGTAGTCACCCGCCTGTACTGCGCTGAGCAGGTCGCCCGCTACGTCGTTGTCGAAAGGTCCTGAACCCCAAGTCCCCATGCTGTCTCTCCGATCCGTACCCGGCGCATCTGTCGTAAAGATATTAGTGAATCACAGGCTTCGGCCAGGACCCTCGGGCTGGAAGTACTGCGTTCGCCGGAAATCGACATCAGCGCAACGGCACGCGAAGGATGCGGTCATCACCGGGGTTGGGGTCGCCGCGTCCGTCGGTGTTGTTCGTCAGTATCCACAGCGACCCGTCCGGTGCGACTACAACGTCACGGAGGCGCCCGTATACGTCGACGAACTGCTCATCGGCGGTCGCGGGGTCAGCCAACGGCACAATGCGGAGTCGCTCACCACGAAGGTTGGCAATGTAGATCGAGCCGTCGTGGATGGCGATTCCGCTGGGGCTGGCATCATCCGGTGACCATTGTTGGAGCGGGTCGATGAATCCGTCTTCACCCGTAATCCCTTCGACCTCGGGCCACCCGTAGTTGCCACCGGCTTCGATCCGGTTGAGTTCGTCCCAGGTGTCCTGCCCGAACTCGCTGGCGTACATCGTGCCGTCCTCGGTCCAGGCAATGCCCTGGGAGTTGCGGTGGCCGTAGCTGTAGACAAACGAGTTCGGAAATGGATTATCTAGCGGCACATCGCCATCCGGAGTCATTCGAAGGATTTTCCCGGACGTCGAGTCGAGGTCCTGAGCTCTGTCTCGACTACCGGCATCACCGACGGTCACGTACAGCATCCCGTCCGGGCCGAACGCGATGCGACCACCGTTGTGGTAATTGGCCGAAGCGAGCCCGTCGAGAATCGTCTCGGCCGGCCCGAGCGCGAATTCCCCCGGAGCACCGATGATGTCGAAGCGTTCGATCCGGTTCTCCCCGTTCGCGGTGAAGTACGCGTACAGGCGGTTTTCACGTACTGCGATCCCTAGTAAACCGCCCTCACCTCTTGGGCTGACGCCGTCGACGACTCCCACCTCGCGGCTGTTTCCGCCGGCGTCGAGTTCGAGGATTCGCGCGCTGTCGCGCTCACTGACAAGTGGTGTATCGCCGTGGAATGCGATCGACCAGGGCGCGTCCAAGCCGTCGGCGACGGTCTCGGGTTCACCGAAGGCCGCGGCGGGCGCCGATCGTGTTGTCGTGCTTGCCTGCGGACCGGGCCCTTCAGGATCCTCGCTACCGCAGGCAGTCAGGAAGGCCGAAAGGAGCACTGCGGCGCCAAGCCCTCGGATCTGTCGTCGTGTCATGGGCGCGCCTCCCGGGTTCAGGCAGTCTTTGCGCCGACGGTAGCGCGCAATCGGTCACACCGGGAGTCCCTTCGAGTACCCCCAACGACCGGGACTCCCTCGCAGGCGACGGGCGTGATGCCCTGGACGGGTGCGCCACGACATGCGCGTCGTCAACAGAAAGAGAACTGACCACCTCATGATTTCCGCACCGACCGTCGAAGAAACCGGCCGCCTGCCGCTCGTGATCTACGTGCTGGCCGTCGGAGTTTTCTTGATGGGCACAACCGAATTCGTCGTCGCCGGCATTCTTCCCGAGATTGCGGGTGACCTCGGGACGTCGATCGCGAACGTCGGCTTGATGATCACCGTCTTCGCGATCGGGATGATCCTCGGCACGCCGGCGATGGCGATCTTGACACTCAGGGTTCCCCGACGCGTGACCTTGAGCTCGGCTCTGATTGTTTTCGCGATCGGACACGTCATCGTCGCGCTCTCGTCCAACTTCGGACTCATTCTCGGCGCCCGCTTCCTCACAGCCGTGGCGACGGGCGCCTTCTGGGCAGTCGCTGCAGTGGTCGGAGCAAAAGCGGCAGGCCCGGCGTCTTCCTCGCGCGCGCTCGGCATCGTCTTGGGTGGAGGCATGCTCGCGAACGTCATCGGTGTTCCGCTCGGCGCTCTGGCCGGTCAGACCATCGGCTGGCGCGGTCCTTTCTGGGCCCTCGCCGCCCTCGCACTCGTTGCCGCGGCCGTCGTCCACCGATTGGTACCCGCCGACACCGAATCCGGTGCGGTGCCGTCCTGGCGAGCGG
>NZ_BAAILK010000035.1:706046-773884 GCF_054589475.1 Rhodococcus sp. no. 34
AGATCGCGAGCCTACGGGACGGACGCATCTGGCTCGTTCTGCCCGGTTGCGCCGTCGTGTGCGGGTCGTCGCTGGCGGCGTACAGCTTCATCTCTCCGCTGTTGACCGAGAACACGGGACTTGCTGCGTCGGCAGTGCCGCTAGTGCTTGTCGGCTACGGACTCGGCGCGTTCGTCGGCTCCAATCTCGGCGGTCGACTCGGTGCGAAGCATCAGTACGGGGTCTTGTTCGTCTCGGCAGCGATGACGTTTCTCGTGCTCGGGGCGCTCTGCCTCTTCTCGCACAACGTGATCGTGACGGTGTTTCTCGTAGTCATGCTGGGACTATTCGGCATGTCGACCAATCCCATCCTGATCGGGATGGCTGTGCGTTATGCCGATCAGGCGCCGACGATGGCCTCTGCTCTCAGCACCTCGTCGTTCAATCTGGGCACGGCGGTCGGCTCCTGGATCGCCGGGTTTGCGTTCGCCTCGAGTCTCGGCGCCACTGGGCCGGTGTTGGTAGGCACCGGCGTTGCCGCTCTCTACTTTCTGCCGCTGATAATCCTGTTGCGCAAGGAACGCACGAAGCGCACCACCGTCGAAGTCGTCAACTGACGACCCGATCAACCGTCGCGCAGTTCGTCAGCCGTCCGTCAGCGACCGCTCCGACACGTGAGGCGAAGAGTCCGCATTCTCACTGGCTGCCAACGAGGCGAGTAACTGCATCCGTTCCGCGGACGGCGATCCCGGCTCTGCGGTGTAGATCGTGAGCGTTAACCCCGGCTCGGCGGCCATCTCCAAACCTTCGAAGGCAAGCGTCAGCTCCCCCACGGCGGAGTGGTGAAATGTCTTGAATCCGGTGCCGTGATGGCGGACGTCGTGCGCGCCCCACCGACGCCGGAATTCCTCACTCCGAGTGCTGAGTTCACCGATCAGATCGTGCAATTCCTTGTTGTGAGGATCTCGCCCGGCCTCGGTTCGCAGAATCGAGACGGTCACCTCGGCAAACTCGTTCCAGTCCGGATAAAACTCGAAAGCCCTTTCGTCGAGGAACGTGAAGCGCGCGATGTTCGGGCGCTGCCCCGGCATGTCGTAGAGGTCCTTGTAGAACGCACGCGCGAGTGGGTTGACAGCAAGAAGATCCATGCGACCGTTCCGCACGAAAGCGGGTCCCGCGGTGACTGCATCAAGCGCCCACTGCAGGCTCTGATGGGGCTTCCAGCCCTTCGCATTTCGCCGACGCGGGGGTCTGGCTACCGGGCTTGCCGCGTGCGCGAGATCAAAAAGGTGGGCGCGCTCGGCGTCGTCGAGTCGTAAGGCCTTCGCGATACTGTCGAGTACACCCGGCGATGCGCCGCTGATCGCTCCGCGCTCGAGCCTCGTGTAGTACTCGACGCTCACGCCGGCGAGGGTTGCCACTTCACTTCGACGTAGACCGTCCACGCGGCGGTTCGATCCGGCCGGAAGTCCAACTTGTTCGGGCGTGACTCGGGCGCGCCGCGAGGTCAGGAATTCGCGTACTTGCGCTCGATCGTCCATGCCATCGAGCGTAAGTCAGTGACCGGTAGCGAGGGAGTCCCTCGCAGTACCACTATCGCGCGGGACTCCCGCACGCCGCCAAATCGTGATCAGGTTGAAGTGACACGAGAAAACCGATGGTGAGGAGCCACGTCATGCGCGCTGTCGTCATGCATGCCCCCGGCGACGTCCGGGTCGAAGAGATCGAAGCGCCGGTGATCGTCGAACCGACCGACGCGATCATTCGCGTTACAGCCACCTGCGTCTGCGGTTCCGACCTCTGGCCGTATCGCGGCATCGAAAAGCTGAATGGCCCGACGCCGATGGGACACGAATACGTGGGCGTCGTCGAACAGGTCGGCCCTGACGTCAACGACATCGAAGTTGGGGACTTCGTCGTGGGCTCGTTCGTCGCGTCGGACAACACCTGCGAAATCTGCGAGGCGGGCTTTCAGTCTCGCTGTATCCACCAGGTCATGATGGGCTCGGTCGGCACCCAATCCGAATACGCTCGCATCCCGCTCGCGGACGGCACCCTCGTCCCTGTCCACGGAGAGCCGACCGAGCGGCAGGCCCGCAGCCTCCTTGCAGCCTCCGACGTACTCGGCACCGGTTGGTTCGCCGCCGTAGCTGCGGAAGCCGGACCTGGCAAAACGGTCGCCGTCGTCGGCGACGGCGCAGTCGGACTTTTGGCGATCCTCGCTGCCAGACAACTCGGCGCCGAGCGGATCATTGCCATGTCACGTCACGCCGACCGGCAGGCACTCGCCACACAATTCGGCGCCACCGACATCGTCGAAGAGCGGGGCGACGCGGGCATCGCGAAGATCAAGGAACTCACCGGCGGCTACGGCGCCCACTCGACCGTCGAAGCCGTAGGTACCCAAGAATCGATGATGCAGGCTATCGGAGCTACCCGCCCCGGCGGACATGTCGGCTACGTCGGGGTATCCCACGGCGTCGAACTCGACGGCATGAACCTGTTCTTCGCGACGGTGAGCCTGCTCGGCGGTCCCGCGCCGGTCAGGCGATTCCTACCCGAACTGATCGAGCTCATCATGACCGACCAGATCGACCCAGGCATCGTCTTCGACCTCACTCTCCCGTTGGAGGACGCCGCCGCAGGCTACCAGGCGATGGACGAGCGGCGCGCCACCAAAGTGCTACTCACCCTCTGACCGATACCAAAGGCTCACGAGACAGAACTGGGCTCTACACGCCGGCCGAGAAACGTCTCGGCTACCAACGAGAGGCGCTCTTGGTTTACCGAGCAGCATGTTCACTGATCACAGCGAATGCGTATGACGCCGAAGGTGAGGACGGGTACTTCGATTGGTGCGCAGCTGCTTTGATCGTAGAGGATGCTACGCGACTGATATGCACCCCCACCAGCGGAAACCGATTGTACGAGTGAATGTTTCAATGAGAGCGACTCGGCGCTACTTTGTAGCAACGGCACTCGTCTCTACCTACGGTTGCGTACTGAATTCCTTGTGGGGCAGGCTTTCTTGTGTACTGCTGACGAGCCGTATCTGCTGACGAATCGTATTGCTGACGAACCAAGGTCGGAGAACAATGGGTCACTACAAAAGCAACGTGCGTGATATCGAGTTCAATCTGTTCGAGGTGCTCGGGATCGGCGAACTGTTGGATGCCGGCGCATACGGGGACCTCGACACCGACACTGTGCGCAACATTCTTGCGGAAGTAGCGAGACTGGCAGAAGGCCCGGTCGCCGCGTCCTTCGCCGACGCGGATCGGAACCCTGTCGAATTCGACGCACCCAATCACGCAGTTGTGGTCCCGGAACCTCTACGCAAGACGGTCGAGGCGGTGAACGAGGCCGGTTGGTCGCGACTCGGCCTACCAGAAGGCATGGGTGGTGTTCCTGCTCCGGCGCCGTTGGTCTGGGCGATCGGCGAAATGTTGGTCGCGGCAAACGGATCCGCAAGCTTTTTCAACATGGGTCCACTGATGGCGAGCGTGCTCTACACCATCGGAAACGAACAGCAAAAACACTGGGCCAAAGAAGGATTCGAACGCGGATGGGCCGGAACGATGGTGCTCACCGAACCAGACGCCGGATCCGATGTAGGCGCAGGCCGAACAAAGGCAATCGCGCAGGACGACGGCACGTGGCACATCGAGGGCGTCAAGCGGTTCATCTCCGGCGGTGACGTCGGAGGCACGGCCGAGAACCTCTTCCACCTGGTGCTTGCCCGGCCCGAGGGCGCCGGTCCAGGAACCAAAGGTTTGAGCCTGTTCTACGTTCCGAAATCCCATTTCAACTCGGAGACACTTGAACTGGGAGAGCGCAACGGTGTCTACGTCACCGGCGTCGAGCACAAGATGGGCCTCAAGTCTTCCCCAACTTGCGAGCTCACCTTCGGAGCGACGGACGTTCCTGCCGTCGGCTGGCTCGTGGGTGATGTCCACAACGGTATCGCCCAGATGTTCCAGGTCATCGAGAATGCTCGAATGATGGTGGGCACCAAGGCTACCGGAACACTGTCCACCGGCTATCTCAACGCCCTCGAGTACGCCAAAGAACGAATTCAAGGCGCAGACCTCACCGAGCTGACAAACAAGACCGCGCCCCGTGTGGCCATTACGCACCACCCCGACGTCCGACGCAGCCTGGCGATGCAGAAGGCCTACGCCGAAGGCCTCCGAGCGGTCTACCTCTATACCGCTGCACACCAGAATGCCGATGTCGCCGAGTTGGTTTCGGGTGCGGATGCCGAATTGGCGGCGCGGGTCAACGATCTGCTGCTGCCGATCGTCAAGGGCGTCGGCTCCGAGAAGGCCTACGAACTGCTCACCGAGAGCCTGCAGACCTTGGGCGGCTCCGGGTATCTGCAGGATTATCCCATCGAGCAGTACATCCGCGATGCCAAGATCGACACCCTGTACGAGGGCACCACGGCAATCCAGGCGCAGGACTTCTTCTTTCGAAAGATCGCACGCGACCGCGGCGTTGCACTCGCTCACGTAGCCGGTCGCATACGAGAGTTCATCGACAGTGAGGCCGGGAACGGTCGACTCAAGGCCGAGCGAGTCCTACTCGAGACCGCCTTGACCGACGTGCAGGAGATGGCCGGGACGCTCACCGGGTATCTGATGGCTTCTCAGGACCAACCCTCCGAGTTGTACAAGATAGGCCTCGGCTCGGTGCGCTTTCTGTACGCGGTAGGCGACCTGCTCATCGGATGGCGCCTGTTGGTGCAAGCGGAAGTCGCGTTGGCAGCCTTGGACCGTGACGCGTCGGCAAAGGACCGGTCGTTCTATCGGGGCAAGGTGGTGATCGCGTCGTACTTCGCCAAGAACATCCTGCCCGTCCTGGCGTCGACCAAAGAAATCCTGGGTTCCCTCGACAACGAGATCATGGAACTCGAGGAAGACGCATTCTGACAACGTGCCACGCGCGGTATGGGTGGTGCGCAACTCGGAATGCTTGCTGCGTAATTCAAACGTGGTCGTGAACCGGCGACGGAATCTTGTTGGAACGATAAGAGTCTGCGCTCCGGTTCGGCCGCCAGAGACGCCAGTGTTTCGCGGACAACCGGAACGGGAGATGGTCTTGTAGGTGACGAGCACCGGACGACAACCGTTCGTCTGCAGGCAGGTTGAGCCACAGGGACAGTGAGGATGCCGCGTTGCCAAGGGTTGCGCGTATGCCTGACTCACCCAGAGTCCGGCCGTATCCATCCACGGCAAAACGGCCGAACGCGTCGGGGGTGATGTCGGGGTACGGCGCGCGCGTGTTGGGGTCGATCAGGCGTACGGGCGCGCTGCAGGTCAGTGCCGCCAAAGAACGTCCGTGGGTTGTGACCGCATCGGAACCAACAAGGGCATCGAGCGCTTCGTTGACAGAACCCGGTGGGACGTTCCATTCGGTATGGGTTTGCGCTTTGTAGCTGGGCCCACCGAAGATCCCGGTGGCAAGCTCTGTCAATTGCGCGGTCGGCTCGGATGGCCCACCCTTGTAGATCTCGAACGTCCACGACGCCAACCGCACTGGTTCGGTACAGGATTCCAGGAATGCCTGCAGCCGCTGAAATGCAACATCGGGACGCTTGACTCGAAGCGAGTGCGCCCCACTGGGCAGCCCGTCGTATGTCACTACTTCGGGCAATGTGATGTCCGGTGTCCGCGCCGTCACAGGTTAGCCAATCGCGAAAGCACTACCCCGGCTGGTTCCTCCGTCGCGTGGCGATAGCCAGTACCGGCCCACAGGTGCATTCGCTCGGGATCTGCCTGCGCAACAGCGGCTTTGCGCATCGGGTTGGTCAGGTGATGGATGGCCGGATACCCGATGGGCGCTTGTGCGTCGTAGCGATCGATGAACTCGTTCCGAAGTGCTCGTGCGGGACGTCCCGTGAAAGCTCTTGTGACGACCGTGTTCCCGCGTGACGTGTCGGCCAGAGCTGCCTTGTGCGGAGCCGAGGCACCACACTCCTCGGTGCGCAGCAGTACGGTACCGACCACTGCCGCGTCCGCTCCGGCACGTAAGGCAGCAGCGACGTCGGCGGAGGTCGCCAGTCCACCGGCCGCCAATAGCGGAACCGACGTGCGGTGACGGATTTGTGCGATCAATTCGGTGATCGGTGTTTCTGCCGGAACCTGCAGGGGAGTGAGCGTTCCGGAGTGGCCGCCGGCAGCCGACGATTGCACCACAAGCAGATCGGCACCGGCGTCGACGGCAAGGAGCGCCTCTGCCTCCGAAGTCACAGTGAGGACGACAAGTGAACCGGCAGCGCGCAGCGCCTTGATGACGCCGGGTGTGGGAAAGCCGAAGGTGAAGCTGACCACCGGAACCGGGCTGGCCAGGAGCAGATCGATCTTGTCCTCGAAGTAGTCGTCGTCTTCGACCGGCTCACCGTCAGCCAGTGTGATGCCGTAGCGATCCGCCTCGACCTGGATCGCCCTGGTATAGGCACGGTAGGCATCGATGTCGACAGGCACCGGATTGGGCGCAAAAACGTTGACACCGAACGACACTCCCTCGGCGCGCACGGCGTCGATCTGGTCGGACAGAGCCTGAGGCGTCTTGTACCCGGCGGCGAGGAAGCCGAGACCGCCTGCGCGAGAGGCAGCAGCAACAAGTGCCGGTGTGGAAGCGCCGCCGGCCATGGGCGCTGCGATGACAGGGACCTTCAGGTCGAGATCGGTTGTGAGTGCGCTCATTCGAACATCTCCAGTCCTACGTCGGATAGTGCTCCGGCGGTTTCGTCATCTGACATCAAAAACTACCTCTTCAGTCGAGGTGGCCGTCCGAGGGTCCGCATCGAGATCGGAAGGGAATCGGAACCGCAAAACCGCGGCGGCCACTGCCGCGCCCAGAACGACGGCCGCACCCAACAGCAGAGCGTCGCGATACCCGTCTCGCAGCAACGGAGTGACAACGAGTGGGCCGAGAATCTGACCGACGCTGTATCCAGCGGTCAGCAACGCCACGGCGCGTGGGAACTGCAGGTGCGCGCCGATTGCCAACACAATTGACCCGATACCAAGGAAGGTGACACCGAACAGGAAAGCTGAAATCAGTGCGGGGCCGACGCCTCCGATCACAGCAGGAAGCGCTATGCCCACCGCCTGAATCAACAGGGCAACGAGAAGCAGAGTCGGCCTCGACCAACGCAGGCTGAGCCAAGCCCACAGGGCGCATGAGGGAAATGCGGCCAGACCGACCACTATCCAAGCGCCGCTGCCGACCCATTCTGGAGCGGCGAGATCGATTGCGGCAACAAGGAACGTGCCCGCGATGATGTAGCCGATGCCTTCCAGGAAATAGCTGATGAACAAGGCAGTGAACCCGCGTTGGGAACTGGGAGTTCCCAACGCGTCCGGTGTGATGACCGGACGCGGTTCCGGCGTCAATCCCCAGGCTGCGACCGCACACACCACTGCAAGGGCCGCAGATGCCAGCCAGGCAGTGCTCCAGGTGCCGACGAAGCGGACGACCAACACGAGGACCCCGGACAGGGCGATACCCAACCCAACTCCGCCGAATCCCCATCCGGCCAGGAATTGGGACTGCCCCCGAAGGTGCGCGTGCAAAGCGCTGACGGCGATCATGAAGACGAGGGCACTGGCAATGCCTGCGACGAGCCGCAGGGCGAACCAGATGGATCCGTCGTGGGTAGTGGGCATGAGCGCCAAAGTCGCGATGAGGACCACCAACGACGTACGCATCACCGCTGCCGAGCGCACCACGCCGGGAATGAGGATTCCCGCGAGCGCGCCGATCAGGTACCCGATGTAGTTGGCCGTCGCCAGGGTGGCGCCGAGCGAGGCGGACAGACCGGCCTGCGTGTGCATCAACGGCAGAATCGGTGTGTAGACGAATCGACCGATTCCCATGCTCGCCGCCAGCGCAGCGGCAGCTTGGACAGCGTGCGCTCGCGGGGAGACGCCGTTGTGGATTGTGGTCATGGTCTTATCGTGTGCCCCGGCCCCGCCGGACCGCCACGACCGCTTTGCTCCTGACTGATAGGCACAACCTCCCACCGCACGTAGCATGAAGGATCGTGGAGCTGCGTCAGCTGAGATATTTCGAGGTCGTCGCCGAGGAATTGCACTTCGGCCGAGCCGCGGCGCGGCTACTGATAGCCGGGCCGTCATTGTCGCAGCAGATCATGGCACTCGAACGCGACCTCGGCGTCAAGCTGTTCGTCCGCGACCGTCGTTCCGTCGCTCTGACGCCAGCCGGCGCGGCCCTGCTCCCTGATGTCCGTGCGCTACTCGAGAGTGCCGAGAATCTGCGACGCCGCGCGGAGCGTCTGTCCGGAGCGGAGCCCGTCCGGATCGGCTACGTCAATTGGCTCCCCACGGATCTGATCGCGCGCACTTCAGGGGTCGCGCAACTGCACGTCGACGCCTGGGTGGTGCCTTCGCACGCGCAGGCCGCGCGGGTAGCGGACGGCAGCCTCGACCTGGCGATCGCCTGGGTGCGGAAAACCGATGTCGCCCAACATGCTCTGAGCGCAAGACTGCTCGGTGCGGATCGGCTGTACGCGGTCTCCACCGGAGAGGACACCACACCGGTGCGGGCACGCGACGTCGTCGTACTCGTCGACGACGACACCACCTCCTGGTATTCGTGGAACGTCTACGCCGAAGAATTCGCTCGCGATACCGGCGCACAGATTCTGCGCATCAACGACGGTGGTATCACCGGTCCGGCATTCTTCGATCACGTCCGTGCCATCGGCCGTCCGGTCGTCAACTCGCCCAAAGGGCAGACCATCACGCTGCCAAGCGATCTCACTGCACGTGCGGTGATCGACCCCGCGGCAATCTGGACGTGGTCTCTCCTGTGCCGCGAGAACGAAACGCGCCCTGCAGTTCTCGCGGCCGTCGACGCTCTCACCCGCGGCGTCACTGATCTCGAAATCCACGAAGACGGGATATGGCTACCCATGGACGATCCTTACCGGAGGACTCGATGACACGACGCGCTATTCGAGTTTTCTGGGGACGACGGCCGGAATCGGTGCAGGCCGTGGCCTCCCGGTGGCGTCGGACGTTGGAGCAAGTCGAATTCCTGTTGCCCGAGGTGGTCGGCGGGTCGTGGCAACAGATCCATTCCGCTGGACCTGCTACTGCCGTGACCGTCGACCAGTTGGCGCAGGTCCTCGAGAACGCGCAGGCCGCCGAAGACTGGTCGGATCGTCTGGGAATCGGATTGAGGCTCGCATCCAGTGGAGGGCCCGAATGGGGGCTCGAACTCTCCGGGTTGGCGGGCGGCGAACCTGAAATCGTCCTTCAGTCGATGATTCTTGCCGTCAGCGCGCCGGACACCGCCGAAGTTCCTGAGACAGAACTACTTCGGATGCTCGCCGCGGAGTGGGAACCGGACTTCGGAGACGTCACCGACGACAACATCCTCGACGCTCTCGAAGACGAGTCCGACTATCGCGTCGGTGATCCCGTGATCGGACGAGTCGGCTACCTCTCGTCCGCTCGCGCTGACGCGATCCCGGGTGACCTCGCAGCAGGCGTTGCCGCGTTACCGGGCGGCGTGTTGCTACAGATCGGGGCCGTCGATGGGGTCGTTCGGGCGTACGAGCGCCTGCGCGAGACCGGCGCACTCGATCCGCTTCCGCGTCCACTGGACCGCGCAGTCTTCTGAAGGTGGTTACCGTTTGTCGAGTTTGGGTAGCCCGGGCTTCGGAACGAACTCTCACCGCGGCACTACCGCCGAAAAATGAACCGAAAGGCCCACCGCATGGTTGACGTCACCCGCAAATTCACCGCCGAGGTACCGATCGAAAAGGCTGCGGCGTTTCTCCGCGACTTCGCCAATGCGCCGACGTGGGATCCGGGCACCGAGAGCTGCACGCAGATCTCCGACGGCCCTGTCGGCGTCGGAACCCAGTGGCACAACGTGTCCAAGCTGTTCGGCGTCACCACGGAACTGACGTACACGCTGGTGACCGACGAGCTGAATCACGTTGTTCTCGAAGGAAAGAACAAGACTGCCACCAGTACCGACGACATCACCTTGACTTCAGTGAGTCCGAACTCGACCGAGATCGAATATCACGCGAACGTCGAGTTCAACGGTGCCGCCAAGATTGCGTCGCCTCTCCTGAAGGCGGGATTCGAAGCCAAAGTGGCACCAGAGACGGTGAAGAAGATGACGGAAGCCCTCGAAGCGCTCTGACAAGTCCGTCAGGTCCTTGTCACTGTGTGTTGCCGCCGCTCGCGCCACCGTTGCGAGCTTCGATGGCATCGATGGACTTCGTGAACGACTTTCCCAGCACTTGGGTGCCGACGAGTCCGAGTACCGACGCCAGGAGCTTTCCCTTGAGGTTCTTGCCGTCCCGGACCACGACGGCGTCGACATCGGTCAGACCCGTTGGCTGCCGGGTCAGCGTGTAGGTATGGCTCGACGCCCCGCCCCACAGGTTGGAGTCGGTGGTTGTCATCACGACGCGGTGCGGGTCGGTCCAGTCGTAGTGCAGACGCTCCCAGATACCACTGGAGCCCTCGGTGACATCAGCATCGTGGGGTCCTCGTTGGTGCACTTTCAGGTAGCTGTCCGCACTGCGGCCGAAGATTTCCTCCCGGCCCGGGCCGAAGTCGGTCAGGCCGGCAAGGACCTGTTCGGGCGTCGCAGTGGTCGTCTTGTGAAGATGGATCGTGGTCATGGCGCCTTCTTTCAACTGTGGATGATCCGGTGCTGAAAAAGCCGGGGAGTGACTCATCCAGCACACCACTCACACGAAATGAATGAAAGAGAATTGCTCGCCCTGTCTCGATCGGCTGTCTCGATCCGCTATTCGACGCCGCGCCGGCTGGCAGTGATTGCGCCGTGCGGCCTGTAGCCGCTCCCCGTCCGAGTATGGGTCTCGATCACGTCGAAGCCCGCTGTGACCAGCACCTCGGCAAGTTCGGTCACCGGCCATCGATAACCAGTCGTCGCGGCATGATCAAAAGGCTCTACCGTTGTGCCTTCGAAGAAGCCCACCAGCAACCCACCACCTGGGCGGATCACGCGCGCGAATTCAGCGAGCGGTGCCTCGATATCTTGCGGGTGATGGTGAATGAGCGAGTACCAGGACAGCACGCCGCCCAGTGAATTCGTTTTCGCGTCCAACGCCTCGAAGCCCCCGACCTCGAAGGAAAGATCCGGGTATTGGTTGCGTGCTCGTTCGACGAACTCGGGCACGAGATCGATCCCGCTCACAGCCAGCCCGGCCTGGGCCAGGAAGTCTGTCCACTGCCCCGGCCCGCACCCGGCGTCGAGCACGGGGCCGGTCAAAGTGGCAGCCCAGCTGGTCACCAGGGCCCGATCAGATACGTGCGTCGAATCCATCGAGCCGAAGAGGTCCGTGTACTCCTGGGATCTGGCCGAATACGAATCTCGGACTACGTCGCGGCGCGTTGCACTCGAATTATCCACGCCGTCAATGATTATCGATGTGCACTATTCCTTCACCACAACTCGCCGAACCGAAGGTGCATACTCTGTTGAAGGCCTACGGTCTCGACCGAAAAACTGAGGTCACATGGTGAAAGAGAAAGAACTGACGGCGAAGATCCGCGAGCTACTCAGTGCCCGATCAGCCGAGTCGAGCATCTGCCCCTCCGACGTGGCCCGCGCAGCGGCACCCGACGATTGGCGGCCGCTGATGGAACCCGTCCGAGAGGCTGCCCGCCACATGGTGGCCGACGGCGAAGTACAGATCACCCAGGGCGGCGAAGTCGTCGACCCGGAATCCGTACGAGGTCCGATCAGGATTCGGTGGGCTCGTTGATCAACCGCGTGACTTCTGGCGGCACTGCTCTCGCAGCGTGAATCAGCGGAAACGGTCCAGATGCTCACGCAGGAACGCATCCAGGCTTCGTGGCTCACGCCCCAGGACACGTGCCACCGTGTCGGTGGGTGACTCCGGGCGCGATACGGCAAGTTGCTGGATCTCCAGAATGTGCTCGGCCAGCCACGGAGGCATGTGGGCATGATCGACGAGGTTTTGCCGCAGTTCGTGCGGTGGCAGGTCGATATATTGGACGGGGCGATCGAGCATGCGGGTCAGAGAATCGGCGATGCCGCCGTAGCCGACTGCCTCGCTGCCCGTCAGGACGTAGGTACCGCCGGCGAGGTCGGCGCGTGTGAGCACGGCCGCGGCGACGTCACCGATGTCTCGGCAGTCGATCCAGTTGCACGGCGCGTCCCGCATCGCGCCCAGAATCACCCCCTGCGCAGCCACCGCCGGAGCCAGGAGCAACAGATTCTGCATGAACGCATAAGGGCGGAGCAGAGTGTGGCGGATCCCGGATGCGCGCAGGTGTTCACCGACAGCGTGGTGGCCGCGGGAGAGAGCGATGGGGGAGTCGGCCGCGGCGGCGGGGTCGGAGATCTTGACGATGTGTTCGACGCCGCTCTCGGCGGCTATGTCGATCACACGCGTTTCGAGCTCGACCTGTTCGAGTCCGTTGGCCATGGCGAGGAAAAGCTGTTCGGCCCCTTTGAAAGCCGTCCGTAGCGAAGTTGGGTCTGCGGCATCGGCCGGCACTACTTCGACCAAACCGTCGGCCAAATCGCCGAGGTGGGCGCTCAGCCTGTCCGGGTCGCGGGACAGCGCTCGGCTCGGCACACCCGAGGATGCGAGACTGCGTAGCAACGCGCCGCCTGTGGTTCCGGACGCTCCCATGATGACGATCATCGTGTTCCTTTCGGTCTTCCCCGGGAAGCCGGGGATCGTTGACATGTGTTGTCTGTCAGGGATTCTGACGGCGCCATCGCCAGCTGACGATGACGGCAGCGACAGCGGCAGATATCGGTAGATCGAGTTGCAGGCGAGCAAGCCAAGCAGTGTCGACCACGCTCGTGTGAGCTGGTAGCCAACGGGAGGCGAACCACCCGACGAGGCCTGCAATCACAGCGGCTGCGACGGCAAGAATTGCCGCCACCATGACGCGAGGCAGTGTCGTGGTCCACGGCCGTGACCTCCCGCGACGCTGCAGCCAGGAGCCGATCAGCAACGCCACCACTGCCGACGTGCCCGCGATGGACGTAAATGCCGCCATCGTGAGGCCCGATTGGCCGGATGCGACTCCGCCCGCACCCGCCATCAGCGCAGGGGCAAGGTAGGCGACCAGCACCTCCCTCCACAGGGTGAAAGGTCGTGCGCCGCGACGATCGGCAACCGGGACGCGTCGATTGGAATCGGTTATCTCCCTTTCGTTTTCGCGACGGATCGGTGGGGTGAGTCCGGACATGAAGGAGACCAACTTTCCGATTATAATTAGGTGACTAACTATTTGGGTATGAAAAGAGAAGTCTCTGTCGAGAATTGACGACGATTCGAATCGCTACGCGAATACTTGGAATCCCAGCCGACTACTCCGCAGTCAGCGCACCGATACCGCGAACGACCCGCGAGAGCAGATCCAGAAAGACCGCTCGCTCGTCGACAGTGAGCTCGTCGACCATTTCCTCGAGACGAGCAAAGTGCTCGGGCGCCATGTCACGTAACCGCTGAGCGCCACGAGCAGTCAGGACGACCACCGCACCACGCCCGTCCTCCGCGGACGGACGCCGAGCGACCAAACCCTCCTGCTCGAGGCCGTCGACCAGGCCGGTGACCGTGGCTCGCGAGACGCCGAGATCAGCCGCCAGACGTGAGGGAGATTTCTCCCCGTCGTGGTCTTCCAGATCCGCAAGCAGTCGGTAACGGCCGGTCGACAGTCCATACCTCGCGAAGTGAACCTCGGTTGCTCGACCGAGCCGCGCGCCCGCCGAGATCAGCCGCACCGCAACCAGCACAGCCTGCGGATCGGACCCGAGGCCGTAGTGCTCCAACTGCCGCCGCGCCTGATCCAACGTGGGTGAGTCGTGATCGGTTCCGTCCACTGCCATGCAACTAATATGGCACCTAACTACATTCTGGTCAACCCTTCACCAGAGCGAGTGTCAACGCTGCCGAAGCCGTGCGCGAGCTGCAACAGGTCCAGATCGGCATGACTGCGAGCCAGAACCTGTATACCCATTGGCAGCCCCTCAGAATTGAAGCCTGCAGGCAGGCTGATGGCCGGCACGCCGAGAAGCGTTGCGATTGTTGCAACCTCCATCCACCGGTGGTACGACGACATGGCCCTGCCGTCGATCGATGTGGGCCAGTCCATTTCGATGTCGAACGGAAACACCTGAACACTCGGTAGCACGATGAAGTCGTACGTATCGAAGAGAGTCAGGAACGCGTTGTACATCGCGGTACGCTTCACCGAAGCCTCGTAAACGTCCAGCGCCCCGATGGGCGGACGCCCATCCGTTCCATCGACCAGGCCCTCCACCTCGTATCGAGCTTCGGGCTTGAGCGCCGCCCGCGTGACCGGGTTGTAGTAGAGGGGGTACAGCTGAGAGCCGGCGAGCCAGTGCCGGAACGTCAGCCACAGCGGCCAGAGATCCTCATTTCCGTTGAACCCGCACGCTTTCGGCAGACCATGTTGTGAATCCATCTCGATTCCAAGCGCTTCGAAGATCTGCAGTGACGATTCACAGAGATCGAGCACTCCCGACTCCATGGGGAGGTACCCACCGAGGTCACCCATCCACACTGCCCGTGCGCCGGAGAAATCTCGCTCCAACGTCGACGCAAGGCCTCCGTCCGAGTCGATGGACAACGGAGTGCGCGGATCGTATCCCGACATCGTTTGCAACAACATCGAGAGATCTGTAGCGGTGCGCGCCATCGGTCCGGGAACCCCCGCCTGTTGCACGAACACATCCGGCCCCTTCGCGGGCACGCGGCCGAAGGATGGACGAAGTCCGAGAATGTTGTTCCAAGCGGCTGGATTTCGAAGTGATCCCATGAAATCACTGCCGTCCGCTACCGGAACCATGTGGAGAGCCACTGCGACGGCAGCACCACCGCTACTTCCGCCCGCCGATCGGCTCGGGTCGTAGGCGTTGCCGGTTGCACCGAAGATCTCGTTGTAGGTGTGTGAGCCCAGACCGAATTCCGGAACGTTGGTCTTGCCGACGAAGATCGCTCCCGCGTCCCGTATTCGAGCAACGTGAATCGAATCACTTTGCGCTGCAAGGATGTCGAACTCACCCCGAAAGAACCCGCGAGTCGTCTTGAAGCTCGCCACATCGGCAGTGTCCTTGACCGCATGAGGGAACCCGTGCATCCATCCCATATCGTGGCCATCGGCCAGGAGCTTGTCGTGCTCTTGAGCCTCCTGCACCAATTCCTGTCGTGGGCGAAGACTGACAATCGCGTTGACCGAAGGGTTCACGGACTCGATCCGGTCGAGATAGGCATTCATCACCTCCTCACATGACACTTGCCGATCATGAATTGCCGCCGACAAATCGGATGCGTCGAGTCGAACGATCTCGTTTCCAACGGGCAAAGTGGGCTGTGAAGACTTCAAGTGATGCTCCTCGAGTCGGTGCTGATCAGTAGTTCGGTGAATTGGAGCGCGGGCCGGTTTACATCGGTACCGCCACAGGGGATTCCCCGATGCGACTGAAGTGCGTCAGCCGTCCACTCAGGCGCTGTTCGGACGTCTCTCTCAGAGAGGAGACCAGCGCGGCACGTAATGACTGGCCGACGCGTTCACAGAATTGGTCAGGTTCGTCGGCGGCATCGGGGTACTCGGGTATCACCGCATGCACAATGCCGTCTGCCAGTAGATCTGTTGATCGAATGTTCTGCGCCGAGACCATCTCCGGTGCATGGACGATGTCGCGGTAGATGATCGCGCTTGCACCTTCCGGCGGTAGCGGGGACAACCAACTGTGCTGAGCGGCGAGAATGCGGTCCGCCGGCAACAGCGCCAGTGCGCCTCCACCCGCACCCTGGCCGAGGAGCAGCGATACCGTCGGCGTCCTCAGCGCCAGGAGTTCTGCCAGGCACTTCGCAATTTGGTTTGAAAGTCCGCCTTCCTCAGCTTCTTTCGACAGATTCGCGCCGGGTGTGTCGATGACTGTCACGAGCGGCAGGTCAAGCTCTCGAGCAAGGTTGATTCCCCGGCGCGCCTGACGCAGTGATGCCGGGCCGAACGACTGTTGTCCGGTCTGGGCACGGCGATCCTGCCCGAGCAGAACGCACGAGATGTCCCCGAAGCGGACCAACGCAAGAATCAGAGCGGGGCTCTGTTGGCTTTGCCCGGTTCCATTCAGGAGCACCATGTCTGAAGCTGAATGGCCAAGTAGCTCGCGGACGCCCGGCCGTCCGGAACGGCGGGACGCAAGGACCGTTTCCCAGGCGGGTGTCGCGGGGTCACTGACATTCGGAAGCGCCAGTCCGCGCTCGTCAAGTGTCGGGCGCGAGGTCAAAACCCGCAGTAGCACGTCCAGTGTCTCCGCGAGCTTGTCAGGAGAGCACACTGCATCCACCAGCCCGTGCGCGTGGAGGTTCTCGGCCGTCTGGACCCCAGGTGGAAACGCGACGCCGTACAAAGTTTTGTACACCCTGGGACCGAGGAACCCGATGAGCGCCCCGGGCTCCGCGATCGTCACGTGACCGAGCGAGCCCCAGGAAGCGAAAACTCCACCTGTGGTGGGATTTCGGAGATATACCAAGTAGGGAAGGTGGGCTTCCTTGTGCGCGGTGACAGCGGCGGTGATCCTGACCATCTGAAGGAACGCCGTCGTTCCCTCCTGCATCCGTGTTCCACCGGAAACCGGCAGGGCGACAAGGGGTAGTGCTTCTCTCGTCGCCCGCTCGATGGCATCGACAAGGCGTCCGCCGGCCGCTACACCGATCGACCCCGCCAGAAATCCGAACTCACAGATCAGTACCGCGACTCGGCGTCCACGTACCGTTGCGGACCCGGTCATCACGGACTCGTCCAGTCCGGTCCGCTCGCGCGCCGCGGCCAGTTCGTCCGTGTACGCACCACGCGCCATGCTCTGACGGACACTCGAATCCCACGACTCCCACGAGTCAGGATCAAACGTGAGATCGATCAACTCGTGTGCCGTCAGACGATTCATTGCCTTGCTCTCCTAGCCATTTCATGATTTCTTCGCCATCCGCACCGAGCACAGGAGGCGGTCGATGTGCGGTTCGGGTGAACTCACTTCCGTCAGGATCGAAGAACCGCAACGGTGGTCCCGGGATGGTCAGCCTCCCGAGCGTTCGATGATCGACGTCGACGAGGAGCCCCTGCGAGCGGGTCTGTTCCCACTCGTAGACCTCACGCAGGTTTCGGACTTTTCCTGCCGGAACGCCGGTGGCCTCCAGCTTCGTCAACAGTTCTTCGGTCCCGTAGGCCCCGAAGACCGCTTCGACCAATTCGTTGACCTTCTTACGGTTCTCGACCCGTTCCGGGTTGGTCGCCATACCGTGTGTATCCGGGTCGATCCAAAATCCCGCGCAGAAACGTTTCCACAGACCTTCACTGCCGACTGCGATCTGTACGGCACCGTCTGCCGTCGGAAATAGTCCGTACGGACAGATCGACGGATGATGATTGCCCTGAGCCTCGCCGATCTCCCCTGTGACGGCCCATCTCGTCCCCTGAAAAGCATGCACACCGACAACACTCGCCAGCAGGGAGGTTCGGACAACTTGTCCCCTGCCCGTCACCTCCCTCTCTCGAAGTGCTGCAAGAATTCCGAACGCTCCGTGTACTCCCGCAAGGAGATCGGCGATAGGAACGCCGACACGTTGTGGATCATCGGGTGACGAACCGGTCAGAGACATCAATCCGGCTTCGCCTTGGGCGATCTGGTCGTACCCGGCGCGACCGCCTTCAGGACCGTCATGGCCGAATCCGCTGATCGACAGCACGACCAGTCCCGGGTTGATCTCCGCTAACCTTTCCATCGGGAATCCCAGGCGGTCCATCACGCCGGTGCGAAAATTCTCGATCAGAACGTCGGCGCGTGCGATCAGGGCTGTGAGAGTTCGACAACCGTTCTCGGACTTCAGATCCAAGGCGATTGATTCCTTGTTTCGGTTTGCCGACAGGAAGTACGTCGATTCACGTTCGCCACGGGCGGGGTCGACAAAAGGTGGACCCCACCCACGCGTGTCGTCTCCACCGTCAGGTGTTTCGACCTTGACGACGCGCGCTCCAAGATCCCCGAGCATCATGGCCGCATGCGGACCGGCCAGTGCCCTGCTCAGATCCACGACGACTGTACCCGACAGTGGTCCTTGATAATTCGGTGTCACTGCTGCTTCTGCCGGCACTGCCAAATCCTCTCGGGCGATGGGAGATCTGCTCCGCATCTGTGAGCTAAACACTGGAAGGGGAGAGGGATTCGGAAACTTCTCCAGCAGCAGTGAGGTCCTTTCCTTTCGACTCGGGCAGGAAGAAGATCACGGTGGCGACCGAGATTGCCATCAGAGCAATGGCGTACCAGTTGAAGACGCCGGGAATTCCCTTGTCTGCGAAGAAAGCCTGGAGATACGGCGTCGTGCCACCGAAAACTGCGACGGCAAGGGAAGTCGGCAATCCGATTCCCACCGCGCGCATGCGAGTCGGGAACATCTCGGAGAACACAGCAGGACCGATGGACACTGTGCCGGCCATGAAGACCAGGGCAATTGCCATTGCCACGAACAACTGCCACGCCTGCCCCCGAATGATGGAGGTGAGCGGAAACAGCAAGGTAATCATCATGATTCCCGAGAAGATCAAAACCGGGCGCCGGCCGATGCGATCCGAGACGGTTCCCCAAACAGGTAGCATGATGATGAACACCACGTTGGCGGCGGCTCCCGCCCACATTGCTCCCGAAGGATCCACGCCGTGGACACTGATGGCATACGCCGGAGTTGCCACGGCCCACACGTAATAGTTGACCGTCGATCCAACCGTCATGGCGGCGACTCGCACCAGCAGGCGCCGGTGTTCACGGATCTGCGACCACAGCGAGGGTTTGGACTGCTGCGATTCCGACTTCTGTAATTTGGCAGATGATTCGAAGATCTCTGTTTCCTGCAACCGTGATCGCAAGTACAGCGCGAACAGTCCGAAGACACCGCCGAGCACAAACGGAATTCGCCAACCGCAACTGCTCATTTGAGCGTCGGTGAGGATTCCCGAGAGGACCGCCGCCAGAACTGCGCCGCAGATGATGCCGATGGTTCCGGAGAAGTAGATCAAGCTGGCCCACAAGCCACGCTTCTCTCGCGGCGCCATCTCCGAGATATACGTATTGGCCGAAGGCAACTCTCCGCCATGAGCAAGACCCTGGATCATTCGACACGTCACCAACACGACGGCGGCCCAAGCCCCGATCGTCTCGTGCGTTGGGGTCAGTCCGATGATCAGACTCCCCACTGCGGCGAGCCCGACTGCCACCGTCATCGAAAACTGTCGGCCACGGCGATCCGCGATCAGTCCGAAGAGCACTCCACCGAAAGGACGTGCGACGAACCCGACAGCGAAGACTCCAAAAGTCTTCAGCAGATCGGACATCGGGCTTCCGCTGGAAAAGAACTGTGGCGCGAAGAACACCGCGAAAAGCGCGTAGATGTTCCAGTCGAACCACTCCATAGCGTTGCCGGTGCCGATTCCGAACAGAACCTTGAGGTTCTTCTTCCTCGACGACGGCGGTGTGGTTTCTTTGTGGTGATCGCTCATCGTGTACCTCCAGCGGTGACGGCCAACTTTTCGACGGCCAGTGCCGAATAGACCGCGGCCGCATCCCCGAGCACACCCTCGAAGAACTGTGCACGCGGCGAATGGTTTGTCGGAGCAGCGACCGGATCGCAGCCCGGCATTGCAGCTCCGAGCCCGATGAACGCTCCCGGGACTCTGTCCAAGACATAGGAGAAGTCTTCAGAACTACCTGTCGGCCTTGGTGATTCCAGGTAATGCTCCTCGCCGAGCAATTCGCGGATCACGCCCTCACTGAACGCAACTTCCTCCGCATTTTTGACGGTCAAGGGGAACTGGGCACGGAAGTCGATGTCCACCTCTACGCCGTGCGCGGCGGCAATGCCCTCCAGTCCACGGCGAATCACTGCGCCGAGTTGTTCCTCGTTCTCAGCCGACCAGTGACGGACGGTGGCACCGAAATGTGCGGAATCGGGGATCACGTTGTTTGCCGTGCCCGCATCCACGACACCCACGGTGATGACAACCGGATCGAATGCGTCGAAATCCCGTGTCACGATGACCTGCAGCGACGTGATCATCTGCGCCGCAGCCGTGATCGGGTCCTTCGCGCGGTGCGGCGACGAACCGTGACCGCCCGCGCCCCGCACCGTCACGTCGAGCGTGTGCGACGCCGACATGATCGGCCCCGGCCTACTCACGAAGAGTCCGGCCGGGATCCCGTTGGCCATGACGTGCAGTCCGTACGCGTAGTCGGCACGGCTCCCTGATGCCTCCAGCACCCCCTCGTCGATCATGTTCTTGGCCCCACCCCAGCCCTCTTCACCGGGTTGGAACATGAACACGACGTCACCGGCCAAGTGATCGCGGTGATGTGAGAGCAGCCTTGCCGCGCCGACCAATGCGGTTGTGTGCAAGTCGTGTCCACACGCGTGCATGGCTCCGTTCGTGGAGGCGAAATCCACCCCGGTGCGCTCGTCGACCGGAAGCGCGTCCATGTCGGCTCGCAGCAGCACCGTCGTCGTATCGCCTGAATCCCTTGCTGCACCTCGCAGAACGGCTGTAACCGAGGTGCTCGAAGTTCCGGTGGAGATCTCGAGTGGGAGACCCTGCAGCGCTTCGAGCACCCGCTCCTGGGTTCGTGGCAGCTCGAGACCGATCTCCGGCTCACGGTGTAACTTGTGCCGCAGCGCGACGAGGTCGCCCTGCATCTCGTCTGCGTCATCTTTCAGGTTCACAGAATTTGGCCTTTCATTGGCAGGGGAAGACTCGCGAAGTTCCGGAGACAGACGCAGGTGCGATCTGCAGTTCTTGCAGCCCGGCACGGTGTGTCGTAGGTAACGATCTAGATAGCTATGATGAAGCTTCCCTTAGGAATGATCGAGAATTCGCAGGAATTTCGCATGAGTGATGGATCAATGAAGGAATTCGACATGCTCGACGCGGCGGACCAGGCAATGGTTCACGCTTTGCAGATCAACCCGAGGGCAAGTTGGGCGCAGATCGGGAAAGCTCTCGAGCTCGATCCGGTGACGCTGTCCCGTCGATGGATCCGTCTGGTCGACCGCGGTGCAGCGTGGATAGGGTGTAATCCTGGCCCGATCCTGGCCGCCTCCGGTCTGGGAAACCTTGCCTTCGTGGAAATCGACTGTGTCAACGGCAGCGTGCAAGCCGTGGCGCATGCGCTCAGTGAGCAGCGGATGGTGACCGGCATCGAACACGTGACGGGCGCACGAGATCTGCTGGTCACGGTGATGGTGACGGATTTGAGCGTCCTGTCGCAGTGGGTCACCGAGGAGTTGGGTGCTATTGCCGGCGTCGTATCGAGCCGCATCCAGCTCGCCGGGACGATCTACACCGGCGGTAGTCGGTGGAGGTTGCGTGCGCTGAGTTCGAGTCAGGCAGATGCTCTGGCCGCAACGCGCATCACGGTCGATCACCACGGCGCATTTCGGCCCACAGACATGGACCGACGCATCATGGTTGCACTGTCGGTGGACGGACGCGCGTCGTACACCGAGTTAGCCGAGGAATGTGGCGCCAGCATCGACACGATTCGACGACGCGCGCGGCGCCTCTTCGCCGCCGGAATGGCACGACCCCGCTGCGAAGTGGCGCGCCCCCTCTCCGGAAGCCAAGTGACCGTCATCCTCTGGGCCCAGGTTTCACCGTCTCAGATCGGCCATGCTGCACTGACGATCTCGGCTATGCCCGAGGTCCGCCGGTGCACGGGGGTCACTGGTCGCGACAACTTGCTGATTGTCGCGTGGGCACGGTCCGTGGACGACGCGCAACGGCTCGAAGGTCGGTTGTGCGAAGCACTACCCGGGCTCTCGATCGCAGATCGCGCGATCTCGCTGTGGACGATGAAGCTCAACGGTCATCTACTCGACGAGCGAGGGTACCGCGTGGGAGCGGTACCGATCAGCCCCGGTGAACCGGCCCCTCGCAGTGTGGAACCTTCCCCCGCGAGCTGAATGTTGCGCTCTTCGAAAGCCCTTGGAAAGCAGGACGATCAACTCTTTGCGGTGCCGGACAAACCGAGCGCAGTCGGCAGTATGTGATCGACCAGCATGTCGACGATGCGTTCAGCTTCGTCGGGATCGACGAGGGTCGCGAACCGGACGGTCGAACCCGCGATGTGATTGCAGGTGAAGACAAGCTGATCGACGTCATACTGCAGGGACTCCGGCACGACGCCCCGGATCACGTCAGCGATGAGAGCACTGGTCTGACGCGTGTTCTCCACATCGATCCGAGCGAGATCGGGGTTTGCGACGGCGGCTGACCACACCGCCGCGTACGTGGTGTCGTCGCGGAAGATCTGCCAGTAACCGCGGACCACGGAACTGATGACTTCGCGAGCGTCTTGCACCGTCCCGGCGGGAGCGATCGATTCGATGAGCCTGGCACGCACCAGAGTTTCGTATCGCTCGAGCAGCGTCTGCACGATGGCGGTCTTTCCCGGAAAGTACCGGTAAATCGACGGGAGCCGAAGGTCTGCTGCCGATGCCAGTTCACTCATGGTCATGGCATCGATTCCGTCGCGCGCGATGAGCTCTGCCGCACAGTCCAAGATGGCCTCGACGCGCGCCTTGCTGCGCTGCTGTTCCGGGAGGCGACGGGAGGGAACGGCGTCGGGCGTCATCGTGCAGTCTCCGTCATGGATACGAGAATATACGGCCTTCACCGCTTGACATGACAGAGTGTCACGTTCACCATATGTGAAAGGTTCTCACGTATTGGTTCGATTGTTCGCCGGTGCGCTGACGATCCACTTCGATCAGTTCGGCCTGACATCGCCGACGACCCAATCAAGTTGACATACAAGAGGAGTCAAGACGTGTTGGAAAACGGTGTGCCGATCGACCAGGTGCTGGCGGATCTTGCCGAACGGCATCGAATGGATGATCCGTACGCAGATCGCCCGGGCATGGTCAACATGTACAACACTGGTCTCGACACCGTCGAAAAGGTCGCAACGGACGCCTTCGGAATGTACATACATGTGAATCCCCTTTACTCATCGACGTTTCCGAGCGTCTATGCGCTGGAGAAGGAGTTGGTCCGCGCCGCGAACGACATGCTGCACGCGCCCCACGACGCCACCGGCAGCTGGACGATGGGTGGCAGCGAAAGCATCATGATGGCCACGAAGGCCGCCCGAGACGGGGCGAAGCACATCACGCGACCGAACATGGTGCTTCCGATCTCGGCCCATGCGGCATGGTGGAAGGCGGCGCACTACCTCGGCGTCGAAGCTCGAACCACGACGGTGGATCCGGAGACGTACAAGGCCGACGCCGCTGCAATCAAAGCGGCCATCGACGAGAACACGATCTTCGTGGTTCTGTCGGCCCCCCAGTACGGCCAGGGCGTGATCGATCCGATCGAAGAGATCGGTGAGTTCTGTCTGAAACAGGGGATCCGCCTGAACGTCGATGCCTGCATCGGCGGTTGGGTTCTTCCGTTCGCCGAACGCCAAGGCTGCGAAATTCCGCTGTGGGACTTCAGAGTTCCCGGCGTCAGCTCGATCACCGTCGACCTCCAGAAGTACGGGTACACGAACAAGGGATGCTCGCTCGTTCTGTATCGCACTCGCGAACTGCGTCTTCCACAGTTCTTCGCGCACGCGAATTGGACTGGCTACCCGATCGTCAACTCCACGGTGATGAGTTCGAAACCAGGCGGGTTGCTCGCCGCAGCATGGTCGATCGTCAAACACATCGGAGACGACGGCTACATGCATCTCGTCGAGGAGGGTCTGCGGATTCGCCGGGAACTGGAAGCGGGGGTCGCCGCGATACCCGGGCTGCGAATCATGGGGAAGCCCGAATCCACACTCGCTGCAATCACCACCGATCCAGACGCGGACGAGGGCGTCGACTTCTTCCTCTGGATCGACGAACTCGCGAAGCGGAACTGGACCATGCAGCCGCAGTTGACGCAGCCCGGCGTTCCTCCGAGCATCCATTTCACGATCGCGAAACAGCACGGTAGTTACATGGCCGAGTTCATCGAGGTCATGCGAGAGGCCTTGGACGCAGCGCGCCTTCGTGATCCCTTGATTCCGGCGGAGCGCCTCGCCGAGATTCACGCCCTTCCAGCGGACACGACCTTCGCCGACATCGTGCCCATCGTGATGGACAGCTTCGAGGACGGCAAGCCGTCGACGAAGACTCACCTCGTGCTCGACGCCCTGCCGATGCCGCTGCGAGAGATGGCGATGCTCGCGTACTTCGACGCACTCACCTGAGCCTGCGATCACTTTCGATCGACGAAACAACAACTCGCCGAACAGCAAAGGCTGATCGCTCCGAAGATGTCATACAGCGACTTCGAAGACCTCCTGTTCACTCGAGGGAGTTCGTTGGCGGATTCGGACAGGCCTGGTGAGAACGAGCCTGACTATCGATTCACTCTGGCGAACGAGCGAACATTTCTTGCCTGGATCAGGACTGCATTCTTGGGCGTTATCATCGACAGATGCTCACTCGAGTCGATCTGACGATGGATTGCACAGACCCCGACCGTTTGGCTACGTTTTGGAAGATAGCCGCTGGATACGTCGATGAGCCACCACCGCAGCCTTTTTCGACTCGCGAGGAGTGGCTTGCCACTTTCGACGACGAAGACGACGGGATGGGCGGCGCTTGGTTGCACCACCCGCTCGGAGTGGCTCCTCGACTCTGCCTCCTACAGGTTCCTGAATCCAAGGTGGCCAAGAACCGATTACATCTCGATCTCCGGGTATCCGGAGACGGAACCCCGACTCAGAAGTGGGCGACAATCCTTCGCGAGGTCGAACGGCTACTACGCGCGGGCGCATCAGAATTGGAAAGATTCGAGGGTCACCATGTGATCATGGCCGATCCCGAGGGCAACGAATTCTGCGTGGCGTGATTCACCCGCCTGCCCGAAATTCTCTCGAGAAGGCACGACAATCCGGGTGATTGCCGGGATAAGGCAGGACCTTCTCGAAGGCGAGGCCTATCGCGAAGGCCGTCTGGTCGTCGTACGGTCGCGTAACTATCTGTGTGCCCGTGGGGATTCCGTTCCGAGCGAAACCGGTGGGGATTGTCAGCACCGGGCAGCTACTCAGGATGTTGAAGGTGATGGCCGGCACAGCCTCGAGGTAGAACTCCAATTCTGTTCCAGCCACATTGATTCCGTGTTCGACGTAGTCGTCGCCGGCAAGAAAGCCGTCCGTCGCCACTGCCGGAGTGATCAACGCGTCATAGGTATCGAAAAGGGATCCGACCGATGAATACAGTTCGGCTTCGATCGCGAGTCCGTCGAGGAAAGTCGCGTCACCACGGGTGCGGCGTGCCCACCGGGCGAATTCCTTCGCGTACTCCGTGACCTTGCCGGGGTGCGCGGACACTTCGGCAGAGATCGAAGCACCGAACACGTGGTCGTAGTGAATGGCGGCCGAACGCATGATTGCAGCGCGGGACAGGTCGACTTCGATGATCTCCGCGCGTGCGCCCAGAGCGGTGAGGGTGTCCACCAACTTCGCCGTGTTCTCGGCGACGTCCGAATCAACCGGCCAGTCACCTAATGCGGGAATCACGGCAATACGCATTCCCGCGCACGAACGCGTTGCGAAGGTAGGTAACTGCGATGCCGGTACACTCGAGGCAATGTCAGTGGAGGTCGGTCCCGCGATGACCGACTGCATTGTGAGGCAATCACTTACGGTGCGCGCCATCGGACCGCAGTGGCAGTAGCGATCGAGATTGAAGGGCGGATCAACGGGGACACGGCCATGCGGTGGCTTGAACCCGACAATTCCGTTGAGAGACGACGGAGTTCGGATCGATCCTGCGACATCGGAACCGGTAGCCAAGTGCGTCATCCCCGTGGCAAGTGCGACTGCCGATCCACCGGAAGACCCGCCGGAGGAGTATTTCGTGTTCCACGGATTGCGAGTGACGCCCCACAACTCGGACTGTGTGAACGCGGCCGAGGAGAATTCGGGCGCCGTCGATCGCGCATGGACGATGGCACCGGCGTCGATGATTCTCTGCACGAAAGTCGAAGTGTGAGTGGCGATCACATCCTCATAGACCTTGGACCCTTGAGTCCAAGGTTGGCCTTGTACCGCTTCATCCTCTTTCACCACAACGGGAACACCGGCGAGCGGAAGGCTGACATCCGAGCCGCGGGCGTAGTGGCGTTCCGCTGACTTCGCTTGTGCTCGTGCAGTAGCGAAGAAAGTGTGTCCCACTGCGTTCAAGGTTGGGTTGAGCGCCTCGATACGTTCGATGGTGGACTCGAGCACTTCCACCGGAGAAAGCGATTTGTCCCGGTAGCGTTCGAGCATCTCGGTCACATCCATGAATGTCGAAACGGGTGTCTGGTGCATATCTGTTGTCCTGCCTCTATGAAGGTTTTGTGTAGGCGGCTAGGTTGTCAGTTCATGCTTTGCCACGACGGGATTGCGGAATGTGGCGAGCAGCATTGCGAGAGTGGCGATTCCCGCGGCTGTCCAGAAGACCGTTTCGGAACCGGAGTGGTCGTGAATGCGTCCACCCGCGAACGCGCCGAGCGCGATGCTTGCATTGAAGACTGCAACCCACAGAGCAGAAGCGGCCTCGCGGTGAACGGGAGCTGCTTGTGCGATCCATGTTTGAGTACTCACCGATACACCACCGTAGAAGAGGCCCCAAGCCGCCATGAGCAGAGCAGCTGCGATCAAGGTGGTAGCCGAGATCGGAAACAGGGCGAGTGTGACCGCTACTCCCGCGCTGAGGATGACGACCACAGTCTTCGGAGACTTGGCTGCAGATGGCCCGGCGATGAAGTTGCCGACGACGCCCAGAACCCCGTAGATCAAGAGCATCGTGCCGATCTGTGCAGGGCTCAACCCTGCGAAGAACTCCAGCCCCGGACGCACATAGGTGTACGCCGCGAAATGAGCGGTGACGATGAGCGCAGTAATCGCGAATCCGACCCGGACTCCTGGGTTCCGAAAGGCCGCCACGAGACTCCCGAGCGACAAGGCCCGATCAGCTGGCATCGTGGGTAGGACAGCGAACATGGCGAGCGCGATCAGCGTCGCGGCGCAGCTGAGAGTCCAGAATGCCACGCTCCACCCGGCCGCTGCTCCGATATACGTCCCCGCGGGGACACCGAGAACTGAGGCGACCGCGATTCCGCTGAAGATGATCGTGGTCGCCAACCCGACGGATCTGGTCTCCACCAACCTGGGAGCCAGGCTTGCGGCGAGCGCCCAGACTCCACCCATGCTCACGCCTAGAAGGACGCGAGCCACAGCGAGGACAACGAAGCTCGGAGCAAGGGCCGTGAGGGCGTTCGCCGCTGCGACTAACAGCATCAAGACGATGAGCGTCGACCGACGATCGAAGCGCCGGGTCACGATGGGCACGAACGGGGCAGTGGCCGCTGCCACCAATCCGGTAATGGCCAGTGAGAGCCCGATGGTCCCTTCGCTTTCCACCAGGTCAGCACCGATCGGGGTGAGTAGCCCGACCGGCATCATCTCTGCCGCGACAACGATGAAGGTGGACGCTGCGATCAGCGCGACCGCAGCCCAGTGGTTCTCAATGGTGTGTGCGTGGGTTGAGGACGTGGACGCAGGGCTGTTCTGTACAGATGCGGAGTGGGGCATGTAACCAGAGAAGCTCCTGCACGGCGATGGATCAACGGCGAATCGCTCATCCAACCATTAGCTCAATTCATCGATGAGCCATGATGGAGTGGTCGAATGAGTCCAGGTCGGAGTGAAAATGTCGGAGCCCCCGATGCGTGAGATCGAGTGCTTCCTCGTTCTCGCTGAAGAACTGCACTTCGGTCGCACCGGCGAACGACTGTTCATCTCCCAGGGCCGAGTCAGTCAGCTGATCAGCGGGTTGGAGCGCCGTATCGGCACCAGCCTGGTAGCGCGCACCAGTCGCCGCGTGCACCTGACTGAATTCGGTGCCGAATTTCTTGCGTCGTTAGCTCCCGCGCATCGTGCGCTTGTCGGAGTAATCGAGGACGCTCAGTCAAGAGCACGCAACATGCCGACGCCGCTTCGGGTGGGTTTCCAAGGAGCAATTTACGATTCGATCGCGGCTGCTGTCTCTCGTTTCGAGATACAACATCCGCAAACTTGCGTGACCATCAAAGAATTACCCCTGGGTGATCCGTTCAGTGATGTACTCGCCGGGCGAATCGATGCGGCAGTGGCACTTCTCCCCGTAGATGAGCCCGAGCTGACAACCGGGCTCGTCTTTTCTCGACAGCCCCAGACCCTGGCTGTCTCAGTCCATCACCCGTTCAGTGAACTGGGCGTGATCGACGCCGAGCAGTTGGCGCAGATCTGTCTCGTACCCATCACCGGCCCCGCCCCCGACTATTGGCAGAGTGTGAATTCCCCGAGCACGACGCCGGGCGGAGCCACGATTCCCACGCAGGGTGGGGCGAGCACCGTTCAGGAAGGCCTGTCGCAGGTCGCATTCAGTCAGGTCGGCCTCATCCTCTGCGCTGCAACCGCTGCATACAGCCAGCGCTCGGACATCACATTCGTACCGATCAACGGATTACCCGAATCTGCTTTGGGTCTCGTGTGGCGTACCGATCTCGAAAGCCCACGACTTCGCGCTTTCGCGAAAGCAATCGAGGAAGCACACACCTGTCCCTCCTGACGTCGATCAGTAAGTCGCGGAAGGAGTCCGGGGCGTTGAGATGCATCGTGTGTGAGATGATCGCGCCATGTCTGCGATCGCCGACTACTTCACCGCGCGCACGGATGAGCATGCCACCTCTGCCCTCGAGGGACTCGTCGACTTGGAACCAGAGGTGATGGAGGCGAACGCAGCTTCTCGCCCGCGGATCCAGTTGGCTGCGAGTGGGACTCCAGTTCTGCAGGCGAAAGGCGTCGATCCAGTTGTCGCGCTCGGCCGACTGGAGGCAGCCCTCACCGCTCGCCCCTACGACGAGGTAGCAAAAGGTCCACGCTGCGGGAAACTCGTCGCAATGAGCGACGACGGCGACACCCTCGTGCTCACGGTTACCGACGAATTACGCGATGCACTAGCGGAATTGAACGCTGACGGTGTCGCCGCCGCTGCGGCGGCCTGGGCAATCGACGAGACGAGTGAACCGTCGGAGGACTCAGTGCCGTTCCTGACCGCCTTCGCCGAACTAGCGACCAGAGCTGTGGCTCAGGGCGAACGAATGTACGGCTACGTCGTCATCTGAGCTTCGCGACTCCGCCGACCTGATTGGAAGGCTGTTCGTCTTCGACAACTCCGGATCTGACCGTCACCCCGGGATCTGCATGGCCAGATCGTTGCGGTCGAAATCGGAGAACTGCTGGGTGTCAGTGCAGTATCCACAGCTCGCTCCGAAGAACTCGGTGCGGGCGTTCGGATCGTCGAGTAGCCAGTACCGCAGCCACGCCGTGCTCGGCCCGCGCATATCGCCACCGGTGATCGCCGTACCGAAGTGCGTGGCGCCGCGCAGTTCCAGATGCTCGGCAGGCACGTGGTCGGCGTCCTCGTACATCGCCCGCACGATCGCCGGCCAAACGATTGCGTCGGCCTGGCCGGCCAGATAGAGAACCGGCTCGTCGATGAGATCGACATCATTGAGCGGGCCTGGTTGGATCGCGACGGCGGTGTCGACGCGGTCGTCGATCGCCGCGTTGATCGCCGCAGACCCGCCCTGCGAGTGCCCCACCGCACCAATGTGTTCCAGGTCGACTTTGCCGAAGAAGACGCTCGACGGGCTGGCCGCCTTGTCCGCGATGAGGTCGATTCCCGACCGCATGGTGATGGCGAAGTTGCTTGCCGGGGTATTGGCGGCGACCACGATGAATCCGTGGCTGGCGTAGTGGCGCAACAAAGAGGTGTACGCACCGGGGAGCACACCGGTCCCGTTCCCCCAGATCACAACAGGGTGCTTCTCGCCGCGCGCGCCGAGCTGGCGCGGGTAGTACAGAGTGTGCACCAGCCCGATCGAGACGTTCGGGGTGTACGGCCCTGCACTCGCCCAATCGTGCCCGACGCTCGGGATGCCGGGCGCATCGGCAGCCGCTGTTCCGGTTGCGCCCGTGAGTCCTAGCGTCGCGCACAACGCAACCGCCGCTGCAGCATTCACGAAATGTTTCAGAGACTTTCGCATGAAAGTCAACCTTTCGAAGTTGATCCGGAGTGACGTGTATTACATATTCACGGGAAGGCAACCCGTCGGCTTTGTTTCAGGAGACGGACTATCCCAGAAGTGTTGTGTCTGTGGACAAAATCATCGTTCTCGGTGGACGCCCGGCCGACGCGAATACCCAGAGCGCAAGGTCGAGATCGCCTCGGCCTACGGCTTCCGCGCGGATTGCTCGGCACACAGCCGTAGGAAATGTTCGACGATCTGCGTGTTCGGGCCGTCCCTTGCCACGGCTGCGATCTTCCGTGGGGGCAGTTCGAATATCTCGCCCACAGTGCACCCGCGTTCGGATGCTCGCTCGGCACTGGAGAGTTCGAGGATGACAGCACCGATCCCTTCGTACGCGAAATCCGCGAAGGCATCGCGGTGCTGTGACCTCATCACGAATGCGTGGTCGATTCGCGGTTCGATCGACCGCAGATGGCGATAGACATCGGAAGTTTCGAACCGTGGTGCGACAACCAAGCCGATGCGCATGAGATCTTCGCCGATGAATACCCCGTCCACCGGTGGCGGGGTACCGGGCGGGCAGACGAGCCGCAACTTGTGGTCCGGAAGGCGCACCGTGCGCGTCCCGGGAACACCGGTGGGCAGCGACTCCATTATTGCCACGTCAGCGGTGCCTGCCATGACCGGGTGAATCGCATCGGCCACGGACGACCCAGGCGGATCCGAGATGGTGATCCTCAGGTTCGGCACCTCCGTGCGCAGCGCTCCGAGCAGTACCGCTGCGGGATCGTCCGCAAGGCTCGCTGTCGTGGCAACACTGAGGTGGGGGACTGCTGACAGTAAGAACTCGCGCTCGACCACTAATCGGTCGAGCGCGGCCAGCGCTTCGCGTGCTGGATCGATGAGATTCCGTCCGCGCGCAGTCAGCGTCGCGCCGGTCCGGCCTCGATTGAAAAGCCGTCCTCCGACGCGTCTTTCGAGCCGCGCAATTGATTGAGAGACGCTCGATGATCCCGTGAACTGATTTGCCGCTGCCGCCGTGATACTGCCGTGTTCGACGACGGCAAGGAAGTCTTGTAGCTGCCGCGGATCGATTCGCGGGGTGGCGGACTCTCCGAACTTGCTCATCCGGCGTTCCCCATTGCACCTTCGTCACGTAATCGGCTGGTCGTCTCGATAAACGCTTGTGCCGCAGGCGATGGCGTCGAACCGTGGAACATCCAGATATCACGAGTGAGCGGGGGCCGAGTACGACACAGCACCACACCTTCTCCGACTGTATCGGCGACAGATTCGGGAAGGAAGGCGACGCCGACTCCCGCGCGTACAAGTGGGATCATCGAGGCCACAGAGATAGTCTCCGCAACCACCGCCTCGTCAACAGTGCCTTCGCCCAGGCGTTCCGCCAACAGTCGCCGAGTGACATCGTCACGCGGGCTGGTGATCAATCCGATTCGCAACAGATCCGTCAACGCCGCTACCCCCTCGCCTTCACTTCGTGCGGCGGGCACCAGCGCAACGATTTGTTGCCGGCCGAGAAGGATACGTTCAACACCCTCGTCGAACACCTCGTCCACCCCGAGGCCGATATCAGCCTGACCCGAGGCGACCACCGTTCCGATTCCGTCGGTGTCGTTGCTGAGCATCGTCACCGCAACGTTCGGAAACTTGCTTTTGAACGCACCCAGGGCCGTGGCCGCTGGATCACGCGCCAGTGTTCGCGGACACACGACCGTCAGCCGACCCCGCTGCACGACGTTCAATGGATGCAAAGCGTGATCCAAATCCCGGTATGCCCGAAGTACTTGGGCCGCCGGACCTGTGAGATCGCGACCAGCGTCGGTCAGGGTGACTCCCCGCGAGCCACGGCGGACGAGCGTCAGGCCGCACTCTTTCTCCATCCTGGCCAGAGCCTCCGAGATCGTCGGCTGGCTGACCCCCAGTCCGCGAGCCGCAGCGGAAATGCTGCCCCGATCAGCAAGGGCGAGAAAGTATTCCAGATGACGCCGGTCCATTCGGGGTTCCCTTCTCCTGGCAGTCCTCGCGCGCGCCCGATTTTGCGCCCGTCAGACATAGGGAAACCCTATGGCATACCTCTCGAATGTGCCGTAGACGGGAAGAAGAATCCCGTGATCTGCTTCACATATGAACGCAGTGAGCAACAACCCTGGGAGCTTCGACCAGAGGCACCCGTCTGCTTTTGTCGAGCACCTATCGCCGCCTGCGAGCACTACGGAGGAGGCGCCGAAATGACCGAAACCATCACCGCAAGTTCGCCATCCGGTGCTACGTCACCCCGTTCCGTGAGGCGGGCGCGCTCTGAGCCGAAGCCCGCTCGACAGCGTCGATCCGGTACGCAACTCACCATCAGGGTACGACTGGCCCAGGTCGCGCTGCTTTTGGTCCTACTCGGAGCGTGGCAGCTCGTCGCATCGCAAGGTTGGATCGAGCCAGTTCTGGCCAAAACGCCAGGCGAGGCCTGGAACTACTTCACCGCGGCGGTGCAGTCAGGTGAGATTTCGACGAACTTGCGTGCCACGATGACTGCCGTCGTGATCGCGTGGATCCTCGCCAGCGCAGTCGGGGTGGCGGTAGGGCTCTCTCTCGGACTCCTTCCGACCCTCGAACGCATAATGAGTCCGTTTCTGGATGCCGCGAATGCCATGCCACGTCTTGCGCTGGCGCCTCTGCTTATCGTCATCTTCGGGATCACGATGACGGCGAAGGTCGCTCTCGCGTTCACACTCGTCTTCTTCATCGTCTGCTCGAGTGCACGAGCCGGTGTGAAGTCGGTGGACGACGAATGGCTCCGACTTTCCACTGTCCTGAATGCCAGTAAGACACAGGTGTTCTGGCACATTCTCCTCCCCGTCGCAACACCTGGCATTTTTGCCGGTCTTCGGTTGGGGCTGATCTATTCGCTACTTGGCGTTGTCGGTTCGGAACTGATCTCGTCACGGGACGGACTGGGTCAGCTTGTGTCGATCTACTCGGCCCAGTTCCGGATGGAAGCGGTCTACGCGATCCTCATACTTCTCGCAATCGTCGCAGTCGTCCTCAACCAGGCCATGAACTTCGCCGAGCGCTACCTCCTTCGGTGGCAGCCCCCGGCTCGACGATGACAGGAATCATCATGGATACCAACGTGATTACACCCGCAGTCCAACTCGACGGACTGACGATATCCTTCCCCTCGCCCGACGGGTCGGCGAAAACTGTGGTCGACAATCTCGACCTCACCATCCCTCGCGGACAGTTCGTCAGCCTGGTCGGCAGGAGTGGTTGCGGAAAGACCACCCTGCTCAACGCGCTCGCTGGATTGGTGGACGCGACAGAAGGGAAGACCGAGGTCCTCGGCACAACACCATTCGACGCTCGCTCCCGGATGGGCTTCATGATGGCCCGAGATGCCCTGTTCCCGTGGCGAACAGCGCGGAAGAACGTCGAGTACGGCCTCGAGTTGAGAGGAGTACCCAAGGCGGAGAGACGAACTCAATCCGCGCGCTGGCTTGCGGCCGTTCAAATGTCCGAGGCGTCACGGCTGTGGACTTGGCAACTCTCCCAAGGGATGCGCCAGCGTGTCGCGTTGGCCCGAACGTGGGCACTGGATCCGGACATCTTGTTGATGGACGAACCCTTTGCCGCCCTCGATGCGCAAACCCGAGTCGAAGTACAGCGAGAATTCCTCGAGCTTTGGCAATCCCAGGTAGGCCGGACGGTCATCTTCGTAACCCACGACCTCGGCGAAGCCATCTGTCTCTCCGACCGCGTTCTGCTGCTCGGGGCCGGCCGGGTGATCGACGACGTCAGCATTGACATCGAACGCCCCCGCGAACTCGAAACCCTCACCGCCGAAACTCGATACATCGAAATCTTCAACCGGCTGCGTGGTCAGCTCGACCACTGATGTGCCCAGCCAACTCAGCTTGATTTCTGATGCGCCCAGCCATCAAGGAACAGGAATCCCATGAAACTTCGACCTTTTGTCGGCACAGTCATTGCAGCGGCCCTACTGCTTTCCGCGTGTGGAGGGGGAGGGCGTCCGAACGACGGTAGCGTCGCCATCGGGGTCTACCCTGCGAGTGCTTTGTCCCTGCCTGTCTACGTCGCTGTCCAACAAGGAATGTTCGACGAGGAAGGCCTCCACGTCGAGCTCATCGACGGAAAGAACGGGCCCGAACTCATCAGCGGTCTCATCGGCGGTACAACCGATCTCGCGGTCGGTGCACCCGGAACCGTCGTGCCGGCCATAGAGCAAGGGCAGAGTCTGCGGCCACTGCCCCCGTACGGGTCGATCGATCTTGCCATCGCCGTGACGAAAGACAGCGGCATCACCACCATCGAGGATTTGCCCGGCAAGCGGATCGCCATACCGTCACGTGGCGGCGCGGCCGAACAGTTCGTCAATCAGCTTCTCGCAGAACGAAACATCGACGCCTCCACGGTGCAATTCATCGCAGCGGCGCCCACCGCGAGTCAGATACCACTCGCACGAAAGGGCGACATAGATGCCGCTATTCTCACCGCTGCCAGCCAGGCCGTATTCGATGCTCAAGGAATACCGATGACGGCGATTACAGAAGTAGACCCGGTGGGCTCTGACGGCGTGAGTTCATACGGCCTGGGCACGGTGCTCGTCACGACAGCCACATTCGCTGAATCCGATGCTGCTGGCCCCGTGTGTGCGGCGCTCGAGGCCGCAGCAGGGTGGATAGCCGATCCTGCGAACGAGCAAGCAGGAGCTCAACTTCTCACCGAGCGAATGAATGTTCCTGCTGACAAAGCCAACCAGGTGTGGGCTTCGCAGAAGAGCCTCTGGCCTGTGCAGATTTCGGCCGACCGATGGACCCAGAACGTCAGATGGGTGAACAACCAGACCTCGGGCAAGTCCGACGCAGACGTTCCTTTCGACCCCCTCTGCTGACCAACGCCCCCATACACAATCCAGTTCGTCTACTACGAAAGAGAAGAAAAGATGACACAACTCGCTGACCAGTCAACACAATCCGAGTCCCAGCACGATCGCCGGCAGCTCACCGAGGCTTGGTCTGCAGTCACCGACAGTCTTGCGACATTCGGTTCGACCGCTGCCGCTACCGGATCGCCGCTGGACAGCGCCGAAGGTGTACGGCACGCACTTCGTCTGTTCGGATACCTCGCCGAGATGAACATCGAGCGCCAAGACGTACTCCGGCCTGAACTCTTCACCCTGATGTCACCGATGCGAAAGTTCTGGGGAGACGGCATCGACGTCGACTACTGGACTGCGATGATCGACCCCAACGAGACATACCGTATTCACGGTAACCGTGGCACAGTGCCCTACGTCGCCGTTCTCGCCAATCGTGTCGGCGCGTCTGGGACCGACCGGGTCGCCGACAACATCGTCATCGACGACAAGGTGTGCGACGCCGACGGCAACTTCGAGATCTTCATCGCACAAGAACTTGAGGGGCGCAACGGTATTCGGCTGGACGAGCGCTGCTTCGACGTAGTAGTGCGTGTGTACCACAAGACGCGGAGCGCGGAGATCGATCCTGTTCTCCACATCGAGCGCCTCGGTCCGCCGCCTGGTGCACGCCCCGATCTCGACACGGCGTGGCTGGCCCAGCGCCTCACGAAACTTGCTCGTGGCATGGACGTGAGCCTTCGACGCAGCCTTCAGCTCATCGAAACACTCAGTCAGTCTCCCAACGAAATTCGCGTGACCTCGGAGCAGCGAGGGTGGGGAGACTTCTACGGCACCAGCTCCAACCAATACGTTGCCGGCTGGTGGTCACTGAAAGACGCTACTGCCGTAGACATTACATTCACCATCCCCGACTGCACCTACTTCGGAGTGATGCTGTACAACCACTGGTTCGAGTCCTTCGAGTACCGCGACCACACCGTCAACCTCAACGACGCACACTTCGAGCGCAATGACGATGGAACCGTGACGATCCGAATCGGGGGAGTAGAAGGCGACAGAAACCGACTGAACCCCTGCAACCACACCGAAGGCATCTTGTTGGCGCGCTGCCTGGAGCCCGCTGAGGATGTCACTTCGCCTCATGTGGAGATCATTCGATGACCGACGAAGTAGACCTGCCGTTGGCAGGTGTCCGAGTAGTGGAGATCGGTCAACTGATCGCAATACCCAGCGCCGGGCAGCAGTTGTCCGATCTCGGCGCCGAGGTCATCAAGCTCGAGCCTCCAGGTGGTGAACCGGCCCGACAAATCGACGCCGACTACGCGCGCGGCATCTTCTACGGGTACAACCGTGGAAAGCGTTCAATCTGCCTCGACCTCAAAGACTCCGCCGATCTGCAGCGAGCTCGGGATCTGATCGCATCGAGCGACATCTTGCTGCACAATTTGCGTCCGGGAACCCTTGATCGATTGGGATTCTCCTCTGCCGAACTCCAACTCCTGCGACCGGAAATCATCGCCGTCTCGGTGAGCGGGTACGGGGCGGAAGGCCCGTCCGCCACCCGCGCGGGGCTCGACATCGCTGCGCAAGCAGAGAGCGGACTGATGTCGGTGACGGGTGAGGCGGATAGCCCGCCACAACGTGTGGGCGCACCGGTCATAGACCATGCAACGAGCTATGTCGTCGCGCAGGCGGCACTGGCAGCGCTACTTCGACGTGAGCGCACCGGCAAAGGATCGTCCGTCCGAGTCTCCCTGCTGGACGTCGCAATCCACTTGCAGACCGCCAACTGGATCGAGTGGCAGGTATCCGGAAAGCCCATGAGTCGCAAAGGGAACGGACAACCAAGCGTCGCACCGGCGGCAGACGTCTTTCGCGCCGCCGACGGCGAGCTGGTGATCAGCGGATACCAACCGCGCGCATGGATCGAACTGTGCAAGGCGATCGACCTACCCGAGTTGGCCGACGACCCGAGGTTCACCACCAACGCGCTGCGTGTGGAAAACCGTGTTGACCTCGTCGCCACGATCGAGAAGCAGCTGTGCCACCGTAGCGCCGCTGAGGCGGTAGAGCATCTCACTGCGGCCGGAGTGGTTGCCGCACTTGTGCGTGACTACGACCAGGTGATCCGCGCCGACGACGTGGTTGCGAACCGTACCTTCATCCCCGGCACCAACGAACATGGCGAACAGTATTTGACGCCTGCCATGCCCTATCGCGCCGAACCTCCGATGGCACGAACTGAACTTTCACAGGTTCCGGCCTTGAACGAGTGGACAACATCGACGCGCTGAATGCGCCGTTCGGGTCGAAATTGACTTTGCACCAACGTAACTGACAAACAGATAGCCATGCACCATCGAGGAGATGTCCAGTGCTGACCACCGCATTTACCGAGACATTCGGAGTTCGCCACCCAATCGTGCAGGGCGGCATGCAATGGGTGGGGAGAGCAGAACTCGTAGCGGCAGTTGCAAACGCCGGCGCGCTCGGCATGCTCACTGCCCTGACACAGCCGACACCTGACGATCTTGCCCGAGAAATATCCCGAACGCGCGAGCTCACCGATCAACCTTTCGGGGTCAACCTCACAATCCTCCCGACGATCACACCTCCGCCCTACGATGAGTATCGCAACGTGATCATCGACTGCGGAGTGAAAGTCGTCGAGACAGCTGGATCGTCTCCCGCGCCCCATCTGCCGCACTTTCACGGCGCAGGCATCAAGGTTCTCCACAAGTGCACCAGCGTCCGCCACGCGGTCAAAGCCCAGGCCCTCGGTGTCGACAGCATCAGCATCGACGGGTTCGAATGTGCCGGGCATCCAGGGGAAGACGACGTACCGGGTCTCGTTCTCATCGCTGCAGCAGCAGAGCGGATCAGCATTCCCATGATCGCGTCCGGCGGATTTTCCGATGGGCGAGGATTAGTGGCGGCCCTCGCGCTCGGCGCCGACGGCATCAACATGGGTACCCGGTTCATGTGCACCGAGGAGTCTCCGATTCACCGCAACATCAAAGAGGCGATAGTTGCTGCCTCTGAGGTGGACACGGAACTGATTTTCAGGTCATTACGCAATACCGCTCGCGTAGCGCGCAACAGCATCAGCCGAGAAGTTGTCGAAATTCTCTCCAGTGGTGGCAAATTCGAAGACGTTCGACATCTTGTTGCCGGTGCGCGGGGCAGAGCGGTGTTCGACCGCGGCGACCCGGAGGCTGGCATCTGGACGGCTGGGACTGTGCAGGGATTGATTCACGACATCCCCACAGTGGGTGAATTGGTGGAACGTATTGTCGCAGAGTCCGAAGCACTGATTGCCGGACGGCTTGCCGGCCTCCTGGATCCTGTCAGCGCCTGACTACGTCCCGAACCCGCTGAGCGCTACCGTCGGCCAGTTCTTCGAGAATGATCCCTGCCGTCACACACGACACGCATGCATCGTGTTGTGCCGCAACGATTGCACTCGCACGAGCCGATGCGGCGTCACTGATGGGGTGGCCGAAGCCAGAAACCGTTCTACTGACGGAAGCAGCAGGCTCCATCTCGCACTCGCCGGCGAAAAGATTGCAGCACTATGACTCTGCGAATTCGCGACAGCGCCCACAACAAGCTCGATCGCGTCACTGCCGCGATGTTCGGGTCCGATCCACCCAAATACACCTACCTTGGCAAAGAGCCCGGAACCGATGTCTTCACACGAAATATCACTCGCGGGCCACGCGAACTCACACCTATCGGCACGTCGCTACACCAGGCATACCTCGTACAAGTCAGCCAGCCGGGCACCTGGAATGACTGCGGACGAATATTTGCAATGCACCAGCGTCACAACAAGTTCAGACCGGTCGACCTGCAGTCCTACGAGGTCGGATGCTTCACCAGAGCGGTCATCGTCGATGAGAACGTCGAACTGTTCCTCCGCACGCAGGTAGGAGGACATGAATGCCTGGATTGACTCCGGTTTGCGTTGTGAGGTCTGCGATTCGACGCGGAAGTTGACGCCGTCCCAATTGATGGCGGTAAGGCGGGACGGGTCGATCGGTGGCAGGTCATGTTGCGGCGCCAGGTATCGGTCACCGTCGATCATGCGGTCACCAGCGAGGAACAGTGTTTGCTTGTTTTTGTTCAACCAAACGGACAGGCGGACTGAGTGACCGCGGCTTGATGTCGTCGCTTCATCCGAGATCGCCTCGAACACAGGGTGTGCGGATTCGATCGTCGCAAAGAGCCCCGACAGAGGCACTTGCCAGAGGGGTGGCACCGCCTTCAGAAACTTCGGCGACCGCAGCGAGCAATCGATGCCCGGATATGTCAATCCGTCCCAGACACAAACGACGATTGGCACTGCACCTGGACCGTTCACTGCAATTCAGCCCATTCCGCCGTCAAGTCCCGGTTTGGCTCCGCTGATCCCGGCCACGATCTTCGCGGTAGACGTCGGACAGCGCGTCGCCCGGATAATATTCAGATTCCTCAAGCCGAAGGGACAATGACCATGTGTTACGCGTGTGTCGGGGAAATTGGTCTGTCAGGGGACGGCGTGTACGAAGACGCTTGGGATTTGACGAAGCGACTGCTCCACGAAACCCACGACCGAAATGTTCGGCCGGAGTACAAGAACATACTTGACGAGATGGACAACCTTGTCGAGCGCAGCCCCCGGGAGAACACCGTTGGAGTGTACGTCTCGTATCTGTTATCTCTGGAGATCGAACGGATATCTCCACATGGTATTGATTTCGAGCGAATATCAGAGCTGTCCAAGGACCTCTACCCAAAGGTTGTTTCGTTTATCAAGATAACGGAAGAAGAAGTCGAGCAGACGATGCTTTTCGCATTCGGCAAATCCGATATCGCGACGCGTGTGCCCGGAGGAATCCTGACACTGTACTCGGCAGCGATACTCGGACAGCTCATGGTGGATGTCGAGGAAGAGACCGAGTATCTCAGGCCTCGACTGGCCGCGTGGCTCGTCCGAACCCAGCACCACACCAAACCTGCGAACGACTGAGGAGTTCTTCCATGGGGTTTCGATAGCAGGTGAGCCCGATTTTGCTGACGATGGAATCCATATCGAAGCATGGGATTTCGTGACGAAGTTGGTGTCGGTGGCACATGAATCCGACATGGCTCACTTCGGGGAAATTCTGCGTCGATTCGAGGAGTGACAGAGCTGATCGGTGCAAGCCGCAATCACCGAGCGACGGGGGCGGTGCCCCTCGCCGTACCGGCGAGCAGATCGACTTTCCCTGCATCGCGCGCGGCGAACGAGGTCGATTACAGGAGATCAACGTCTTGAGATCGGGCCTTCATGGCGTGTATGAGTAGCTCGTTTCCGCTGTCGAAGCGCAGCACAACCAGCTCCAGGAGACGCCCGTTCGGGTCGAAGCCCAGCCGGAACTGGCGGGCAGGATTGTCGTGGTCCAGGTCGGCGACATAGACGTGGTGCTCTTCGGCGTAGATGCCGGCGTCTTCGCTGATTCCGTGTTTGAGTGCGGACTTATGTGCTTAAAAGCGACCTGGGTCCAGGCACGCACTGCTTCTCGGATCGCTTCGGACCGGGAGACGTGTTCTTGTTCTGCGCGCGCGTTCAACGCCGCGAGTAACGCGGCGTCCATCCGTACGGGCACTACGGCGCCGGGACCGACGCCAAGGGTCTGCCCGTCGCGGTCGAATGAGATGTCCATCAGCGCAAATGCACGCCCGAACGGGGCGATCACGACGCCAGGTTCGCAATCTACGAGCACCACTGATCTTCCCGCACGTGGTGAACTGTCGGGTATCGTCCGCAACCTCGGCGGCCCCACTTATGACTGTCGACGCTCCAGGTGCAACGAGAATTGTTGGCGGGTCGGGGCATCCAGGGGTCGGTATCGAGCCGGCGGTCGACGGGTGCTCAACTGACGAGTAGTTCCGTAACTTTCTTCGAGAGGGCCCCACTTATGCGTATTGGAGTATCCGGCCCGCACGGGACCGGCAAGAGCACGCTGGTCGACGAGTTGTGTGGCCGCCTCGCGGGGCACATTCGGGTCGATGAACCGTATTTCGTGCTCGAAGAGGAGGGGCGCGAGTTCGAGTTTCCACCCTCGGCTGATGATTACCGTGCGCAGCTTCGTCGTTCACTGCGCTTGCTGACTACACCTTCTTCTGGTGTTGTATTCGATCGCACGCCGCTCGACTTCCTGGCGTACTTGTCGGCGTGTGGTGTCGATCCGGAGGCAGAAGTTGAGGCGGCGATTGTGAGGTCCGCGCTGTGTACTCTCGACGTGCTGGTTGTGGTGCCGATTACCGTCGAAACAGTGCAGAAGTTGCCTGCGGTGGGGATGCCGGAGCTGCAGCGCGCGGTGAACGACGCGTTGCTGGATTTGGTGTACGCCGATCCGATGCAGGTGTGTGACTCCCTGGTAGTTGTCGAGCTTGATGGCCCACTCCGTGGACGGGTCGACACGGTTCTCTCGGCTTTGCAGTGACACCGGAATCGTCGAGCCGGGTGCGTTCGAAAGATGCTGGCACTGAGCGTTACTCGTGATGATCGACCTGATGAAACTTCGATTTGTGGGCTGGCCGGTCTCTAAAATCGCAAGGGATCTATGTCTTCTCGGGTGAGCTGGTACTGCCGCCCCTTCAGTTTGCCGCCCCGCAGAGCGCTGCTCACCAACGCGCATTCCCGGGCTCACTCTCTGGCGGCGGGTATCGAAAACAGGCATCTCGTGGCTCAGAGTGAATTCTGAGAGCCGGTTGTCCTGGTAATTTTCGCGAAACCGAGGAAACGGAGTCCAGCGTGACAGTCGCCGCGTACCCATCCTTTCTGTTGCGATTCTCGCTACGGTCGCACTTGTCGTGACCGGATGTTCGTCGGGCTCCGAGACTGATTCGACGAACACCGTAACCGCTCGGCAGCCGCCCAACATCGACATAATCTCTGGTGCTCGCCCCGAATCCCACGATGACCGATTCTTGTCCCACCTTCAGGCGATGGCGGCAGCAGCTATCCCCGCGCCATATCGACGAACTTCGAGAGGTGAAGCTGGTGCGCCACAGTGATTGTCGCGGTCGGGCCGTTACGGTGCTTACCCAGAATCAGGTCCGCTTCACCGCCACGGGGATCGTCTCGCTCGGTCGCGTCGGGGCGGTACAGCAGAATCACCATGTCTGCGTCCTGCTCGAGCGATCCGGACTCACGAAGGTCGGCGACCTGCGGACGCTTGTCGGTTCGCTGCTCGGGACCACGGTTGAGCTGACAGATCGCGACAACCGGAACTTCGAGCTCCTTCGCCAAAAGCTTTAGGCTACGAGAGAATTCGGAGACTTCCTGCTGACGGGACTCGACCTTTTTACCCGAGCTCATCAGCTGGAGGTAGTCGATGACGATCAGGCGAATGTCGTGTTTCTGCTTGAGCCGCCGCGCTTTTGCGCGAATTTCCATCATGGTGAGGTTGGGGGAGTCGTCGATGAAGAGCGGGGCCTCACTGATCTCACTCATTCGACGCGCGAGCTTGGTCCAGTCGTCGTCGGTCATCTTGCCGGAACGCATGTCGCCGAGCTTGATCTTTGCCTCTGCGGACAGCAGACGCATGACGATCTCGGTTTTGCTCATTTCCAACGAGAACATGACGCTGGCCATGCCGTGCGTGATGGAGCAGGAACGCAAAAAATCCATTCCAAGGGTCGATTTGCCCACACCAGGTCTAGCCGCGACGATGATCATCTGACCAGCGTGAAGACCGTTGGTGATCTCGTCGAGATCCTTGAATCCGGTGGGCACACCGAGGGAAATTCCGCCGCGGCTGGCGATGGAGTCGATCTCGTCCATCGTGGGCTGGAGGAGTTCGGTGAGGGGTACGAAGTCCTCGGTGGTTCGACGCTCGGTGACCTCGAAGATCTCGGCCTGCGCGCGGTCGACAACCTCGGCCACGTCCTGGCCCTCGGTGCCGGCGTAGCCGTACTGGACGATGCGAGTACCGGCGTCGACGAGACGACGCAGCACGGACTTCTCGGCCACGATCTCGGCATAGAAGGCGGCGTTGGCCGCTGTGGGCACTGTCTGGGTCAGCGTCACCAGATAGGCAGCACCGCCGATACGGCGGAGCTCACCTCGACGGTCGAGCTCGGCGGAGACCGTCACCGGGTCGGCGGGCTCGCCACGGCTGTAGAGGTCCAGGATCACGTCGTAGACGGACTGGTGAGCGGGCCGGTAGAAGTCACCCGGACGCAGTACCTCGAGGACGTCAGCGATGGCGTCCTTGCTCAGCAGCATGCCGCCGAGCACCGACTGCTCGGCAGTCATGTCCTGAGGTGGCTGGCGTCCGAACTCCTGGTCGGGCTCGGCCTCGGGAGGGCCCGGGTAGTCCGGCCCCGAGAAGTCGGAAGGTCCTCGATCATCTACAACAGCCACAAGCGAGACCTTCCCGTAAAACACTCGACGACACTGCCAGAAACCGCAGCGCCCTCATCATTTGTACCTGCCCCCACCGACATCCCCTAGCCGCATTCGGCCGGGCTGTAGATAGACGCCGAGATGACGTTAGGGACTAGTAGGTCCGCATACAAACCGGACTGTGGATAAACCTGTGGATGTTTTGTGGAAACTCCCGCCCCACGGTGTGCACCGCCTGTGGAGCATTTGGGGACTACTTTGCTCAGTAACTACAAAAGACCAGGTAGATGGCTATCCACAATTTCACAGGCCTGTTGATGAAAATAGTTCTTCCTCAGTCGGCGCGTCGGCGTGTCGGGCGTGTTGCCTCGCCCGATTCGTCACTGATCACCAAGTCGAACATCACAGTGTGAGAGTTATCCCCAGGTCCGATTCGGGACGCTGACAGGCGGCACACCGCACCCCGAAACAAAACGTCGGGCCCCGCACACCGAAGTGTGCGGGGCCCGGCGAGACGAACAGTCGACTATGCGCCGACGACGTTCAGGTTGAACTTGGCAACCACATCGGGGTGCAGGTTCACGACCACGGCGTGCTTGCCCGTGTTCTTGATGTGAGCCTTCGGCAACACGATGGAGCGCTTGTCGACAACCGGTCCACCGGCAGCCTTGATCGCAGCAGCGACGTCAGCGACGGTAACCGAACCGAAGAGCTTGCCCGAGCCACCGGCGGTCTTGACCGTCAGCGTTACGGACTCGAGGCCCTCGATAGCTGCCTTGAGCTCCTTGGCGTGATCCAGGCCGCGCACGGCGCGCGCTTCCTGTGCACGACGGATGCCCTCGACCTGCTTCTCGGCGCCACGGGTGGCGACGATTGCCAGTCCGCGGGGGAGCAGGTAGTTACGGCCGTAGCCGTCCTTGACCTCCACGGTGTCGCCAGGCGCACCGAGGTTGTCCACGTCAGCGGTGAGGATGAGCTTCATGTTCTTTCCTCCCTTTCCTTAGCGAGCCACGGTGGCGTAAGGCAGCAGTGCTACCTCACGTGAGTTCTTGACGGCAATGGCAACGTCGCGCTGGTGCTGGACGCAATTGCCGGTGACACGGCGAGCACGGATCTTTCCGCGATCGCTGACGTACTTACGAAGCAACGTCGTGTCCTTGTAGTTGATCTGCGTGTTCTTCTCTTTACAGAAGGTGCAGACCTTCTTCTTCATAACCTTGTCGCGCAAGGGCGGCTTCGGCATGTCTTTGCTCTTTTCTGGATGTTCCTGATCAGGTACGGATCAGAAGGGCGGTTCGTCGCTGCCCGCACCACCGAAGGAGCCCGAAGCCTGAGGCGCACTGCCCCAAGGATCGTCTCCACCCGAAGGTGCAGCGCTCGGACGTCCGCCACCCGATCCGCCGGAGGAACCGCCGAAGTTGCCGCCTCCACCGCCGCCACCACGGTTGGCCTTGTTGACCTTTGCCGTGGCGTACTTCAGTGAAGGACCGATTTCATCGACTTCGAGCTCGACGACAGTTCGCTTTTCGCCCTCGCGAGTTTCGTACGAACGCTGCTTGAGCCGGCCGCTCACGATTACTCGTGAACCACGGGTCAAGCTCTCCGCGACGTTCTCGGCTGCTTCGCGCCAGATGTTGCAACGCATGAACAGCGCATCGCCGTCTTTCCATTCATTGGAATTACGGTCGAAGGTGCGGGGCGTGGAAGCAACCGTGAAGTTTGCAACCGCGGCACCCGCCGGGGTGAAACGAAGTTCAGGATCAGCCGTCAGGTTTCCGATGACGGTGATGATGGTGTCGCCAGCCATGTGGTTCCTCCTGCATTGATGTAAGACCGTTGGGCGCGAGAGTAGAGCTCGCTACCGACAGTAATTACTTGTTGTGGCGCAGAACCTTCGTGCGCAGAACCGACTCGTTCAGACCGAGCTGACGATCGAGCTCAGCGACGGTGGCGGGAGTGGCGTTGATGTCGATCACCGCGTAGATACCTTCAGCATGCTTCAGGATCTCGTAGGCGAGACGACGCTTACCCCAGACATCGACCTTGTCGATCGTGCCGCCGTGCTGGCGCACAACATTAAGGAACGTATCCAGTGAAGGAGCGACAGTGCGCTCGTCCAGGCTGGGGTCAAGGATGACCATCAATTCGTAATGACGCATAAGACCTCATCACCTCCTGTGGACTAAGTGAAAACGGCCACGGACTATCCGTGGCAGGAGGGTCGTTGCGTCAGCAACCCTCGTAGGTTACACGAGGGGCCTTGACCAGGGAAATCGTCCCGCCCCTCCGGGAAGACCACCAGGTCGATGCGCGACGCGTGGTGCAGACGCATCACCCCGCGAGCCACTGCGCCCCCTAGGGTGAGAATCATGCGAACAGACCGCAAGACCCCGGCGTCGATCCTGGCGTTGGTCGTCGGATTGTGCGGGCTGACGATGGCGCTGGGCTATTTCAACAAGGCCAGATGCGGCGGTGCACCGTTCGCGCCCGACGGACGAAGCCTGAACTTCGACGTCAACAAGAACATCGACGTCTGCTACTCCGACATTCAGTTGCTCTGGCTCGGACGAGGTATCGATCAGCATCTGTTCCCCTTCGTCACCGGAGGGATAACGCCCGAAGGATTCCTGACCGGCGGAACCGTCGAATACCCGGTGCTCAGCGGAATTCTGATGTGGCTGGGCGGTATCGGCTCACACACCGACACCGATTTCCTTCTGCACTCGGCCCTGATCCTGGCTCCTTTCGGACTGCTCACGGCGTGGATGCTCGGCAAGATGAGCGGCGCGTACGCGCTCGTGTGGTCGGCGACTCCGCCCCTGGTTCTGTACGCATTCCACAACTGGGAACTCCCGGTGGTGGCCACCAGCGTCGGCGCGATCTTCCTGATGACGTTCGAGCGGATCCCGCTGCGAACTCGCGCGGTTCTGGCGGCCGTCATCCTGGCGATCGGTTTCTGTTTGAAGCTGTACCCGGGAATGTTCGTGCTGCCGCTCATGGCCTACGTGCTTCTACGCGGCACCGAAGGCAAGCGCTACGACGTTCGTGGAGCGCTGATGACGGCGGGCGCGGCGATCGTCACCGTCGTCCTCGTCAACCTGCCGTTCGCCCTCATTTCCTACGAAGGCTGGCGCGCGTCGTTCAGCTTCCAGGAGAAGCGAAGCGCGGACATCACCACCAACTCGGTGTGGTTCTGGGGTTTGCGTCCGTTCTACGGTTTCGGAGTTCGCGAACTCAACGCCGACTACGACGCACTGGTGAGCATCCTGTCTCCGGTGATGATCCTGTTGTCGTTCGCGCTCGCGATGTATCTGGGTTGGCGCCGCTACGTCCGCGACGGCTACTTTCCGTGGATTGCAGTCAGTGCCGCGATGCTGTGCGGATTCGTGTTGCTGCACAAGGTCAATTCACCGCAGTACACACTGTGGATCCTGCCTTTCCTCGTACTGTTCAAGATCCGGTGGTTCTGGATCGTCGCCTATCTGATCGCCGACGCAGCGTTGGGTATCGGCATCTTCCGGTACTTCTACCAACTGGACATGAATCTCGATCCGAGCAAGTACGAGGCCGTCGTCCAGGCGAGCGTGTGGGGCCACGTCATCCTGCTCGCCGTGTTCTTCTTCCTGTTCCTGCGAGTCCCGTTGCGGTATCCGCTTGCCGGTGGGACCGATCAGATTGCCAACTCCGACAACAACCTTCCGACTCACTCACGGGAGCACGCCTGATGGCTGCATCATGGTTCGAATCACCGACGCTGACCGGTGATCGTGTCCGACTCGAGCCCCTGGGCGTCGCGCACACCGACGCTCTGCTCGCTGCTGCCGACGACCCGGCGATCTTTCGTTGGACCGCATCGCCCATCACCGATCGGGAACAGGCACAGAAGTACATCGCTGCAGCAACCGACGACCCTAATCGGATCGCCTTTGCGCAGGTGAACATCGCGACGAACGCCGTGGTCGGCACCACGTCCATGTACCAGATCGACCCGGTAAACCGCAGTCTTGCAATCGGATACACGTGGTTGTCGCGATCGGTTCAGGGAACCGGGATCAATCCCGAATCGAAGCTGCTCCTGCTTCGTCACGCCTTCGACCAGCTCGAAGCCGTACGCGTCGAGTGGCACACGGACGAGTTCAACGAACAGTCCAGGGCCGCGATCGCAAAGCTCGGCGCTCAGTTCGAGGGCCTGCTGCGCAAGCACCGACGCCGCGCCGATGGCAGTTGGCGTACAACAGCGCTGTTCGCGATGACCGACGACGATTGGCCGACCATCGCACCTCAGCTCGAGACACGTACCCGAAACTAGCGATCACCTGCACTCTTCGGCCAAGTCCATGCCAAGATTCACCTCATGAGCGATCAGGGTGGGTACGGGTACCAGGGCAATCAGAATTGGCAACCGTCTCCGTACGGGCAGCCCGATCCGTACGGCAGGCGGCCGACGAACACACTCGCGGTGCTCGCCCTCGTCTTCGCGTTCCTCATCGCGCCGTTGGGGATCGTCTTCGGGCACATCGCTCGCGGCCAGATCAAACGGACCGGCGAAGAAGGCGACGGACTCGCCCTTGCCGGACTGATCATCGGCTACATCTTCACCGCACTCGGCATCCTGGCCGCGATCGTGTGGATTGCATTCTTCGGGCTGCTCGCCGCCGCTTTCGGCAACGCCGCCAATGAAGCGAGTTCGCGGAGTCTCACCTATACGACGCCGTACTCGTACTCCACGACCACGACTCGGGCGCCGAGTGCACCCACCACAGCGCCGAAAACGACGACGCCCCCACGCGTCACAACCTCGATCGGACCAGCGCCGACCGTCTCGGGCACCAACCGTCAGGGCTTCATCTCCGGCGGCCCCAGTTGCAACTCCACCAATCCTGCCGTCGCCATCGCCGTCACGACCGGATCACGAATCGTCATCTGCGAAACCGGAGTCGGGCGTTACTACTACAAGGGTCAACGGCTGAGCGACGGCGCCACCATCGAACTCGACGATCCGACGCCCACGGGCAACGGATTCACCGTCACCAACAAGGACGTGACGTACAAGCTCACCTCCGCCGGACTGGTGATCACCGGCAGCGGAGGCGAGCTGGGTCGGGAAGCGGCGCTCGAGTTCTGGATGAACTGAAGCGCGTCAGCCGGCACACGGATCCTGGTAGGGAACACCGGGCAGGTACCGCTCCCATTCGGCTTCCGTGATGGGAGATCCTGCGGTGCGGCACAATCGATCAACGACGCCGTCGGGGTCGATTCCCCACAAGCGAACGGTCTTGTCCGACCCGCTACCCGCGATCATGTCACTCTCGCCGGCGAACTGAGCGTCGTTGACGGACCCGGGTAGGCGGACAGCGTCGCAAATCGTGTTGACTGCGAGGGCGTCTCGATATCCCAGAGCCAGACGGTTCCGTCGCCGACACCGGCAGCGAGCCGATCACCGGCGCGGTTGAACGAGATCGAATAGATTGCGCCCTCGGGGCCGACGAGACGAGCGAGTTCCTCGGGTGCCGACGGTGTGCGTACGTCCCACACGGCGACACCGTGATCCGCACTTCCAGCGGCCAACAGCGTTCCGTCGGCGCTGAAAGACACTGCTAATGCGTAGCTTTCGAATCCACCCACCGTCGCCGCCACCCGGGGCGACGCTGCGTTCGACACGTCCCACAGATCCACTTCGTTCTTGGCGTTCGCGATCGCCAAGATGTCGGTACCTGGCTGAAAGGCCATCATCTGCGGGTAGGAGCCGACATCGGTCAACGACAACAGTTTCGGAGCCGACGGGTCGGAAACGTCGACCAACGCAATACTGTTGTCGTCCTGCGAGGACACCGCCAGCAGATCTCCGGCGGGATTCAGTGCGACAACCGCCACGATGCCCTTCACGTACACCGCGGGTTCGCTGTAGATCCGTGGCGACGCCGGATCACTCAGGTCCCAAAGATATGCACCGCCGCCGCCGGTGCCGCTCACCGCCAGGTTCCCGTCTGCCGACACCGCCGACGCACCGCTGAAAGTGTCGGCCCCTTGCGGTTTCAACTCCGGCATCACCGCGGGGCGATCGAGATCCTCGGTGTTCCAAGCCAACATCGCGCCACCCCTGGCACCGACGCCGGCCACCAGACGCGAGCCGTCCGCGGCAAAGGGACTGGTGAAGATCGTGTCCCGAGCTCCCGCCCAGACCGGACCCGGAAGAGCCCACACGCGAGTCACACCGTTGAGTCCCCCGGTGACCAGATTGCGGCCGTCATCGCTGTAGTCGACTGTGGTCACCGCCCCACTGTCCGGAAGTGTTTCGATCAATGCCCCGGTTCGGGGGTCCCACACGCGCACGGAGTTGTCGGAACTTCCTGCGGCAAGACGTGTTCCGTCTTTGCCGTAGTTCAGTTCGTTGACGTAGCTGGAAAATCCCGTCAGTGCCTGCAGGGGAGTGGGGCGCGCCGGATCGCTCATGTCCCACCGAACCACCTCCCTGCCAGTGGTTCCCGCCGCGAGCTCGCGTCCGTCCGGACTGAAGGCGACGCCGAGGTAGTGGACGGTGGTGCCGTTGGGCTCGGTCGCGAAGATCGGCGCCGATTCCTCACCCCACTTCGCGACGTCCCACACGCGCAGAGTCGCTTGACGCCCGCCCGCCACGAGGAAACGTCCGTCGGGGCTGAACGTCGCGGTGACAATGCCGTCAGCTGGATGCGGAAGAGCAGGCAAAGCAACGGCATTCGTGGAGGTGTCGATGTTCCATCGCAGAACGTCGGGCGTCGAGGTACCGGCGACCAGCTTGGTTCCGTCTGGACTGAACTCCATGTCCTGCACTACCCGTTCACCGTCGACGGGAAGAGTTCCACGAACCGGATTCTCGGGATCCGACACGTCCCAAAGCGCAGCGCCGCCGGCGCCACCGGTCGCAAGCAGCCGTCCGTCCGGGCTGTAGGCGACGGCAAAGAGCGCCGTGCCCTCCGAGACTCCGAGGAACTCCGCCTGCGGAACAGCTGAGGCCACACCGTCGACCATCGGATAAAGTCTGACCTTCCCATCCGAACCCCCCACCGCCACAACAGTTCCGGCTGGGTTTATCCGGGCCTTCATCGCGCCGGGCGGTCCGATGATGCGAGTAGCCGAATGAACGCCCGACGCATCCAGCAATGCCGAGCGGGCTTCGGTTGTTTCGTTGACCGCAAATGCCGCCAGAGCAAGCTGCGACGCCAGCGACGGATCCCGCTCGCGCATCCTGATCGACTCGGTGGCCACCTGACGCGACATCGCCTCGTCTCGCGCGGTATCTGCTTGGACACGTTGACGATTGGCTCCGATACCGGCGACGGTCGCAACCACCGCCAACACCAGAGCGATCACCGACGCGGCTGCCAACGCAGTCACGAGCCGTCGTAGCACGCGTGTACGTCGGCGATCGGCAAATTCCTGCTGATCACGATGCTCGATGCTCGCGGCGAGGTACTCCCGCTCGGTGGCATTGAGGTCGGCGGCGCGGGTCCGACTCGGTTCCAGTGGGAGCCCGAGTTCGCCCGAACGCAGCCATTCTTCCGTCAGATGAAGACGTGCGGGTCCGAGCAGCGCGCCGGGGTCGCGTCCACTGTCTTCCCACACCTGCGCCGCGTAGGTGAACCGGCGATGCACCGCCAGACCGGCGCGGTCCGAGTCGATCCAATCGCGAAGCCGACTCCACGCGGACAGCAAGACCTCGTGCGAAACCTCGACGGTCTCCTCGTCGACGGTGAGAAGGCGGCGTAAGGCGAACCGGTCGATGACGGTATTCACGTCGTCGACGTCGTCACCGAGGAAGAGTTCGGTGCGCGGTGCCCGCCGACGCGTCTGCGTCACTTCGTCGACGTTGACCAATCGCAGAAAGATCCTGCGCGCAAACTGCTGCTGCCTCTCTGTGAGCTCGCCGTACACTTCCTCCGCGCTTTGCTGGACAGCTCCGGCGATCCCGTCGGTGGCGTAGTAATCCGAGACGGTCAGAGTTTTACGCGTCGACCGTTGCCAGGTCCCCAACAGTGCGTGTGACAGCAAGGGCAAAGCTCCGGGGTCGCTCGCCGTACGCGAGCCGCGTGGTGTCAGCTCGCCGACCAGAACCTGAACCAATTCGCTCTGCACGGTCGTCCCGGCCTTGACCGCCGGCTCGACGATCACCTCGCGCAATTGTTCGTCGGTCAGCGGCCCGACCACCATCGGCGAATCGTCGAGCAGCGGCACCAAGAGCGGTTCCTCCGCCGCGAGCCCGTAGAAGTCGGCGCGCATTCCGATGACGGCGATGGTGTTCTCACCGAGTTCCGCGAGTGTCTGCAGTATTTCCTCGCGCCGATCACCATCGCACTGCGTCCACAGTTCCTCGAACTGGTCGAGGATCAAGACCGTTGGTTCGTCGGAAATCGACGACGGAATTCCTCCCGTACCCGGCTGCAGGGTTTCCACCCGCCAACCGTCGAACCGTGGATCGTCCCCGGCAACCTTGGGGGCGAGCCCGGCCCGCAGCAAAGACGACTTACCCGATCCGGAAGCACCGATCACCATGAACTGACGGCGGCCGACAGCTCGTATCGCCGACGCCACCCGCTCGGCCAAGTGGCAGTGAGTTCGTCTCGACCGAAGAACCACTCGGCATCCTCCTGCCGGAACGACTCGAGACCTCGATATGGAACGGTGGCGTCGCCGCGTCGTCTGGCCGTCAGCTGTCTCACTCGTTGCACCGCACTGATCCAGCGCTGCCGCTCATCCTCGGAATCGACGCCGCAGGCCTCGAGGAGCGCGAAAAACATCGGGGTACTCGCCGGCGTCGGCAGGTGTTGGCCGGCAAACCATCCGCTGACGGTTCCGTGCAAACCACCCGAACGCTCGACGGCTTCGCGGACCGTCAGTCCGGCTGCGTTCCGCAGTGCAGTGAGCGTCTCAGCAAACTGCCCACGCGACTCGATCCGGGCGGGATCGACCTGATTGTGCGTACCGGCTTCTGCCTTCGAGTTCATAGCGACGCACTCTATCGGAGCAGGTAGGGGATTTGTCCGTTGTATGGACTCTGTATCGAGAGAGTTGCACCCGTTCCACTGAGACACCTCGATCGAAATACTCGTCTCAGTCGCACCTCGAGCCAGCAGCCCTTCTGCAAATACGGCAGTCGACGCCCATCCCCTCCGTCGAAAGGCGCTACTCGCATGTCTTCAATCGGCATTTCTCCGAAGATCGAGGCAAACGTGTCCCGAGTCGGCAACCCCAAGCACGGCAAGCACAAGCCGAAGCTGAGCGTCCGCGAGATCGAAGTAATTCTTGCCTGGCTACGTTCGGATTCCAAGTCCGAGGTCGCCGAGACACTCGGCCTACGCGTCTGCACCGTCAACACACACATCACTCGGATCCGCACGAAGTACAGCGACGTCGGGCGGCCGGCTCCCACGAAGGCAGCATTGTTTGCCCGCGCGGTCCAGGACGGGTACACCACCCTCGACGAGTGGTGACCTCAGACCGTGACGGGTTCCGGTTCCTTCGCCTTGGACGGCTTCAGCCAACCGGGTAGCCAGGCAGGTTGTTTGTCCGGTGCTTGATCGAGAACACCGCCCGCCGGATCGTCGATGAACCCGTACCGCACGAGATCCTCCGACGGCCGGTAGATCTGCCGGAGCACCAGCGCGCACAGAACGAGTACCGCGATGTCCCGGATCACGACGGTTCCGGTGAACCACTGCTCTGGCAGCCCCTTGTTGGACACACCGAGGTAATACATCATTCGTGGAACCCAGACCAGGGCGTCGATGGTCATCCACGCGAGCAGGAGTCTGCGGTGCGGCAAGGCCAACACGGCCAGCGGCACCAGCCACAGAGAATACTGCGGGCTCCACACCTTGTTCGTGAGCAGGAAGCCCGCCACCAACAGGAAGCACAGCTGCGCAACTCGCGGACGACGCTGCGCCGTCAGGGCGACGTATCCGACACCGATGCAGACGGCCACGAACAAAAGCAGAGAGACGGCGTTGAGATTCGACGGTGACTCACCCTGTGCGAGAGGACCGTCGAGGCCCTTCCACGACGTGAACGACGCGATCACGTTGTAGAGGGAATCGGGATCGGCCCCGCGTTCGGAGTTGAGCCGGAAGAACTCGTACCAACCATGGGGGTACAGCGCGGCAATGGGCAGGTTCACCGCAAGCCATGCCGCGACCGCGCTGAGAGCGGTCACCAGCCAGTCCCTCGTCTTGCCCGCGCGCAAACACAGGACCAAGAGCGGTCCCAGTAGGAGCAGCGGGTAGAGCTTTGCAGCGCCGCCCAGGCCGAGCAGGATTCCCGCGAGCACGGGCCGCTTGCGTGCCCACGCCAACAACCCACCCGCCGCGAACGCCGTCGCCAGAGGATCGAAGTTCGTGAACACGTGCACGATCACCAACGGGGAACACGCGATGAGAGCGCCGTCCCACACTCGTCGTCCGGCCAGCAGGGTGCTCGCCCACACGGTGACCAGCCACGCCAACGCCAACCCGAACGCCACGACGTTGAAATAGAGCGCCACCTGAATCGCGCCTGGCAGCCAGGTGATCGAATCCCACGCCTTCGCGACTTTCATTGCGCCGTACTGGTAGAGCCCCGAGATGACCGGATACTCCATGTACCGCATCTGGATCGAACCGTCGCCGCGTACTTCTTCCCACGACGTCTTGTACGGGAATGCTCCCTGATCGAGGCGTTCGGCTCCGTACAGCGGAACGGTATCGGAGTAACACATCGCCACGTACTGGCGGCTGCCACTCCAATCGAGGCCGACCTGCCCGCTCTCGCCGACCGGCGCCTGCTGAATACAGCCCGCCTTGGCGAACCAGCCGAAAGCCAAGAACACCACGGCGAGCAGAAGGATCACTCGCATCGGTGTGAAGAAGCGAGTGCGCCCGATCAGTGCGTGACGACCTACCGGACCGCCGACGGTTCCCGACAGCGCAGACACCATCGCGTCGTTGCGACTGGGAACGTCCCGCCAATCCGCCGAACGAAGATCTTCGGCCAGCGGAGCGGGGGAGGTCGGTTCGGCATCATCAGCATTCGCGGCCACTCCGCGAGGTTACCGTCTTTCGAACCGACCACCCTCCAACTACTGGCCGGGGCTCACACCTGCCGGTTCTTCCTCGGTGGTCTCGCCTGCCCCCGGTACCTGTGGCGTGGTTGTCGTCGGCCGGGAGATGCCCGGAATCGGGATCGTGATGCCCGGCAGAACCTCGACCTGCGTCGTTGTCACCACGGGCGGCGGAGTGGTTTCCGTCGTCGTCGGTGCGGTGGTCGGCGGCGCCGACGTCTTGGGCGGTGCGGGAGCCGTGTACTCCGGAACACCACCGGCTTGACCGTTGATCTTGCCCGGCGTCGGGAACTTCTCGTTGTCGGTGCCCTCGAGGGCGCCGTCCATCGTGTCCTTCCAGATGTCCGAAGGCAGACCCGAGCCGTAGATCATCGCTCCACCGGAATTGGTGATCGCTTCACCGTCGGGAGTTCCGACCCAGACCGCGGTCGAAAGCGACGGCGTGTAGCCGACCATCCACGCGTCCTTGTTGGCTCCGGTGTCACCGAGCTGCGCAGTACCTGTCTTCGACGCCGACAGACGTCCGCCGGCCAGGTTGTGACCGCGCGAGTACGCCGCGATCGGCTGCATCGCAGCCGTCACGTTGTCCGCCACGGCAGCGTCGATGCGGTCTTCACCGGCGGGCGCGCCGCGGTCCAGCAGCACGGTGCCGTCGGCCGCGACGACCTTCTGCACGAAGTGCGGTGCGTGATACGTACCGGACGCGGCGAGTGTCGCGTACGACGACGCCATGTCGAGCACGCGGGCCTGGTACTGGCCGAGCACGATGCCGTTGTTGGGGCCGGAACCGTCGGCCTCGGTGAGCGACGGGCCGACACCCGGGATGTCCTTCGGGATGCCTGCCTTGTGAGCGATGTCCGCGATTTCCTGCGGGCCGTTGCCGTCGAGGCTGAGCATCTGACGGTAGAAGCTGGTGTTCAGCGAACGCTTGAGCGCCTCTGCGATGGTGCAGGTGCCGCAGCTTTCACCTTCGACGTTGCCGATGGAGATGCCGTTGACGGTCAGCGGTGAGCTGTCGTACATCTGCGAGAGCGGGATTCCCTGATCCAGGGCGGCTGCGAGGCCGAACACCTTGAACGAGGAACCGGTCTGAAGTCCGGCATTCGCGAAGTCGTATCCCGCGCCGTCCTCACCGCCGTAGTACGCCTTGACGGCTCCGGTCTTCGGATCGACCGAGACAACTGCGGTACGCAGGTTCTCCGGCTCGCCCTCCATATTGGAACGGGCTGCCTCGACCGCTGCGGCCTGAGCCTGCGGGTCGATGGTCGTGGTGATCTGCAAGCCCTCGGTGTTGAGCAACTGCTCGCTGATTCCAGCGTCGCCGATCTCCTTGAGCACCTGACGCTTGATCAGGCCTTCGGGTCCGGTCGAGCCCTGGCTGCTGTTGTCGACCTGGGCGAGCGGGATGTAGGCGGGGTACTGCATCGGCGTGCGCGCGGCCTGATCCAGCGTGCCTGCAGACACCATGCCGTCGAGCACGTAGTTCCAACGGGACTTGGCACCGGTCGGGTTGGTCTCGGGATCGAGGAGCGACGGAAGCTGGATCGACGACGCCAGGACGGCGCCTTCTTCGATGGACAGCTGGTCGACGGGCTTACCGAAGTAAGCCTTGGACGCGGCCTCGATACCGTACGCACCACGACCGAAGTAGATGGTGTTCAGGTATGCGGCAAGAATGTCGTCCTTGGACCACTCGTTGGCCATCTTCGAGGAGAGAACGAGTTCCTTCATCTTTCGCGTCAGCGAACGCTCCGAGCCGACGAGCGCGGTCTTCACGTACTGCTGAGTGATGGTCGATCCACCACCGGCACTGTCGCGACCGAGGACGTTGTCACGGGCTGCGCGCGCGAAACCGGAGATCGAGAAGCCCGGGTTCGAGTAGAAATCGCGGTCCTCTGCGGCCAGAACGGCGTTACGAACGTGCATCGGTACCTGATCGAGCGAGACCTCGACGCGGTTACCTTCGTCCGGCGGGACGACGGTAGCGATCACGGTGCTTCCGTCGGCGGCGAAGACCGTCGCCACCTGATTGGTCTTTTGGTCACCGGGCTTGGGGACGTCCTGCACGATGTACGCGGCCATGAAGGCAAGGACGGGCAGAACAAGACCGAGCGCCACCAAGACGTAGGCCGAGCGGCGAACTGTGCGCCACTTGGACTTCTTCTTCACGGTGCTCTTTCTTCCCTTCGGGGGTTGTCCGTCATTGCCACCGCCACCGGAGCCACCTGTCGGCGGCTTCGTCGGTGGAGGTCCGACCGGCGGGCGGGTGCCCGCGTTGCTACGGGTGGTCGCTGCTGCTGCCGCGACGCGCTGGGTCGGTTCGTTTGCCTGAGCGCCGGAGGCGCGACCCTGAGGCGGCGGGCCCGAAGGCCGGCCTTGCGGCGGACGGCCCTGAGGCGGGGGACCGGCGGGGCGACCCTGAGGAGGCGGGCCCGAAGGTCGGGCTTGCGGCGGACGACCCTGGGGCGGGGGTCCCATCGGACGACCTTGCGGCGGACGACCCTGAGGGGGCGGACCCATCGGAGGGCGTCCCTGCGGTGGTGGGCCCATGGGACGTCCCTGCGGCGGACGACCCTGAGGAGGTCCGGCGGGACGGTTGGGACCGACGGGACGGCCACCCGGGTTGTTGCCGCCCGGGTTGTTGTTGCTGGGGGAACTCACGAATCAAATCTCCAGTGGTCACGGACCGATCACGTGCAGACTTCGATCGGGCCCTTCTTCGGGTGTGGCGTTACTCGCTGGCGGTGCGCCGGCTTGGTGGGCGTGCTCGCCGCGGTCGCGGCGGCGCAGGTACTGCGCCGAGCACATAGGACTGCACCAAGTGGTTCCAACTGCAGGTACGGCACACCTCTACAACGTGCACCGTGAACTCCTCTGCTGTTTCCGCAAGCCGAGCGAGCTCGTCCGAGGTTCGGGCCGATCCCGAAACCTGACCGAGCTTGTCGCCGAACACCCAGGACACGAGCGTCAACTGTTCCTTGCGGCAAATGGGGCAGACGACGTCGCTGCCCCGGCCGTGGAACTTCGCGGCTCTGAGTAGGTACGGATCGGCGTCACACACCTGCTTGACGTCGGTCCGACCCGCAGACACTTCGGCCAGCACAGACCGACGCGCGAGCGCGTAGTCCACAACTTGCCGCTGTATCCGCACCTGACCAGCGTACGTGCGTCCGTGCCGCGACGGACGGTTCGGGAGGGTCACGATGAACACATTTCGGGGGCTGGGGGCATGGCGACCAGCCATTACGATCACTTCCTGTGAAGTCTTCTCGTTCTCCGATGACGCGCGCTCGTGATCTTGATCGCGTCGAAACGTGCAATGTGTTGGACGCCGCGTACGCCGAAGGGCAGTTGAGCGCGGAGGACTACTTCGACCGGACCGAGAAGGCGAAGTCCGCGAAGACCCTGCTCGCACTCGCACGCCTGGTCAACGATCTGCAGGTGCCGAAGATCGAGACCAAAACGGTGCCTCGGACGTCGACGGCACGAAAGGCCGTGTTCGTCGGTGCTGCTGCTCTGATCGTCGTCGGCGCGGTCGCCGCAGTGGCGTGGAGTCGGTCACCGTTGACGCCCTCGGAAGACATCACAGCCAGTTATGCCAGCACTACTTCCCTCGCTCCGCCGTTGCCGACCACCACCCCGGTGCCGGAGCCGACCGTCGAACCGATCCTGATCGCACACATCGACACGTTGACGCCGGAAGGAATCGGCGCATTCATCGAGAGGTATCGCGACGAGTACGGCGACATGTTCGTAGACGACGCCAGCTTCCACGGCGACTACTCCGCAGTGAGCCGGGCGGTCCCCGATGCTCCCGCTCTCACCGAGTCCATCAGTTTTCGCGACGGCTTCGAGAGGGAAGTGACGTCCACTCCGCGGCGAACTGGCCAGCCGACCTTCGACCTCGGTTCCATCCAGATCGACAAGCTCGCGCCGTACATGGTGAACATCGGCGACTATGTCAATGTTTCGGACGCCGCGATCACCCACTTGATCGTGGACGCGAACTACGGCGTCCCGGAGATCGCGATCTATGCAGAGAACGGACTCGGCCACCAAGGACGCATCGAGGTCACGCCGTGGGGCGAGATCTCTCGTTCCTACCCGTACGGGAGCTAGGGTGAGCCGGTGAGTGGGTCCCCGACTACTACCTCTACGCGCACCCGTGCGCGCGACGTCGACCGTTCCGATACCTGCGCCGTTCTCGATACGGCTCTGTCCGACGGACAGATCACGGTCGACGAGCATGCGAACCGAACGGCTGCGGCCATGACCGCGACCACCCTCGGCCAGCTCGATCTGCTGGTCCGCGATCTGCAGAAAGCAACGCTGCGCAACGCCGTCGCCAAAGTTCGTCGTATCGACAAGATCTGGTACCTCGCAGCCGCATCGACTATCTTCGCCGGCCTGATCGGGTACCTCACCTTGTCCGCCGACGATTCACCCCCACCGCCTCCACCGGCTGCAGCCGAACCTGTCGGACCGCTTGCCCCCATTGTGAGTTCGACGCTGAACACGGTCACTGCAAGCGGGATCGGGGAATTCATCACCAGATACAGCGCCAAGTACGGCACGACGCTGATCGATTCCGCCAACTTCTACGACGGCCATGCAAGCGTCACTCGCGCCGCCGCTGTCTCGCCGAATCTGGAGGAGGACATCGACTTTCGTGGAGGTTTCACACCAAGCGAGAGCTCCACATCCCGGGCGGCCAGCACGACTACCTTCGACCTCGCCTCGGTCGACATCGACAAACTCGCCGGATACCTGGCCGGAGCGTCCGCCAATCTCAACGTCCCCGACGCCAAGGTCTCACACATCAGCATGAGTTCGTCGGGCCAAGATCCACGTATTTCCATCTACGTGGACAACGAACTCGGCGCGAGCGGTTCGATGGAGCTGACCCCGGATGGCCGCCCGATCCGCTTGTCTCCCTTCACTCCTCGATAGGCCTCGGACATGCCAAACGATCTGACCCGGACCACCCGTGCTCGCGACGCCGACCGCGAGGCCACCTGCGCAGTGCTGGACTCCGCCTTCGCCGACGGGCAACTCACCGCGGCCGAGCACGACGAATTGACCGAACTCGCCGCGGTTGCAGTTACTCTCGGCGATCTCGAAGAATTGACGTTCGATCTGCAGACCGAGGCGTCCCTACCCGTTCTCCGGAAAGAACCTTCGCTGGACACGCGTTGGATCGCCGTTGTGATCATCGCTCTGTCACTGGTCTCGGCTATCGGTTTCGGAATCAAATACGCCGCGTCCGACGTCACGATCTTCTCGAGCCCCGAGCCACAGTTACACACCGTCGACGGCCTGGGGGCGATGTTCCATGCCATCGAAACGGAGTACGGCAGCGGACTGGTCGACGAGATGACCATCTATCCCACTTATGCACGCATAACGCGCGCCGATCCTGCCGCGCCGCGCAAGAGCCTGGACAGCTACTACCGAGGCGACCTCGAGGACACGACTTCAGGAGGATCACGCGAACCCGACGTGACACAGATCGACGTCAGACAGCTCGATCCTCGCATCGTGATCGCCCTGCTCGACGGCGCCGGAACCACCACCTCCGTGCAGAATCCGACCACGCGGTACCTCATGATCGAGAGCTCCGAAACCGTGCCGACCATCGAAATTCACGTCGGCAACGACCTCGACGAGAGCGGGTACCTGACCGCTGCCCTCGATGGCGAAATCATGTCGATTTACCCGTTCACCCCCTGATCTAGCCGTGACACCTTGGTACACGTATCGGGCCGCGGTGTGGTTTTATATATCGGCGCGATATAGTTGGTTATCGCATCAAGCGGTTAGGTTCAACGACTCGGGAGGTTTGTCAGTTGCTCGAACTCGCAATCCTCGGGCTGCTCCTCGAGTCACCGATGCACGGATACGAGCTGCGTAAGCGGCTCACTGGTCTGCTCGGCGCATTCCGCGCGTTCTCGTACGGATCGCTGTACCCGGCACTGCGGCGCATGCAAGCCGACGGATTGATCTCAGAAGACGTCGACACTGCCACCGGCACGCTCAAGCGTCGGGCGCGTCGCGTCTACCAGCTCACTCCGGAAGGTCGGCAACGGTTCACCGAACTGGTCGCCGACACCGGGCCGCAGAACTACACCGACGACGGTTTCGGCGTTCACCTCGCCTTCTTCAGCCGCACCCCCGCAGAAGCGCGGATGCGGATCCTCGAAGGCAGGCGACGTCAGGTCGAGGAGCGCCGTGAGGGGCTCCGCGAGGCCGTCGGTCGGGCCAGCGGATCGCTGGACCGCTATACCCGTCAGCTCCATCAGCTCGGACTCGAATCGAGTGAACGCGAAGTGCGTTGGCTCAACGAATTGATCGCAGCCGAGCAATCGACAACAGGAACATCCCGGAAAGAAGGAGAACCCGACCATGGGTGAGAACAGCACCGCGGTGCGCGTAGCCATTGTGGGCGTGGGTAACTGCGCCTCGTCCCTGGTTCAGGGCGTCCACTACTACAAGGATGCCGACGAGACCCAGACGGTCCCCGGCCTCATGCACGTCAAGTTCGGTAAGTACCACGTCCGCGACGTGCAGTTCGTCGCTGCGTTCGACGTCGACGCCAAGAAGGTCGGCTTCGACCTCTCCGAGGCGATCCTCGCGAGCGAGAACAACACCATCAAGATCGCCGACGTCCCGCCCCTGGACGTTCCCGTTCAGCGTGGCCCGACCCTCGACGGCATCGGCAAGTACTACGCCGAGACCATCGAGCTGTCCGACGCCGAGCCCGTCGACGTCGTCAAGGCACTCAAGGACGCTCAGGTCGACGTCCTCGTCTCCTACCTGCCCGTCGGTTCAGACGACGCTGACAAGTTCTACGCACAGTGCGCGATCGACGCAGGCGTGGCATTCGTCAACGCTCTGCCCGTCTTCATCGCTTCCGACCCGGAGTGGGCTGCCAAGTTCAAGGACGCCGGCGTCCCGATCGTCGGTGACGACATCAAGAGCCAGGTCGGCGCCACCATCACCCACCGCGTGATGGCGAAGCTGTTCGAAGACCGCGGCGTCGTGCTGGACCGCACCTACCAGCTCAACGTCGGTGGAAACATGGACTTCAAGAACATGCTCGAGCGTGATCGCCTGGAGTCCAAGAAGGTTTCCAAGACCCAGGCCGTGACGTCCAACCTGACCGGCGCACTTGCCGGCAAGGTTCACGACCGCAACGTCCACATCGGTCCCTCGGACTACGTGGAGTGGCTCGACGACCGCAAGTGGGCATACGTCCGCCTCGAAGGCCGCGCCTTCGGTGACGCTCCCCTGAACCTGGAGTACAAGCTCGAGGTCTGGGATTCGCCCAACTCTGCCGGCATCATCATCGACGCCGTCCGTGCAGCCAAGATCGCCAAGGACCGCGGCATCGGTGGACCGGTTTACCCGGCTTCCGCTTACCTGATGAAGTCCCCGCCGGTCCAGATGGCCGACGACAAGGCTCGCATCGAGCTCGAAGCGTTCATCATCGGAGCCGACGAAGCTTAATTCGACTCACACTGATTCGGGGTCTTGCGCCAACGGCGCAAGGCCCCGATTCTGTTATCCGCAGGGTGTTTCCGCATCCGCGCGGGTAATCACGCCTGCGGCTGCCGAATTGCCGTGCGGGTCCGGGTGCCGCTCAGCGTGGAATGATGGACATCAGAACCATCACACGGATCGAGGACCCCATGTCGATTACGTCGCTGCCAGTGCTCGATCTGTCGCTTGCGCAGAACCCCGACACCGCCGAGCAGTTCCGCACTCAGCTCCGCGAGGCCACCCACGAGGTCGGATTCTTCTACCTGGTCGGCCACGGAATTCCCGACGAACTGCAGCGCCGCCTCCTCGCCGTCGCCCGCGAGTTCTTCGCGCTGCCGACTGCCGAGAAGCTCGCGATCGAGAACGTCCGCAGCCCGCACTTCCGTGGGTACACCCGGCTCGGCGGCGAACTGACCGAAGGCAAGCAGGACTGGCGCGAGCAGATCGACATCGGGGCCGAACAGCCCGCGGCCGAGCGCACCGACACCTCACCGGCCTGGGAGATTCTGCAGGGCCCCAACCAGTGGCCCGACGCCCTTCCCGAACTTCGCGACGTCATCACCGAGTGGAACGACACGCTCACCTCGATCGCACTGAGCCTCTTACGCGAATGGGCGGTAGCCCTGGGCCAGGATGCGACCATCTTCGACGACGCGTTCGCTCACGATCCGTCGATCCTCATCAAGGTGGTGCGTTACCCGGGCCGCCCGAAAGGTGCCGGCTCCCAGGGCGTCGGCGGGCACAAGGACGCGGGTGTGCTGACTCTGCTCTATGTCGAACCGGGCAAGGGTGGTCTGCAGGTCGAGCACGACGGCGACTGGATCGACGCCCCGCCGATCGACGGGGCGCTGGTGGTCAACATCGGCGAACTTCTCGAGGTCGCTACCGGCGGCTACTTGAAAGCGACTGTGCACCGGGTAGTTTCACCCGAGGGCGACGGTGAACGTATCTCGGTGCCGTTCTTCTTCAACCCGAACTACGCAGCGCAGATCCCGGAGTTCGACCTACCGCCCGAGCTGGCGGCGCGCGCCACCGGCGTCACCGTGGACGCGAACAACCCGATCCACGATTCCTACGGGGCGAATGCCCTCAAGAGTCGACTACGTGCGCACCCCGATGTCGCGGCCCGCTGGTGGCCGGACATCGTTGCGGCACAAAGCGTTACCTGACGCTGAACTACAGATCCATCGCGACTTTCCACGCCGTGTGCATCGCGCCCTCGATGTAGTCGACGTTCACCGCGTCACCGACCACGTGCACGTCGGAGACGACGCCGATCAGAGCGTCGGCCAGTGGCGCCTGCGCCGACACTCCCGAGGCGACGACAACCATGTCGGCCGGAGCGGTCAGTGTCTTGTCACCGGAACGGAATTCGACGTGCTCCTTGGTGATTCGCTGCACCGTTGAATTGCGGTGAATGTTCACGCCGACATGCTTGGCGTGCCGCACCGCCGTCCAGCGGCGCGGCATCGCCATCGGAATGCCCAACTGCTGGCCTTCTTCGATCAGCGTCACATTGCGACCTCGCTCGGCCAGGAACTCCGCGAGCTCGAGTCCGACAAGCGAACCACCGATCACGACAACGTCCTTACCCATGGGCAGGAACTTGCGGGTCACAGCTCGGATCGCCGCGGGGCTCTTGGTGATACCGGACAGCTTGCCCAACTTGGCCATCGTCCGCAGGAACGGCGGTACCTGTGAGACGTCTCCCGCTCCGGTCATCAACGCGCGCAACGAATCACCGGTGTGCACGTGCGGGAGATCACCGCCCGGAACGCTAGGCCGCTCACGAACCGCACCGGTGGCCACGACTACGGCGTCGGGGTTCAGTGCCCGGATCGAGGCAACCGAGGCTTCGGTCTTCAGTCGAACATCGACACCGAGACGCTCGATTTCCACTTTCAACCAGCTGAGCAGACGCCCGTTGTCCGGGGTAGTGAGGCTCGAGAACCACAGGGTGCCGCCGAGGCGATCGGATTTGTCCAACACCGTGACTCGGTGCCCACGTTCAGCGGCCACGCGAGCCGTTTCGAGACCACCGGGGCCCGCTCCGACCACAACAATGTGTTTCGGAGTGCTGGTCCGAACGAAGGGGAGAAGCGCTTCGTTGCCCAGGGCAGGGTTCACCGCGCACAGCGGGGTCTCGTCCCAGAAGTTCTCCTGCACGCAGACGTAGCAATTGATGCAAGGCCGAACCCGCTCGGGTACACCGTCTTTGAGTTTGTTCACCAACTGTGGATCGGCCAGGAGCTGACGGCCCATTGCGGCGAAGTCCGTGCGACCTTCCGCGATCATCTTCTCGCCAACCTCGGGGAGCATACGTCCGACCGTGATCACGGGGATCGATATCGCCTGCTTGATTCGCGTTGCATTGTCGGTGTAGTAGCCGACCTTGTCGGGCAGTGGTCCGTCGGTGAAGTTGGCAAAAGCATTCAGCGCGGTACCGGTGACATGAATGGCGTCAGCTCCGGCCTCTTCGAACATCTTCGCGGCCGCAGCAGCCTCGTCGACCGTCAGCCCGTCGGTTTCGCCGTACTCTTGACCGGCCAGACGCACGATGACGGCAAGCGCACCACCGACCTCCTCCTTGACCGCCCGAATGACCTCACAAGCGAGGCGAGCACGGTTCTCCATGGAACCTCCGTACTCGTCGCTGCGCTGATTCGTGTACCGACTCAGGAACGCTCCGAGGACGTAGTTGTGGGCACAGTGAATCTCGACGGCGTCGCCGCCCGCCGCCTTCACCCGTCCGGCAGCCTCGGCGAACATGCGAACCAGCCAATCAAGATCTTCCTTGGTTGCCTCGTGGTACGTAGCCCTCTTGCCCTCGTTGATGGCAGCCATCTTGCCCAGTTCTTCTGGCGTGCAATCGGCCATCGCGCTCATGTCACCCGGCGGCTTCGGCGTGGACGGGACCAACTGCGGTCGGCCGTCGAGGGTATCGATGCGCGCCACCTTGCCGTGGTGTGTCATCTGCACACAGAGCTTGCTGCCTGCGTCGTGGACTGCGTCGGCCAACGCCTTGAGACCGGGGATGAACCGGTCTTCCGAAAGCCCCGGTTCCTTGCGGCTGGTGCAGCCCAGCGGATACGCAACAGCGCAGCAACCGGTGATGATCAGACCCGTTCCACCAGCTGCACGCGCCACGAAGTGGTCGATGTCGCCCTTTTCGATTTCCCCGTCTTCACACAGGTTCATGTCCATCGCAGGGAGAACCACGCGATTGGGCACGGTCATCGGGCCGATGGTGCCTGGTGCGAGCAGGTGCGGAAAGGTCTGGCTTCGGATCGTCACGAGCAGACGCTAGAACTGGATCACGCCCATCCGTTGCCGCACTCCCGATCAACGAGACTTCACGCGCTGTGACGTGCGAGGCACTCGGCTATCACCTCGAGCGCATATTCGAGGTCCGCGGATTCCACCCGTCCGTAGCCGATGACCAATCCGCCGGGGTCTCCGTGCGTTCGGGTGGACTCGACCAGGGTGGGCACTTCGACGCCGTGCAGGAGCGCCTCGCGAGCGACGGTCGCTGCCAGATCCGCGTCGAGCATGAGCGTCGTGTGCATGCCGGCGCCGAGACCCCGCAGTTCACCGAACGATGACAGCGCTTCCTCGACCGCCCGATCACGCTCCCGGTACCTGCGCCGGGCGGTACGCACCGCTCGATCCCATTCGCCGTCACGGAGCAGGGACAGGAGTGCTTGCTGCAGCGGAACCGACGGGAAGTCGCCGATTCGCTTGCGGTGTACTGCTATGCGGTCGACCAGGTCGAGGGGAGCCACCAACCAGCCCAATCGAATTCCGGCGCCGAGCGTCTTGGCAACTGTTCCGAGATACACCACCCGATCAGGAGCCAACTGGGCAAGCGCAGGCAAAGGCGCTACGTCGTAACGGAATTCGGAGTCGTAGTCGTCCTCGAACAGGACGACGTCGCGGACGCGGGCGAACTCGATCAACTGGTTGCGCCGACCTACCGGAAGCAGCCCACCAGTCGGATACTGATGGGACGGTGTCACATACACGCCACGGACGCTCTCCGACGCAGTTTCGAGTTGGTCGACACAGAGACCATGAGCGTCGACGGGCACGTCGAGCAGCGACCATCCACAGGCTGTAGCGGCCGAGGACGCATACCGGTATCCGGGATCTTCCATCGCCAGAACAGCACCACGGGTACGCAGAGCCGACAGGGCGAGGCCGAGACCATGCGTGGCACCTGAGGTGATCAGGATTCTCTCGGGTTCAACCGACATTCCGCGGGCTCTTGCCAGCAATTCCGATAGTGCCGAACGCAATTCGTAGTCACCCGCAGGATCGGGATCCTCGAATGGTGGCGGTTTGGACCCGACATCACGCCACGCCCGCCGCCACGCTGCCGATGCACGCGGCGGCGTCCACGGCACGCCTGGCCGGAGCTGCACCCTGGGCGACATCTTGTCGGCGGTCTTCTTCGGTGTAGTCGTGGGAGTGACCACGGGAGAGGGCACCTCGGCAACGAAGGTGCCCGAGCCGTGCACAGCGACAAGCCAACCCTCGGCGATCAACTGCTCATACGCCCGTTCCACGACGCCCCGCGCCACCTCGAGCTCCGCCGCCAGCTTCCGGGAACTGGGTAACCTCAGACCCACTGCCGCCTTACCACTGCGGATATCAGCTCTGAGGTGGTCGGCAATCTGGACCGGGAGCGCCCGCCGATCTGTCCGGTCGAGGACGACGGCTACCGCCGAAGGCAGAAACATTCAGAACCCTCCCCGAAGTGGCCTATCGAAGTCTCCACTGATTGGACCATGACTTGAAGCCACTTTGCCACCAGCATTGTCTGCATGACAGATTCCGTTGTCTTTGCTGCCCCTGCTCCCGCCCCCACTGCACCTATTCCGCTGTCCCCGACAGCACGTACGACGCACAAGCGCGCCCGCCACCACGGCGTCGCAGAACGCGCGGCACTCGTCGACGTCTTGCAGTCCGCGAAGCTGTGCCACATGGGTGTGACCGTCGGCGGAGTTCCCATGGTGTTTCCCACCGCGTACGGGTTCGACCTCGACGGCCCTGACCGCGGCGGGTCTATTTATGTTCACGGTTCGGTGGCCTCGCGAAGCTTGGCTCCGGACAGCGAAATCTGCATCACCATCACGATCCTCGACGGGCTCGTGTTGGCTCGGTCGGGATTCCACCACTCGATGAACTACCGCAGCGGCGTCATCGTCGGATCACCTCGAGTCGTGACCGACGGCGACGAGCGAGTGAAGGCTTTGAATCTGATCGTCGACCAGGTGGTTCCCGGACGTTCCCAACACTTGCGGGATCACACGCGCAAGGAAATGGCGGCAACCATCGTTCTTGCACTGCCGTTGTACGAGGCTTCCGTCAAGGCCCGCACCGGCGGTCCCGGCGACGATGCCGCCGACATCGGTGTCGAAACCGTTTGGGCTGGAGTAGTTCCCGCAGCTACGCACTTCGGTGAACCGATCCCGTCCGAGGATCTCGACTCAGGTGTCGCGCTTCCGGACCATATCTCGACGATGCTCTGACCGCACACGCCGTACACACCGGGGCATGGCTATGCCCCGGTGTGTACGTATTCAGTTGCGCCCGTTCAGGCTGCTGTCGGTGGGCTGTTCCCGCCGATCGGCCGCTGGAACGGATCGATCGACATCGGTGGATAGAACACTGTTTTTCGGTCGGGGCCGATCTCGACCCGCCATTCGGTGTGGTGCATCGTCCGATGATGATGACCGCACAACAAGATCAGGTTGTCGAGATCTGTTGGGCCGCCATCGTTCCAGTGAA
>NZ_BAAILK010000036.1:0-219 GCF_054589475.1 Rhodococcus sp. no. 34
GGGGAGTCCGCTGGTGTGTTGGAGGAGTTGGCGGATGGTGATGTTGTGGCCGTCGATCCCGTCTCCGCGGACGAGTCCGGGTAGGTAGGTCTCGATGGGGGTGTCGAGTTCGATCTTTCCTTCGGCGACCAGTTGCAGGACCACTACTGCGGTGAAGGTTTTGGTGTTGCTGCCGATTCGTATCTGGCCGTTGGGGGGTACCTCTGATCCGGTGGTCAG
>NZ_BAAILK010000037.1:0-657 GCF_054589475.1 Rhodococcus sp. no. 34
GCGAAACGAAGACGGTGACGTATTCGGTGAAGGTCAATGCCGATGTGGTCGGTGGGGTGTTCGTGAACAACTTCGTTGTTCCGGGTACGACTCCTCCGGTTGATCCTCCGGAGGTGTGTGATCCGGCGACGCAACTGTGCACGACGCATCCGGTGAAGGTTCCGGGGTTCACGGTCGCGAAGGCTGCGGATCCGGTGTCGGGTACCAATGTTGCTGCGGGTCAGACGATCACGTATACGGTGACCGGTTCCAACACGGGTAACACGACTCTTGATCCGGTGGTGTTGACCGATGATCTGTCGAAGGTTCTCGACAACGCGACGTTGGTGGACGGTTCGCTCAAGGCAACGGTCGACGGTGTCGACGCGACTGCTCCGACGCTGTCGGGCACCACGCTCTCGTGGACTGGTGTGCTCGAGGCCGGTAAGTCGGTTGTCCTGACCTATCAGGTGAAGATCAACGACGGTGTTGCCGGCGGGGTTCTGATCAACAACAAGGTCACCGGTACTGCGAAGCCGCCGACGGGTCCGGAGATCACTCCTCCGCCGGTGACGACCGAACACCCGGTGAAGGTTCCGGGGTTCACGGTCGCGAAGGCTGCGGATCCGGTGTCGGGTACCAATGTTGCTGCGGGTCAGACGATCACGTATACGGTGA
>NZ_BAAILK010000037.1:667-1083 GCF_054589475.1 Rhodococcus sp. no. 34
GGGTGCGAATACGGGTAACACGACTCTTGATCCGGTGGTGTTGACCGATGATCTGTCGAAGGTTCTCGACAACGCGACGTTGGTGGACGGTTCGCTCAAGGCGACTGTCGACGGTGTCGACGGTGCTGCTGCTCCGACCCTGTCGGGCACCACGCTCACCTGGACCGGTGCATTGGAAGCCGGTAAGTCGGTTGTTCTGACCTACCAGGTGAAGGTCAACGACGGTGTTGCCGGCGGGGTTCTGATCAACAACAAGGTCACCGGTACTGCGAAGCCGCCGATGGGTCCGGAGATCACTCCTCCGCCGGTGACGACCGAACACCCGGTGGTGTCTCCGAAGATTGCTGTGGTGAAGTCTTCTGATCCGGTGTCGGGTTCGAATGTTGTTGCCGGTCAGGACATCAAGTACACGCTTT
>NZ_BAAILK010000038.1:0-50830 GCF_054589475.1 Rhodococcus sp. no. 34
ACTTGCATGTGTTAAGCACGCCGCCAGCGTTCGTCCTGAGCCAGGATCAAACTCTCCGTTGAAGACTCTAGATATCACCAACCCGAAGGCCGGCCAATCAGTCATAGACAAAAAGAGTCAAATCACTAGCAAAAAAACTCAACTAGCAAAAAATGTGTCGGCAACCATTCAGACGGAAGAATGAACAATCACCGACGAAAAATACTCACACCACACACAAACCAACCAAACCCCAAGAGGCGGTTGATCATTCGCGGATGTGAAGTACCAAAAAAAATTTTGGCACTGACATTCATCGACACACTGTTGAGTTCTCAAAGAACACGCACACACCATCACTTCAACCAGGTTGAAAGCTCCGGGGCAAGGGTTACAATCTTAGCTTGTTCGCTCCAGGGAAGCAAGTTCCCGCTGAGCGTGATTGTCTCCGACTTCGTCCAACCGCGTTTCCCCGGCCTGTCGGTCGGGGTTGGTGTCCGTGTCGCTCTGACTTGGACAAAGTTACGCGAATGAAAACTGAGCGTCAAACGTGCAGGTCGCAGATGTTCGACAGGTTAAATCCGCTGGTAGCCCGCCCGGAGGCGGGCCACCAGCGGCCACAGGAGCCCCGCTAGACAACTGTGACCCCACACACGTCAGTTCGGAAGGATTCTCACGCCGGCGAAGTTGCGCTTTCCGCGCCGGACGACCAACCAGCTGCCGTGAAGCAGATCGGATGCGGTGGGCTCCCAGTCGTCGGCCGACACCTTCTGGTTGTTCACCGAAGCACCGCCCTCTTTCACGGCGCGTCGAGCGGCCCCCTTGCTCTCGCACAAGCCGCTCGTCACGAGCAGATCGATGATCGTGCGCGGCTCCCCCGGCGCCAATTCGCTGACCGATGCTTCTTTCAGCGCCGCGGCTAGCGTCGACTCGTCGAGTTCCGCCAGCTCCGCCTTGCCGAACAACGCCTGACTGGCGAGCTCGACAGCACGGGTGTTGTGTTCCCCGTGAACCAAGGTCGTCATCTCCGCGGCAAGTCGCTTCTGCGCTTCTCGCGCATGCGGCCGCTCCGCTGTTGCAGTCTCCAGCTCCGCGAGTTCGTCCGCAGTCAGGAAGGTGAACCAGCGCAGGTACTTGATCACGTCGGCGTCGCCAGTGTTCACGAAGTACTGGTACCAGGCGTACGGGCTGGTCATCTCGGGGTCGAGCCACAAACTTCCGCCACCGGTCGACTTTCCGAACTTTTTGCCATCGGCCGAGGTCACCAGCGGAACCGTCATTGCATGAACGCTTTCACCGTCGACACGACGGTTGAGTTCGACGCCGGCAATGATGTTGCCCCACTGATCGGACCCGCCGACCTGCAGAGTGCAGCCGAGATCGCGTCGCAAGTGCAGGTAGTCGTTGGCCTGGAGCAGCATGTAGCTGAACTCGGTGTACGACATCCCGTCCGACTCGAGACGACGCTTCACGGTGTCACGCGCAAGCATGACGTTCACGGAGAAGTGTTTACCGACATCACGCAGGAAGTCGATGGCCGACATCTTGCCGGTCCAGTTCATGTTGTTCTCGATGACCGCGCTCGTCGGCGAATCGTCGAAATCCACGAATCGTTCGAGCTGACCACGGATGCGACCTGCCCAGTCCGCGACGGTATCGGCGGAGTTCATCGTCCGTTCCCCGACGTCACGGGGGTCTCCGATCAGGCCCGTTGCACCGCCGGCAAGAACGATCGGGCGGTTGCCGGCGCGCTGAAACCGCTTGAGCGCGAGGAGCGGAACCAGGTGACCTGCGTGCAGGCTCGGTCCTGTCGGGTCGAAGCCCGCATACAACGTGACCGGTCCGGCCTCGAGATCTTTACGCAAAGCGTCGAGATCGGTTGATTGGGCGATCAGCCCGCGCCAGGTCAGTTCGTCGAGAATATTCTCAGTCACGGACTCGATCATCCCATCTTCACGAAATGACCGGCGCTCGCGGGCTTCGGCGATACGCGGACACCGCTCGCGAGTCCGGAATCCACAGGCGCCACGGAACCTCCGCCGCGGTACTGACCCCCACCCGCGGTCCACTGACCCATTCCTTCGACTCCCCCAATTCGAGCCGAATCCGCGAGGCAGGGTTGAACACGTCTGTTCCGTTGTCCGCCAACGTGATTGCGACAGAAGCACCGAGATTACCCGGCCCTCTGGCCCATTGGTGAGATGGTCGATCCGGCGATCTCCGAGCAGACACCACATCGTGACCGGCCTCGATTTCGGCCGCTCGGAGCAGAACACCACCCGCAACACCATCCGGGCCGTACGAGATGTTCATACAAAAATGCATTCCATAGCTGCGGTAGACGTAGAGACGCCCCGCCCGCCCGAACATCACGCTGTTCCGCGGCGTTCTCCCCCGATACGAATGTGCTGCCGGATCCGGCCATGGCCCGTCCTTCTCCCCTCCGTACGCCTCGACCTCGACGATCCTCAGCGAGATGTCGTCGACGGTCAGGGTCGAGCCGAGAATTGTCAGGCCCGCTTCCAACGGGTTCTCCACATTTTCCAAGGTCTCGATGCTCACCCTTCGATTGTGCCCACGCCGTTGACTCATCGGTCGGCCGAGTCACATAATTCAACAAGTGATGAATTATTGAAACGAGGCAAACCGTGACCACAACGCCGGCAATAGATATCCGCGGACTACGAGTCATTCGCGGCAAGCACGAAGTTCTTCACTCGCTTGACCTGCAGGTATCAGCAGGATCGATCACCGGACTGCTCGGCCCGTCCGGCTGCGGCAAGACAACCCTGATGCGCGCGATTGTCGGAACACAGATCGTCGAAAGTGGTGAGGTCAGAGTGCTGGGCGACCTCGCCGGTTCCGTTGCTCTTCGCCACCGGGTCGGATATGTCACCCAATCCCCCAGCGTGTACGGCGACCTGACGGTCACTCGAAACGTCCAGTACTTCGGCGCTCTGTACGGCAAGTCCGGCGCCGACGTCGCAGCAGCGGTCGACGCCGTCGGATTGAGCCGATACGCCGACCAGACCGCCGCCGATCTGTCTGGTGGTCAACGCGGGCGAGTCTCGCTGGCTTGCGCGTTGGTGGCGTCACCTGATGTGTTGATCCTCGACGAACCCACCGTCGGCCTCGATCCGGTGCTTCGTGTCGAATTGTGGGAACGATTTGCCGACCTTGCTCGCAGCGGAACCACCCTGTTGGTTTCCAGCCACGTCATGGATGAGGCCGACCACTGCGCTGAACTGATCCTGATGCGAGACGGGCATCTCCTCGCTCAACTCACACCCGATGAATTGCGCGCCATAACCAGATGTGAACGGCTAGAGGACGCCTTTCTCGAGCTGATTCGGACTTCACCCGTCGGAGGCGAAATATCATGAGCATCAGGATCTTCGGTGCTACGACCGTCCGCATTCTGCTTCAGCTCCGCCAGGACCATCGCACGGTGGCCATGATCTTGTTGGTCCCGTCGTTGTTGATGATTTTGCTGTATTTCCTCTACCAAGACGTACCGACGCCACCCGGCCAGGTTTCGCTCTTCCAACGAGTGGCGATCACGATGTTGGGAATCTTGCCGTTTGTCGTCATGTTCCTGGTCACGTCCATCGCGATGCAACGCGAACGCAGTTCAGGCACACTCGAACGCCTGCTCACCACACCGATGGGCAAACTCGACCTTCTCGCCGGATACGGGGCGGCATTTTCGCTCTCCGCCGCCGCTCAGGCAGCCCTCGCGTGCGCGGTTGCTTTCGGATTCCTGGGACTCACCATCGCCGGCAGTCTTGCCTGGGTCATCGTCATTGCAGTTCTCGGCGCAATACTGGGCGTTGCGCTAGGCCTGTTGGCCAGCGCATTCGCGAAGACTGAGTTCCAAGCGGTGCAATTCATGCCGGTAGTTGTGGTTCCACAGCTCTTCCTCTGCGGACTCCTGGTACCGCGCGACCAATTGCCGACCTGGCTCGAATGGATCAGCAACGTCCTCCCCTTGAGCTACGCCGTCGACGCACTTCAGCAAGTGTCGATTCATGCCGACGCGACGGGTCAGATGTGGCGTGATCTCGCCGTCATGGCGGGCTTCGCCGCCGCCGCGCTATCGCTGGCCGCGGCCACACTCGATCGCCGCACTCCATGACCGACGACAGCACCGCGCCGACGCCGACTCGTTCGGGGCGACGACCGGGCAAGTCGGAGACTCGCGCGCAGATTCTCGATTCGGCGCGACGGGCGTTCTCCCAGAACGGTTTTCGACGAACAACCGTTCGATCGATAGCTGCGGCCGCTGACGTCGATCCGGCTATGATTCATCACCATTTCGGGAGCAAGGAGCAGTTGTTCACCGCTGCGATCGCGCTACCGATCGATCCAGCAAAGGTACTGGGACCGGTTCACACCTCCCCGACCGAAAACCTCGGCGAAAGCCTTCTCCGGGCGGTGATCGGGCTATGGGATTCGGAACACCAGCCGGCGATTCTGGCGGCTTTTCGATCAGCCATTTCCGGCGACGGATCGCAGTTGATCCAGAGCTTTCTGCTCGATGTCGTATTGCGCGACATCATTCCGCGGGTGGACACACCACCTGGTACCGGCTTGATCAGAGCGGAATTGGTGGCATCTCAGATGGCCGGACTGCTTGTCACGCGATATGTGCTCGGACTCGAACCACTCGCATCATTGAGCGTCGACGCTTTGGTACCGCTGGTGGCTCCGAACCTCCAGCGGTACCTGACCGGTGAGTTGCCGATCTAGCCTTCAGCCCGTGCGAGCAACTTTTCGTGCTCGTCGTCCGCTACATCGCGTGCCTCGTCGATCAACAGAACGGGAATGCCGTTCTCGATCGGGTAGGCACGACGCAGGCGCGGGTTGTAGAGCAACTCGTCCCCGACCAGCAACAGCGGGCCTTTGTCCTGGGGGCAGGCCAAAATGCTGAGCAACGTCGAATCAATAGCCACGTGTGTCCTCTCGAACCGATCAAACAGAATGTCCTCAGGCTACCGTGCTCCGGTGCTCACCCTCGTCGGCATCAACTGCGCGGCAATTGCCTTGGTCAGCCGCTTGTACGACTGCGCCTCGGAATCGAGGAACCAGGTCCGTGGCCCCGGCGCCGGCAATCCGGCCGCAGCCAACGCAGTGGAGCTCGGACGGTACGACGAACCCACCGGGATCTCGTCAACCACGTGCACGATATCCGGACGAGCGTCGAAAGCGATGCGCGAGAGGGCCTCTGCAAGCTCGGCAGAACGGAACTGCCGCCCCGGACGCCATGTCACGGCAGCGACCGCGAGCTGATGCGGCGCGTCACCGACTCCGTATGCGACGGCAAGATCCACCCGCGCCACACTCGACAACGCGTCGACGATCGGCTGGGTGAACACGGGACCGCGGACCGTGGAAATGACCGTGTTCTTGTGGTCGATCAGCCAGTAGTCGCCGTCGGCGTCCCGGCGGAAGAGATTTTCGGTGGGAATCCACGAATCGCCGGCTTGGAAGAGACCTCGCATGGCTCCGCCCGAGAGATCGGCGGTGAATCCCGCGCGCCCGAGCAGCAATCCGACCTCGTCTTCGGCGCACTCACGGACAAATCCGTTTCCGTTCTCGAGGAGCCGACCACTCAGCGGGTCGTATGCCGCCAACCGCACCTGCGCGCTACCCGGCAGTGGGCGCCCCTTGGAACCAACTTTGGAGCCTGCAACATTGGCAAGAATCACGTCGCCTTCGGTCGACGCATAGAACTCGAGTACCTGCGCGGGGTCGAACGCCTCCGTTGTCCGCTTCCAGAGACCATGGGGCATGCCCGAACCGATGAACAGGCGGACCGGATGACTACCGTCGATGAGAAGAAGATCCTCGTCGAGTATCTCGCGCATCATCGACCACGTGTAACTCACGACCGTCACGCCGTAGCGGTGGATTTCCTCGACGAACCTCGCGGGGTTCAGTCCACGTGAGAGCGCAATGCGTGAGCCACCGGCCATGGCACCACCGATGGTCGCGAGCAGACTCGACGAATGATGGAGTGGCGCAAGGCAGTACACGGTGTCACCGCGATCGAGATCTGCCGCCGTGGCCGTGCCGAAGGCCGACAATGCCCACCGGTAGTTGGTGATCTGCTTGGCTTCGAGCACACCGCCGGATTCCGCAAAGATGATGAAGGCGAGTTCGCGGGCGACACCGGGATCCGGTCGGTACCACCCGGGCAGATTGACCTTCGTCGGATCGATTTGTTCGAGATCGATCACGTCGTGTGACGGATCCACCTCGAGGCCACGGGCATCGCCGCCGCCGAGCACCAGTACCGGCCGACCGGTAACCACTGCAGCATCGACGTTTTCCGGATCGGTGATGATCCGATCGACCGACCCCAGCTTGACCGCCGCCGTGATGTCGGAGCCTGGCGGAAGCATGACCGCGACGGCACCAAGTCGCGACAGGGCCGCGATGGCCGCGAGTGCGCTGGGGCGGGTCTCCATCAGGACACCGACATGCGCTGCCGGACGCACTCCCACGGAGATCAATCCACGCACGACATTGTCGATACGCGCGTTGACCGCTTCATACGTGTGCACGCGATTGTCGAAGAGGAAGCACTCGCCGTTCGGCGCCTTTCGACGCTGCTCCGCCAGCAACTGGCTCAGCGAGATCTTGGTGTGCGGCTGAATCTGGTTGAGTCGAGCCAGACGTGGCAACGCTCGTGCCGCTTCTCCCGACAATTCGAAAGTGCCGCGCAACGCACCGGCGGCAAGGTCACTGATTCCCTTGGTGACTCCTGCACCTACTTCAGCGACCGAGGCGACGGTGTGGATGATCCGATTGCTGATCGACACACCGGTCTGGTCTTCGAGGTCGGCGCCGTAGACCATGCTCGCGATACGGTCCGGGAGGGGTCCACCCGTCTCGGTCCACTGCACGAATTCACCGGTGGTCGGCCAGGTGTGATTGGCCGCGGTGGAACCGACAACCAAACCGAAATGACCTGCACGCAAGGTAGATTCGTAGACCTTCGCCCGCGGAGCGGCTTGACTGATGCCTCGAACCGCTTGCGGCTGGCCGATGTCGTCGACCTCGCCGACGAATGCCAGGATGGGGCAGGTGATCTCGGCGAGCGAGACCAATTGATCCTTGATGACGAACCCACCGGTCATCATTCGGTTGTGCACGATGAACTGCTTGAGCAGTTCGGCTACCGCGGGCCCCGACCACGCGACCCAACCCTCGGTCGCGAGGAAGCGTCGTTGCTGCTCCCGCGGAAGCAACGCCTCCCGGTCGTGCAGTTGAAGCAGAAAGTCGACGCGCATCTTCAGCGTCTTCACGGGATCGAGCAACTGGAACCCGGTACGGGCCATCCAACCGGTGACCGCCAGGCGATTGAAGACGTGATCGGCGAGGAAATCTGCACCCTTGGTTGCCAATCCCGCCGGGATGCCGAAGGGTAGCGCGGCGAGTGTGTCGACCGGACTGCCGAAGGTTATGACGCTGGCGATGTTTCGACTACGCCGATACGCGGCAGCCTGATAGGCGAACATGCCACCCTGCGAATAACCGGAGATGTGAACATCTTTTCCGGTGTGACGGTGGATGTGATCGACGATGTCGCTGAGAGCGATGATGTGATCGGCGAGGTTACGATCCCAACCGCCCTCTTCGGAGTCGGGCGAACCGAAATCGACGACCCAGGGATCAAGGCCCATCTCGTGCAGAATTCCCACAGCGCCCTGGTCACGGGTCACGTCGTACACGTTCGCCGACATCATCATCGGCGGGATCAGCAAGATCGGTGCGCCGACGGTTTCCGGGTCACTGTCCGGGAAGTAGCGCCGTAGCCGATACATCGCTGCGCGTTCGACGATCTCGAACGGCGACGTGGTCGCATCCGTTTCCAGCCCACCCAACCGGACGACCTCGAGGCCGTTTTGTGCTGTCGCAACCACCCGACGAATCGGGCCCAGCACAGACTTGGAATTCAATCCCACCATTTCACTCCCAAGTTACTCACCATGTGACGTCAGTCTCATTTTTCCCGCGCGCGACAAGCCTACTGACGACGAATACGCGTACGCGGTCAGGGAGCAAATTCTGCTACCTGACCGCGTACGATCGAAGGACTACTGCCGAAAAGAGAGCGACAACACTCGTGACCGCGAGGTCACAGGGTCCATTCCCGCAGTGACTGCGCCACTGCTTTGACTCCGTCCAGCTGCTCGGCAACCCGCACCCCCGCAGTGCCGCCTCGCGCGTTGCGCGAAGCAATGGAACCCTCGACTGTCAGCACCTCACGAACAGCGGGTGTCAGCGCGCTGTCGACGCCGGCCAGTTCCTCGTCCGTGAGATCTTCGAGTCCGACGCCTCGCGCTTCGGCGACACGCACACACGCTCCAGCAGCCTCGTGTGCAACCCGGAACGGCACGCCCTGGCGCACCATCCACTCCGCGATGTCGGTGGCCAACGTGAACCCTGCCGGAGCTAGTTCCGCCATGCGCTCGGTGTGGAACTCGAGCGTCTGCACCAGACCGGTGATGGCCGGGAGCAGCATCTCGAGCTGCGCAACCGAGTCGAAAACCGGTTCCTTGTCCTCTTGCAGATCGCGGTTGTACGCCAGCGGCTGAGCCTTGAGCGTCGCCAACAATCCGGTCAGGTTGCCGATCAAACGACCCGACTTACCGCGCGTGAGTTCCGAGACATCCGGATTCTTCTTCTGCGGCATGATCGACGATCCCGTCGACCACGCGTCGGCAAGCGTGATGTAGCCGAACTCCGGTGTGCTCCAGATGATGATCTCTTCCGCCATGCGGGAGAGGTCGACACCGATCATCGCAAGCACGAACGCTGCCTCGGCCGCAAAATCACGCGAAGCCGTTGCGTCGATCGAGTTCTCGGCCGAGCTGTCGAACTTCAGTTCCGTCGCAATCGCTTCGGGATCGAGTCCGAGTGAGGAACCGGCCAGTGCACCGGAACCGTACGGGGACACCGCAGCTCGCACGTCGAAGTCGCGAAGGCGTTGCACGTCCCGCAACAGTGGATGTGCGTGAGCGAGCAGGTGATGCGCCAACAGGACCGGCTGAGCCGCCTGCAGGTGCGTCTTGCCCGGCATCACGGCATCCGGATGCGCCCCGGCCTGAGTCGCCAATGCGTCGACCACGTCGAGAACTCCGGTGGAGATGCGGCGGACTGCATCGCGAAGCCACATGCGGAACAGCGTGGCCACCTGGTCGTTACGTGAACGACCGGCACGCAGGCGTCCACCGACCTCAGGCCCGACGCGCTCGATCAGACCACGCTCGAGTGCGCCGTGTACGTCCTCGTCCGAATCACTGGGCCCGAAGGCGCCACTGGCGACATCTGCCGCCAGACGGTCGAGACCGTCGAGCATCGTCGCGAGGTCGGCTTCGCTGAGCAGACCGGCCTTGTTCAGCACACGCGCATGCGCCTGCGACGCCCGCACGTCGTACGGAGCGAGGACCCAGTCGAAGTGAGTCGACTTGCTCAGCGCCGCCATGGCAGCGGCCGGTCCGGACTCGAACCGCCCGCCCCACAGCGCACCTTCGTTGGTGCCGTGTTTTTGAGCGTCTCCGTCACCGCGAGCCGTCATGGCTCAGAGTCCCAGATCGCGCTTCGCGGCGACCTTCGACGACAGACCGTGGATCTCGACGAAGCCCTTCGATGCGGACTGGTCGAAGCTGTCGCCCTCGTCGTACGTCGCGAGGTTGAAGTCGTAGAGCGACTCGGGGCTACGACGACCGTTGACGGTGATGGCTCCACCGTGCAGGAAGAGACGGATGTCGCCGGTGACGCGCTCCTGCGTCTTGTCGACGAACGTGTCCAGTGCGTCCTTGAGGGGCGAGAACCAGAGGCCGTCGTAGACCAGCTCGGACCAACGCTGCTCCATCTGACGCTTGTAGCGACCGAGTTCGCGTTCGAGGGTGACGTGTTCGAGTTCCTGGTGCGCGGTGATGAGAACCATGGCGCCGGGAGCTTCGTAGATCTCACGGCTCTTGATGCCCACGAGACGGTCCTCGACGACGTCGAGACGGCCGACGCCCTGAGCGCCTGCGCGCTTGTTCAGTTCCTGAATGGCTTCGAGAACCGACACCGGGCGGCCGTCGATGGCGACCGGGCGGCCCTTGTCGAAGCTGATGATGAGCTCGTCGGGTGCGTTCCAGTTGACCGTCGGGTCCTGGGTGTAGTCGTAGACGTCCTTCGTCGGCGCGTTCCACAGATCCTCGAGGAATCCGGTCTCGACGGCGCGGCCCCAGACGTTCTGGTCGATCGAGAACGGCGACTTCTTGGAGACGTTGATCGGGATGTTGTTCTCTTCGGCGAAGGCGATGGCCTTCTCGCGGGTCCAGGCGTAGTCGCGGACCGGTGCGATGACCTGAAGGTCGGGTGCGAGGGCGCCGAATCCGACCTCGAAGCGAACCTGGTCGTTGCCCTTACCGGTGCAACCGTGCGAGACGATGGTGCCGCCGTGCGAGCGTGCAGCTTCGACGATGTGCTTGACGATCAGCGGACGGCTGATGGCCGAAACCAGCGGGTAGCGGTCCATGTACAGGGCGTTAGCCGCGATGGTCGGCAGGCAGTATTCGTCCGCAAACTCGTCGCGGGCGTCGACGACAACGGATTCGACTGCGCCGCAGTCGATCGCGCGCTGACGCACGACCTCCATGTCCTCGCCACCCTGCCCCAGATCGATGGCGACGGCGACAACTTCAGCGCCCGTCTCCTTACCGATCCAACTGATGGCAACAGAAGTGTCCAGCCCGCCCGAGTAGGCGAGTACGACGCGATCGGCCATGGTTTTTGTGCTCCTTCGGTTGAAAATCTCTATCAAAGAATAAGGGGTCAGGCGAGCGATTCGATCATGGCCGCGAGTTCCGCTCCGGAAAGCGGTTCCCGGGCCACTACGAAGATGGTGTCATCTCCGGCGATCGTGCCCACGATGTCCGGCATCGAGGACCGATCCAGTGCGCTCGCGAGGTAGTGCGCGGCTCCCGGCGGTGTCCGGAGGATCGCCATGTTGCCGCTGAAATCGGTGGAGACCAACAACTCACCCAACAGCCGTGAGAGGCGGTCGGTACCGCCGGCCACACCGCGTACCGGGTTCCCGTCCTCCGGCACCACGTAAACACCGGCGCCGCCGTCGGCGGCACGCAGTTTCACCGCTCCCAGCTCTTCGAGGTCACGCGAGAGCGTCGCCTGCGTTGCTTCGATGCCCTCGGCACCGAGCAAGGCCGCCAGCTCCGTCTGACTTCGGACAGGGTGAGCCGCCAGAAGCGCGATGATGCGCGACTGGCGACCAGCCCGAGTGGGAGCGACGCTCACGCCGGGTCCAGTTGGGTTCGCTGTTCCAGCAGCCACACGAGCAATGCCTTCTGGGCGTGCAGACGGTTCTCCGCCTCGTCCCAGACAACACTCTGCGGCCCGTCGAGAACCTCGTCGGTGACTTCTTCGCCGCGATGCGCGGGCAGGCAGTGCAGGACGACGGCCTTCGGATCTGCCTTTGCGAGCAGCTCCTTGTTGATCTGGAACGGACGGAAAGGTCCGACCCGATCGAGTCCGTCGTTCTCCTGACCCATCGAGGTCCAGGTGTCGGTGACCAACGCGTCGGCGCCGACGACGCCGGCCTGTGGGTCCTGCGTCAGGGTGATGGTCGCGCCGGTTTCCTCGGCGCGTTTGCGTGCTGCTGCCACGACCCAGTCCGCCGGTTCGAAGCCGGCGGGGCTTGCGATGGTGACGTCTATGCCTGCGGTCACTCCGCCGAGCATCAGCGAGTGAGCCATGTTGTTGGCGCCGTCGCCCAGGTAGGTCAGCTTCAGCCCCTTGAGCTCACCCTTCTGTTCGATCAGCGTTTGCAGATCGGCCAGAACCTGACAGGGATGAAATTCGTCGGACAATGCATTGACGATGGGAATCGTTGCGCCCGTAGCCATTTGCTCCAGGCGCTTCTGGCCGAACGTGCGCCACACGACGGCGTCGACGTAGCGGGAGAGAACGCGTCCGGTGTCCGCCAAGGTCTCTTCACGACCGAGTTGAGTGCTGCGCCCGTCGACGACGACAGCGTGACCGCCCATCTGTGCGATGCCCATCTCGAACGAGAAACGTGTACGCGTCGAGTTCTTCTCGAAGATGACACCGACTCCGCGGGGACCCTCGAGCGGACGCCGAGCGAACGGGTCCTTCTTGAGAATCGCTGCGAGTTCGAGAACTTCGGCCTGCTGCGCAGGAGTCAGATCGTCGTCCCTGAGAAAGTGTTTCACCACGGTAGTCACTTCTCCCCCGGCTGGTCAGCCGATAGTGCACTGTCGAAGATGGCAGGTAGTGCTGCCACGAAGGTTTCGGCCTGCTCGTCCGTGAGGATGAGCGGCGGCGCCAACCGGATCACTCCGGGTTGCGCTGCATTCACAAGGTACCCGGCTTCGCGCGCTGCGTTTTCCACTGCCGGCGCGACGTCCTCGGTCAGCACGACACCCAGCAACAGTCCTGATCCCCGTACGTAGTCGACCAACGGATGGCCCAGATCTTCGATGCCCGCCGAGATCGATTTGCCCAAGCTGTCGGCGCGTGAGATCAGGTCTTCCGCTGCAATGGTTTTCAGCACGGCAAGCGCCGCCGCAGCGCACACCGGATTGCCACCGAACGTCGTACCGTGCTTGCCCGGTCCGAACAACTCTGCCGTTGCCCCGGTCGCGATGCAGGCGCCGATCGGCATTCCGCCGCCGAGTCCCTTCGCAAGAGTGATGACGTCCGGCACGATGCCGACTGCCTGATGTGCGTAGAACCAGCCGGTCCGGCCGATGCCGGTCTGCACTTCGTCGAGTACGAGCAGCGCACCACGTTCGGCGGTGATCCGCCGAGCCTCGACGAGGTATCCTTCGGGTGGCACCACGACGCCGCCCTCACCCATGATCGGTTCGAGGAACACAGCGGCGGTGTCGGAATCGACGGCCTGCTCGAGTGCCTCGACGTCGCCGTACGGCACGAACTCGACGCCGGCGGGCATCGGTTCGAACGGCGCCCGCTTGGCCGGCTGGCCCGTCAGAGCGAGTGCGCCCATCGTGCGACCGTGGAAGGAGCCTTCGGCTGCGATGATCTTCTTCCGGCCGGTGGCGCGAGCGAGCTTGAAGGCAGCCTCGTTCGCCTCGGTACCCGAGTTGCAAAAGAACGCGCGCCCGGTGACGTTGCCGAGATGAGCGAGCAACTGCTCCGCCAACTCGACGACCGGCTCGCTGGCGTACAGGTTGGACACGTGGCCGAGTGTCGACAACTGAGTAGTCACGGCTTCGACGACGGCCGGATGTCCGTGTCCGAGGATGTTGACGGCGATTCCGGCCAGGAAGTCGACGTACTGCTTGCCGTCGGCGTCGGTGAGTACGGCGCCGTCACCGCGGACGAGAGCAACCCGGGGTACGCCGTAATTGTTCATCAGCGAAGCGGACCACCGCTGCTGCAGATCGATCGTGCTCATGAGATAGCTCCCTGCTGGGGACCGGCGACCGAGGAACCCGGCACGACCATCGTGCCGATTCCTTCACCGGTGAAAAGTTCGAGTAGGACTGAATGTTCGAGCCGACCGTCGATCACGTGCGCCGACGGCACACCTCCGCGCACCGCGCGAAGGCAGGCCTCCATCTTGGGCACCATGCCGGCGTCGAGACTCGGCAACAACTGGGCCAGGGCGTCGGTGTCGATCTCGGTGGCCAGCGAGGCTCGGTCCGGCCAATCGGTGTACAGGCCCTCGACGTCGGTGAGGACAACGAGCTTCTCGGCACCGATCGCCTCGGCCAGTGCGGCAGCAGCGGTATCGGCGTTGATGTTGTGGACGACACCGTCGGCGTCGGGTGCGATGGTCGAGACCACCGGAATACGTCCTGCCGCAATGAGATCGAGTACCGCGTCTGGGTTTACGGTGGTGACGTCCCCGACCAGCCCGATGTCGGTCTGCTCCCCCTCGACCGCAACAGTGCGTCGAGTAGCGGTGAACAGGTGCGCATCTTCACCGGAGATACCGACCGCGTAAGGACCGTGCGCGTTGATCAAGCCGACGAGTTCACGGCCGACCTGACCGAAAAGCACCATCCGTACGACGTCCATCACCTCGGGCGTCGTCACACGAAAACCACCGCGGAACTCACCCTTCATGCCAAGGCGTGCCAGCATCGCGTTGATCTGCGGGCCACCGCCGTGCACGACGACGGGATGGATGCCGACAGTCCGCAGGAACGCCATGTCGGCGGCAAATGCCGTTTTGAGCGTCTCGTCGATCATGGCGTTTCCGCCGTACTTGACCACGACCACCTTGTCTCGGAATCGCTGCAGCCACGGCAGCGCGTCGGCGAGGACATGCGCCTTCTGATGCTCGCTGATCACGGGATACGTCTCGGTCATGACGAATACGCCGAGTTCTCTTCGACGTAAGCATGCGAGAGGTCCGTGGTGCGAATGCTCACGGACTCGTTGCCGATTCCCAGATCGATGTCGAGTTCGATGTCGATCCCACTCAGGTCCACCTCACGCGCCCCCGGAGCACCGACGCCGTCGATGCAGACGGGACTCCCGTTGAAGGACACACTGATTCGATCGGGATCGAGCTCGATGGGAGCGATACCCACTGCGGCGAGAACGCGACCCCAATTGGGATCGGAACCGAAAAGCGCTGTCTTGACCAGGCTGTCGCGGGCGATGGTCCGGGCGCCGATCAACGCATCGGACTCGGACGCCGCGCCGCGAACCGTCACCTTGACCCGCTTGGTGACACCCTCGGCGTCTGCCATCAACTGATCCGCGAGATCATCACACACGGCCAGCACTGCGGCGTTCAGTTCGTCCTGCGTCGGCGTGACACCGCTGGCGCCGGAGGCCAACAGGAGCACTGTGTCGTTGGTGGACGTGGCGCCGTCGACGTCGAGGCGATCGAAGCTCAGGTGGGTGGCGGCGCGCAGAGCGGTATCGAGCTGATCCGCCGTTGCGACAGCATCGGTCGTGACGACGCACAGCATGGTGGCCAGCGCAGGCGCGAGCATGCCTGCGCCCTTGGCCATTCCGCCGACGTTCCATTTGTTCGCGTGGTGCAGCGACGCCTGCTTCGGCACGGTATCGGTGGTCATGATCGCGTATGCCGCGTCGGTGCCTCCGGAGATTCCGCCGGCCAGTTCGTGCACCACCTCGGTGACACCGGGGATCAGCTTGTCCATGGGCAAGCGGTCACCGATAAGTCCGGTCGAACAGACAGCGACCTCGATCGCGCCCGTCTCGGTGCCCCAATTACTCAGTGCCGAAGCAACTTCCTCGGCAGTCTTGTGTGCATCCTGGAATCCACCCGCGCCCGTGCAGGCGTTCGCGCCGCCCGAGTTGAGCACCACCGCGCGCAGCTTGCCCGTCGTCAGGACCTGCTGAGACCAGAGCACCGGAGCTGCCTTGACCTTGTTCAGGGTGAAGACGCCGGCAGCGGCCAGATCGGGTCCCTCGTTGAGCACCAATGCGAGGTCCGACTTGCCACTCTTCTTGATACCGGCAGCAATTCCGGCACCGCGGAATCCGGCAGGTGCGGTGACGCCCTGCGTGCGGAGCAGACGTCCCCCGGCGACGTGAACCACGTCTGCAACGGTCGCGTCAGGCTCGATTGCGTTGTCGATCTGCTGCGGATTGTCGGTGCTCACGGAGCTACTCCCACGGTAGAGAGACCTGCGGTCTCGGGTAGGCCAAGGGCGAGATTCATCGATTGCACCGCGCCACCGGCGGTGCCCTTGGTGAGATTGTCGATTGCCGAGATGACAACGAGCTGACCGGCGTCGGCGTCCACGGTGACCCCGATCTGCACGGCGTTGGATCCGATCACAGCGCCGGTCTGCGGGAAGATGCCGGCAGGCAGCACATGAATGAACGGCTCGTCGTTGTATGCCTTTTCGTAGATTTCGCGTGCCTGCTCTTCGGTGGCCGTGGTGGCTGCCGTGCAGGTCGCGAGGATGCCGCGCGGCATGGGCGCGAGCACCGGAGTGAAGGAGACACTGATGTCCTTGCCGCCTGCGGCCGAGAGATTCTGAATGATCTCAGGGGTGTGGCGATGGACGCCGCCGACGCCGTACGCACGGACGGAGCCCATGACCTCGGAACCCAGCAGATCAGCCTTCGGTGCCCGGCCGGCGCCCGAAGTGCCACTGACCGCAACTACGTTCACGTGTGAGTCCACGATCCCCGCGGCAACGGCGGGGGCCAGCGCGAGGCTCGCTGCCGTCGGGTAGCAGCCCGGAACGGCGATGCGGGTTGCGCCTACCAATTTCTCACGGGCACCGGGCAATTCAGGAAGACCGTAGGGCCAGGTGCCGGCATGAGCGCTCTTGTAGTACTTCTCCCAGGCTGCGGGATCCTGCAGCCGGAAGTCCGCGCCGCAGTCGATGATGACCGTCGACTCGGGCAGCAACTTGGCGTACTGAGCCGAATTTCCGTGTGGGAGACCGAGGAAGACGACGTCGTGACCCGAGAGGATCTCGACAGTGGTCTCTTCGAGTACCCGCGAAGAGAGTGGAAGCAAGTGCGGATGATGCTCACCGAGCGTCGAACCGGCGTTGCCACCGGCGGTCAGCGAACCGATCACCAGACTGCCGTCGGCATAGGAGGGGTGCCCGAGGAGCAGACGCAGAACCTCACCACCGGCGTACCCACTGGCGCCGGCAACGGCGACTCTGATCGGCTTGCGTGCGTTCTCGGTCGTACCACCTTCAGTCATGTCACACAGTATGCATCATTGTGCATCGGAATGCATAATTACTTACCCATGGATCGCCGGATCTCCTCGAGCTTGGCCTTTGCGGCCTTCTGGCGCTCGTCCCACCGCTCGTCCACGGACTTTCCGGCAGGACTCTCGTGCGCCAGTTCGGACGAACCTATTGAAGTACCGAAGCGCCCCTCTATCTTCTCCCGAACGCGGTCGAAAGTGGGCACTCCGCCTTCGGTGTAGTCGGGTTCGGGAATTCTCGGATCGGTCGCAAGTACCACCGGGACGTCGATGATCTCGTCGACCTCCACAACGGTGTCGGGCAGTTCGACTTCTTCGGCGTCGGTGATCTCGTTCTCGTCCTCGACGCGGTTCGGCTCGAGGCTCGCGGCAGCGGTGTCCACCACGGAAAGAAGGACCGACAAACTCGGACGACGCTCGACCACTGCGCGGACGACCGCGAGGAAGTCCTTGTCGTCGAGTGCACTGGCGGCCTCGACTACCTGGTGCACGGAACCATCGTGCTCGGACCCATCATGTTCGGGCCCATCATTTCGTGACACTGTCAGTCCCTTCTCGAAAACGCCGACGGACAATTCCGATCCTTCCACGACCGTCCGTCGAAGGGGTCAGCGTGACGCGAGATACGCGGCAAACGCTTCCTCGCTCGAATATTCGGGGACGTATCCGAACTGTTCCTTGAGCCGCCGATTGTCGAGAACCGGTCGGTACTGGAGAAATCCGACGCGCTCCGGACCGTGTTCCGTTACGCCCAATCGCCGTCCGACGCGTAGAACGCCTCGCAACAACCATGCAGGAAGCGTCACCGTGCTCTTGCCCATCCGGGAAGCCAACTCGTCGACGGTCAACGAGCCGTCGCCCGCGACATTGAAGATGCCCACTTGGTTTCCGGTCACGGCCTCCGCAAAAGCGCCCGCGACATCGGTGTGCCAGACGAAGACGAAGGGGCTGTCGCTCCCGGCAACCTTGAGCAGCTTGCGGCGATCGAACAACGCGGTGATCTGATTGTCGACGCTCTCACCCAAGATCGTGCCGATCCGGAAGACAACCTGTTCCAACTCCGGGTGTTCGACGCGATATTCGGCGAGCATCTCTTCGACCAGGCGTTTGTGGCGACTGTATGTGAATTCGTCGTTGCCTCGGACAGGTACGTCCTCGGTGATCCACGGTGGGCTGTCGGAGTGGTAGCCGTACGCCGCTCCGGACGAAGACACGACGATCCGTCCAACCCCGTGTTCGACGCAGGCCGCGAGCACGTTTCGTGTCCCGTCGACGTCGACGCGATACTCCTGCTCTGCTGTCGTGTTCTTGCCGGGATTCACGATGGACGCAAGGTGGATCACGACGTTCGGTCGGTACTGACCGAACACCCGCCCCAACTCTGTGGGGTCGCAGACGTCCGCCCTGACGCGGCGGATGCGATCGTCCGGCGTGTCCTTGACCGTGAGGTCGACACAGACGACGGCGATGCCCTGCGCGATCAGTGCGTCGATGACAGCGGTACCCAGGAACCCGTTCCCGCCCGTGACGAGTGCGACGGTCATGCCGGTACCGCCTTTCGGGCGCGTCGCTTGGACCAGATCGTCGCCAGAGCCAACCCGGCGATGATGTCCCAGATTCCCCACCAGCCGGCCACGATGGCCATGCCACCGAGCCCGTCGAAGAACGTGAACACCAGGCCAAGCCCCAGCCCCGCATTGCGGATGCCGACCTCGAAAGAGACGGCGCGACGGCTGTATTCGTTCAACCCGGTGACGGCGCCGCAGAAGTATCCCAGTGCGAGGGCAACCGTGTCGTGCAGGAAGACCGCGAGCAGTACCACCCCGATGTAGTCGACGAAGTACGACGCATTCCCCGACACCCCCGCGACGATGAAGATCAACAACGCCACCAACGAACCGTTTTTCACCCAAGGCTGCGCTTTCGCGGCGATCTCCGGAAACCTTCGTGCCGCCCAGATGCCGAGAACGAACGGCACACCGATGATCAGGGCGATTTGCGCGACCATCTCGAGCGCATTCAGGTTCACGGACTGCAACAGAGCGTCGGTCTCCGGGCGTCGGCTCCCCCAGAACGCAAGATTGAGCGGCATGAGGAAGATCGCGAGGACGTTCGACACCGCCGTCATGGACACCGAGAGTGCGACGTCGCCGCCCGCCCGGTGAGTCAGGACGTTCGAGATGTTCCCTGGCGGGCAGCACGCCACCAGGATCATGCCGAGTGCTACCGACGGAGCCGGCGAGAGAATCAGCGTCAGGAGAAAAGTCACTGCCGGCAACAGCACGAACTGCGCAGCAATACCCACCGCCATCGCCTTGGGTTTGGTGAGCGCACGACGAAAGTCGTCGACCGAAGTGTCGAGGGCGATCCCCAGCATGATCGCGGCCAGCACCACGTTGAGGATAATCAACGATCCCGGGTTGAAGTTGAGCACCACGTCGTCGATCGGCATCACTGTCCTCCCTTCGTCAGAGCGGCATCAAGCAGTCCGATGTGTCGCTTGATCGCCGATCGGTAGGCGTCCTTGTTCACGTAGTAGGCCATTCGTCCCAACTTCAGGTACTTGTATCCCCCGGACAGATCGGGAGGAGGACCGGCCGCCGCCGCCGAGAATTCCCGCGCCGCGGCGGGGGCTTCGGTACGTGCGGTGATCAATTTGGCCACCAACTCGGCCTGCTCGAAACGGCCCTGCCACCCGAGACCGGATGCTTCGACCATGCCGAGAACAAAGAGATTGTCGTGGCGGCGACTCGCGACGTTGAGGAACAGGTCCGGGGCAGCGCCCGACCAGTCCAAGTCCTCGCGCGCGATGAAGGGATAGTCGAGGTGATACCCCGTGGCGCAGAGAACGAGGTCGTAGTCGGCAGACGATCCGTCGACAAACCGCACCGTCTTCCCCTCGAACCGGTCGACGTCGGCGCGCACGTGCACATCACCGTGCCCGATGTGGTGCAGGATCAACGAGTTCACGACCGGATGCGATTCGTAGATCTTGTAGTCCGGTGCCGGAAATCCGAACCGCACCGGATCACCCGTGAACTGCTTGAGTACCAAGGTGTCGACGCGTTGTTTGATCCACGGCGGCAACGGCTTTCCCTGATTCAAGGTGTCCGAGGGTCGGCCGAACAGATACTTGGGGACGAAGTAGTAGCCTCGCCGAACGCTCAGGTCGACGCACTCGGCCTGGTGGACGGCATCGACGGCGATGTCGCATCCACTGTTGCCCGCTCCGATGACCAGTACCTTCTTCCCGCGGAAGATCTCGGCGCTGCGGTACTGGCTCGTGTGCATCAACGTGCCGGTGAAGTCGCCCCGGAAAGTCGGCATGTTCGGCTTCGACAGCGTTCCGTTCGCGATGATCACGCCTCGATACCGCGCGACTGTTGTCTCACCGCTGCGACTGCGCGTGGTGACCTGCCATAGCGAATCGACCGGCGAAACGTCGACGACGGTAATGCCGAAGGCAAAGTGCCTGCGAAGATCGTGAGTATCGGCGTAGTCGCGGAAATAATCGGCAAGTTCGACGTGGCTCGGGTAGTCGGCCACCGAATCAGCCATCGGGAACTCCGCGAATGCGGTGGTGCCCTTCGAAGAGATGAGGTGCGCCGACTCGTAGACGGTGCTGTGCGGGTTGTCGATGTCCCAGAGCCCACCGACGTCGTCGTGGCTCTCGAAGCCGTCGAACGCTATCCCGGCCCGATCGAGGTTTCGCGCGCCGGCCAATCCAGACGGGCCCGCTCCGATCAGCGCGTACTTCTCCTCTGTGATCATCCGTCGAGCGTCGCAGATAGTCCGAATCTTGCAGCAATATGCCGGATAATGACGTTATGAGTGCACCAGATGCCGGCAACGGTCGCAGGATAGATGAAATCGATCTGAGGATAATCAATGCGCTCCAGCTCGCACCGCGATCGAAGTGGCTTTCGTTGGCCGAACCACTCGAACTCGACGCCGCGACTCTCGCCCGTCGTTGGAATCGACTCTCCGAATCGTCGTTGGCCTGGGTCACGGTCACTCCAGGGCCACAGGTGCTGGGCAGCATCGTCACAGCGATCATCGAAATCGATTGCTCACCTGCTCTTCTCGACACCATCGCGGCACGGCTGACTCGCTCGGCCCACGCCGTGACCATCGAAGCATCAACGGGCAGAGCAGATCTGCTCGTCACAGCCGGTACCGCGGATCTGGCGTCGATGTCGCGCTTCATCTCGGAAGACGTCGCAACGATCGACGGTGTACTGGCGACACGAACCTCGATCATCACACGCTGGTTCACCGAAGGTGGGCGATGGAGACTCAATGCGCTGGCACCGTCCGAGAAGGGTGTGCTGACCACCAGCGAAAACCGTCCTGCCGTGCGCGCTCGGCCGACCGGGGTATCCGAACAGGATCGCAAGGTTCTGACGAAGCTCGCTTACGACGGGCGCACTCCCATGAAGGAGTTGGCCGACGCGATCGGTGTCAGTCCCGCTGCGTGCAAACGCCAGATCGACCGGCTCACGTCTTCGGGGTTGGTGGCGCTGCGGTGTGAATTCGCGCGGCCGCTGGCCGGCCTTCCCGTGCTCGCCACTTTGTGGTGCCGCGTCGAACCCGAGCTTCTCGATACGGCGGGACGAGTGCTGAGTCGGGCGTCGGAAGTTCGAAACTGCTTCGCTGTAGTCGGCCCCGACAACCTGGTGGTTCAGTTGTGGCTGCATTCTCCTGCAGAACTCGATGCATTCGAAACTCGTCTGCGCAAGGAGATTCCGGGTCTTTGCGTCACGGAACGATCCATCGTGCTGTATCTGCGCAAACTGCTCGGCCACGTGCTCGACCAGCAAGGGCGACGGACGGACACCGTTGCGCCAGATGTGTGGCTTTCCGATTCACCTCAGTCGAAAAGCCGATAACACGACAGAGCCCACGACCACCTGGGATGGACGTGGGCTCTGTGATCAGTTGAGGAAATCAGCCGCGCATCTGCGCACCGACGGCCTTGGAAGCCGCCTCCACTGCCGCATCACGCGCGGCACTGGCCTCGTCCTCGGTCAGCGTCCGGTCGACACCACGGAATCGCAACGCGAACGCGAGCGACTTGCGGCCTTCACCGACCTGCTCGCCCTCGAAGACGTCGAAGAGGCGAATGTCTTCGAGAAGTTCGCCGCCGCCGGAACGCAGAGCTTCCTGGACCTTCGCCGCAGGAATATCGCGATCGACAACAACCGCCACGTCCTGGAGCACTGCGGGGAAGGGCGAAATGCGCGGCGCCGGCAGGTTCTCGACCAACGGCAAAGCGTCGAGGTCGATCTCCAGTGCACAAGTGCGCGCAGGCAATCCCGCACGCTCGAGAACAGCCGGATGCAGTTCGCCCGCATGACCGACTACGTTGCCGTCAACGACAACCTCGGCGCAACGGCCGGGATGCCACGGCAGGTACTGCGCCGCACGCAGTTCCACCTCGACGTCTGCTGCAGCTGCAATGACCCGCACTGCTGCAAAAGTGTCCGAAGCCTCGGCCTGACGGCCAGGGCCCCAGGGGCCGCTCGGCTCACGCAAACCACTCAACACTGCAGCGATGTGCACGGGCTGAGCCGGCAACGACGCGATCAGGTTCGCGATCTGCTCGTCCGTCGGACGACGATCCACCGGCAATGCATCCACCGGCTTGGTGTCGGGGCCCGGCAGGACGACCTGTGCGATGCCGTACAGCGACAGATCACGCTGACCGCGAGAAGCGTTGCGAGCCAGGATCTCCAGCAGACCCGGGAGCAGCGTGGTCGCCAACTCCGGACGATCGGCTTCGAGCGGGTTGAGGACCTTGCTGGTGTTGCGGCGCGGATCATCCGCGTCGAGGCCCCAGACGTCGAAGACGTTCGTCGGCAGGAAGACCGGAGGAAGGACCTCGACGTAACCGGCGTGAGCCACGGCCTTCGACACCGTGCGCTTCCGCCGCTGCGACGGAGTCAATCCGCGTCCAGCCGGAGCGGCGGGAAGCACAGACGGGATCTGCTCGAGACCTTCGAGGCGAAGAACTTCCTCGACGAGGTCCGCAGGCTGCACCAGGTCCGGACGCCACGACGGCGGCGTCGCGACCAACTGGCCGTGTCCCTCTTCGCTGACGCCGACCTCGACGTTGCAGCCAACCTGGGTGAGGCGGCGAGCTGCGGTGCCGTTGGGGTACGTGACTCCGGCGACACGGTCGGGCAGGTCGATATCCATGCGAATGGCAGCGCGAGGGGCAACATCGCCCACGTCGGTCAGGACCGGTTCGATCCGTCCGCCGGCAATCTCGACCAGCAGAGCGGCTGCGCGGTCGACGGCCGCGAGCGGAATCGCCGGATCGACGACGCGCTCGAAACGCTTGCTCGCCTCACTCGGCAGCTTGTGCCGGCGCGCCGTCTTGAAGACTGCGAGCGGATCCCAGGTAGCTCCTTCGAGGAGGATGTCCGTCGTTGCCGTTCCCACCTCGGTGGTTGCGCCGCCCATGACGGCAGCCAGCGAGATGACTCCGGAATCGTCGGCGATGACAACGTCTTCGGGATCGAGCGTGCGTTCGACGTCGTCGAGCGTCGTCAGCTTCTCCCCCGCCTTGGCGCGACGGACCACCAGGTCGCCCTGCACTGCGGTCGCATCGAACGCGTGCAGAGGCTGACCGAGTTCGAGCATCACGTAGTTGGTGACGTCGACGGCCGGCGAGATCGGGCGAACACCCGAGAGCAGAAGTCGACGCTGCAGCCACCACGGGCTCACTGCCTGCGGATCGATACCCGTGATCTTCCGCATCACGAAACGCGAAGCCTTGGACTCCGGTTCGAGGCGCACCGGCCAGGCTTCACCCTCAGCCGGGTGCGCGGGAACCGACGCGGGATCGGCGTATTCGAGATCGAAGCCGCACGCGAGCTCTCGCGTGAGACCGCGGACCGAGAAGCAGTAGCCACGGTCCGGGGTGATGTTCAGTTCGATGATCGTGTCACCGAGACCGAGCAACTCGTTGCCGTCGGCGCCGGGTTCGGCGGTGCCGGGCTCGAGCACCAAGATGCCCGAATGGTCTTTGCCGATACCGAGTTCCGAGACGGAGCAGATCATGCCGTCGGACACCTGGCCGTACGTCTTGCGAGTGGCGATTTCGAATCCGCCGGGCAGCACCGCGCCGGGCAGCGCAACGACGACGAGGTCACCCTCGTTGAAATTGCGCGCGCCACAGACGATGCCGCGAGGCTCGGGTTCGCCGACCTCGACCTGGCAGAAGCGGATCGGCTTCTTGAACTCGGTCAGTTCGGTGATGGAGACGACCTTGCCGACGACCAACGGGCCGTCGATCGCCTCGAGTGTGTCGAGTTCCTCGACTTCGAGTCCCACCCGGACGAACCCGGCGTCCAACTCTTCCGGGGTCACCTCCCAGTCCGGAGTTGCCCGCTGCAGGATCTCGGTCAGCCAGGATTGCGCTACTCGCACGTCTGCTCAGCTCTCTCGTTTGTCGATAAGTCTTTGTGAAGGTTCCGCGGACCGGATCGGTCAGCCTGCGACACCGAAGGGCAGCGTGAAACGCACGTCACCTTCGACGATGTCGCGCATGTCCGGGATACCGTTGCGGAACTGCAGGGTCCGCTCGAGGCCCATGCCGAATGCGAAACCCGAGTACTCGTCGGGATCGATACCGCTGGCGCGCAGAACGTTCGGGTTGACCATGCCGCAGCCGCCCCACTCGACCCAGCCTGCGCCGCCCTTCTTGTTCGCGAACCAGACGTCGACCTCTGCCGACGGTTCCGTGAACGGGAAGTAGTTGGGGCGCATACGGGTACGCGTCTCGGGGCCGAAAAGGGCGCGAGCGAACGCGTCGAGAGTTCCGCGCAGATTGGCCATGGTCAGGCCCTTGTCGACGGCCAGGCCCTCGACCTGCGAGAAGACAGGCGTGTGCGTCGCATCGAGTTCGTCGGTGCGGAACGTGCGGCCCGGGCACACCACGTAGATCGGCACCTCACGCGAGAGCATCGTGCGGACCTGCACCGGCGAGGTGTGGGTACGCAGCACCTGGCGCGAGTTCTCGGGTGCCAGGTGGAAGGTGTCCTGCATCGTACGGGCAGGGTGATCCGGCAAGAAGTTGAGTGCGTCGAAGTTGAAGTGCTCGGTCTCCACCTCCGGACCCTCGGCAACTTCCCAACCCATCGCGACGAATACGTCGGCGACCTGCTCGGAAATCAGGCTGATCGGGTGACGCGCCCCGACGGGGTGACGATCGGAAGGCAGAGTGACGTCGATTGCCTCGGCAACCAACACCGCGGCGTCACGCTCGGCGAGGAGGACCTCACGACGAGCGTCGTACGCGTTGTTGATCCGAGTGCGGAAGATGTTGACGCGCTTACCGGCGTCCGCCTTTTCCTTGCCCGGAAGGCTGCCGAGTCCCCGGCGAGCGAGGGCGATCGGGGACTTGTCCCCCAGGTGCTCCACCTTGACGTGCGCCAGCGCATCCAGGTCAGCGGCGTCCGCCAGCGCCTTCTCGGCGTTCTCAGCCGCAGCGGTCAACGCCTCTTCGGTGAGTACACTCGCGTCGACCTCCGGCGGTGTCGCGCCCTCATTTTTGGCCACGGCTGTGACGCTCCTGTCGCTTCTCGGTTTACTTCTCGTACTGCTTGCTTCTTGTACTGCTTACTTCTTGTACTGCGAGCGAGCATTCGAACTCGCTCGAGCATTGTCTCTGCTCTTGTATTGTCTCAGGCTTCCGCAAATGGGATTCCGTGAGGTCTTCGCGTGCGTTTTCAGCCGTGATCGGTGGCGCGGTTTTGCACCCGCGCGCTTGCGTACAGGCAAATTGCCGCCGCTGTCGCGAGGTTCAAGCTTTCGGCGCGACCATGGATCGGAATCCTGACCCGATGATCAGCCTGTGCGGCGATCGCCGGATCGAGACCGTGCGCTTCGTTACCGAACAGCCAGGCCGTCGGCTTGCTCAGCAACTCGTCGGCCTCGTCGAGATCGACCTCGCCGTCAGCTGCAGTCGCGAGAATCTGAATGCCGGCTGCGCGAATCTGCTCGATCACCGACACCGTGTCTCGATCGCGGACGACTGGCAGGTGAAAGAGGCTGCCCGCTGACGAACGAACGACCTTGCCGTTGTGCGGATCGACGCTGTCGCCGGCGAGGATTGCCGCATCGGCACCCACTGCGTCGGCGATGCGAATGACGGTGCCCGCGTTACCTGGTTCGTTGACCTCGACCGGCACTGCGAGCAGGCGGGTCTCCTGATGGACGGCTGCGCTCAGCGGTACATCCAGTAGATCGCTGACGGCAACGAGTCCGGGCGGCGTGACGGTATCGCTCAGAGCTTTGATTGCTCGATCGGTCACAAGAGCAACACGAACTCCAGCGGTCAGCGCCCGATCGATGACGTGCTGATAGCGCTCGGCTGCGTCCTCGGTGTAGAAGAGGTCGTGTACCGGGCGGGCCTCGCCATTCGAGAGTGCACCGTTCAACAGTTCGGTGACCGAGTTCTCGCCCTCGACGAGGAAACGTCCTGCTTTGCGTCGTTCTGCTGTGCGCAGGAGCTTGACAGCAGAAACGACCCGCGGAGTCCGCTCGGTGAGCGGGTCCACGGGCCGTTGCTGTGATGCGTGAATCAGGCTGCTTCTCCGGCAGGAGCGTTCACGTCAGCCGGCAAAGCGGCCTTCGCGAGTGCGACCAGGCCGGCAAAGGCCTCGGCATCGGAGACAGCGAGCTCGGCCAGGATCTTGCGGTCGACGTCGACCTCTGCCAGACGCAGGCCCTGGATGAGGCGGTTGTACGTGATGTCGTTTGCACGAGCTGCAGCGTTGATACGCGTGATCCACAGCTTGCGGAACTCGCCCTTGCGCGCACGACGGTCGCGGTACGCGTAGGTGAGCGAGTGGAGCTGCTGCTCCTTGGCCTTGGTGTACAGACGCGAACGCTGTCCACGGTAGCCGCTGGATGCAGCAAGAATTGAACGACGCTTCTTCTGGGCGTTGACCGCCCTCTTTACGCGTGCCACTTGAAAAATCCTGTCAATCTAGGGGCTGAAAGTACGGCCCCGGGTGGTCAGTAAGGGGGCGACTCAGATGCCGAGCATGCGCTTGATGCGCGGAGCGTCGTCAGGGCTGACAACAGCGACACCGTCGAGACGACGGGTAACCCTGCTGGACTTGTGCTCGAGAAGGTGGCGACGGCCGGCCTTCTGGCGCATGAGCTTTCCGCTGCCGGACACCTTGAATCGCTTCGAGGCGCCGCTGTGGCTCTTCATCTTGGGCATGGAGTCCTCAGTTCTTGTTACGTGGTGGATCTTGGGAAATCGACTAGCTGGCCGGAGCCTCGGGAGCGGCATCGCCGGTCGCCGGTGCTTCCGGAGCTGCTTCACTGGAAGCCGGTGCGGCCGGAGCCGGACGCGGAGCAGCCTGAGCCACTGGCGCCTGAGCGCTCTCCTGCGCCTTGACACGAGTCTTGGCGCCCTTGTGCGGCGCCAGGACCATCGTCATGTTTCGGCCGTCCTGCTTTGCCGAGGTTTCGACGAATCCGAGATCTGCGACGTCTGCTCCCAGACGCTGCAGAAGGCGGTAGCCGAGTTCGGGGCGTGACTGCTCACGTCCGCGGAACATGATCGTGACCTTGACCTTGGAACCGGCTTCGAGGAAGCGAACGACGTTGCGCTTCTTGGTCTCGTAGTCGTGGTCGTCGATCTTGGGTCGGAGCTTCTGCTCCTTGATGACCGTCAGCTGCTGGTTCTTACGTGACTCACGTGCCTTCTGTGCAGCCTCGTACTTGAACTTGCCGTAGTCCATGATCTTGCAGACCGGTGGACGGGCGTCAGGAGCTACCTCGACCAGGTCGAGGTCGGCCTCAAGGGCCAAGCGGAGTGCATCTTCAACACGCACGATGCCTACCTGTTCGCCGCCAGGTCCGACCAAACGAACCTCGGGAACGCGGATACGATCGTTGATGCGGGTCTCAGTGCTGATGGGGCCTCCTAGGTTGAACGGTGCGGTCTTCATGACCGCACGCAGCCCGTACCGCCCGCACCCCAACAAAAAAGCCCCGCTGTGATGATTGCTCATCCGCGGGGCCCGATGTCGACCGATCACATAAGATCCAGCTCACGCCGAAACCTATCTCCTCGACTGAGCGAGGAACCTGACGAAGAATGATCTCCGACAACAGGTGACCGGAACCACTGAACTGCAGTTTCACCTGCCGCGCAGAGGTGGGAGTCGGACTCCACTTGCTGCCCCCGAACAAGTCGGAGGCGGTCGTTGCAACAAGAGTAACAGGTCGCCACAGATGAAAGAAATCGGTGCCGCTCCCAGTGCTGCCGGGAGAGGCCCGATTCAACACCGTCACGGCCTGATGGAATCCTTACATCCATGAGTGAGAACTTCGAGGCAGAACAGAACACCGACGGCGCGAACCCCGACGTCCGCGAACTCTCCGAAGTTCCCGCGGTCGAGGTCATCAGCCGCGCTGCAGTGATGCTTATGAGTTCGGCTGCCGAAAAACTCGGCCTCTCCGACGCCGATCCGTCTTCCAGCCCCTACCTGGACCTCGACGAAGCGCGTCGAGTCATCACGGCACTTGCCGGACTCGTGACTGCGTCGGTCGAATACCTCGGCCCTCATGCCGGACCCATCCGTGAAGGCCTCCAAGCCCTGCAGCGCGCATTCCGTGAGGCGTCCTCGCACCCGGACGAGCCAGGAAAGGGACCGGGCGAGAAGTTCACCGGTCCGGTCTACTGAGTTGGCAACCGCCAACAAGACTCAACCGACGCCCGAGGACGTCGACGCATTCATTTCACGCGTCGACGACCGCAAACGCGCCGACGCCGTGGAGCTGATCTCCCTGCTGTCGGCCGCAACCGGCGAGCCTGCTGTCATGTGGGGCTCGAGCATCATCGGATTCGGGGCACGGCACTACCGATATGCGAGTGGCCACGAAGGTGACACCCCACTGATCGGGTTCTCCCCCAGGGCCACCGCGCTCACGTTGTACTTGTCGCTGAACTTCGACGACTACACCGACACGCTCGCTCGCCTCGGCAAGCACAAAATCGGCAAGGGCTGCCTGTACGTCAAACGGCTGAGCGACGTCGATATGACGGCCCTGACCGAACTGATCACGGATTCCGTTGCCGCAGCCCGCAACATGATCGACTGAGTCACTCACCTACGGGGAGAAACAGGCCGAGCGTCTTCGGGCGGTTGCCCGAAGACGGTCGAATCGCGTGGTGTGAAGTGATCGTTCGTCAGCGTGGCCCGACGCATTCGATCGAGTCGAAACCACCGCACCGCGTCGCGCTGGCGACACCAGCCGATGAGAAACCACTGCCCACGGTCCTGCGCCAGAATGTGCGGCTCAACTGCCCGCACCGTCTCCGCACCGTCCCCATCCACGTAGTGCAACGACACGACGCGACTCTGCTCGAGACCTTGCTCGACGGCCTGCCGGTTCGCGCGCGAATCCGTCAGAGCCCCGCCGTCACCGCGAATCCACACGCGGCCACCGAGCTCCGCGACCTTGCGACGACTCTCCTCGTCCATCACATCGAGCAGTTTCGCCAGCGCTGCTCGTCCATCCGGCGCAAACGGAGCATCACCCATCGCCGTCAAGGCCAACGCGATCGAAACTGCTTGCGGAACAGTGAAATTCACCGGCGGAAGCGTGGCGCGACCTACGAGTCGGTAACCACCCCCGGGGCCTGAGCGCGCTTCGATCGCCGCACCCGACATCATCAGCGTCTCGATATCCCTCTTGATCGTCCGGGTGGTGACACCGAATTCCTCGGACAATCGGGAGCACGTAGTCCCTCGATCGCCCTGTCGCCGAAGTTCCTCGACGAGAGCATGCAATCTCGCAGCTCGATTCACGTTCACCAGTGTCTCAGATTCCGATACCAAACGGTGACATAATTGGTGACACTCTGTTGTCACCAACCCGGGTGCACTGTGAGTACATGAAAACTCACATCGTTCTTGTTCCCGGATTCTGGCTCGGTTCATGGGCTTGGGATGCAGTACTCCCACACCTCGAACGTTCCGACACCCGCGTGACCAGCCTGACACTGCCCGGGCTCGACGCAGTAGACACAGATCGATCAGCGGTCACCTTCGACGCTCACGTCCGTGCAGTCGTCGACGCCGTATCGGACTCCGACGAGCGCACGGTCTTGGTCGTACACAGCGGCGCTGGCCCGGTGGGGTACGCCGTCACCGATCGCATCCCGGATCGCGTCGCTCGGATCGTCTACGTCGACTCGGGCCCCATGCCCGACGGCGCAGCGCTGCGACCGGATCTGGCCTCCGATGTCATCGAGATTCCGCTCCCCACGTGGGCAGAGCTCGAAGCGGACGGCAGCAGCCTCGAAGGACTCGACGAGAAAGCTCTGGAGACGTTCCGCGCCAACGCGGTACCCGAACCGGCTGGGCCCGCGCGTGAGCCGATTGTCCTGACGAACGAAAAGCGCTACCAGGTGCCGTCAACCGTCGTTTGCAGCACGTTCCCCTCCGCGGTGATCGCCCAGATGGCCGACGGAGGTCATCCGATGGCCGCCGAACTGGCGAAACTCCCCGTGACGTACGTCGACCTCCCGACCGGCCATTGGCCGATGTGGTCGCGCCCCGAAGAGGTCGCCAACGTAATTCTCGAGACCAGCACTTCCTGATCGACAAAGCAGTGATGCCGGGTCGATTCCGACCCGGCATCACTGACCGATTTCTACTTGCTCACGTTCTACTAGCTCACGGAAGCGGCTTTCTTCCGTGGCGCGGCCTTCTTTGCGGCAACTGCCTTCGTCGCACGCTTCTTGGTGATCGGCTTGGCCTTGACCGGCGCGTGCTGTGCGGTGAGAACCTCACTGAGGAACTTGCCCGTGTAGCTCTCGGGGACCGCGGCAACGTCTTCCGGCGTACCTTGCGCCACAACGGTTCCGCCGCCGGATCCACCCTCGGGTCCCATGTCGACGACCCAGTCCGACGTCTTGATCACGTCGAGGTTGTGCTCGATCACGATCACGCTGTTGCCCTTGTCGACCAGACCGTTGATCACGATCAGGAGCTTTCGGATGTCCTCGAAATGCAGACCCGTGGTGGGCTCGTCGAGGATGTACACCGTGCGACCGGTGGACCGCTTCTGCAATTCGGCGGCGAGCTTGACGCGCTGCGCTTCACCACCGGACAGAGTCGGAGCCGGCTGACCCAGTCGGACATAGCCCAGGCCGACGTCGACCAGCGTCTTGAGGTACCGGTGAATTGAGGTGACCGGCTGGAAGAACTCGGCTGCTTCCTCGATAGGCATGTCGAGTACCTCGGCGATCGACTTGCCCTTGTAGTGGACCTCGAGCGTTTCGCGGTTGTACCGAGCGCCGTGGCATACCTCGCAGGGCACGTACACGTCCGGCAGGAAGTTCATCTCGATCTTCAAGGTTCCGTCGCCGGAGCACGCCTCGCAGCGTCCACCCTTGACATTGAACGAGAATCGGCCGGGCTGGTAACCGCGGACTTTCGCTTCCGTCGTGGCCGCGAACAGGGTTCGAATCTTGTCGAACACACCGGTGTACGTCGCCGCATTCGATCGCGGAGTCCGGCCGATCGGAGACTGATCGACCTGCACGAGCTTGTCCAGCTGATCGAGTCCGTTGATTCGTGTGTGACGGCCAGGCACCTGGCGTGCACCGTTGAGCTTGTTCGCCATGACGGTCGCGAGAATGTCGTTGACCAACGTCGACTTGCCCGAACCGGAGACACCGGTGACAGCGGTGAGAACACCCAGCGGGAAACTCACGTCGATGCCGTCGAGATTGTGCTCGCGAGCTCCGACGACCGTGACCTGGCGTTTGCGATCCACCGGCCGACGAATGGCCGGAACCTCGATGAAGCTGCGACCCGACAGGTAGGCGCCGGTCAGAGATTCTTCACACGTCAGCAGTTCTTCGTATGGCCCGCTGTGGACGACCTTGCCGCCGTGCTCGCCGGCGTACGGTCCGATGTCGACTACCCAGTCGGACGTGCGGATAGTGTCTTCGTCGTGCTCGACGACGATCAGCGTGTTGCCGAGGTCGCGCAAGCGCGTCAGGGTTTCGATCAGTCGTCGATTGTCACGCTGATGCAGGCCGATGGACGGCTCGTCGAGTACATACAGCACGCCGACGAGTCCGGAACCGATCTGCGTTGCCAAGCGGATTCGCTGGGCCTCGCCACCGGACAACGTGCCAGCGGCACGCGAGAGGGAAAGGTATTCCAAGCCGACGTCGAGCAGGAACCCGAGTCGTGCCTGAACTTCCTTGAGGACCTGACCCGCAATCGCCTCTTCGCGCGAACCGAGGGTGAGGCTGTTCAAGAAGTCCGCGCAATCGGAGATCGACAGTTCACAGACCTCGGCGATGGACTTACTGCCGAAGTCTCCAGCCGCGATAGTTACCGACAGGATTTCCGGGCGCAGGCGAGCACCACCACACGCCGGGCACGGCGTGTCGCGCATGTACCCGTCGTACCGTTCCTTCATCTGATCCGATTCGGTCTGCTCGAGCCGGCGATGCAGGAACGGCATCACACCTTCGAACTCCGCGTAGTAAGAACGGGTACGGCCGTACCGATTCTTGTACCGGACGTGAACCTGCTCCTCGCTGCCTTCGAGGATTGCTTTGCGGGCCTTCGCCGGCAACTTGTTCCACGGCGTCTTCATGTCGAAACCGAGGATGTCGCCGAGGCCGGAGAGCAACCGTCCGAAGTACTCCGAACTCTGGCCCATCGACCACGGCGCGATCGCTCCGTCTTCGAGACTCAGGTCGGGATCGGGAACCACCAGATCCGGGTCGACCTCCTTGCGGATACCGAGGCCGGTGCATTCCGGGCAGGCGCCGTAGGGCGAGTTGAAGGAGAACGAGCGCGGTTCGAGATCGTCGATCGCGAGTGCGTGGCCATTCGGGCAGGCCAGCTTCTCGGAGAAACGACGCTCACGATCAGGTGCATTTTCTTCACGGTCGACGAAGTCGAGGACCACGATGCCTTCAGCCAAGCGAAGTGCGGTCTCGACCGAGTCGGTCAGGCGCTGCTTCGAACTCGCCTTGACCTGCAATCGGTCGACCACTACTTCGATGTCGTGCTTTTCCTGCTTCTTGAGCTTCGGCGGATCCGCCAGCGAATGGACGACACCGTCGACGCGCACTCGCGAGTAGCCCTGGGTGTTGAGCTGATCGAAAAGGTCGACGAACTCGCCCTTACGAGTACGGACTACCGGTGCGAGGACCTGGAACTTGATGCCCTCTTCCATCTCGAGCACCTGGTCGACGATCTGCTGGGGCGTCTGACGTGCGATCTTCTCACCACACACCGGGCAGTGCGCCGAACCTGCGCGGGCATAGAGAAGTCGGAGGTAGTCGTAGACCTCGGTAATGGTGCCCACCGTCGAACGGGGGTTGCGGTTGGTCGACTTCTGGTCGATCGACACCGCAGGAGACAATCCCTCGATGAAGTCCACATCCGGCTTGTCCATCTGACCGAGGAACTGACGCGCGTATGCCGAGAGCGACTCGACGTAGCGGCGCTGACCTTCGGCGAAGATCGTGTCGAACGCGAGGCTGGACTTGCCGGAGCCGGACAACCCGGTGAAGACGATCAGGCTGTCTCGCGGGAGGTCGAGATCGACTCCTCGCAGATTGTGCTCACGCGCACCCCGCACGATCAGGCGATCCGCCACACCAATTCCCTTCATTGTCAATCGTCCGGGGCCGTCCCCCCGGAGAAGTCTCGAGTGGCCTCGCAAACGCGAGTCCTCGAGCGATCGTCATCGTAGGCCGAGCCACCGACACGTTTTTCTCACCAGGCGAGCCCATCGCTCTACCTGCCCCTATTCGAAGGTAGCCTGCGTTTCATGACGAATCAGCCCATCGTGATCGACGACTCCTACACCGGTCAGGTCTCCCCCGATTCTGCCCCTCAGCGGCGCACAGTCGAAGGCGCCGTCATCACGAAGATGTCGGTCGGCCCCATGGACAACAACACTTACCTCGTCGTCTGTTCCACGACCGGGAAATCTCTCTTGATCGATGCGGCCAACGAAGCCGAGAAGATCATCGCGCTTATCGAACAGGAAGCACCTGTTTTCGATTCCATCGTCACCACCCACCAGCACGGCGATCACTGGTTGGCCCTCGAAGACGTTCACGCCGCAACCAAGGTGCCGACCGCCGCGCACCCCCTCGACGCAGAGGTCCTTCCCGTCACCCCGGACGTGCTCCTCGAAGACGGCGACAAGGTGACCGTTGGCAACTTGAGCCTCGACGTCATTCACCTGTCCGGCCACACGCCCGGCTCCATCGCGCTGGCTCTCACCGAACCGAGCGGACAGGTTCACCTCTTCACCGGCGACTCACTCTTCCCCGGCGGAGTAGGCAAGACCGCCGACCCCGAGAAGTTCACTTCTCTGCTCGACGACGTGGAAAACAAGCTGTTCGGAAGGTACGACGACGCGACCGTCGTCTACCCCGGGCATGGCAAGGACACGACGCTCGGCGCCGAGCGCCCGCACCTGGCGGAGTGGCGCGAACGCGGTTGGTGACGTTTCACCTGTTCCGTACTGGACCCCGCTAACCGACTTGGCTGTCGACCTGTTCACCGTTGACTCGAAGTCGCGGAAGCCAGGTCGACAGAGTCCGGCCCAGTCCTTCGACCATCCGTTCCCCGAACACACACAGCGTGCGTTCCCACGGATGGCCGAAGGTCCCTTCCGTGAAGTCGTCCCGACTGAATATGTAGTAGTCACCGTTCGGATAGACCGGGACACGCCACTCCGCAAGCTCCTTCGCAGCAGCGTGTGCCTCCGCGTCGAAGGTGTAGCCCGGATGCTGCCAATCCAGAACGACGAAGTTGGGATCGTCGTTCCTATCGGTGACAAAACAGCGCAACGCTTCGGCGTTGATCGCATCCACGCGAGCGGCCCACGCCCCTGGAGTCGCAGCTGGCGCCGCACCCAAATCGAAGACCACGGACGGGATGGGCTCGGCGATGGCGGGCCAAGATCGTGCGTCGATGCCGGGCGTGAACCCAAAGCGGTCACGAAAGATCGCCCAGTTTCTCTCGTTCTCCTCGTCCGACAGCTGTCCCCAGCCGGTGGGAAGGGTCGAGCCGAAGTTCTGAGTCATCTTGGTGGTCACAACACCATCGTGCTCGAACGGTGCGCATACTGTGACACCTTCGAACACGCCGTATGCGGATACGCGGTAACGGATACTTCAGAACGGTGTGTCCGGATCAGTGGAGAAGTCATCGTCGCAGTACAGCGCGTTTCGGCGACCAGGAATCCGTCAACCGGGTCAGGCGTGCCGGGATCGCCGAACCGGACCAATTCCTTGTGAGATCGCTAGGGTGGAAAACGAACCTACATCGGGAGGCTTGAAACATGCTGGTACGTCGAATTGCTCGTCCACTGCTTTCCACGATCTTCATCGCCGGGGGAATCGATGCTTTGCGCAACCCTGCTCAGCGAGCAGCCAAAGCGTCACCGCTGATCGACAAATCCGTCGAGACGCTGCCAGGAGCAGTGACGCAGAAGGTGCCTGCTGATCCGGAAACACTCGTCAAGATCAACGCCGCCGTCCAGATCGGCGGCGGTGCCCTGCTGGCCACCGGCAAGGCGCCGCGGCTCGCGTCGTTGGTGCTCGCGGGGAGCCTGGTACCGACCACGCTTGCCGGTCACGACTTCTGGAACGAAACCGATCCGTCACTGCGAGCGATGCAGCGCACCAACTTCATCAAGAACGTCAGCTTGCTCGGCGGACTGATGATCGCCTCCGTCGACACCGAGGGCAAGCCGTCGCTCGGCTGGCGCGGCCGTCGCGCCGCGAAGAAAGCCCAGGCGTCTATCGCCGCAGCACTTCCGTTGGTCGCATCGCAGACCGATCACACGAGCGATCGCGTCGAGCATGCTCTGTCGGTGGCGTCCGAACGCGGTTCCGAGCTTGCCGAAACCGCGAAGGCACACGGCACGGATTGGCTCGAACTTGCGAAGGAGCGCAGCTCCGAGTTTGCGGAGATCGCGAGCAAGCGAGCCGCGGAATTCGGAGAGGTCGCCAAAGAACGCGGCCCGGACATCCTCGAAGTCGCGCAGAAGCGCGGCTCCGAACTGGCCGAGACCGCACGCGAGCGCAGCGCCGAACTGGCAGAGCTGGCGAGCAAGCGCAGCTCTGAGTTCGCCGAACTCGCCCTCGAGAAGAGCAACGAGTGGGCCGAAACGGCGTCGGAGCAGACCGAGGTGCTGGGTAAGCGTGCCCGAAAGCGCGCCGAGAAGGCGCTCGAAAAGGCTCGCGCCAAGAAGGACGAATTGACGCACTGAGTGCACCGAAAAACACGGTCAGGCCACCTTCGGGTGGCCTGACCTGTATCTATGCGGCAGTTCATCTGGGGGAACTAGACTGTCTTGGCGCTTTTGCAGCGCGTGAATTTCTCATCAAGCCTAGGAGATCCTTTGCCCGACGCGGACCCGTCACTGAACGAGCAAGAGCTCGAGCAGCAGTACGTGACGATGTTGTACTCCCGTCTCGACGATCTTCGAAAGTATGCCCAAACTCGCTTGAGCACGGTCCTCCTCGAGACCGGCGGAACCCCGCAAGCACGCAGTGAACGCGAATCCTTCAACGCCATGTACACCGAGGATCTCGCCAAGTACGACGCAGCCGAGAACGGAATGTGTTTCGGACGCATCGACTTCGACGACGAGCGACGCTACGTCGGCCGACTGGGAATCCTGGACACCGACAACGACTACGAAACGCTGCTCCTCGACTGGCGAGCTCCGATGGCACGCCCGTTCTATCTGGCGACGCCCGCGGCACCTGAGGGCGTGAAGCGGCGACGCCATATTCGCAGTCGGAGCCGCACCGTCACCGGCATCAACGACGAATATCTGGACCTCGACGCAGCCCGCGCCGCGGGCGTGGTGACCGAAGCCGGCGGCGTCGCCGGTGAGAGCGCTCTCCTGGACGCTCTGAACGCAGCGCGTACGGGTCAGATGAACGACATCGTCGAGACCATTCAGAGTGAGCAGGATGCCATCATCCGCTCCGAGCACAAGAGCGTTTTGGTCGTCCAGGGCGGTCCGGGTACCGGTAAAACCGCAGTCGCCCTTCACCGTGCCGCCTTCTTGCTCTACACCTACCGTCAGCAACTGGCCAAGGCCGGTGTTCTCATCATCGGGCCGAACGCGACGTTCCTCGACTACATCAGCCAGGTCCTTCCTTCACTCGGCGAGACCGGAGTTCTGCTCTCGACGATCGGGGACCTGTATCCCGGAGTGCGTGCGACTCGTACGGATTCCCTCGCCGCCGGTGAGATCAAGGGTTCCCTCGCGATCCTCGACGTGCTCAAGAACGCCGTCCGGGATCGGCAGGAAGTTCCGTCGAAGCCGATTACCCTTCGATTCGACACGTACGACTTGAAGCTGGATCGAAAGACTGTCACGAAGGCGCGCGGGCGTGCTCGGTCGTCGCGTCGCCCACACAACCTGGCGCGCCCGATCTTCGTGGCAGCAGTCATCGAGGCGTTGGCACTGCAGATGGCCGAACTCATCGGCGGAAACCTCGTCGACGGTGGGTCACTCCTCAGTCGGGACGACATCGCCGACATTCGCGACGAGATGCGTGAGGACCCTGACATCATGTCCGCCATCGCGAAGCTCTGGCCCGAATTGTCGCCGCAGCAAATCCTGGCGGAACTGTGGACGTCGCCGGCGAGGTTGGCCAAGGCAGCGCCGCAACTCGACGACGCCCAACGCGACGAGCTTCTGCAGAGCGTCGGACCGGGTTTCAGTGCGGCCGATGCTCCCCTGCTCGACGAACTGGCCGAGATTCTCGGTGTCGACGACGCCGCCGAACGCGAACGCGCACAACGTGAATGGCGCGCGCAGATCGCCGATGCCCAGGGCGCCCTCGACATCCTCACCGGCTCTGCACCACAGGATCTCGAGGACGAGATGGATCCCGAGATCTTGATGGCGTACGACTTGATCGACGCCAGCCAACTCGCCCAGCGCCACGATCAAGGTCAGCGTCAGACGACGGCGGAACGCGCTGCCGGCGACCGGACGTGGACCTACGGTCACGTGATCGTCGACGAAGCCCAAGAGCTCTCCGAAATGGCGTGGCGAATGCTGATGCGGCGCATACCGAATCGCTGGATGACGTTGGTCGGCGATACAGCCCAGACCGGGGATCCGGCTGGAACCTCGTCCTGGCAGAAGATTCTCGAGCCTTACGTCGCCAAGCGCTGGAAGCTCACCGAACTGACCGTCAACTACCGAACTCCTTCGGAGATCATGGATGTCGCGCACCGTGTACTCGAAGAGATCGACCCGGAGCAATCCGTGCCCCGGTCGGTACGCGACAGCGGATTCGCGCCGTGGGCACTCAAGACCACGGCCGAAGAATTGGAATCGACCGTGCGCCGTTGCATCGAGTCCGAGTCGCATCCCGGTATCACCGCAGTGATCGCCGGTTCCGAGGTCGTTGCCGATCTGGCGGGCATTGCGAGTGACACCGTAAGCGTCCTGTCCGTCAAGGACGTCAAGGGACTCGAGTTCGACACCGTGTTGATCGTCGAACCAGCCGACATTCTCGACGAGTCACCACGCGGAATGAACGACCTCTACGTCGCATTGACCCGCGCTACCCAGAGGCTCGGCATCATTCACGTCGAGTCGCTCCCCGCGGTTCTCGACGGCGTCGAAGCAGCAGAGTTGGCCTTCGATTCGTGAGCATCACGGAGTAGGTTCGTGCGTGACACCACGAATGGTGGTGTCACTCCAATTTGTGTCGACGACTGAAGGAATGACCCCTCGTGCTTGGCCTGCCCGCAAGTTCCGCCGCACCCATCCGCAAGATCGCTCGCGTGGTGATCGGCGTCGGGATGCTTGCGGCAGTGACAGCCGGTTGCTCAGAGGATGATTCGAGTTCGACGGCTGCTGCAGGCAGCGACGACATCGCTGCTGTTGCTGCCGCACCGACCGAAAAACCGGTAGACGAGGCAGAAAGGCTGCGGGCGGCGCTTGCGTCTACCGGGGTCACGCCCGCCTTTTCCGACGACATGTTGCAGGCGCTCGGTGACGGCGTCTGCCAGCAGCTCGCGGCCGGAACGGATCGAGCGATGATCATCGCGAATCTGCGGGCGGTATCGCTGAACGGAGCAAGCGAACCAATGGTCACCTCCGGAAACGGCTCGGCCGCATCGACAACACCCCCCAGCGCCGATCAGCTGGCTGAAGTGTTCGTCGATGCGGCCGAGGCCGACTACTGCCGGTAGTTCAGCGAACGGTGTGCACGATCAGGACATCGGACGTCGCCTTGCGAGCGGCATCGGAAGGCACCGATCCGAGTAGACGCCCGGTCAACGTGTTCAATCCGCGATTTCCGACGACCAGCAAGTCGCCCTTCACCTCGTCGAGCAAAGCGAGAAGCGATTCGACGGGAGCGCCGACGACGGCGCGCTCGACAACATCCTTTGCCCCCTGGGCATGTGCGCGCTCACGAGCGGTGCGAAGGATCTCGTAGGTCGGAGCGGAACCGGTGACCTGGTAGGCCTCGTTACCCAACGCATCAGCGGCAGCGCTCACGTCCTTGGGATCAGCCGGGTAGTACGCACACGCGATGACGAGCTGAGCGTCCGAGCCACTGGCAATGGCGGCAGCTCTGTCGACTGCCTTCAGTGACGACTCGGAGCCATCGGTTCCTACGACAACGGTCCGGTAGGCACTCATTCATTCCTCCATGGTTACGGGACGGACGGTACGGCCGGCACCGGGCGCAACGCTGTTGCGCCCGCTCGACAACCGCTGCGCTGACATTAGCGGGATTGTGCCGCGGATAGTGTTATTTGCAGTACACGCCACAAGCCCACAGTGAATGTGATTCTTCGTCACAGACACATTTGTTCGGTGGTGACCACTCAGCGAAGTTTGCCGAAGCGGGGCCCGAACAGCGCCGCCGGAAATACTTCCTGCTCGACCAGGGCGGTACGCCACGGCGTCGCCAATTCCAGCAACCGCTTGGCACCCTCCTCACCCAGCGCATCCCACGGAGCCAAAGCGAGGTCGTCCGTCAGGTCTTCGACGACGTCACGCAAGTCCTGCCCGTCCTCGGTCAGCGCGCCGGACGAACGATCGAGCAGTTCGCGATCCTTCAAACTCTCGACGGCCTCGTCCCACTGATCCTGCGACCATCCGCGGCGAGTCTGTGCGAATTTGCGCTGAAACCCGATTCCCGTCGCGGTGTGCGTGATCAACGCGTCCAGGCCGTTCAATCCCGCGGTCTGAAGGGCCGCAATGTGGCCGTCACCGCGATACTCACGCAGCAGTGTCAGCGCGTGCCAGAAACGCAGGTGCGGCTCGGCCGGCCAGTCGAGCGACGCCCAACCCGCGTACAGAGGGCGGCCGTCCACTCCAGGAATGTTCTGGGCAGCAATCGACACGAGTTCGGCGGCCTCGGCCATGTCCGCCGAACCTGTCACGTCTGCACCGAGCAGGCGGACGTACGCCGCGTCGATTGCCCGATACCGCGCGGCGACAACCTCTGTGGGCCTTGCCAATTCCCAGGCACGTGGGATGACACTGGCGATCAATTCAGGATTGAAGTTGAAGAAGGTGGCCGTGACGACAGTCGCGGGTGGAGCGCCGAGCGGAGCTGATCGCCCTGCAAAGTACACCATTCGGCCAGGCTCCAACCCGACGCCGACAAGTTCCTTCTCCGTCTCCGGGACGAAGTAAGCCAAGGAATGGAGAAGTTCGAGAGTCCGCGCGGTCTTGCCTGCAGTCTGTGCATCCATACCTGAAACCGTAGCGGTCGAAAGCACGAACGCACGCGAGGCGACCTACTTGAGACCCGCGGCGTCCATTCCTCGAAGCTCCTTCTTCAAATCCGAGATTTCGTCTCGCAATCGCCCAGCCAACTCGAACTGAAGGTCGCGTGCAGCGTTCATCATCTGATCGGTGAGTTCCTTGACCAGATCTGCCAATTCGGCCCGAGGCATCGATTTGGTGTCGCGCCCCTCGTACACACCCGCACTGACCGCACGACCGGCCTCACCCTGCGCACGCCGACCACGCGTCGCATTGCGACCCGAACCACCGACGTCCACCGACGCCGCAGTGTCCTCTGCCTCCTCGTACACCTGATCGAGAATGTCCGCGATCTTCTTGCGTAGAGGTTGTGGGTCGACGCCCATCTTCTCGTTGTAGGCGACCTGCTTCTCGCGTCGTCGCTCGGTTTCCTCGATGGCCTGCGCCATGGAAGCGGTGATCTTGTCCGCATACATGTGCACTTGACCGGATACATTTCGAGCCGCTCGGCCGATCGTCTGAATGAGGCTGGTGGAGCTACGCAGGAAACCTTCTTTGTCGGCATCGAGAATCGCGACCAGCGACACCTCGGGAAGGTCGAGTCCCTCACGCAGGAGGTTGATGCCGACCAGCACGTCGTACTCCCCCAGGCGGAGCTGACGGAGCAACTCGACTCGCCGGAGCGTATCGATATCCGAGTGCAGGTAGCGGACGCGAATACCGAGTTCGAGCAGGTAATCGGTCAGATCTTCCGACATCTTCTTGGTCAACGTCGTAACCAGCACACGCTCGTCACGTTCCGCTCGCTCGCGGATTTCGTGAACGAGATCGTCGATCTGTCCCTTGGTGGGTTTGACGATGACCTCGGGATCGATCAATCCGGTCGGGCGGATCACCTGCTCGACGAACTCACCGCCGGACTGACCCAACTCGTACTTACCTGGTGTCGCCGACAAGTAGACGGTCTGACCGATCCGCTGACTGAATTCTTCCCAAGTCAGAGGGCGGTTATCTGTTGCCGACGGTAGCCGGAATCCGAACTCGACCAGGTTTCGCTTGCGCGACATATCGCCCTCGTACATGGCGCCGATCTGAGGAACCGTCACGTGCGACTCGTCGATGACCAGAAGGAAATCTTCCGGGAAGTAGTCGATCAAGGTTGCGGGGGCAGTTCCAGGGCCACGGCCGTCGATGTGGCGCGAGTAGTTCTCGATGCCGGAGCAGAATCCGACCTGTTTGATCATCTCGAGGTCGTACTGCGTACGCATGCGCAGACGCTGAGCCTCGAGGAGCTTGCCCTTGCCTTCGAGCTCGGCGAGTCGCTCTTCGAGTTCCGCCTCGATGTCCTTGGCGGCACGCTCCATGCGTTCAGGGCCGGCGACGTAGTGCGTCGCCGGGAAGATACGAACCGTGTCGACCTGGCGAACGATGTCACCAGTCAGTGGATGGAGGTAGTACAGTGCCTCGATCTCGTCACCGAAGAATTCGATGCGGACCGCCAGCTCTTCGTACGACGGAATGATCTCGACCGTGTCGCCGCGCACGCGGAACGAACCTCGCGTGAACGCCATGTCGTTGCGGTTGTACTGAACGTCGACGAGCAGACGCAGGAACGCATCCCGCGGTACCTCCACACCGACGTCCAGCTGAATCGAGCGATCGAGGTACGACTGCGGTGTACCGAGGCCGTAGATGCACGACACCGATGCCACCACGACCACGTCCCGTCGTGACAGAAGGCTGGACGTCGCCGAGTGGCGCAGCCGCTCGACATCGTCGTTGACGGACGAATCCTTCTCGATGTAGGTGTCCGTCTGGGCGATGTACGCCTCGGGTTGGTAGTAGTCGTAGTACGAGACGAAGTACTCGACCGCGTTGTTGGGTAGCATTTCCCGAAGCTCGTTCGCGAGCTGAGCCGCCAAAGTCTTGTTCGGAGCCATCACCAGAGCCGGGCGCTGCAGCTTCTCGATCAACCACGCAGTCGTGGCCGACTTACCGGTACCGGTCGCACCGAGGAGGACTACGTCCTTCTCCCCCTCGTTGATCCGTTTCTCCAGCTCGGCGATAGCTGCCGGCTGATCGCCTGCCGGTTCGTACGGGCTGACGACCTCGAAGCGCGCGTCTGAGCGCTCGATGTCACCAACCGGCCGAAACTCGGAATGCGCGACCACGGGATGTTCGGAAGCAAACGCCATGAAACCAGGGTAAGCGCACCTACCGACACAATGCCCGCTCGTCCGCGTTCAGCCGAAAATGCAGTTCGGCGGTAGGTTCTTCGACCATGAGCGAGGAACGTCCCCACATTCACCGGCCGAAGGTCGAAACCTTCGACATCGCAGCTCGCACCAACGTCGATCCCAAGGGCTTCGTTCGCCCGGTCGAGCACTACCGCGAAGAACCGTGGGGGCTGTACATGGCGCGCCACGCCGACCATCCCCGGTTTCACTACCTGGAGTCCTGGATCATTCCCGAACTCGGAATTCGGGCGTCGATCCTGCACTTCACCCCGGAACACATCCGAGACTGGGATTTCTATGTCGACATCGGCGACTTCATCCGCGGCGACCAGGTCTGGACGTCCGAGGACCACTACCTCGACCTGATCGTGCAGACCGGACGCAGCGTCGAATTGCTCGACGTCGACGAATTGCTCGAGGCGAACACCGCCGGGATTCTCGACCCGAAGACGTCAGAGCGTGCGATGCTGAACGCGGCCCGCGCTATCGACGGCATCGCCGCCCACGGTCACGATCTCGACGCCTGGCTCACCTCGGTGGGCATGCCGGTCACGTGGCGCTGAGTGGTTAGAGGGACCAGCCTGATTTCTCGGCCCACTCCCATGCCCGGTGGAAAGCGGCGTCGAACCACGGCGTCTTGACTCCCAGGTAGGCGTCGATCGCAGCGGCGTAGTCGTCGATGCCGGCGGCACTCTCGGCTGCCTTGACCTTGAGTTCGGCATATTCGGCACGCGCCGACGCATCGGCGCGAAGCCAGTCGCGGAACAGGATCGCGAACTGCTGACCGGGCCAACCGTCCACCCGAATGTGAATGTTCGCGCGGCGCCCTGGATCGGCACTCCCGTGGATCCGCTTCGCCCACACCGCCGGATCGGTCTCGCCACCGAGGTACGACGGTTTCGGGTCGTCGGCGACGATGTGCTCGATCCGGGGGAACCCGGCAGCGGCCAGATCTTCCGCGAGGTCGTCGGCAACGCCGAGGTGCTCGACAGTGATCTGAATGTCGATCACGTCCTTGGCATCGAGACCAGGCACTGCGGTCGATCCGATGTGATCGATACGGCGCGCGCGGTCACCGGACGCCAACGACAACCGGCCGATGATTCGTTCGGCCTGCGCCGGCCACGACGGGTCGGCTGGAGTCAGCTCGGGCAGTGCGCGCACTACCGTGCCCTCGCGGAGGTTCTTCTCGAAGGGAACAAGTCGATTCGCCCACAAGTCGCGGACCACGTCGTCGAGTGAACCCGGCTCTCCGCTGTTGTCGAGCCACACGTCGGCAACAGCACGACGCTGATCGTCATTTGCCTGCGCTGCGATGCGCGCACGAGCGTCGGATTCAGGCATGCCGCGCGAGCCCACCAAGCGTCGAACTCGTTCCTCCTCGTCGACGTAGACGATGACGACCAGATTGAATGCCGGCGCCATCGACCCCTCGACCAACAGCGGAATATCTTGAACGAGCACTGCATCCGACGGCGCAGACGAAATCTGCTCCATCGTCCGCGCACCGATCAGTGGGTGGAGGATGCCGTTGAGAGTTCCGCGTGACGTGTCGTCGGCAAACGCCAACGACGCCAGCGCGGGTCGGTTGAGGCTGCCGTCCTCGGACAGAATCCCGACGCCGAATGCATCGACCAGAGCGGCAAGTCCCGGAGTACCGGGCTCGACCACTTCTCGGGCGATCAGGTCGGCGTCGACGATGACGGCTCCCAGTTCGCTGAGGATTTTCGACACTGTCGACTTACCGGCTCCGATGCCTCCAGTGAGGCCAACTCTCAACACACTCGACAGTCTCTCATCTCCGCGCCCGAGAGATTCAGACACGCCTACTGATCGAACACGCCGGGGCGTTCGAGGCTCAAATACCACAATTTCGGTGACCGTGCGGTTATGTTCTAGCGAACGCACCTGTACCTGCACCTTCTCGAGAAAGTGGACGCCATGCGAGCAGATCGCGACCATCACGGTCAGCACCGCCTCGGAATGCCGAACGGCGTGCACTGCATAGAGTTTCCCGAAGTTGCTTTTGCCCTGGCAGAGCACCGTCGTACGTGGTTCACGATGCTCGTGAGCCAAGGCCGACACAGCTTCGCGTCGATGCGTAAGCGCACAGCCGAAGCGACCGCCACCTACTGGGTGCCTGCTCCCGCAAACTGAGTTCTCTTCACGAAGTACAAAATGACCGGCAACCCTTCGGTGCCGGTCATTTTTGTGTTCACTCACTTAATTGATTCTTCGCTCGCAAGTGACACCTGGCAGAGAGAAGAACCCCGCCCCTGCACGTGCAGGGGCGGGGTTCTTCACAGATCTCGCCTGATCAGATCAAGCGGTAATCCTTATGCGTTGCCCGACAGCTTCTCGCGAAGTGCGGCGAGCTGTGCATCGCTGGCAAGCGATCCGCCAGCGGACTCGGCCGGAGCGGAGCCGGCAGCAGCCGGAGCCTCGGCGTCGTCTGCAGCAGCCGTCTCCGAGGAGTAGCCGGCAGCAGCGGTGGCAGCCTCAGCGGCCTCGTCTGCAGCGGTCTTCTCCATCTGAGCGGTGTGCATCTTGTGGCGACGCTCAGCCTCGGCGTAGCGGTTCTCCCACTCTTCACGCTGCTTGTCGAAGCCCTCGAGCCATTCGTTGGTCTCGGGATCGAAGCCCTCGGGGAAGATGTAGTTGCCCTGCTCGTCGTACGAGTCGGCCATGCCGTACTTGGACGGATCGAACTCGGCGTTGTAATCCTCGTTGGCCTGCTTCAGCGACAGCGAGATACGACGACGCTCGAGGTCGATGTCGATGACCTTGACGAGTGCATCGTCGCCGACGCCGACAACCTGGTCCGGAACCTCGACGTGGCGCTCAGCGAGCTCCGAGATGTGAACGAGGCCTTCGATTCCCTCTTCGACGCGCACGAATGCACCGAACGGAACCAGCTTCGTGACCTTGCCGGGCACGATCTGGCCGATGGCGTGCGTGCGGGCGAACTGACGCCACGGATCTTCCTGCGTTGCCTTGAGCGACAGGGAGACGCGCTCGCGGTCCAGGTCGACGTCGAGAACCTCGACGGTGACCTCGGTGCCGACCTCGACAACCTCGGACGGGTGATCGATGTGCTTCCAAGACAGCTCGGAAACGTGAACCAGACCGTCTACGCCGCCCAGGTCCACGAATGCACCGAAGTTGACGATGGAGGACACGACGCCCTTGCGGACCTGGCCCTTCTGGAGCTGGTGCAGGAATTCGCTGCGAACCTCGGACTGAGTCTGCTCGAGCCATGCGCGGCGCGACAGGACCACGTTGTTGCGGTTCTTGTCGAGCTCGATGATCTTGGCCTCGATCTCCTTGCCGACGTACGGCTGGAGGTCGCGGACGCGACGCATTTCGACGAGCGAAGCGGGGAGGAAGCCACGAAGACCGATGTCAAGGATGAGGCCGCCCTTGACGACCTCGATGACGGTGCCCTTGACGGCCTCGTCCTTCTCCTTGAGCTCCTCGATGGTGCCCCAGGCACGCTCGTACTGAGCGCGCTTCTTCGACAGGATCAGTCGACCTTCTTTGTCCTCCTTGGTGAGGACGAGAGCCTCGACCGCATCTCCCACGGAGACGACCTCATTGGGGTCGACGTCGTGCTTGATGGAGAGCTCACGAGAAGGGATGACGCCTTCGGTCTTGTAACCGATGTCGAGCAGAACCTCGTCGCGGTCGACCTTGACGATGGTTCCTTCGACGATGTCGCCATCGTTGAAGTACTTGATCGTGGCATCGATGGCGGCGAGGAAGTCCTCGGCGGAGCCAATGTCGTTAATGGCAACCTGCGGCGAGGTGACGGTTGTGGAGGGCATATGTTGAATTGCTCCGGACGAGTTGTGGTCGGTTGATGGATTTTGTCGGACGAGATGCGCAACTGTGGCGTACAAATGTTGGAAGTACTTTGTGAAGTACTAGATCGAAGTACCCAGCTGCATCAATAACGAACAACCGAATACCGGATCACATTCCACACCGCGGAAGCGCACCGCGAGCTCCCTCGGTCCGACTGATTCCGAGACCTTGGTAAAGATCTCGTATAGACAATCGGTCGGATGACAGACACTCGCGTGAGTAAGACTACGCGTCGGCTATCTTGCCGGGCAAACCCGGGTACCCTGCGCCCGCATCACCCGTTCTACTGTGTTGTTCATGTCTGACGAGCGCCATGCCGCTGCCAATTCCATTCTCGGTACCAGCGGCGTCGGCCGAGTCCGTGTCGATTCGAGTGCCAGCGACCGCGCCAGCCGTGCGTGGTGGGACGCCGACGCCGACGATTACCACCGAACCCACGGCGAGTTTCTGGGCGTGAACAGCGCGGAAGGTGAATTCGTCTGGTGCCCCGAAGGGCTGCACGAGGGCGATCACCACTTGCTCGGCGACATAGTCGACAAAGACATATTGGAAGTGGGTTGCGGCTCGGCGCCGTGTGCCCGATGGCTCGCCGGACACGGTGCTCGGGCCGTCGGTCTCGACATCTCGATGGGGATGCTCGCCCGCGGGCAGGACGCGATGAGTGCCGGCGGGCCGGCAGTCCCGTTGATTCAGGCAAGTGCGGAACTCCTGCCGTTTGCCGACGGGAGTTTCGACATCGTCTGTTCCGCGTTCGGCGCCGTCCCGTTCGTTGCCGATTCGCAGCGAGTGATGAACGAGGTCGCCCGGGTTCTCCGTCCCGGCGGATCGTGGGTCTTTGCCGTCAACCATCCGATTCGATGGATCTTCCCCGACGATCCCGGGCCGAAAGGCTTGACCGCGACCCTCCCCTACTTCGACCGCACCCCGTATGTCGAGGTCGATGACAACGGAGTCCCCACCTACGTCGAGCATCACCGCACCATCGGCGACCGGGTTCGTGAGATCGTCGCGGCCGGACTTCAGGTGCGCGACATCATCGAGCCCGAATGGCCGGAGTGGTTGGACCGCGAATGGGGACAGTGGAGTCCCCTACGCGGCCAACTCTTTCCGGGCACTGCAATTTTCAGCGCCGTCAAACCCTGACGGCTACAGCAGCTTCGACAGAAAAGCCTTGGTCCGGTCGTGCTGAGGATTGGCCAGGAGTTCCCGCGGCTCGCCTGCCTCGACCACAACTCCCCCGTCCATGAAGACCAACTGGTCGGCGACCTCGCGGGCGAAACCCATCTCGTGGGTGACGACCACCATCGTCATGCCTTCTTTGGCCAACTGCTTCATCACGGTGAGAACTTCACCGACCAGTTCGGGGTCGAGCGCGGACGTCGGCTCGTCGAACAGCATGAGCTTCGGGTCCATCGCGAGAGCGCGGGCGATGGCAACTCTTTGCTGCTGACCACCCGACAACTGGGCCGGGTAGGCGTTGGCTTTGGCGCTCAACCCGACCTGATCGAGGAGGTCCTTCGCTCGTTCGACAGCCTTCTTCTTACTGACGCGCTTCACCTGCGTCGGCGCTTCGATGATGTTCTCGAGAGCGGTGCGGTGCGGGAACAGATTGAAGTGCTGAAACACCATCCCGATGTCGCGGCGTTGTTTGGCCGCTGCTCGCGGGTGAAGTTCGTACAGTTTTCCGTTCTTCTCCGAGTAGCCCACCAGGTCGCCGTCGACGTACAGTCGGCCGGCGTTGACCTGCTCGAGGTGATTGATGCAGCGCAAGAACGTCGACTTGCCCGACCCGGACGGCCCGACGAGACACAGGACCTGACCGGGGTCGATTTCGAGCGAAATCCCTTTCAGGACCTCCAATGCGCCGAAGTTCTTACAAACTCGGTCTGCTTTCACCATGGGTGTCATTTGCGTTCTCCTCCGGGGGTATCCGGAAGCGTTTCCACTACCGTAGCTTTTCCTTGCGCGTCGGCCAGTGCCTGAAGTTGGCGTGTGGTCAGTGCTCGGGTTGCGCCCTTCGAATAGTGACGCTCGACGTAGTACTGCCCGATCATGAGCAGACTCGTGATTGCGAGGTACCACGTCGCCGCCACCATCAACAGGGGAATCGGCTCGAAGTTGGCGCCCGAGATATCGCGCGCTCGACCGTACAACTCGAAGCTGTAAGGGACCGCCGTCACGAGCGAGGTGGTCTTGAGCATGCTGATGACCTCGTTACCGGTCGGCGGAATGATGACGCGCATCGCCTGCGGTAGAACGGTTCGTCGCATCGTCTGACTCCACGTCATACCCAATGCAACAGATGCTTCGGTCTGGCCCTCGTTGACCGAACTCACGCCGGCGCGGACGATCTCGGCCATGTAGGCGGCCTCGTTCAATGCCAAACCGATCACGGCAAACAGAAACGCTGCCTGCAAGTCCTGGAGATTGATGTGCGCAAACTGATGTACGAAGGGAATACCGAGATCGATGCTCTTGTAAATCGACGGGAACAGGCCCCAGAAGACCAACTGCACGTAGACAGGTGTTCCTCGAAAGATCCACAGATAGCCCCAAGCCGCGGCGCGAAGCACCGGGTTGGGAGAGAGTCGCATGACTGCCAGAATCACACCGAGGACGATCGCGATCACCATTGCCAGCACCGTCAGCTGGATCGTTGTCCACGCACCAGCGGAGATGCGTTTGTCGAACAGATACTGACCGTAAGTCCCCCATGCAAAGGCTTCGTTGGTCGCCGCGCCGTAAACGAACAGTCCGAAGAGGACCACGACGACGACCGCGGCAATCCAACGACCAGGTCTGCGTAGTGGAATTGCCTTGATCGGCACCGGATCGCCGGTCTCAGTTGTTGTCATGTTCATCAGCTTTCCGCGCCGTTGATCTTGGATACTTCGATGACGCCGGCCTCGACACTCCAGGTCTGCGCGATCTGTTGATAGACACCGTTGTCGATCAGGTACTGCATTGCCTGCTGCAGGGCGGGACCGAGGGCGGAGCCCTTCACGATCGGCCAGCCGTAAGGCGCCGAATCGAAGGGTTCTCCCGCAGCTTCCATCCGGCCCTTGCTCCGTTTGATCGCATAGCCGGTCACTGGTGAATCAGCGGACAGCGCGTCGACTCGACCGAGAATGAGCGCGTTGGCCGCGTCGTCCTGGCTGTCGTACTTGATCTTGTCGATCGGGGGTTTGCCCTCGGCCACGCAGGCCTCGCTCTTGGCGGGCACCTCGTCGATGTCCTCGGTGGTCGTGGTCTGCACCGCCACCCGAAGCCCGCACGCATTGTTCGGATCGACTGGCTTGTCCGGCCGCTGGGCCCACTGGATACCCGCGCTGTAGTACGTGACGAAGTCGACCGTCTTCTCGCGCTCCTTGGAGTCGGTGAACGAAGACATGCCGAGGTCGTAGCTTCCCGACTGAATAGCGGGGATGATCTTGTCGAAGTCGGCTTGGTTGAAGACAGCTTCGACCCCGAGCACGGCGGCAACGGCATTCATCAGGTCGACGTCGAAACCGACGATGTTGCCGTCCGCGTCCTTGAATTCGTTTGGCGCGTAAGGAATGTTGACCCCGACCTGCAGTTTGCCCGAATCCGTGACCTTGGACGGCAGAAGTGCGGCGATCTCGGGCACCTTCTGGACATCAAGTGGCGGCCCTTCCGGAACGAGACCCTCGTTGTTGGTGACACATCCGCCGCACAATGCGACGATCAAGCCCACCAACAGGACTCGCACCACGTTGGCGCGGATACGCCCGCCACTGCTCGAGCCATAACTCACGCCACGTGGCCTTGGTGCCCGTGCGTTTTCATCGACCACGACTCTGCTCTCCACTCGTCGATCGCCGCACTTGCAACGTCCATCCGAAATTCAGTCGAACGGTAGGTTACGGCAGGAGTTCCACCGTCGCCGACTTCGCAAGATTCCGGCCTGTCGTACAAGAATCAGCGACGCAGAGTGTGTGCGTACACGACTTCGGAAAATTCGCTGGTCGATGCCAAACCGCCGAGGTCGGCGGTCGCGATGCCCGACGCGATGGTCGTGCGAACCGCGTCTGAAATCCGGCGTGCTGCCGCAGACAACAACCGATCGCCACGCGCATCACCGAGCCAGTCGAGCATCATTGCGCTCGAGAGGAACAGTGCCGTCGGGTTCGCCCGATTCTTCCCGGCGATGTCGGGTGCGGCACCGTGCGCAGCCTGAGCCATGACCCGCGTCTCGGAAGCGTTGATCGACGGG
>NZ_BAAILK010000038.1:50973-52250 GCF_054589475.1 Rhodococcus sp. no. 34
CGAACCAGGTGCGCCGCCATCGCGTCGACGTGCTCGTCGTCGACAACGACGTGCGGGTACTCCGCAGCGACGGTTCGGCAGGCGTCACGGAACAGGCCAGTGGTCAGTGTGAGGACGTTCGCTTTGTGGACGATCGTGACGTGATTGCGCCGTCGCGACGCCAACGCGAAGGCAGTGCGTGCGATCCGTTCACACGCAGCGCGGGTGAACACACCGACGGCCAGCGCGATGTCGGGCGTCGGCATGAATTCACCGCTGCCGACTGCCATGTTCCGATCCGCGTACAACCCCTCGGTGTTCTCACGGACAATCACCAGATCCATGTCGGGGACCATCGCCTTGACACCGGGGAACGCTGCTGCCGGTCGGATGTTCGCGAACAACTCGAACTTTTTCCGGATGACGCCGCCGGGTGTGAGTTGTCCGCGAAACCTCTCCGGATAGGACGCACTGTCGTGGGGTCCGAGAATCCAACCCTGCAGCTGCCCCAACGAATCGATGGTCTCGTCGGGAATCGGTGTGCCGTGGCTGTCGATGGCCGTGCTCCCGAGCGGAAGCTCGACCCACTCGACGGGCGGAGCATGAACCGCTGACAACGCCGCATCCACGATCTGCCGTGTCGCCGGGACGATTTCGTGGCCGATTCCGTCGCCGTGCATGAGTCCCAGCCGCATGGCCGAAGTACCGATTGCGCTCGCACCTGTCATCAGGCAATCATTGCTCACCATGGTCCAGTCGGTGGAATTGCTCCTCGATCCAGTGAGTGAGTCGGCAGTGCGAGCGCAATGGCAGCTTCTCGCCGACGCCGGTTTACCAAGTCAGGCCTCTCATCACAGCCCGTCCAACCGTCCGCACATCACACTGTTCGTCGCCCGTGAGATCCCCGCGGAGGTCGACGAACTGTTGAAGCGGCGCTTCTCGGCCCCGGACTTCGAGGTCCGACTCGGTGGCTACATCGTGTTCGGCGGCAAGCAGATGGTCTTGGCGCGCTCGGTCATTCCTTCGCGCGCACTCCTTCACCTGCACCGAGAAATAGCCGAGGCAACCGTTGGTTCGACGGCGCTTCCCGCCCACGTCGAGCCCGGCGGGTGGACGCCTCATGTGACGCTCGCCCGACGCGTCGAACCTGCACGTCTGGGTGAAGCCATTGCCCTGCTCGGTACCGACGTGATTCACGGGCGCAGCGGCGGGATCAGGCGCTGGGACGGCGAACAGAAGACGGAATGGTTACTGACACCGCCGCTGTGACAGAGCGGGTTGCACGTCGGGTCACCAGG
>NZ_BAAILK010000038.1:52314-118167 GCF_054589475.1 Rhodococcus sp. no. 34
TTCCCGCGATCACCGCGAGTGCACCAACCGGCTGATTCCAGCCAACGCTTTCGTTCAAGACTATTGCGCCGAGAGCGACGCCCACCACTGGACTGAGATAAGTGACGGTGGACGCCGCAGTCGGCCCCCACCCCTGAACGACATTGGTGTTCCAGATGAATGCGAGCCCGGTCCCCAGTGCGCCCAGAGCGATCATCGACAGGACAATTGCCGGCGTCAGGTGCATCGGTCTATTCGCGATGACCGGTGAGGCCAGAACCATCACGAAAGCTCCGATACTGATCTGTAATAGCGCGACCGTACGAGTGTCGACGCCGAGAGGAAGCACGAAACGCCTGAGGTAGACAAACGAAATCCCGTACGACGCAGTCGCTCCCAGGCAAGCGACCTGAGCACTCACACTTCCGCCAACGCCGAGATTCCACGGCGCCAATACGATCAGCACCCCACCGAATCCGAGAAGCAACCCCAGCGACTTGTATCGCGTCAGCGTCTCCCCCGGCAGAAAGGCAAGGGAGACAGCCATAGTCATCAGTGGCGTGGTGGCGTTGTAGATGCTCGCGAGTCCCGAGGACATGTTTTGCTCGGCCCAACTGAACAGCAGCCACGGAACGATGCATTGCGTCGCTGCGAGAAAAGCCAGGTGCTTCCAGACACGAAATTCCCTCGGTAGGCCGATCCGGCTGACCGCTGACACGAGAACCAGCGCGAGCGCACCGAAGACCAAGCGCCACAGAACTACCTGCGTGAAGGACAGACCTTCGAGCCCGATCTTCATGAAGAGGAAACTGGCTCCCCACACCACCGCAGCTGCGGTGTATTGAAAGGCCAGACTTGCCCTCAAAGGGTGAAGTCTCCGTGCGGACTGACGTCGTGACGAGTGTCGGGCGTTCGGCCGGCAAGAGCTAGTACGTTCAGGACCAGTAGGACCAAGAGGCTGACGACGATGATTGCCATGTGTCCAGCCTGACGGAATGTCCCACGTGGCAGTAGTGGCAGAAAAGCCAGACTTGGACGATTTTCTGCCACTTTCCCGTTTTTCTGTCACACTCGAAAGATGCTCGCGAAAGTGGTGGTCCCACTGATGCCGATGACCGAGGCGTTCGAACTCGGCGTGGCATGTGAAGTCTTCGGCTTCGACCGATCCGACGACGGCCTCCCCACGTACGACTTCTCGCTGATCGCCGCAGTTCCGGGCCCGATCCGAACGCGGTTCGGTTACAACATCGATGTTCCGTACAACCTCGATTCTCTCGACGACGCCGATCTCATCGTCGTGTCCGCCGGCGGAACCTACGACGCCGGCGACGCGTACATGTGCTCACCGAGTCCCGACTCGAGTGTCGATCCCCTGTTGGTCAAACTCAACGAGGCCGTAGCCCGGGGCGCCAAGGTGGCGAGTCTGTGCACCGGAGCGTTCGTCCTCGGGGCGGCTGGACTACTGGACGGAAGGCGATGCACGACGCATTGGCGGCATGCAGAGAGGCTTGCCCAGACGTATCCGGAAGCCAAGGTCGATCCGGACGTGTTGTACGTGGACGAAGATCCGGTGTTCACCAGCGCAGGCACCGCGGCAGGAATCGACCTGTGCCTGCACATCGTCCGAAAAGAACAGGGTTCTCGCGTTGCCAATGGCATCGCGAGAAGGATGGTGGTGCCGCCCCATCGTGACGGTGGGCAAGCCCAGTACGTTGCCACTCCCCTCGCCTCGACGCCGAGTGCAACCCTTGCCCCGCTACTCGACTGGATGACGGAGAACCTCGCCCTCGACCTCACTGTGGGCATGGTCGCGGCCCGCGCGAACATGTCCGCGCGCACGTTCGCGCGCCGTTTCCAAGCGGAAACGGGAACAACCCCCGCCCGCTGGCTCAGCGATCAGCGAGTACTGGCCGCCCAACACCTCCTCGAGAATTCCGACCTCTCCGTCGACGTCATCGCAGAACGCGTCGGATTCGGCGGCGGTGCCGTGCTTCGCCAGCACTTCATTCGTCTGCGTTGCACCACGCCGCAGGCCTACCGCCGGACGTTTCGGGCGACCGAGAACGCAAGCTGAAATCGGCTCAGGGAAGAATCAGCGGTTCCGGGGCGTTGCACACACCAACAGCCCGCACAATGGAAAGGACCCCTGTGGCCACCCAGACACTCACCCAGCAGAACTTCGACGAAACGATCAACGGCAGCGACGTCGTCCTCGTGGACTTCTGGGCCTCCTGGTGCGGCCCGTGCCGCCAGTTCGCACCGACGTTCGAAGCCTCTTCGGAGAAGCATGCCGACGTCGTTCACGCCAAGGTCGACACCGAGGCCGAGCAGGGAATCGCAGCGGCCGCCAACATCCGCTCCATCCCCACGATCATGGCCTTCCGCGAAGGCGTACTCGTGTTCAACCAGGCCGGCGCGCTTCCCGCCGCTCAGCTCGAAGAGCTCGTCACTCAGGTCAAGGCACTCGACATGGACGAGGTCCGCAAGCAGATCGCAGAGCAGACCGCATCTGCTGAATAGCGTGAAATGGCTGGGCCGGAATCGAAGTCGATTCCGGCCCAGCCTTTTTCGTTGCTGCCTAGTGAGCCGCGCTGTCCCAGCTTCGACCGGTTCCCACCGAAACATCCAGGGGTACCGACAGCTCGATGGCTGTGGCCATCTTGTCCTTGACCAGCGCGGTGACCTCCTCCAACTCGGAGGCAACCACTTCGAGCACCAATTCGTCGTGCACCTGCAACAGCATGCGCGACGTCAATCCGGCGTCGGCGAGAGCCTTCTGCACATTGATCATCGCCACCTTGATGATGTCGGCCGCAGTGCCCTGGATCGGCGCATTGAGGGCAGCACGTTCGGCAACCTCACGACGCTGACGGTTGTCGCTGTTGAGGTCCGGCAGGTAGCGACGACGACCGTAGAGCGTCGAGGTGTAGCCGTCCTTACGTGCCTGCTCGACCACCGCGTGGAGGTAATCCCGCACGCCGCCGAAACGAGCGAAGTACGCATCCATCTGCTGCTTCGCTTCTTCGGTCGAAATCTTCAGCTGCGACGCCAATCCGTAGGCACTGAGCCCGTAGGCCAGACCGTACGACATCGCCTTGACCCGGCGACGCAGTTCGGGAGTCACCTCTTCGATCGGTACACCGAATGCACGCGAGCCGACAAAACTGTGCAGGTCCTCACCGGTGTTGAATGCCTCGATCAGCCCCTCGTCGCCTGACACGTGCGCCATGATGCGCATTTCGATCTGGCTGTAGTCGGCAGTGAGCAGAACGTCGAACCCTTGCCCGACTACGAATCCGTCGCGAATCTCGCGCCCCGCGTCGTTTCGCACCGGGATGTTCTGCAAGTTCGGATCGGTCGACGACAGGCGTCCGGTCGCGGCAACCGTCTGATTGAACGTCGTGTGAATGCGTCCGTCTTCGGCTACGGCCTTGAGAAGACCGTCGACGGTCACCTTCATACGCGTCGCATCACGATGCGCGAGAAGGTGTTCGAGGAACGGGTGTCCTGTCTTGTCGAACAGACCCTGCAACGCCTCGGCGTCGGTGGTGTAGCCCGTCTTCGTCTTCTTCGTCTTGGGCATGTCGAGTTCTTCGAACAAGACCACCTGCAGTTGCTTCGGCGAACCCAGGTTGATCTGCTTGTCGATCACCTCGTAGGCGGAGTTTGCGGCGTCGGCGACCTGGGAGGCGAAACGGCTCTGAAGATCGTGCAGATGCGCGCTGTCGACGGCGATGCCGGTGGCCTCGATCTGAGCGAGCTCGATCGTCAACGGCAGTTCCATGTCGGAGAGGAGCGACTTGGACTCGATCGACTCCAACTCGGTGTCGAGTGCAGCTGCCAAGTCGAGAACGGCCTGAGCGCTGAGCATCGCGGTCTCGGCCGCTTCGGCATCGAGCTGCTCGGTGTCGTCGAGCAGTGAAAGCTGTTCCTGGCCGGATGTTTCGGCGCGCAGTTCACGCTTGAGGTAGCGGAGCGAGAGGTCGTCGAGATTGAAGCTGCGCTGGCCCGGCCGGACGAGGTACGCGGCCAGAGCAGTGTCGCTGGTCAGTCCACCGAGCGTCCAACCACGCCCACGCAGAGCATGGATCGCCCACTTGGCTTCGTGCAGCGCCTTCGGCTGCGATGCGTCGGCGAGCCAATCACCGAGAGCTGCTTCGTCTTCCGGTGTTGCCGTCGACGCCGCGATGTATGCACATTCACCGTCGGAGGCCGCGATCGCGAGTGCAGTGACGTCGCCGGCGAACGGAGTTCTGGTTCCGAGCACCGTCACGCCGTGACGCTCACCGGTTCGCGCGTGGGCGTCGAGCCACGCGGCAACCGCACCCGGGGCGAGTGCGTCGCCGCTGACCTCGAACCCTTCCTCTGCTTCGGGCTCGGACGACGACAGGGTCGCGAACAGTCGATCGCGGAGAACCTTGAACTCGAGATCGTCGAACAACGCATGAATCTTCTCGCGGTCCCACGGGGCCAACACCAACTGCTCGGGCGTGTACGGCAAGGGAACGTCGCGAACCATTTCGGTGAGCTGACGATTGAGCAAGACGTTCGCGAGGTTCTCCCGCAGTGAGTCGCCCACCTTGCCGCGGACCTTGTCCACGTTGTCTACCAGTCCCTGCAGGTCGCCGTACTCACGGATCCACTTGGTGGCGGTCTTCTCGCCGACGCCGGGGATGCCGGGGAGGTTGTCACTCGGGTCGCCGCGCAGGGCAGCAAAATCCGGATACTGCGACGGGCTGAGGCTGTACTTCTCCTCGACGGCCGTCGGTGTGAATCGGGTGAGCTCCGAGACGCCCTTCTTCGGGTAGAGCACAGTGACGTTGTCGGTCACCAGTTGCAGCGAGTCACGGTCACCGGTCACGACGAGAACCCGGTATCCGAGTGCCTCCGCCTGCGTGGTCAAGGTGGCGATCACGTCGTCGGCTTCGAAACCTTCCTCGGCCATGACCGGGATGCCCAGCGCGCCGAGAACGTCCTTGGTGATGTCGATCTGGCCCTTGAATTCGTCCGGAGCCTTCGCGCGCTGCGCCTTGTATTCGGGGAACAGGTCGGCGCGAAACGTCTGACGCGACACGTCGAAAGCCGCGGCCAAGTGGGTGGGCTGCTCGTCACGAAGAAGGTTGATCAACATCGACGTGAAGCCGTACACCGCGTTGGTGGCCTGCCCACTGTGTGTCTTGAAGTTCTCTGCAGGCAGCGCATAGAAGGCGCGAAATGCCAACGAATGCCCGTCGAGAAGCATCAGAAGAGGGCGATCGTCCGCCTTGCCGGTGGTGCCGGCTGAAGCGGTGGACGTGCTGGACCGAGTTGTGGTTGCGGGGCTCACGGTTCATCAGTCTAGGGATCGCGACCGACATCGACGCCTTCGCCGTTGTTTACGCAGGAACAGACACAAGAATCGGACAATTGATGCAGCCTTCGGCCTTCGATACGGAACCGAAACATCCCGGAAATCTCAGAACCCCATCTGAAGCGAACGGAGCCGTTAGAGTCCGGAAATCGCAGCAACGAAACAATCCCTGTGCTGCGCGGCACCTTTGTCCAGACGCGCTATTCCCGACCCGCTCGGAGGACGTACGTGGCCCCACCCGTAGTGAAACGGCAGACCCTCGCGACACTCAGCCGACTACTGGCCTTTGCATTACTGACGTTCTTCGCATTACTCAGCCTGGCCGGAATTGCTTCGGCTCAGGAACCGACCACTTCCCCTACACCGCCGACCCCGACAGCATCCGCAACACCGACAGCACCGGTTCCCGACAACGCTGTCCCCGTCAGCGGCAATCTCAACAACGGCGGCACACGCCTCGAGGGCGTCACCGTCCGTGCACTCGATTCTTCCGGCACGGAAGTCGCCACCGGAGAATCGGCATCGAACGGCCGTTGGGAACTGGCCGTGGCACCGGGCACCTACACCTTCGAGATCGTTGCCGACACACTTCCCGACGGGGTCAGTGTGCAAGCCGCTGTCGAACGCGAGGTGGTGGCCGGCCGCGCGAACACCGTGATCTTCTCGTTCGGCGAGGTACGTACCGCCTCGAATGTCAGCTTCGGCGAGAAGCTGATCCGCACGACGGTCGACGGTCTGCGGTTCGGCCTCGTGATCGCGATCGCCGGTGTGGGTTTGAGCCTGATCTACGGCACCACTGGCCTGACCAACTTCGCTCACGGCGAGATGGTGACGTTGGGAGCCGTTGCTGCCTGGGTGATCAACACGTCCTTCGGCGTTCCGCTGATTCCCGCCACGATCCTCGCGATCTTCGTCGGCATCGGCATCGGCCTGCTGACCAACGGAATCGTCTGGAAACCACTGCGTAAGCGCAAGACCGGGTTGATCGCGCAATTGGTGGTCTCGATCGGTCTCGCGATTTCATTGCGCTACTTGATCCTGATCTTCTTCTCCGACCGCGCCGAACCGTTCGACGACTACCAGGGCCAGGTCGAGAAGAACTGGGGCCCGATCGCACTGACCGACGCCAACGCGATAGTCATGATCGTCAGTCTGGTCGTCCTGGTCGGCGTCGCACTGCTTCTGCAGAAGACTCGCATCGGAAAGGCCATGCGCGCCGTCTCCGACAATCGGGACCTCGCCGCTTCGTCCGGAATCAACGTCGAGCGCGTGATCATGTTCGTCTGGGGTCTCGGCGGCGGATTGGCCGCACTCGGCGGCGTGCTGTTCGGTATCTCCGAACTCGGCGGACGCGTCCAGTGGGAAATGGGCTTCAAACTGTTGCTGCTCATGTTCGCCGGAATCACACTCGGTGGTCTGGGAACCGCGTACGGAGCGCTACTCGGCTGCGTCATCGTCGGACTTCTGGTCCAACTCTCGACGCTCATCATCAACCCAGACCTCAAATACATCGGCGGACTTCTCGTCTTGATCGTGATCCTCGTGGTTCGCCCTCAGGGCATCCTCGGATCCAGACAAAGGATCGGGTGACGAATATGGACATCATGGGAGCTTTCCAGGTTTCCTTCGCCCAGCTGATCGGGCCGTCGGCAATCTTCTACGCACTGTTGGCAATCGGGTTGAACCTGCACTTCGGCTACGCCGGACTGCTCAATTTCGGTCAGATCGGTTTTGCCCTTCTCGGCGGCTACGGCGTCGGCATCATGACCGTGACCTACGACCAGCCGTTGTGGCTCGGCATCCTCGTCGGACTCACCGCAGCCGGCCTTCTCGCGCTCGTGCTCGGTATTCCGACGCTGCGTCTGCGCGCCGACTATCTCGCCATCGTCACCATCGCGGCCTCGGAGATCCTGCGTCTGATCTTCCGTTCGACCGCGTCGGATTCGGTGACCGGTTCCACCAATGGCCTGTTCGGTTTCGCAGACCCGTTCACCGCACTGAGCCCCTTCGACTCGGCCAAGCAGTACTCATTTCTCGGCGTGAAGTTCTACGGAGACGACCTCTGGTCGATGGTCGTGGGGTGGACGCTGGTCTTGATCTTGTGCGGATTCGTCTACCTGTTGACGCACAGTCCGTGGGGGCGCGTCCTCAAGGCGGTACGCGAAGACGAGGACGCAGCGCGATCGTTGGGCAAGAACGTGTTCGTGTACAAGATGCAGGCGCTGGTTCTCGGCGGCGTGATCGGTGGTCTAGCCGGGGTGTTCAACGCCCTGCAGACCAAGTCCATCAACCCGGATTTCTACTCGACCGCGCAGACGTTCTTCGCGTTCGGCGCACTGATTCTGGGCGGGGCGGCAACGGTGTTCGGCCCGGTGGTCGGCGCGATGTTGTTCTGGTTCCTCCTGGCCATTCCCGACGCCTTGTTGCGTCAGGCGATCTCCGGCGAGAATCCGCTGCTCTCGCTGACCGAACAACAGGTCGGAGCCACCAGGTATGTCCTGCTCGGATTGATGATTGCTCTCCTGATGGTCTTCAGACCGCAGGGAATACTGGGTAACAAGCGGGAGGTGCAACTCAATGCTTGACGCCGATACCAGAGCACAGATCTTTGCCGACGTTCCTCACCTTCCCGGATCGGCGAAACCCGACCCGGTGTTGGTCGCTGACAACGTCTCGCGGACGTTCGGCGGTCTCAAGGCCGTCGACGTCGATCACCTCGAAATTCAACGAGGGTGCATCACGGGTCTGATCGGTCCCAACGGTGCCGGAAAAACGACGCTCTTCAACCTCCTTACCGGATTCGACCGGCCGGACACCGGTACGTGGTCGATGGACGGTCAATCGCTGGGCCGCATGTATCCCCACCAGGTAGCCAGGAAAGGAGTGGTACGGACGTTCCAGTTGACCAAGGCGCTCTCCAAACTCACCGTGCTGGACAACGTACGTCTCGGTGCCACCGGCCAACGTGGTGAACGCATTTTTGCATCTCTCGTCCCGTGGATCTGGAAAGGCCAGGAACGCGAGATCACCGATCGCGCCAACGAACTCCTCGCACGATTCAAACTCGACACCAAGGCAGACGACCTCGCCGGTTCACTCTCCGGTGGGCAGCGCAAACTGCTCGAAATGGCTCGCGCACTCATGACCTCGCCCTCGGTGGTGATGCTCGACGAACCGATGGCTGGGGTCAATCCTGCTCTGACGCAAAGCCTGCTCGGACACATCAAGTCATTGCGCGACGACGGAATGACCGTCGTGTTCGTCGAGCACGACATGGACGTGATCCGAGATATCAGCGATTGGGTGGTGGTCATGGCGCAGGGCAGCGTCATCGCCGAATCCACCCCGGACGAGCTCTCGTCCAATACTGCCGTCGTCGACGCATATCTGGGCAGCCACCATGACCAGGCCCTCGAGTTCGACGACAACGGAAATCCGGTGGGCGAGACGGCCGTTCTGGCCGCCGCCCTCGCTGAAGCTGAGGTCGAAACCCTCGAGTCGGGCGGGGACCTGTCGGAACCCGACGTCGACAACCTTCCGGCCGATCTCGCCGCGACGCTGGAATCGAGTCCCGAGGAACCGCGCGGAAGGCACGAGAAGCCATGAGCGAGAACCACGCACGTTCACTCACGCCTGCAGAGTTCGCCGCGACGGCCGAGGAGCATCAGCGACTGTCGGCAGGTGCCCTGCTCCGCGCCGACAGCCTCGTCGCGGGCTACATTCCCGGCGTCAACATCCTGCGTGAATGCAACTTCTTCCTGAAGGAAGGGGAAATCGTCGGGATCATCGGACCGAACGGCGCAGGCAAATCGACACTCCTGAAATCACTGTTCGGACTGATACCGGTACGCGAAGGGTCGGTCACCCTACGCGAGGACAACATCACGTCTGCGCCCGCTCACGTCCTCGTTCAGAAGGGAGTCGGGTACGTCCCTCAGACACAGAACGTCTTTCAGACTCTGACCATCGAAGAAAACCTCGAGATGGGCATTTATCTGCGGCCCAAGGCATTCGCGGAACGATTCGCCTTCGTGAGTGAACTGTTCCCTCTTCTGAGTGAACGACGAAAGGTGAAGGCCGGCGCACTCTCCGGCGGCGAACGCCAGATGGTCGCGATGGGCCGGGCCCTGATGATGGATCCGTCGGTGCTGCTGCTCGACGAACCGTCCGCGGGCCTGTCCCCCATGTTCCAGGACGAGGTGTTCATCCGCTGCAAGAAGATCAATGCTGCGGGTGTCTCGGTCATCATGGTCGAGCAGAACGCGCGCCGCTGCCTTCAGATCTGCGACCGCGGTTACGTACTCGATCAGGGTAAGAACGCGTACACCGACACCGGCGCCAATCTGATGAACGACCCCAAGGTGATCGAGTTGTACTTGGGAACGCTCGCCGGAAGCAAAGAGAAGTAGGACAGACACGAGAATGGGCCAGGGTCTCGCGACCCTGGCCCATTCTCGTTGGCTGCTTACTTGCCCACGACTTACTTGCCCACCACCACGAATCCTTCTGTGGTCAGGGTGTTCTCAGGGCCGAACTTGAGCTTTCCGTACGAACCGATGGACGGCTCCCCCGAATCGTTGAAGTCCAACTCACCGGTGATGCCGTCGTAGTCGATGTCGGTTCCCGCCTTCACCAACGGCAGGCACTCGACGTAGGACGTGCACTTGGTGCCGCCTTCGGTGACGCTGTTGATGTTGGCCGCGATGTCGGTACCGGCCGTCGACTTCGCCTGCTCGGCAGCGAGCGCTGAGATCACCACCGCGTCGTACGACTCTCCGGCGTAGTTGAAGTCGATCAGAGAGGGGTTCACAGCCTTCAAACGATCCTGGAAGGCAGCTCCGACGTCCGTCAGGGGCGTGGTTCCCTGCATGGTGTCGAGCAACGGCTTCGCCACGGATTCGCCGAGAGCGTTACCCATGTTGCCGTCGACGCCGTACATCGCCATTCCGTCCGACGGGCCGATGCCCACTTCGTGCATGCGCGTGATGATCTTCGCCGACTCCTCGAAGCCCACCAATGCCACTGCATCCGGATTGAAGTTCTTGACTTGATCGACTTCGGAGTTGAACGACTGCGCGTTCGGGTCGTAGATGATCTTCTCGATCTGATCGGAGGGGACACCCGAATCGATCAGATTCTTTTCGATGTTGTCCGCCAGACCCGTCCCGTACGGGTCGTTGAGGGCCATGATCGCTACGCGCTGACCACCGTCGTCCGAAATGAGCTGTGCGACGGCCTGAGCCTGCAGTACGTCCGTCGGAGCGGTGCGGAAGTACATGCCCTTGTCGGGGTAGCAGACGAATTGGTCCGAGGTGTTGGCAGGCGAGAACATCACGACGCCTGCGCTGGCGATCTTGTCGATCACCTTGAGCGAGACCGAGGACGACGCGGCGCCGACGATGACCTGAGTGCCTGCAGCCAATTCGCGGTCGACGGTGGTATTGGCGGTGTCCGTTGTGGTGTCACCCGAATCGCCGGGAATCAGCTGGACCGGTTGGCCGAGAACGCCTCCGGCTGCATTGACGTCGTTGACTCCCAGCTGGGTGCCCGCGACCATCGGCGGCCCGAGGAAGGACAAGCTGCCTGTATCGGGAAGAAGCGTGCCGATGCGCAGCGCTTCCGTGGACGGGGTGGCGCCGGCCTTGGCCTGCTCCGGGGTGCAATCAGTCGTGACGGATGTCGTCGCGGCAGAAGCGCCGGACGTAGAGCCACTCGAAGACGAGTCATCCGACTTGTCCGAGCTACAGCCTGCAAGTGCCAGTGATGCCGCGCCGAGAACTGCAGCAGTACGCACAAGTGTTCGTCTAGCCATCCCACGCTCCTAAGATCAGCCGGTGCTCGCGCCACCCGAACTGGCGCTCGCTGTGGGATCAGACGCTAGACCTTGGAACCGTTTCGCGATCCTTCAAGAAAGCCCTGTGACCTGACTGTTATCTGAAGGTGCACAGTGTTTACACGGCTGTAGCGCTGCGCGACGTTTCGACGGGCGACGCAGCCACTCAGTGCAGCCGGATAACCCGGACACTTTGCTCAAGCGTCCGGTTCACCGCCCAGAGTTTCCAGTACGACCTGTGCGACCGCCTTCATCGTGGAGCGCCGATCCATCGCGGCGCGCTGAATCCACTTGAACGCCTCAGGTTCGGTGAGCGCTTGGCGAACCATCAGAACACTCTTGGCTCGCTCGATCAGCTTGCGTGCTTCGAGCCGGTCCGAAAGATCAGCGACCTCACGCTCGAGCGCCGTCACCTCGCGGAAACGACTGACCGCCAATTCGACAGCGGGAACGAGGTCACTGATCGAGAACGGCTTGACCAAGTAAGCCATGGCGCCGGCATCGCGTGCGCGCTCGACCAACTCGCGCTGACTGAACGCTGTGAGAATGACAACAGGAGCGATGCGTTTGGCGGCAATCTCCGAAGCGGCGTCGATGCCGTCTCTCCTGGGCATTTTCACGTCCATGATGACCAGATCAGGCTTGAGCGACTCGGCCAACTCCACCGCGACCTGCCCGTCACCCGCCTCACCGACGACGTCGTAGCCCTCTTCGCGGAGCATCTCGACCAGATCCATGCGGATCAACGCCTCGTCTTCAGCGACGACAACACGACGGGGTGCGAGCTGATTGCCTTGCGGCTGCGGCGAATTCATGGCCACCATCCTCCTCCATCGAACCGCCCCGACACGAGACGCGAACGATTAGAGGGTACCGGTGTTTGACATTGAAATCGCATCTTCTAATGTAGTCATCGCAACAAGCCCTCGTATCCCAATTGGCAGAGGAAACGGATTCAAAACCCGTCCAGTGTGAGTTCGAGTCTCACCGAGGGCACCACCTGCCGCAGCTGGCCGCACCGCAAGGTTTCGGCATTCGGCTGTACCCCAGATCGACCGCCGTTAGATTCGATCCATGAACGGTCGTCGCCTGATTGCTCTGCTCGGAGCCATATCGATTCTCGCGCTGCTCACCGGGTGTCAAACAGACGGCCAATCCGACACTGCCGGCGAATCCAACACTGCCGGCGAATCTTCCACCCAGACCGTCCTTGATGCTGCAACACAGACAGGCACCCTTCAGGTCGGCACTCCCCCGATCGATGCCCCACCAACCGAGATCTCCACGCTTGCTCCGTTCCCGAACGACACGGAGATCCCTTCACCGAATCCGCGCGTCGACGTGACCGAGATCGACGTAACCGATCACGATGGTTTCACCCGAATCACCTACCGATTCGACGGAAATGGATCAGTGTTCTGGAAAACCGAATACGTCAGTGAAGCAATCCGAGCGGGTGACAGCACAGTCGTGGACGTCGGAAGTCGATCGATACTTCAAGTCGACCTGATGGGAGTCCAATCGGATTCGTCGCTCAACTCCGTGTCTCACGAGGGCGAAAACATCACGCGCATAGACAGTGCAGCCAGGAACAGTGCGATCCTGCAGTCGTTTGTCGGCACGGTCGACATCCGTCCGGCATACACCGTATCGACATCCGATTCACCGTCCCAGTTGACGATCGACATCCCCAAGGCAGACAGCTGACTGTCGAATACCCAATTGCGCGCTCAGCTCAGCCATTCCAGCGCAGCGGTGCTCGACGCGGTAATTCGGTAATCGCGGGGCGGATGAATACTCCGTCTCGAAACCGAGGTCTCACAATCGATCCGAGGCGATTGCGGGGTCCGGTTCAACACGACTGTCATGATTTTCACTACATGCCCGAACTTCCGCTGCTCGAACTGCTGCTGCCAGTGTTTGTTCCAGCAGGACTGCCACCGTCATGGGGCCGACGCCACCCGGCACCGGTGTGATCGCACCGGCATGTGGGAGCGCAGCGGCGTACTCCACATCTCCGACGTTGCCCTCGTTGTACCCCGCATCGATCACCACTGCCCCAGGCTTGATCCACGTCCCTTTGATCAGTTCCGGAACACCGACGGCCGCGATGACGACGTCTGCCGAGGCGACGTGGGCGGCCAGGTCGACGGTGCGCGAATGGCAGTATGTCACCGTTGCGCCTCGACGCAGGAGGAGCATTCCCATCGGCAATCCGAGTATCGGGCTTCGGCCGACCACGACAGCATGCTTTCCGGTGAGTTCGACGCCTGTGGCGTCGAGCAGGCGCAGGATGCCACTCGGTGTACATGATTCGAATCCCCCACCGGTCAACGCCATTGCCGCGAACGCTGCCGAGGTAACGCCGTCAACGTCTTTGTCGGCCGAGATGGCATCGAACGCGGCCCGTTCGTCGATGTGGCCTGTCGCCGGGTGTTGCAGCAGTATGCCGTCGATCGAAGGGTCCGCCGACAACGCTCTCAGCACGTCGACCAGTTCTTCGGTGGTTGTACTCACCGGGAGTTCGACCGTCCGCGACGTCATTCCGACGGCGACAGATCGTTTGGCCTTCATCTGTACATACGCCTTCGAGGCCGGGTCCGCTCCCACGATGACGGCGGCCAGGCAAGGAACGTGCCCCGCCTCATCACGAAACTGCCTGGTGCGCACTGACAGGTCCGCGAGCGCAGCATCGGCAATTGCGCGTCCGTCGATTATTCGAGCGGCCACGTTCTGGCTGGGCAGATTTTCGGTAGACAGATTTTCGGTGGGCCGATTCTCGATAGACATGGATCCCCTTCACACAAGATGTGTGAAGCACCCAGGCGGTCGATGCCTCGCGATGTGCACTCCCCGGTGGTAATTCCCACCCGCGCCAGTCGTGCGTGGTCAGCGTACCGCGCGTTTGTCTCACTGCCACGAAACGCATCCGGAACGCCGCTCTCAAAACGAGACAAATCGACATAACCTATCAATAGGTAACGATCTGACCTGCAGTTATTCCATCCCAAGCAATTAGATGGCACGATGGGGGCAACCGCACGGGCACCAAGCATTGGAGGCACCGATGGACAACGGCAAGATAAACCTGACCTATGACGGTCGGGTGTCACTGAGCTTCCAACTGGCAATTCCGCACGCACCGGACAAGGTCTGGAAAGTGATAACGGAACGCGAGTACCTCGACGCCTGGTTCCCGGCGGACGTCGATTTCAATCTCACTCCAGGCGCGGATCTGCTGTTCAAGGTGACCCCGGAACAAGTCGAGCGATTCGGACTGCCAGCAGATCACGTGACGCGCGGGACGGTCATCAGCGTCCACCCGCACCGAATTCTCGAATTCCTCTGGGACGCAGATACTCTGCATTGGGAACTGGCACCGGACGGCACCGGCGGTTGCTGGCTGACCCTCACCCACACGATGGAAGACGAAGAGTCCGCGTACGCCCACGCTGCCGGCTGGCACGCGGGCTTGGAAGTTGTTGCGGCCCAACTCGATGGACGCGAAGTCGACTGGTCTCCGTGGGACCGCGCCGACGAACTCTCACCGCAATATCGCAAGTCTGCTTGATTCTGGGCCCGAGTTCAGTCTCGGGCCCGCATCTCATTCCCCTTTGCGCGGGAAATGCCTGATCATTCCTTCTTGGACCACCGTCGCCAACAGCAGTCCTTCCACCGAGAAGTACCGTCCGGTTGCCAGACCGCGCGAACCTGCGGCGACCGGCGATTCGGTGGCGTACAGAACCCAGTCGGTGAACCGGAACGGGCGATGGAACCAGATCGAATGATTGACCGTCGCCGCGACGATACGATCATGACCCCAGGACAAACCATGAGTGGTCAGAATCGAATCGAGCACGGTGGTGTCGGACGAATATGCCAGCGTCGCAGCGTGAATGAGCGAATCGTCCGGCAGATCACCGTCGGGGCGCATCCACACCCGATTGTGGTTGAGTTTCTCGCCGGTGCCCTTGAGGATCCACGCCGGATCGTTGGCGTACCGCATGTCGATCGGCTTGAGCGCCGCACTGAAATGCGGCAGTTTTTCCTCGTACCCCACCAAATGATCGCCGATGGGAGGCAACGACTCCGGAAGTGGAACATCCGGGATCTCGACAGCATGGTCGAGCCCCTTGCCGGAGTCCTGGAACGCCGCGAGCATCACGAACAATTCGTTCTCACCCTGATAGGCAGTCACCTGACGGTTGGCGAACGCCCGCCCGTCGCGATGACGATCCACCCGATACTCGATGGGCGCCTTGACATCTCCGCCGCGAATGAAATGGGCATTCACCGCATGGATGGGGCGATCACCGTCGACGGTCCGCCCGGCGGCCATCAGTGCCTGAGACACCAACTGACCGCCGAACGTCCGCGAACCTACCTGTTTCGGGTGGTATCCACGGAACGCGTCTTCACCGATCTGCTCCAGATCCAACAGACCGAGGAGAGTACCGAGGTCGGTGGACGCGTTCGCGTGGGTCACTCAGTGGTCCTCTTCGCCGATACGGTGGACGTGAATGAGGTTGGTGGAACCGACAGTTCCCGGAGGGGATCCGGCAACGATGACCACGAGGTCGCCCTTGACGTACCGCCCGAGGGAGAGCAACGCACTGTCCACCTGACGCACCATCTCGTCGGTGGTGGCCACCGCATCGACCAGGAACGTCTCGGTTCCCCACGTCAGCGTCAGCTGACTGCGCACCGCGGGCAGCGGTGTGAAGGCGAGCAACGGCAGCGGCGTGTGCAGACGAGCCAGTCGACGCACCGTGTCACCGGACTGAGTGAACGCAACCAAGGCCTTGGCGTCGAGACGTTCGCCGATGTCGCGTGCTGCGTACGAGATGACACCGCGCTTGGTGCGCGGGACGTGGGTCAACGGTGGGACACGGGTTGATTCGTTCTCGACGGCCTCGACGATGCGGGCCATGGTGCGAACGGTTTCCATGACGTACTTGCCCACCGAAGTCTCGCCCGAGAGCATGACTGCGTCGGCGCCGTCGAGAACGGCGTTGGCGACATCGGATGCCTCTGCGCGAGTGGGACGTGAGTTCTCGATCATCGACTCGAGCATCTGCGTCGCGACGATGACCGGCTTCGCGTTCTCACGAGCAATCTGGATTGCGCGCTTCTGAACGAGCGGGACCTGCTCGAGCGGCAACTCGACACCGAGGTCACCGCGGGCGACCATGACGGCGTCGAACGCGAGCACGATGGCTTCGAGATTGTCGATGGCCTCGGGCTTCTCGAGCTTCGCGATGACGGGAACGCGGCGCCCGACTCGATCCATGATGGCGTGAACCAATTCGACGTCCGCCGGTGAGCGAACGAAGGAGAGTGCAATGAAGTCGACGCCCAACTTGAGAGCGAACTCGAGGTCGGCGATGTCCTTGCCCGACAGGGCTGGAACGGAGACGTTCATACCGGGCAGTGAGAGGCCCTTGTTGTTGCTGACCGGACCGCCTTCGGTGACCCGACAGACGACGTCGTTGCCGTCGATGGACGTGACGACCAGGCCGACCTTTCCGTCGTCGACCAGCAGTCGATCGCCGGCCTTGGCGTCGCGCGCCAATTCCTTGTACGTGGTCCCGACGCGATCGTGCGTTCCCTCGACGTCGTCGACGGTGATACGAACCTCTTCACCGTTGGCCCAGGTGGTCCGCTCGTCCTTGAATCGGCCGAGGCGAATCTTGGGCCCCTGAAGGTCGGCGAGAACACCGACGGCCTTTCCGGTGGCGTCCGACGCGGCGCGGACGCGAATGTAGTTTTCTTCGTGATCGGCATGCTCGCCGTGGCTGAAGTTGAGGCGCGCCACGTCCATGCCGCTCTCCACGAGCTCACGGATGCGGTCGCCAGAAGCTGTCGCAGGTCCAAGTGTGCATACAATTTTTGTCCGTCGGTTCACGGCTCGAGCCTAGTCGCTACCCCACCGCACTTCTATCCGGCATTTGCGACCTGCACTTTCTGTACTTACTCGATTCAGTTGGTCAGCTCACGAACAGCGGAAATGCCTTTGGATGAACCGGAGCCGGAAGCGCCGACTCGCCTGTGAGAAACACGTCGACGGCACGTGCGGCCGACCGTCCCTCGGCAATCGCCCAAACGACCAGCGACGCCCCGCGATGCGCGTCGCCGCAGACGAATACGCCGGGTGTCCGGGTCTGCCACCCGACATCACACTCGATTCTGCCGAGTGGATCGGTGCCGACATCAAGGTCGGTGAGCAGCGGGGCGGTTTCGACGCCGTCGAAACCCAGAGCGAGCAGGACCATCTCGCACACCAGATCCGTCGTGTCGCCGGTCTCCACCAGGGTCCGTTGTCCGTCCTTCGCTCGTGACACGGCTACCGGAACCATCCGGATTGCGCGGACCGCACCCCCACCGTCGTCGAGAAATTCCTGCGCCGCCCATCGGAATCGTTTGTCACTGCCCTCCTCGTCCGCCGGCGAGGTGCGCAGGACCCGCGGCCACAACGGCCATGGGTCGCGATCTCGATCGCGGCGTGCCGGAGGTGGGACGTGGCAATCCAATTCCGTCACCGAGAGCGCACCCTGGCGATGCACCGTGCCGAGGCAGTCGGCGGCCGTGTCGCCGCCACCGATGATCACGACGTTCTTACCTCGCGCCGAGATGCTCGACGCACCGTCACCCTCGCATTCGCGGTTGGCCGCACGCAGGTACGTCATCGCACGATGGATTCCGCGAAGACTACGACCCGGTACGTCGGTGTCTCTGGCACGATCAGCCCCGACCGCCAGGACTACCGCCTCGAATTCCGTCGAGAGGTCGTGCGCGCTCACGTTCACTCCGACGGCGCAGTCGGTGACGAACCTGGTCCCCTCGGCGGTCAGTTGGTCCAGCCGCCGGTTGATGAGGGCCTTGGGCAACTTGAATTCCGGAATTCCGTAGCGAAGCAGTCCCCCGATCCGATCGCTCCGCTCGAACACCGTGACACTGTGTCCGGCTCGTGTCAGTTGTTGAGCTGCGGCCAGTCCCGCCGGTCCCGAACCGACAACCGCAACACAGTTTCCGCTGTGAACTACCGGTGCCTGCGGCCCCAACCAACCCGACTCCCAGGCGTTGTCGACGATTGCCTGTTCGATGCGCTTGATGGTGACACCCCCCGACGTGTGCTCGCCGTCGAGTGCGAGAACGCACGCCGTTTCGCACGGTGCGGGGCACAGATGTCCGGTGAACTCGGGGAAATTGTTGGTGGAATGCAGATTCTCCGAGGCTTCGGACCACCGTCCACGCCGAACCAGGTCGTTCCATTCCGGAATGAGATTGCCGAGCGGACACCCCACATCGGCCGAATGGCAGTACGGCACAGCGCAGTCCATGCAACGCGAGGCCTGTGCAGATACGTCTCGATTTCGCACGACGGGATCCAGCGACTCGTCTACCGACGCCCAGTCGCCGACACGCACATCGGGCGGTCTGGTCGGTGCGTCGGATCGTTTCACGTTGAGGAACCCGCGTGGGTCAGGCATGAGCCGGCTCCACCAGTTGGTTCTCTTCCACGACCTTCTGATAATCGACAGGCAAGACTTTGGTGAATCTCGGACTCTGTCCACCCCAGTCGTCGAGTAGTTTCGCCGCCACCGGCGAACCGGTAGCGGCCAAATGCGCGCCGAGAATGTCGACCAGCTGACGACAGTCTTCCGCCGAGGGCTGCTCCAGAACGACCATGTCGCGGTTGACCTTTTCTGCCTTCACGTCGAGTACGAAGGCAAGTCCGCCGGACATTCCCGCAGCAAGGTTCCTACCGGTTGGGCCGATGATGACGATGCGACCCCCGGTCATGTACTCGCACGCATGGTCGCCGACGCCTTCCACCACAGCGACCGCACCCGAGTTGCGCACCGCGAATCGTTCCCCGACACGCCCCCGGGCATAGAGCGCACCGCTCGTAGCGCCGTACAGCAGCGTATTGCCGGCAATCACCTGCTCCTCGGCCACGAAGGGTGCGTCCTCACTCGGCCGAAGCGCGATTCGTCCACCCGAGAGCCCCTTTCCCACGTAATCGTTTGCATCGCCGACGACGACCAGCGAGATGCCCGGTGGCAGGAACGCACCGAGTGACTGGCCTGCCGTTCCACGGAGCATGACGTCGATGGTGCCTTGAGGTAGCCCGACGGCGCCGTAGCGTCTGGTCACCTCAGCGCCCAGCCTCGTTCCCACCGCTCGATCCGTATTGTGTACTGGCAGTTCGATATGCACGGGTCGAGCGTCCTCGAGGGAGTTCGCAGCCAACTTGATCAGGGTGCGTTCGAGTTCGCTCGAAGTAGGTACATACGGTTGGTAGGCCGCGCCGGCCGGCGCGGCCGGAACGTCGAAGAGTGGTGAGAGGTCCAACGTGCGACTCTTCCAATGTGCCACCGCCGGAGACATTTCCAATACGTCTGCGTGCCCCAGAGCATCGTCGATACTTCGAAACCCCAGTTCTGCCAACAGCCGTCGTACGTCGTCGGCGATGAAGCGAAAGAAGTTCTCGACGTACTCGGGTCGGCCGGTGAATCGCTCGCGCAGTTCGGGATTCTGCGTCGCTACTCCGACAGGGCAGGTGTCGAGGTGACATACCCGCATCATGACGCACCCGGCCGCGATGAGTGGCGCCGTGGAAAACCCGTACTCCTGCGCTCCCAGCAACGCGGCGACGACGACGTCCCGCGCCGTGCGCAAACCCCCGTCACACTGGACGACGATCCGATCGCGTAACCCGTTGAGCACCAGGGTCTGCTGAGTTTCGGCCAGCCCGATCTCCCACGGCGTACCCGCGTGGTGGATGGACGAGAGTGCCGCAGCACCCGTCCCGCCGTCGTGACCGGAGATCAGCACCACGTCGGCGTGCGCTTTGGCCACACCTGCCGCAACAGTCCCGACTCCGGCTGCGCTGACCAACTTCACGTGTATCCGCGCGCGATCGTTCGCGCATTTGAGGTCGTAGATCAATTGGGCGAGATCCTCGATCGAATAGATGTCGTGGTGCGGGGGCGGGGAAATGAGCCCGACTCCAGGTGTCGAGTACCGGGTTTCCGCGATCCACGGGTACACCTTGGACCCCGGAAGCTGCCCTCCTTCACCGGGCTTGGCACCTTGGGCCATCTTGATCTGAATGTCGGTGGCATTGACCAGGTAATCGCTGGTCACCCCGAAGCGCCCACTCGCGACCTGCTTGACTGCGCTTCGACGCTTGTCGTCACGCAACCGCTCCGGCGACTCTCCGCCCTCACCGGTGTTGGAACGCCCGCCGAGAGCATTCATCGCAACCGCCATCGTCTCGTGCGCCTCCGCAGAGAGGGAACCGTAGCTCATCGCACCGGTGTTGAATCGAGCGAGAATCAACTCGACGGGTTCGACCTGATCGAGCGGAATCGGCGGACGAACCTCACACCGAAATCGAATCAATCCCCGAAGTGTTCCGCCCTGCGCGCTCAGTCGATCGACTTCATCGCTGTAGCGACGAAACATCTCACTTCGCCCGGTCCGGGTCGCATGCTGAAGGAAGAACACGGATTCGGGTGTGAACACATGCAATTCACCATCGCGGCGATACCGGTATTGTCCGCTGTCGGTCAACTGACGATTGTCGAACTGACGATGCTGCACTGCGGACGACGAGAACGCAGCCGTGTGGCGCATCAGAACTTCGCGCGCGACTTCGGTGATACCGATCCCGCCGATCCGGCTTCGTGTGTTGCAGAAGTATTCGTCGACCAATTCTCGGCCCAAGCCCACTGCCTCGAATACCTGTGCGCCCGTGTAGGAGTGAACCGTAGCGATTCCCATCTTCGACATCACTTTGAGCACGCCGAAATTTGTTGCTCTCAGGTAGTTGTCCGACGCAGTCTTCGGATCTATCCCGGGAAGTTCGTCCTGCTCGCTGAGGGCTTGGACAGATTCGAGAGCAAGATACGGGTGGACAGCCGCCGCACCGTAGCCGATCAGCAGCGCGATGTGATGAACTTCGCGCGCGTCACCCGAGTCGACGACAAGGGAAACCTTGGTCCGCAGGCCATGACGAACCAGATCGTGGTGCACGGCTGATACTGCGAGCAATGACGGAATGGGAGCCTGCTCAGGGCCTGATCCACGGTCGGAGATCACCAGAATCTCGATACCGGCTGCGGCGGCTGTTCGGGCGGACTCACGAAGCCTCTCGACGCCTTCGGTGAGACTGCCCCTCGGATCGAAACCTCCCCGTAGGACAGCGCTTCTCGGAGTTCTTGCGCCGCATAGTTCGGCGACCTTCGCCATCTTCACCGGTCCGATCACCGGTTTATCGAGAACAATCCTTCGGCACGACAGCGCCGACGCTTCGAACAAGTTCTGCTCAGCGCCGAGGGTGACACCAAGCGTTGTGACGACTTCCTCGCGAATCGCGTCCAAAGGCGGGTTGGTCACCTGAGCAAAGAGCTGAATAAAGTAGTCGTACAACAGCTTCGGCCGATCCGAAAGAACGGCGAGAGGCGTGTCGACACCCATCGATCCCAACGGCTCCGATCCTGAGCTTGCCATCGGGACAAGAATGTCCCGCAGGTCCTCGGCGTGGTATCCGAAGAGCAACTGCCGTTGCAACAGCGGAGCCGGATCGCCTCGGGCAGGCGCAGTCTCGGGGATTTCCTCGAGGTCGACCAATCCCCCGTCGACCCAGTCCCGGTAGGGGGCTGTGCTCGCGAGTTCGGACTTGATCTCCGCATCGGAAACGATCCGATGGCGAGCGGTGTCCACGAGAAACATGCGTCCCGGTTCGAGGCGCCCCTTCTCCAACACCTCGGACGTGGGAGCGTCGAACACACCGCTCTCACTGGCCAACACGATACGGTCGTTCTTCATCCGCCACCATCGCCCTGGGCGAAGACCGTTGCGATCCAACACGGCCCCGACAACAATGCCGTCGCTGAACGTCACGGACGCCGGACCGTCCCACGGTTCCATCAGACAACCGTGAAATTGGTAGAAGGCCTTTATCTCGTCGGGCATCGAAGAATCGTTCTCCCAGGCTCCGGGAATCATCATCGCGATGGCGTGTTGCACACTGCGGCCCCCGAGCGTCAAAAGCTCCAGTACTTCGTCGAACGACGAAGAGTCGGATCCTCCCGGGGTGCAGATCGGAAACAGGCGATCGATGTCCCCACCTAAAAGTGTGCTCCGCAGCATCGGCTCGCGAGCGCGCATCCAATTCCTGTTTCCCACAATCGTATTGATCTCGCCGTTGTGGGCGATGCAGCGATACGGCTGAGCGAGTGGCCACGACGGAAATGTGTTCGTGGAGTATCGACTGTGCACTACTGCCAACGCAGTTCGCATTCGGTCGTCGCGTAGGTCGGTGAAGTAACCGGGTAACTGCGTCGGCGTCAGCATGCCCTTGTACACGATGGTTCGGGCGGACAACGAGGGGAAATACACTGCAGTGTCGGCACAGTGAATCCGCTCGGCTTGTCTCCTGAGGGCAAAGACTCGTCGGTCCAAGGCAATTCCGCCCACACTACGATCTCGTGACTCGGCGCACGTCACAAAACACTGACTGATGTACGGAGCGCACTGCGCGGCAACGGTTCCGACGCAGTCTCGGTCGACCGGCACCTCTCGCCACCCGATAATCTGCAGTCCTTCTGCCGCTGCGTACCGGTGTATCCGAACTACCGCGCGCCGACGTGCTTCCTGATCCACCGGGAGAAAGCAGTTTCCGGCCGCGTAGGTGTTCTCACCCATCGCGTTGGGTGGTGGAAGCTCGAACTCGGTCACCGCGTCGAAGAACTCCGTCGGCAGCTGAATCAGAATGCCCGCGCCGTCTCCGCTGTTGGATTCGCGCCCAACTGCGCCGCGATGGGAGAGATTGCCCAGGACCGCGAGCGCATCGTCGACAACGGAATGCAGGTGGCGTCCAGAGGTGTCTGCTACCACGGCTACACCACACGAATCGGTTTCCTGATCGGGGTCGTACAGGCCTCGAGGTTCAGGTATTCGAGAAAACGGCACTCGGCGACCTCCACGCGGACATGCAGCCGACGAGCGCTAGTTTATCAGCCCATAACCGCAGGTCGCGAGAGCAAAACGGTGACCCCCTGATAACGAGGCATCAGGGGGTCACACTTGCCGACGATCGTTTCGATCAGCTACGCAAAGGGCGGTTGTACTGATCGCGCACACTGCCGGTCAACATCATGATTCCGTCGATGAGCGGCCAGATGCCACCGATTCCACAGGTCAACCAAGTGACCGCGATCTGTGCGACAGCCATGCCGGGCTGGTTGAGATAAAAACGTCCTGCACCGAATCCGCCGAGCAGAATGCCCAGCAATCCGGCAGTCGTCTTCGACTTGTCCGAGTACGGTTCACCGGTCATCGGGTCACGTCCGTATGGTGCGGACGGGTCGACCAGGCCGTAGCCAGGCTGAGGATAACCCTGAGCTTGTGGATACCCCTGAGGCTGACCGTAACCCGGCTGTGAGTATCCCGGCTGGGGGTAGCCCTGCGGCGGAGCCGCGTAGGGATTCGGAGTCTGATCTGCCGGTGCACCGTAGACGGGACCGTCCGTCGGGGTTTGGGTCGGCCTCGAGTAGTCCGGCGCCGGATAGTCGGTCGCCGGATAGTTCTGAGCGGCGTAGCTTTCCTGCGACGTGTACGGCGCTGTTGGCTGATTCGGGGTGGAATCAGAATCGGCAGCGGGAAACGCTGTGGTCGATTCGGTTCCGGTCGGCGGCGGGTAGATGGGGTGGTTTCCCCATCCCGGACCGTTTCCGACTCCCGAATACGTGTCCCAGCCTGGACCGGTGCCGGTGGTCTCCGTCGACGGCGTCTTTTCGGTGGGTGCCGAGGTTTCCGTCAACGACGCATCCGCCGTCGCGTCGTAGTCGAACGGCGACCCGAACTGCGGTGGAACCGGCGGCTGTGATCCAGACGAGTCCCCCGACTCGGAAGGTTCCGGATTCTTGTTCAAGTTAGGCAACGTACTTTCCTTCGATTCGACGACGGTACGTAATAGCTTTTGTTATCGGACTTCGAGAAGGCTCGACCTTCTCGAGGCCAGTCCCCCACACATGTTTCCTCGGTTCGCGCTCGCGACTCATCCTCGCAATGGCCGGCGAGCACCGTCCCGCGCATTGCCCGAAAGTATCACGATGCCGTCGACGAACGCCCAGATCCAGATTCCGATCGCAAATGGAATTCCGATGAGTAACGCCGACATGAACAGCGCGAAGAACATGCCGAGCAGTTGGCACAATCCGATGCCGACACTTCCGATATAGAGGCGCCCGACTCCACAGATTCCGAAGAAGCCCAGCAAGATCTGCAACAGTCCAGCGGTGGCCTTCGACTTGTCGGAATACGGTTCCCCGGTTACCGGGTGCCGACCGTACGGGGCGTAGGGATCTCCGAACCCGTACATCGATGGAGGCGGCAATGGCTGCTGATATCCGTACGGATTGGGCGCGCCGTAGACCGGTCCCTGATCCTCGGGGAATCCCCCCTGCGAATAGGGACCTGTCACGGCTTGTCTTTCTTCGACAGCTTCACCGCGTCCGACGACTCATCCGACGCTGCCGTGGAGGCGCTTGCCTCACTGGAAGCGGATTCAGCAGCATCGGATTCAGAATCTTCAGCGTCGGCCTTCGCCGAATCAGTTTCGGTAACTGGCGCCGCGACTCCTGCTTCACCGGCGGCTACCGCAGCGACGTAGTCCTTCGACTTCAAATCAGCCGGATCCTCACGACCCTTCTTCGCCAGGAAGAAGTAGGCCAGTGCGGCGAAGAACACGATCCCCGAAGTGAATGTGTTGACGCGAATGCCGGCGATCTCGTAGGCGAAATCGTCGCGCATCAGTTCGACGACGAACCGGCCCAGGCAATAGCCCGCGACGTACAGAGCAAACAGGCGTCCGTGGCCGATCTTGAATCGGCGGTCGACGAGGACCAGCAGGATCACGATCAGGACGTTCCACACAGCTTCGTAGAGGAAAGTCGGGTGAACGACCCGAATGACTTCTCCGTTGGAGACACCTGCCAGTTGATCGAGCTGGCCGGAAGAGTTCACACGCTCGAAGATCTCGAGGCCCCACGGGACGGTGGTCTCGCGACCGTACAACTCCTGGTTGAAGTAGTTGCCGATACGACCGATGGCCTGCGCGAGCAAGATTCCGGGCGCAATCGCATCACCGAGCGCGGACACCGGAATGCCGCGTCGACGGCAGCCGATCCACGCACCGATGCCGCCGAGGAACACTGCTCCCCAGATTCCGAGGCCTCCCTGCCACACCTTGAGTGCGTCGAGTGGCTGACCGTTCTCGCCGAAATAAGCGGGCCAGTCGGTCAAAACGTGGTAGAGCCTGCCACCGATCAGACCGAAGGGAACGGCCCAGATCGCGATGTCGAGAACGGTCCCCTTCTCGCCGCCGCGGGCGACCCAACGACGATCTCCCCACACGATCGCGACGATGATGCCGAGGATGATGAAGAGCGCGTAGGCGCGAAGCGCCACCGGTCCGACGTACCAGACGCCTTGGGGCGGGCTGGGGATATAGGCCAGCAGGTCCACAGTTGAGGTCACGACGCCACGGTAGCCGAGCGGACGCCCTCGGCGAGTTCTTCGGTGAGCGAGCGAACGGCTCCCAGGCCGTTCTCGACCGCGGAGACCAGAGCCGAGCCGACGATGACGGCATCGGCGTATGCCGCGATTTCGGCAGCCTGTGCGCCGGAGCGAACTCCCAATCCGACGCCGACGGGAATGTCGGAATGCGCGCGGATCCGTGCGGTCAGTTCCGGAGCCATCGACGACACGGCGTCGCGAGCGCCGGTGACACCCATTGTCGAGGCCGCGTAGATGAATCCACTACTCGCATCGAGTGTCATCGCGAGCCGTTCTTCCGTCGAGGACGGGGCGACAAGGAAGATCCGGTCGAGGTGGTGCTCCTCGGATGCTTCCATCCAGGCGCCGGCTTCTTCCGGAATGAGGTTGGGGGTGATGAGTCCGAGCCCGCCGGCGGAAGCGAGGTCTCGTGCGAACTTGTCGACGCCGTACTGCAGTACCGGGTTCCAGTAGGTCATCACGACGGCCTTGCCGCCGACCGAACTGATCTGCTCGATCACGGTGAAGATGTCGCGAAGGCGAACGCCGTTGGTGAGTGCGGTTTCGGCTGCACGCTGGATGGTCGGACCGTCCATGACCGGATCGGAATACGCGACACCGACTTCGATGATGTCGCAGCCACCGTCGACCATCGCCTTGAACACGTCGATCGATTCGGGAACGGTCGGATAACCGGCAGGCAGGTAACCGACGAGGGCGGCACGTTTGTCAGCCTTGCACGCGGCAAAGGTGGGTGCGAGGCGTGATGGTCGTTCGCTCACTTGTCCGAGCCTTCCGTGTTGTCGTTCTCGTCTGCTGCATCATCCGGAGCGGCTGCCTGACCTGAGGCGCCGTCGAAAAGACCGAACCAGCTTGCGGCGGTGTCCATGTCCTTGTCACCGCGACCGGAGAGATTGACGACGATGATCGCGCCCTCACCGAGTTCTTTGCCAAGTCGGAGTGCGCCGGCGACGGCGTGGGCCGATTCGATGGCCGGGATGATGCCCTCGCGGCGCGAGAGCAGCAGCAGCGCATCCATGGCTTCACTGTCGGTGACGGGTTCGTAGGTCGCACGCCCGATATCGCTCAGGTAAGCGTGCTCGGGTCCGACGCCCGGGTAGTCCAGACCAGCAGAGATCGAGTGCGATTCGATGGTCTGACCGTCTTCGTCCTGGAGCAGGTAGGAGTAGGCACCCTGGAATGCGCCAGGGGTACCGCCGGCGAACGTTGCTGCATGCCTTCCGGTTTCGACACCGTCGCCGGCTGCTTCGTAGCCAACCAGCCGTACCGACAGATCGTCGATGAACGGGTGGAAGATTCCGATTGCGTTGGAGCCGCCTCCGACGCAGGCTGTGACTGCATCGGGCAGGCGGCCGGTCAGTGCCTGAACCTGGACGCGTGTTTCGAGGCCGACCACTCGCTGGAAGTCGCGAACGATGGTGGGGAACGGGTGCGGACCTGCCGCGGTACCGAAGCAGTAATAGGTGTTGTCCGCGTGGGAAACCCAGTCGCGCAAGGCTTCGTTGATCGCGTCCTTGAGCGTGCGCGAACCGGTCTCGACCGAGACGACCTCCGCGCCGAGCAGGCGCATGCGTGCGACGTTCAGTGCTTGCCGTTCGGTGTCGACAGCACCCATGTAGATGACGCACTCGAGACCGAGCAGTGCACAGGCGGTGGCCGATGCCACACCGTGCTGGCCCGCTCCGGTCTCGGCGATGATGCGGGTCTTGCCCATACGCTTTGCCAGCAGAACCTGACCGAGAACGTTGTTGATCTTGTGAGAACCGGTGTGGTTCAGATCTTCACGCTTGAGAAGGATGCGCGCACCGCCGGCGAACTCGCTCATTCGCGTTGCCTCGAAAATCGGCGACGGACGCCCGGTGTAATCGCGCTGCAAGCGATCGAGTTCGTTCAAGAACGTGTCGTCCGCTCGAGCCTTTTCGTACTCCGCAGTGACTTCCTCGATAACCGCCATGAGGGCTTCCGGCACATGCCGTCCGCCGTAGACGCCGAAATGGCCTCCGGCATCGGGATCGTGGGAGCGCTCGGTGAGTCCCGCGCTGGCCGGCGGCAGATTGCCGCCCTTGAATATTGCACCGGAGCCTGGTTCCTGAGTACGTGAAGTCACCCCACCAGTCTGCCCCAACGGTGTCGCTGGTCACCGCCCGGGTGCATCAAAGCACGCCGGGCGGGTGCAGCGATTTATCGAGACGGTTTGGGGCAGGACGGGTGCGCACCTGCATTGACCAGATCTGCGACGGCCTTGCGAGGGTCGCCGCTGGTCACGAGGCCTTCACCGACGAGCACTGCGTCGGCGCCCGCCCCGGCGTACGCCAACAGATCGGCAGTTCCGCGAACACCGGACTCGGCAATCTTGATCGTCTCGGTCGGAAGACCGGGAGCGATGCGACCGAAGGTGTTCTTGTCCACCTCGAGAGTCTTGAGATTGCGGGCGTTCACACCGATCACCTTGGCGCCGGCTTCGAGCGCGCGGTTGGCTTCTTCCTCCGTGTGCACCTCGACGAGGGCAGTCATTCCCAGAGATTCGGTGCGATCGATCAACGAGGCGAGCGCCTGCTGCTCGAGTGCCGCCACGATCAGCAAGATGACGTCGGCGCCGTGAGCGCGAGCCTCGTGAATCTGGTACGGCCCCACGATGAAGTCCTTGCGCAGCACCGGAATGGTGACCGCTTTACGGACTGCGTCGAGGTCGGCCAACGAGCCGTGAAAACGGCGCTCTTCGGTGAGAACACTGATGATGCGTGCGCCACCGGCTTGGTACGCCGCGGCAAGCTCAGCGGGATCGGCAATGTCGGCCAACGCACCCTTTGACGGGCTCGCTCGCTTGACCTCGGCGATGACGCCGATGCTCGATTCCAGAAGTGCTGCTGCAGCATCGAGTGCAGGCGGTGCAGCGGCCGCAGCAGCCTTGACTGCAGCGAAGTCGAGTACGGCTTCGCGGGCGGCGACATCAGCGCGCACCCCGTCGAGAATCGAGTCGAGTACGGTCATCGTGGCCCGAATCCTTTCTGGGCAAGAGCCCGATGTGAGATACGTCATCAGGGTGGTCTCAGCCTAGTGGGACGAAATTTTGCTACTCCGTCGGGGTACCCACGCAGGTGAGGGTTCAGTCTTACTCAGTGGGACGACCCCGGTTTCGCGCCGTTGTCTCCCCCAACTCCGTCGTCCCCGTCAGTCGCTGTCGGGTCCTCTCCGGCGTCGAGCGCATCCCACAACATCCGTTGTGTCACAGGCTCGTCCGATGCAGGTTTGTCTCCCTGACCGAGCTTGGCCGCGGCCTCGCGGCGCGCGGCAGGGTTGTCGTATTTCGACGACAACCCGCCTCGCACTGGAGGTTTGCGCATCAGAAGTACTGCCGCGCCGAGCGCCGCCACCGCTCCGAGCAACTCAAGCAAGGCAGGCAGTACCGAAACAGTCGTCGAGAGATCTTCGGGGTGACCGGACAACTCGGCCAACTCCACCGCTCGGTCCGCAGAGGCTCCGGACACCAACAACTGCACTGCCGGAACCGCTACCGCGATGGCGACGAGGGCAACCAACAGTCCGACTACCCGAAGTGCCCAACCTCGCACCGCAAACGACGCCGCGATCGCCGCCAGCAGCGCGAGCGCGAGCGGAGTCATCGCCGCCGCCCAGGTGCTGCCGTCGAGATCCGTCGTCCTCTCCAGCGTCTTGCCGTCGCTCGAGGTCAGATGAACCCACGTCATTCGTGAGCTGCCCCACAGAGCTGCTGCCGACAACGCCAGCAGAAGCGTTCTCGGCACGGCGGTGCCACGAGAAACGCTTGTAGGCTCCGCTGCACTCGACTCGTTCTCACTCACTGATCGTCACCTCCGATGGTGCGCAGGGTGTGCGCCGACGCAATCGCGCTCAGCACTGCCATCGCCTTGTTGCGGGCCTCGGTGTCCTCGTAGAGCGGATCCGAGTCGGCGACGACACCGGCGCCCGCCTGGACGTATCCGATCCCGTCCTTGATCAATGCCGTTCGGATCGCGATCGCGGTGTCGGCGTCGCCGGCGAAGTCGAGGTAGCCGACGATGCCGCCGTAGATACCGCGCCTGGTCGGTTCCAGTTCTTCGATCAGCTGCATCGCTCGGACCTTGGGTGCCCCTGACAGGGTTCCAGCGGGGAAGCATGCGGTGACGGCGTCGAGAGCGTGCTTTCCCTCGGCCAGATGACCGGTGACGGTCGATACGAGATGCATCACGTGGCTGTACCGCTCGATGTGCCGGTAGTCGTGCACCTTCACCGTGCCCGGGCGACAGACACGACCCAGATCGTTTCGCCCCAGATCGACGAGCATGAGGTGCTCGGAGTTTTCCTTCTCGTCGGCGAGGAGGTCCTTCTCGAGCAGGATGTCGTCCTCCTCTGTGGCACCGCGCCATCTGGTTCCAGCGATCGGGTGTGTTGTCGCGACGCCCTCGGCGACGGTGACCAGTGCTTCCGGGCTCGAACCGACGATCGAAAACGCAGTCTCTCCATCACCGTTCGGCACATTGAGCAGATACATGTACGGGCTGGGGTTCGACGCGCGCAGCATCCGGTACACGTCGATCGGCGCTGCAGTGCAATCGATCTCGAATCTCTGCGAGAGGACTACCTGGAATGCCTCGCCCGCTTCGATGTCGCCGATCAACTTTTCGACGTCGACACCGAAGCTCTCGGTGGTGCGCTGACGGCGGTAGTTCGGAGTCGCTTTCGAAAATGTCGACACCGTCGATTTCGCCGGCGCCGCGAGAGCACGAGTCATCGCGTCCAACCTGGCGACTGCGTCGTCGTACGCCGTGTCGACGCGCTCGTCCGTGCCGTCCCAGTTGACGGCATTGGCGATGAGGGTGATCGCCCCTTCGTGGTGATCGACTGCGGCGATGTCGGCGGCAAGCAGCATGACCATCTCGGGGATCTGCAGGTCGTCGACCGCGGAGTCACCCAATCTCTCGAGGCGCCGCACCGCGTCGTAGCCGAGGAATCCGACCATTCCGCCGGTCAGCGGTGGCAGGTCGGGCAGCCGCTCCGAACGAAGCAGCTCGAGGGTGGCGCCGAGCGCGTTGATCGGGTCGCCGCCGGCCGGAGCACCGGCCGGAACGTTGCCGTACCAGGCCGCCTCTCCGTCCACGACGGTCAGTGCAGCCGGACTTCCGACGCCGATGAACGACCACCGCGACCACGAACGACCGTTCTCGGCCGACTCGAGCAAGAAGGTGCCTGGACGATTGCCGGCCAACTTCTCGTATGCCGAGAGCGGAGTTTCGGAGTCCGCCAACACTTTCCGAGTGACCGGAACGACCCGGTGCTCAGCTGCGAGGGCACGGAACTGCTCCCGGGTGGTGGTGGAATCGGACGCGTCACCGACGATCGCGGTGTCGGACGACCGTGCGGACATGGAGGTGGGCTCGCCGTGCATGCCTCCATCATCCCAGGCTCCCCCACACGGTCGTCGTGCGCGGGTAACCTCGGCCGAATGAAACCAGGCCAACTCGCCCCCGATTTCTCGCTGCCCGACCAGGACGGAACTCCGCGCTCGCTGACGAGCCTGCTCGAGAACGGCCCCTTGGTCCTCTTCTTCTACCCGGCAGCCTCGACGCCGGTGTGCACCGCCGAGGCGTGCCACTTCCGTGACCTGGGCAGCGAATTCGCCGCGGCGGGCGCTTCGCGGGCGGGTATCAGCACCGATACGGTCGAAGCTCAGTCCACCTTTGCCACCGCACAATCCTTCGACTACCCCCTACTCGCCGACACCGAGGGCAAGGTAGCCGAACAGTTCGGCGTCAAGCGCGGACTCCTGGGCAAGTTGGCTCCGGTCAAACGCTCGACCTTCGTGATCGACACCGACCGCACCGTCCTCAAAGTCATCTCGAGTGAACTACGCGCCAACACCCACGGCGACCAGGCGCTCGAGTTCCTTCGCAATCGAAGCTGACTCACCTGGGCGACCTGATTCTCTGCGCAACCTGACTTCTCTGCGCGATTTGAAATCTCTAGGCGACCTGAATCGAGCGCTTCGCAAGCCCCATCCAGAATCCGTCGATCACCTGGGTGGGCACCTGTTCCGGATCGGACGACGCACCGAGCGTGACGAACAACGGGGCGAAGTGCTCGATGGTCGGATGCGCGTACGGCATCCCGGGAGCTTGAGCGCGGAAGTCGATCAAGGAATCGACGTCACCGGCAGCGAACCTCTCCCCTGCCCACGCGTCGAATTCCGCCGACCATCCCGGGGCCTGCGCCTCCGGTGACGGATCGCGCAGGAACGGTAGCCCGTGCGTGGTGAATCCGGATCCCACGATCAGTACACCTTGCTCACGGAGTGGCCGTAGGCGCTGTCCGAGATGGAGCAAACGCTCGGGATCGAGGGTTGGCAGCGAAATTTGCAGTACCGGGATGTCTGCGTCCGGGTACATCACCGTGAGCGGCACGTAGGCACCGTGATCCAGGCCTCGATTCGGCTGCTGAACCACGCGTTCGTTGTCCGGCATCAACGCGGCAACCTGGGCGGCGAGTTCCGGAGCGCCGGGAGAGTTGTACTTCGCGCGGTAGAACCTCTCGGGAAAACCACCGAAGTCGTAGATGAGCGGGGTGCCCGTGGTCGTCGATCCGATCGTCAGCGGTGCTGATTCCCAGTGCGCCGATACGACGAGGATTGCCGTCGGCCGCGGAAGATCGCCGGCCCACGCCCCCAACTGGTCGACCCACAACGCGCTGTCCACCAGCGGCGGAGCACCGTGGCTGAGATACAGCGCAGGCATGGTTGTGGTGGACATACGGACTCCTCGGGATAGACATTCGTCGTAAGTTGAAGGTTCAACCTAATATAGAACTCAACACTTGCGTCCCGCAACTATTCCCCGCAGGATTCTTCTGGACATGCGTCTGAGACGCTGTACACAAGCACGCTCCGTGCACGAAGAATGCTCGACCCGAAGGAGAAGTCACCGATGAGTGAACCGACCGCGCAGCCCGACGCGCAGTCTCAGACGAAGTGGCTCACAGCCGAGCAGCAAGAAGCATGGCTGACACTGATCGCTCTCGTGACACGGTTGCCTGCCGCACTCGACACTCAACTACAACGCGATTCGGCACTCACACACTTCGAATACTTCGTACTCGCGGCACTCTCGGACGCCCCCGACCACAAGCTCCAGTTGTCGGTACTGGCCCAGCGCGCGAACGCGTCCCTGTCCCGCCTCTCGCACGTGATCACGAAGATGGAGAAGGCCGGCTGGGTGAAACGGGAAGTCATTCGTGGCAGCCGCGGCTCCAACGCAGTGCTCACCGACGAGGGAATGGCAAAGGTGGTCGCGGCCGCACCGCCGCACGTCGCCTCAGTTCAAGGTCTCCTCTTCGAGGGCCTCGACGATCGCCAGGTCGCCCAGCTTTCGTCGTTGGGTACAGCAATGCTCACCCAACTGGACAAGGGAATCGCCGCCGGACTCGGCAAGGCCTGACCACATCCCCGAGACGAGCGACTGATGATCAAGACGGCAGCTTCGCGAGGTCGAGTGCAGCCAAGTGACTGAACAGCATGCTCGCTCCGATCGGGTTTCCACCGCCGGGGTACGTAGTCCCGCTTGCCGCTGACATCGTGTTCCCCGCCGCGTACAACCCGGCAATCGCCGTACCGTCGGCTTTGAGCACCCTCCCGGTCGCGTCGGTGCGTAGACCACCTTTGGTCCCGAGGTCGGAGATGCCGAACGCGGCAGCGTGAAACGGCCCTTGGTCGATCGGTACGAGCGGCGAAGCCCCCTCGGAGAAGGCGCGGTCGTACGCAGCGTCTCCTCGACCGAAGTCCGTGTCGACGCCAGTCGCCGCAAACGCGTTGAATCGCTTCACGGTCTCCACCAGTTCCGCTGCGGGAACATCGATCTGGGCAGCGAGGTCTTCGAGTGTCTGTGCACTCTTCCACAACCCCGCATCCACATACTGCTCCGTCTGTGCCATGGGTACGTTGGGCGCCTTCACCGGCGGCACTGCGCCTTCGCTGTTGTCGTAGATCATCCAGTACGGCGTGGTTACTTTCCCTGCCCGCATGTGTTCGATGACGGCGCGGCCCAAGCGGTCGTACGGCGCTGATTCGTTGACGAATCGGCGACCGTCGTCGTCCACGAAGATTCCGCCGGTGAACCACAGCGCAAACGCGGAGCGGCCATCCGGATGGGTCAGTCCCGGCGACCACCAGGCCTCTCCCATGAGGTCGGTGTCGGCGCCCGCGGCGACCGCCGCCTGGTGTGCCTTCCCGAGGTTGCCGGGGCAGCCCATCGTGTCGAGAGCGGATCCGGGGACACCGAATTCGGCCCGCAAGGTCTCGTTCTGCTCGAATCCACCGGCGGCGAGGATCACTCCTCTGCGTGCCTGAATGGTTCGACGCCGACCATCTCGGTCGACGACCGCGCCGACGACCGATCCGTCCTCGACGACCAATTCTTCGAGAGTGGTCTTCAGGTGCATGGTGGCGTTCGGGAGTTCCGCAAGAGCCAACAGGAATCGACCGATCAACGACTGGCCGCCGACGAGGTACTTCGGCAACTTCTCCCCCAGCCGTTCCCTCGCCAGCGGCGGACGAAGCGAATCACGAAGGGCACCCATCTTGTTCGCGTTCATTGGCTTGGGAACAATGTGCCGTCCACTCGCTCGAGCCTTGGGCTCTTCACCGAAGTAGTCGGGCCACGGCAGTATCTGAAACTCGAAGTTCGAGTCCTCTTCGAGGTAGTCGATCAACCCGGCGCCACCTCGAACGTAGGCTTCCTGAACGTCGGCGGGCGTACGATCACCCACCACTGATCGGTAGTACTCCAGCGCATCCTCGATGGTGTCGTCGTCCCCGCCCCGACGAAGAACGGCGTTGCACGGGAACCACATTCCGCCGCCGCCCGAGTACGCCGTTGTTCCGCCGTACTTGTCGGTTGCTTCGATCGCAATGACGTCGAGGCCTTCGCGGGCTGCCGTGTACGCGCCGGTGAGTCCGCCGCCTGATCCCACAGCGAGTACGTCGCACGTCTCGTCCCACTTCGTCATCGTCAGCCTCTCTGATTCTGGGCACAGTTTCCGAACATGTTCTAGAAATCGTTCTAACACATGGACTTAGCGATCGCGGGGGTTCGAAATTCTGTCCCACCGAGCGGGAGCGAGACATGACGCCGAGCGGGAGCGAGAACGAGCAGCGATAGCGCACACTTTGCTCGCACGGGTCTGATCCCGTAGTGTCTGGACACATGTCTGGTAAGACCAAGTTCGAGTCCACTCGTCGACGGCTCACACAGCAGCAAGCCGAAACCGTCGATCGATTGACCGCGGCAGCGATCACGGTCCTGCGCGACAAAGGGTTTGCCGATCTGACTGTACGAATGGTGGCAGCGGAAGCCGGTGTCGCCGCAGCCACGGCATACACCTATTTTTCGTCCAAGAGTCACCTTGTGGCAGAACTGTTCTGGCGCCGACTCGACGCGGTACCGCACGAGCCCTCCCCCGAGGCGGAACGAGAAGCGCAGGTCTGCTCGGTCCTTCGAAGCGTCGCACTCCTCGTTTCCGACGAACCGGAGCTGGCCGCGGCCGTGACCACGGCGATGATGGGCAATGATCCCGACGTCGAACACCTTCGGGGACGTATCGGCAAGAACATCCGCGAGCGGCTCATCGAGGCGCTGGGGCCGTCATACGATCCCGACGTACTCGAAGCACTCGAAATCTCCTGGTCCGGAGCGCTTGTTCGAGCCGGCATGGGTTACGAGTCCTATTCGCAGATCGCAGACCGGCTCGAAGTCACTGCCAGGCTGATCATGGCGGGCCGCGACAACCTTCACTAGATGGGGGTCATGGCACTCACCAGCCATGTGCCGTCGACTCGATCGAGTGTCACCTCGACTCGGCTCGACGTCGACGCTGGTGCCGGCCGCGCGATACTCGTCGTGATCTGATCGACGAACAGGAGCAATTCTGCTCGGTCTGCAGCAGCGGAGAGCACTCCGACGTCGACTACTCGCGCCTTCGTGCTGATTCCTTGCTCCTTCGACTGGGGTGCAACGGTTTTCGATCCGAATTCGGCGAAGCCGTCCTGAAATGTTCCACTTGCGCCCTCGGCAGCATGTGCAAGATCCTCGTCCACCGTGTCGCTGTTGTAGGTCAAGAGATACTCGACGAGCATCGGCGCCACACCGATCACCTCTACACGTGCGGTTTCAGCGGCTGCCGAACGGTGGTGACTCCAGAGCAGAGTCCCGCCGACTCCCACCAAGATCAGCGCTGCAAACGCCAAGACCATGCGCTTCACGGCACGAACTCCACACTCGACATCAGTACCCGCCCGTCGACGTCCTCGACACCGACGCGCAGACGGTAGGTTCGAGCCGAAGACTCTCCCGCTGAATTGGCGACCTGAGCAGAGGCGGCGATCAGCACCACCCCCGAGGTACCGGACTCCGATGCCAAGGCTGCGGTGTCGACACGCCCGTCGGAATCGACGGCAAAATCACGGATGGACGCGACGAACGCAGATTCGCCGGACTTCAGTTCGTCGGCAAAGGCCCCCGTACTCAGCGCCTGTAGCGTCGCGAGATCCTCGTCGACTGTGGCGGAGTGAACGTCGATCAGAGCGAGGGCTCCTGCGACCGCACCGTCGACGTACTCTTGACGCTGGGTCTCGCGCGCCCGGTCGGATTGAACTGCCAGAGCACCGAAGACGACAACGACGCTCAGAGCCGCGAGTGCAATCCAGACCAGGGCAGTGAGTACACCGCGCTTCCCTCCGACCGGATCCAGCACCTCACCTCTCAGCGATTCGTCGGCGTCAGCAACTGTTGCCACGGCTCACCCTCCCCCGGGCCGGAGTCAGCCGGAGCCAACTCCGTGTGTTGATAGTCGACTCCGTCAGGCCCGGTGTACAACTCGCCGGGTGCATTGGTCCCCGACGGCACGTACGCTTCGGGGCTCCGGCAGATCTCCGGGCTCGGTGCTCGTTTGCCCGGTACCTCCATGCAGGGAATGTTCCGAGATCCACGAACGGCGAAGACCGAGTTCTGTGGCACTTTGCAGTACAGATCAGCCGGGGTGTCCGGCACACTCGTCTGGGTCGGGTCCCGTCGCTGATCGGCAGGAAGGTAACCGGTCGAGCACGCCGCAGGGTCCTGCGCTTGGAGATGGAAGTTGACGTTCGCGGCGCCGTCCACCTGCCCGCGTTGTACGACGGTTTCCTGTGCCGCGACCAGTGGCGGCAAGATGACGAGCACCTGCTCCAAACCGGCGTTGTACGTCAAAGCCACCTGAGCGGTGCTGGTGAAATTGGCAAGCAGCACAGGCAAAGTGGGTTTGAGGCCTTGAAACAGCAGGTCGGCTTCAGTCGCGAAGCCCGGTCCGGTCTCGAGGATATTGCGCACGGACCCGTCGGCGACCTCCAACTGTCCACTGAGTTGAGCGACACTGGACGCCCACTGGCGAATCTGATCGCCCGTCACCACCTGTGTCTGCAGGAGCGGATCCAACTGCTGTACGAGCGTCGTAGCCGGCGTTGTGGCAGCGGACATCTGATCGACGAACGAGGTGGTCGAATCCAGCAGACGAGCCAGGTCCTCTCCCCTGCCTCCGAATGCTGCCGCGGACTCGTCGATCACCGATCGCAACTTGTCCTGCGGTACGGATGCGAGCATCGCCTGCGCCTGATCGAGGACCGGTCCGATCTCGGTCGGGATCGTGACAGCGTCGGGGCCGATCACGTCTCCGTCGGTCAGAAAGGGTCCGTCCGCGGTTCTCGGTTGCATGTCGACGTATTGCTCGCCGATGGCCGACACGCTTCGCACCGCTACTGTGAGCCCGCTGGAGGGAACGGGAACCGCACTCTCCAAAGATAATTCGGCGCGTACCACTCCCGGAGACAGACGCACCGACCTGACCTGACCGATGGTGTCGCCGCGATAGGTCACGTTCGCGTTCCGATACAGGCCGCCGGCGTCGGGCAGTTCGACTGTCACCGAATAGCGCCCGATGCCGAGCATGGTCGGAACTCTCAGGTACGAGATAGCCGCTGCGCTCATGCCTATCACCGCCAGGATCGCGAAGATCGTCAATTGCCTTCGCACCAACTTCGTGAGAATCATCGTCCACCTCCCTGGGCGGGCTGCGCTGTGCCAAGTGGGCCGGGCTGCCCTGTGCCGAGTGGGGCGGTCAAGGGATCGACCAGTACTCCGTTCTCCACGGGGGTTTGCGGCGCCCCGAACGGAGTGCCGAAGCCGAGCCCCGACTGGAGACGATTACTCGTGAGGTCGATCAGCGCCCACAGATTGGTGTAATCGCCGCGCATTCCGTCGTCGATGGTCGTCTGAGGGAAGGGAAAGGTACTCAGGTTGCCCAAATTGTTGATCAGGTCCGGCCCCGTTTCGACCACCTTCTGCAGCGTCGATTCCAAGGCGCTCAAATTGGCTTTCAAATCGTCGCGGGTCCGGTCGACCAGATCGGTCCCGACGTCCCCGAACCTGCCGACCGCATCGAGGGCGGTGGTCAGGTCGACGCGTTGGGCGCTCAGTTCCGCCAAGGCTGGATCAAGGGTCTCCAACGCCTCACCGAGAACGTCTCGCTGAGCCGTGATCTCGCCGGCGAACACGTCGAGATTCTCCATGGTCGTGACTATCGCCTCGCGTTGACGGTCGAGTGTCTCGGTCACGGTGTCCATCTGGCTCAGCAGGTCGCGCGCCGCATCCGTCCGTCCGCCGAGAGCAGTGTTCAGTTCCGTGGTGATGCTGTGAATCTGGGCCAGCCCACCGCCGTTGAGCACCAAGGACAGTGCCGTCAACGCTTCCTCGGTGGTGGGATAGACACTGGCCGATGCAAGGGGAATCACGGATCCCTCCGACAACCGCCCTTCCGACGCCACCTCGGTGGGCGGCGCGAGCGCGACGTGTTTGGATCCGAGCAGACTGGTTTGGCCGATCTTGGCAGTCGCGTTGGCGGGCAGCGACACCGAGCCGTCGAGCGCAACCGTCACCCGTGCGTGCCAGTTGTCGGTCTCGATCGCACTGATACTTCCGACTGTCACGTCGTTGACCATGACCGGAGAGTTGGGACTGATCGACGTGACGTCCGGCATCTCGATCACGACCGAGAAACTTCCCTCACCGCGGCCGGCCGCGCCCGGCAGCGACACCGAATTCAGCCCGCTCCATTGACAACCCGTCAGAACGAGCACGGCGCTCGCCGCCACACAAACTGTTCCCCACCGGCGGCCAATCATCGTGATCCTGTCGACGGCATGAGCAAGCCGGTCAGATCAGACGCCACCGGTACCGTCGGAAAGCTCAAGGCGCCAGTCGGTTCCAGATCAGGCTCGCTGTACACCAATTGATCCGGAAGAGCGCCGAGCGCCCGGGTCGGATTGATGCTCAGGTCCGGGTAGTTCGCCTTGATCGTGTTGAGCAACGGGCCGAGGTATTCGATGCACAAATCCGCGCCCTTCGAGGTGTCGTTGGCCAGGCCGGCGATTCCGCCGCAGATCAAGTCGATTGGGTTGCCGACGTTCTGGAATGCGGGCACACCCACCATCGCTCCTTGGGCCGGCCGGTAGACGTTGTAGTAGTTCGACAACGCTGTCGGAGCCAGATGCAGTACCTTCTCGAGACCTGCGCGCTTGTCGACCAATACCTGGGACACGTCGGCCAACTTCGCGATCTGCTCCGTCAAGCCGGTTCGGTTCTGTTCGACGAACCGCTGTACGTCGACGACGGCGGCGTCCAGATCGGCGAGAGCCGGAGCCAATTGCGTCCGGCTCTCGGCGAGCGCACTCGAGACATTTGCCAGTCGTCCTTGGAACTGAACGATCTGTTCGTCGCTTGCGGCGAGTGCGGTCGTGAAGGTCTGCAGGCCGCGGATAGTGCCGAACAGATCGGCTCCGCCTTCGTCGAGTGTGCTCATAGCCTCCGAGAGTTCGGTCACCGAGCGCCCCAGCGCTTCCCCGTTGCCGGCCAATGCGGATCCGGCATCGTCGAGGAAGTCGGCGGCGGGACCGCGATCGTCCCCGTCGGGACCCAAAGCATCGGCAGCCCGGCCCAGCTGTTCCTTGATCTGGTCCCATTCGACCGGGACCGCCGTTCTGTCGAGTGGGATCTCCGCACCGTCATTCAGTGCGTCGGCGCCGTCCGTCACCGCCGGCGTCAACTGCACGAAGCGGGCCGAGACCAGCGACTGGGCAACGATCACCGCTTTCGCGTCCTCGGCGACGGGAACCTCGCGCGCCAATTTCAGTTCGACGCGCATTCGATCTCCCTGTGGGGCGATCGCGGTGACGCGGCCGACGTCGACTCCCACGACACGAACGTCGTCACCGACATACAGACCGGTCGTCGAGGTGAAGTAGGCCGTCACGTTGTAGTAGCGCAGATGTTGCACCGCAAGGTATCCCGACACGACGACGATCGCCGCACCGATGACGCTTCCACCAACGACGGCGATTCGACGCCAGTTCAGCGGAGTGCGAACTCGTGAAGCACCCATCATCGAACCTCCGGAATCGGTAGCGGCGCAGGTGGTAGCCCGAACATCGCGTTGATCAACGGTTGGGTGTATTGCGCCGGCACCAGGTTCTGGACGTAGGCGTAGTAGAAGGGGCCGCTGGCCACGGTGTCACCGAGCGTGCCCACGTACGTACCGAGACCGTCGATTCCCTGAGAAAGGTTGTCCTTGTTGTTCTGCAGAATGCCGACAACCGTGTCGAGTTTGCCGAGGACCGGCTGCAATTGCGCCTCGTTGTCGTGGACGAGTCCGCTCAGCTGGGTCGACAACGCCGAGATGTTCGTGATCACTTCCCCCAGCGCCGCCTGTCGCCGATCCAGTTCTCCCAACAAGGCGTTGCCGTCGACGAGTAGCGCGTTGACCTGTGGTCCACGCTCGGCCAGCGTCCCGGCGACGTCGTTTGCATCGGACAGCAAGGTGCGCAACATGTCGTCGCGTCTATTGACGCTGTCGGAGATCCGTGCGACACCGTCCAGTGCCGGCCTCAGGTTCGGCGCACTGTCGGACATCACCTGTCCCACTGCGTCGAGCGATTCGGAGAGTTGGTCGAGATCGATGTCCTCGACCGTCGTGGTGAGGTCACCGAGTACGTCGGGAAGCGAGTACGCCGATCTTGTTCGCTCGACCGGGATCTCGCCGCCGACCGCGATCCTTCCCGTACCGTCCAGATCGAGTGACATCGCTCGCTTGCCGAGCAACGACATCGTGGTGACGGCTGCCGATGTGCTTTCTCCCAAACCGATCGAGCCTTCCAGTGTGAAATCCACGCGCGCGAGTCCGTGCTCGACCTCGATCCGATCCACCGTTCCGATCTTCACTCCGGCGGCGTTGACTTCGTCTCCCGGCGCGAGACCGCTGGCGTCGGCGAACACCGCGCTGTACCCGACACCCGATTTCAGGAACTGCAGATTCTGATACTGGAGCGATGCCAATACGACGGCGGCCGTGACGACCAATCCCACGACCCCCACGCGTACGGCCTGGCTCTGTGCCATCTCTCTCATCGTGGTGCGCACCTTCCGGTCGTCTGATCCACCAGGTCGACAGTGAGCGGAGTACCGTCGGCACCGTCGACCTTCAGCGCGATTCCGCACAGATAGAAGTTGAAGAACGATCCGTACGAGCCGACTCGGATCAGCTGCTTGTAGTTCGAGGGCATGGACGCGAGAATCCGATCGAGCTCACTCTGTTGCTCGATCAGCGGATTCAGGCTTGCGTCCAGCTTCGACAGGTTTCCCGCGATGTCCGGGCGAACTCCGGCGAGGAGATCGGCAAAGGTGCCTGATGCTGTGTTCACACTCTCGACGGCAGTCCCGATCATCTCCCGGTCCGCCGCGAGCCCGCTGACCAGCTGTTGCAGGTGATCGAGAGTGTCACTGAACTGACCACCGCGGCTGCGCAATTCACTGAGCACACCGTCGAGGTTGCCGATCACTCGACCGATCAGTTGGTCGCGGTCTGCGAGAGTGTTCGTGATCGATCCGGTGTGCGCCAGCACCGATGCCACAGTTCCGGACTGGCCTTGAAACACCTCGAGCAAGGACATCGACAACGCGTTGACCTGCTCCGGGTCCAGGGCTTGAAACAGCGGCTTGAAACCACCGAGTAGCGCATCGAGGTCGAGTGCCGGTGCGGTGCGATCGACGGGGATGCTCTCGCCCTCCGGTTGCGGTTCCGCGATCCCCGGATCGTCGAGCAGTTCGAGGTATCGATTACCCACCAGATCCTGATATCGAACAGCGACTCTGGTCGATACAGTCACGGTGTCACCCGTATCCACACTGAAACTCACGTGGGCACGGTGATTCCCACCGAATTCGACGGAGCCGACAGAACCGACCGGCACACCTGCGATGCGCACCTTGTCGCCGGCTCTGAGCCCGGAGGCGTTGACGAACTCCGCCGAGTACGACCTCGCGTCGCCACCTCGCATCTGGCCGAACACGAGGATCAGCCCGGCGTTGACGAGGATCATCACCAGAACAAAAATTCCGAACTTGACGGTGTACCCACGAACTTTCATCGGATCTCCGTCCCGAACAGGTAGCTCATCAGATCCGGGACCGTGTTCATCGGTTGCCCACCATTCGGCTGACGCTCGGGCGCAAACGGATTCACCCCGGTATCGGTCACCAGGTACGGCGCATTGATGTTCGGGTCGCGCAGTGGAAGACCCATACACTGCGGGCCACCTGTTGCCGCGACCTTCGGAAGGTCGTCGGGATATCGGTACGGTTCGGTTCCGGCGATCAGACCGATCGACATCTTGATTCCTGGTTGTCCGTTGTAGGCGCCGTCGCCGATCTTTTTGCTCTCCTGAAGTCCGTGGAACATGCAGGGAATCACCGGGGAGTACTCCTCGAGCAGTGCGGTGGTCGGCCGCAGTAACGACAGAACGGTGTCGATACCGTCGGCGTTGGCTCCCAGTACATCTTCTCCGGTGCGGGCGACCCCGATCACGTTGAGCAAGAGGAGATCAAGATTCTGCTGCTCGTCGAGAACAGTGGTTCCCGTCGTCGTGAGCGAGTCGAGGGTGTCCATCAAGTCGAGAACAGCGTCGCGGTAGGTCTGTGTGACGGCTGGTAAATCCGTCAACACATGATCGAGAGCCTCACGTGCAGTGTTGAATTCGAGCAAGGAGGAATCTGCTTGCTCGAGTGCGACCCCGAGCCGTTCGCCGCGTCCTTGCAGAGCAGTCGAGAGGGCACCCAATGTCGAATCGAGCTTGCCCGGGTCCACCGTCCGGAGCACGGTGGTGAGTTTCTCGAACACCGTGTTCAGCTCGACAGTCACCCGGGATGCGTCGATCGTCGCCCCGGCGGCAAGTCGCACGCTGCTCGGCTGCTCCGGCGAGGACAGACTGACGAACTTCGCGCCGAAGGCCGTGTTCGACGTGATCGCTACATCCACGTTTGACGGAATCGATTCGAGCGCTTCGGGATCGATCGACAACGACAGTTGTGCGGTAGCGTCGTCAGTCGGCGTGATGGACTCCACCGAGCCCACGGTCACCCCGGCCATCTTCACCCGCGCGCCCGGATCCATCACGAGCCCCGCGCGCTCCGCGATCACCGTGATCGGGACGCGAACGACAAACACCTGGTTGAAAGACGCGACCGACAAAGCGATGACCCCGACGATCGCCGCAGCCAAGCCCAGAGCAGCCAACTTGTAGCCGTATCTGTGCACGCAGTCCCCCTAACCGGACAGATTGAAGTTGCCGGAACCGCCGTAGAGCGCGAGTGAGACGAGCAGGGTCACCGCCACGACGCAGATCAGCGAGAGCCGAACCCCGCGGCCCACTGCAGTTCCCACGCCCGACGGTCCCCCGGACGCGTTGTATCCGTAGTACGTGTGGATCAGCATCACCAGTAGTGCCATCACGAGCACTTGAACGAAGGACCATGCGACATCGACCGGATCGAGGAAGGTCGTGAAGTAGTGGTCGTAAAGACCGGAGGACTGACCGAACAGCACGACCGTGGTGAACCTTCCGGCCAGAAAAGATCCTACGAGCGCCAATGAGTACAGCGGCAAGATCGCGATCATCCCTGCGGTGACGCGGGTGCTGACGACGTACGGGACCGAACTGATCGCCATCGATTCGAGGGCGTCGATTTCCTCACTGATGCGCATGGCACCGATCTGCGCGGTCGAACCTGCGCCGATCGTGGCCGACAGGCCGATTCCCGCGATGACCGGCGCAGCGATACGAACGTTGATGAAGGCGGAGAAGAATCCGGTGAGCGCTTCGACTCCGATATTTCCCAGTGAGCTGAAACCTTGGATCGCAATGGTACCGCCCGAGGCGAGAGTCAGAAATCCTACGACCGCAACCGTGCCGCCGATCACTGCCAAAGCTCCGGTGCCCATGCTGATCTCGGCTACCAGCCTCAACACTTCTTTCGGGTGTTTGCGAATTGCCCACGGGATGTGAGCGATGGCGCGCGCGAAGAAGACAGCTTGTCGCCCGACGTCGTCGATCGAGCGTGACGTTCGAGCCACCCGCGCCCGCGTGCGTCCGAACTTGCCGATTTGTGCCAGCGAATCCGACAGCGTCACCTCGATCACCCCGCCGTCAATCGGATGCCGACCGCGGTGACGATGGTGTTGACGACGAACAACGCCATGAATGCGTACACCACCGTTTCGTTGACGGCCTCCCCCACGCCTTTCGGCCCACCCCGTACCGACAGTCCGCGATAGCAGGCCACCAATCCCGCCAGCATCCCGAACAGTGCAGCTTTGACCATCGACAACGCCACCTCGGGCAGGCCGGTCAGCAACGTGATTCCCTCGACGAAGGCGCCAGGGTTCACGCCCTGGAGAAACACCGAGAAGGCGTAACCGCCGGCGATGCCGATGACGCAGACGAGTCCGTTGAGCAGCAAAGCCACCACGGTCGACGCGACCACCCGAGGAATCACCAGCCGAGTGATCGGATCGATCCCGAGCACCTCCATGGCGTCGATCTCTTCACGAATCGTTCTCGATCCCAGATCGGCGGCGATGGCAGTCGCGCCCGCACCTGCCACGATCAGCACCGTCACCACCGGACCGACCTGAGTCACGGCGCCGAGCGCGGCCCCGGCGCCGCTGAGGTCGGCGGCACCGATCTCACGGAGCAGGATGTTGAGCGTGAAACTCACCAGGACCGTGAACGGCACGGCCACCAATACGGTCGGCACGATCGACACCCGGGCGATCATCCAACTCTGCTCGAGAAACTCCTGCACCTGAAAGCGAGTGCGGAACAAGCCCACTGCGACATCGGCGCCCATCCGGTAGAACTGGCCGAGTTCGCGCATCGGGCCCGCAAGTGCAACTCTTCCGCTGTACACGTCAATGCCCCGAAGGACATGACGTGGAGTTGCCGTAGTCGACCTTGAATTCCTTGATCCCGTTGAGCCAACCGGACGAGAGCCTGCTCGGATCGCCGAGCTTGCTGATGTCGGGCATGTGATCGGCGATCTTGCCGAAGATCAGATCGACCTCCATTCTGGCCAGGTTGGCGCCGACGCAGTAGTGCGGCCCGGTTCCTCCGAACGCGAGGTGCGGGTTCGGGTCTCGGGTGATGTCGAAGACGTCGGGGTTCCCGAAGACGGTTTCGTCGAAGTTCGCCGAGCCGTAGAGCAGTACGACGCGCTGCCCCTTCGCAATCGCAGTGCCGGCAATCTGTGTGTCCACCACGGCTGTTCGTTGCATCGACGTCAGTGGCGAAGCCCAGCGGATGATCTCGTCCGCGGCGGTGCGCGGACGCTCGCGCTTGTACAGTTCCCACTGATCCGGATGCTCGAGAAATGCCATCATGCCGAGTGTCGTTGCGTTTCGCGTCGTTTCGTTGCCCGCGACAGCCAACATGATGACGAAGAAACCGAACTGTTCCGGGGTGAGTTTCTGCCCGTCGATGTCGGCATGCACCAAGCGTGAGATGATGTCGTCGAGCGGTTCCTCCCGTCTCGCCTCGGCCAGTTGATAGGCGTAGCCCAGGATCTGCGCCGACGCCATCCGAGACTCGCCGGCGAGCGACTCGTCGTCGTATCCCGTCATCTGATTCGACCATTCGTACAGCTGACGGCGCCCGTCCTGCGGTACACCGATCAGCTCCGAGATCGCCTGCATGGGTAACTCGCTGGCGACCTGGCTGACAAAATCACCGCTACCTTCCGCCACGGCAGCCGACGCTATGTCTTCTGCCCGCGCTTCCAACCCGGCCCGCATCGCTTCCACCGACCGCGGAGTGAACAAGCGCGCCACCAACTTGCGCAGCTGTGTGTGCTCAGGGGCGTCCTTGTTGATGAGGACGTGTTTTGTCGCCTCCAACTCCTCCGCCGAGATGTTGTCTTCATGCCGCGGAATGCAGCCGTTGACGTTGCTCGAGAACTCCTCGCTGCGCAACGAGACGTCGCGGACGTCTGCGTGGCGGGAGACAACCCAACAACCACCGTCGTGAAATCCGCCGGTACCCGGTTCCTGGGCGTTCCACCAGACCGGAGCGCATCGTCGTAGTTCGGCGAACTCGGCAAGCGGGACGCGCTCGCCGTACAGATGCGGGTCGGTCACGTCGAACCCGTCGGGAAGGTCGATCTCAGGCATTGCAGATGCTCCTTTACGGGTGGGTGCCGGGTGCCTGGTGTTGCGTGTGAGCGCTAGTCGATCCGGTGGACCGGGTCGCTGTTCTGTGAGAACTCCTTGGCCCAGCGGTAGTCCGGCTTGCCGCTCGGCGCTCGAACGACCTCGTCGGCGGTCCAGAAGGAACGCGGAATCTTGTAGCCGGCGAGGTGACTGCGGGCGTGCTTCTCGATGGATTCGAAATCCGGTTCCACACCGTCGCGGATGCGAAGCACCGCCGCCACCCGATTGCCCCACCGCTCGTCCGGAACACCGATCACTGTCGCGTCGTAGATGTCGGGATGGGCCTTCACCACTGCTTCGACTTCTTCCACGAAGACCTTCTCACCGCCGGTGTTGACCACCATGTTTCCCCGTCCGAGGAGGGTGACCGAGCCGTCGTCCTCGATCCGCGCCCGGTCTCCGGTCACCACTGCCCGTGCGCCGTTCACCTCGCGGAATATCTCGGCCGACTTCACCGGGTCCTTGTAGTAGCCGAGTGGAACGTTTCCGAGTTTCGCCAGCCATCCTTCGGCGCCCGAGCCCGGCTCCAACACTCGGTTGTCGTCGTCGACGACGACCGTGAATCTGTTGGCACCCACTTTGGGTCCGCCACGCTGCTCGAGCCCTTTGGTTGCGAATCCGATTCCGCCGAAGCCTGTTTCGGACGATCCAACCGAATCGGAGATCATCAGATTCGGAAAGACGTCGAAGAACGCATCTTTGACCGATCCGGAGAAGAGCGCAGCGCCGGAGGCGAGCACGGCCAGGCTCGACGCATCCGGTTGCAATTCGTGATGGGCTTCGACCAGTGGACGGCCCATGGCGTCGCCGGTGATGACCATGACCTGCGGGCGATATTCGGCGACGACTTTCCAGACCTGCGCCGCATCGAACTTCGGTTCGAAGATGACGGTGTTTCCGGAGAACAGAGCGTTGAACGTCGGCATCAGTGCCGAGGTGTGGATCAGCGGTGGAAGCATGCACCACCGCATCGGTTCGGCTGCCGCGGCGCCACCGCGCGACTGCTGGTACTCGTCGGCGATCGGCTCACCCGAATAGAAGTCGTAACCGCCGGCCAACACGCGCCAGATGTCTTCCTGCCGCCAGACGACGCCTTTCGGTCGTCCGGTTGTTCCGCCGGTGTAGAGAACGTAGACGTCGTCGCCGGAACGCTCGGGAAAAGCATGTTCACCTACGCGCAGCGGGGATTGGTTGCCGAGCGCATCCTCGTACGCCACTGCCCCCGGAATCGACGGTTCGTTCCCGAGAGCGAGTTCGTCCGCCACCTCGATCACGTACTTGACCCGCGGCGCGGACACCAACGCCTCGGCAACCCGCTCAGCGAAACCACGATGGAAAACCAACGCCGTGAGATCCGCGTTCTCGTACAGGTAAACCAATTCGTCGCTCGTGTAGCGGTAGTTCACCGTGATGGGAACGCCGCGGATCTTGAAGGCCGCGAGGACAGCAACCATCGCCTCGATCGAGTTGTGCAGTTGAATACCGATGTGCGAACCGACACCCAACCCGACGGACTGGAAGTAATGCGCCAATCGGTTGGCCCGCTCGTCGAGCTCACGGTATGTCACCTCGTCGCCGGAAACGATCAGCGCGAGGCGATCGGGCATCGCATCGACGGAATGCTCGAACAGGTCTGCAAACGTGTACGCCATAGGTTGAGTCCTTCGGGTTCGGCCGGTCAGACGACGAAGAGAGGCAAGGGGATTCCGCGATCTTCGAATACGAATGCCGCGCCGGTACTGACCTTCGTGATGGCGACTTCGACGCATTCCGGAGCGGGAGCTTCGGTGATGTCGACGGCCAGAAGAAGCCCCGCGGCATCTTCGGCCACCACTCTCACGGTGAAGTGCGGATTCACGCCGCGGACCAAAGCTTGGAGAGGATCGAGGTGCTCGCTGCCGAGCAAGGTCGGCCAACCGCCGTCTCGGTCGACAAGAGCTTCTCGCGAGATCCGCAGCTCCAGAGCACCGCCGTCCTGTCGAATCTCGCTCTCCACATACTGCTTCGGATTCAGCAAGGGATGCACGGACAGGACCAATGCCAACGATTCCAGCGTCGAAGGAAGCCCGAGCGCATCTCGAATACGCTGTGCCGCAACTCCCGCGATTCCGGTCAATTGCTTTCGCGTGATCTCGCGAGCCTTGTCTTCGTCGGCACGGCGGCGAACCGCTGCCAGAAAGCCCAACGCCAACAGATGATGCTGCACGCAGATCTCCTCTGCGATACGAACCAAGGCTGATCGCGAGAAGTCGGAAAACCTCAGGTCGGACAACAACGGACCCGAGTAGTCCGCCCTACCGTCCCCACCGTGATCGATCGGGCTCAGCTCGACCGTCACCGCGGCGGTGCTTCCGATCTGCTCGGTGTGCGCGGTCATCACGGGAGGCGTGTGCGACGGGTCGATGGACACGGTCCAGGCGCAGTGCGGATGTCGGTCGGCGGGCCTGCGCGGTGGTCGGTGAATCGGCCGGATCTGGGCGCGCGGGTTGGTCGCGATGGCCGTTGCATCGAAAGTCGGATCCTCGATGTCGTGACACATCGAGGTCACGAACTCATCGCCCAACGGCTCGACGTCCATGAGTGCTCCGCAATGGTCGAGCCAGAATTCACCGTGCAGCGGATCGTCGACCCGGTATCGAAAGTCCATGAACTGTGGAGGAGCGCCGATGTCGAGTTGTAATCCTTTGAAGATCGTCACGACGTCGTCGCCCTCGTATCCGAGAGCCTTCTGCATGCGGCGGGTGTACCAGGGGCTGGCCGACTCCCACTCCTCGACGGCCACCTGTGCCATACCCTCGCGTCCGAATTCGACGATCAGATGCGCCATGCCCGAGCGATCGATCAGCTGCCCGCACAGGAGCAACTCGGGCACCAGCACGGCAAGGTCGCGCTGCGAGAGTGCCTCGAAGGAATCGCGCACCGACATCGGACTCACCACAGCGAAACCGGCGCGGTGCCCACCGGATACCAGCCCGGTAGCGGGTCGCCCGAGATCGATCGCTGGATCCGGCCCTGCATCCCCTTCGAGAGAGCGTTGTTGCCGATCATCTCCATGAACAGTGCCGACACGTTCCCGAAGTCGAAGAAGTCACGCTGCCAGGACCATTGGAAATCCCCGCCGTAGCGGAACCAACTACCACCGATACCGTAGACGGAGTAGTTGCTACCGTCCTCACGCTTGGCATCGGAAATCTGCTTCCACAAGCCGATCACGTTTCCGCTACGGTCGTCGATCACAAAGTCTTGATACGGATACTCCCAGCCTTCGAGGCCCTTCATCTCGAGACCGAGCGCGACTTCGCGAATCTCCTCGCGCCCCACCGCCATGAAATCCTGCTTGGGGCCGTAGTTCCACCCGTACGTGGCGTCCTCGGTATACATGTCCGCCAACGGTTTCCAATCGCCGGCGGCTTCGGCCTTGTTGTTCGCCTCGATCCAGCGTTGGACCATCTCGTCGAGCTCTGCGCGGTCGAAACCCGTCATCTGAACTTCCTCCCTCGAGCACATGAATTCGCTGCAATCAATCGACAATTCTCAGGGCGCCGGTCGGGCAGTACCTGACCGCCATCTCGGCTTCACCGCGGAGCGACTCGGGTGGGTCCGAGTCCAGAAGACTGACCTTCCCCCGCTTCGGGACGACAAAGATCTCCGGTGCCTCCAGCTCACACGCCGCATGGCCTTGGCACAGGTCGAGGTCGACTTCGACGTGCATGATCACCCCTCACGCCCGGGACGTGTTCGGCGCCGGTACCTCACCGCGCACGGCTGCTGCAACTGGACGACCATCTTGCTGTGGTCGTTTCGGTAGGATTCCGACGGCTGCGCCATCTCGAACTCGAAGTCCCGCAGCAGGATCGAGAAGATCGCTTTGAGCTGCATCTGGGCGAACGCAGCGCCGACGCAGCGATGCCGGCCGGCTCCGAACGGAATCCACGTCCAGCGGTTGACGATGTCCTCTTGATTCGGGTCGATGTACCTCCCGGGATCGAAGGTGTCCGGCCGGGGAAAGTCCTCGGCGATTCGATTGGAGATCGCGGGTGTCGCGGCGACAAGATGGCCCTCTCGGATCTCGAAGCCGCCCACTTCGAAATCTCCACGTGCCACCCGCAACAGGATGATCAACGGCGGATGCAGTCGAAGGGTTTCCTTGACCACAGCCTCGAGAACCGGAATCTGGCGCAGGGCATGAAAACTGATGTCGGCGCCGTCGGAGTACAGATTGTCGAGTTCGTCGACGACGTCCGTCATGGTGTCGGGATGCCGCAACATCTCGATCAGCGACCACGCTGCCGTGCCGGAAGTCGTATGGTGGCCGGCGAACATCATCGAGATGAAGATTCCGGTGATCTCGTCGGCACTGAACCGGAGGTCGCCGTTCTCGTCCTTGACCGAGACCAACACGTCCAACATGTCGCGGTCATCCTTGCCCTGCGGAGGATTCGCGATGCGCCCGTTCATGATGTCCTGTACCAGAGCGACCAACGCCAACCGGGCCTCGTCGCGGCGGCGGAAACTCTCGATCGGCGCGTACGGATCCACGAAAGCCAATGCATCCGTTCCCTGTTCGAGCTCGTGATACAGCTTGGCGAAGCTATCATCCAGTTCGTCGCGGAACTTCTTGCCGATCAGGCACGCCGACGAGGTATAGATGGTCAGCTCGGCGAAGAAGTCGAGCAGATCGATCTCGCCTTCGTCTCCCCACTGCGCGACCATCGCCTCGACTTCGCGGCCGATCGTGGCGGCGTGCCCGCGCATCTGTTCGCCGCGCAGAGCCGAGTTGTGCAGCATCTCTTTACGCCGCTCCGGGCTGGCGTCGAAGACGACGCCTTCACCGAATATCGGCTTCATGAAGGGGTAAGCCGCTTGTTGGTCGAGATCCTCGTCGGTGGAGCGGAAGAAGAACTCGTTTGCCTCGGCTCCGGACAGCAAGATCACTGTGCGGTCGGCAAGTTGAAAGGCGCCGACGTCACCACATTCCTCACGCACCCGGCGCATGAGCGCTATCGGGTCGGTTCGCAGTTCCTCGAGATGCCCGTGCGGGAGATCCCCGCCGGACACCCGCGGCGGCTCTGGCAGTGTTCGCGACGTCTCTTGCACTCCGTGCGTCATGTCGTCTCCTGTGAGTTCGCAGTGGGAAGTTTGTCCAGTGGCGCCTCGGGCTGAACTTCGACGAGCACGATGTGTGCTCCTCGCGGCGCCGACACAACGGCGACGATGGCATTGGCGATGTCCGAGGCGCGCAGAAAGTAACCATGGCGGGCGAACCCCCACTTGCTCCACGATTCCCCGACCGGTCCGATGATCTCCGGCGTCGTGTCCATCCCCATGCCGGTCAGTGTCGGCCCGGGTCGCACGATCGACGCGCGAATGCCTGTTCCCTCGAGCTCCATTCGCATCTGACGCCCCATTGCCTCGAGCCCGGCCTTCGCTGCGTCGTACGCACCCATGAGTGGACGCTGGCGCTCGGCACAATCCGAGCCGATCAGTACGAAGTCACCGCGCTGTCGTTGCCTCATACCGGGGAGTACGCGATGCGCCAATCGCTGCGCACCGACGAGGTGAACTTGGATCTGCCGTAGAAACGCCTCAGGATTCATCTCGTCCGCAGCCCCGAATTCGAGGTCTCCGGCACCGGAGACGACGATTTCCGCGGGGCCGTGGACTGCCTCTGCGGCCGAGACGAACCCGTCGACCGAATCACCGTCCGTGACGTCGAGGAAGTGGGCGAACGCTTCACCACCGTTGCTGCGGATCTTCTCGGCGATGGCTTCGCATTCGGCGACTCGACGCGCACCGAGTGCAACCGGATGCCCGAGTTCGGCCAGGGCATACGCGGTGGCTGTGCCGATTCCCGACGACGCACCACTGATCAGTGCCGGCCGGCGAACGGGATTGGGTTCGAAACGAGGCATCAGCGCACCTGAACTTTCACCGGCAGGGCCGCAAAGCCCCGGACATTTGTCGAATGAACACGCTCGATTCCGGACTCGACGACTTCGTAGTCGCTGACCCGACGCCCGAACTCCGCCAGGGCGATCTTGGCTTCGAGCTTGGCAAGGTGGGCACCGAGGCAGAAGTGCACGCCACCACCGAAACTCGCGAGTTTGCCCGACGAACTCCGGCCGATCTGGAAGCTGTCGGCATCGTCGAAGACGTCGGCGTCTCGGTTGGCCGATCCGATCAGGAGCAGGACCTTCTCCCCCGCCGGAATGGTGCGTCCGTGATATTCGAGGTCGACAACCGAAGTCCGAGCCACGATCTGGCTCGACGTGTCGTAGCGAAGAGTCTCTTCCACCCATTCCGAGGCTCGTTCGGGATCGTCGAGAACCGGTGTGATCTGCTCCCGGTGGTGCGAACCCCAGTACAGAGCGTTTCCGAGAAGCTTGGTCGTGGTCTCGTTTCCGGCCACGACCATCAGAAACATGAATCCGAGGATCTCCTGGTCCGAGAGTTTGTCTCCGTCGATCTCGGCATCGAGCAAGGCCGAGGTCAGATCGTCCGTCCGCGATCGGCGACGCTGCGCGATCATCTCCTTGTAGTAGCCCATCAAACTGATCGAAGCTTCCACCGCAGGTTGCGGCACGTCGAGAACACCCGCCTCTCGATGCACCACCAGATCCGCCTTGCGCCGCAGTTCGGCTCGGTCGGGTTCGGGGACCCCCATGAGTTCGGAGATGACGTCCATCGGCAGCTTTCCCGCCACCTCCGTAATCCAGTCGAACTCCCCCGCGCCCAACGCAGGTACCAGATGTTGCTTCGTGAGTTCGAGGATCCGGCCGTCGAGCTCCGCAACCCGTCGCGGCGTGAATCCGCGAGAAACCAACTGGCGCAACCGCATATGGCGGGGATCGTCCATCGCGAGAAACGACATCACATAATGCGCGTGTGGACCGTAGGCTGCGGGGTCGAGCGATACCCCGTTGGCGCTCGAGAGACGCTTGTTGTCCTTGAATCCGTCGACCACGTCCGCATATCGCGACAACGCCCAAAAGCCAACGTCCGGATTGTGATACAACGGTGATTCTTCGCGCAGACGCTTGTACGTCGGATACGGATCGTCGTGAAAGTGGTAGTCGTACGGATTGAAGACCACCGGATCGATCAAAGCTTCTGTCATGATTTCTCCAGGATCAGTAGAGCTGAGGCCTCCAGGCGTCCAGCGATTTGCGCGTAGGTTCCGTAGCCGATCCCCGCTCGCAGAAGCGCCCCGGCATAAAGCATTTCGAGCGCTTCCAACACTTCGGGTTCGCCATTCGGATCCAACGCCGAAGCGAGTCGTTGATGGATCTCGAGTCCGATCCGCCCGCGAAGATGTTCCACTTCAGGATCGGATCCGAGCAGTGCATTAGTCACGGCGGCCGATACCTCCGGTTCGTCCGCGAGAAGCAGCGCGATATTTCGAAGTACAGACAGCACGTGCGCGGTGCGATCCAACCCCGAGCCATCAGGCGCCGACGAGTTCTGAAGTCTTCGCCAGAAGACCTCTGCGACCAGATGCTCCTTGGACGCGAAATACGTGTAGGCGGTCGCAGTTCCTACACCCGCTTCGGCCGCAACCGAACGGACAGTCAGTCCGGAAAACTCTTGTTTGCGTAGAACTTTCACTGTTGCTTCGGCAAGCCTGGCCACAGTTTCCGCCTGTTTGCCCGTGAGGCGCCTGCGAGTGGATTCATAGACAATCGATCCCCCGCCACTTGAATCGCCCCGTTTGCTGGACACGTGTCTGGACGTTACTACAGCGTCCTGTCCAGGGCAACGAAATGGGGAAACTTCGAAAATTCACCACGAACAGGCAGCCACGAAGCGAAAAGTTCTACTACAGACCGATCTTCATCCCGGCACCAGCGTCCACGCGCAGTTGCTGGCCGGTGACGAATCGCGACTCGTCCGAGGACAGGTACACGACCGCATGCGAGATGTCCGCGGGTTCGACCCACGGAGTCGGCATCGCCTGCATGAACGGGAACGTCACTGCCGCATCCTCGGCCGTCGGATTCTCGAGGTCGGGACGGAACGTCCGGTACATCGGCATGCTCTGCAACATGTCGGTGTTCACATTGGTCGGATGAATCGCGTTGACGCGAATGGAACTCGGCCCGAGGGTCAGCGCCAACGAACTGGTATAGGCCTGAATCAGCTTCTTGGCCAAGCCGTATCCGTCGCCACCCGGACCCTGGAGCGCCTGTTGCCCGTTGAATCCGGTCTGCGGCACCAGACCGGCAACAGATCCGATCGCGATGATCGAACCCCCTTCGCCGAGGTATTCCATCGACGCGTGCACTGTATTGACGACACCGAGAAAGTTCACATCGAAGGCGTCGACGAAACCGGCGGTCGACACGTGTTTGCCGAGCGGACAGATACCGGCGTTCGCCACGACGACATGCAATCCGCCCAACTGCCCTACCGCCTCGGCAAGTGCTGTTTCGAGTCCGGCGCGATCACGGACGTCGACACGCGCCGTCACCACCTGCTGCCCGGCCTCTTTCACCAGGCGAGCGGTTTCCTCCAGATCGGCTGGACTGGCGAGCGGGTATTCGTTGCTGGCGATGTCTGCGCACAGATCGAAGGCGATGATGTGCGCGCCCTCCTGCGCGAGACGGACGGCGTGACTGCGCCCCTGACCTCGAGCAGCGCCGGTCACCAACACCACTTTTCCGTCAACTCTGTTCATTTCGACCTCTCTCCTGTGGATGTGAAGACGTGGTTGTGAATGTGCGGTGAACCGTAGCGGCGCCGCACCGGACACGAGGCGCTTTTCGTCGAAGCAGATCCGAGACCCTCTCGAGACCGCTGGGCTCTCGAAATCTCTTATGCCCCAAAAACCATTGCCTCAACCACAAGTGTGAACTAGAGTCCAGACACATGTCCAGAAAGAGAGGGTTTGCGCTATGACGCTTCGACCCGCAGACAGTTCTGCACTTCTCGTCGACGGAAAACTGGTTCCTGGATCCGGCGGAACCTTCGAAGTTTTCAACCCGGCGACCGAGGAACTGATCGGCCGTGCGGCCGAAGGCACCGCCGCGGACATGGACGCGGCCATCGCCGCTGCGCGCCGTGCGTTCGACGACACCGAATGGGCACGCGATCACGGGTTTCGCGCTCGCTGCCTGCGCCAACTGTGCGATGCACTCCAGTCCCACATCGAGGAGTTGCGTGAGATCACCGTCGCCGAGGTCGGCGCACCGGTCATGCTGACGAGCGGTCCGCAACTCGAAGGCCCGATCGAAGATCTTCGCTACTGGGCCGATCTGATCGAAACCTATTCGTGGGAACAAGATCTCGGGCACGCGTCACCCATGGGGATTCCGACCCATCGCCGACTGCTCAAGGAAGCCGTCGGCGTCGTCGGCGCAATCACACCGTGGAACTTTCCGCACCAGATCAATTTCGCCAAGCTCGGTCCCGCCCTCGCAGCCGGCAACACCATCGTTCTCAAACCCGCGCCGGACACGCCCTGGTGCGCCGCGCTGGTCGCCAAGGTGATTGCAGAAGAAACCGAGATCCCGGCCGGCGTAGTCAACGTCGTGACGTCGACGGATCACTCCCTAGGCGCGCAGCTGTGCAGCGATCCGCGCGTCGATCTCGTGTCCTTCACCGGTTCCACCGCCACCGGACGCACAGTGATGGCCACGGCCGCGCAAACTCTCAAGAAGGTCTTCCTCGAACTCGGGGGTAAGTCCGCATTCATCGTCCTCGACGATGCGGACATCAAAGGTGCATGCTCGGTTGCCGCGTTCTCCGTCTGCGTTCATGCCGGTCAGGGATGCGCGCTCAGTACCAGACTTCTGGTGCCGCGCGCTCGGTACGACGATGCTCTGGCCGCGGCATCTGCCGCGATGGCGGGTATCCGAGCCGGCGACCCCAGCGCGCGAGGAACGGTGTGTGGCCCGGTCATCTCGGCGCGCCAGCGCGCCAGGGTGGAGAGCTACCTCGCCCTCGCGGTCGAAGAGGGCGGCACGATCGTGACGGGTGGGGGCCGTCCCGACGATCGCGAGAGGGGATTCTTCGTCGAGCCCACTCTCATTGCCGGGCTGGACAACTCGTCTCGCGTAGCGCAGGAGGAGATTTTCGGGCCCGTCCTCGTGATCCTTCCGTACGACAACGACGACGACGCTATCCGGATTGCCAACGATTCCCCCTACGGCCTGTCCGGGTCGGTGTGGGGCACCGATCCCGATCGCGTCGCGCACGTCGTTGCCGGTGTCAGAACCGGAACGCTGAGCGTCAACGGCGGCGTCTGGTATTCGGCCGACGCACCGTTCGGCGGCTACAAACAATCCGGGATCGGCCGCGAAATGGGCCTCGCGGGTTTCGAGGAATACCTCGAAACCAAGCTCGTCGCTTCACCTTCCTGACATTCCACACCCTCACCCCACACCCTCACCACAGAATGATCACCACGAAAGTAGGTCGACATGGGACGTTTCGACGGTCGCACCGCGATAGTCACCGGAGCAGCGCAGGGTATCGGAGAGGCGTATGCCCGCGCTCTGGCCGCGGAGGGGGCCAACGTGGTCGTGGCGGACCTCAATCGCGAACTCGGCGAAGCAGTCGCCAAGCAGATCAACGCGGACGGCGGAAGTGCCGTGTTCAAGGACGTCGACGTCGCCGACGGGGAGTCGACTGCGGCACTCGCCGACTTCACGATCGAGCAGTTCGGCAGCATCGAGCACCTGGTGAACAACGCTGCCATCTACGGCGGAATGAAGATCGATTCCCTGTTGACGGTGGACTGGGACTACTACCGAAAGTTCATGAGCGTCAACATGGACGGCGCATTGCACGTGTGCCGGGCGGTAGTACCTCACATGCGAGCGAAGGGCGGTTCGATCGTCAACCAGTCCTCCACAGCAGCCTGGCTGTACTCGAATTACTACGGACTCGCGAAAGCCGGCGTCAACAGCCTGACACAACAACTCGCGACCGAACTCGGCTGGTCGAACATCCGAATCAACGCCGTCGCTCCCGGCCCTATCGACACGGAGGCGACTCGAACCGTCACCCCCGGCAACATCGTCAAGGACATGGTGAAGCGAATCCCGTTGCAGCGCATGGGAACACCGGACGATCTCGTCGGCATGTGCCTGTTCCTCCTCTCCGACGACGCAGGCTGGGTGACCGGGCAGATCTTCAACGTCGACGGAGGCCAGGTGTACCGGTCATGACGGAATCGGCGCCGAAAGCCAGCGCTTCGAAAACCAGACTGGGATACATCGGCCTAGGCAACATGGGCGCGCCGATGGCGCAGCGCCTCCTGGACTGGCCGGGCGGACTGGTGGTGTGTGATGCCCGCGCAGAAGCGCTCGAACCGTTCACCGCTGCGGGCGCGAGCGCAGCATCGACGCCCGCCGACGTTGCAGCGCAGGCGAGCATCATCTCCGTCACGGTGCTCGACGACGCGCAGGTACGCGAGGTTGTGTGCGGGCTGCACGGGATTCTGTCGACCGCACAGCCAGGCACTGTCGTCGCGATTCACTCCACTATCTCGGACACCACGGCGGTGGAACTCGCTGACATCTGTCAACAGCGTGGTGTTCTGCTGGCCGACGCGCCGATCAGTGGCGGTGCCGGCGGCGCAGCGCAGGGCAGGCTGGCAGTGATGATCGGCGGCTCCGACGAGGCGTTCGGAGCCGTCCGCGAGCCCTTCGGATCCTGGGCCGAGCTGGTGGTTCACGCCGGTGACGTCGGCGCGGGAACGCGAATGAAGCTCGCACGCAACCTTCTTCACTTCGTCTCGTTCACCGCCACGACCGAGGCCGCGCGACTCGCCGAAGCAGCAGGACTCGATCTCCGCACGCTCGGAAAGGTCGTCAGGCACACCGATGCGATCACCGGTGGCGCGGGCGCGATCATGCTCCGCGACACCACCGCACCGGTCTCGGAGGACGACCCGTGGTTCTCGATACTGCGGCATGTTCGCAATCTCGGGGAGAAGGACTTGGCCTTGGCCATCGACCTCGGTGATCGGCTGAATCTCGACCTGCCGCTCGCGCACCTTGCGCTCGCCGGACTCGGTGCCGGTCTGGGCGTCGGGAATGACAGCGAAGACAGGCCGGCCGAACCTTCGACGGCATCTACTACTCGGGAGCACGCATGACCGACACCACTCACATGACCGATGCCGGTGGAACCGACGAAAGCCGCATCTCCGAGGCCCGTGCTCGTGGCGTCGCGAAGATGAACGAGGTGTACGGCTGGGAGCTTCCCGCCGACGTTCCCGGCGACTTCTTCGCGGTCACCGCCGACCACCTCTTTGCCGACATCTGGACGCGACCGGGACTGTCGGTACGTGATCGACGACTACTCCTGATCGGTGCCATCGCCGCCCAGGGGCAGAACGATGTGGCGAAGATCCAGATCAACGCTGCTCTCCACAACGAGGAGTTGACCGAGCAGCAGTTCGAAGAGGCCGCAATCTTCCTGTGCCACTACGTCGGCTGGCCGCTGGCCACCGGGCTCAACAATGCGCTGATCGCCGTGAAGGCCGACAGACGTAAAGCCGCGCGCGCCAAGGAGAAGGCCGCGGCCGATTCCGCGAAAACGGACACCGACTGACTTTCGGTCGAGATACTGCCATCAGGGCATCGATCACACCCACCGATTCCCCCACCAACCAACCAGAAGAACGAAGGATCCGAATCCATGGCCGAGGCCAGCTCAATCCGTCCGCAGTCCTCCGCAAACATCGAGCAGTGGCACTTCGAGGCTGACGTCGTCGTCGCCGGTTACGGCATTGCCGGAGTGAGTGCTTCGATCGAGGCCGCGCGAGCGGGCGCCGACGTGTTGGTGCTCGAGCGCACGAGCGGCTGGGGCGGCGCTGCGGCGCTGGCAGGCGGATTCATCTATCTGGGCGGCGGGACCCCGTTGCAGCAGGCGCTCGGGTTCGAGGACTCCCCCGCCAACATGAAATCGTTCATGATGGCCGCACTCGGTCCCGGCGCCGACGAGGAGAAGATCACCGACTACTGCGAAGGCAGCGTCGAGCACTACAACTGGCTCGTCGACAACGGTGTGCCGTTCAAGGAGAGTTTCTACGGCCAACCCGGCTGGGAAACACCCTTCGACGACGGACTCATGTATTCCGGCGGCGAGAACTCGGCACCGTTCAACACGATCGCGACACCGGCCCCTCGCGGGCACGTTCCACAGATGAGCGGCAAGCGCACCGGGGAGAAGGGCGGTGGTTTCATGTTGATGAAGCCACTGATCGAGACGGCCGAAAGCCTCGGCGTACGAGCCGAATACGACATGCGAGTCCAGCGCCTGGTCGTCGACGGAGATCGAGTGGTCGGCATCATCGCCAAGCAGTACGGCAAGGAAGTGGCAGTTCGAGCACGCACGGGTGTCGTACTGGCGACGGGAAGCTTCGCCTACAACGAAGCGATGATCCAGTCGTACGCCCCACGGCTGATCGGGCGCCCCGGTGCGGCTATCGAAGAGCACGACGGAAAGTCCATCCAGATGGCGCAGGCTCTCGGGGCCGACCTCGCGCACATGGACGCCACCGAGGTCGCATTCTTCGGCGACCCCCAGTTGATAATCCGCGGCATTCTCGTCAACGGACGCGGCCAGCGCTACGTCAACGAGGACACGTACCCGGGACGAATCGGCCAGGAGACGCTGCTGCGCAACGAGAATCAGGCCTACCTGATCATCGACGAAGCTTCCTACGAAGAGGGCTGCGCCGCCGACAGTTCCACCCCGTTCCTCAGATTCCAGCCCAAGTGGGTGGCAGAGACCGTCGAGGAACTCGAATCCGACATGAACCTGCCGGAAGGCGCCCTCCAATCGACCGTGGAGGTCTACAACCGCCACGCCGCCCGTGGTGAGGACCCGGTACTGGGAAAGAAGAAGGAGTGGGTCAAGCCGATCGGCTCACCCGTCGCTGCGCTCGATCTTCGCAATTTCACCGCCGGATTCACGCTCGGCGGTCTGCGCACGTCGATCAACTCGGAGGTCATGCACGTCTCCGGCGAACCGATCCCGGGTCTGTTTGCCGCTGGACGATGCACCGCCGGTGTCTGCGCTGGCGGGTATGCCTCCGGAACGTCCCTCGGAGACGGCAGTTTCTACGGGCGACGCGCCGGAGTCAGCGCTGCCAAGGGCTGAGCGTCTCTTCTCAGATGTCAGCGTCCTCGCTGCGACGTTCGAGGAACAACGTGTCACGCCACCGCCCACCCAGTTGAGCGATACGCGAGCGAGTGCCGACGATTCGGAATCCGACGGCCTGATGCAAGGCGACGCTTGCCCGGTTCTCCGGGAAAATCGACGACTGCACTGTCCAGATCTCACTGGCGTCGGCGGCTTGCACCTGTCGGCGAAGCAGCAGCTTGCCCACGCCGCGCCCGCGAGCGCCGCTACCGATGTAGATGGAGTTCTCGGCGACCCCGCGGTAGCAGTCTCGCGAGGACACCGGGCTAAGGCTCGCCCAGCCTTCGACGCGGCCGTCGATCTCGGCAACCCATCGATGATCGGGTAACCATTGCGCGTCGAGCTTCTCGGCGGATGGCACCGAGGTGGTGAACGTCGCGGTTCCGGTGTCGATTCCTTCGCGGTAGATCGAGCGGACGGCATCCCAGTCGCCGGATTCCATGCGGCGCACCACCACGTCATCGGGAAGAACTCCCAGTGTGTCTTCGACCGGACCACGAGCAGCCACGACGGCGGCCGCTGCCATCAGATCGGAGTATGCCGTTCCGGCAACACTGACAACCGAAGTGCCTTCACGCACCGAAGCCTCGACAAAACCGACCTCGATCAAGGCCTCGAGGTGGGCACTCAACGCCGACGGCTCGAGTGATGCGGCGTGTGCAATCGTGTCGACGTCGATCGGACCGCCGGCAGCAAGTCGGAGCACTCGCAGCCGCGTCGGATCACCCAGGCACGCAAACCTGCGCGCAAGTACGTCGGTGTCGAGGGGAGCGAGTGTTTCTGAACTCATGAGGCGACTATAACGCCGCTGACCTGCAGTTCGGTCGGCTAGGTTCGGCAAGAGTGTCCCGGAGTGAGAAACAACTCAGCCACCGACCCTCGGGTTCGCCGGCTAACGCGCACCGATCGACGCGGCAATCATCGACCACGAGTTGTGAAGATCGTCCTGCCAGTAACCCCAAGAGTGAGTGCCAGTTGCCCGGAAATCATAGGTGGCCGGGATGCCCAAGGAGTCGAGCCGCTCGGCCAAACGCTGGGTGCACTGGTTCGTCCCAGCCTCGATGACTCCACCCACGATCACCTGGTTCGCCAGAACGCCGAGGTCGCCGTTGACCATCGGTCCGCCCAGATTCTCGTGTGGGCCGGGCAGGCCCGATCCATTGCTGATGTAGAGGTCGACCCCCCGCAATCTCTCGGCGTTGACCACAGGATCGTTGGCTACCCAGCCCGGACCGCCGGGAGGACCCCACATGTTGTCCACGTTGCCGCCGCGGAATCCGACCACGAATCTCACGTAGTCCTGACCGGGTTGAGTACTCGTCTCGGCACACCCGCTGAAAGCACCGACGGCACGGTAAACCGATGGCGCCGCCTCGGCCAGGCTCAGAACCGAGGTACCTGCCATCGACAATCCGGCAACGGCATTCGTACCCGTAGTCCCGAGCGTGGCATCGACGATCGGTGGCAACTCCTGGGTGAGAAATGTGGTCCACTTGTTCAGTCCGAGAACAGGATCGGGCTTCTCCCAGTCGGTGTAGTAGCTGTAGGCACCGCCGATCGGGTTGACGACGTTGACGTTCTTGTCGCCGAAGAAGTCGACGACGTCTGTCCGTGTCTGCCACGTCGCCGTGTCCTCGCCTCCGCCGGCGCCATTGAGTAGATAGAGGGTCGGCCGGGGCGCACTTGTGTCTGCCGGCCGAATCACCTCGAGCGGAATCACCTTGTCCATCGCAGCCGAGTAGACGTACATAGTCAGCTGACGGGCGTTGATCTCCTCGACGTGATCGAGAGCTGAACCGTCTGGAGGGGATGTTCGCGCCTGATCAGCCGAGGCAAGCGCCGCTTCACCGAACAATCCCGTCCATGCGACGAGGGCGACGACCAGTATCGCCCGAGTACGTCCGATTCTTCTCATTGCCGCTCCTCGTGCTCGATTGCGGTGCCCGGCAACAGCTCGGTGGCGCTCGCTTCACGGGCGTGCGGCTCGGTGGCTTCAAGTTGTCATGCCCGTTCGGAGTATCCGGAAAACATCGAGAGCACCCGAGCCATCTCCGGTCCGATGACCGCCATGGCCGGTGCCTCGATCATCTCGTTGTGTCCGCATCGCACCGGCACCTCCACGATCCGGCCCGTCACGAGCGGACGCCATTCCTGTGGCGACCTGTCGCGCGGAATCGTGTCGTCTTTTCCGTCAGCCGGGAAGATCAGCAGGTCTCCCTCGTAGATCTGGGGAACGAACTGGTGCGTGATTCTCTGCGAAGTCTCGTACCCTCGGGCAATCCGCTCGAGGTCCCGACCGTCTACTCCCGTCTCGGGCCCGAGCCTCCGGGCCAACACGGCCGCCGCCTCGTCGAAGGTCAGATCTCGGTCGGTCTGGGGTTCGAGGCCGAGTCCTCGCAGTAGGTCTCGGACGTCGAGTTCGGCTGACGCAGGGGCATCGCCGTTGTCGGGGTAGCTGTCCATCATCGCCAGTGTGGCGACGTCGCGGCCGGACGATTGCAGTTCGACGGCCATGGCGTGCGCGATGACTCCGCCAAGGGACCACCCGAGTAAGTCGTACGGCCCGTCCGGCGAAACGGCCTCCACCTCTTCGACGTAGCGATGGGCTAACTGTTCGATCGACTGATAGTCACCGTCGTCGCTGAGAGCGGGGAGCTGAAGTCCGTACACGGGTCTGTCCTCGGGCAGATACCGCACCAAGCCGGCGTACCCCCAGGACAGGCCGATACCAGGGTGCACACAGAACAGCGGTCGCCCAGTCCCTTTCGTCCGCAGTGGAACAACCACGGCGAGAAGCTCTTCCATACCGGCGTCGGCTGTCGGCATGTCGAGGCGTCGAGCGATTCCAGCGGGTGTCGGGTCGAGGAACATCCACTGAAGCGGAATTCTGCGTTGGAAACGGGAGTGCAGTGCGCTGACGATTCGGGTGGCCACCAGGGAGGACCCGCCCAGGTCGAAGAAGCTGTCGGTAGTGCTCACCCGGCTGACACCTAGGACCTCGACGAACGAGTCGACCACGGCGCGCTCGGTGTCGGTGACCGGCTCGCGGAACTCGGCTGCAACCGAACTGAATTCGGGTTCCGGTAGAGCCTTTCGGTCGAGCTTGCCCACCGGTGTCATCGGAATCCGCTCGAGAAGTACCACTGCCGACGGAACCATGTGCGAGGGAAGTCGGTCGGCTGCATACGCCCGTATCTCGTCGCTGTCGGAGGCGTCAGCAGCTGACGCACGCACGTACGACACCAGGACCGTTTCACCCGACGGTCCCGTGTGGCCGACAGTCGCGGCGAAGTCCACCGACGGATGGCGTGAGAGAACTGCATCGATTTCCCCGAGTTCGATCCGAAAACCACGGACCTTGACCTGGAAGTCGCTGCGCCCGATGTATTCGAGCGTGTGATGCACTCCATCGCCGGAGCCAACGATTTTGGCACTGTCACCGCCGGATTCACGCCAACGCACGACATCTCCGGTGCGGTACATCCGGCGCCCCGGCGACCCGTACGAGCAAGCGACAAATCGTTCCGACGTGAGCGACGCCCGATTATGGTACCCACGTGCCATACCTGGACCGATGATGTACAACTCCCCCGGCACGCCCACCGGGACGGGCTGCAAACGCTCGTCCAGCACCAGGAAGCCGAAGCCCACTGCCGGCGAGCCGATGTTCACTCCCGCACCGGGTTTCATCGAATCGCTGACGCTCGCCTGCACGGTGGTTTCAGTCGGGCCGTAGCCGTTGTGCAGCCTCCGACCCGGCGCCCATTGCGCGACGACCTCCGGCGGGCAGGCCTCGCCCACCAGATCGAGAACACGGAGCGCCTCGAAACCGTTGTCACCCAACGCCGCCAGCGCGGTCGGTGTAATGGTGGCATGAGTGACCTGCTCGCGCCGGAAAACATCGGCCAATTCGGCGCCACCGTACACAGCAGGCGGAACGATCACGACTTGCGCCGAGGCGCTGAATGCCATCGTCAACTCGAAGATGGAAGCGTCGAAACTCGGCGATGCCAACTGAGAGACATGAGAGTCGTGAGTGACCTCGAACCTCTCACGAGTTTCGGCCGTGAAGCTCGCCAAACCTCGATGAGTAATGTTCACTCCCTTGGGTTTCCCGGTAGATCCCGAGGTGTAGATCAGGTAGGCCGGATGATCGAGGTTCAGTTCACCGGTTCGATCGTCATCGGTGATCGGTTCCGGCGACAGCGCGGCTACCCGCCGGGCGAAGTGTGGGTCGTCGAGTTCCAGCCAGGGAACAACGTCGGGTAGGTGAGTTCGGCTGGTCTGAACAGTCAAACCGAGCGAGGCTCGGCAATCGGCGAGCATGTATTCGACGCGCTCGCGCGGATAGGCCGGATCGACAGGCACAAAAGCCGCTCCGGCTTTGGTCACCGACCAGATCGCGACCACCGATTCGATCGAGCGAGGCATTCCCAGTGCCACGAAGGTCTCCGGGCCCACACCGCGACCGCACAACTCCCGGGCAACACGATTCGACCACTCGTCCAGGTCGCGATAACTGAGCTGCCGGTTCTCGAGCGACAGGGCCACCGAGTCAGGATCGATCGCCACGGCGTCCGCCAACAACTCAGGCCACAGTTTCGGAGGCACTTCGGGGAGCCCATGCGCCGGCGTCAACTCGCGACGTTCGAGATCGCCGAGTAGGTCGATGTCACCGATCGGTACCTGCGGATTCCGGGTCACTGCCTCGAGCACACGAACGAACATGTCGGCAAAACCGCTGACCGTACCGGGGTCGAAGAGATCAGTGGCAAAGTCGACGGCACCGCTCATCCCTCCCGGTGCACCGCGATCGTCGTACTCCTCGGCCAGAAGGAATTCCAGGTCTACCTTCACTACCTCGAGTTCAGGGTCGATCCCGCGGACTTCCAGTCCCGGTAGCTTCAGAATCGGTCGTTTGTTGTTCTGGAATTCCAGCGACACCGAGGAAATCGGTGCATAGGCGCTCGACCGTTTCGGCCCGACCGCCTCCACTACGCGCTCGAAGGGCACGTCGGAATGAGCGAACGCGGCGAGGTCGACTTCGCGGCAATGCTCAACCAACTCCCGGAACGATCGAGCCGGATCCACCTGTGTGCGCAGTGCGAGCGTGCCGACGAACATGCCGACCAGATCATCGAGGGCACGATCTCCCCGGCCGGCGATCGGCGTGCCGATCACGATGTCGTCGGTGCTGCCCAAACGTGCCAGCAAGAGCGCGAGAGCTGCATGCACAGTCATGAATGCAGTGGACTCGTGCTGCCGCGACACGTTCCGAATACGGCGGTGAAGATCACTGCTGATCGAGAAGTGAATCCGCGAGCCG
>NZ_BAAILK010000038.1:118268-127135 GCF_054589475.1 Rhodococcus sp. no. 34
AGAGGTCGGGAGCACCTGACAGTGCACGTCGCCAGTAAGCCAACTGCTCGGCGATCACCGACCCGGGGTCGTCGACTGAGCCCAGAATCTCCCGTTGCCAGAGCGCGAAGTCGGCGTACTGGACTGGAAGCGGCGTCCACTGGGGATCTCCGCCGTACGCGTGGGCCTCGTATGCAATCATCACGTCTCGGGTCAACGGAGACATCGAGAAGCCGTCAGCCGAGATGTGGTGCACCACTACGGCAAGCACGTGTTCGCGCTCATCGATGGTGAACAACGCTGCCCGCAGGGGAATTCGTGCGGCGACGTCGAAACCGGCCGAGACCATCCGGGCAAGCTCGTCACGGAGATGACGTTCGTCGGTCACCGTTGTCTCGGTCAGCTGCGGCAGCTCGGCGCTCTCGGTGGGCACGATGTGCTGGACCGGTCCGTCACCGTGGACCGGGAACATCGTTCGCAGCGATTCGTGGCGGGCGATGACATCGGACATCGCTGATCTCAAGGCCGGTTTGTCGAGTTCACCGCTCAACCGCACCACGAGCGGAATGTTGTATGCAGGAGAACTGGTGTCGAGTTGATTGACGAACCACATCCGCTGCTGAGCAAACGACAATGGGATGTTGTCGGGTCGGGGGCGCGGTCCCAGTCGCTCCGACCGTTCGGCGACCGACTGGCCGATCACCGTAGCCAATTCGGCGACCGTCGGCGTCTCGAACAGATCCCGCACGCCTACGGTAACTCCGAGCACCGCCCGTAGCCTCGCCGCGACCGAAGTGGCGCTCAGAGAATTTCCACCGAGCTCGAAGAAACTGATGTCTGTACCGACGCGTTCGAGGCCGAGCACCTCTGCGAACACGTCCGACACTGCCCGTTCGACCGGGCCGACCGGGGGACGGAAATCCCCTGTGGTCGTCTCGATTTCGGGTCTTGGCAACGCCGAACGGTCGACCTTTCCGACAGCGGTCAACGGAATGTTCTCCAGCACCGTGAGAACGGCAGGCACCATGTGCGAAGGCAAGCGCCGGGCCACGGCGCGAATCAGGATCCTGGTGTCCAGTCGACCCGCGGTGGGCACGACGTACGACACGAGTCGGGTGTCTCCGGTGGGGCCGGAATCGGCAACCGTAACGGCAAAACCGACGTTGGGCTCCGCCATCAGCACACTGTCGATCTCACCGAGTTCGACACGGAAGCCTCGAACCTTGACCTGGAAGTCGCTTCGCCCGACGTACTCGACGCACATGTCCGCCGTCCATCGCACGATGTCGCCGGTGCGGTACATCTGCGTTCCTGGGTCAGCCGGGTTGGCAACAAAGCGTTCTGCCGTCAACCCCGCCCTTCGGTGATATCCCCGCGCCACGCCTGATCCGGCCAGATACAGCTCGCCGGGGACCCCGACGGGGACCGCTTGAAGTCGAGCGTCGAGCACCAGTTCGCTGACGCCCCTGACAGGTCCACCGATCGTGATGCGCTCCCCGGCGGTCATCGGCGGACTGACGTTCGACATGATCGTTGCTTCGGTCGGCCCGTACGCGTTGTACAGGCGGCGGCCAGGTGCCCAGCGAGCGACGAGGTCGGGCGGGCACGCCTCGCCCCCGAATACGACTTCCGAAAGTTGTTCCAGCCCAGCCGGGTCCACCGATGCCAATGCCGCCGTGGTGACGAACGCGTGCGTGACGGCGTGCTCTGCCAGAAGTTGCGCCAGGTCCTCGCCCCCGTAGATCCCGGGTGGAGCGATAACCATCGTCGCCCCGGCTCCGAAAGCCTGCAGATATTCGAAGAGCGACCCGTCGAAACTCGGAGTGGAGAAGTGCAGCGTGCGTGATTGTGGAGTTGCGCCGTAGCGTTCGAGCTGGTCTCGGGCGAAGTTGTCTAGCCCTCGCTGCGTGACCACGACGCCCTTGGGCACGCCGGTCGACCCCGAGGTGTAGACCACGTAGGCAGCTGAATCCAACCCGATCGGACGGAGTCGGTCGTTGTCGGTCAACGGGCTCCCCGAGAATCCCTCGCACTTCTTCGTGAAATGCGGATCGTCGACAATCAGCCACTCCGCGATATCGGGCAATCGATCTCGGCCCGCGGTGGTGGTCAATCCGAAGCTGACCTTCGAATCGATCAGCATGTGATTGATCCGCTCGTCCGGATAGTCGGGATCGATCGGCACGAACGCAGCGCCTGTCTTGGCGACGGCAAGTATCGACACCACGGACGCGAGAGAACGTGGGATACCGACCGCCACATAGTCCTCGGTTCCCAGGCCGTGCGAGACGAGCATGCGAGCAATGCGATTGGAGAGGATGTCCAGCTCGCCGTAGGTCATGCTGCCGTCCGCCGATTCCACGGCCGGTGCGTTCGGATCACGCTGGGCTGCCTGGTCGAAGATCTCCGGGAAGACGCGCGACGACCCGCCGGCCGTGCCACGGACTGGCACCAATTCAGCATGTTCGGAGGCTGCGAGCACCGACACCACAGCCAAGGGGCGATCCGGCTGGGTACACGCTTCGAGTACGCGCCGCAGGCGTCCGGCGATCTCTTCGATGTCGGCGGCACCGAAAACCTCGGGTATGTACTCGAATTTCAGGCGGAGCCTGGTGTCGACCGATGCTACGAGGCTGAGCGGGTAGTGGGCAGCGTCCTTGGCTTCGACATCGGTGATCCGGACCCCCGCAATATCGGTATCGGACGAAAGCCCCTGACGGTCAACGGGATACGATTCGAAGACAGTCAACGTGTCGAATCCGATCTCCGGCCCCGCGCCTACGTGGATCTCGGAAAGCCCGAGACAGTGGTGATCCGACAGCTCTGCTTGCTCGGCCTGGATCCGCGCGAGGAGTGTGCCGATACTTTCACTCGGGCGCAGCGTGATTCGGACCGGAATTGTGTTGATGAACAGCCCGACCATGGTTTCGATCCCGGTCAGCTCGGGAGGTCGACCCGACACCGTCGCTCCGAACACCACATCGTCTCTCCCGGTCAGTGCAGCAAGGACGATCCCCCACGATGCCTGAACAATCGTGTTGATCGTCAGCCCGAGTTCACGCGCCATCCCGCGAAGTGAGGTTGTGAATTCCTCGTCCAGATCGAACACCCACTCGGCCGCCATGGTGGAGAGTCGACGCGATCGAACCGCTGGAGCCAACAGCGTCGGTCCTTCGACTCCGCTCAGCGTCCTCGCCCACACAGCTCGGGAGGCTTGCTGATCGCGGCGACTCATCCAGGTCAGATAGTCGCGATACGCGCGCGCGTGAGGCAAGGCCGCCACTTGACCGTCGGCGGCATAGAGCGTCGCCAATTCCCGGATCAGCAGGGGCATGGACCAGCCGTCCAGAAGGATGTGATGATTGGTGAGCACGAGCGTGAACTTTTCGGGGGCGAGAGCGATCAGGGTGAATCGGATCAACGGCGCCCGTGCCATGTCGAACGGGCGCGCTCGGTCCTCGGCCAGCGCTCGATCAATTTCCTGATCTGGTGCACCAGTGAGGTCGATTTCCTGCCACGGCGCTGCCACGTTGCTTCGGACCACCTGGACGGCACGGCCGTCGGCGCTGTGAAGGAAGGCGGTACGCAGGTTCTCATGCCGGCCGAGCAGCGCGTCGGCGGCGCGGCGCAGGCGCTCCGAATCGACTGCGCCGGCTAGATCGAGAGCCACTTGTACGAGGTATGCGTCGACCGATCGTTCGGCCAATTCGGCGTGGAACAACAACCCCGCTTGCAGTGGAGAGAGTGGCCAGACATCGCTCAGGTCGGGACACCGACTTTCGAGGTCGTCGATCGCCTCCTGTCGAAGATCGACCAGATCGAAGTCCGAGGGTGTGAATCCGCCGCCGCCCGCCGCGAACTCTCCGAGCCCGGCCAGTGCGTCGAGCCACCACTGCCCCAGTTGCCGAACGTCGTCCGCACCCAGAATGTCCGGTGGGAACGTCCAGCCGGCAACGAGCTGCGGACCGTCCTCGGTATCGCTGTCGACCGTCATCACGTTGACCTCGAGGACGCTGGCGAGTGGGAGATCGACGGCCGCAACCGTCCGCAGGTCCTCGTCACGGATCGGTACCCATCCCGCTGAAGCGTCGGCGTCGGTTCCACCGACGCGTCCGAGGTAGTTGAAGCTGATCTGAGGCACCGGAAGTTGCGAAAGAGTGTGTGCCGTTTCGCGGTTCAGATAGCGCAGCAACCCGAAGCCGATGCCGCGGTCCGGCACCGCCCGGAGTTGTTCCTTGACAGTCTTGGCAGCGACGCCGGCAGCCGGGCCGCCGGCGAAGGCGTCACCCGGATCCACTCCGCTCAGATCGATCCGCACCGGGAAGATCGTCGTGAACCATCCCACCGTGAGAGCAAGATCTGCCCCGGGAACCACCTGTTCCTCGCGTCCGTGCCCCTCGAGACTGATCAATGTCTCCGGATTGTCGATGCCGCGGTCCATGCGCCAGCGGACCATCGCAAGTGCCAAAGCCGTCAACAATCCGTCCTCGACGCTCCCGTGAATCGCCTGCGGAACTGTCGTCGACACGGCCTCGGTCAATCCCGTGGGAACTCGTACTTCGATGTCAATGGTGGCCGAGGCGGTGTCCCTCTTCGTCAGGGCGCGCACACCCAGAGTCGGATCCGGGCCCTCGAGCACCTCTCGCCAATAGTCGATTTCAGCGACCCGATCCGGCTCGCGCGCGGCGTCGACGAGGCCATGTGCCCATCGACGCATCGAGGTTCCGACCGGAGCAAGTGACGGGTCGACGCCTGACTGCACCTGCGCACAGGCAAGTGCAAGATCGGGGATCAGGATTCGCCAGGAAACACCGTCCGTCACCAGATGGTGCGCTACCAGTAGCAACCGTTTCCGGCTCTGCCGGTCCTTTTGAATCTGCCCGTCGGTGTCGAGCAGGACTGCCTGCACCATCACACCTGCCTCCGGGTCGAGCCGCCCCAGAGCTGCGTCGAGTTCTGTCGAGACCGTCTCCGCGGCAGAACCCCCGAGGCTCACGTGGCGTACGACGGTCTCCGCCCGCACCGTACCTACAGGCGCAACGTCCATCCGCCGAGCGGATTCAGGATGATGCGTCGCCCGGATGCCCGCGCGGAGGATGTCGTGGTGGTCCAGCACAGCCTGCATGGCCAGTGTCAGCGTGACCTGGTCGAGCGTGGCAGGAACCGAGAGCAGAACAGATTGGGAGTACCGGCGAAAATCTCCACCACGGTCAAGCATCCATTCGACGATCGGCGTCAATTCGATCTCACCGACGCCGCCGCCAGGTAATTCGTCGACGACGACACGGTTGCCAGCCGTTCCGGCCGTCTCGGACAGCGCCGCAACAGTTTTGCGTTCGAACACCTCGCGCGGTGTGATCAGAACTCCGGCAGACCTGGCGCGCGTCACCAACTGGATGGACATGATCGAGTCACCGCCGAGAGTGAAGAACGAATCGTCGACCCCCACCTCCTCGAGTCCCAGAACTTCGGCGAACAGACTCGCAAGGATGTTTTCCGTCGCGGACGCGGGGCCACGACTTACGGTTGCCTGTCGCCCGAAGTCAGGTTCAGGCAATGCATTCCGGTCGAGCTTTCCGTTCACCGTCAGCGGCAAACCCTCGAGAATCGTCACGACAGCGGGGACCATGTGGGGCGCCAACCTCTGTGAGACATACTCGAGCAACGCCGCCGGAGAGATAGTGGCACCGGACTCCGGCACCACGTAGCCCACCAACCGGTCTCTGCGGGCTACCACCGCCGACTGAGACACGCCCACTCCGGAGAGCAGTGCAGCCTCCACCTCGCCGAGTTCGATTCGGTACCCCTTCACCTGCACCTGCAGATCGTTTCGTCCGAGGTACTCCAGCTGCCCGCTGTCGTTCCAGCGCCCCAGGTCACCGGATCGATACATACGCGCACCACTGACCGCGAGGTCGGGAATGAACCGCGCGGACGTCAGACCGAACCGGCCGAGGTATCCGCGTGAAACCTGATCACCGGAGACATACAGTTCACCCACCACACCGGGCGGCACCGGGTGCAACCGCTGATCCAACACATACACACGCAATCCGGGTAACGCCCGACCAATCACCGAGGCCGATCGTTGACGCACCAGCACACGATCGAGCGGTAAATGGCTGACGTGCACAGTGGTCTCCGTGATGCCGTACATGTTGACCAGATCTGGTGACGAAGTCCCGCGACGGGCGTACCAGCGCGTCAACTGTCCGAAGTCGAGCGCTTCTCCGCCGAAGATCACGTAGCGCAATGACAGGGCCGCACCCCCGGTAAGCCGGTCGGCTTCCGCCAATTGATAGAAGGCAGTGGGAGTTTGATTGAGCACCGTGACACGTTCGTGCCGTAGCAATTCGAGGAATGCCTCTGGTGAACGGGCCGTGAAGTAGTCGACCAGTACCAGTCGGCCACCGTGTGCGAGTGCGCCCCACATTTCCCAGACCGAGAAGTCGAATGCCTCCGAATGGAACATCGTCCACACATCGCCGCTGCCGAAGCCGAAGAGCGCTCTGGTGTTTGCCAGCAACGTCACTACGCTGCGGTGAGAAACCTGCACCCCCTTCGGGCGCCCGGTGGACCCCGAGGTGTAGATCACGTAGGCCACCGATTCGGGTCGGAGCGGTAGCAGCCGATCTCGGTCGGTCACCGCAAGCGGAGAAAACCTGTGCAGCGCATCGAGAATCACCGGGTCGTCTACCGCAATCACTGGAATCTCGCTGTCTGCGATTGCGTCACTGTCTCGTATGTAGTCGCCGTCGGCCCGGGTGGTCAACACACACTTCGGCCGGGCGTCACGCAGCACGAAGTCCACCCGGTTTACCGGAGAAGTCGAGTCCACCGGTACGTATCCGCCACCCGCCTTCACCACCGCCAGCAATGCCACCATCAGGTCGATCGAGCGGGCCATCGCGACTGCCACCAAGGTTTCCGGCCCCACCCCCTGCGCCACCAACAGTCGAGCAAGGCGGTTTGCTCGCTCGTCGAGTTCGCGGTACGTAACCGACAATCCGCCGCAGCGCACCGCCACGGCAGCACCGGACGTCAGCGCCGTGCGATCGAAGAGATCCGACAACGAATCCTCGTCTGTTCCGGCGCCAGAGGGCGTGGGCGCAACCAGCAACCCGCTGAGTTCGCCGGCCAGAATCATGTCGATATCACCGACGACCACCGACTGGTTCTCGGTCACGGCGCCGATCACTCTTTCGAAGCGCGCCGCGATGCGCGCCACCGACATTCGATCGAAAATATCTGTTGCATAACGGAAACCGGCGCTGATACCAGCGGGCTCACCGTGCTCGTCGACGTGCTCCATCACACTCAGTTGCAGATCGAATTTCGCAACCGCGAGATCGACGTCGAGCGAGCGAACCGTCAGTTCCGGCAAGTCGAAGCGCAGTCCCGTATCGGTCTGGAATTCGAGGAGTACCTGAAACAGAGGTGAATGCTCGGTGGAACGGTCGGGCGAGAGGTAATCCACCAACCTCTCGAAGGGGATGTCTGCATGGTCCAGAGCACCGAGATCCGTTGACCGCACCGCGGCCAACACCTCGGCAAAGGTTGCTCCGGATGAGACAGGTGTGCGAAGGACGAGCGTGTTGACGAACATCCCGACCACATCGTCGAACACCGATGCACCGCGACCTGCGACCGGAGTCCCGATCACTACGTCGTCCGCTGTAGTGAGCCGTGCCAGCAATACCGCCAGAGCCGCATGCATCACCATGAACAGAGACGAACCGTTCTGGTGTGCGAGTTCGTTCAAAGCTCGATGGATCTCGGGCGAGAAGTCCATCGAAACCACCGCGCCCTCGGCAGACCGTTTCGAGGTTCGTGGTCTATCGAGAGGGAGCGGCAAGACGTCCGGAATACCCGACAGCTTCGCTGTCCAATAATCGAATTCGGCCGAGGGCCAAGTTTCCGGACCAACGTCTGCGTCGACGATCTCACGCTGCCAGAGGGTGTAGTCGGCGTACTGAATCGGCAGCGGCGCCCAGTCCGGGCTCCGACCTTGCGTGCGCGCGGTATATGCACTCATCAGGTCGCGTGCCAGTGGTCCCATCGAGAAGCCGTCTGCGGCGATGTGGTGAACAACGATCGCGAGTACATGCTGCTCCGGTCCGGTTCGGAGTAACCTCACATGCAGCGGGAACTCTTCGGACACATCGAATCCGATGTCGAAGAACGCGTGCAAGTCCGTGAAAAGCCCCTCGCCGGGAATCGGCACGGGGTGGATTCGAGGAGCAGCGACCGCGGGTTCGGCGATCACCTGGTAGGGCCCGTCTGCGGACGCAGGAAAGATCGTTCGAAGGGATTCGTGCCGTTCCACCACATCACCCAGCGCGGCTTGGAGCGCATCCGAATCCAGGAACCCGTCCAGTTGTAGTGCGACGGGGATGTTGTAGAGCGGAGACGAGGTGTCGAACTGGTTGACGAACCACATCCGCGATTGCGCGAACGACAGCGGAATACGTTCTGGCCGTGCCCTACTCGTGAGGGGCACACGAGTAGCTTCCTCGGGTCCAGGCTCGCCCGGCGCGGAGTCGATTGGATCTATCGAGGCCGCCAGGTCCGCGACCACGGGGGCGTCGAACAGTGCATTGACCCCCATATTGGTGTGCAATGCGGCGTTGATGCGGGCGATGACTCGAGTGGCGCTGAGGGAATCCCCGCCGAGTTCGAAGAAACTGTCGTCGGCACCCACCTGGTCGAGACCGAGAACGTCGGCAACAGCACGGGCGATTCCGATTTCGGCAGGAGTGGCAGGAATCCGATATGCAGCGCTCGCAAAATCGGTGTCCGGGAGGGCTTTACGGTCCAACTTCCCATGCACCGTCACCGGAAACTCCCCCAACACCACCACCACCGACGGCACCATGAACCCCGGAAGA
>NZ_BAAILK010000039.1:0-219 GCF_054589475.1 Rhodococcus sp. no. 34
CAGTGCTCTGACCTGGCGATTTGGTGTTGTGTTGATCTTCGCGTAACTTTGTCCAGGTCAGAGCGACACGGACACCGACTCCCACCTGCGAGGGTGAGTGACACGAGGTTGTACGAAGTGCCTGGCGAACACAATCCAGTTTTTCTTCACGGGGTTCCGGTTTGCGCCGGTGGCCAGGTTGGGATAGGCTGGAAAAGTTGCCCCGGAGCGGCGGCCATA
>NZ_BAAILK010000040.1:0-5504 GCF_054589475.1 Rhodococcus sp. no. 34
GCCCGGTCCCATTCCGAACCCGGAAGCTAAGCCCTTCAGCGCCGATGGTACTGCACTCGACAGGGTGTGGGAGAGTAGGACACCGCCGAACACAACTTGAGAAGCCCCCCAACCAGTGATGGTTGGGGGGCTTTCTCGTACCCAAAACACCCCCCGAAACACCCCCCGACTTCGAGCGAATGGCACGTTCGTCGCCTCAGATCGACCGAACGTACCGTTCACACCATCAGGGGCGGGAGCACGACTGAGGACGACGGGCGCTTTGCCCTGATCACTCGATGCCGTCGGCGGTGGCAGTCGCATACTTCGGCCGGCCAGCCGGCAGATACCTCTGAATCGTCACGCCCTTTGATGTGGCTCGCGATTCGGCCAGCTCGAGTGCGATGTCCGGTCCGGAGTCGGGAAACAGTCGCGTGCCCTGGCCTACCACCACCGGAACGATCAGCAGGACCATCTCGTCGACCAGATCGTTCGCGAGAAGCCAGCGGCACAGGTTGCCACTGCCGTGCACCTGAAGCTCACCGCCGGGTCTGGCTTTCAGTTCGCCGAGAGCTGTGGCGGTGTCACCTGAAAGGACTGTCGTGTTCGTCCATTGCGGATCGGTGAGCGTCGTCGACGCAAGGTACTTGGGCCGCGAATTCAGTGCGCTTGCAATGGGGTTGACGTCGGGATTCTCGAACGCGCCCCAATAGCCGGCGAAGATCTCGTACGTGTGTCGCCCGAACAGGAACGCGTCAGCTCGCTGGTAGACCTGGACGAGATAGTCCATGGCTTCGGTGTCCACCAATGGCGCGGACCAGCCGCCCCGCTCGAATCCGCCACGGCGATCTTCGTCCGGCCCACCGAGTCCTTGCATCACCCCGTCGAGAGTGACGATGGTAAAGGTCGTCAGTTTCATAGTCGTACCCATCTCCCAGGCGTCGTCGGATTCTCGCTGTGCCGATATAGACCGTCGAGAAGCGGGAAAGTCATCGAGCGAACGTGGCGTTGATCGCCTTGGATCGACCGAACGTGCCGTTCGCTCAGGGGGGCGGTGGGGTCAGGGCTGAACCGGCACGGAGTCTGACGGGCTGGTCTCGGACTTTAGGGCGTCGCACGGAATCGCGAGCTCGGTCTGTTCGAGGCGGCCGCGAAGGGTGATGTTCTCGGTGATCGACCACTGTGCAGCCTCGGCACTGTCAGCGGCGGCCACAGCCCGACCGGATGCGGCGACGTTACCCGGAACCGTCTTGGCGACCTCGGACAGTCGCGCCGCTTCGTTGACGGGATCACCGATGACGGTGTACTCGAATCTCTCTCGCGCACCGACGTTCCCGGCTACGGCAACACCTGCGGCGACGCCGATTCCCGCGCTCACTTCCGGAACCTCGGCACGCAGGCGCTGCTGAATCTTGCGGGCAGCGGCGAGTGCGCTGCCGGCGTGATCGTCGAGTGTCGTCGGCGCTCCGAAGATCGCCAGCGCTGCGTCGCCCTCGAACTTGTTGACGAATCCGCCGTGTGCGTCTACCTCGTCGACGATGACGTCGAAGAAACGGTTGAGTAGAGCGACCACCGCGGTAGGAGAGTTGGTGGCCGCGATCGTGGTCGATCCGATGACGTCGACGAAGAGAACGGCAACGTCACGTTCTTCACCGCCGAGTTCCGGGTTTCGGCGAACCGCGTTTGCGGCAACCTCGTGTCCGACGTGGCGCCCGAAGAGGTCGCGTATTCGCTCTCGCTCGCGCAGACCCTCGGCCATGCGATTGAAGCCGGCCTGCAGTAGCCCCAGTTCCGTTCCGTCGTACACGACGACGGACGCGGTGAGGTCGCCACGGGTGACTTGTTCCATTCCTCGTCGCACGGACCGAATGGGGGCCGCGGCGGACCGAATGTTGATGTATGTCAGCCCGAGTCCGACGCACAGCGTGATCCCACCGATGACGAGGATGGCGATCGCGAGGGCTTGCCACGATGCAGGCCGGATGAAGCTGAAGACCGCCACGAGCATCAAGCCGGTGACGGGGACTCCGCTTCCGAGCAGCCAGACGAGGATTGTCCGGCCGGTCAGTCCGAGAACGGCAGCCTTGCGGGGTGCTCCGGATTCGAGTGCACGCGCAGCAATCGGGCGGAGTGCGAACTCGCTGAGCAGGTAGCAGAAAGCGCACGTGGTGATACCGCTGAAAGCCACGGTGAACAGAACTTTCGGAATAGTGTCGGGGTCGACGATTCCGTACATGGTCGTGAAGGTGATGAGCGCGGCCGTCCACAGGACGGCTTGCACTCGGGTCAGTCGCCACGGCCCGCGCAGCGCCGCGCGTTGATTCTGCTCTGTCGGTGGGTGATCCTCGGTGGCCCATCGAAGATCCCGCATCAGCCGTTTGGTGCCCCACAGAAGTCCGATGAGAAAGACACACCCGATGAAGACGGGCACGGCAATGAAGTTGATCCATGCGAATTCGGGGTGGATGATCTCGGGTCCGGGAACCACGAATCCGATGAGCACGATCGCCAGTACCGCTCCGATCAGGTTTGTGACCAGGAGGGGCGCGGTGAGTAGTGCCTGGACGCGGATTCGGCGGCGCCTGGGGCTTTCGTCGGTGGATCCGAGCAGCCACGACCCCAGGGGCGCACTCGGGACACGGCTTCGCTGCATAGTGTGTCGAGAGTAGTCGTAATGATCGCTTAGGGTGGTCCGGTGCGCCTAGTTATTGCTCGTTGCCGTGTCGACTATGTGGGACGCCTGACCTCCCACCTCCCTACCGCAAGACGACTGCTGTTGGTCAAAGCCGACGGCTCGGTCAGTATCCATGCCGACGATCGGGCGTACAAGCCGCTCAACTGGATGAGTCCGCCGTGCTGGTTGGTCGAGACCACCGGGGACGGCGACGACATCCTGTGGGTCGTCACCAACAAGGCGGGCGAGGAACTGCGGATCACTCTCGAAGAGGTCGAGCACGATTCGTCGTATGAACTCGGTCTCGATCCGGGATTGATCAAGGACGGTGTCGAGGCACACCTTCAAGAACTTCTGGCGGAGCATGTCGAGACACTCGGCCCCGGCTACACGTTGGTGCGGCGTGAGTACATGACGGCCATCGGGCCGGTCGATCTTCTGGTCCGAGACGCGGACGGTGCATCGGTGGCGGTGGAGATCAAGCGTCGCGGCGAGATCGACGGCGTCGAGCAGTTGACGCGCTACCTCGAATTGCTCAACCGCGATCCGCTGCTCGCGCCGGTCACGGGAGTTTTTGCAGCGCAACAGATCAAGCCACAGGCAAAGACTTTGGCCAACGACCGTGGGATCCGTTGCCTGGTCCTTGACTACGAGGCCTTGCGGGGCACCGAAAGCACCGAGTTCCGCCTCTTCTGACGCTGTTTAGACTCGAACCATGCCGCGCCGCAAACCTTCGCCGAAGCAAACCCGTCGAACGGATACTCGGCGTGCGCGGGATTCGAGCGCGGAGTCGGCGTCACCAAGCGGTGTGTTGTTCGGCGGAGCGCTGGTCCGGGAGGAACCCGGTCCGGGCGGTGAAATGTACATGGTGAGGCCGATACCCGGCTCCAACGCGACGAAGTTCTATCGATGCCCCGGTTGTGATCACGACATCAGACCCGGCGTCGCTCACGTGGTGACGTGGCCTTCGGAACCGGGCGGCGCGAACGAGCGTCGACACTGGCATACCGGATGCTGGTCAGGCCGCGGTACGCGCAGCCTGACCAGACGGTGGTCCTGAGCGTCGATCAGTTCCTGGACTGGGCTCGCTGCTCGACGGCGCGGGTGTCGATCTCGGCGGTGGTCGTCTCGTCCGAGTCCTCGAGAACGTCGTCTTCGTCGATACTCGGTTCTGATTTGACCGGATCTGCGTCGACCTTATCTGCGTCGGCCTTCTTGTCTTCGATCTCGAGATCTTCCTCGGCTTCGACGATGACCGGAGCGGGCGGTGCATCGAGGAGTTCGCTCTCCCGGTTGACCGATGCGAGCATAGCCGGAACCGAATCGAGTTGTCCGCGAATACCCAAGAGCTGAGCCAGGATTCGGCCACGGAGAACGCGCAGTTCTTCGGTGAGTTCCTTCGCGTGAGCGATCTTGCGCTCGGACTGATCAGTGGCGGCCTGCAGCCTGCGCTGAGCCTCGTGCGACGCATCGGCGAGTCGACGCTCGGCCTCTGCTTTGCTCGACGACTCCAGCTCGTTGACGGCGGCGACGACCTTGGCGCGGCGCTCCGACATCGAGATGTCGAAGTCTTCGCGGATCTGAGTGCGCTTGGCCTCGGACTCGGCAGCCAGTCGATCCCGCTCGGCCTGCGCGGCTTCGACGATCCGGGCGGCTTCGGTACGGGCCTGCGCCATGGTCTGCTCGTGCATGGTTTCCATCGCGTTGCGACGGTCCTCGAGTTCGGCGATCAGCGACTCGTAGTGACCACGAAGGCGGGCGCCGTCCTGTTCGGCGATGGAGGTCATCTCGGCTGCGTCGGCCTCGGCCTTCGCGCGCACCTCCGAGGCCTCGTCGGAGGCAAGGCGCAGCATGCGGCTGATGCGATCGCTCATGCCCTCCGCAGTGGTGGGCGGTACCGAGAGGCGGTCGACGTCCTTGCGGAGGTCGTCGATGTCGTCGCGTGCATCGTCGAGCTGCTTGGCGAGGTCACGGGCCTGCGCAGCGGCAGCATCACGATCAGCCGCGGTAACTCGCAGCTCCGCGTCGAATCGCTCGAAGTAGTTGCGTACCTCGTCGCGGTCGTATCCCTTCCGTGCGATCTGGAACGGAAGTTGGATCGAACCGCGGTCCTGCTCGTATGCCATGGCGACAATCTACCTGGCATACGAGCTGGAGTCGGGTCTGCTAGTGGCTCGCGTCGGGTTCGACCAGTTCCACCAGGACGCCGCCGGCGTCCTTCGGGTGAATGAAGTTGATGCGCGAGTTGGCCGTACCGCGTCGGGGAGCGTCATACAGCAACCGAACCCCGCGGTCGCGAAGCTCGGCGGAGATGGCGTCGATGTCGGTGACCCGGTAGGCGAGCTGCTGGAGTCCGGGGCCGCTTCGGTCGATGAACTTGGCGATGGTCGAATTCTCGTCCAGAGGCGCGAGCAGCTGAACGGCAGTGGATCCGGCGGGGGAGCCGACGACGGAGAGCATGGCCTCACGCACGCCCTGCGATTCGTTGATTTCCTCGTGGGTCGACACCATGCCCAGGTGCTGCGTGTACCACTCGATTGCCACGTCGAGATCGGGCACCGCGATTCCGACGTGATCGATCGCGACGACGAGGTCGGACGACAAAGGTGCGAGTGCAGAACTGGGGGAGGTCTGTGTCATACCTTTCACGGTAGCGCTACCGTTTGAGGAGTACACGTCGGGATGTGACTTGGCTCTTAGGCCGCACGGAACCGACGACTATCTCTCTTTTGCAGCCGGAGGAAATCGTGACCAGTTCTGTGATTGTTGCGGGAGCTCGTACCCCGATGGGTCGACTCCTCGGATCGTTGAAAGACCTCTCCGGGTCCGACCTCGGCGGCATCGCCATCAA
>NZ_BAAILK010000041.1:0-65098 GCF_054589475.1 Rhodococcus sp. no. 34
TCGAGCTTCGTGCGATCGGTCGGCGTACGCAGACTGCTGCGGCGTGGCGTGCGGTGCGTGCGGTGGACGAGATCTTTGCTCGTTCCGGTGGTGGGGCTTTGCAGTTGAACACGCCGATGCAGCGGTTCTGGCGTGATGCTCATGCCGGTCTCGCGCACGCGATCCATGTGCCTGGTTCCATTTTCCATGCGTCGACGCTCTCGCAGCTCGGTGGCGAGCCGAAAGGCATCCACCGGGCAATGATCTGAGCCGTCCTGGGGACACCCGGAGGTGTCCCCATCGCGGTTTTCGTGGGGGTCGATGAGCATGTCGGCGAATCTGGTCGATGACCTCGGACTGTCCGCAGAACCCGCATCGGTGTGAGCGCCAACGCGCAATGTGGGTTATAGGACAAACACCGATAGGCTGGCGGTCATGGCTGAGTTCATTTACACGATGAAGAAGGTGCGCAAGGCGCACGGTGACAAGGTCATCCTCGATGACGTCACGATGAGCTTTTACCCCGGCGCGAAGATCGGTGTCGTCGGACCGAACGGCGCTGGTAAATCCAGCATCCTCAAGATCATGGCCGGACTGGACCAGCCGGGCAACGGCGAGGCATTCCTGGCTCCGGGCGCGACCGTCGGCATCCTCATGCAGGAGCCGGAGCTCGACGAGACCAAGACTGTTCGCGAGAACGTCGAGGACGGTCTCGGAGAGACGATGGTCCAGCTCAAGCGGTACAACGAGATCGCCGAGCTGATGGCCACGGATTACTCCGACGAGCTCATGGAAGAGATGGGCGAGCTGCAGGAGAAGCTCGATCACGCAGATGCGTGGGAGATCGACTCGCAGCTCGAGCAGGCTATGGACGCCCTGCGCTGCCCCCCGCCGGAAGAGATGGTCACCCACCTCTCCGGTGGTGAGAAGCGACGCGTTGCGCTCTGCAAGCTGCTGCTGAGCAAGCCCGACCTGCTGCTCCTCGATGAGCCCACCAACCACCTCGACGCCGAATCTGTCCTGTGGCTCGAGCAGCACCTCGCTGCTTACCCCGGCGCAATCCTCGCCGTGACTCACGATCGTTACTTCCTCGATCACGTCGCGCAGTGGATCTGTGAAGTCGACCGCGGACGCCTGTACCCGTACGAGGGCAACTACTCCACCTACCTGGAGCAGAAGGCTGCACGCCTCGAAGTTGCCGGCAAGAAGGATCAGAAGCTGCAGAAGCGCCTCAAGGACGAGCTCGCATGGGTTCGTTCCGGCGCCAAGGCCCGCCAGGCCAAGAACAAGGCTCGTCTCGATCGCTACGAGGAAATGGCGAACGAAGCAGAGAAGACGCGCAAGCTCGACTTCGACGAGATCCAGATCCCGGCACCGCCGCGCCTGGGTGACGTGGTCGTGGAGGTCTCGAACCTCGACAAGGGCTTCGACGGTCGCGTTCTGATCAAGGATCTCTCGTTCACGTTGCCGCGCAACGGAATTGTCGGCGTCATCGGCCCCAACGGCGTCGGTAAGACGACGCTGTTCAAGACCATCGTCGGTCTCGAGGAGCCTGACGCCGGTGAGGTCAAGATCGGTCAGACGGTCAAGCTGAGCTACGTCGACCAGAACCGTTCCGGAATCGACCCCAAGAAGACGGTCTGGGAGACCGTGTCCGACGGGCTCGATTTCATCGTCGTCGGCCAGACCGAGTTCCCCTCGCGCGCGTACATCAGCTCGTTCGGTTTCAAGGGCCACGATCAGCAGAAACCGGCCGGCGTCCTCTCCGGTGGTGAGCGCAACCGCCTGAACCTGGCGATGACGCTCAAGCAGGGCGGCAACCTGATCCTGCTCGATGAGCCCACCAACGACCTCGACGTCGAAACCCTCGGCTCGCTGGAGAACGCTCTCGAAGAGTTCCCCGGCTGCGCCGTCGTGATCTCGCACGATCGCTGGTTCCTGGACCGGACCTGTACCCACATCCTCGCGTGGGAAGGTGGCTTCGGCGACAACGAGGCAGCTTGGTACTGGTACGAGGGCAACTTCGAGGGCTACGAGGCGAACAAGGTCGAGCGACTCGGCCCCGACGCCGCACGCCCGCACCGCGTGACTCACCGCAAGCTCACCAGGGACTGATCCGGTGTCCGACGTATACACAGCGCAGATCCAGGTCCGGTGGGGCGATTCCGACCGGTTGGGTCACGTCAACAACACGCGTTACGTCGAGTACATGCAGGAAGCGCGCATCCAGTTCCTGGAAGCGAAACTGGCGCCGCTCGGCGGCCGGCCGGGATACCTCGTGGTTCGAAAGATGACCGTCGAGTTCCTCAAGCCGGTCACCGATCGGTCCGGTCCCTTGAACGTGGAGATCTTCACGACTCACGTCGGGACTTCCTCGTTCACGGTTCGGCACGTCATCCGTGACAACGCGGGTGTCGAATGCGCTTTCGGCGACGCGTTGATGGTCGGATTCGACACGGTGTCCGAAAAGTCCAGACCGCTGGCGGACAGCGAACGCGCGGTGCTCGAAGCATCGCTTGTTCAGATGACGACATCGTAGATTTCGTTTCTCAGTTCACCCTAGGTACTGGTTGCCGCGGCTAGTCTCGAGTCAGAGATTGGTCGCGGCGATCAGAACCCACAAGGATGTGAGCCAGGAATGACAGACCGTGTACGGCAGCAGGGCACAGGCCTCGACGAAGCGACGTTGTTGACGCGTCTTCGCGAGGCCTTTTTCACGCATATCGACGAGGGTGACAGCGACGACGTCATCAACGGTCGATCGGATCGAGTCCTGCTCGCGCATCTTGCGCTCGGGAGGCAGCGGACCCCGGGCACGGCCGTATGGCGTGTGTACCGCCCGTCAGGATCCGAGGGTCTCGGCGCTGCCGTCCAGATCGTCACCGACGACATGTCGTTGCTCGTCGAGTCCGTTACCGCGATGCTCAACCGACAAGGTGTGGGAATCAGTCAATTCGCCCATCCGATCCTGACGGTTGAACGCGATGACTCGGGCAATCTGATGTCCTTGGGCGACAGCGGTATCCAAGAATCCTGGATGCACGTCCAGTTGGACTCCGAAGTCGAGGATTCCGCTCTCGACGCGATCGAAGCACACCTCGGCAAGGTGCTCGCGGACGTCCGCCAGGTGGTTGGTGACACCCCGGACATGAAGGCATTGCAACTGCGCGTTGCCGACGAGTTGGAGAGTGCCGCAGAAACTGCCTCCGGGAGGATCACCCCCGAAGAATTCTCCGACACCGCCCGGCTGCTGCGGTGGATGGCGGACGGAAACTATGCCGTGCTCGGATACCGGCGATTCGAGGGAACGAAGGACGGTTCACGTACGGTCGCCGGCAGTGGACTCGGCGTGCTGCGCTCCGACGCGGTCACCGAAGGCCCGATGAGTTTGCCTCCCGTCGCAGATCTCCCGGATCGACCGCTTCTGGTCCTGACGCAGGGATCGTTCCCCGCCACGGTGCACCGCGCTGTCTACCCGTACTTCGTGGGCGTGTCGATCCTCGACGACGAGGGAAACATCGTGGGAGAGCACAGATTCCTGGGCGTGTTCACCGTGGTCGCACTCCACGAGAACGTCCTCGCGATTCCTCTGATCGAGCGCCGCGTCCGCGAAGTCATCGCGCGTGCCGGTGTCGACCTGCATTCGTACTCCGGTCAGGCGATGCTCGAGGTCATCCAGTCGTTCCCACGCACCGAGTTGTTCTCGAGCGATGCCGTGACCTTGTTCGAGACTGTGCACGCCGTGCACAGTATCGGCCTGCGTCGACAGGTGCGTCTCTTTGTCCGCGAGGACACGTTCGGACGCTTCGTGTCCTGTTTGGTGTACCTACCCCGCGACCGGTACACGACGCGGGTGCGACTGGCGATGCAAAACCTGCTGTGGCGCGAATTCGGACCAGGCACAGTCGATTACACCGCCCGGGTTACCGAGAACGATCTTGCGCTGTTGCACGTGACGATCCGGCGCGATCCGGACAGTGAGCCGGTTCATCTGGATGTCTCCGAGGGCAACCGCGAGCGAGTTCAGGCCCTGCTGACCGAAGTCAGTCGTAGCTGGGACGATCGCATCAACGACCTTGTTCGCGACAGTCCGGGTGTGGATCCGGAACTGGTGCAGCGGTATTCGCGGGTACTTCCCGATGGATACAAGGAGGACTTCGAACCGTCACGTGCGCTGGCCGACATCGCCAGGCTCGAGGCGTTGGCGCCAGGCGCGATCGACGTGCTGCTCTATCGTGCCGTGGACTCCGCGCCCGGTGCCTGGCGCTTCACGCTCTTCGTCGGCGGCGACGGTATCTCGTTGAGTCAGGTGCTGCCGGTGCTGCAGTCACTCGGCGTCGAAGTTCTCGACGAGCGGCCGCACGTCGTGCAGCGACTCGACGGCGTTCAGTGCTGGATCTACGATTTCGGATTGTCGGTACCGGCGGATCTTCGGGCGTCGGTCGAGATCGACCTCGATGCGCAGGTGCCGCTCGAGACCAGTACCGCCCCGCTGACCGAGGTCCAGAAGCGATTCACGGCTGCATTCGGTGCAGTCTGGTTCGGCCGGGCAGAAGCTGACCGATTCAACGAGTTGGTGCTGCGGGCCGGAATGTCCTGGCGGCAAGCCGTGGTGCTGCGTGCTTACGCAAAGTATCTGCGCCAGGCCACATTTCCGTACAGTCAGTTCCACATCGAAGGAATCGCGCTTACACACCCGCAGACCGCGTTTGCATTGGTGCAGTTGTTCGAGGCGATGTTCGACCCCGAGAAGCAGGACGACATTCGCGTCGCCGAATTGGACGAGCAGTTGCGTGCGTCCATCGACGAGGTACTCAGCTTGGATGCCGATCGCATTCTGCGTGGAATGTTCTCCTTGGTGAAGGCGACCTTGCGTACCAATTTCTACGTCGTCGACGCCGATGGCCGCTCTCGCGACTACCTGTCGGTCAAGCTCGATCCCTCACGGATCAGCGAGTTGCCCAAGCCGCGGCCGGCTTTCGAGATCTACGTGTACTCACCCGAGGTCGAAGGCGTCCACCTGCGATTCGGCGCAGTCGCGCGCGGCGGGCTCCGCTGGTCCGACCGGCGCGAAGATTTCCGCACCGAGGTGCTCGGCTTGGTGAAGGCTCAGGCCGTCAAGAACGCGGTGATCGTGCCGGTCGGCGCCAAGGGCGGCTTCGTCGTGAAGAATCCGCCCCTGCCGACGGGTGATCCGGCCGTTGATCGAATGGCGACGCTGGAAACTGGCAAGGCCTGCTACACCACGTTCATCTCCGGATTGCTCGACATCACCGACAACGTGCACGCGGCTACCGGCGAAGTTGTGACGCCGGATCGAGTGGTGCGCAAGGACGATCAGGATCGCTACCTGGTGGTCGCCGCGGACAAGGGCACGGCGACGTTCTCGGATCTCGCCAATTCGGTTGCCGCCAAGTACGACTTCTGGCTCGGCGACGCGTTTGCCTCCGGTGGCTCCGTGGGATACGACCACAAGGGCATGGGTATCACCGCTCGCGGCGCCTGGGAAAGCGTCAAGCGGCACTTCCGCGAACTCGGGGTCGACACGCAGACGCAGGATTTCACGACGGTAGGCGTCGGCGACATGAGCGGAGACGTGTTCGGCAACGGAATGCTCCTCAGTCGGCACATCCGTCTGGTGGGTGCGTTCGACCATCGACACATCTTCCTCGATCCGAACCCGGATGCAGCGAGCTCGTTCGTCGAACGTCAACGACTGTTCGAGTTGCCTCGGTCGTCGTGGGCCGACTACGACAAGAGCCTGATCAGTGAAGGTGGCGGCGTCTGGGACCGCACGGTCAAGTCGGTTCCGATCGCCGAAAGCGTCCGGATCGCACTGGGTCTGGCCGAGGGGGTCACGAAGCTCTCGCCGCCGGAATTGATGCAGGCGATTCTGTCGGCACCGGTGGACCTACTCTGGAACGGCGGAATCGGTACGTACGTCAAAGCGTCGACCGAGACCAATGCGCAGGTTGGCGACAAGAGTAACGACGCGGTGCGTGTCGACGGTCAAGACCTGCGGGTCAAGGTGATCGGGGAGGGCGGCAACCTCGGCGTGACAGCTCTGGGACGAATCGAGTTCAGCGCCAACGGCGGTCACATCAACACCGACGCCATCGACAACTCGGCCGGCGTCGACTGCTCCGATCACGAAGTGAACATCAAGATTCTTCTCGATTCGCTCGTGCGCTCGCAGTTGCTGCCGTCACCGGAACGGAATCCGTTGCTGGCGTCGATGACCGACGACGTGGCTGCGCTGGTGTTGGCGGACAACATCGCCCAGAATGCGCTGCTCGGAATCTCCCGCGTGACGGCGCCGCAGATGCTCGGTGTTCACCGCCGTCAGTTGACGGATCTGACCAAGGCACGTGGCCTTGACCGCAAGCTGGAGGCGTTGCCGACCGACAAGGAGATCGAGCGTCGACTCGAGGCCGGTGTGGGTCTGACGTCGCCGGAACTGGCGACGCTGACGGCGCACGTCAAGCTTTCACTCAAGGACGATTTACTTGCAACCGAGTTGCCGGACAACGATTTCTTCGCCCAGCAGATCCCGCAGTACTTCCCGACCGCTGTTCGCGATCGGTTCGAAACGGAGATCAAGGCCCACCCGTTGCGTCGGCAGATCGTTGCGACGATGCTCGTCAACGAAGTGATCGACAACGGCGGAATCACCTACGCCTACCGCTTGGCCGAGGAGACCGGAGCGAGCAGTACGGACTCGATTCGTGCCTACGCCGCTGTGCGGGAGGTCTTTGCACTCGACGAGGTGTGGTCGCGAATCCGTTCGGCGGGCGTCAGTGCAGAGATCGAAAACGAGTTGATCGTGGAATCATGCCGACTGCTCGACCGGGCGTCGCGATGGTTCCTGGCCAATCGGCCCCAGCCGATCGCCGTCGGCGCCGAGGTTGCGCGTTACTCGGCGGCGTATCGGGCGACGGCACCTCTGGTTCCGGGGCTGCTTGCGGGCCATCAGCTCGACGATCTGCTGGTGCGGGCTCAATCGGTGATTGATCGCGGGGCTCCGGAAGCGTTGGCGCTGGACGTGTTCCGACTGCTGGACGTCTACTGCCTGCTCGACATCGCGGATATCGCCGACATCGCAGATCACGACATCACCGAAGTCGCGGAGCTGTACTACGCCTTGGACGCGCATCTGGGAATCGACTGGTTGCTGAGCGCGGTCTCGGGACTCGAGCGCGGCGATCGATGGCACTCGCTCGCGAGGCTCGCGTTGCGAGACGACCTCTACAGTTCGCTTCGGCAACTGACGATGGAGGTTCTGGCCGGCGGCGAGCCGGGGGAGTCGCCGCAGGAGAAGATCGACGAATGGGAATCGACCAACGCCTCGCGGCTGAGTCGGGCGAGGGCAGCTCTCGTCGAGATCTTCGAGTCTGGGACGCTTGACCTCGCGACGCTCTCGGTGGCGGCGCGTCAGGTTCGTAGCATGGTGCGCAGCATGGGCACCCGATCGGAGGTAGGACGTTGAGCGAAGGATTCCACGCCGAAGTTGTGGTTCGGTGGTCCGACATGGATGCCTTCCAGCACATCAACCACGCACGGATGGTGACGTTGCTCGAAGAGGCGCGGATTCCTTGGTTGTTCGAAGACTCGCGCCCGACGGTCACCCTGCGTGACGGGGCTGTGATTGCCGATCTCCATGTGCGGTACCGCGGGCAACTGCGGCACGAAGATTCACCGCTCGATGTCTTCATGTGGGTGGAAAAGGTTCGCGCGGTGGACTTCACCATCGCGTACGAGGTTCGGCCGCGTGGCGCCGATCTCAGCGTTCCGCCGTCCATCGTGGCATCGACTCAGATCGCGGCCTTCGATATCGACACTCAACGTCTGCGCCGCCTCAGCGGGCCCGAGCGGGAGTACTTGGAGAGCTGGCAACGTGCATGAACGTGTCCTGACCGTGCCCGAGGAGGCCGAGCGAAAGAACTTGGCCGGCTTCATCGGTCACGCCTTGCGTTTGGACGAGTCCGCGGTCATCCGAATGCGTCGACGCGGCGATGCGCACCTGAGTGTCTGGGCGTCAACGGGTTTCGACGCTCTGGCGACGCGAACCGTGGCGGGCACCATCAACCCTGACGACACGTCGGCTGCCGGCGATCAGTTGCTCTCGGCGGTGGAGCAGGCGACAAGTGAGCTGATCGATCCGGGGTTCGCCATGGATTCGGCGTGGCGTGGGGCGTTGCCGCCGATGGACGGCTTCGAGCACCTGGACGACGTACCCGCGCGGGTGCTGATCGAACTGGCGCAGCGGGGCAACGCCTTGGCGCTCGAGCATGGAAGTAGTCACGGTCCGCCGGCGTCGTTGCTCGATCAGGACGTGCTCGAGGTCAGTGGTCCGTCCGGCACGGTCGGGATCTCGATGCGGGTTGTTTTTGCCTTGACCGCAATGGGATTCGTTCCGCGCGCCGGGTCCGAGGCGATGACCGCCGACATCGACCTCGAGCAGATCGACGCCTCGGAACTGGTTCGGGTGCGGGCGAGCAAATCCTGGGTGCGGCTCGATGCACGGTTCGGTTCGATCTACCGTCACCGCGGTGGTTCGATACCGCTGATGGTCGCACGATAGGAGTTCAGGTGGCGGGTGCGGTGTTCTCTCAGATCAGCCACGCCGCAGCGTTGACGGGTAGTTGACCGTCGACGAGTGGTGCGCTGCTCAACAGCAGCTGCCCGCTCGGCAGTGCGATCGGCACCTCCGTGGTGTTGAGAGCACAGATCAGACCACCGCGTCGACGGAAAGCGAGGCAGCCGGGGGGACTGCCGTACCAATCGATGTCGGCGCCGGAGAACTCCGGCCTGGCGCTACGAAGTTCGAGGGCGGCGCGATAAAGCGAGAGCATCGAGTCGACGTCCTCGATCTGCGCCTCCACCGTGAGTGTCGACCACTCGCGTGGCATCGGCAACCAGGTGCTCGCGCCGGTGGTGAATCCGAACGGGGGTTCGCTTCCTTCCCACGGAAGGGGCACTCGGCAGCCGTCGCGTCCTCGCTCGGCATGTCCGGATCGTTCCCAGACCGGGTCCTGTAGTGCCTCGTCGGGCAGGTCGACGTTCGGCAGGCCGAGTTCGGCTCCGTTGTAGATGAAGCTCGCGCCCGGAAGCGCCAGTTCGACGAGGATCATCGCCCGTGCGCGTTGGGTTCCGATCTCACCCCCGCCGTAGCGCGTGACTTCACGTTCGACGTCGTGGTTCGACAGCGTCCACGTGGGCACACCCCCGACCTCGGCGACGGCCGCAAGAGAGTTCTCCACGGCCTCCCGGACGGACTCGGCGGAGAATTCGGTTTCTGCAAGTCGGAAGTTGAATCCGAGATGCAGTTCGTCTGGCCGGATGTATTCGCCGAACTTCTGGTTGTCCTTCACCCAGATCTCGCCGACGGTCATCGCCTCCGGGAACTCGTCCATGACCTTGCGGATGCCGCGGTGGATTTCGTGAACTGCCGGGTTGTTGAACCGCGGGTCGTCGTCGGAATTGCGCATGAGCTCGTTGAGCTCCCAGTCGTGGTCCGGCAAACCGTCGGGCTTGGCCATTCCGTGGGCCACGTCGATGCGGAATCCGTCGATTCCGCGCTCGAGCCAGAAGCGCAGAGTCTTGGCGAGGTCGTCGAAGACCTCGGGGTTGTCCCAGTTCAGGTCGGGCTGTTCCTTGGCGAAGATGTGCAGGTACCACTGGCCGGGTGTTCCGTCGGCTTCGGTGACGCGGGTCCACGCCGGGCCGCCGAAGATGCTCGGCCAGTTGTTCGGCGGTTCGTTGCCGTTCTCACCTTTGCCGTCTCGGAAGATGTAACGGGATCGCTCCGCCGAATCGGGCGCCGACGCCAGGGCTGCCTTGAACCACTCGTGCTGATCACTCGTGTGGTTCGGGACCAGGTCCATCGTGACCTTGATTCCGCGTTCGTGGGCTGACGTGATCAGCGAATCCATCGTCGCCAGATCGCCGAACAAGGGATCGATGTCGCGAGGATCCGAGACGTCGTAGCCGTGGTCTGCCATCGGTGACTTCATCACCGGGCTCAACCAGATTGCATCGATGCCGAGCAGTTCGAGGTAGCCGAGTTTCTCCTCGACTCCGCCGAGGTCGCCGATACCGTCGCTGCCCGAATCGGCAAAAGAACGCGGATAGATCTGATAGAAGACCGCCTCGTTCCACCACGGGGCTTCGGGCCGGCTTACAGAGGACGAATCCGCGGGGGTGCTCACAGCAGTTCATAGTGCCAAACGTCTGGCACTCTCACGACTTGGACACGGCAAAAGCGGGACTCTTTACCTAGCCTTGGTGTACTTTGCATTCACGCGGTGACACCATGTGGCAACTTTGGTGTTACTGCCGGGGGAGAAGAATTCGGGAATTCAACCAAGGGGGCTTGGCCTTGACTTTGTCGGCAATCGAAGCGGTCAGTTTGGATCATGTACTACTCGAAGATGATCCGATCAACCGCGACTGGGTAATCTTCGGCACACCGGTTGCACGGTCGGCGCAATGGTCGGCGAGTAAAGACGGGACCACGACTACACACGTCTGGGATTGCACGAAGGGGCGCTTCCGCTGGTACTTCCACGCGGACGAAATCGTGCACATCATCGAAGGGTCGGTCACCGTTCAGGCCGACGGAATCGCCGAGCGAACCCTGAGTGTCGGCGATGCCGCACTCTTCCGTGCGGGCAGTTGGTCGGAGTGGGAGGTCGAAGAGTACGTGCGCAAGCATGCAATCTTGAGTTCGCCCCTGCATCCCACGGTGTCGTTCGGGGTACGAGCAGTCCGCCGGGTCGCGCGCGTGTTCAGGCCGAAGGCTAAGTAGACGGTCAGATAGCGGAGTTCACCATGGACGCGGCAGCCATCTCCATGTAGTCGATCAACTGCTTGCGGTGCACCGGGCTCAGAGTCTTCTCGTCGATGGACGCGATGGCGACGTGCATGCACCGCAGCCACGCATCACGCTCGATCGGGCCGATCACGAATGGATTGTGGCGCATCCGCAGACGCGGGTGTCCACGCTCCTCCGAGTACGTGTGCGGTCCGCCCCAGTACTGCTCGAGGAACATCCGCATCCGCCGCTCGGCCGGGCCGAGATCGGCCTCGGGGTAGAGCGGGCGCACAACCTCGTCCTTCGCGACCTCTTCGTAAAATCGCGCGGTGAGCTTGTGAAACGTCTCGGCTCCGCCGACGGCGTCGTAGAAGGTCTGCTGCACGTCGTGCTGTACGTCATTCATGGCAAGTTCCATTGTGCCTGACGGCCGTAGTGGTCGGTTTCCGGGTCGACGACGGTTGTATCGAGTCGGAGTGCGTACCCATTCACCGGAAATTCACCGGCCGTCCTGGCAATTTTGTTCGAAATGGGAGTGCGTAACGCGATCATCCGTGGTCAACTTGGGGGCAGTCTCCCGGAGGTCGTATGAAGAACCGACATGCTGCACGCAATCACCGACAACTCCAGCCCACTAGCGCGCGGAACGACCACGCGTTAGGGGCTGTTCTGGAAGTTGTTCCTGACGGGTTCGCGCACACTGCCGACCCACTCTTTTCCGACGAGCATTCTCACCTCGAGATGTTCCCTCCCGATCGCGTAGTCCCCGAGTGGGTGAAACGTCGGGTGCTACTGCTCAACGTCACGTACGAACCGCTGACCGCCCTTCCTGCCAGGCGCGCGGTCGTACTGATGGCCTGCGGCAAGGCCGATACCGTCCACGAGGACGAACAGGGCCCGGTAGTCCATTCCGCGGACTGGTCGGTGCAGGTTCCCTCGGTCATTCGATTGCGCACCTACGTGCGCGTTCCGTATCGCGCCCGCATCCCCATGACTCGTGCCGCGCTGATGCATCGTGACCACTTCCGATGTGCGTACTGCGGAGCCAAAGCCGAAACCATCGACCACGTCGTTCCTCGCAGCAGAGGTGGCGGGCATTCGTGGGAGAACTGCGTCGCTTGCTGTGCCCCCTGCAATCACCGCAAGGCCGACAAGATGCTCAGCGAACTCGGATGGACCCTCCGTGCGGAATTGGTCCCGCCGTCCGGACCTCACTGGCGTCTGCTCGCGGCGACCAAGGAATTGCATCCGGCGTGGATGCCGTATCTCGGCGTGGGCGCAGCCTGAGCAATGTGTCGGCGTGGGCGCAGCCTGAATTGACTCCTAGCGTCACCGAAACGAAATTGCCCGAGAATTTGTGGCCCTGACGCTTTCCTTCCTGGCGTTCTGGGCTACGTTATCTGGTGTGAGCATTCTCGAGGTAGTACTGATATACGTTGGGATTCCGGCCTTGATCACCGCGTTCTTCGCGGCTGCGTCCTTCCTCGGGAAGAAGACGCCGGGACCGGTTCCGCCGGCGTTCCATCTCGGTGAGTCGTGGGATCACGCTCCCGTGCTGTGGAGTGCTGTCGACGAGGTCACCGTTCGCGGTGGCCATCACGGCAGTGCACACGCAATCGAAGCCGGTTCGGCTGATCTGATCGGAGGGTCCGCAAGTGGCAAGTGGTGATCATTCGACCGCGCTCGCAGTAGCGCCCGAGGACCTGCCCGTCGGCAGCGTCGTCACGTCCAGTGGACGCGTATCCGGTGTGCATCGCATCGGCGAGCCGTTCACCGACGATCTTCCGTTCGAGACCATGGATCTGGTCGCGCTCGACGTCGCGATGACCGAAGCGACGCGGGCCACCAAGGTGCGGTTCAACGCGTACGTCGGTGATCTCGGTTCTGATCCGGCAGCGGGTGCCGACGCATTGTTCCCGACCACGCCCGAAGCCGAGCGTTCCGTCCTGATCGCCGTTTCGCCCAACCAGCGCACCGTCGAGGTTCGCAGCGGTCGGGCAATCGCCGATCGGGTCACCGATCGTGTTACCCAGCTCGGAGCAACGGCAGCTGTTGCATCCTTCAGTGAAGGCAACCTGATCGACGGACTGATCAGTGCCATCCGCGTTATGGCAGCCGCAATTTCAGCGCCGTAACTGTTTGTCAGACACAGGCCGGTGCCCGCGTCGATTCGTGAGAATCGACGCGGGCACCGGCCTTTCGCATGTCAGCTCGCGTCGAACTTTCGTGCTGCGAGTGAACGAACCACGCCGGCCTGGCCTTCGACGACCAGGCGACGCAACGCGGGAGGGATGTCGCCTTCGAGGAACCGGTCTGCTGCCGCTACGGATTCGTCCGAGATCGACCACGACGGGTACAGCCCGATGACGACGGTCTGTGCCACTTCGCTCGAGCGTCGTTCCCACACCGCCGCGATATCGGCGAAGTAGCGGGAGACGAAGGGCTCGAGCAATTCGTCCTGGCCTTCGCGAGCGAACCCGCCGATGATCGATCGCGCGGTGATGTTGGGCACGGAGTCGTCGCCGACGACCTTCGCCCAGACCTCTTCCTTGACAGCGGCCTGCGGACGTCCGGCCGCGGCCGCCGCGGCTTGACGAGCGCCCGCAGCGGTCGGGTCACGCTGAGCTTCGGCGTCGATGAACGGAGTTGTGGTTCCTTCGGCGTCGATCTCACCGGCGGCCGCGAGTGCCCCGACGATGCGCCAGCGCAGGTCCGTGTCGACGATCAGGCCGTCGAGCCCAACGGTGGAGGGATCGGCGTCGAGCAATTCGCGCAGTACCTCGGTGTGCCACGGGGAGAGTGCTGCGCCGGTGAGTGCGTTGACGAATGCCAGCTGGTGGTCGGACCCGGCCTCTGCCTCACGTGCGAGTTCGAGCAACCGATTGGCGAAGCTCGCCGCGCCTTCGGCCTCGGCCCAGGCCGGATCTGCGTAGGAGCCGATGGCGGTTTGGGCTTGGAGCAAGAGACGTTGCACCACACCGACTTCGGTCTCCGAACTGATGCCGCGCTCGACCAGCGCGACGAAGTCGCGTGCCTTCAGTTCGGCTTGACGGGTCATTTCCCACGCCGCCGACCAGACCAGGGTGCGGGGGAGTGAATCGGTGATGTCGCCGACCCGCTCGATCGCCGTCGCCAACGATTCGGGATCGAGTCGCACGGAGCCGTAGGTGAGATCGTCGTCGTTGACCAACACGAGTGCACCGCGGGCGACGCCGACAAGTTCGGGGACATCCGTGCTTTCCACAGCATCGAGGTCGAGTTCGACGCGATGGCTTCGCACCAACTTGCCGTCGACGTCGTCGTAGATGCCGATGGCGATCCGGTGGATTCGACGCTCGCCGGCGCCTGGTGCAGCACCGTCCTGCAGGACGGCGAAGCGGGTGAACTTTCCGTCTGCGTCGACATCGAAGTCGGGGCGCAGGATGTTGAGGCCGGTGGTCTTGAGCCACTGCCGACCCCAGTCGGAAAGGTCACGGCCCGAGGACTTTTCGAGTGAGCCCAGCAGATCGTCGAATGTTGCGTTTCCGAATGCGTGCTCACGGAAGTACTCACGCAGTCCGGCGAGGAACGGCTCGAGTCCGACGTATGCCACCAACTGCTTGAGGACGCTCGCGCCCTTGGCGTAGGTGATGCCGTCGAAGTTCACCTCGACGGCTGCCAGGTCCGGAATGTCCGCGGCAATCGGGTGCGTCGACGGCAACTGGTCCTGGCGGTACGCCCACGACTTCTCGACGTTGGCGAACGTCGTCCAGGCGTTCGTGTACTCCGTGGCCTCGGTCTGGCACAGGACCGAAGCGAAGGTCGCGAACGACTCGTTGAGCCACAGGTCGTCCCACCACGCCATCGTGACGAGGTCGCCGAACCACATGTGCGCCATTTCGTGCAGGACCGTTTCGGCGCGACGTTCGTACGAGTAGCGGGTGACCTTGGAGCGGAAGACGTAGTCCTCGAGGAATGTCACGGCGCCGGCATTCTCCATCGCGCCGGCATTGAATTCGGGGACGAAGAGCTGGTCGTACTTACCGAAGGCATAGGGAACACCGAAGTTGCGGTGGTGGAAGTCGAATCCCTGCTTGGTCTCGGTGAAGAGCCGCTCCTCGTCCATGAACTCGGCCAGTGAAGCGCGGCAGAAGATTCCGAGCGGGATGTCGCCGTGCTCGTCGGAGTAGTTGTCGGTCCACTGCGCGTAGGGACCGGCGATGAGCGCCACCAGGTACGTGCTCATCTTCGGGGTGGTCCGGAAAACGTGCTTGCCGGGATCGGCGGCGAGGGTCTCGACGACCGCGGAGTTGGAGATGACCTTCCACGACGTGGGAGCGGTGACGCGGACGTCGAACGTGGCCTTGAGATCAGGCTGATCGAAGCACGCGAACATGCGCTTGGCGTCAGCCGTCTCGAACTGTGAATAAAGGTAGACGGCGTCATCGGTCGGGTCGACGAATCGGTGCAGCCCTTCGCCGGTGTGGGAGTAGATGCAATCGGCCTCGATGACCAACTCGTTGTCGGCAGCGAGGTCCGGCAGGCTGATGCCAGTCGACTCGTCGTAGCCGGAGACGTCGAGCGCGGTGCCGTTGAGGACCGCGGAATGGACTCTGGCCGCGACGATGTCGATGAAGCTGCTTGCTCCGGCCGTGGCGGTGAACGTGACGGTGGTCTTCGAGGAGAACGTCTCCTCGCCGGGTGCGTCTTTGCCGTCGGTGAGATCGAGTTCGATCAGGTAGTTCTCGACGGTCAGGATTGCTGACCGTTGCGCTGCGGTTTCGCGTGTCAGGTTCGGTGCGACCACAAAGATCTCCTCGTAGATGGTGCGGATCTATTACGTCCATCCCATCACGAAGAGAACGACTTCACTCAAGCGGACACTTCTGCCAGCGGAATCTCCGGGTCGGCCAACCGCTCCGGATCGACGGGACGCGAAGACGCGACCAATTCCTTGATGGCGTCACCGGCATCCCAGATGTTCACGTTCATGCCGGCGAGCACCTTGTTCGCGGAATCCAGCCAGAATGCCAGGAACTCGCGCTTGTCGACGTCGCCGCGAGTGACGACACGGGAGTAGCCGCCGTGCGGTGCGTGACCTACGTATTCCATTCCGAGGTCGTACTGATCGGTGAAGAAATACGGCATGCGGACGTACTCGGCGGGCCGTCCCAACATGGTCTCTGCGGCCGTCTCGGGTTGGTTGAGTGCGTTTGCCCAGTGCTCCACCCGAATTCGTGCATTCAGAATCGGATGCTGTGCGGCCGCGATGTCACCCACCGCGACCACGTCGGGGTCGCTGCTCTGCAGACCGGCGTCGACGAGAACCCCGTTGTCGACGTCGATACCCGCCTCCGATGCCAACTCGGTGTTCGGCAATGCGCCGACAGCGATCAACACGGCGTCGGCCGGAATCACGGTTCCATCGCTCAAAGTGACACCCGAGGCGTGACCGCCGTCGACAGAGATTGCGGTGACGTCCGTGCCGGTGCGTAAGTCCACCCCGTTCTGGCGGTGCAGCGCGGCGAAGACCTCACCCATTTCCGGGCCGAGGGTCGATTCGAGCGGAAGGCCGGCATGTTCGAGCACGGTGACCTCGACGTCGAAACCGCGAGCCGACGCGGCAATTTCGAGGCCGATCCAGCCTGCACCGACCACGACGAGCTTCTTGTCGGCGGCCAGGGTGCGCAGCAGCGCAGCGGCCTGATCGACTGTTCGCACGTAGTGAACACCCTCGGCGTCGGACCCCGGGATGTCGAGGCGCCGCGACCGCGAACCGGTGGCCAAGGCGAGCTTGTCGTAGCTGATCGTGGAACCGTCCGGAAGTGACACGGTGTGCGCAGCGGGGTCGATGGCCGTTGCCGTCGTTCCCGGGCGAAGATCGACATGATGGTCGCGGAACCACTCGCCGTCGTGGACGGTGAATTCGGGGAGCGTCTTCTTGCCTGCGAAGAACTCTTTCGACAGCGGCGGACGCTCGTACGGGAGGTGGTCTTCTTCACTCAATACGGTGATCTCACCGTCGAAATCTCTGTCACGCAGGGCTTCTGCGATCTTTGCGCCCGCGAGCCCGCCGCCGACGATCACGAATCTCCGGTTGGTGCTCATTACTGAACCACTCCTTCGTACTCGTTTCTTTTCGACACTACTGCGATCGGGAGGTGGTTCGGGGGAAAGCGCGGGAAGGATTGCGGGTTCATGATTGTTGGGAGAACGGGAGTATGTCCCCGAACTGATATGACCTGACCGACATGAACTGATAGGGAGTTTCTTCGTGAGCGCAACCTCGAGCAAGACCACGGACACTGCTGACTTCTGGTTCGATCCGCTCTGCCCGTGGTGCTGGATCACCTCACGCTGGATTCTCGAGGCCCAGCAGGTACGCGACATCGAGGCCAAGTTCCACGTGATGAGCCTTGCGGTTCTCAACGAGGGCCGTGACCTTCCCGACGAGTACCGGGAGATGATGACCAAGGCCTGGGGCCCGGTCCGTGTCGCCATCGCTGCAGCGCAGCTGAAGGGTGACGAGATCCTGCTGCCGCTGTACACGGCTATGGGGACGAAGATTCACAACGAGGGCAACAAGGATTTCGCCGACGTCATCAAGTCGTCCCTCGCCGAGGTCGGCCTGCCACCTGAACTGGCCGAGGCCGCCGACACCGACAAGTACGACGAGGCTCTGCGCGAGAGCCACCACAAGGGCATGGACGCCGTCGGACCCGACGTCGGAACCCCGACGATCCATGTCAACGGCGTGGCGTTCTTCGGCCCCGTGCTCTCACGCATCCCGCGCGGCGAGGACGCAGGCAAGGTGTGGGACGGCGCAGTCGCGCTGGCCGGCTACCCCCACTTCTTCGAGCTCAAGCGGACCCGTAACGAGGATCCTCAGTTCGACTGAGCGGCAGTGAGCGCCGGATTTCGGTAGAGCTGACCCGGCCGGAAGAACAGATGCCCTGAGTGCGTGCGGTTGCGAAGCGCAGCCGCACGCCAGGTCAGCACCGGATGCGACGACAAGATGTTGACGAACCACGGGAAAAACCCGGATTCGAGTGTCGCCCGATCGGCCAGTTCGTCGAACCCGACCAGACCCACCAGATACTTTCCCGCGCCTAGGACGCCCATCGCGCCCGGTGCACCCTGCGGACGCATGTGAAAGCCGAAGTTGTCCGCCGTGTACTCCATGGAACGCGACAGCGAAGACCCGATCACCGGAATGTAGTTCGACGCGAACTGTCCCCACTGGCGCCAGTACGACGCATGCCCAGCAGCGATGTGGCCGACCTCGTGGCCGATGATGAATGCGAGCGCATCGGGCTCGCGTGCCTGCCCACCGACTTCGAACAGGTCGCTGTAGACGACGACGAAACGGCGAAATCCGTGCCCCGACGCGAACGCGTTGATCCGTCCGTTCCCCAGCACGACGTAGGCATCCGGCGGAGTTTTCATGCCGAACCGTGCCGCAGCCTCGGCAACCAGCTGATACCCCTCCGGAAACTGTGAAGGCGTCATCTTGATTCCGTTGACCTGTTGCGATCCGTACAGCTGACCTCGCGCGAGGAACAGCAGGATCGGAGCCGCGAGCACCACGAGGATCCACGTCGACAGATCACCCGCAGCGATCAGAACGATCGCCACCACATAAGTGACGACCGTCGTCAGCACCGCGAGCACGAGTAGCGGGATTTCCCACGGGTGGCGAACGGCGTCACTGCCCGGTGACACACGAAGGGCGGGTGCAGCGGCCTGGCCGTTGACGGGGTACATGGGCACCACGATAGGTGTGCTCGCGCGGCGATGCGTGTTCCTGAAAGTGTGACGTCGACCCGGGTGCGCCCGGCTGGTCGGGCCTGAGAGAATTGTCGCCATGCGCGTATACCTGGGTGCCGACCATGCCGGATTCGAACGAAAGAACGAGATCATCGAACACCTGAAAGCGAACGGCCACGAGGCCATCGACTGTGGTGCTCACGAGTACGACGCCGTGGACGACTACCCGGCTTTCTGCATCGAAGCCGCAAAGCGCGTCGTCGCCGACGAGGGCAGCCTGGGAATCGTCCTGGGTGGCAGTGGCAACGGCGAGCAGATCGCAGCGAACAAGGTTCCCGGCGCACGGTGCGCCCTCGCTTGGAGCGTCGAAACGGCGAAGCTGGCACGTGAGCACAACAACGCTCAGCTGATCGGCATCGGCGGACGTATGCATTCCCTCGAGGAATCGCTTGCCATCGTCGACGCTTTCCTCGCCACCGCATGGTCGGGTGAAGAGCGCCACCAGCGTCGTATCGACATCCTGTCCGAGTACGAGAAGACCGGCGTCGCACCGGCTCTGCCGCAAGCCTGATCCGAAAGTTGTTCCGTGCCTGAAGGTCATACCCTGCACCGGCTGGCACGGTTGCATGCCCGCAAGTTCGTCGGTTCACCGGTCCGCGTCCTCAGTCCGCAAGGCAGATTCGCCGAGGACGCGCGCCTGGTGGACGGACACGTACTCACGTCCTCGGATGCCTGGGGAAAGCACCTCTGGCACACGTACGACAACGGTCTGACAGTTCACGTACACCTCGGGTTGTACGGAAAGTTCACCGACGCCGCCCTGCCGATGGAAGAACCGGTAGGCCAGGTCCGGATGCGAATGGTCGGTGCCGATTTCGGCACCGACCTTCGTGGTCCCACCGCCTGCGAAGTCCTGCTACCTCCTCAGGTCGCCGCGATCGAGGCCAGACTCGGGCCGGACCCACTGCGCCGCGACGCGGATCCAGAGAAGGCCTGGTTGCGAATCTCCAAGTCCAAGACGGCAATCGGCGCCCTGCTGATGGACCAGGCGGTCCTGGCGGGTGTCGGCAACGTCTATCGCGCCGAACTTCTCTTTCGTCACGGAATCAACCCTGAACGACCGGGGAATCTCGTCTCTCACGGCGAGTGGACCGCGATGTGGGCAGACCTTGTCGAATTGATGAAAGTCGGCGTCAGGCGGGGGAAGATGCACGTCGTTCGCGCCGAGCACGACAACGGAGATCCGGCGTACGCGAAGGATCGTCCGCGTACCTATGTCTACAGAAGAGCAGGATCGCCGTGCCGCGTGTGCGGCACACCGATCCTGCATTCCGTCATGAAGGCACGAAACCTGTTCTGGTGCCCGGTGTGTCAGTCGGCTTAGAAGTCGAAGCCTCCGAAGTCTCCGCCACCGAAATCGCCGCCTCCGAAGTCCCCGTAGTCGCTGCCTCCACCGTCTGCGGTGAAATCGGTGTTGTCGATACTTCCTTGATCCGCGCCGGCGTCCATGCCCTGATCTCCCGAGTCGCCCAGATCTCCCGAGTCGCCGGCTCCGGTATCGCCACCCTGGGCGAAAGCCTCTGCGCCGTAAGGAACCCCGGCCATGCCGGAGAACATGGTCGAGAACAGCATCATCGAACCCAGACCCCAGGCGCCGGCGACGAGTGCAGGCTTCCACCAGGGTTCGGAGTACCAGCCGGCCGGGACCGGGCGTCCGGCGACTCGGCCACCGGGGTAGTAGTTGGGTGTGTGCGACGACGGATTGGGTGATGCCGCGACCTTGCGGCCCTCGAATTCGACCTCACGGTCTTCGGTGACCGAACCGGCAGCCTTCTGTCCGTCGATGGAAGGAACTTCCGGTCCCGGATCCATGCCCATCGCCACCCGTGCCGCGCGGATGTAGTAAAGCCCTTCCAGTGCAGTCTGTTTCGCGAGACGTGCTTGGACCGGCGTTGCGGCCTGATCGATCTGCGAGCCTGCGGCGTTGTACCGTTCGGCCGCGTCGGCGAGGGCTTGGCGCGACGCGTCGTCACTGCCGGTCAGGTTGTAGACCTGACCGCCGAGGCGTTCGATCGCCTGCCGGGCATCGGCTTTCGCATCGTCGAGTTGTGTTGCGCTGTGGCCGGAACCGCGTTGCTGGCTTTTCATGACCAGAAATACGACTACGGCCAGAACGACGAGTATGAGAAGAATCGTGGTCACGAGTGGCCTCCCGAGCAGAATCGATCCGGACAACTCCAGGATACGGACTGCAGGGGAGTGGTCTGAGTGGACAAAGTCGGAACACAAAAAATCCGCACCGGCTGGGCCGATGCGGATCTTTTGTGGAGTTTCCCTCCTGATGGAGGGGATGACGGGAATCGAACCCGCGTGATCAGTTTGGAAGACTGAGGCTCTACCATTGAGCTACATCCCCGTGCATACGACAACTCGGGATCGCCGTGTTCGTCGTCTGCGATACGAAACTGTACCCAATGCCCCACCGGATTTCATAATCGGGGGGTCGGAGAAGTTCGAGACCGTCGTTCACCTGGGGAATTGGCGAATTGCTCGGCGAGTCGGGGTGTCTCGGCCGCAGGCGCGGCTTCTGATTCCGGCTCTGAATGGCAGTTGAGGCAAGGCTGTATGTGGCTGCCGTATGTGGCTGCCGTCGGATGACATACTGACGGGGTCGACAGCCGGGCCGTGTACAAATGGCGGTCGGGTTCGTGAGAGAGTAGTGAGCGCGATAGGGTTGTGCGCGGTCACCGATGGTGGCTGCCTTTGTGGCCCGCTGTCTAAGTGGCCTCGGATGGCCGTATCGTGTGTTTCATGTGATCGGAAACGGGATGTAGCGCAGCTTGGTAGCGCATCCGCTTTGGGAGCGGAGGGTCGCAGGTTCAAATCCTGTCATCCCGACAAGTACGTACATGGCACTTCACCTCCAGTAAGTCCGGGAGTGAAGTGCCGCGCCAGACAGCAGTACCGAACACACAGCAGTACCGATTCAACACAAGTTGTGAGCAAGACCAGACGAAGGAGCGAAGTTTCGTGAAGAGCACCGTCGAGCAGCTCAGCCCGACGCGAGTCCGTATCAACGTTGAGGTGCCCTTCGCGGAACTCAAGTCTGATTTCGACAAGGCCTACAAGGCCCTCGCGCAGCAGATTCGTCTCCCCGGCTTCCGTCCCGGCAAGGCTCCGGCCCGCCTCCTCGAAGCGCGTGTCGGTCGCGGCGCTGTGCTCGAGCAGGTCGTCAACGACGCTCTGCCGTCGCGTTACTCCGAGGCTGTCACCAGCGCCGGCGTGAAGGCCATCGGCCAGCCCGAGATCGAGGTCACCAAGATCGAAGACGGCGAACTCCTCGAGTTCACCGCCGAGGTCGACGTGCGCCCGGAGATCGAGCTCCCTGACTTCAGCTCCATCAACGTCGAGGTCGATCCGATCGAGATCACCGACGAAGCCATCGAAGAGCAGCTGCTTTCGCTGCGTCAGCGTTTCGGCACCCTCACCGGCGTCGACCGCGCAGTCGAGGACGGCGACTTCGTCTCCATCGACCTGTCGGCCACCGTCGACGGCGAGAACGTTGCCGAGGCAACCGCGAGCGGACTGTCGCACGAGGTCGGTTCGGGCCAGCTCATCGAGGGCCTCGACGAAGCCATCATCGGCCTCAAGGCGGGGGAGTCCAAGGACTTCACGTCGACGCTGGTCGCCGGCGAGTACGCAGGCAAGGAAGCTGTTGTCACCGTGACCGTGCAGACGGTCAAGGAGCGCGAGCTTCCGGCTGAGGACGACGAGTTCGCTCAGCTCGCCAGCGAGTTCGACACCCTGGAAGAACTGAAGGCTGACCTCCGTGAGCGCGTCGCACGCGTCCGCAAGGTCGAGCAGGCCGGTCAGATCCGCGACAAGGTTCTCGAGCAGCTGCTCGAGACCGTCGAGGTTCCGTTGCCGGAGGCCGTCGTCAAGGCTGAGGTCGACGCTGCACTGCACGACGCCGTTCACGGTCTCGATCACGACGAAGAGGCACTGAACAAGCTCCTCGAAGAGCAGGGCAGCAGCCGCGAAGAGTTCGACAAGGATGCACAGGAAGCCGCTGAGCGCTCCGTCAAGACGCAGCTCTTGCTCGACTCGATTGCCGATGCGGGCAACGTCACCGTCGGTCAGGACGAGCTCACCGAGCGCATCCTGTTCCAGGCGCAGCGTTACGGCATGGCTCCTGAGCAGTTCATCCAGCAGATCCAGCAGGCCAACCAGCTCGGCGCCGTCTTCGCAGACGTCCGTCGTGGCAAGGCTCTCGCGTCCGTCGTCGAGTCGGCCGGTGTCAAGGACACCTCCGGCGCAGTTGTCGACACCGCAGAGCTGTTCGGCAGCAGTGAGGCCGAAACCGAAGCGGACGAGTCTGATTCCGCCGAGAGCGAAGACAAGTAAAAACGCAGGCGGACGGGTGTTTTCACCACGATCGACTGCACTGAGTTTTCCGCTTTGAGCGAAGTAGGGCGGCACCGGGACTCCGGTGCCGCCCTACTTCGTTACTGTCTGTGTCAGTAGAAGTGTTTCGCATAGACGATCCACCGCACAAGTAGATCCACATAGAAGGCAGGTACCGTGACTTCCAATCACCTGGAGACTTTGCAGAGTCCCGCCATGACTTCAGCGACCGCTGGGTTGAACCTCAGCGACTCGGTGTACGAGCGCTTGCTGCGAGAGCGCATCATTTTCCTCGGTACCCAGGTCGACGACGACATCGCCAACAAGCTGTGCGCACAGATCCTGCTGCTCTCGGCCGAGGACCCGACGCGAGACATCTCGCTCTACATCAACTCGCCCGGTGGATCCGTGACCGCAGGTATGGCGATCTTCGACACGATGCAGTTCGCCGAGTGCGACATCGCCACCTTCGGCATGGGCCTTGCGGCGTCGATGGGTCAGTTCCTGCTCTCGGCAGGCACCAAGGGCAAGCGCTACGCACTGCCTCACGCCCGCATCATGATGCACCAGCCGTCCGCCGGCATCGGTGGTTCCGCCAGTGACATCGCGATCATGGCCGAGCAGTTCAAGCACACCAAGCGCGAAATGGCCGAGCTGATCGCTCAGCACACCGGCCAGACGGTCGAGCAGATCACCGCGGACTCCGACCGTGACCGTTGGTTCACGGCGAAGGAAGCTCTCGAGTACGGCTTCGTCGACCACGTCGTCTCCCGTGCGAATCAGGCCGGCGGCACCGGCAACTGAGCCGGTTCGCCCATCCTTTCGCTGCCCAATTCATACTTTGGAGAACTGATGACCAATCTTTTCGGAGCTAACTCGCTGGGCGGCCAGGCGCCGTCGGGCCCCCAATCGCGTTACATCCTGCCCCAGTTCACGGAGCAGACCAGCTACGGCGTCAAGACGTCCGACCCGTACAACAAGCTGTTCGAGGAGCGCATCATCTTCCTCGGCTCGCAGGTCGACGACGTCTCCGCCAACGACCTCATGGCGCAGTTGCTGGTTCTCGAATCGCAGGATCCGGACCGCGACATCACCATGTACATCAACTCGCCCGGTGGTTCTTTCACCGCGCTGATGGCGATCTACGACACGATGCAGTACGTCCGTGCCGACATTTCCACCGTCTGCCTCGGTCAGGCTGCTTCGGCAGCTGCCGTGCTTCTGGCCGGCGGTACGCCGGGCAAGCGCTTCGCGCTCCCCAACTCACGCATTCTGATCCACCAGCCGGCTACGGGCGGCATCCAGGGTCAGGTTTCCGATCTGGAGATCCAGGCTGCGGAGATCGAGCGTATGCGTCGGCTCATGGAGAGCACGCTGTCGCTGCACACGGGTAAGGATCCGGAGACCATCCGCGTCGACACCGATCGCGACAAGATCCTCACGGCCGAGCAGGCCAAGGAGTACGGCATCATCGACGACGTGCTGGCTTACCGGAAGCTCAGCGCACAGAAGTAGTCGATTTCCGCCTCGTGTCGAGGATCTGTATCCCGATTCCCGACACGAGGCGGACACGTCGAGAAGTGCCTGGTGGAGCGCTCGCCAGGCTGAAATCTCGACTCTTTTCTTTTTTATCCGCAGGCGAAACGCCGAGAACAGGTCGACCCCGTTCGGGATCTGCGGGTACCGTCACTTCACGGGCTGGTTCTCGACCGGCGTTCTGCGATTGTTCGACCAGATTTGTTCGATCAGTTTGTCTGATCTGACAACTACCGAAGTACTGCGGAGCGTCTCGACCGATCGAGTGGCGGCGAGTGCACGTACATGATGGAAAGTAGGGACCTCACGAGATGGCACGCATCGGCGACGGCGGGGATCTGCTCAAGTGCTCTTTCTGCGGTAAGAGTCAGAAGCAGGTCAAAAAGCTCATTGCAGGACCCGGGGTGTACATCTGCGACGAGTGCATCGACCTCTGCAACGAGATCATCGAAGAGGAATTGGCCGAATCGAGCGAAGTCAAGCTCGACGAGCTTCCCAAGCCTGCGGAGATCCGAGAATTCCTCGAGAACTACGTCATCGGTCAGGACTCCGCCAAGCGGACGTTGGCCGTGGCCGTCTACAACCACTACAAGCGCATTCAGGCCGGCGACAAGGGCCGTGACGCGCGGGGTGAGACGGTTGAGCTCGCGAAATCCAACATCTTGATGCTCGGCCCCACCGGCTGTGGCAAGACGTATCTCGCTCAGACTCTCGCGAAGATGCTCAACGTCCCGTTCGCCATCGCTGACGCGACGGCGTTGACCGAGGCCGGTTACGTCGGTGAGGACGTCGAGAACATTCTGCTCAAACTGATTCAGGCTGCCGACTACGACGTCAAGCGCGCCGAGACCGGAATCATCTACATCGACGAGGTCGACAAGATCGCCCGTAAGAGCGAGAACCCCTCGATCACGCGTGACGTGTCCGGCGAAGGCGTTCAGCAGGCGTTGCTGAAGATCCTCGAAGGTACGCAGGCGAGCGTCCCGCCGCAGGGTGGCCGTAAGCATCCGCACCAGGAATTCATTCAGATCGACACCACGAACGTGCTGTTCATCGTCGCGGGCGCTTTCGCAGGTCTCGAGCGGATCGTCTCCGATCGTGTCGGCAAGCGCGGTATCGGTTTCGGCGCCGAGGTTCGGTCGAAGGCCGAACTGGATACGGTCGATCGTTTCGCCGAGGTCATGCCGGAGGATTTGATCAAGTTCGGTCTGATTCCCGAGTTCATCGGCCGTTTGCCGATGATCGCGTCGGTGACCAACCTCGACAAGGAATCGCTCGTTCAGATCTTGTCGGAGCCCAAGAACGCTCTCGTCAAGCAGTATCGTCGCCTGTTCGACATGGACGGCGTCGAACTCGAGTTCACCGAAGAAGCGCTCGACGCTATTGCCGATCAGGCGATCTTGCGTGGAACCGGTGCGCGTGGCCTGCGCGCCATCATGGAAGAGGTTCTTCTTCCCGTGATGTACGACATTCCCAGCCGTGACGACGTCGAAAAGGTGGTCGTCACCGCGGAGACCGTCAACGACAACGTACTTCCGACCATCGTTCCGCGTAAGCCGGAGCGTGGCGAGCGTCGCGACAAGACGGCGTAGAAAATTCAAAACGACTGTGGCCCGGTATCTCTCGCGAGATGCCGGGCCACAGTGGTTCGTGTAACACAGTCGTTCGTGCAGGATGTCTGTCGGGTATTCGGCTAGATCGGGTTGCCGAGTTCCTTGAGGGGAGTGCGGAACGTCTCCTTGGCGGTGAACGCCGAGATCGCGCAGATGACGCACGCCACCGAAGTCAGAATGGCGACGGGCATCCAGTGTGTCTTGTCGCCGCCCATGAGGGCGTTGCCGATGGCGGGGGCAAAGCCTGCGAGGGCGAAGCCGACCTGGGTTCCGATTGCGATGCCCGAGTAGCGGACCTTGGTGTTGAACATCTCGGAGTAGAACGACGGCCAGATGGCATTCGGGGCAGCGTAGAAGACGGACATCAATCCGATTGCGGCGAGGAAGATCAGGGGAACGTTGCCGCTGGCGATTGCGCCGAAGTACACGTAGATGAACACGGCGCTACCGAGGGCCCCGCCGATGAACAGCGGCCTGCGACCGATCCGGTCGGAGAGCATCGCCCAGGCGGGCTGACTGAGCAGGGCTACGGCGTTGGCTGCGATGGCAACCCAGAGCATGGTCGACTTCGGAATCCCCACTTCTTCGGTGGTCGCGAAGGCGAGTCCGAAGACGGAGAAGATGGTCGAGACGACGGCGATGAAAGCGCAGCAGATCACGCGAATCAGATTTGCGCTGTGGGTGCGAAGAAGATCGGCAACAGGCAATTTGGCGACGGTCTTGGATTCCTGCTGCTCGGTGAACTCTTCGGGCTCTTCGAGCTTGAGACGCATGATGTATGCCGCGACCAGAACGATCAGGCTGCCCCAGAACGGGATTCGCCAACCCCACGTGTAAAGGATGTCGTCGGGGAGCGCGGCGATGGGCAGGAATACGAGGCTGGCGAGGATGAAGCCGGCCTGGGTGCCGTTGAGGGTCCAACTGCAGAAGAACGCCCGTCTGCCTTCGGGGGCGTGTTCGAGCGTCAGTGAGCTGGCACCGCTCTGTTCACCCGCGGCGGAGATGCCCTGGGCGATTCTCATCAGGACAAGAAGGATCGGTGCAAGAACTCCGATCGAATCGGCGCTGGGAATACATCCGATGAGGAAGGTGGCTGCGCCCATCAGAATGAGCGTGAGCAGCATGATCTTCTTGCGGCCGACGCGGTCACCGAAATGGCCGAGGACTACAGCGCCGAGGGGACGCGCGACGTACGCGACGCCGAAGGTGGCCAGCGAAAGCAGAGCCGCATGTCCGCTGTCCGGGAAGAACACAGTGGGGAAGATGAGCGCAGCGGCGGAGGCGTAGATGTAGAAGTCGTAGTACTCGAGCATGCTGCCGAGAAACGACGATGTTGCGGCGCGCTTGACCTTGGTCGTGTCCGGTCTGGCCAAGGATCCCGCCTCGGGCCCGGACGGTGTAACCGTGCTAGCTGACATGCTCATCTCCTGGGTGGAAGCGTCGTGGAGGCTCTACATCCGCCGATGGTGTTCGTCGAGAGTGTTCGTATCGAGAACGTCTGTGCGGAGAGCGATACAAGGAATGTAACCGACGCCACAGCGACTACACAAGATTATTAACCAAATAGTTCATAAAAATCTACTGGCGGTCACGCCGCTCGTCGAAACCGCAGTTCAGGGAGTTAGGGGGCCGGCTGTGCTGCGGCCGCCACCAACTGCTCCACCTGTTCCTCGGTGATCCCGAGGCCGAAGGTGGCGAGTTTTCCGAGCGGCATCGAGCCTGCGAGTGCCATCATCTCTGGGCTGACCGCCTGTGCGCCGTCGCCCGCTGCGGCAGCCATGGCGGTGCCGAGAACTGCGCTGCCGACGGGATGGGCGAGCCATTCGCCGATGGTCGACATGGCGTCGAGCGTGCCGACGCCGACGTTTCCGGCCAGCGTGATCGTGTCGGTGGTCGCGATGTCCCGAGACGAGAAGCCGACGCGGATCTCGTAGTCGCCGGCCTCGATCGCCCAGTCCTGCGCCGCGACGGACCAATAGGCAAATGCCCTGGTGTCGAGCGTGATGGTCACACTCGCGGATTCGTCGGGGTCGAGGTGCACCTTGGCAAAGCCTTTCAATTCCTGCGCAGGACGATCGACGCCTTTCGAGGCGTCGTGAACGTAGACCTGAATGACGGTGCTGCCCGATCGGTCGCCGCTGTTGCGCACGGTGACGGTCACTTCGGCGGAGTTCTCACCGGCCTCGACGGAGGTATCGGTGATGTCGAAGGTGGTGTAGCTCAGCCCGAACCCGAACGGGTACGCCACTTCGCGCAGCGCGGAGTCGTAGTAGCGGTATCCCACGTACAGGCCTTCGCCGTAGCGGACGTGCTGCTGTGATCCCGGGAAATGCAGATACGACGGATTGTCTTGGAGGCGAAGCGGAATGGTCTCCGTCAGGCGGCCGGACGGATTCGTGATGCCGAACAGAAGATCGGCAATCGCCGAGCCGCCCGCCTGGCCGAGTAGCCAGCCCTCGAGGATTGCGGCGGCATGATCCTTCCAAGGCTCGATCGCAACCACACCGCCGTTGGCGAGCACGACGACCGTGTTCGGGTTCGCGCCGTGGACCGCTTCCAGCACGGCGATCTGGTCAGCCGGCAGTTCGATGTCGGTTCGGTCGAATCCTTCGGATTCCGTGGCGGACGGTAGTCCGAGGAACAGCACCGCGACGTCGGCGCGGCGTGCGGCGTCGACAGCCTCGGTGACCATGTCGTCGTCCGGAGTGCCGTCGAAGGTGAAGCCCGGTGCGAAAGTGACGCGGTCGGCGCCTTCGAGGTCGAGGATCGCGTCCAAGGCATTGTCGAGCCTGGTCGGGACCACCTGTGAACTGCCGGCTCCCTGGTACCGCGGGCTGCATGCGAATTCGCCGATCACCGCGACGGTTTGCCCGCCGGGGGTCAGCGGCAGTATTTCTCCGTCGTTGGCCAGCAATACAGCGGACTCCGCCGCAGCGGTCCGTGCCAGTTCGTGGTGACGCTCGACGTCGTACGTGTAGCCCTCGGTGCGCGCGGCGGCGGTGCGTGCCACCAGCGTCGCCAGGCGCTCGGCGGCAGTGGTGAGCACTGATTCGTCCAGGTCGCCGCCGCGCACGGCGTCGACGATCTGGGTATCGGTTCCGGTCGGCGGCATTTCCAGGTCGAGGCCCGCGGCGAGTGCCGCCACGCGGTCGTTGACCGCTCCCCAGTCCGAAACGACGAGGCCGTCGAAGCCCCACTGTTCGCGGAGTACCTCGGTGAGCAGCCAATGGTTCTGGCTCGAGTACACACCGTTGATCTTGTTGTACGAGCACATGACCGTCGTCGGGGCCGCAGTCTTGACGGCGTACTCGAAGCCGGCCAGATAGATCTCGCGCAGCGTCCGTTCGTCGACGTCGGCACTGACTCTCATCCGGTCGTGTTCTTGGTTGTTGGCAGCGAAGTGCTTGAGCGAGGTTCCGACGCCGCGAGACTGGATGCCGGTGATCAGCGCTGCCGCGACGCGGCCGGAGAGGAATGGGTCCTCGGAGACGTATTCGAAATTCCTGCCACACAAGGGTGATCGTTTGATGTTGATGCCTGGGCCGAGGAGGACCGAGACTTGTTCGGCTTTGGCCTCGTCGCCCAGAGCCTCACCGACCTGGCGGATGAGGTCGAGGTTCCACGACGAGCCCAACCCGACCGCCGGTGGGAAACATGTCGCTGGAATGCTGTGGCCGAGTCCGAGTGCGTCGCCGCCCTCGGGTTGTTTCCGGACTCCGTGCGGACCGTCGGTCAGGAGTATCGATTCGATGCCGGCAACGGACTGGCTGTGCCAGAAATCCGAGCCGGACGTCAACGACGCCTTCTCCTCGAGTGAAAGCCCGTCTACGTAATTCTCGGTCACGTCATTCCTCCCGGTGGCAGCTGTGAGTTCCACTCACCACCGTAGGGGGATTTTTCGGACTTCGGGGTGGGTCAGGACGGCGCCTTCGAGGTCAGGAACGCAACAACCATGTCGCCGAGCATTGTTCGAAGATGCTCACGATGCGTCGAGTCGGTCAGATCGCGGTCGAAGAGCGCTTTGAAGGTGTAACGATTGGCGATACGAAAGACGCAGTAACTGCTGATCAACATGTGAATGTCGAGAGCATCGACGTCGGAGCGGAATGCCCCAGACTGCTGTCCGTCGTGGAGGATCTGCGAGACCAGGTCTGCGGCGGGGGCGCCGAGGCCGCTGAGTAGCTCGGATTTCTCGATGTGCTCGCCGCGGAGCATGTTCTCGTTGGCCACGAGCCGAATGAAATTCGGGTGTTGTTCGTGGTGGTCGAAGGTGAGTTCGGCCAAGGCGCGGACCGCTGCGGTGGGGTTCAACCCCTCGAGGTCGAGTTCGCGTTCCTGTGCGCGAATGACGCTGTACGCATGCTCGAGGACGGACTTGTACAGCCCTTCCTTGTCGGTGAAGTAGTAGTAGATCATGCGCTTGGTGGTGTGAGTCTTGGTTGCGATCTCGTCCACTCGGGCGCCGGCAAAGCCTTTGTCGGCAAACTCCTCGGTGGCGACGGCGATGATGTTCACCCTGGTCAGATCGCTGTTTCGGCGTCGCTTCTCCGGCTTCGACACCACGGAGTTCACTGACTGCTCGGAAACCATGTGCTCACTCTATCTGTCAGCAGTTTGTCGACTTTGCTTGTCGAGTCCGCGCCGGGGGAGTAACGTCCAGTGAACTAACTCACTAGTTCGTACATTAGTTTCGAGCGTCAACCCCGAGGTGCCCCTGATGACTTCATCTCTACCGGTTCTGGTCCTCAACGGGCCCAACTTGAATTTGTTGGGCCAGCGCCAACCGGAGTTCTACGGGAGAGACACGCTGGACGACGTAGTTTCCCGCTGTGTAGCGGCGGCCGAGAAGTTCGGGGCGATGGTCGAGGCAAAGCAGTCGAACCACGAGGGCCAACTGATCGATTGGATCCACGAGGCCAGGGGAAACGTTGCGGGCATCGTCATCAATCCCGGCGGGTACTCGCACACCTCCGTTGCGTTGCGTGACGCTCTGGTCACACTCGATGCCCCCGTCGTGGAGGTGCACATCAGCAACATCCACAGTCGCGAAGAATTCCGTCACCACTCGTATGTCTCCGGCATCGCCGACGCCGTCATCTGTGGATTGGGAATCGACGGATACAGCGCTGCAGTCGAATTCGTCTGCATCCGAGAAGGGAAGAACTGATGAGCGATTCGATGCTCTGCGGTCTGATCGGCACCGGAATCGGAGCCTCTTTGACTCCGATCATGCACGAGGAAGAAGGGCGCAGGCAGGGTCTTCCGTACGTCTACCGCATCCTCGATCTCGACGTGATGGGCATGGCGACGTCGGACATCGGTGAACTTCTCACCTATGCACGACGTTTCGGGTTCCGCGGCCTCAACATCACTCACCCGTGCAAGCAGTTGGTGATCGAGCACCTCGACGAGCTCTCGCCGGATGCGAGCCGGCTCGGAGCGGTGAACACGGTCCTCTTCGACGCCGGCAAGGCGATCGGACACAACACCGATTGGTCGGGCTTCGGCCGAAATTTCGACGACGGACTTCCCGGAGCACAGCTCGATCGCGTCGTGCAGCTCGGTGCCGGCGGAGCCGGTGCGGCGGTTGCCTATGCCGCGCTCACCCGTGGCGTCGGGACGCTGACGTTGGTCGATTCGAGCCTGCCTCGCGCGGAGGAACTTGCACAAACCTTCGCCCAGCAGTTTCCGGCCCAGGTAGTCGAGGCGCGGCACACGAGCGACCTCGCCGAAGTGCTCGGCAAGGCAAACGGATTGATCCACGCGACGCCGATGGGAATGGCGGCTCATCCCGGAATGGCATTCTCGCCAAATCTGCTTCGCCCTGATCTGTGGGTGGCCGAAATCGTCTACCGCCCACTCGAAACCGAACTGTTGCGTCAGGCAAGGCTGATCGGAGCCCCGACGCTCAGCGGAGGCGGAATGACTGTCTTCCAGGCCGTCGACGCGTTCCGGATCTTCACGGGCATCGAGCCCGACAGTAAGCGGATGCTCGCGCACATGACGGAACTTGTACACGGCGAACAGACTGCGGCAGCGCTGTGAGTGCCCCGGTCCGGACGTCGATCGCGACGGTATCGCTCAGTGGCACTCTCGAGGAGAAGCTCGACGCCATCGCTGCTGCCGGCTTCGACGGCTTCGAGGTGTTCGAGCCGGATTTTGTTGCTTCGCCGTGGTCCCCGAAGGAATTACGAACGAGGGCTGCGGATCTGGGCTTGACCCTCGATCTGTATCAGCCGTTCCGTGACTTCGACACGGTGGACGAGGCCCAATTTGCTCGGAATCTTGTTCGAGTGCAACGCAAATTCGAGCTCATGGATCAACTGGGGTGCGAGACGCTCCTGGTGTGCTCCTCGCCCCTGCCGACCGCAAGTCACGACGACGGTCAGTTGACAGAGCAATTCGGAGCTCTCGCCGAACTGGCGTCCGAGCACGGCAAGAAGGTTGCCTACGAGGCGCTCGCGTGGGGTGCCCACGTCAACACGTACGGCCATGCGTGGCAGATCGTCGAGGGCGTCGACCATCCTTCGCTCGGTACCTGTCTGGACAGCTTTCACATCCTCTCGCGCGGTGACGATCCCGCCGGAATTCGCGAGATTCCCGGCGAGAAGATCTTCTTCCTCCAGTTGGCGGACGCTCCGTTCTTGGCGATGGACATCCTCCAGTGGAGCCGGCATCACCGAAACTTCCCGGGGCAGGGCAGCTTCGATCTCAGTGCGTTCGCTCAGCATGTCTACGCCACCGGTTACGACGGACCGTGGTCGCTCGAGATCTTCAACGACGTATTTCGCCGCGCTGACACCCAGCGGACGGCAATCGACGCTCATCGGTCGCTCCTGCATCTGGAAGAACAGGTCGCTGCCGCGAACCCTGCCGCCGGTGGACCCACGCTGTTCACCGCCCCGGAGCGCACCCCGCTCGAAGGGATCGTGTCTCTGCGAATCGCTGCGGGTCCGGCTAAACAGGACCAGGTGCACTCGATGCTCTCTCGCGTCGGTTTTCATCTTGTCGGACGGCACCACGATCACGATTTGCAGTTGTGGCGGCACGGACCGCTCACCGTTGCCGTGGATGCGACTGCGGGCACGGTGTGGACGGCGCCCGGGCTGCCTGCGGATCTACCGGTTCTCACTCAGATCGGCATCAGGGCAACCGAACCCGAGGTGTGGGGAGAGCGCGCTCTGGCTCTCGAAGTGCCGGCGACGCGCGTGCAGTTGCCCGGTTCGAGCGACGAGAACTCCGAGGTACCGGACGTCGTACGCTTGAAGGTCACCGATGCGACATCGATCGACCTTCGTGGCCCTGGCAGCGCTGCAGCGTGGGAATCGGCATTCGAGATCTACCCGCTGCCCGCCGAGCGCAATCGTGAACAGGGCGCAGTGTTCACCGGGATCGACCACGTGGCACTGGCAGTTCCGGCGGAGAGTTGGGACGGCATCATGCTGCTCCTGCGGTCCGTGTTCGAGATGCAACCGCACGAGGGGCAGGACGTCACCGATTCGGTCGGACTCATGCGGAGCCAGGCACTCACGCTCGTTCAGGACGGTGACGGACATACCCTGCGGATCTCACTGAACATGGTGGAGGGCAGTCGAAGCGGGCTGCCGACGGTCCGTCGCGGCGGCGTCAGCCACGTCGCTTTCGCGTGTGAGAACATCTTCGGTGCCGCTGCGTCCATGCAGGACTGGGGCTTTGCTCCGCTACCCATTTCCCCGAACTACTACGACGATCTGGACGCACGTTTCGGTCTGAATTCAGAACTGCTCGACCGGATGCGCAGCGCCGGAATCCTTTACGACGCTGACGCCCGCGGTGAGTTCTTCCACCTGTTCACCCCGACGGTCGGGGGAGACCTGTTCTTCGAGGTCGTGCAGCGAGTGGGTGGATACGAGGGCTACGGGGAAGTCAACTCCGCTGTGCGACTGTCGGCTCAGTTGCGTGCGAGTTCGACGTGACCTCGACTCGGTGCGGGTGCGAGTAGACGTTCATCGAATCGCCGCGGATGAAACCGGCGAGAGTCAGCCCGGACTCCTGCGCTAGTTCCACGGCCAGCGACGACGGCGCGGAGACAGCACCGAGGATCGGAATGCCGGCCATGACGGCCTTCTGGACGAGTTCGAACGACGCCCGCCCGCTGACGATCAAGATCGTGTCGTAGAGGGGCACTCGGCCGTCGGTGATAGCCCAACCGATCACCTTGTCGACGGCGTTGTGACGGCCGACATCCTCGCGCAGTGCCAGGAGTTCGCCGGTGGCGGTGAACAATCCGGCCGCGTGCAGGCCACCGGTGCGCTCGAAGATCCGTTGGCTCTCCCGCAGTGTGACCGGCATGGCCGACAGGATGGTCGAGGTGACGGAAGTCGTGTCACCGACCAGCGGATGTCGCGTCGTGGTTCGGACGGCATCGAGTGACGTCTTGCCGCACACGCCGCACGCGGAACTGACGACAGTGTTCCGATCGGTGGTGTGATCGGGCAACGGCACTCCGGGAGCGAGAGCGATGTCGAGGACGTTGTACGTGTTCGCACCGGATTCGTCGACGCCGTCGCAGTAGCGGACGACGCTCACGTCGTCGCGGGTGGCGATGACACCTTCGCTGAGAAGGAATCCGTGCACGAGGTCGACGTCGTTGCCGGGGGTCCGCATCGTCACTGCCAGCACCTGACCACCAACTCTCATTTCGAGTGGTTCCTCGACGGCCAGCGTGTCGGGGCGCGTGACGACCCGATCTCCCGAGATTCGAACGACCGGTGTTCGTGCGGTGACTCGTCCCATCTCAGGCGCCCGATGCTTCGAGTCGAACGGTGACGGCCTTCGACACCGGCGTGTTCGACTTGGCTGCAACGTGTTCGAGGGGAACGAGCGGATTTGTCTCGGGGTAGTACGCCGCAGCATTGCCGCGCGGGGTGTCGTAGGAGACGATGCGGAATTCCGTGACCCGACGCTCTTCGAGTGTGCCGTCGGGTGTTGTCCACTCGGACACGATGTCGACGAGATCGCCGTCACGGAATCCGAGCGCGGTGATGTCTTCGGCGTTGACGAGGATGACCTTGCGTCCGCCCTTGATGCCGCGGTATCTGTCGTCGAGGCCGTAGATCGTGGTGTTGTACTGGTCGTGGCTGCGCATCGTCTGCAGAATCAGGCGCCCACTCGGAGTGGGTATCCAGTGCAGGTCGTTCACGCCGAAGTTGGCTTTGCCGGTGTGCGTGCGGAACTCACGCGAGTCACGCGGCGGGTGGGGGAGTTGGAATCCGTCTGGCTCTCGAACGCGGGAGTTGTAGTTTTCGCAGCCTGGCACTACCCGTGAGATGGAATCGCGGATCAGATCGTAGTTGCCCTCGAAGGCCGACCAGCGGACGGAGTGATCGTTGCCGAGTAGTTCGCGGGCGAGTTGGCAGATGATGGCGACTTCGCTACGCAGGTAGGGGCTGACCGGTGTGAGGCGTCCGCGCGACAGGTGCACCATGGACATCGAATCCTCCACGGAGACAAGCTGCTTTCCGCCGGCTTGGACGTCGAGGTCGGTGCGTCCGAGGGTGGGGAGGATGATCGCGGTCTGCCCGTGGACCACGTGACTGCGGTTCAGCTTGGTGGACACCTGCACGGTGAGTTCGCATTGACGCAACGCTGTTTCGGTCGCTGCGGTGTCCGGGCTTGCCTGGATGAAGTTGCCGCCCATCGCCATGAAGAAGCTTGCCTTGCCTGCGTTCATGGCGCGGATCGCGTCGACGGTGTCCCATCCGTGCTTGCGGGGACTCGAGATCGAGAACTCGGTGTCGAGCGCGGCCAGGAACTCTTCCGGCATCTTTTCCCAGATGCCCATCGTGCGGTCACCCTGGACATTGGAGTGTCCTCGCACCGGACAAACGCCAGCACCGGGTTTGCCCATCATTCCACGCATGAGCAGCAGGTTGACTGCTTCTTCGATGGTGGCGACTCCGTGTGTGTGCTGAGTGATCCCCATGGCCCAGCAGGTGACGGTTCGCTCGGATCGGGCAAGTGCGGCCGCCGTTTCCTCGAGCTGTGCCATCGACAGACCCGTTGCCTCGAGTACCGTCTCGAGATCGACCGCGCGGATGTGCTTCTCGTATTCGTCCCAACCGGCGCAGTACCGGTCGACGAAGGCACGGTCGACGACCGTCCCGGGAGCGCGATCTTCCTGCTCGAGTAGCAGCTTCCCCAGGCCTTGGAACAGCGCCATGTCGCCGCCCAGTCTGATCTGCAGGAACTCGTCCGCGATGTCGACTCCGTGCCCGATCACGCCGGACACCTTCTGTGGATCCTTGAACCTGCGCAATCCCGCCTCGGGCAGAGGATTGATGGCAATGATCTTGGCGCCGTTGCTCTTTGCCTTCTCGAGTGTGGAGAGCATTCGAGGGTGGTTGGTGCCGGGGTTCTGTCCGGCGATGAGGATGAGATCGGCGTTCTCGAGGTCGGGAACCGTCACCGAGCCTTTGCCGATGCCGATGGATTCGGTCAGTGCGCTTCCGGACGACTCGTGACACATGTTGGAACAGTCGGGCATGTTGTTGGTGCCGTAGCTGCGAATCATCAACTGGTAGAGAAACGCGGCTTCGTTGGACGTGCGACCGGAGGTGTAGAACACCGCTTCGTCCGGCGATGCGAGGCCGTTCAGATGTTCGGCGATCAGTGCGTACGCGCCGTCCCAGTCGATCGGCCGGTAATGGGTTGCTCCCGGCGTCAGGACCATCGGGTGCGTCAGTCGCCCCTGCTGTCCGAGCCAGTAGTCGGTCTTGCCATCGAGATCGGCGATCGAGTGCTCCGCGAAGAATTCGGGTGTGACGGTGCGAAGCGTTGCTTCCTCGGCAACAGCCTTCGCTCCGTTCTCGCAGAATTCGGCGGGCTTGCGATGTCCGGGAGTCTCCGGCCACGCACACCCCGGGCAGTCGAAGCCGTGGCGCTGGTTGAGTCTGGTGAGCGTTCGGGCGGTCCGCAAGGCTCCCATCTGCTCGATTCCTCGTTGCAGCGACACCAGAACGGCCGGAACTCCGGCGGCGTAGTCCTTGGGGTGCGTGACTTCGAGATCCGATTCGTCGATGTCCTTCGAGGGGCCCTGGCGCGTCATGTCTCCATAGTGGCCCGAACGGCGCGGTACTGCCATCGAATGGGCCGGTCGAACTAGCCGGAATGAAGCTTTCATCGGCTAGCCTTACCTACCGAACCAGCAGACTTTAAGGGGTAGGAACATGGATCGAACGGACGCAGGTCGGCTGACCCGGCGCGGATTTCTGATCGGCACGTCGGGAGCGTTGCTGGCATTCGCCGCAGCCTGCTCCAGTTCGAACGACGAGGACACACCTCCCAGCGGTGACTCTGCGGGATCGATCACCCACAAATTTGGGGCTACCGAGCTGCCCAAGGATCCGCAGCGGATCGTCAGTGTCGGATACAACGATCAAGATGCGATCCTCGCCCTCGGTGGGACTTTGGTCGGAACCTTCGACTGGTACGGCGATTACCCCTACGGTGTGTGGCCATGGGCGCAGCCGCTGCTGAACGGGGCGACTCCCGAGATCATCGGAACCGCGGGCACCACCATTCAGATGGAGAAGGTCGCTGCCACGACACCCGACCTGATTGTCGGCACCTACTCCGGGCTCACTCAGGCGCAGTACGACAAACTCAGTGCCATTGCGCCGACGGTGGCGCAGCCGAAGGAGTTCGCGGATTACGGAATCCCCTGGCAGAACCAGACGACCATCATCGGCGAAGCGCTGGGGCAGCAAGGGAAGGCCACCGAGCTGATCGCCGGCGTCGACAAGAAGTTCGCCGACGTGAAGACGGCCAATCCGGCGTTTGCCGGCAAGACCGTTCTGGTCGGCGCGTTGAAGGGGCCGGGGCAATTCGGGGTCTACGGACCGGAAGACCCCAAGGTGAGGTTCTTCACTGAACTCGGATTCGTGAATCCGCCTGTCACCGATCAGATCACGGGTAACTTCGCCGAGATCAGCACCGAGCAACTCTCGCTTGCGGACGTCGACGTACTCGTCTGGTACGCCGGTGGTGGCTACGGCGACAAGCTTCGGGCGGAATTGGACAAGACCCCGATCTACCAGGAACTTGACGTCGTGAAGGACGGCCGCGCGATCATTCTGGAAGACGCTGCTGCCGAAGCCATGACGTGGAGCACCGTACTGAGCTTGCCGTATGCGCTCGAACAGATTCCGCCGCGGATTGCGGGCTTGCTCGTCTGATCGGTTCAAGGACAGCGCTGTTCAAAGTCCAGGGATTCGGACAGTCGGCGGTACTCTCGCCTCATGGGTGTACACGTGCGGCCGGCTGTCCGATCCGATATTCCGGCGCTGTCGGCGGTGTTGGCCGAGGCGTTCGAAGATGATCCTTTGATGGCCTGGATGTTGCCGGACGAGGACTCCAGGGCTGAGCGCCTGACGAAACTGTTTGCCGCAGAAGCTCGTTACCACCACTTCGCCGGTGGCGGTGTCGAGGTGGCCACCGATGACAACGGCGTGATCGGCGGGGCAACTCTGTGGGATCCGCCGGGGCGGTGGAAGCAGTCGTGGATTTCCGGGCTCGTGAGCCTGCCCGCAATGGTGCGTGTCTTCGGCAGGGGGCTACGACACGCGGCCGAGGTCAGCTCCGTTCTCGAAGGAGCACACCCGAATTCGCCGCACTGGTATCTCGCGACCGTCGGGACCGGCAGCGCGGCGCGCGGTGGGGGATACGGCAAAGCGCTACTGAACTCTCGGTTGGAGCGTTGTGACCGTGAACATGTCGACGCTTACCTCGAGAGCAGCAAGGAATCGAACATCCCGTACTACAACCGCTTCGGTTTCGAAGTGACCCGTGACATCGTCATGCCAGGCGGCGGGCCGACGATCTACGCAATGATGCGTCAACCGCGGGGCGCGTGATACGAACTAGTGGTGACCCAGATTCCCGAGCTCCACGCAGGCACACCGTTCGACGAACTCGACGACTACATCGCTCTGGCCAGGTTGTCCGGCCTGGTGTTGTCACCTGACGGCTCGCTGCTGATCTGCGCGCGCGCCGTTCTCGACGACAAGAGCGCCGAATACGTGTCCTCGTTGTGGGAGATCGACCCGGAAGGCCGGCGTCCTGCGCGTCGGTTGACCTGGGGTTCGACCAGCGAGTCCGGTGCTGCCTTCGCGTTCGACGGCGACGTGCTCTTCACTGCCACGCGAGCCGTGCCGGGCGAGAGTGATCCGCAACCAGCACTCTGGCGCCTACCAGCGGCGGGCGGAGAAGCTCAGCTGCTGATCTCGCGTCCCGGTGGTGTCTCGTCGGTATCAGCGGCGAAGGCGGCGCCGACGTTCGTGGCCCAGACGTCGGTCATGGCTTCGGCGATCAGCCTCGACCAGGACGATCAGGTGCGATCGGCGCGCAAGGACAAGAAAGTCACGGCGATGCTGCACACCGGTTATCCGGTGCGCCACTGGGACCACGACCTGGGCCCCGATCATCCGCATCTGGTTGTGGCCGAGACGGATTCGAAGGAATCCGTCGAGTTGCGGGACATCACGCCAACTGCAGGCGCGGCGCTGCGAGAGACGTCGACCACGATCTCCGACGACGGTCTCTTCGTCGTGACCACGTGGACTGTCGGCGATCCGAGTGCCGCCCGCCGATCGACGTTGGTTCGGATCGACACGGTGACCGGCGACCGAACCACCCTCGTCGACGAGGCGGACGCGGACGTCTACAACCCGGTGCTCTCGCCGGACGGAACCAAGCTCGCGTTCATCCGGGAGACTCTCACCACGCCGGAGTCCGCGCCGCGAATGACTCTGCAGCTCTACGACTTCGGATCCGGTGCCGTGACCGGCGTCGCCGACGGCTGGGATCGCTGGCCCACCTCCCTGGCCTGGCTACCCGACGGATCCGGGCTGGTGGTCACCGCTGACGACGGCGGCCGCGGTCCGATCTTCACGATCGACCTGTGGGGCCAACCAGTGCGCCTGACAGCCGACGACGCGGCGTACACCGACGTTCGAGTGGCGCCGGACGGTGAGTCGATCTACGCGTTGCGAGCCTCGTACGAAGCGCCCCCACACGTGGTGCGGGTCGATCTGCGATCAGGTGAGATCACCGCACTTCGTGGGCCCGACACTTTGCCGGAGCTGCCGGGAACACTGACCGAGATCACCGCGCGTGCCGAGGACGGTTCGACGGTGCGTAGCTGGTTGGCGCTGCCGACGGGCGCCGCGCCGCATGCACCGGTGCCATTGCTTCTCTGGGTCCACGGCGGCCCACTCGGTTCGTGGAACACCTGGTCCTGGCGGTGGAATCCGTGGCTGCTCGTCGCCAAGGGCTATGCAGTACTGCTACCAGATCCCGCGCTCTCGACCGGATACGGCCAGGACTTCGTCCAGCGGGGGTGGGGTCAGTGGGGCAAGGCGCCCTTCACCGATCTGATGGCGATCACCGATGCTGCTGTCGCCCAGCCCGAGATCGACCCCAAGCGAACAGGCGCGATGGGTGGTTCGTTCGGCGGTTACATGGCCAACTGGATTGCCGGACATACCAACCGTTTCGACGCCATCGTCACCCACGCGAGTCTGTGGGCACTCGATCAATTCGGCCCGACGACGGACGCTGCCTGGTACTGGCAGCGCGAGATGTCGCCTGAGATGGCCGTCGAGAATTCGCCGCATCTGTACGTCGCGGACATCACGACTCCGATGCTGGTCATCCACGGCGACAAGGACTACCGGGTTCCGATCGGTGAGGGCTTGCGACTCTGGTACGAACTGCTTGCCGAGTCAGGTCTGCCCGCCGACGACGACGGGAAAACGGACCATCGCTTCCTCTACTTCCCCGACGAGAATCATTGGGTGCTCAAGCCGCAGCACACCAAGATCTGGTACGAGGTGGTCACCGCGTTCCTCTCCGAGCACGTTCTCGGCGAAGATGTCGCGCTACCGGAGATTCTGGGCTGAACCCGCGCGTGCCTCGTTCGGATGAAACACCGAACGAGGCACGAGCGTCTTCGCGTGGATCCGGACCGGAATCAGGCGCCGGGGCAACGAACGGTGTACGACCACTCGGTGTGGTCAGGGCCCGTGACGCGAACCAGAACGGACGACGCCCCACCGGCGGGCACGTTGACGACAGCTGAACCAGTTCCCTCGTTGATGTTGTCGCCGATGTATCCGGTGCTGTGGATCAACCGTCCTTCGTAGTACACCTCGATCAGGTCCGGGACGTTTTCGGTCTCGTAGCCGAGCACGAACGAGGTCGGGCCACCGCGGCCGAGTTCGTGCTTGGTGCTGGTGATTCCTGCGCCGCCCGAGACGGTCGAGGCGTCGCAGCGCTGCGTGGGCGCAAACGATCCGCCGCCGCCGCTGCCGCTGGCCAGGCCACTGAGAATGTCCCTGACGTTGCCACTGGCCAGGCCGTTGACGATGTCCGTCGCGCTGGTCGAGCCGGCGTTCAGGCCGCCGAGGACGTCGTTGAGGTTCCCAGTGGCGATCCCGCCGACGATGTCACCCACGCTGCCGCTGGCGATGCCGTTTGCGATGTCGTTCCCGATATCGCCGACGCTTCCGTTGATCGTGGCGCTGCCACTGTCGATGCTTCCTTGCACACTTTCTTCGATGCCGGGGGCAGCGGACGCAGTCGCCGGAAGCACGAGGGCAACCGCCGCTCCGATCGTCGCGGCCGCCGCCAAGGTTCGAACGCCGGAACGGCGAGAACTCCAGTTGTTCAACATATTTGCTCCACGGGTAGTTGGTCGGTCGTCCTTCAGAGCGATCCTGTCAGCGGAGCGGATCGGTGAATATCGTTTGTTCGGCTGACCCCGGACTGCGGGGCAGTCGTTCGTGTGCGCTGCCGCGGCCGACGGGCGAATTCGTTCACGACGGGGGAGTCATTAGGATCAAGTGGTGACCAGTGCAGCTCCAGAGAACCCCCAGACCCCCGCCGACGCCCTACCCAAGAGCTGGGACCCCAGCGCGGTAGAGGCCGATCTGTATCAAGGCTGGGTAGACGCCGGGTACTTCCAGGCCGACGCGACCAGCGACAAGCCCGGCTATTCCATCGTGCTGCCGCCCCCCAACGTCACCGGCAGCCTGCACATGGGCCATGCCCTGGATCACACCCTCATGGACGTGCTCAGCCGTCGCAAGCGGATGCAGGGCTACGAGGTGCTGTGGCTGCCAGGCATGGACCACGCCGGCATCGCCACGCAGTCCGTCGTCGAGAAGCAACTCGCTGCCGACGGAAAGACCAAGGAAGATTTCGGCCGCGAGCTGTTCATCGACAAGGTCTGGGACTGGAAGCGCGAATCCGGTGGAACCATCGGTGGCCAGATGCGGCGCATCGGTGACGGCGTCGACTGGAGTCGTGATCGTTTCACGATGGACGAGGGCCTCTCCCGCGCCGTCCAGACCGTCTTCAAGCGCATGTTCGACGAGGGCCTGATCTACCGCGCCGAGCGTCTCGTGAACTGGTCGCCGGTGCTGCAGACCGCGATCTCCGACATCGAGGTGAAGTTCGAGGACGTCGAGGGTGAGCTGGTTTCCCTGCGCTACGGCTCGCTCGACGACAACGAGCCGCACGTCATCGTCGCGACCACTCGCGTCGAGACGATGCTCGGTGACACCGCAGTGGCGGTCCATCCCGAGGACGAGCGCTACAAGCACCTCATCGGCACCACTCTCGACCATCCGTTCACCGGGCGTCAGATCCCGATCATCGCCGACGACTACGTCGACCCCGAGTTCGGAACCGGCGCTGTGAAGATCACGCCGGCTCACGATCCCAACGACTTCGAGATGGGCCTGCGGCACAACCTGCCGATGCCCACCATCATGGACAAGACCGGCAAGATTGCCGACACCGGAACCGAATTCGACGGAATGGACCGCTTCGAGGCTCGCGTCAAGGTTCGCGAAGCTCTCGCCGAGCAGGGACGCGTCGTCGCCGAGAAGCGCCCGTACCTGCACAGCGTCGGGCACTCCGAGCGCAGTGGCGAGGCCATCGAGCCTCGTCTCTCGTTGCAGTGGTGGGTCAAGGTCGAGACGCTCGCCAAGGCTGCGGGTGACGCGGTTCGCAACGGGGACACCGTCATTCACCCGGCGAGCCAGGAGCCACGCTGGTTCGACTGGGTCGACAACATGCATGACTGGTGCATTTCCCGTCAGCTCTGGTGGGGTCACCGCATTCCGGTCTGGTACGGCCCCGAGGGTGAAGTTGCGTGCTTCGGTCCTGACGAAACGGCGCCGGAAGGCTGGGTCCAGGATCCCGACGTCCTCGATACCTGGTTCTCCTCCGGACTGTGGCCCTTCTCGACGATGGGCTGGCCGGACAATACGCCCGAACTCGAAAAGTTCTATCCCACCAGCGTTCTCGTCACCGGCTACGACATCCTGTTCTTCTGGGTCGCCCGCATGATGATGTTCGGCACCTACGTGTCCGAGGACGAGTCGATCACCGCCGGTCCGGGTAAGTCCGGCGCGCAGATGCCGTTCAAGGACGTGTTCCTGCACGGACTGGTCCGCGATCAGTACGGCAAGAAGATGTCGAAGTCTCGCGGCAACGGTATCGACCCACTCGACTGGGTCGATCGTTTCGGCGCCGACGCCCTGCGATTCACACTTGCACGCGGCGCCAACCCGGGCAGCGACCTGTCCGTCGGTGAGGATTCGGCGCAGTCCTCGCGCAACTTCGCGACCAAGTTGTTCAACGCGACCAAGTTCGCTCTGATGAACGGCGCTGCTCCCGCGCCGCTGCCCGCTCGAAGCGAACTGACCGACGCCGATCGTTGGATCCTCGACCGTCTCGACACGGTCCAGGCCGAGGCGGACGCCGCATTCGATCGCTACGAGTTCAGCAAGGCGTGCGAAGGCCTGTTCCACTTCGCGTGGGACGAGGTCTGTGACTGGTACCTCGAACTCGCCAAGGTGCAGTTCGCCGCCGACGAGGCCGTCGCCGCGAACACCCGCGCCGTGCTCGGCAACGTTCTCGATGCACTGCTCCGCCTCCTGCACCCGGTCATTCCGTTCGTGACCGAAACCCTGTGGAAGGTGCTCACCGGCGGCGAGTCCGTCGTCGTCGCCGAATGGCCCACGTTGTCCGGTGAGGCAGTCGACGCCCAGGCCGCAACCAGGATCGAAGACACGCAGAAGCTGATCACCGAGGTGCGACGATTCCGAAACGATCAGGGACTCAAGCCTTCCCAGAAGGTCCCGGCTCGTGCGTCCGGGCTCTCGGAGGCCGGCATGGACGGCCAGTTCGCCTACGTGGCGGCGCTGGCCAAGCTGACCGAACCCGAAGAGGGATTCACCGCGTCGATCTCCGTCGAGGTGCGCCTGAGCCAGAGCACCGTCACTGTCGACATCGACACCTCGGGCACCATCGACCTCGGCGCCGAGAAGAAGCGGCTCGAAAAGGACCTCGCGGCAGCGCAGAAGGAACTCGTCACCGCTGACAACAAGCTGGCGAACGAGGCCTTCCTGGCGAAGGCGCCCGATGCCGTCGTCGACAAGATCAAGACACGTCGCCAGATCGCCGTCGAAGAGATCGAGCGCATCACGGGACGTCTGAAGGAGTTGGCCGACAAGTGAGTTCGTACGAGCCGTCCCAATTCGACGCTCAGAGTTCGGTTCCGACTCCGGTCGACATCGCCGAACTGGCGCTGGTGGAAGCAGAACTCGACAAGCGTTGGCCCGAGACCAAGATCGAGCCGTCACTGACTCGTATCGAGGCGCTCATGGATGTCCTGGGCTCGCCCCAGCACAACTATCCGTCGGTGCACGTCACGGGAACCAACGGTAAGACGTCGGTGACGCGCATGATCGATTCGTTGATGACGGCTCTGCATCGTCGCACCGGGCGAACCACCAGCCCTCATCTGCAGATCGCGACCGAGCGGATCAGCATCGACGATCATCCGATCTCGCCGCGGCTCTACGTGGACACGTTCCGCGAGATCGAGCCGTACGTGCAGATGATCGACGCACAGTCGGAGGAAGCCGGGGGACCGGCGATGAGCAAGTTCGAAGTGCTCACCGCCATGGCCTATGCGGCCTTCGCGGAGGCGCCGGTCGACGTCGCCGTGGTCGAGGTCGGCCTCGGCGGACGCTGGGACGCCACCAATGTGATCGACGGACAGGTTGCGGTGATCACCCCGATCAGCCTCGATCACGCCGAGTACCTGGGCACCGACCTGGCCGGGATCGCGGAGGAGAAGGCCGGGATCATCAAGAAGGGCCGCGAGGACCTGGTTCCGGTGGACACCGTCGCGATCATCGCCGAGCAGACTCCCGAAGTCATGGAGGTATTGCTGCGGCGTGCTGTCGAGGTGGAGGCCGCGGTCGCTCGTGAAGGCTCGGAGTTCAAGGTGCTTGCTCGCCAGATCGCGGTAGGCGGACAGCAGCTCGAACTTCAAGGCTTGAGCGGTGTGTACACCGACATCTTCCTCCCCCTTCACGGTGAGCATCAGGCGCGCAACGCCGCTCTCGCGCTCGCGGCTGTCGAAGCGTTCTTCGGTGCCGGTCCGGATCGACAACTGGATCAGGACGCAATCCGCAACGGGTTCGCCTCGATCGTCAATCCTGGTCGCCTCGAACGTGTTCGGAGTGCGCCGACCGTATTTCTCGACGCCGCCCACAATCCTGACGGTGCCCGCGCTCTCGCGGCCGCACTGGCCGCCGAGTTCGACTTCCGCAAGCTCGTGGGAGTGGTCAGCGTCATGGCGGACAAGGACGTCGACGCCATCTTGACTGCATTCGAATCCGTCTTCGACGAGATCGTCGTCACCCACAACGGGTCACCCCGGGCGATGGACGTCGAAGAACTGGCGAACATCGCCGTCGCGAAGTTCGGCGACGAGCGCGTCGTCGTTGCGCCGGTGCTTGCCGACGCGTTGGAAGTCGCGATCGAAATCGCCGAGCAGGTCGCCGAACCCGGTGAGGCCGTATCAGGGGCGGGTGTGGTGGTGACGGGATCCGTCGTGACCGCAGGCGCCGCCCGCACGCTGTTCGGAAAGGACCCCGCGTGAGTACCCCGTCAGATGCCAATCCCGAGTCCGGAGACCACGAGCCCGGAGACACTGCCGGCGAGTTCGGGCCGCCGACCAAGGACCCGTGGAAAAGCTTCCGCGGAGTGATGGCCGGAACCCTGATCCTCGAGGCGATCGTCGTGCTGCTGGCTTTGCCGGTTGTCGCGGTCGTCGGCGGAGGCCTCACCGCGGCCTCCGCGGGATTCATAATCGGGTTGGCGGTACTGATGATTCTGGGTGCGGGCATCCAGGGCAAGCCGTGGGCGATGGGGTTCAACGTCGCGCTGCAGGTGATCCTTCTGTTCGGTTTCTTCGTCCACCCGTCGATCGCCGGTGTCGCGATCACCTTCGGGATCGTCTGGGGATACCTCGTCTACCTGCAGAGAGACATCAAGCGCCGGATGGACAAGGGCCTGCTTCCCGGTCAGCGGGACTGACCATTTAGGCTGTCCGCTGTGACTGAGCGCACCCTCGTACTGATCAAGCCCGACGCCGTTGCCCGTGGATACGTAGGAGAAATCCTCAGCCGTATCGAGCGCAAAGGCCTGACAATTGCAGCACTCGACCTCCGCGTAGCTTCCGAAGAGGTGGCTGGTAGCCACTACGCAGAACACGCCGAGCGTCCGTTCTACCCGAGCTTGTTGGAGTTCATCACCTCCGGTCCGCTGGTGGCCGCAGTGCTCGAAGGCCCCCGCGCCATCGCTGCTTTCCGTCAGTTGGCCGGCGGAACCGACCCGGTCGACAAGGCTCTTCCGGGTACGATCCGCGGCGACTTCGGACTCGAAGCGCAGCAGAACCTCGTTCACGGCAGCGACTCCGTGGAGTCGGCAGAGCGTGAAATCGCTCTGTGGTTCCCCGCGCTGTCGTCCATCTGAATCTCCGATCGGGCCTCTGGCCCACATGAACGGGCCTTCGGCCCACATCTCCACAGCGAATTCTCGGCACGTATCCCACATCGGTGCGCCCTTTGCAGTTGCAGGCGCGTTGGTGTGGGATACTGCTTTCAGTTGAACCGCAATTTGTTTTACGCACGTTCAACCGGATGACACCTAGGTTCGATGCCCTTTCATCGCTGCTCCAGGTCAACAGGAAATCCCTGGACCTCTGCACGCTGGATGATCAGGCGCTCGCGCACAGGACAACGGCCATCCAGCCAGGCACTTCATGTGCTCGCAGTGAATAACGGGCATTGCGGACCATGCGGAGCGAGACCTTACAATCTCGTACTCACTTCTGAGTGCGAGTACACACAGCACGCTCCCGCGTGGCCGCGTGACAACTCGACTTCTGGGTTGGACGCGCCCGGGGGCTGAGGAGACTTACGTGGCCGATCAATCCCCAACCGAATCAGATTCCAGCACCACCCCGGAATTTCCCGACAAGATGCGCGTACACGCGCTGGCGAAGGTGCTCGGCGTCACCAGCAAGCAGGTCCTTGCCGAAGCCGCAGCGCTCGGTACCGAATTGCGCAGCGCGCAGTCGAGTCTCCACCGTGACGTCGCTCAGCGGATTCATGCCTCGTTGACTTCCGCGGCCGAGGCCATCGAGCCCGTCGTCGCCGAGCTCGACACCCTCATCGACCCGGTTGTCGAGGCGCCGGTTGCCGAGGAGCCTGCTGCAGAAGCTCCCGTGGAGGCTGCTCCTGTTGCAGAGGCTCCGGCCGAGAAGCCTGTCAGGGCTCGTCGCACTCGCAAAAAGGTCGTCGTCGAAGAACCTGCAGCAGAAGAAACAGTGGATCCGGCTGTCGCCGAGATCAGCGCTGGACTCGACGCCGCTGCTGCGCTGCAGAGCAAGGAAGCCGAGCAGTCCGATCTGTTCACTTCCTTCGAGGCGCCGCAGACCCATCAGCCCGAGGTGGCTCCCGCCGCGCCGCAGGTCCCGCTGTTCCTGCAGCCGGATCTCGAAGCCGCCGAGGTAGCTCCGCGTCGCCGTCGCGCACGCCGCGAGCCTGCTGCACCGGCGGTCGTCGAAGAGAAGCAGACAACCGCGGAAGCCGAGACCGTCGTTCCCGAGGCAGCGCCGGTTGCAGTTCCTGCCGTCGAAGAGCCGGCTGTGACCGCACCGCAAACCGAGGGCGAGAGCGCCGAGTCCGAGGACGAGGACGACGATCAGCCGCGTCGCCGTCGTCGTGGACGCCGTGGACGTGGACGTGGTCGCGGTGAACAGGGTGGCGAGCAGGGTTCGGACGAAGAGTCGGACACCGCTACCGAATCGGAGCAGGAATCTGCCCCTGCGGCAGTCGAGAAGCAAACCGACGACGCTGCCGGCGAAGAATCCGGTGAGAAGTCCGAGTCCACCGCTGATGCGGATTCCGAGAATGCCGACGATTCCGATCTCGATGCCGACGGATCGAGCCGCCGTCGCCGCCGTCGTCGTCGTCGCAAGACCGGCACCGACGGCGCCACCGACGCGACTGCGACGTCCGAGGACGATCCGCCGAACACCGTCGTTCACGAGCGCGAACCTCGCAACAAGACCCGCGTCAAGGACGAGGTCCAGGGCATCAGTGGTTCGACACGTCTGGAAGCGAAGCGTCAGCGTCGCCGCGACGGTCGTGACGCCGGCCGACGTCGCCCACCGATCCTGACCGAGTCGGAGTTCCTCGCGCGTCGTGAGGCCGTCGATCGCGTCATGGTCGTGCGCGATCGGGCAGACAGCGGTCAGCCGCATGCGACTACACAGGTAGCAGTCCTCGAAGACGGAGTGCTGGTCGAGCACTTCGTCACCAACTCGGCGTCCGCGTCGATGGTCGGCAACGTGTACCTCGGACGTGTCCAGAACGTGCTCCCCAGCATGGAAGCTGCGTTCATCGACATCGGACGTGGCCGCAACGGTGTTCTCTACGCCGGTGAGGTCAACTGGGAGGCTGCCGGTCTCGGTGGCAACTCGCGCAAGATCGAGCAGGCCCTCAAGCCGGGCGATCAGGTGCTCGTTCAGGTCAGCAAGGATCCGGTCGGTCACAAGGGTGCTCGACTGACCACACAGATTTCGCTTGCCGGTCGTTTCCTCGTCTACGTGCCCGGTGGTACGTCCACGGGTATCAGCCGCAAGCTTCCGGACACCGAGCGCAAGCGTCTCAAGGAAATCTTGCGCGACATCGTTCCCGCCGACGCCGGCGTGATCATTCGCACGGCGTCCGAGGGCGTCAGCGAAGAAGAGTTGGCGCGCGACGTGACTCGTCTGCAGGCTCAGTGGGCCGGCATCGAGGAGCAGGCTGCGGCTGCGGACACCGGTAAGTCCGGCAACCCGCAGGCGCTGTACGAAGAGCCTGACATGCTGGTCAAGGTCATTCGTGATCTGTTCAACGAGGACTTCTCCAAGCTGGTCATCGAGGGCGAGAAGGCGCACACGACGGTCGAGAACTACATCAACTCCGTTGCGCCCGACCTGCTTCCGCGGCTCGAGAAGTACACGCCGAACAACGGTATCGACGTCTTCGCGGCTCGCCGTATCGACGAGCAGTTGGCCAAGGCACTCGATCGCAAGGTGTGGCTGCCGTCCGGCGGCACCCTGGTGATCGACCGCACCGAGGCCATGACCGTCGTCGACGTCAACACCGGAAAGTTCACCGGAGCCGGCGGAAACCTCGAAGAGACCGTCACCCGTAACAACCTCGAAGCGGCCGAGGAGATCGTTCGCCAGATGCGCCTGCGGGACATCGGTGGAATGATCGTCGTCGACTTCATCGACATGGTTCTCGAATCGAACCGGGACCTGGTCCTGCGTCGGCTCACCGAATGCCTGGGTCGCGATCGCACGCGCCATCAGGTGTCGGAGGTCACGTCACTCGGGCTCGTGCAGATGACGCGCAAGAAGTTGGGCACCGGATTGGTCGAGGCCTTCTCGACCACCTGTGAGCACTGCCACGGCCGCGGCATCATCGTCCATTCCGAGCCCGTCGAGGTGAAGTCCTCGGACGACGGAGGATCGCGTTCGGGCTCGCAGCGCAGTGATTCCGGTACCTCGCGCAAGAACAAGCGTGGCCGCGGAGACAAGTCGGCTTCGACCGAGTCCAACGGACAGGAAGCTCCGGCGCCGGAGGTTCCGGCTGTCGACGCGACCGTCAAGCGGGCTCATCCGGTGGCATTGGCGATGGCCTCGCATCACCACGACGACGACGAGACCGTCGCGGCCGACTCGATCGAGTCTGATTCCGCCGGTACGTCTTCGGGGGACGATGCATCCAAAAGTGCCGATCGGCAACAGGATCGGCCGATCGATACTCCTGCTGCTTCTGAGCGCCATGACGTTTCTGTTGTGGACTCTGCTGCGGAAGAAGTATCCGCAGTGGACAACGAGTCGGCAGCACCTTCGACCGAAGCAGCTCCGCGAGGTCGTCGGCGTAGTCGCCGGGCGTCGCGGGCAGCGTCGGCACCGGTTGCCGAGGCAGCTCCCGAGGTGGGCACGGTCTTCGTGATTCCGACTCCGGAACCCGTGACAGAAGCGGTCGTGGAAAACGTTCCGGCTCCGGCCACCGAAGCTCCGGCTGAGGAAGAAGTTGTCGTCGTCAAGCGACCCCGTCGCAGGCGTGCAGCAGCACGTCCCGCAGGGCCTCCGGTAGACGGAGAGTAAGAACTACCGGCTTTCGGTCGGTTGGATGACTTCGCGATGAGCGAGGACATCCAACCGTTATCCGAAGTTTCAGCTGGTAGAAGCAGTACAGAGTAGTAAGCACCACCCCTCGGCGGGGCGGTTTGACCCTGACGGTTGCTTTCCCGTAACCTTGGAGGGTCGCCACCCGGCGGTAGAGATTCCGTGTGCCTAGAGTGCGCGTGAATGTCCCGGTACGTCAGTGCCGAGCCGAGGTGACATAAACCAGACCAGTCGCGATGCATTTGAAGCCTCAGGCAGCAGCGCGAGCAAGTTCGAAGAAGCAAGGGGTAGCCCTCCGATGGCAACGTACGCGATCGTCAAGACCGGCGGAAAGCAGTACAAGGTCGCTGTTGGTGACCTCGTCAAGGTCGAGAAGATCGAGGGTGAGCCCGGCACTGCTGTCTCGCTTGCTCCCGTTCTCGTGGTCGACGGATCCGACCTGACCACCGACGCGGCCAAGCTGGCCAAGGTCGCAGTCACCAGTGAGATCGTCGAGCACACCAAGGGCCCGAAGATCCGCATCCACAAGTTCAAGAACAAGACCGGTTACCACAAGCGTCAGGGCCACAGGCAGCCGATCACGGTGCTCAAGGTCACGGGCATCAAGTAACCAGTTCTTTCTAGCTAATTTCACCCGAGGAGGGTCAATAGCATGGCACATAAGAAGGGTGCATCCAGCTCCCGTAACGGTCGCGATTCAAACGCCCAGCGCCTCGGCGTGAAGCGCTTCGGCGGCCAGTCGGTCAGCGCAGGCGAAATCCTGGTTCGCCAGCGCGGCACGCACTTCCACCCCGGCGTCAACGTCGGCCGTGGCGGCGACGACACCCTGTTCGCTCTCGCTGCCGGTGCAGTCGAGTTCGGCCAGAAGCGTGGACGCAAGACCGTGAACATCGTTCCGGCCGTCGTTGCGGCTGAGGTCTAGTCTTTCTCGCTAGTTGTGCGTCATCGGTTCTACTTCGGTAAGCCGGTTCTGCTTTCGGTAAGAGAGTGACGCGTTCCAAGCTCCCGATAGGGGCGGACCAGGGTTGAAATAACCCGGTCCGCCCCTATCGTTTGTTTAAGCAGTACCCGTTTTGCCCCGAGCAACCCTGCTCACCAGAAGTTCAGCTCATCGCGTGAGACCCGCAATTGACTGAGGAAGGATCCGGCAGTCATGTCCCGATTCATTGACCGTGTTGTGCTGCACGTCAGCGCTGGAAAAGGCGGCAATGGTTGCGCCTCCGTACACCGCGAGAAGTTCAAACCGCTCGGCGGTCCGGACGGTGCCAACGGAGGTCGCGGTGGCGACGTCATCCTTGTGGTCGACGAGAACATCCACACCCTCCTCGACTTTCACTTCCATCCCAACGCGAAGGCGACCAACGGCAAGCAGGGCGCCGGCAGCAACCGCGAGGGTGCAAACGGTGAAGACCTCATCCTCAAGGTTCCGGATGGAACTGTGGTTCTCGATACCGACGGCAACGTGCTTGCCGACCTCGTGGGAGTCGGTTCGCGCTTCGACGCCGCTCAGGGCGGCCGCGGCGGACTCGGCAACGCAGCGCTGGCGTCGAAAGCCCGCAAGGCTCCCGGTTTCGCACTCCTCGGTGAGGACGGTGTCGAGCGTGACCTGGTTCTCGAACTCAAGTCGGTAGCCGACGTCGGTCTGCTCGGATTCCCCTCTGCCGGTAAGTCTTCGCTGGTGTCCGTTCTCTCTGCGGCCAAGCCGAAGATCGCCGACTACCCCTTCACCACTCTGGTCCCCAACCTCGGCGTCGTCTCGAGCGGTGACACCACCTTCACCGTCGCCGACGTGCCCGGGCTGATCCCCGGTGCAAGCGAAGGCCGCGGTTTGGGCCTGGACTTCCTGCGCCACATCGAACGCTGCGCCGTATTGGCGCACGTGATCGACTGCGCCACCCTCGATCCGGGACGTGACCCGATATCCGACATCGACGCCCTGGAAGCAGAGCTGGCCGCGTACACGCCCGCGCTCTCCGGCGACTCGGGACTCGGTGACCTCGACAAGCGCCCGCGCGTCGTCATCCTCAACAAGACCGACGTTCCCGAGGCCGCCGAATTGGCCGAAATGGTCACGCCTGAGATCGAAGCTCGCGGATGGCCGGTCTTTACCATCTCAGCGGTGAGCCGAGAAGGATTGCGACCGTTGACATTCGCGCTGGCGAAGATGGTCCGCGACTACCGCGAAGCTCATCCGAAGCCCGAGCCGAAGCGCCAGGTCATTCGCCCGGTCAAGGTCAAGGATTCCAGCTTCACCATCGAGAAGGATCCCGATATTCCCGGTGGGTTCGTCGTCCGAGGCACCCGCCCGGAGCGGTGGATTCGTCAGACCGCCTTCGACAACGACGAGGCCGTTGGTTACCTCGCCGACCGTCTTGCTCGATTGGGCGTCGAGGACGCATTGGTCAAGAAGGGCGCTCAGCCAGGAGCTTCCGTCACCATCGGTGACGTCAGCTTCGAGTGGGAGCCGATGACGCCGGCCGGTATCGATCTGACCCGCACGGGCCGTGGAACCGACCCGCGTCTCGATCAGGTGGAGCGCATCGGCGCCGACGAGCGCAAGCACGCGCGTCGTGTCCGCCGCGGCTTGCTCGACGAAGACGTCTGACCCACGCGATTTCAGGACGAAAACCGAAGAGAGGGAACGGGACTGTGCTCGGGTCCACCAGGGAGTCGATAGCGTCGGCTCACAGTATCGTCGTGAAGATCGGGTCGTCTGCGCTCACCAGTCTGGTGGCGGGACTCGATACTCACCGACTCGATCTGTTGGCCGATGCCATCGAGGCTCGCATGCGTGCGGGTTCCGATGTCGTCGTCGTCTCGTCCGGTGCCGTCGGCGCCGGACTGGCGCCGCTGGGACTGACCAAGCGGCCTCGGGATCTCGCGACCAAGCAGGCTGCGGCCAGCGTCGGTCAGTTGGCTCTGGCTCACGCCTGGGGTACGTCGTTCGCCCGTTACGGGCGTACCGTCGGGCAGGTTCTACTCACGGCTGACGACATCGCTCGACGGACGCAGCACCGCAACGCCCAACGGACACTCGATCGTCTACGGGCATTGCACGCGGTGGCGATCGTGAACGAGAACGACACCGTTGCCACCACCGAACTTCGATTCGGTGACAACGATCGGCTGGCTGCACTGGTTGCTCATCTGGTCGGCGCCGACGCGTTGATCCTGTTGTCGGATGTGGACGGACTGTACGACGGGGATCCCCGAAAGGGCGATGCCACACTGATTCCCGAGGTGAACAGTCCCGAGGATCTCGACGGTGTGGTTGCCGGTTCGGGTGGCGCCCTCGGTACCGGAGGCATGGCGTCGAAGCTCTCAGCAGCACGCCTGGCCGCTGATTCCGGCGTGCCGGTTCTGCTCGCGGCAGCATCGGACGCTGCGCAGGCACTCAGTGGTGCCGATGTCGGAACGGCATTTGCGCCCCGGCCGACGCGATTGTCGGCCCGCCGATTCTGGGTTCGTCACGCCGCTGACACATCGGGTGACCTCCACCTCGACGAAGGCGCCGTCCGCGCGGTCGTGTCCAAGCGTCGAAGCCTGCTGTCCGCTGGCATCGTCGGTGTATCCGGTGACTTCCACGCCGGCGACGTCGTGTCCCTGATGGGGCCGGGGGAGAAGCCCGTCGCCCGGGGTGTCGTTGCGTTCGACGCTGCGGAGATCGAGGAGATCCTGGGGCGCTCCACCACCGATCTACCGGCCGACATGCAGCGTCCTGTGGTTCACGCGGACGACTTGGTGGCGCTGTAGCTTTCGTGCTCGACGAGGGCGGAAAGTGCTTCAGCGCAACCGACTTCGAGCTTGAGGTCGGCGAATTCGTCGCCGCGAGTCGTGCCTCGATTGACGATGGCGATCGGCTTCCCGGTCTTGGCGGCATGCCGGACGAAACGCAGGCCGGACATCACGGTCAACGACGACCCGGCTACCAACAGTGCGTCGGATTGGTCGACGAGGCTGTACGCACGGGCGACGCGTTCCTTGGGGACGGATTCGCCGAAGTAGACGATGTCCGGTTTGAGTAAGCCACCGCACACGGCGCAATCCACGACGCGAAAGTGTGCGGTGGATTCGATCACGGCATCTGCGTCGGGTGCGATTTCGACTCCTGTTGCAGCAGCGACTGTTTCGGCGAATCCAGGATTGGCTTCTTCCAGTCTCTCCGCGAGAGTGGTGCGGGAGATCAGCCGCTGGCAGCTCAGGCATCGAACCTGCGCGTAGGTGCCGTGGAGGTCGATGACGTTTCGCGCGCCGGCCTTGGTGTGCAGGAGGTCGACGTTCTGGGTGATCACGCCGACGGCTCGCCCTGTTCGTTCCAGCGCCGCGACGGCCCGGTGGCCCTGGTTGGGGCGGGAGCTGTCCATGTATCGCCAGCCGATGTGGTTGCGCGCCCAGTAGTGCCGCCGAAACGCCGGATCGCCGATGAACTGCTGGAACGTCATCGGATTGCGCGGGGGTGAATCAGGTCCGCGGTAGTCCGGGATTCCGGAGTCGGTGGAGATGCCGGCGCCCGTCAGAACTGCCAGGCGACGGCCGGCCAGGAGCTCGGGAAGGGCGTCGAGGCGGCTGTTGTCGGTAGGCACCGTTCCAGGATAGGCGCGTGTGCGAGACGGAGGCGCGGAGGAAGTCCGAAATCTTCAATAGAACACGTGTGCGATCGCCAATACTCGTACACATGAACACAGTGAACCCAATCCCCGCTGGTTACCGCACGATCACTCCCTACCTTGCGGTGCCGGACGGCCATGCCGCACTCGACTACTACAAACGAGCACTTGGAGCTGAGATAGTCGATGCGATGAATGCACCTGACGGCTCCCTCATGCATGCGGAGATCCGGATCGGCGATTCGATGCTGCAGCTTTCGCAGGAGATGCCGGACTTCGGTCTCAAATCACCGCAGGACGGCTGGGTGCATTCGTCGATCGTCGTCTACACCGAGGACACGGACGAGTTTGTCGCTCGGGCAGTCGCCGAGGGAGGCACGCTGGTCACGGCTGTGGCCGATACATTTTCGGGCGACCGGCATGGAGTGTTTCTCGATCCGTTCGGCCACAGGTGGGCAGTATGCACGAAGGTCGAGGATGTACCTGCCGAAGAGGTCGCTCGCCGGGCGCGGGCGCTTTTCTTTCCGGAGACGCAGTCGTCACAGTAATTTGTGGCAACCGTCGTCCGAGCATTCGAGCTTCGGCGGCGTGCTCAGTATCCGGCTACTGGGTCCACGAGGGCAGCCAGCGCCTCACCCTTCGCGAAGCGGGTCACGTTCTTGGAGACGTGATCCGCGAACGCGGCGGGGCGAACGCCTGGCGGATTGGAATCGTGGGGTGTGATGATCACATTCGTCAGATCCCACAGTGGGTGACCGTCCGGGAGGGGTTCGGGATCGGTGACGTCGAGACCGGCGCCGCCGATCTGTTCCGACTCGATGGCCTCGACCAGTGCGTCGGTGTCGACCAGTGATCCGCGCGCGACATTGATCACCCAGGAATGGGGTTGCATCGCCGCCAACTGCGCACGGCCCACGAGGTGACGGGTGGCCGGGGTGGCGGGCGCAGCAATCACGAAGTGATCTGCGCGAGAATAGATTTCATCCATCCTGGATGCGGGGTACGTCGAGATCGCCCCGGGGACCGGGCTACCGGAACGATTGACTGCGATGCTGTCCGCCCCCTGCGCGGCCAGCATCGGAATCAGCGCGCGGCCGATACCGCCTGCGCCGATGATCGCAACCGTCGAGCCACGAAGGGTGCCGATCTTGGGAAAGAACTCGAACTGACGCCACGTTCGAGCCTCGATGTGTGCAGGCAAGTGGCGAACTCCGGCCAAGAGAAGCATGAGTGCATGCTCGGCCACCGACGCCGAAAACGCACCGGCCGCCGAGGTCCACGTGATTTCTGTGTCCTTCGGAATCACACCGGAGTCGAACCAATCCTCGATTCCCGCCGACGGAAGCTGCACCCACCTGACCGACGCCGGTAACTCCGACGGAAAGGTCTCGGGTGAGCCCGCCCAGATCAGGGCGTCCGCAGTGTCGATCGGACTGATCAGACCACCGCCCCGAAGCACCGCGCTGTCGAGCAGTGCATCGGGGACGGGGCCGATCGCTACGCGTGGAGAGGTGTCAGTCGCCATGACTAGACGCTACGCGGGGACCTCCACCAGTGGGTAGACACCGTTCTCGTCGTGCACCTCACGCCCGGTGACCGGCGGATTGAACACGCACAGCATGCGCATCTGCGTGTCCGGCTCGACGCGGTGACGCTCGTGGCCGTTGAGCAGGTACATCGACCCCGGTGCGAGATCGTATTCCTTGTTGTTGGCGAGGTCGATCAGCTTGCCGGTGCCCTCGACGAGCCAGACAGCCTCGACGTGGTTGGCGTAATGAAACTCGTTGACCGAACCCGCCTTGATGGTGGTCTCGTGGAACGAGAACCCGACGCGGTCGCCGCCGAGGACGATGCGCTTGCTGCGCCAGTTGCCGTCCTCACTCGTGATGTCGCGGTCGGTGTCGGTGATCTCGGTGGTGGTGCGAACGATCATGGGAGAGTCCTTCCTCTAGCTGCAGACCTTGAGTGTCGCCTCGGCCAGGATGGAGAGGCCGTGCTCGAGCTCGTCGTCGGTAATCGTCAGTGCGGGAAGCAGTTTCACAACCTGGTCGGAGGGTCCGGAGGTCTCGGCGAGCAATCCCTCGTCGAATGCCAACTGGCAGACCTTGCCGGCGCGCTCGGGCTGTTCGAAGACGAGGCCCTGAACCAAGCCACGCCCGCGGTGCGAGACCTCGCCGGGGAACTGATCGGAGAGGTTGGCGAAGCATTCGCTGATGCGTGCGCCCTTCTTCAGCGTCGTCTTGGTGAGTGCGTCGTCGGACCAGTAGTGGTCGAGTGCCACCTTGGAGGTGACGAATGCCGGGTTGTTGCCGCGGAATGTGCCGTTGTGCTCGCCCGGTCCCCAGACGTCGAGTTCACGCTTGAACAGCGTGAGCGCCATCGGCATTCCGTAGCCGCTGATCGACTTGGACAACGTGACGATGTCGGGAACGATTCCGGCCTCTTCGAAGGAGAAGAACGGGCCGGTACGGCCGCAACCCATCTGGACGTCGTCGACGATCAACAGGATTCCGCGATCCGAGCACAGTGTTGCCAGCGCCCGAAGCCATTCGGGGCGAGCGACATTGACGCCACCTTCACCCTGCACGGTTTCGACGATCACTGCCGCGGGGCGGTTGATTCCACTGCCGGAATCATCGAGAACGCGGGAGAACCACTGGAAGTCCTCGGTGACGCCGTCGAAGTAGTTGTCGAAGGGCATCGGTGTCGTGTGCACGAGGGGGACACCGGCGCCCGCGCGCTTCATCGAGTTGCCGGTCACGGAGAGTGCACCAAGTGTCATTCCGTGAAATGCGTTGGTGAAGTTGATGACTGCCGAACGTCCGGTGACCTTGCGGGCCAGCTTCAGTGCAGCCTCGACGGTGTTCGATCCGGTCGGGCCGGGGAACTGGACCTTGTAGTCCAGGCCGCGCGGTTCGAGGATGTTGCGCTGAAAGGTCTCGAGGAATTCGCGTTTGGCGACTGTCGACATGTCGAGGCCGTGCGTGATGCCGTCGTTCATGATGTAGTCGACCAGTGCGGACTTGAGCACCGGGTTGTTGTGACCGTAGTTGAGTGCGCCGGCGCCGGCGAAGAAATCGAGGTAGTCGCGTCCGTTCTCGTCACGAATCCAGGATCCGGATGCGCTGGTGAACACTGCGGGCCAGTCACGGCAGTAGCTGCGAACCTCGGACTCGAGGGTTTCGAAAATGCTTGCTTCGTTGATATTCATATCTTCTTTGTTCCTCCGGGGCATGCTGTATGCCGAGCGCGAAGTGCGCTAGGCGCCGATCGTGTAAAGATCTTCGGCTTCGTGTCCATCGGGAAAATCGTTGGGCGAGAACAAGGTCTGCCTGGTTATCGGTACTTCGCGCCGACGTGCGAGCGCGGTGAAGAGTGCGATCGAAGCCTCGTTGTCGGGGCTGATCGTGGTCTCCAGATGTGTAACACCCAGTGGGGCAGTGCGATCCATCAAGTCGGACAGCATGCGGGCAGCAATTGCCTTGCCGCGCTGGTCTTCGTCGACCGCAACTTGCCACACGAACAGGGTTTCCTGCGCGCTGGGACGGATATAACCGGAAACGAATCCGACTACGCGGCCGTCTACCTCCGCGACGATGGACGTCGCGCTGAAATCCCTGCACCACAACAGGTATGCATAACTCGAATTGAGGTCGAGCACCTTCGAATCACGTGCGATCTCCCAGAGCCGGACTCCGTCATCGATCTGTGGGCTTCTGAACAACACCGCGTCCGGCGCGGTGGTCGGGATAGCTCTCGTATCAACAGGCTTCATCGGTCATCTGAACGTAACAATCATTGCTGTCGAAGTCATGCAGATGTCCGTTTCGGGCCGTGTGGAACCCGTTGCGCCCCAGGTGAGGACATGAATGTGATGGTGCTCACATTATGTAACTTTTGCCGTTGTCGGAGCGACTATTTCGGGCAAAAACTCGCTATTTCGGGCTTGCGAGCGCCAACGGAAGTACAGAGTGAGCACCAGCCTGTCGAAGTGCGCGCGCGGCCATCGTGAAAGTCCAACCGGTATCGGCGATTGCGTCGACAAGAAGTATCGGTCCCTGGTGGATGCTCATGTCCGGGACTTCCCAAACATCGACCAGTCCGGACACGCGGTAGGCGGAGTTTGCTGCCGACACCGGAGGGTGGTCGGGGCGCAAGCGAAGAGTGCCCAGGTCGGTCAATCGCCCGACCTCGGCCAACTTGGCAGCCAGGCTCGACACCAACAAAGGATGCGTTGTGGATTCGAGGGCCATGACACCGGTGGGTCGCTCGGCCCAATTCCAGGCGGCCAGAACGCTGATACACGCGCTGACCACCGCATCGGGTACCTCGGCGTCGGGACCGTCGAAAAGCGCGCGGAGACGTTGACCCCAGCCCAGGTCCGACATCCGTCCGAGAATGCGCCCGGTTTCGGGCCCCTCGGTGATCTTCCCGGACAGCTTGACGCCCAGCTTGCTCAGGCCGGTCGGCCACATCTTGCGCGGCTCCAGGTCGAATCCGGGGCGCTGCAAGCGCGCCCGAGTCTCGTCGAGGGCGGCGGTGTCGACAGTGGTGTCGTAGCGATTGCCTGTGCAGTTGTCACAGCGACCGCACTGTGAGTTCTCCGAGGTCAGACCAGGATCGTCGAGTTGTTCACGCAGGAAGGTCATTCGACACGTCGTGATGCTCTGGTACTCGACCATTGCGGCCTGCTCGGCCTGGCGAGCGTCGTCGAGTCGGCCGTAGCGCTCGGCGTCGTACACCCAGGGTTCGCCGGTGCTGATCCACCCGCCCTTGACGCGTTTGACCGCGCCGTCGACGTCGAGGACTTTGAGGACCATCTCGAGACGCGTGCGATTGAGCTCCACCAGAGGTTCGAGTGCCGGTGTCGACGTGGCCTTTTCGGTGTCGAGGTGTTCGATGACGCTGCGGACCAGGTGCTCGCGGGGGAAGGCGACCGAGGCGAAGTAACTCCAGATCTGCTTGTCCTCGGCCCCCGGCAGGAGGATCACGTCTGCCCTGTCGGTGGAACGACCGGCGCGGCCCACCTGCTGGTAGTACGAGATCGGCGACGACGGTGCGCCGAGGTGGACGACGAACCCGAGATCAGGCTTGTCGAACCCCATCCCGAGTGCCGAGGTGGCCACCAGAGCCTTGACGCGATTACCCAACAAGTCCTGCTCGAGAGATTCACGTTCAGTGGGATCGGTCTGGCCCGTGTAGGCGGCGACGGTATGGCCGCGCTCGGAGAGCAGGCTTGCGAGGTCGCGCGCGGCCGAAACCGTCAGCGTGTAGATGATGCCCGAACCCGGCAGCGTCTCGAGCATGTCGGCAAGCCAGGCAGCGCGCGCCGTCGCCTCCGGAATGTGGACTACAGAGAGGTGAAGCGACTCGCGTTCGAGCCCGCCGCGAAGGACGAGGGTTTCCTCACCGCCGACGCCGAGTTGGGCGGACACGTCCTCGACGACGCGGTTGTTGGCCGTCGCCGTGGTTGCGAGGACGGGAATGCCCTCGCCGAGTTCGGCGATCAAGGTCCTGATGCGGCGGTAGTCGGGACGGAAGTCGTGGCCCCAGTCGGAAACGCAGTGAGCCTCGTCGACTACGACCAGGCCGGCATCAGCTGCCAGGGCCGGGAGCACCTGATCGCGGAAGTCAGGGTTGTTCAGGCGCTCGGGGCTGACCAGAAGGACGTCGAGATCATTGGCTGCGACGCGGGCATGGATGTCGTCCCATTCGGTGACGTTGCCCGAATTGATGGTTGCGGCGCGCACTCCGGCACGTTCGGCAGAACTGACCTGGTTTCGCATCAGGGCCAACAACGGAGAGACGATGACGGTGGGGCCGTGGCCCGTTGCCCGGAGCAGCTTCGCCGAGATGAAGTAGACCGCAGATTTGCCCCAGCCGGTCCGCTGTACGACGAGCGCGCGTTTGCGCTGCACCACCAGCGCCTCGATGGCCGTCCACTGGTCCTCGCGTAGGCGGGCATCCGGCCCCGCGAGTTCGCGGAGCAGCCGCTCGGCTTCGTCGCGCATGGCTGGGGCAGTGGCGGTGGTCATGGACCCCATGGTGCACGACCCTGCCGACACGTGCGGGCTTCAGGCCTTGGCAACAGGTTCCTGCAGTTCGGTGACCCAGCCGTCGACATCCTCCGGGCACGCCAGCGTCACCTCACGGCTGGGGCCGGCATTGCGGTATCCCGCTGCGTCGATCCATTGGGCCAACGCCTGATAAGCGGGCAGGCAGTTGTCCATCGAACCCTTGTGCAGCAGCGAGGCCACGTGCTCTTCGGCCCGCAGGTCCACCACAGCGAACTCGTAGTCGCCATCGGGATTCGCGTCTACCGGTAGCGCCGCATGGACGACGACGTTCTCGTCGTCACCGGCATCCTCGTAGTAAGCGACAGCGGGTCCGATCGCGGCGATACCGGCACGATCCAAACCGGTACAAAGGCGCTCGTACAACCCGCGAACCACCGGGCCGATCGACGACGGATCCATCGTCTTGGCGGTACCGGTCAACTCCGCGACCCGCAGCGCCGGAACTGACTTGATCACAACCTCGTATGCGGACATCTGTCCCTCACTTTCGATGATCCGTAGGCGCGCCTGTACATGCGCCAGTCGCGCGGTGTCTTCCTGGATTCGGGTTTCGAGTTCTGCTCGGCGAAGCGTGAGCATCCCGCGGATCTCGTCGACGGTGACCGCTGACTCCACCACTTGCTGGACCTGGGCCAGAGTCAGGCCCAACTCCTTGAGAGCGACGATGCGGTTGAGCAGCGCCAACTGGCCCGCGGTGTACGAGCGATACCCGGTGGATGCGTCGACCCTCGCGGGTCTGAGCAGACCGATGGCGTCGTAGTGGCGGAGCATGCGCACCGACACACGACCTGCTCTCGCGAAGTCTCCGATGCTCAACATCCTTGCTCGCCCCGTTTCTCTCTCACAAACCCGATACCTACAGGTTTACGACCTCACACGGTGTCAGAGTCAAGCTGTCGGTTCAGGACTTTTTCGATCGCAGCGCGAGTGGGTGACGACACCGACGCGCCGCGGACCGTCGTCGCCATACTTCCCGCCGTGGCAGCGAACTGCAGGGCGCGGTCCTGGCCCTGCACCCACTCCACGGCGAAGGCGCCGGTGAAAGCATCGCCTGCGCCAGTTGTATCCACGGGTGTCACGGCCGGGGAGTCGGCGTGGATTGTCTCCTCGCCCGACCGGAGATCCGCGCCGCCGGCCCCGAGCGTCGTGACGAGGTATCGGACGCGACCGGTGACCGCGGCCAACTGCTCCGACTCGGTCTGGTTGACGATCAGGATGTCGACAGACTCGATCAGGGCGCCCGGAAGGTCTTGTACCGGCGAAGGATTGAGGATGACAGTTGTTCCGTTGGCACGCGCGTGCCGGGCCGCTGCGGTGACCGTGTCGAGGGGTATTTCGAGTTGGCACAGGAGAACGTCGGCGTGTGCGATCGCGTCGAGGTCTGCTTCGGACAACGAGGTGACCGAGGAATTGGCGCCCGGGACGACGATGATGTTGTTCTCCGCGTCCTCGCTCACGGTGATGGCGGCAACGCCGCTCGGGCCGTCGACATTACGAAGCAACGCGGTGTCGACCCCGGCGTCTTGCAGGGTCTCGCGCAATTGGGTGCCGAAACCGTCGTCGCCGACCGCGCCGACGAACGACACGTCCCCACCGGCCTTCGCGGCGGCGATGGCCTGGTTGCTGCCTTTGCCTCCCGCCGCGGTGGCAAAGGCAGTGCCGAGCAGCGTTTCTCCCGGAGCGGGGAATCTGGACACTGACGTGGTCAGATCCATGTTGATACTGCCGACGACGACGATTCGAGGCGTGCTCATACCTCGAGGTTATCGGCCTTCATTCTCTTTCGACGAACCTTGCGGATGATCCGACGTGCTTCCTCGTCGGTGGCGACGGAGGGCGGAGAGCCGTCGAGTGGCTTGCGTGCGGTCTCGGGGATCATCAGGACTGCGATACCGCCGATCACGGCGGCGATCATCATGTACATCGGTGCGACCAAGTTGCTGCCCGTTGCACTTTCGAGGGCGGTGAGCACCAGGGGAGTGGTCCCGCCGAAGATGGAGACCGCGAGGTTGTATCCGATTGCCAAGCCGCCGTACCTGATTCCGGTCGGAAAGAGTGCGGGAAGCACGGACGGGAACACTCCGACGAACAGCAGGAGCAAACCGCCGAGAATTGCGAGTCCCAGGAAGACCGTCACGTAGTTGCCGACGCCGATCAGAAGGTAGGCAGGTAGGGACAGGACGAAGAATCCGATGAAACCGCTGAGCAGCAAGGGTTTACGCCCGACGCGGTCCGAGAACTTTCCGACGTAGCTGATTCCCATCATCATCACGATCATGACGATGATCATCAGAACGAGTCCGTGGGATTCGTCGTAACCCAACGTGTTGGTCAGATACGTCGGCATGTAGCTGAGCAGGCCGTAGTGAGCGATGTTGTACGTGGCCACCAGGACGATGCACAGAACAAGCGGACGCCAGTTGTCGACGAGAGTTTCGCGTAGTTTCTTGCCTGTGGATTCATCTGCGAGGGAGCGCTCTTCGGCCTGCTCCATCATCTGGAATGCGGGAGTTTCCTCCAAACGCAGACGGAGGTACAGGCCGATGAGACCCAGAGGTCCGGCAATGAGGAAGGGGATGCGCCAGCCCCACTGGAGGAGGTCCTCGGCACTGACGACGGTCTGGATGATCGTCACGATGCCCGCTGCCGCCACATATCCTGCCAGAGTCCCGAATTCGAGGAAGCTGGCGAAGAAACCGCGGCGCTTGTCCGGTGCGTATTCGGCGACGAACGTACTGGCTCCGCCGTATTCGCCGCCGGTGGAAAAGCCCTGCAGTAGGCGTAGGAGTACCAGCAGGATCGGGGCGGCGATACCGATGGATTCGTAGCTCGGGATGAGGCCGATGGCGAAGGTGCTGCCGGCCATCAGAATGATGGTGGTGGCCAGGACTTTCTTGCGTCCGATGCGGTCACCGAGTGGACCGAAGAACAATCCGCCGAGTGGGCGGACGATGAAGGCTGCCGCAAAAATTGCAAAGGTAGAGAGGAGTTGAGCGCTGCCGCTCGCGTCCGGGAAGAACACTTTTCCTATAGTGGTAGCTAGATATGCGTAAACGCCGAAATCGAACCACTCCATGGCATTTCCGAGCATCGTTGCCTTGACAGCGCGCTTGACGGACGCATTGTCGGTGACGCAGACATCGGGTGATTCGGCCACTTCGAGAGCGCTGATCGAGTTCTCTGGTGTAGTCATGACATGCGCTCCCCAGCGCAATCATCGAACCGAGCGGGGCACGTACCTGATGCACGCATCTTTTCGTTGCCCACTCGCCGATGAGCCGGTCGGGAAATCGAGCGTCCGCGTGCCCTGTGGCTCGTTGCGACCCCCGTCGCACGGCTCTGGCCCGCGGCAGTGTCCGGAACCCTCAGGGCTCCGGACTACCGGCAAGTAAGACGCTTACGCTATCAAAGTTGTGCGCGGGAGCCGATTTTCGGGCTAGAAGGCGCGGGCGTACTGCGACGGGATATGCGGTCCTACCTCGGCGTTCAGTTCACGGGCCGCCCGGCGCGCCCAGTAGGGATCTCGCAACAGTTCGCGGCCGAGGAGCACCGCCACTGCGCTTCCGTCTTCGACGATCTTCTCGGCCTGTTCGGGTTCGGTGATGAGGCCGACGGCGGCGGCCGGTAGCAGGCTCTCGTTCTGCAGGCGACGGGCGAACGGAACCTGGTATCCCGGCTCCACCGGAATCTTGGCCGCCGGTGAATTACCGCCGGTGGACACGTCGACG
>NZ_BAAILK010000041.1:65173-112946 GCF_054589475.1 Rhodococcus sp. no. 34
AGATCGACGCCGTAGTCGGAGAGGATGTTGGCGAGGGCAACGGTCTGATCCGCGGTCCAGCTGTCGACCTCGAGCCCACGCTCTTCCGTCAGCCAATCGGTCGCCGAGACCCGGACGAAGAGCGGTAGCTCGGCCGGCCACACCTCGCGGACTGCGCTCAGGATTTCGAGGAGCAATCGGATGCGGTTCTCGAAGCTGCCTCCGTAGCGGTCCGTTCGCTTGTTGCTCTCGGGGGAGAGGAACTGATGGATCAGGTATCCGTGGGCCGCGTGAATTTCCACGACCTTGAATTCGGCCTTCAGTGCGCGGGTAGCCGCCGCTGCGAAGTCCGCGACGACCTTCTCGATGCCTTCCGTGGTGAGCTCGACCGGATCGGCAAGGTGACCGAACGGAGCCGCGCTCGGGGCAACCGTCTGCCACGAGAGTCGGTCGTCGGCGGGCAGACTCTTGCCGCCGCGCCACGGAACCTGCGTCGACGCTTTGCGTCCGGCGTGGGCCAGCTGAATTCCGGGCACTGCGCCGAAGTACGCGAGTTGCGCGTTGATCTCGGCGAAGGCTTGCGCCTGCGTGTCGTTCCAGATCCCCAGATCAGCTGCCGATATGCGGCCTTCGGGATTGACGGCCGTCGCCTCGGTGAGAATCAGGCCGGTGCCGCCGATTGCACGGCTCACCAGATGCGTGCGATGCCACTCGTTGGGCACTCCGACCTGGTCGCCGATGACGTCAGCGGAGTACTGGCACATCGGTGCCATCCAGACGCGGTTCGGGATGGTGACGCCGCGCAGGGTCAAAGGCTCGAACAACACACTCACGGATGGCTCCTGACTCGAAGAAGAAGGTCGGTGGGTGCAACAGTGTCGCGCGCCGGAATTGTTCCCCGGCGGTCCGCCGAAATGTTCGCAGGCGGTCCGCCTAAATGTTCGCAGGCGGTCCGCCGGAATGGTCCCGGGTGGTCACAGCCTCGTTCCGCCGAGCAGGCCGTCACGGTGGGTGGTTAATGTGTATTCATGACCGCTGTGACTTCCAACGCAGAAACCGTCGACTCGAACGCGTCCGACACCAAGTCCGTCGTGCACGACGCCGCACGCCGAGCCCGTAAGGCTTCGCGCGTCCTGGCTCTGCTGACCACGGCGCAGAAGGATGCTGCGCTCAACGCCGCAGCCGACGCGGTACTCGCGGCAAGTGATCGGATTCTCGCGGCCAACGCTCTCGATATCGACACCGCGAAGGCGGGCGGCACCGAGGAATCGCTGCTCGACCGTCTTCGTCTGACCGCTGAGCGGATCGAGGGCATCGCGTCGGGTTTGCGTCAGGTTGCCGGACTACCCGATCCGATCGGTGAAGTGCTTCGTGGATCTACTTTGCCGAACGGTTTGGAGCTACGCCAGCAGCGCGTTCCGCTCGGTGTCGTCGGCATGGTGTACGAGGCTCGCCCCAACGTTACCGTCGACGCTTTCGGGCTCACTCTCAAGTCGGGAAATGCTGCGCTGCTTCGTGGTTCGTCCTCGGCGGTCAAGTCCAACGAAGCGTTAGTGGCGGCTCTGCGCGCGTCGTTGATTGACCAGGGACTGCCCGAGGATTCCGTTCAACTTCTGCCGAGTGCGGATCGGTCGACGGTCACGCACCTCATCCAGGCCCGCGGCCTCGTCGATGTAGTCATCCCGCGCGGCGGTGCCGGCCTGATCAGCGCCGTAGTTCGCGATGCCACTGTCCCCACCATCGAGACCGGTGTCGGTAACTGCCACGTCTATGTTCACTCGGCCGCCGATCTACTGATGGCCGAGAAGATTCTTCTCAACTCCAAAACCCGTCGGCCCAGTGTCTGCAACACGGCAGAGACGGTGCTGGTCGACGCCGCTATTGCCGAGACGGCCGTGCCGAAGCTGCTCCAAGCGCTCCAGATGCACGACGTCGTCGTGCACGGTGATCTGCCGGGACTGGTTCCCGCGACCGAGGACGACTGGTCGAAGGAATACCTCACCCTCGACGTCGCCCTCAAGGTCGTCAAGGACTTGGACGCTGCCGTCGGGCACATCGACCAGTACGGGACCGGCCACACCGAAGCCATCGTGACGTCCGATCTCTCGGCTGCCCGCGAGTTCACCGCTCGAGTCGACGCTGCGGCAGTGATGGTCAATGCGTCGACTGCCTTCACCGACGGTGAGCAGTTCGGGTTCGGCGCCGAGATCGGCATCTCCACCCAGAAACTGCACGCGCGTGGCCCCATGGGGCTACCGGAACTGACGTCCACCAAGTGGATCGTCTGGGGCGACGGGCATACCCGACCCGCCTGAAAAGTTCACCAGACTTGCCCCACCTCTCAAGGAGTTAACCGTGGACCGAGCACTTCCCGACACGACGCCGTTCTTCTCGACCGTCGACGACGTGATCGAACGGCTGGCCGAAACCGGCTATCTGTCCGACAAGGCCACCGCGACGGCAGTCTTCCTGGCCGATCGTCTGGGCAAGCCGCTGCTCATCGAGGGCCCGGCCGGTGTCGGAAAGACGGAACTCGCCCGCGCAGTCGCCCAGACCACGGGCGCAGAACTGGTGCGTCTGCAGTGCTACGAGGGCGTCGACGAGGCTCGTGCGCTGTACGAGTGGAACCACGCGAAGCAGATTCTTCGGATTCAGTCGGGCGGGGCGAGCGGAGCGAGGGGTGATGTCGCGGTCGACCACAGCTGGGACTCGACGAAGGCGGATGTCTTCTCGGAGGAGTTCCTGCTCGCACGTCCACTGCTCAAGGCCATTCGCCGCGAGGACCCGACGGTGCTGTTGATCGACGAGACGGACAAGGCAGACGTCGAGATCGAAGGTCTGCTCCTCGAAGTGCTCAGCGACTTCGCGGTCACGATCCCCGAGCTCGGAACGATCACCGCCACCCGCAAGCCGTTCACGGTGTTGACCTCGAATGCCACTCGTGAACTCTCGGAGGCTCTGAAGCGTCGTTGCCTCTTCCTGCATCTCGATTTCCCGGACGCCGACCTCGAGCGTCGCATCCTCGCAAGCCGTGTGCCGGAGCTTCCTGAAGCGATTGCCGAGCAGCTGGTCAACACCATTCGTGTTCTTCGCGGAATGCAGCTCAAGAAGGTCCCTTCGGTATCCGAGACCATCGACTGGGGACGCACCCTTCTTGCTCTGGGCATGGACACTCTCGACGACGATGCCGTTCGCGCCACGCTCGGCGTGATCCTCAAGCACCAGTCGGACCAGGTGCGTGCTGCCGCTGAACTTCGGCTGAACTGAGGTCTGACATGGCTCCCGCAGCATCGACGTCGCCGCTCTCACCTGGCGGCCTGGCAGCGCCGCACGGGATTCCCGGTCACCTCGTCGATTTTGTCGAGGCTCTGCGACGACGCGGAATCATGGTCGGCCCGTCCGAGACAGTCGACGCCGGTCAGGTCATGTCTGTTCTCGACCTGCTCGATCGTGAAGCGCTTCGTGAAGGGCTGGCATGCTCGCTCCTGCGCAGGCCGACCCACCGGGCGACGTTCGACGCCGTCTTCGACCTGTGGTTCCCCAAGGCGATCGGTGACCGTGCGGTCGGCGACGTCGACGTCACACTGCCGCGCAAGCCAGACGGCTCGATCGACCTGCAGGCATTGCGTGAGCTGATCGCCGAACTGCTGACAGACGGCAGTGACAAGGCGATGGAGATGACCGAACTCCTGACCGCCGCGATGGTCGAGGAACTCGGGCAGTACCAGTCGAGCAACGGCCCGTCGTTCTCCGCCTACCAGGCGCTGCGCGACGTCGCCCCGGAGACGTTGCTCAACAAGATCCTGCAGGGCCTGCTCGGCAACCAGGAGGGTTCCGGGTCAGAGGGCAAGGACAACTCCGACTATCAGTCCGAGGTCGCCAAGCGCACGGCAGCGCAGCGCATCGCGGACTTCCGCAAGATGGTCGAGAAGGAAACGCGTCGACGCACAGCCGAGAATTTGGGCAAGGAGCGGGTCGCCACGTACGGCGTTCCGAAACTCGCCGAGGAAGTCGACTTCTTGCGAGCGTCCGATGCCGAACTCACCACGCTGAAGAAGAACGTCGCACCTCTGGCTCGCTTGTTGGCCAGTCGTCTCGCCGTGCGTCGTAGCCGCTCTCGCGCGGGTTCGATCGACCTACGTCGTACGTTGCGCAAGTCCATGTCGACGGGCGGAGTGCCGATCGATCTGGTGCAGCGCAAGCCGAAGCGGGCGCGGCCCGAACTTGTGGTGATGTGCGACGTGTCCGGCTCGGTGGCGGGGTTCAGCCATTTCACTCTGCTGCTCGTGAACGCTTTGCGTGAGCAGTTCTCGCGTGTGCGGGTGTTCGCGTTCATCGACACGACCGACGAGGTCACGCGGTTCTTCGACTCGAACGCAGACCTCGGATCAGCGATGTCACGGATGGTGCGTGAGGCCGAACTGATCACCTACGACGGCCACTCAGACTACGGACACGCCTTCGGAGTGTTCCAGGAGAAGTTCGCGCAGTCGATCACCAGTCGCACGTCGCTACTGGTACTCGGCGACGGTCGCAACAACTACCGCGATCCCAACCTTCAGTCGCTGTCGCAGATGGTGGCAGTAGCCAAGCACGCGCACTGGCTCAACCCCGAGCCGAAGGGGCAATGGGGAACGGGTGACTCCGCGGCGAAGGTCTACAACGAGGTCATCAGCATGCACGAGTGCCGCTCGGCCCAGCAGCTTGCCGACGTCGTGTCCCGTCTGCTGCCGGTCTGACCCGTAAGCTCGACACTCGTGCAGAAGGGACTATCGGTGGAACGTGCTCGACGCCTAGGAGTGATGGGTGGCACCTTCGACCCCATTCACCATGGCCACCTCGTTGCGGCCAGTGAGGTCGCCGACCGGTTCGGACTCGACGAAGTGATCTTCGTCCCCACCGGACGGCCTTGGCAGAAGCAGGGGAAGGGCGTCAGTCCTGCCGAGGACCGGTACCTCATGACGGTCATCGCCACCGCCTCCAACCCGCGGTTTTCCGTCTCTCGGGTCGACGTCGACCGTGAAAAAGTGACGTACACCGTGGACACGCTGCGAGACCTCCGGGCCTACCACCCTGACGCCGAACTCTTCTTCATCACCGGTGCCGATGCGCTGGCCAGCATCCTTTCCTGGCAAGATTGGGAAGAGTTGTTCGCATTGGCGAAGTTCGTCGGGGTATCGCGACCGGGTTTCGATCTCAATGCAGAGCACCTGGCCGGTCACCTCGACACCATGCCCGCCGACGCGGTCACGTTGATAGAGATTCCGGCACTTGCCATTTCGTCGACCGAATGTCGGCGTCGGGCAAGTGAAGACCGCCCCGTCTGGTACCTGGTGCCGGACGGAGTGGTGCAGTACATCTCGAAGCGGAACCTGTATCGACCTGTCGACGCGGAGCGGCGCGACGGAGCTACAACGATGTCGGAGCCCGCACCGGGGAAGTCGGAAGCCGTCCCGGGCGCCGAATCGAGCTAGCCGAGCACAACAAGTACTTTCTGAAGACGAAACTGGAGAACATCGAGTGAGCGCAAACACCGAAGCCATCGACATGGCACGCATCGCGGCCTTGGCAGCCGACGAGAAGCTGGCCACCGAAGTGGTGGTGCTCGATGTGTCCGAACAGCTGGTCATCACGGACTGCTTCGTCATCGCATCTGCGACGAACGAGCGTCAGGTCAACTCGATTGTCGAGAACATCGAAGACCGTCTCCGCGAAGCGGGACACAAGCCGGTCCGCCGTGAAGGCACCCGCGAGGGCCGCTGGGCACTGCTCGACTACGCCGACATCGTCGTCCACGTCCAGCATGACGAGGAGCGCAACTTCTACGCTCTCGATCGTCTGTGGAAGGACTGCCCGACGGTCGAGGTCGAAGGCCTCGGACAGAACCGTCCCGGCCCCGCCGACGCCAACACGGTGTTCGAGACCGACACGGTTTCCGAGCCGGACGCGCAGGATCCCTCGCTGTGACTTCGTCGGCGCCCAGTGCGGCGTCGAACCCTGTCCGCCGGCTCATCCTGCTGCGTCACGGACAGACCGAATACAACGCCGACTCTCGGATGCAGGGGCAACTCGACACCGACCTGTCGGAGTTGGGGCGCACGCAGGCCAAGAGTGCAGGTCCGGTGATCGCCGATCGCAGGCCGTTGACGATCGTGTCCTCGGATCTGCGTCGCGCGTATTTCACAGCCGTCGCTGTCGGTGATGCCGCCGGACTTCCGGTCCTCACCGACACGCGTCTGCGTGAGACACACCTGGGGGAATGGCAGGGCCTGACTCATCATGACGTCGACGAGCGCACTCCCGGTGTGCGATCTGCGTGGCGAGCGGATGCCACGTTGGCGCCGCCCGGCGGCGAAAGCCGAATCGACGTCGCGAATCGCAGCCTCCCCGTAGTTCACGAATTGCTCGACACGCACCCGGACTGGGCCGAGCGGCCCGTGGTTCTGGTGGCGCACGGAGGCTTGATCGCGGCACTGACAGCGGCATTGCTCGACCTACCCGTCGATCGCTGGGCCGTCCTCGGCGGATTGGGAAACACCAGTTGGGTGCAACTCAGTGGACATGGTGACGTCAAGTCGATCGAGTGGCGACTCGACGTATGGAATGCTTCTGCGAGTGTCGCAAATGACGTCCTCTGAAAGTGCCGACGGGCAGCGCCCCGTCCTCCTCGTACTCGCGGATTCGCTGTCGTATTTCGGCCCCAAAGGCGGCCTCGCGGCAGATCATCCACGCATCTGGCCGAACATCGTGGCCGACGAACTCGGCTGGGACGTCGAGTTGGTCGCCCGTATCGGATGGACGTGTCGCGACGCGTGGTGGGCACTGATTCAGGATCCTCGTGTGTGGGCGGCGGTGCCGCGGGCCGGCGCCGTCGTGTTCGCGGTCGGCGGGATGGACTCGCTGCCGTCCCCATTGCCTACCGCGCTCCGCGAGACCATCCGCTACGTTCGGCCACCCGCGCTTCGACGCGTGGTGCGCGAGGGTTATCAATGGCTGCAGCCGCGGCTTGCACCTCTGGGCCGCCCGGTCGCACTTCCGCCCAAGCTGAGCGTCGAGTATCTGGAAAGCTCGCGAAATGCGTTGGAGTACATGCGGCCGGAACTGCCGATGATCGCGACCCTGCCGTCAGTGCACCGCAGCGATGCCTACGCGAGCGTGCACGCCGGCCGGCCTGCCGCGGTGTCCGCGATCACCGAGTGGGCTACGGAGAAAGACGTTCCCGTAGTCGATCTCGCGGATGCAGTGCGTGACAACGTCTTTTCCGAGAACGGCAACCCCGACGGTATTCACTGGGGTTGGGACGGTCATGTCGGTGTAGCCCGCGCGATGATCGCTGCGATTCGCGGGGTGGAGTCGAAGAAAGTGGTTTCGCCGCAACTGGTATCACCGCCGAGCGAAGTCGGGTAGCAGAATGCCGGTCGTCGTCGTCACGGATTCCTCCGCCTGCATCCCGCAGGAGTCGGCCGACGCATGTGGGATTCAGGTGGTTCCGCTCCATGTGCTCCGTGACGGCTGCGACTTGCGTGAGGGTGTCGACGCAATGCCGAGCGACCTGTCAGGAGTGACAACGGCCGGAGCGTCGCCCGCCGAGTTGTCCGAAGCGTATGCACGCGCCCTGGACATGAGCGACGGTGACGGCGTTCTCGCCGTGCACATTTCACGGCAACTCTCGGGAACGTGGGAAGCCGGACGAGTCGCAGCCCAGGAATTCGGTGGCGCCGTCCGGATCGTCGATTCACAGTCCGCCGGTATGGGTTTGGGCTATCCGGCTCTCGAAGCTGCACGCTTGGCCGAGAAGGGCGCTTCACTCGAAGAGGCGTACGGCCGGGCGGTCGACGTAGCGAGCCGTGGGCGCTGCTACATCGTCGTCGACAAACTTGATCAATTGCGTAGGGGCGGACGAATCGGAACCGCGGCCGCACTGCTGGGCACTGCATTGGCCATGAAACCGATCCTGCATCTGGTGGACGGCAAGCTGGTGCTCGGCGAGAAAACACGTACCACCACCAAAGCTCTTGCGCGCTTGGTGGATTCGGCAGTCGAACGCGCCGGTCTCGGTCGTGTGGCGATAGCCGTGCATCACATGCGCGCGCGAGAGCGTGCGGACGGGATAGCCGAACAGTTGGCCGAGCGCATTCCCGATGTAGCGGAATCCGTCGTCACCGACTTCAGTGCGGTTATCGGAGCGCACGTCGGTGTCGGCGCGATCGGTGTTGTGGTGTGCCCGTTGCCGGAGATCGACACGAGCGCCTGATCGTTTCTCCACAATCCGCGAGTTCTCCACAGATACAAATTGTTCGTCGTTGGCGGCGAGGTCTCTCGTTAGCGTCCAGTCATGAGGATCAGCGAGGAGCGCGAGCGGGCGCGTGATCGCCTCGCGGCGATGGACGGCAACTACCGGCGGCGACACGAGGACGTCGACGAATTCGAGGATTCAGGGTCTTTCGAGAGGTCCCCCGAGTGGCTTCGGGACTTCGACGAGGACGACTACGACGCTCAGCCCGACTCGTCACGGTTCGACCGATTGCCCGAACACTGGCGCGGTACACGTTGGCGCCCGAGTCGGTCGGCGACCTGGGTGTTGGCGATCGTTGCAGTTCTGGCCACGGGAATCGGCTTGTTCGCCGTGTGGTGGGATTCTCCGAGCATGCAGGCGGTCCCACCGTTGCCCTCGCCCCAGAATGTCACGGAGAAGAATGTGACTGCCGGCGATGGTGAATCAGCCAGTCCTGTACCGACCGGCGTCGTGGCAGAGCAGCCGCCCGAGGCTGTGGTGGTCAGTGTCGTCGGGCTCGTGCGCACGCCTGGGCTTGTCAATCTTCATTCGGGCTCGCGCATCGCCGACGCGCTTGCTGCGGCAGGTGGCGTGCTCGACGGAGCGGAGACGGTGGGCCTGAATCTGGCTCAGAAACTTGTCGACGGCGATCAGATCGTGGTTGGTGCGGCCGATCAGTCCGGTGGTGTTTCTTCGAGTACCACTGCAGGAGGGACCAGCCCCGCAGCTACAGGGGAATCCGGCGGGGCTGGGCTGGTGAACCTCAATACCGCCACCGAGGCCGAACTGGACGAGCTTCCCGGGGTAGGGCCGGTAACGGCTGCGGCGATCATCTCCTGGCGCACATCCAACGGAAAATTCACGGACATAGAACAATTGGGGGAAGTCGACGGGATCGGCCCGGCAAGGTTGGCCAAATTGCGAGTGCTGGTGTCGGTGTGAACGAACCGGAAGCCTCGCCGGTCCTCGACGCTCGACTGCTTCTGTCGGCGGTCGCGGTGTGGGGGAGCAGTGCGGTGGGGATCCTGTTCGGCCCGGTCGCCGCGTGGGTACTGGCGGTGGCGTGTGCGGTTCCAGCGGCACTCCTCACTTACGTGGTTGTGCGCCGGACATCAGCGGGGTGGGTACGAATCATGTTGGTTGCATTGCTGTTCGGTGCCGGGTGTAGTGCCGTCGGCGGGTGGCGGGCGTCCGAGGCGGAGAGGCACCCACTGACCCGAGCCTCTCTCGAGGGAGCTTGGGTGAGTGTCGAAGTGGAACCCTCGGAGGATCCGCACGCGGTCTCCGGCGCGGTGGGTCAAGGTCAGGTCGTCTTCAGGGCAACCGTCAATTCGGTGACTGCCCAGAACCGCAGGTACTCCGGAGGCGGCTTGGTCACCATCCGGGCGCCCAGTTCGTCGTGGCTCGAAGTTGTTCCAGGGCAGAGCCTCACGGTTCGTGGCCGGGCGAGTCAGCCATGGCGTAGCGATTCCACGCTCGCCGTGATCACGTCCGAAGGGCCTCCCGTCGCGGTGGGAGAAGTGCCCTGGTATCAGCGATGGGCAAGTGTGGTGCGCATTCGTTTCGCGGCTGCGTGCTCGGCTGCACTCCCGCCGGATCAGGCGGGTCTGCTGCCTGGCCTCGTCGTCGGAGACACGTCGGCGCTGTCGCCGGTGGTGAAGGACAACTTCACCGTTGCCGGACTTTCCCATCTCACCGCGGTGTCCGGCGCCAACATCAGCATTCTGCTCGGGGCCGTTCTGCTGTTGGTCAGAGCCGCGGCGCTCAGTCCACGGGTCGGCGCCGCTTTGGCGGTGGTAGCCCTCGTTGCCTTTGTTGTCGTCGCGAGGCCGTCGCCGAGTGTTCTACGCGCGTCGGTGATGGGCTTGGTAGGCCTGCTCAGTCTGGTCACTGGTCGGCGCAAACAGGCGCTGCCTGCGCTTGCCGCCGCCGTCATCGTTCTGGTAGTCGTGAGGCCCGAGCTGGCCGTCGACTGGGGATTTGCGCTGTCGACTACTGCGACGGGCGCGCTGGTGATCATTGCTCCGGTGTGGGTGGACGTGCTTCGCCGAAGAGGCTGGCCCCGTTGGTTTTCGGAGATGACAGCTGTCTCGGGTGCTGCGTTTGTCGTGACTGCACCGTTGGTGGGCGCCATGGCGGGAACCTTCAGCGTGGTCACGATTGCCGCGAACATGGCGGTGGCGCCGGTGATCGGAATCATCACGGTGTTCGGTGCGGTGATTGCCTTGTGTGCGCTGATCTGTCCACCGATCGCGGTGTTCGTCGCGCCATTGGTGCGGCCGCCGATGGGGTGGCTGCTGTGCGTGTCCGAGCGGGCGGCGGCGCTTCCCGGAGCGTCGGTGGTAGTGCCGTCAGGACTCATCGGTGCCCTCGTCGTCGTGGGAGTCCTACTGGCGACGACCCTGACGCTGTGGAATCGGATTTCGAGATGGGTGCTCGGCGTTCTCGTTCTGGGAGTTGTTCTGGCCCTGATCTTTCAGCACGTGTTCGGGGGTGGCCGTATTGCTCCGGGGTGGGCACTGGTGATGTGCGACGTCGGCCAGGGGGACGGTCTTGTGCTCTCGACTGGAGACGGCAGGGTGATCGTGATCGATGTCGGTCCTGATCCCACGTCGATGGATCGTTGCCTGAACATGTTGGACGTCAACGACATCGCGTTGCTGATGATCAGTCATTTTCATGCCGATCACATCGGTGGATTGGAAGCAGTCCTGAGTGGGCGTTCGGTCGCTGTGATCGGAGTCGGGTCGATGTTGTTGCCGGAGTCAGGTTTTCGAGCGGTGAAGGATACCGCCGACTCGCAGGCCGTTCCGGTTGTCTCGTTGCGCGCAGGTATGGAGTTGACGCTGGGATCGGTGAACGTGGAGGTTCTCGGACCGTTGCTTCCGGCTCCCCGCGATGCGGGGGACGGCGCGGACGCCGCGAACGATCAGTCGCTGGTGGTGATGGCGCACACGGGCGCGGGTCGAATTCTGTTGACGGGCGACGCCGAAGTTGCGGGGGAGGAGGCCATGCTCCGATCGGGAGCGGACGTGAAGGCCGATGTGTTGAAGCTGCCCCATCACGGTTCTCGGACCACGTCGTCGGCATTTCTGGAAGCGGTGCGTCCGAGGTTGACGATGATCAGCGTCGGCGTCGGCAACAGTTTCGGGCACCCGAATGCGGAGGTTCTCGATGAACTGGATTCATTGGGCGGGGCGGTGGTTCGGACCGACGTCGACGGCACCGTCGCTGTGTACGGCGGGGGCGGCGGGTCTGTGTCGATCGTGTCGGTTCCTCGTGGGACCATCTTCGGGTGAGTAATCCGTCTGGAGTCGATCCGCTGCATCTTGTTCTCGGGGACGACGAGTTCCTGATCGACCGCACGGTATCGCAGCTCATCAGAGCCGTCCGCGGTGACCGCGGCCAGGGTATTTCGGATCTCCCGGTGACCAAGATGCGTGCGGGCGACACCAATGCTCCCGAGTTGGCCGAGTTGCTCAGCCCTTCTCTTTTTGCCGAAGACCGTGTGATCGTCTTGGAATCGGCTGCAGAAGCAGGCAAAGATGCCGTAGCGCTTGTCCTGGAGGCTGCACGCGAGCCGGCAGAAGGTGTGGTTCTGATCGTCGTGCACTCGGGCGGCGGTCGCGCGAAAGCGTTGGCGCCGGCCCTCGAGAAGCTCGGCGCGACGGTTCATGCGTGCGGAAAACTGAACAAGAGTCAGCTTGTCGACTTCGTCCGGGGTGAGTTTCGGACCGCAGACGTCAGGGTTGCGCCAGATGCGATCGCCGCGATGATCGAAAGCGTCGGCTCCAACCTCCGCGAACTCGCGTCGGCCTGCTCGCAATTGGCGGCAGATACGGGCGGCAAGATCGACGTGGATGCAGTCCACAAGTATTACTCGGGCAAGGCCGAGGTTTCCGGATTCGACGTGGCCGACAAAGTCATCGTCGGCGATACCCGGGGTGCGCTCGAGGCGCTCCGATGGGCAGATCAGATCGGAACAGCCCATGTTCTGCTCGCGGATGCCCTCGCCGACGCAGTCCACACCATCGCGAAGGTCGGCCCGTTTGCACGGGGCGGTGACCCGTTCCGGTTGGCGTCGGATCTCGGAATGCCGCCGTGGAAGGTCAAGAAGGCGATCAAGGAGGTCGGCGGCTGGGATCCCACGTCGATCGGCGCTGCGATGCAGATCGTCGCCGCCCTCAATGCCGACGTGAAGGGTGCCGCAGTCGACTCGTCCTTCGCCCTGGAGATGGCAGTGCGGAAAGTGTGCGCGTTGCGGAAGAACTGAGTACAACGTGGCCTACTGCGCGTCCGGCCAGAAGTAGTCCGACGACAGTGGCGGCCGTGGCCTCACCCGCCCGGTAGTCGAGGCGTTTCACGCAGGCTTGCTCCAACTGAGTATGCGGAATGGCCTGAGGCCGTGTCGTTGGTTCACCTGTTCTGATGTCGGTCACCCGTAGTGAGTCGTGCGACACCGGATTCACCACACTGCCGCAGACAATGGTTTCTTGTCCGATGCTGTCCACCGGCACCTTCACGGTGGTGAGTAGCGCTCGTCCAACGGCGAGAACCGCCAGAATCGCAACGAGTGAACACATCACGCCGAAGAAGATCCGGAATTCGCTACGTTGCCTGCGCTTACACCATCCGTAGCTTGCGGCACCTCCGACGACTGCAACCGTCAATGATTCCCACCAACGAGGGATTCCCAGGGCGGCCACTACGCCGAAAGCGACGACCGCCCAGAAGACAGTCGTGAACAACCAGCTGCGAGGGCGCTTCCCGTGCCCGTTGATCGCCATCATCAGATGGTTGCTGCCCGCTCCACATATTCGCTGCAAGACATGGATGGCGGGTCTTCGCACTGACCCGATTGAATACGCAAAATAGCCGCCTGGTCTTTCGACCTGGCGGCTATCGAGACGAACCAGTGTGACGGCGAACCGTCACAGTGGAAACGTCAGAGCTTGTTGGCAGCCTGCGAGAGTGCAGACTTCTTGTTGGCAGCCTGGTTGGCGTGAATGACGCCCTTGCTGGCTGCCTTGTCGAGCTTGCGGCTGGTGGAGACGAGGAGCTCGTTGGCCTTGTCCTTGTCACCGGCTGCCGCAGCCTCGCGGAATGAACGGATCGCGGTACGCAGCGAGGACTTCACCGACTGGTTACGGAGTCGGGCCGCCTCGTTGGTACGGATTCGCTTCACCTGGGACTTGATGTTGGCCACGCGTAAAATCCTTGTCGTCTTTAGCTGGTTACGGTCGAGAAAGCTGTGGGCGCACTGATGCACCGACTGGCAAGATTACCAGCCGAGGGCCCAAGAACCCAAACCGTCGCACGTTGCGTCTGTCGAGAAGGGTACACCGAGCGCCCGATTTCTCGCCGCGCTGCCGAATAGCCCCACTTGTAGCAGCATGTTGCCCTATGACGCCGCCGCCTTCGAAAAGTTCGAGTAAAACAGGTTCGACCACCACCCGAGCGCGTCCTGCCGCAGTGTTCGACGGATATTCAGACATCGGTCGCTACGAGTTGGCTTTCGACGAGATGTTCGAGCCCGACGGCTCGGTGCGTGGTCCGTACAAGGGTGTGTACAAAGCCCTGGCGCCGACGAGCAGCGCCGACCTTGCCGCGCGTGCCGACGCACTCGGACGCGCATTCATCGACCAGGGCGTGACGTTCTCGCTGTCCGGGCAGGAGCGACCGTTTCCGTTGGATCTGGTGCCGCGCGTCATCGCCGCGCAGGAGTGGTCGCGGCTGGAAAAGGGCATCAAGCAGCGAGTGAAGGCGCTCGAGTTGTTCCTCGCGGACATTTACGGCGAGCAGCGAATCCTGCGCGATCACGTGTTGCCGCGCCGCCTGGTGACCTCGTGCGAGCACTTCCACCGTGAAGCGGCCGGCATCGTGCCGCCCAACGGTGTGCGAATTCACGTCGCGGGTATCGACCTGGTCCGAGACGAGGCGGGAGAGTTCCGAGTCCTCGAGGACAATCTGCGATCTCCGTCCGGTGTCTCCTATGTGATGGAAAACCGTCGCACCATGACTCGGGTGTTCCCGGATCTGTTCATGTCCCACAAGGTGCGGGCGGTCGGTGATTACGCAACACACCTGCTGAGGGCGCTGCGTGCGGGTGCTGCACTCAACGAAGCGGACCCGACAGTGGTTGTTCTCACACCGGGTATCGCCAATTCCGCCTATTTCGAGCATTCGTTGCTCGCTCGTCAGATGGGTGTGGAACTCGTCGAAGGTCGCGACCTGTTCTGCCGCGACAACATGGTGTACATGCGCACTACGGAAGGCGAGCGCCAGGTCGATGTCATCTATCGCCGCATCGACGACGAGTATCTCGACCCGATGCACTTCCGTCCGGATTCGATTCTCGGCGTCGCAGGCCTACTGAATGCGGCGCGGGCGGGCAACGTGGTGATCTCGAGCGCCGTCGGCAACGGAGTCGGTGACGACAAACTCGTCTATACCTACGTTCCGCAGATCATCGACTACTACCTCGGTGAGAAGCCGCTCTTGCAGAACGTCGACACGTTCCGCTGTTGGTTGGACGAGGAGTGCGAGCAAGTCCTCGACCGCGTCGCCGAACTGGTCATCAAGCCGGTGGAAGGGTCCGGCGGCTACGGAATCGTCTTCGGACCCGACGCGAGCCCCAAGGAACTGGCCGCGATCACCCGCAAGATCAAGGCAGACCCGCGCGGGTGGATTGCGCAGCCACTCGTGCAGTTGTCCACGGTGCCGACCAAGATCGACGATGTTCTCTCGCCGCGCCACGTGGACTTGCGGCCCTTTGCCGTCAACGACGGTGAGGACGTGTGGGTGTTGCCCGGCGGCCTGACCCGGGTGGCACTTCCGGAAGGTTCGCTGGTGGTCAACTCCAGCCAGGGCGGCGGAAGCAAGGACACGTGGGTGCTTGCGAGTCGCACCTCTGACGAAGACCCAGAGTTGTCAGGCGAGGAACTGGTGTCCGAGCCCCCGGAATCCGCGGAGCCGGTGCAGGGTCCCGAACTGAGCACCTCGCAGCAACAACAGCAGCAGCAACAGTGAACACCTCGGAAGTGCCCAGCTACCAAGAACTATCAGTGAACGGAGCGTGGTGACCGATGCTTGCTCGCAACGCAGAGTCCCTCTACTGGATCGGCCGCTACGTCGAGCGCGCCGACGACACTGCTCGGATCCTCGACGTCGCCGTCCATCAATTGCTCGACGACGCCACCGTCGACCCGGACCGCACGTCGCGTCTGCTCCTGCGTGTCCTCGGCATCGAGGCGCCGGAGGGCAAGCTCGACGTGCGCTCGCTCACCGATCTGGTTGCGTTCAGCCGCAACCAGGTTGGTTCGATCGTCGACTCGCTGGCAAGTGCTCGTGAGAATGCTCGCGGGGCGCGTGAGGTCACGTCGAGTGAGATGTGGGAGTGCCTGAACACCACGTACAACGGACTGGCCGAGCGTGAACGTGCCTCACGCAGGCTGGGGCCACACGAGTTCTTCCGCTATGTGGAGGAACGCGCAGCGATGTTCGCGGGCCTGGCGGATTCCACGCTCAGTCGCGACGACGGCTATCGGTTCCTTCTGCTGGGCAGGTCGATCGAACGTGTCGACATGATCGTGCGGATGCTTCTGGCGCGCGCCGGTGACCGCCCGTCGTCGCCGGCATGGGTCAGCGTTCTTCGCTCGGCGGGCGCACATGACACGTATCTGCGTACGTATCGCGGAGCGCTCGACGCCAATCGCGTCGTCGAGTTCATCTTGTTGGACAGGCTCTTTCCGCGCTCGGTGTTCCACTCGATCAGGCAGGCCGAGAAGTGCCTGCAGGAGCTCGACCCGCAGCCGGGCAGTCGCGTCGGAATCCGGGCGGAGGCGCCGCGGCTTCTGGGCCGCGCACGCAGTGAGCTCGAGTTTCTGCCGCAGGGCGTGTTGCTCGAGGATCTGCAGGGACGGTTGCTCGGTTGGCAGGAGACATGCCGCGAACTGGGTGAGGCAATTGCATTGCAGTACTTCCACGCTGCGCCGTGGGTCGCGTGGACGGATGCCGGCGCCGCGTACGCGGAGTCGACGGTGGAGGGAGAGCTGTGAGCTGGCGGATGAGGGTCGTGCACACCACGGGATATGCGTACGACGCCCCGGTGACGTCGTCGTACAACGAAGCGCGATTGACACCTCGCGGCGACACCAGGCAGACGGTGATACTCACGCGCGTCGAAACCCAGCCGGCAACGCGTTCCTACCGATACACCGATTACTGGGGCACCGCGGTGACCGCCTTCGACTTGCACGCCCCGCATACGGAACTCGAAGTGACCGGGCTGTCGGTGGTGGAGACGGAACCGTTCGTTCAGCCCGAGGAAACCGTCGACTGGGATGAATTGTCGGGAAACGCGATTAAAGATCGATTCAACGAACAACTGAGTTTCACGAGATACGTTCCGCGTGATCGTAAGCTGGCGACAATTGCCAAGGAATTGCGCAAAGATAAATCACCTGAAGATGCAGTAGTGGCTGCGTCGCAATGGGTTTACGGCGAAATGTCATATGTTCCCGGTACGACCGGAGTGCATACGTCGGCGGTGGAGGCCTGGTCGGCCAGGAAAGGTGTCTGCCAGGACTATGCGCATCTGACCTTGGTGTTGCTTCGAACGATGGGGATACCGTGTCGATACGTTTCCGGCTATCTCCACCCCAAACGTGATGCGGCAGTCGGGGACACGGTGGTCGGGGAATCGCACGCGTGGATCGAAGCGTGGACCGGCGCGTGGTGGGGATACGACCCGACCAATGCGATAGCTGTGAATGAACAGCATGTCTCGGTCGGAATAGGAAGGGACTATTCGGATGTGCCGCCTTTGAAGGGAATCTTTTCCGGTGGACGCTCCACAGATCTCGAAGTTGTTGTGGAGATCACCAGGCTTGCGTAAAGTCCGGCAAATCTAGGCGCGTGAGCATTACTACCGTTCGATGAGAAGAAGGTGGGAATATGTCTCCAACTGCACAGGAATTGACTGAGATCGAACCGATCTCGGATGTGAAGAAGTATGCGGCCGAAGCGGTGGGAACATTTGTGCTCGTGTTCTCCGCAGTCGGAACTGCCGTCTTTGCAGGTGCGAAAGTCGGCAACCTCGGAGTTGCCTTCGCATTCGGCCTGACCCTGCTGTTCCTCGTATATGCGATCGGCCCGATTTCCGGTTGCCACGTCAACCCAGCCGTGACTCTCGGCCAATTCGTGATCGGGCGAATCTCAGCCGTCAATGCGGCGATTTACGTTGTCGCGCAAGTGATCGGCGGCTTGGTCGCAGGCGTCGTGATCTACACGGTGGCCAACAGTCTCCCGGCGTACAACCGTGCTGCTGACGGTTTGGGTGCAAACGGTTGGGGCGCACACAGTCCGTCTGCCGAGAAGAATCTTCTCGGAAACGTGGTTTCCGACGGCTACGGCATCGGTGCCGCCATGATCATCGAGATCCTGCTGACAGCACTGCTGGTATTCGTCGTTCTCGCGTCGACCGACCAGATCTCCGACGTGCCTCTCGCCGGGGTGTCCATCGGCTTCACCCTGGCCGTCATTCACCTGATCTCGATCCCGATCGACAACACCTCCGTCAACCCCGCTCGAAGCCTCGCTGTCGCGCCGTTCCAGGACGGTGCACTCGGTCAGGTGTGGTTGTTCATCGTGTTCCCGCTCATCGGCGGTGCGCTCGGTGCACTCATCTATCGAGCACTCTTCGGACGGTTCAACCGTATGGACAGCTGATCGACACTGTTTCCATCGTCCGGGTCGGCTTCAGCTCCAGCTGAAGTCGGCCCGAAGTTTTGCCGCGACCGCGTCGAACTTCTTGTGATCCATGACGGCGCCCTCGCGCCGGATCCCGCTCTCGGGAACGTCGAGCACCCGGTCGAGCCGGACCCAGCTGGGCCTTCCCTCTCCGTCCCATGGACCCGAACCGATTGCGAGCCAATCGCGCTCACCCTGGCGTTTACTCTGCGAAGACAACATCAGGCCGAGCAGCGTGTCGCCGTCGCGGCCGACAACCAGCACCGGGCGGTCTTTGCCCTGGGTCGGATCCTCCTCGTAGGCAACCCAGGTCCAGACGATTTCGCCCGGATCGGCCTTGCCGTCGAGGTCGGGGGAGTACTCGACCTTGCGGGCGCGATGTGCGGTCGGAGACGTCCGCGCGGCGATCGGGCGGCCGGACGGACCCGGCTTCGAGGCAGACGACTGGGACGTGGACGACTGCAGCTGGCGCAGCAACGCAGGGCCCTTCTCCACCGCGAGGGCGCCGAGGGTTCTGCCGATCTGCTTCCACATGCTTGCCATAGCGTTCGAGCATAATCACCCGCCCGTGGGAACCCCTGGTACGGCGGCGCCGAGACTTGGATATCCTGAGGGTTGACAGTGGCCCGGATCCGGGCCGGTGCCGGTCCGACTAAGGGGTCTCCCATCAGCAGCTTCGCCGACAAGACGTTCACGGATCCTGCGCAGATCCGGAACTTCTGCATCATCGCGCACATCGACCACGGTAAGTCGACGCTGGCAGATCGCATGCTTCAGCTCACCGGTGTGGTCGAAGAGCGGGCGATGCGTGCGCAGTACCTGGACCGCATGGACATCGAGCGTGAACGCGGCATCACCATCAAGGCTCAGAACGTTCGTCTGCCCTGGACCGTCGACGGCGAAGAGTTCGTCCTCCACCTCATCGACACTCCCGGCCACGTCGACTTCACGTACGAGGTCTCCCGTGCGCTCGAAGCATGCGAGGGCGCAATTCTGCTGGTCGATGCTGCTCAGGGCATCGAAGCTCAGACGCTGGCGAACCTCTACCTGGCGATGGAGAAGGATCTCAAGATCATTCCGGTCCTCAACAAGATCGACCTCCCGGCCGCGGATCCCGACCGCTATGCCGAAGAGATCGCGCACATCACGGGCTGCGAGCCCGGTGATGTCCTGCGCGTCTCGGGTAAGACCGGTATGGGCGTCAAGGAACTGCTCGACGAGGTGATCAAGCAGGTACCTGCGCCTGTCGGCGATGCTGACGGTCCCGCCCGCGCGATGATCTTCGACTCCGTCTACGACGCCTACCGCGGCGTGGTCACTTACGTGCGTGTGGTCGACGGTCGGATCCGTCCCCGCGAGAAGATCACGATGATGTCCACGGGCACTACACACGAACTGCTCGAGGTCGGCATCATTTCCCCCGAGCCGAAGGCCAGTATCGGTCTGGGCGTCGGCGAGGTGGGCTACCTCATCACCGGTGTGAAGGATGTCCGTCAGTCGCGCGTCGGTGACACCGTCACCACCACCCGCAACGGCGCGACCGAACCGCTGGTCGGCTACCGCGATCCCAAGCCGATGGTCTACTCGGGCCTCTACCCGATGGACGGCTCGGACTACCCCGTGCTGCGCGATGCCCTCGACAAGCTCCGTCTCAACGACGCGGCCCTGGCGTATGAACCCGAGACGTCGGTTGCCCTCGGATTCGGCTTCCGCTGCGGCTTCCTCGGCCTGCTCCACATGGAGATCACCCGCGACCGCCTCGAGCGTGAGTTCGGCCTCGAACTGATTTCCACCGCGCCCAACGTCGTCTACCGCGTCGTGATGGAGGACGGGGCCGAGGTCATCGTCACCAACCCGTCGTACTGGCCGGAAGGCAAGGTTCGCGAGGTCTACGAGCCCGTCGCCAAGTGCACCGTCATCGCCCCGAGTGAATACGTCGGCGCCATCATGGAGCTGTGCCAGTCCCGTCGCGGTGAGCTCGGCGGCATGGACTACCTCTCCGAGACTCGTGTCGAGTTGCGATACGAACTGCCCATGGGCGAGATCATGTTCGACTTCTTCGACGCCCTCAAGTCCCGCACCAAGGGTTATGCCAGCCTCGATTACGAGGAGGCAGGTGAGCAGCAGGCCGACCTGGTGAAGGTCGACATCCTGCTGCAGGGCGAGGCCGTCGACGCGTTCTCCTCGATCGTGCACCGTTCCAACGCCGGCGCTTACGGCGGACGCATGACGTCGAAGCTTCGTGAGCTGATTCCTCGCCAGCAGTTCGAGGTTCCGATCCAGGCCGCGATCGGCGCGAAGATCATCTCGCGCGAGAACATTCGCGCAATCCGCAAGGACGTTCTTGCCAAGTGCTACGGCGGCGACATCAGCCGTAAGCGCAAGCTGCTCGAGAAGCAGAAGGAAGGCAAGAAGCGCATGAAGACCATCGGTCGCGTCGAGGTGCCGCAGGAAGCATTCGTGGCGGCCCTGACGTCGGAATCGGTCGGCGAGAAGCCCAAGAAGTAGGAGCGCATGGTCACCACCTGGTTGTCCCGAGAGTTCGGAGTCGAAATCCCGGTTCTCGGGGCGCCCATGGGTGGTCGCGCGGGCGGCGCGCTCGCCGGAGCTGTATCGGCGGCCGGTGGGTTGGGTCTGCTTGGCGCGGCCCGGTACAACACGCCGGAGTGGATCGAGGCCGAAGCCGAGGTGGCCCGCTCGATCGGCGGAAAGTTCGGCGTCGGCCTGATGACGTGGTCGCTGCCCGAGAACGAGTTGATGCTCGACGCCGCGATTGCCGTCGAGCCGACCATGATCACCTTGTCGTTCGGTGATCCCGCCTCGTATGTCGGACGAATCCACGATGCGGGCATTCCCGTTGTGTCACAGATCAATACGCTCGAAGACCTTCGTATTGTCGAGGCCGCGGGCGTCGACGGCGTGATCGCGCAAGGCGGTGAGGCAGGCGGTCACACGGGCCGAATCGGAACCTTGCCGCTGCTGCAGGAGATCCTCGAAACGACATCACTTCCAGTACTGGCGGCCGGCGGAATCGGGACCGGCCGCGGTTTGGCCGCAGTCCTGGCGGCCGGCGGGGAAGGCGTGATGATCGGAACGGCGCTGCTCGCCAGCCCGGAGACGGTCGGGCCGGACTATGCCCGCGAGCGCGTCGTCGAAGCCGGAAGTGCCGACACGATTTACACCTCGGTGTTCGACCGAGCGCGCAGTCAACCGTGGCCGCAGCGGTGGGGTGGCCGCGCGGTGGCCAACGAGTTCACTGCCGCCTGGCACGGAGTCGATGCCGATGAGGAAATGCTGGCAAAGGCGTACGACCCGTCGGATCCGCACAGCGGAGTCGTCTACGCCGGAGAAGCTGTCGGACTCGTACACGGAACCCATCCGGCCGGCGACGTGGTTCGACGCATCGGCGCCGATGCGGAGCGTCTGCTCTCTCGTTTCGCCTGAAAGCAAGGTCGGACACAGCCGGGCCCCATATGAGAAGGTAAGCCTCTGCTAACTAGTGGAGGAGTATTTTCGTGCGTGCGATGAAGTTTTCGGCGGTGGCTCTCTTGGGAGCGCTGGTCGTAGGTATCAGCGGATGTTCGTCCTCGGACGCCGACGAGATCGCGGACGGTCGGGTCACCACGATCGACCACAAGTTCGGCGCCACCACGATCACCGGGACGCCGACGCGCATCGTCGCGGCCGACACCCAGTGGCTCGACGCTCTGCTCGAACTCGGAATCCAGCCGGTGGGGTACCTGGCTGCCGGCCCGATGGGCGACGAGCGTGGTCTGTTCCCGTGGGAGAGTGGCGTGGACGCGTCGGCGAAGGAACTCGATCGCTCGGCGATCCAGCAGTTCGGTGTCCCGCTCAAAGCTGAAGAAATTGCGGCCTTGGCTCCCGATCTGATTCTCGGCGGGTTCTCCGTCGCCGATCAGGACGATTTCGACCAGTTGAGCAAGATCGCTCCGACAATTGCCGGTCTGTCCGACGTCCAGGTCGATCCGTGGCAGGACCAGGTGGAGATTCTCGGCCGGGTTCTCGACAAGGAGTCGCGAGCCGACGAGATCGTCGAGGCGACAAACGGGCAGATCGATGCGCTCGCACAGCGGTTGCCGGGGCTGAAGGGTAAGACCGCTCTTTTGTCGCAGTACGTCTTCCCGACGTCGCAGTTGGTGATCGTCGCTGATCCCAAGGACGGTGCTTCGGGACTGTTCACGCGTCTGGGAATGTCGTTGCCGCCCAAGCTGGTCGACGAGGCCGGTGTGACCGGTGGCCGGCTGATACTCAGCCCGGAACGGGTAGACGCTCTGAGCGCCGACGTCGTGGTGTTGCTGCCGAACGGCGGAACGCTGGAAGACATGATGAAGCTGCCGGGGTTTGCCGACCTGCCTGCAGTCAAGGGTGGCGGATTGGCCATCGTCGACTATCCGACTGTTGCCGGCCTGAACACTCCGTCGTCGCTGTCGCTGAAGTACTCGCTCGAATCGATCACGCCGCAGCTCGAAGCGGTGGCCGGCTAGACCTGCTGTGCGCCTTTATTAACCGCGGGCGGTTAATAAAGGCGCACAGCAGGGGGTCTAGGTCGCGTTGTGCGCGGGCTGGAAAGCTCCGGCTTCGGCAGCTTCCTCGGCGCGGATCACGTGGACCACGGCGTTGATCAGCGCCAGGTGTGTGAACGCCTGCGGGAAGTTACCCAGATGGCGACCGGTGTGCGCGTCGATCTCCTCCGCGTACAGCTTGAGCGGGCTCGCGAACCCGAGCAGACGCTCGCAGAGATGCTTTGCCCGATCCAGTTCGCCGATCTCGACGAGGGCGGAGACGAGCCAGAAGGAGCAGATGGTGAACGTGCCCTCTTCTCCGCTCAATCCGTCGTCGGTGGTGTCGACGCGATAGCGCAGGACCAACCCCTCTTCGGTGAGCTCGTCGGCGATCGCCAGCACCGTCGCCCGGATGCGCGGATCATCGGCCGGCAGGAAGCGCAGCAGCGGTGCCAACAAGAGCGACGCGTCGAGTGAATCGTGGCCGTACCGCTGCGTCAGAACTCCACGCGAGTCGACTCCGTGCGCGAGGATGTCGGCCTTGATCTCGTCCGCGATGGCCGTCCATTGCTGCGCAAAGCTCTTCTCGCCCTGCATCTCCGCCAGCTTGGCGCCGCGATCGAGTGCGACCCAGCACATGATCTTCGACGACGTGAAGTGCTGTGGTTCACCGCGCACCTCCCAGATCCCACGGTCGGGTTGGCGCCAGTGCTTGATCGCTTCTTCGACCTGCTTCTTGAGTAGCGGCCACAGCGCTTCGGGGACACGCTCGCGGGTACGGATGTGGAGATACACCGAGTCGAGCATGGTGCCCCAGATGTCGTGCTGCTGTTGATCGAACGCCCCGTTGCCGATACGCACCGGACGGGCGCCGTCGTAGCCGGACAGATGGTTGAGTTCGGATTCCTCGAGCGTGCGCTCGCCGCCGATGCCGTACATCACCTGCAAGGGATGCGGCTGACCGTTGTCCGAACTCGACACGTCGTAGATGAAGTTGAAGAAGTCGTTGGCCTCACGGTCCAACCCGAGCGTGTAGAGGCCCCACAGTGCGAAGGTGGAATCGCGAACCCACGCGTAGCGGTAGTCCCAGTTGCGTTCTCCGCCTGGTGTTTCCGGTAGCGAGGTCGTCGAAGCCGCAAGCAGGGCTCCGGTCGGTGCGTAGGTGAGCCCCTTGAGTGTGAGCGCACTGCGCTGTAGGTATCCGCGCCACGGGTGATCGGGGAACTTGCCGATCGTCACCCACTCACGCCAGGACTTGGACGTCTGCCACATCTTGTCGGCGGCCTCGTCGAACGTCTGCGGCGCGGGAAGATCCGACCACGAGAGCGCGACGTACACGTTGTCGCCTTCGACCAGTCGCGTCCGCGCTCGTGCTTCACGACCTTCCAGACCCAGTCGTAGGTCGGTGGTCAAGCGCAGAGTGGGATGGTCTCCGGGCTTGGCGGAGCGACACGTTGCCGTTGCTTCCTCGTAGACCTTTCCGGTGTACTCCCAATTCGCCGTGCCACGGTGATAGTCGAACGCGGGCTCACAGCTCATCTCGAGTTCGACGGTGCCGCTGACGCATTTGACCGTACGGAGAAGGGTGTGTTCGGCATCCCAGTCGGTCGGTGTGCGCTTGTGCGTGTTCGATCGCTTGTCGACGTTGTGCCAGGGACCGAGAACCAGGGCGTCGCGTACGACGAGCCAGCCGGTCTCGGTCTGCCAGGTCGTCTCGAGAATGAGTCCACCCGGCAGATAGCGCCGAGCGGCCGGCACGTTCTGGCCGTAGGGGCCGATACGGAAATGGCCTGCGCTGCGGTCGAGGATGGCACCGAACACGCTGGGGGAGTCCGGGCGGGGAACGCACATCCACTCGACAGATCCGTTACGGGCAATCAGGCACGAGGTTTCGCAATCGGAAAGAAACGCATAGTCGTCGATCGGGGGAAAGTTGCTTCGATGGTGACCCGTGGAGGCGGGAGGAATCGTCTGCACCACTTCGTCGTCAGCACTCATTCGGCCATCATCCGGCCAGAATCGGCACACGTCCAATCCACACGCTGTCGGGACCGTATCGTCCGAAGGATAGGGTGTTGGCGTGGATCGGATAGCGGATTGGTGGGACAGCTTCGAGCTGTGGATGGCGGGGCTCCCGTTCATCCCGCAGGTCGCGTTGGTCCTGATCGTCGTCGTTCCGCTGTGCCGCCTGGTGGCCATCGGTCTGGATCGCGCGTTGGCCGCCGTTCTCGCTCTGCCGCTCTTCGGCTGGTTGCGTAGGAATTCTCGAGAAGTAGAGGAAAGCTGATGCCCCGCTCACGGGTCACTCTCGCCCTGATAGCCCTGATTCTCCTCGTGATCGTCGCGTGGCTTCTCACCCGTTAGTTCTCCCGATTAGAGCGGGCGCCGGTGCTCTGCTAAAGTCCACCGCGTGTCCGAAGCAACAGCTCCCGTAATCCGCCACCAGTTGGCGTTGATTGCTGTCGGCATGCTCGACGTCGCTGACGTCGCCTGTTGTTGATTTCCTGAGTTCGACCTCTCCGGTGGTGCTGCGCACCCCACTCGAACTTCTCTGCGCGTAACTCGCGCCCCCGATTCAGGGCTCATCGCCCGTCGGCTCTCCATGTCTGAACATCCCGATGGAATCAGCCCCAGAGGTCTCGGACTTGTCGTTTGACCAACCCTCGTTTGTCAGTCCTTTCAGGAAGGTATCTGCAATGAAACGCCGTTCCCGCACACTTCTCACTGCTATCGCGACCATGGGGGCCGTGGTACTCACAGCGTGCAGTGGTGGCTCGAGCGACACCGTGGGTGGTGACAGCGCCGCCAGCGACGGTAGCGCCGGCACGATCAACCTGTTCGCCTACGCCGTGCCGAAGCCTGGCTTCGACAAGCTCACCGCAGCCTTCCAGGCGACCGACGAGGGCAAGAACGTCAACTTCAATCCTTCCTACGGCGCCTCGGGCGACCAGTCGCGCAAGGTGAAGGACGGTGCCGAGGCAGACTTCGTCAACTTCTCCGTCGAGCCCGACATCACCCGTCTGGTCGATGCCGGTCTGGTCGATCAGAACTGGAACCAGGACGCCTACAACGGAATTCCGTTCGGATCGGTAGTCACCATCGTGACGCGTCCGGGCAACCCGAAGGGCATCAAGGACTGGGACGACCTGCTTCAGCCCGGCCTCGAGGTCGTCACGCCGAACCCGTTCAGCTCCGGCTCGGCCAAGTGGAACCTCTTGGCGCCGTACGCCGCCAAGAGCGACGGTGGCAAGAACCCGCAGGCGGGTCTCGACTACGTCACCGCCTTGGTCAACGACCACGTCAAGATCCAGCCCAAGTCGGGACGCGAGGCTTCGGAAGCCTTCCTGCAGGGTAGCGGTGACGTTCTGATCAGTTACGAGAACGAGGCACTGTTCATCGAAGGCAACGGCGACCCGGTCGAGCACGTCACCCCGCCCACGACCTTCAAGATCGAGAACCCCGTTGCCGTGATCTCGAACAGCAAGGTCCTCGACAAGGCGACCGCGTTCAAGGACTACCTGTACACGACCGAGGGGCAGACGCTCTGGGCCGAAGCAGGATTCCGTCCCGTGGATCCCGCCGTCGCTGCCAAGTTCACCGACAAGTTCCCCGAGCCGACCAAGCTGTGGACCATTGCAGACCTCGGCGGCTGGAAGGCCGTGGACAGTGCTCTGTTCACCAAGGACACCGGTTCGATCGCAGTGATCTACGACAACGCGACCAAGTAAGACTGACGTGACTGACACTATTGACCCCACCCCCGTGGCTCGTCGGCGAAAACTCGCGCGGGTCACGGGGAGTGTGGGGCCGCTCGGAATCGGAGTGGCCACTCTGTGGCTCTCCGTGATCGTTCTGCTTCCGCTCGCCGCGTTGACCGCCACCGCGTTCGACGAGGGGATCTCCGGATTCTGGGACGCCATCACCGCACCCGTCGCCTTGGCGTCGTTGCGCGTGACGTTGTTGGTCTCGGTGATCGTGGCACTGATCAACGTCGTGATGGGCACGATCATCGCATGGGTGCTGGTCCGGGACGACTTCCCGGGCAAGCGCATCGTCAACTCGATGATCGATCTGCCGTTCGCGCTACCGACCATCGTGGCATCGATCGTGCTGCTGTCCCTCTACGGCCCGCAGTCACCGATCGACATCCATCTCAATGCAACCCAGCCCGGACTGATCGTGGCATTGGCCTTCGTGACCTTGCCGTTCGTCGTCCGTTCCGTGCAGCCGGTGCTGATGGAGGTCGACCGCGAAGTCGAGGAAGCCGCTGCGTCGTTGGGAGCTTCCAACTGGACGATCTTTCGCTCGGTTGTTCTCCCGACGTTGGCGCCTGCCGTCATCTCCGGTGCGGGCCTCGCGTTCGCCAGAGCGATCGGTGAATACGGCTCGGTCGTTCTGATCGGCGGCAACATCCCACGCGTGACACAGATGACGTCGCAGTACATTCAGCAGCAGATCGAGATCGATCGTCCGACCAACGCCGCTGCCGTCTCGGTAGCGTTGCTGGCCATCGCATTCGTGACGCTGTTCGTCCTGCGAATCTTCGCCTCGCGGGGACAGCGACGTGAGGAGAGTTCCCGATGAACGTGTCCAGAGGATCGAAGATCGGTCTACGGACCATCGCTCTCGTCTACCTGTTCGTGTTGTTGGTCGTGCCGATCGGTGTGATCCTGACTCGAACGTTCGAGAACGGAATCGGCCCGTTTCTCGAATCGATCACGACACCGGCAGCGATCTCCGCGCTGAATCTTTCGCTGATCATCGTGGCGATCGTGGTCCCGATCAACGTCGTGTTCGGTGTGGTCACCGCACTCGCTCTTGTCCGTGGTCGGTTCCCGGGCCGCGGAGTTCTGCAGTCGGTGGTCGACCTGCCCTTCGCAGTCTCGCCCGTCGTCGTCGGTGTGTCCTTGATTCTTCTGTGGGGTGCCAACGGTTGGTTCGGCGGAATCGAATCGTTGGGGTTCAAGGTCATCTTCGGGTTGCCAGGCATGGTGATCGCGACGATTTTCGTGACGCTGCCCTTCGTCGTCCGGGAAGTCGAACCCGTACTTCACGAGATCGGCGACGAGCAGGAACAAGCAGCCGCGACGCTCGGTGCCTCGGGCTGGCAGACGTTCTGGCGGATCACCTTGCCCGCGATCCGTTGGGGCTTGACATACGGAATCGTGTTGACGGTGGCGCGTTCGCTCGGTGAATTCGGCGCAGTCATCATGGTCTCTTCCGGCTTCCCGGGGGTATCCCAGACACTGACGTTGCTGGTGCACTCGCGATACATCGACGACCACAACACCTTTGGTGCGTATTCGGCGGCAACGCTGCTGATGGGCATCGCCATCATTGTCCTGTTGCTGATGACGCTGCTGGACCGTAAGAGGAGCACCACATGATCACAGTGACCGGGGCCCGCAAGAACTACGGTGATTTCGCGGCGCTCGACGACGTGACGGTCAACATTCCCTCGGGTTCGTTGACGGCATTGCTCGGGCCCAGTGGCTCGGGAAAGTCGACGTTGCTGCGTTCGATCGCAGGGCTCGAAGAACTCGATTCGGGAACCATCACCATCGCAGGCAAGGACGTCACCGGCGTGTCGCCGCAGAAGCGTGACATCGGTTTCGTGTTCCAGCACTACGCAGCGTTCAAGCACATGACGGTGCGAGACAACGTGGCGTTCGGGCTCAAGATCCGCAAGCGCCCGAAGCCGGAGATCGAGAAGAAGGTCAACGAACTACTGGGGATCGTCGGCCTCGACGGCTTTCAGCATCGGTACCCCGCGCAGCTGTCCGGTGGTCAACGCCAGCGCATGGCGTTGGCGCGCGCTCTGGCGGTGGATCCGCAGGTGCTCCTGCTCGACGAGCCCTTCGGCGCCCTCGACGCGAAGGTCCGTGCCGACCTGCGCACGTGGTTGCGTCGCCTGCATGACGAGGTGCACGTCACCACCGTCCTGGTCACACACGACCAGGAAGAGGCTCTCGACGTCGCCGACCGCATCGCGGTGCTGAACAAGGGGCGGATCGAGCAGATCGGTGAACCTGCCGACCTGTACGACCGCCCGTCCAACGACTTCGTGATGTCCTTCCTCGGATCCGTCGCGAAGCTCAACGGGCAGTTGGTCCGTCCGCATGACATCCGTCTCGGCCGCGATCCGAGCATGGCTCTCGCGCAGGAATCCGGAACGGCCGAGTCGCTCGGCGTCACACGCGCAACCGTCGAGCGCGTCGTGTACCTCGGCTTCGAGGTTCGAGTGGACCTGCGCAACGAGGCAACCGGCGAGCTCTTCTCGGCTCAGGTCACGCGCGGTGACAGTGCAGCGCTGCACCTCGAGGCGGGGGAGACGGTATACGCGCGTGCTACCCGGGTGCCGGATCTGCCGGAGACCCCGGTGTCGACGCCGGTGCAGGAGCCGGTCACGGTGAGCGTGGTCGGCCAGGTATGACCCGCTCGCCCTGTTTGACCTGTTGTACCCCCACTCCTGTTTGAGCGAACGGCACTTTCGGCCTCCTGATGGCGCCGAAAGTGCCGTTCGCTCAGAGTTGGGGGCCGGGCAACAGCGAGACGAGTTCAGCCCTCTCGGCAGACGAGGACCGGGCATTGGGCGTGGTGGATGAGGCTCTGACTGGTCGAACCGACTATCGACGCCATGAACGGGCTGCGGCCGTGGCTACCGACGACTACGAGTTGGGCTTCCGCCGAGTGCTCGAGCAGTGCCTTCATCGGTCCGCTGCGCTGGACACTGCGGGTGACCTCGACATCGGGGTACTTCTCCGTCCAGCCGGCGAGGCACTCGGACAGCAGTGCATGCTCATGCTGCTCGTACGGACCCCAGTCGACGAAGCGCCTGGCTTCGGAATACCCGCCCAGCGAGGCGTGCTCGTTCCACGTGTGGACCGCAACCAAAGGTGCGCCGAGGAACGCGGCAAATTCGAAGGCATGCGCGACGGCGAGTTCGCTGAGCTTGCTCCCGTCGACGCCGACGACGATGGGCCTGGTGTCGGCCATCGCGTGATCACCCGTACCGCGGAATACGGCCACGGGACAGTGCGCGCGGTTGACCACCCGAATGGTGTCGGATCCGAGAAACACGGACTGCATTTCGCTGGTGCCGGCCTGACCCAGTGCAACGATGCGAGCCGACTTCGAGAGTTCGACGAGTGTGGTTGCGGGAGTACCGGTCACGAGGCCACGTTCGACGGTGACGTCGGTGTGATCATCGCGGATGGCGTCCTCGGCCTCGTCGAGCAGTTTTGCACCCTCGACGCGAAGGTGGTGGTCGAACATCTCTTCGTCGGTGACATTGGTACCGCCACCGGACTCGGGTTGTCCTGGCAGCACGTGGGTCAGGCGAAGTGGTTCGTCGAATCTCTTTGCAGCCGAAGCTGCCCACCTCGCGGCGTTGACCGCGCTTGCCGAGCCGTCGATACCGGCCACGATTCCGTGTCGAACAGATGCACTGGTCATGGAAGTCTCCTCGCGTCGCCTCCTTACCAGTGTGTCCCTGCTCACCCCCGGTTCGCTACAAACCGGTCAGCTCCCGTGGTGCGAGAACGTCGGTAGGCACAGCCGCGCGAGATCGACGCGGGCGCAACGACAACAGAGCGGTGATGAATCCGTTACCGGGCAGTGTCAGTTCCACGTTCTTCAACACGGTTCGGCGCATCAACGCGAGCAGGGCTGCGACGCCGGTGACGGCCATCCACATAGGCAGCGGGTACAGCGTCAGGCGTTCACCGAGGCCGAAAGTGAGGGTTCGTCCGAGAAGCAGTACGGCGCCGACGATTCCGGTAGCCGCGCACAGCCCCGACCACACTGCGATCCATTTGCTGTGCTTCCAGAATTGAATTGCCATGAGGACGAGAACGGCATGACGTGCGACGAAGCCGGGAAGTACGGCGGTCCAATGAACGAAGGTCCCGTCGTTCGCCGGGAAGAGGCCGGTGGCCGCGGTGCTCAATGCAACGACGACGGCAAGACCGAGAATCCACTTCTTCGCACGACCGTCCGGAATGTACTTGTGCAGCAAGGCCGCACCGAGGATGGTGAGCGCACCGAGGATCATGAAGGCCGCGTTCATCACGTCGTGCATCGGCGAACACGAATCCACGCTGCATGTCGTCACGCCCAGTGAACTGATGGAGTCGCGCGCGAAGCTGTACGGCGTCTTCCATGCTCCGGCTGTGAAGATTTCGACAAGCAGGTAGAGCACCGACAGGACCCATGCTATGCCGGCTGTGCCGAGGCGAAGATTGTGAGTGATGGTGTTCCCTCTCGCGGCGCTCTGAGGGGATTGCACCCAAAGATCTGTTTCGCAGGCGAAGGAGGTACCTTCGCGAGCTGGACAGATCCAACACTACGGTAACAATCTGATAACGGCCTGTGAAACCGGATCAGGCGGAGCGGACCAGACGGTCGGGTAGTGCATCAGCGACTTGTCGGTAACGGTCGATCATCGTTTCGATCAGTAGAGAGTGCCCACCGATCGTGTCGGCGAAACGCGCGCGCGGACATGCAGTTGCTGCGGCAGCGCTGAGTCGATCGGTCAGTAGGCCGGGAGCCAAGAACCACGGTGCGACGACAACACGTTCGGCGCCGTCCTGCTCGAGTGCGGAGATCGCCTGGGCAACTGTCGGTTCCGCGGATGTCGCGAAACAGATTCGAACGCCCGACCAGTTGGTTCCGCCGAGGAGAGTGGACGCCAATTCTGCGGTCGCGGCATTGGCGCGCGCGTCGGACGAGCCGACTGCCGCAAGAGCGACACCGACCGACGGATCGTCCGGCCGGGCACCCGCTTCGAGAATTCGCTCGCGTACTGCCTCGATCAGCCGAGCATCGCGACCCAGTACGTCTGCTTGGAACACGGTCAACTGGGGGTGGCGTGTCGCGGCAGCGGCCAAGAGTCCGGGCAGATCTACCCGGGCGTGGAAGGCATTGCCCAGCAGCATCGGAACAACAACGGCGTGAGTGTGGCCGTCGTGTGCAACCCCGTCCAGGACCTGATCGATGGACGGTGCATTGAGGTCGAGAAACGCCAGCCGGACATCGAGGTCTGGCCGGACTTCACGAAGAGCTGCCACAGCAGCCGCGATCACCCGAGCAGAACGGGGGTCACGGCTGCCGTGCGCAACAGCGATGAGCGGAACCATCGACTTAGACGCGCTCGCCCAATTCGACAGCGGAAATGACGTCGCCCACCAGGCCGGCTGCGAGAGTGTTTCCACCAGCGGGATCGATCAGCAGGAAGCTGCCGGTGTGGCGGTTGACGGCGTAGTCGTCAGCCACGATCGGCTCGGCCACCCGGATGGAGATCTTGCCGATCTCGTTGAGCTCGAGAGTGTCCGGGCCCTGATCCGTGGTGAGGTCCTGCTCGTTGAATCGCTCCACCAAGCTGCCCACGATGGCCTGCGTCGTTCGCGTGCCGTGCTTGAGCAGCAAGCGTGCACCGGGGCGCAGCGACTTCTCGGCCAGCCAGCAGACAGTGGCGTCGAATTCGCCGATCGGCTCGGGTGCGTCGGACGGCGATGCGATGGTGTCGCCGCGAGAGACGTCGACGTCGTCGGCCAGGATCAGCGTGACGCTGCGTCCGGCGTGGGCGACGTCCAGTTCGCCGTCGGCCGTGTCGATACGTGTGACGGTGGTGCGCGTACCTGAGGGCAGGATCACCACTTCGTCGCCGGGCACGACGGAACCGGCAGCGACCTGACCGGCGTAGCCGCGGTAGTCGAGGAACTCTGCGGTGCGGGGGCGGATCACGTACTGCACCGGGAAGCGCAGACCGACGCGATGCGGCTCGGCGTCGACCGGGATCGACTCGAGGTGCTCGATCAGTGTGGGGCCGGTGTAGTACGGGGTCTTGTCGGAGCGGATGGCGACGTTGTCACCGTGCAGTGCCGACACCGGGATCTCGACGACGTCTTCGCTTGCCCAGCCAAGTGAGCTGGTGAGTTCGTTGAACTCGGCGGAGATCGAGGTGAAGACCTCTTCGGGGTTCTCGACGAGGTCGATCTTGTTCACGGCGAGAACGAGCTTCGGGACACCGAGCAACGCGAGAACCGCTGCGTGCCTGCGAGTCTGCGCGATGACGCCCTTGCGAGCATCGACCAGCAGGATCACGAGCTGAGCCGTCGAGGCACCGGAGACAGTGTTGCGGGTGTACTGCACGTGGCCCGGTGTATCGGCGAGCACGAAGGTGCGCTTGGGGGTCGCGAAGTAGCGGTACGCCACGTCGATGGTGATGCCCTGCTCACGCTCGGCGCGCAGTCCGTCCACCAGGAGCGAGAGGTCAGGGGTGTCGAGACCGCGGTCTACCGACGCACGGGTCACGGCGTCGATCTGGTCGGCGAGAACGGATTTCGTGTCGTACAACAGACGGCCCACGAGGGTGGACTTTCCGTCGTCGACGCTGCCGGCAGTTGCCAGTCTGAGCAGATCGCTCATCAGAAGTAGCCCTCTCGCTTGCGGTCTTCCATGGCCGCTTCGGAAACTCGGTCGTCGCCACGGGTCGCGCCGCGCTCGGTCAAACGTGAAGCCGCAACCTCGGCCAGGATGGCCTCGTTGTCAGCGGCATCGGAGAGGACTGCGCCGGTGGTCGAACCGTCGCCGACGGTGCGGTAACGCACCGAAAGGGTCTGCAGCTCTTCGCCGTCAGCCGGCCCACCCCAGACTCCGGGGGTCATCCACATGCCGTCGCGCTGGTACACCGGACGCTGGTGGGCGTAGTAGATGCTGGCGAGTTCGACGTTGTCGCGGGCGATGTAACGCCAGATGTCCAGTTCGGTGAAGTTGCTGAGCGGGAAGACGCGCACCTGCTCGCCGGGGGAGTGGCGACCGTTGTACAGGTTCCACAGTTCCGGGCGCTGCTTCTTGGGGTCCCACTGGCCGAAAGCGTTGCGCAGCGAGAAGATCCGCTCCTTGGCGCGTGCCCGCTCCTCGTCGCGGCGAGCGCCACCGAAGACGGCGTCGAAGCGGTTCTCGGAGATCGCGTCCAGCAACGGCACGGTCTGCAGAGGATTGCGGATACCGTCGGGGCGCTCGGTGAGGCGGCCGTCCGCGATGTACTCCTCGACGCTGGCCACGTGCAGGCGCAGGTTGTACTTGGCCACCACGTGGTCGCGGAAGTCGAGGACTTCCTGCAGGTTGTGGCCGGTGTCGACATGCAGCAGGGTGAACGGCAACGGCGCAGGCCAGAAGGCCTTGATCGCCAGGTGCAGCAGCACGGTGGAGTCCTTACCGCCCGAGAAGAGAATGACCGGGCGTTCGAATTCGCCGGCCACCTCTCGGAAGATGTGGATCGCTTCGGACTCGAGGGCGTCGAGAGTATCGAACTGTGTGCCGTCGAGCTGAGGCCGTGAAGGTGTCAAGTCAACTGTCATGATGCGTGCAACCCGCATTCTGTCTTGGAGGCACCGGCCCAACGACCGCTACGCGGATCGCTGCCGGGGGCTGGCTTGCTGGTGCAGGGTGCGCAGCCGATGGACGGATATCCCTCGTCGACAAGGGGATTGACGAGGATGGAATTGGTGTCGATGTAGTTCTGCATCTCCTCGTCCGACCAGGGAGCGATCGGGTTGATCTTCACGAGTCCGAAGGCTTCGTCGAAGGAGATCAGGGGAGCGTTGGCGCGGGTGGGCGCTTCGACGCGGCGGATGCCGGTCACCCACGCGCTGTACCCGGACAGTGTCTGCTTGAGCGGCGCGACTTTGCGTAGTGCGCAGCAGCGGTTGGGATCACGGGCGAACAGATCCTTGCCCTCGGCGACATCCTGCTCGGCGACGCTTGCCAGCGCACGAGCGTTGATGACGTTGACGCCGTACACCTGCTCGACCGCGTCACGCGTGCCGATGGTTTCGGGGAAGTGGTAGCCGGTGTCGAGGAAGAGTACGTCGACGCCCGGATGAACTTGTGCGGCAAGGTGAACCAGCACTCCATCCTGCATGTTCGACGCCACGATGTACGAGTCACCGAACGTGTCCTCGGTCCACTGCAACAGTTCCTGCGCGCCGGCTCCGTCGAGTTCTACTGCACCGCGCTCGGCGATGGCCCGAAGCTCGTCGGCAGTTGCTCGCGAAATGTCCACTGTCATCGCAAATCTCCTTCGTCTGCGCGCACTGCCCATTCGGCGAACCGTTCACCTTCGTTGCGGTTCTTGACGAACTGACGTACGACGCGGTCGATGTAGTCACCCATCTCGACGCTGGTGACCTTGTGCTGGCGCAGCTTGCGTCCGAAGGCGCTGTCGAATCCGAGGCTGCCTCCCAGGTGAACCTGGAAACCCTCGACTTGATTCCCCTCACCGTCGTCGACGAGCTGGCCCTTGAAGCCGATGTCGGCGATCTGCGAGCGAGCGCAGGAGTTGGGGCAACCGTTGATGTTGATGGTGATCGGCACGTCGAGCTGGCTGTTGATGTCGGCGAGACGCTGTTCGAGTTCGGGCACGAGCACCTGCGAACGCTTGCGGGTCTCGGCGAACGAGAGCTTGCAGAACTCGATGCCGGAGCAGGCCATCAGGTTCTTGCGCCAGTGTGACGGTCGGGCGGGAAGGCCCAGCGCGTCGAGATCGGCGATGAGCGGCTCGAGCGTCTCGTCGGCGACGTCGAGGATGATCAGCTTCTGGTACGGAGTGAAGCGGATCCGGTCGCTGCCGGCCTTCTCCGCGGCGTCGGCGACCTGAGCCAGGATGTCTCCCGAGACGCGGCCGGCGATCGGAGCGAAACCGACTGCGTTGTGGCCGTTGCGGGTCTTCTGGATGCCGACGTGATCGATCGGGCGCTTGGGCTTCTCGGGCGCGGGGCCGTCGATGAGCGGGCGCTCGAGGTACTCGGTCTCGAGAACCTCGCGGAACTTCTCGATACCCCAGTCCTTGACGAGGAACTTGAGCCTGGCCTTCGCGCGCAGACGGCGGTAGCCGTAGTCACGGAAGATCGAGACGACACCCTCCCAGACATCGGGGACCTCGTCGAGCGGAATCCAGGCGCCGACGCGCTGCGCCAGCATCGGGTTGGTGGACAGTCCGCCGCCGACCCAGAGGTCGAGGCCCGGGCCGTGCTCGGGGTGGTTCACGCCGATGAAGGCGATGTCGTTGATCTCGTGAACCACGTCCTGCTGGCCGGAGATGGCGGTCTTGAACTTGCGCGGCAGGTTGGAGTACTTGGGGTCGCCGATGTAGCGGCGCACGATCTCGTCGATCGCCGGGGTGGGATCGAGGACCTCGTCGAGCGATTCGCCGGCCAGGGGAGAACCGAGGACGACGCGGGGGCAGTCACCGCACGCTTCGGTGGTCTTGAGTCCGACGGCTTCGAGGCGCTTCCAGATCTCCGGAACGTTCTCGACCTCGATCCAGTGGAACTGGACGTTTTCGCGGTCGGACAGGTCGGCGGTGTTCCGGCCGAATTCCTTCGAGATGCCGGCGATGGTGCGCAGCTGCTCGACGTTGAGAGCGCCGGCGTCGCAACGCACGCGCATCATGAAGTACTTGGCCTCGAGCAGGTCGATGTTCTCGTCGCCGGTGAAGGTGCCGTCGTAGCCTTCTTCGCGCTGGGTGTAGAGACCCCACCAGCGGAAGCGGCCGCGAAGGTCGCCCTTGTCGATGCTGTCGAATCCCTGCTTGGAGTAGATGTTCTCGATGCGGGCCCGAACGTTGAGCGGGTTGTCGTCCTTCTTGGCCTGCTCGTTGGCGTTGAGCGGCTCGCGGTAACCGAGGGCCCACTGACCTTCGGCGCGACGCTTGGCGGGACGCGCAGCGCGTGCAGGCCGGGCTTCGGCAGCTGCTGCCGAATCGGCGGGTGTGGCGGCGTCGGTGGTCGACGTCATCGATGAACTCCTGGATCTGGGCGGTTGATCGGCACGCGGCACGCACTATCGATGAACTGTGGCGGTGTCTGATCGGGACGCACCGGTCCGTGTCGGAAATCGAGGGGGCTGTCCTCGGTCTCGGAAAGCTCGCGGCCGGCAGGTGTGCTCACGAAAACGAACAGCTGGAGAAGCTGCGTCCCTGAAAAGGCATGTCTCTGCAGAGAGTGTTTCGGTGAAGCAGATGGAGATGAGCGGGAAAGGCTGGAAGATCAGTGAAAGATCAACAGCTACACAGGTGCAGACACGACGAGCTGCACACACGCTTGAAGTCGACATGGCGACGCGCCACAAGTCGCACTCCGAGTCCGGTCATGCGGACCATTGTGCCACGTCAACTCGATAATTCCGACTCGGGCGCATATTTCCACGAAAAACGGGGGAAATATCGAGTTCAAGCCGTACGCCGACCTGCATCGCAGGCTGAATAGGTGTGCGTTCCGGATGCTGGGACACTGGAGGCGTGAATGCCACCAGCACGACTCCCACTCGACAGAGCGAGGCGACGCCCTTCGCCTTGCCCGCGCGATCGCTCGAGGGTGTCGGGAAACGGCCGTTCGGGATCTACATCCACGTCCCGTTCTGTGCCACCAGGTGTGGGTACTGCGATTTCAACACCTACACGGCCGGAGAGCTCGGAACTTCCGCCTCGCCGCAATCGTGGTTGGAAGGTCTGCGGCGCGAACTCGATCTCGCGGCCGAGATGACGGGCGCCCCGGCGGCGGAGACCGTGTTCGTGGGCGGTGGAACGCCGTCGCTGCTCGGTGGTGACGGATTGGCCGACGTGCTGTCGGCGGTGCGGAGCAGCTTCGGCCTGGCGTCCGGCGCCGAAGTGACCACGGAATCGAACCCCGAATCGACGTCGCCGGAGTTCTTCGGTGCTCTCCGCAGCGCTGGATTCACCCGAATTTCCCTCGGCATGCAGTCGGCCGCCCAGCACGTTCTGAAGATCCTCGACCGCACGCACACCCCCGGTCGCGCCGTCGCTGCCGCGAAAGAGGCTCGCGCAGCTGGTTTTTCGCACGTGAATCTCGATTTGATCTATGGAACCCCGGGGGAGCGCGATCAAGACCTGGACGCCTCACTCGATGCGGTCCTCTCCGCCGATGTCGATCACGTCTCGGCCTACGCGTTGATCGTCGAGGACGGCACCGCCATGGCTCGCAAGGTCAGGCGCGGCGAGCTGCCCGCCCCGGACGACGACGTGCTGGCCTCGCGGTACGAACGAATCGATTCACGCCTGTCCGAGGCAGGCTTGCGGTGGTACGAGGTCTCCAACTGGGCAAAGGCGGAAACCGCGGACTCCGGTGACACCCGGTGCCGTCACAACCTCGGCTACTGGGACGGCGGTGACTGGTGGGGTGCCGGTCCGGGCGCGCACAGCCACGTCGGCGGAGTGCGGTGGTGGAACGTCAAGCACCCGGCGCGGTACGCGGAACAGTTGGCGCTCGGCGAACTTCCCGTCGGCGGCAGCGAAGAACTGACCGCCGAGGACGAACACATGGAGCGCGTCATGCTGACCGCACGGTTGCGTACGGGACTTCCGTTGTCGGAACTGTCTGCATCCGAACGTCTTTCGGCCGAACAGGTGGTAGTCGACGGGTTGGCCGTGATCGAGAACGATCACGTGGTTCTCACCGACCGTGGTCGCCTGCTCGCCGATGCGGTGATTCGCACGATCCTGACCTGACGCGCAACCATCCTTCGCCGCGTAATGTGGCCGTGGTGGCCATCATTCATCGTGCGCAGCTGAATCCGTCCAAGAACGACCTGCTCCAAGCGTGGGTGCCCAAGCAGCCGTGGCTCGGGTCGGTCGACTGTTCGACGCTCGAACGCGTCGACGCCTATCGTTTCGACGACCCGGACGGCGAGGTCGGAATCGAGACGCACCTGATGCGCTCTGCCGACGGTCGAATTCTTCAGGTCCCGCTCACTTATCGTGGTGCTCCGCTGGACGGGGCGGAGACCGCGCTGATCGCGACCATGGATCATTCGGTACTCGGCGAACGGTGGGTGTACGACGCATGCTGTGATCCGGTCTACGTCAGCGCGGTGGCGACCGCGATTCTGACGGGTGGGGCCGGAGTCGAACTGGTCTTCGCGGACACCGCCGATCACATCCCCGTGACGGCTCACGTAGTAGGCAGCGGTACGGCCCGCGCTTCCGTACCGGCAGTCGAATTCGTGACCTGCTCGACAGTCGGCACCGACACGACCATCAGCGCGGGAGATCTGGAATTGACCGTGGTGAGAGTGATCGACGCAGATCGAGTGTCAGGCGCGGCAACGCTCACCGGAACCTGGCCGGGGCAGGCGAATCCCGCACTGCTCGCGTTCGTCGGTTGAGTCTCGGTACCCGAGTCGCGTGAGCGTCAGCGGACTCCCTCGATGACACCGGGCATCGCGTCGAAGTCGAAGACACGCGCGTGCAGCACGACGCGGTTTCGCAGGGCCGAACGAACCGCTCGGTGCAGACCGTCCTCGAGGTAGAGAGTGCCGCGCCACTGCACTGCGTGCGGGAACAGATCGCCGTAGAAGGTCGAGTCCTCCGACAGCAGGCGATCGAGTTCGAGGACCTTCGTGGTGGTCACGATCTCGTCGAGTCGAACCTGACGTGGAGGGAACTTCGACCAGTCGCGTAGAGACAGTCCGTGATCGGGATACGGTTTGCCGTCCATCACGCCTTTGAAGATCATGTGCCGCCTTGTCCATGGTTGTGCGATCGACCTTTCGCCGATCTCACTCCACAGTAAGGGCAACAGCCGTCTCTGGCGCTCGGGCGATTAGACTGCCAGTGGAAACCGATGTGTAAATGTCGGTGTTCGTTCTTTTCAGGAAACGGAGGTGGCAACGATGTCGAGTACCGACGACAGGCGTTTCGAGGTCTTACGTGCAATCGTGGCCGATTACGTCTCCACCCAGGACCCGGTGGGATCCAAGGCACTGGTCGAGCGTCACAACCTCGGAGTGTCAAGCGCCACTGTGCGCAACGACATGGCATTCCTCGAGGCCGAGGGCTACATCGCCCAACCGCACACCAGTTCCGGCCGCGTCCCCACCGACAAGGGATACCGCGAATTCGTCGATCGCATCGCCGACGTCAAGCCCATGTCCGGGCCCGAGCGTCGAGCGATCCTCGAGTTCTTGGAGTCGGGTGTCGACCTCGACGACGTTCTGCGCCGCGGTGTGCGACTGCTCGCGCAACTGACCCGTCAGGTCGCGGTTGTCCAGTACCCGTCGCTGTCCGCGTCGTCGGTTCGCCACCTCGAGGTGGTCGCTTTGACGCCGGCGCGCCTGCTTCTCGTTCTCATCACCGATTCCGGCCGCGTCGATCAGCGAATCGTCGAACTCGGAGACGTCCTCGAAGACGAAGACCTTTCCCGGTTGCGCACGCTTCTCGGCGGAGCACTGGAAGGCAAGCGCCTGGCCGCCGCGTCGATTGCCGTGGCGGAACTGGCCGACGAGTCTCCGGCCGACCTTCGCGACGCCGTGATCCGCTCGGCAACGGTGCTGGTCGAGACCCTGGTCGAACATCCGGAAGATCGCCTCGTTCTGGGCGGAACCTCGAATCTCACGCGCAACGCCGCCGATTTCTCCGGTCTGGCCGGCTTCCCCGGTTCGCTGCGCGCAGTGCTCGAAGCACTGGAAGAGCAGGTAGTGGTCCTCAAACTGCTCGCTGCGACGCAGAACTCCGGCACGGTCACCGTTCAGATCGGTGAAGAGACGCAGGTCGAACAGATGCGCGGAACCTCCGTGATTTCGACTGGCTACGGCGCGGCCGGTACCGTTTTCGGTGGTGTCGGTGTGCTCGGACCCACTCGGATGGACTATCCGGGAACAATTGCATCGGTTGCCGCCGTTGCCAGATACATCGGCGAAGTTCTCTCCGAGCGATGACGGACGTCGACATTCGTCGGCACGCCTCCTCGCGAGGACTGAGGAAAACCTAGAAGTAAGAGAAGGACGAGAGACTCAACGTGGCACGGGATTACTACGGATTGCTCGGCGTCGACAAGAACGCGACAGACCAGGAGCTCAAGCGCGCTTACCGCAAGCTGGCACGCGAACTGCACCCGGACGTCAACCCTGACGAGGCGGCGCAGGCCAAGTTCAAGGAGATCTCGACGGCCTACGAGGTCCTGACCGACCCGGAGAAGCGTCGCATCGTCGATCTCGGCGGAGACCCACTCGAGTCCGGTGGTGGCGGCGGTGGTGGCTTCGGCGGCGGCTTCGGTGGCGGTGGCCTCGGCGACGTCTTCGAAGCATTCTTCGGCGGCGGTGGCGGCGCAGGTCGTGGGCCGCGCGGTCGCGTTCAGCCCGGAGCCGACTCGTTGCTTCGCACCAAGCTGACCCTCGCAGAATGTGCGACGGGAGTCAGCAAGCACGTGACCGTCGAGACGGCCATTCTGTGCGACAGCTGCACCGGAGCCGGAACCAACGGCGACTCCAAGCCTGTCCGCTGTGAGACCTGCAACGGTGCCGGCGAAGTTCAGTCCATCCAGCGCTCGTTCCTCGGTCAGGTCATGACCTCGCGTCCCTGCCCGACGTGCCGCGGTGCCGGTGAGACCATCCCGGATCCCTGCCACAAGTGTGGCGGCGACGGCCGAGTTCGGGCCAAGCGTGACATCACCGTGAAGGTTCCCGCGGGTGTCGCCGGTGGCATGCGTATCCGTTTGACCGCGCAGGGTGAAGTGGGCCCAGGCGGCGGACACCCCGGCGACCTCTACGTCGAGATCGTCGAGCAGCAGCACGACGTCTTCGTTCGAGACGGTGAAGACCTGCACTGCACGATCCGCGTTCCGATGGTCGACGCAGCGCTCGGTACGACTGTCACCGTCGACACCATCATCGACGGCCCCAAGGAAATCACCATCGAGCCAGGCACCCAGCCCGGACACGTTGCTGTTCTTCGCGGTCATGGCATGCCGAAACTGCGGTCGGGAGTGCGCGGCGACGTGCACGCTCACCTCGAGGTGGTCATCCCGAGCCGTCTCGATCACAAGCAGTCCAAGCTGCTCAAGGAATTCAAGCTGCTCCGCGATCGTGACGAGGCCGAGGTTGTCTCGACGGCCTCGCAGAACAGCGGTGGATTGTTCTCGCGTCTTCGCGAAGCATTCAGCGGCCGCTGACGGTGGCCGCAACGGTCTTCTTTCTCGACCCGGTTCCCGGCGTCGGTGAAATCGCAGTTCTGGACGGACAGGAGGGTCGCCACGCGGCCACTGTCCGCCGGATCGGCGTCGGTGAGCGATTGGTGTTGGCCGACGGCCGTGGCCGGGTGGCCGACGCCGAGGTGACGAGCGTCGGCAAGGACCGCCTGGAACTGTTGGTCAGTGACGTTCAGGTTCTCGAGCAGCCCAAGCCGTTGGTGACCCTCGTTCAGGCACTTCCCAAGGCCGAGCGTTCCGAGTTGGCCGTCGAACTGGCGACCGAGGCGGGGATCGACGCGGTGATCCCGTGGCAGTCCTTGCGTTGTGTCGCCAAGTGGGAGGGCCCCAAGCTCGCCAAGGGCGTCGCACGCTGGCGAAGTGCGGCAGTGTCTGCGGCAAAGCAGTCCAGACGCGCGTTCGTCCCGGAAATTGCGGAACTGCACAAGACGCCGGCGGTGATCGCGTTGGTTCGTGACGCCGTTGCCCGTGGCGCTGTGGTTGCGGTGCTTCACGAATCGGCGACGACGCCGTTGGCCGGTTTGCCGCTGGCGAGCGCGGACGAGGTATTTCTGGTTGTCGGTCCCGAAGGTGGGCTCGACGATTCGGAGATCAGCGCGTTGTCGGAGGCCGGGGCCACTCCGGTGCTTCTCGGCCCGACGGTCCTGCGCACGTCGACCGCCGGGGCTGTTGCTCTGGGCGCGATCGGAGTGCTGACCGATCGCTGGGGACCACGGCCACTGCACTGATCTTGTTGTGATCCCGAGCTGAATCGGATCCGGCGCTCAGCGAAGTGTCAGATTTGCGCACTATCGTAAGGACGTCGGGGGTCGCCTTCGGCGTGAGTTGGTTCGGGGATTTCAGGAGGCCAGATGTTGTCACGTGCGCATATGCGAATCGTTGGAGCGGTGTGTGCCGCGGCGGCGTTGATGCTCGTCGCGGGGTGCACGGTCTCCACCGGAGACAACACGGGTTCCTCCAGCAGCGCAGTCACCACTACCCCGACCAGCGAGGCTCTAGTCACCGTCACCCCGGCGGACGGCGGAACTCCGGTGAGTCCACTCGACCCCATCGAGGTCCAGGTCGCGAAGGGAACACTGACGACCGTCGCGCTGACCAATCCCGAGGGTAAGGAAGTCGCCGGTATCACCACGCCGGACAAGACGTCCTGGAAACCGAGCGAACCACTCGGATACGGCAAGACCTACAAGTTGGTCGTCGACGCCGTCGACGCGAATGGTGTTGCCACGACCAAGAACACGACGCTGACCACCGTCGCGCCGAGTAACCAGACCCGGGCGTACATCAACACCACCGGTGGCGCCTCGATATCGGACGGTGGCACGTACGGTGTCGGCACCGTCGTCGCCGTTCATTTCGACGAGTTGATCGGTGACAAGGCCGCGGCCGAGAAGTCTCTGCTGGTCACAACCAATCCGCCCGTACAGGGTTCGTGGTACTGGGTCGACGGTCAGAACGTTCACTGGCGACCGCAGAACTACTACGCACCAGGCACGACGGTCTCGGTGAACGCGAACATCTACGGCAAGCAACTCGGCAACGGACTGTACGGCCAGCAGGACGACACCGTGTCCTTCAAGATCGGCGACTCCCACGTCTCGGTCGCCGACGACAACACCAAGATGGTGACCGTCTACGAAAACGGTCAGGTGATCAAGGAAATGCCGACCTCGATGGGAATGGGCGGCACCGAGACGATCGGCGGCACGACGCTCTCGTTCTGGACCCAGCCCGGCACGTACACCGTGATGGACAAGGCCAACCCCGTCATCATGGATTCGTCGACCTACGGTCTGCCGATCAACTCGCGCCTCGGCTACAAGGAATCCATCAACTGGGCCACCCGCATCAGCACCGACGGTATCTATCTTCACGAGTTGGAGAGCACCGTCTGGGCGCAGGGAAACACCGACACCTCGCACGGTTGCCTCAATCTCAGTGCGGCCAATGCCAAATGGTTCTTCGATTTCTCGCAGCCGGGAGATGTCGTCGAGATCAAGAACACCGGCGGCGCTCCGCTGGAGGTGTGGCAGAACGGCGACTGGACCCTTTCCTGGGCAGACTGGGCCGCAGGCAGCGCCCTCGCCTGAGATAGATTTCCTCGGTGCCTCGATTCAAGATTCCGTACGGCCGACACGAGCAGCAGTTCGGGCATCTCTACGTTCCCGACGGAGTCGCTGACGGCCCGATCCCGGTCGTCATGCAGATCCACGGCGGCTTCTGGAGCGGGCAGTACGGATTGACTCTGGGCACCGCATTTGCCGTCGAACTCGCGCGGCACGGCGTCGCGGTGTGGAACATCGAATACCGCCGTCTCGGGGCGGGCGGTGGTTGGCCGGAGATGTCCGCCGACGTGAAAACGGCGTACGACGAAATCCCCGGACTGGTTGCCGGGAAGTCCTCGGCCGAATTGGATCTGAATCAGATTCGCTTGCTCGGGCATTCGGCCGGAGGACATCTTGCAGTGTGGCTGGCGGGGGAGAAGGACACGTTCACCCGGCCTGAACGGGTCATCGCACAGGCGGCCGCACTCGATCTGGCGTCGGCAGGCGAGCGTGGACGACGGATCAGCTTCATCGAGGATCTGTTCGGCGTTCCGTTCGACGCGGACCCGGATCTGTATCGCAGTGCGTCGCCGCAGCATCGATTGCCGATCGGCGTCCCCGTTGTGTGCGTCACGGGTGCGGACGATCTGCAGGTGCCGGCCAAGGTGAGCTCCCGGTACGCGAAAGCCGCGGAAGCGGCTGGTGATCCCGTGGCACTGCGTGTGATCGAGGGCGAAGGACACGACGCGTTTCTCTCACCCTCGACCGAGTCGTGGCGGGTCTCCCGCGAGTTGGTTCTCGCCGAAGACCCGCTGGCTCCGTGCACGTCAGACTGACGCGGGGTCTACTTCCACAGGGGCCTTCTTGCCCGGCAGGATGAACGCCACGACAACTGCCCCCACGAACAGTGCAAGACCGCCCGCCCAACTGGCCGCCGAAATCGCGTCGGCGTAGGCACTGCCTGCGGCGTCGAGCAACGGCCCTGCCTGAGCTGCAGCCAACGGGTTGCCTGCCATCTCTTCGGCGACCAACGAAGCGCCGCCGACGGATTCGCCCGACACCTCCATCGCGTACGCGGCCTGTTGCGCAAGTTCGCCCGTCAACTGCGGAACCTGCATTCCATTGATGAATCCGGCAATCGAATCCTTGTAGCTCGCAGCGAGGATCGAGCCGAGGATCGCGATACCCAGCGAGCCGCCGAGTTCGATGGCGGTGTCGTTGAGGCCACCCGCAGCACCGAGATCGTCCTCGGAGAAGTTGTCCATGATGGCGTCGGTGGCCGGCGGTTCGCTGAGACCGATGCCCAGGCCGAGCAGGATCAGTGGGACTGCGAACATCCAGTAGCCCGAATCGCCGTCGACCTGCGTGAGAATCAGAACGCCGATCGCGGCGACCACCATGCCGCCGACGATGGATGCCCGGACGCCGATCAGCGGAGTGATCCGCCCACTGACAACGGCGCCGATCGAAACGGCAATTGCCAAGGGCAGCAGACGAACACCGGTTTCGAGTGCGCCGTAGCCGAGGATGAACTGGAACTGCTGTGAGATGAAGTAGATGGCGCCGAAGGCGGCCAGGAACAGCAGAAGTACGGCGAGCGTCGCGCCGCCGACCATGCGCTGGCCGAGCTTACGGACGTCGAGCAGTGGCTGCGGGTGACGCAGTTCCCAGACGACGAACGAGACGAGGCCGATCGCAGCGAGTACGGCGGCACCGATGGGTCCGCCGGTCCACCCGAAGTGGAATCCGTTGATGATCGAGTACACGAGCGAGCCAATGGTGACCACCGAGAGTGCGCCGCCGATCCAGTCGATCCGGCCCAGGTGCTCGGCCTTGCTCGGCGGCACCAGAAATACGGCGGCGACGGCAGCGACTGCGGCGATCGGGACGTTGATCAGGAAAGTGATGCTCCAGGAATGACTGTCGAGAATCCATCCGGCCAACAGCGGACCGAGTGCAATCGCGAGACCCGATGTCGCCGCCCACGCCGCGATGGCGCGTGATCGCTCCGCTTTGGGAAAGGTAGCGACCAGAAGCGAAAGCGTCGCGGGCATGATGATCGCGGCGCCGACGCCCATGATCATTCGTGCCGCGATGACGGCGTTGGTGGTGTCCGCGATGCTGCCGAAGACGGCGCCGCCGGCGAACACGGCCAGTCCGGCGAGAAGTGCGCCGCGGCGACTGTACTTGTCACCGATCACGCCGAACAGCAGCATCAATGCGGCGTAGGGAACGGTGTAGCCGTCGATGACCCATTGAAGTTGCGTGCTGGTGAGGCCGAGGTCTCTGGTCATGTCCGGCGCCGCGACGATCAGCGCGGTATTCGCCATCACGACGATCAGCAGACTCAGGCACAACACCCCGAGCGCGGCCCACCGCCGTGAGTACGGCTGGTCCATCTCCGAGACAGGTTTGCTCATGAGTGTCGTCATGACGCGACTCCGTTCCTGATGATCGAAGACACTCCTCGATCTATTTGCACACTGATGTGTAAGTTAATAACTTGCACACCGATGTGCAACTATGATTGACCTAGATCACAGTTGGGCAGTCGAAAGAGGTGGAACGCGCGTTGACGCATTCGGGCACAGTCGTTTCGGGAACTGCCGAATCGGGCGGACGGCAGCGTCGTAGTCAGGCCGCGGCCAATCGCAATCGCATCATCGAGGCGGCGATCACGGCGTTCGCTGCTGATCCGGATGCGAGCATGGACGACGTCGCAAAGGCCGCCGGTGTGGTCAGGCGAACCGTGTACGCGCACTTCGACAGCCGAGAGGCGCTGATCAACGGCATCGTGGACGAGGCGTCGACCGATCTCGTAGCTGCGCTGAGCCAAGCCGGCGAGCCGCCCGAGCGCCCGGATCTGGCGACTGCCGTACTGGCATTGCTGTCATGGCCGGTCGGTGATCGCTTCCGGATGCTGCTCAGCTTTGCTCGCAAAGAGTTGGGGGAGCAGCGGATTCTCGATCTGATGGAGCCCGCGCGTGCCGTGAGTATCAGCGTCGTCGAGCGCGGTCAGCGTGACGGAACCTTCTCGAAATACCTGCCGGCCGAGACTCTGGTAGCGATGACCGAGGCGATCACGATCACTTTGTTCGATCAGGCCAACAGTGGGCTCATCACGGACTCGGGCGAATCCTTTGCCGCCGTGTGCCTGGTCATCGCGGGTATCAGTCCGGACAGAAGCTCCGAGATCGTCGCCGAAGCGTCGGAGTGGATCCGCGAATCGCTGCCGTCCGGTCGCCGCGAGGATTAGGCCGGGACGATTAACAAGTGGGCCGTGTCCGACTCTGGCGCTAGACTTCGAAGTATCGAGGCTCACGAGTCGAGTGGGCTGATCGGACCAGAAAGCAGGCCATATTCACCACGTGAGTGAACACAGTGAACTCGACGGGAACCGTGTAACCACCATCACCGAGCGCGCTCTGCCCGCAGAGCGCACCGTCCGTTCGAGTATGGATCTGGCGCCGGAGACCGTGCGTCAAGTCCTGGGGGCGACGGACGAGAATCTCACCGCGATCGAACGTGAGCTTCGTGCCGACATTCATGTACGTGGCGGAACCATCTCCTTGTCGGGGACGGCTGCAGACGTGGCGCTGGCAGAACGTGTGTTCAGTGAATTGGCGTCGCTGGCCGGTCGAGGGCAGCCCATTGCCCCGGACGCTGTTCGACGAACCATCGGCATGCTCACCAACGAGGTCGGCGAGTCTCCGGCCGAGGTGCTCTCCCTCGACATTCTTTCGCGTCGGGGCAAGACGATTCGGCCGAAGACCCTCAACCAGAAACGCTACGTCGACGCCATCGACGAGAACACCATCGTGTTCGGAGTCGGCCCGGCCGGTACCGGCAAGACCTACCTCGCCATGGCCAAGGCCGTTCAGGCGTTGCAGGCCAAGCAGGTCTCTCGGATCATCTTGACCAGGCCGGCAGTCGAGGCCGGGGAGCGACTGGGCTTTCTGCCCGGCACGCTGCACGAGAAGATCGATCCGTATCTCCGCCCGCTGCACGACGCATTGCACGACATGATGGATCCCGAGGCGATTCCGAAGTTGATGCAGGCCGGAGTCATCGAGGTCGCTCCGCTCGCCTACATGCGTGGCCGGACGCTCAACGACGCCTTCATCATCTTGGACGAAGCGCAGAACACCACGGCCGAGCAGATGAAGATGTTCCTGACCCGCCTCGGGTTCGGTTCCA
>NZ_BAAILK010000041.1:113013-151378 GCF_054589475.1 Rhodococcus sp. no. 34
AGATCGTGGTCACCGGAGACGTGACCCAGGTCGATCTGCCGGGCGGGGCCCGTTCGGGTCTGCGCGCGGCATCCGAAATCCTCACCGGGATCGACGATATTCATTTCGCCACTCTGGACAGCAGCGACGTCGTACGTCATCGGCTGGTCTCTCACATCGTCGACGCTTACGAGCGTCACGAATCGGATCGGTCCGGCGAGTTGGCGGTCGGAAACCGGGCGCAGCGCCGCGCTGCACATGCTCATTCACCGCGACGGTAGGCTGAGCGACGCATCAACCCCTACTTTTCCCAGGAAAGAGCGTCGCACATGAGCATCGAGGTCTCGAACGAATCGGGCATGGACATCTCCGAACCGGAGTTGATCAGCGTTGCCCGTTTCGTGATCGCTCGGATGGATGTCCATCCGGCGGCCGAGCTGTCGATGGTTCTCGTCGACTCCGCGACGATGGCGGATCTGCACGTTCGCTGGATGGACCTGCCGGGCCCGACCGACGTCATGTCGTTCCCGATGGACGAACTCGAGCCGGGTGGCCGTCCCGATTCCCCCGAGCCGGGGCCGTCGATGCTCGGCGACATCGTGCTGTGTCCGTCTTTCGCCGCGGATCAGGCTGACAAGGCCGGGCATTCACTGGCTCACGAACTTGCCCTCCTGACCGTCCACGGTGTGTTGCACCTTCTCGGCTACGACCATGCGGAGCCGGAGGAGGAGAAGGAGATGTTCGGCTTGCAGAACAGCCTCCTCGAAGAGTGGTACGAAGACCTTCGCCGTATCGACCGCGAAGCAGCACTGGCCGAACGCGATCAGAAGCTGCTCGGTAAGACCGGTTTCGTCGACGGAGTGGACCGATAACAGTTATCCGGGGGTTCTGTAGTGAGTAGCGCCATAGCGCTCTTTGTTCTGGCGATTGCTCTTGTCCCGGTCGGTGGTGTGTTCGCGGCCGTCGACTCGGCGCTCAACACCATTTCGTCGGCGCGGATCGACGAGATGGCAAAGGAAGAGCGAGCCGGCGCCGCGCGAGTGCAACGCATCCTGACCGATCGTCCGCGATACGTGAATCTGATGGTCCTGCTTCGTATTTTGTGCGAGATCACGGCCACCGTCGTACTCGTGGGCGGCCTGATCGACGTCCTCTCGCTGGGCTGGGCACTGACCGTCACCGCGGTGATCATGGTTCTCGTCTCGTACGTGGTCATCGGCGTCGGACCGAGAACGCTTGGGCGCCAACATGCGTACTCCATCGCGATGGCCGCGTCGCTGCCACTGCTGTGGATCGGGGTTCTGCTCGGGCCGATCAGTCGCGTCCTGATCCTCGTGGGTAACGCATTGACCCCGGGTAAGGGCTTCCGCAACGGCCCGTTCGCGTCGGAAATCGAGTTGCGTGAACTCGTGGACATGGCGCAGGAACGTGGCGTCGTGGCCGACGAAGAACGCCGAATGATCCAGTCCGTCTTCGAGCTCGGAGACACGTCGGCACGCGAGGTGATGGTGCCGCGCACCGACATGGTGTGGATCGAGAACGACAAGAATGCCGGGCAGGCAACGTCGTTGGCCGTGCGCAGTGGTCACTCGCGCCTGCCGGTCATCGGGGAGAACGTCGACGACGTGCTCGGTGTCGTCTACCTCAAGGATCTGGTCAAGCAGACCTACCACCTGCCCGACGGCGGCCGGAACGTCAACGTCTGCGACGTCATGCGGCCCGCCGTCTTCGTTCCCGACTCGAAGCCGCTCGACAGCTTGCTGGCCGAGATGCAGCGCGACCGCAACCACATGGCGATACTCGTCGACGAGTACGGCGGAATCGCCGGGCTCGTCACGATCGAGGACGTCATCGAAGAGATCGTCGGTGAGATCGCCGACGAATACGACGAGGACGAGACGCCGCCCATCGAGGATCTCGGTGACGGAATGTTCCGCGTATCCGCGAGACTTCCCATCGAAGACCTCGGTGAATTGTTCGATCTCGAACTCGAACTCGACGAGGTGGAGACCGTCGGCGGGCTGATCGGATACGTACTCGGCCGAGTGCCACTTCCCGGTTCCGAAGTGGAGTACGACGGTTTGATCCTGCGCGGCGAGGGAACCAATACGGGCCGAGGCCGGGTACGCATCAGCACGGTGTTCGTGCAGCGCATCCCGCCGTCCGAAGACGAAGAGACAGAAGACACCGATGACTGAGCGAGAGTTCAGCGAGGAGCAGTTATGAGCAAGAACGAATTCCGGTCAGGCTTCGTGTGTTTCGTGGGTCGACCCAATACGGGCAAGTCCACGCTGACCAACGCGTTGGTCGGCAGCAAGATCGCGATCACGTCCTCGCGCCCGCAGACGACGCGCCACACGATTCGCGGCATCGTTCACCGCGAGCATGCGCAGCTGATCCTGGTCGACACCCCTGGACTGCACAAGCCCCGCACTTTGCTCGGGCAGCGCCTCAATGACCTGGTTCGCGACACGTACTCCGAGGTCGACGTCATCTGCCTGTGCATCCCGGCCGACGAGGCCATCGGGCCCGGAGACCGCTGGATCGTGCAGCAGGTCCGTCAGATGGCGCCCAAGACCAAGCTTGTCGGCATCGTGACCAAGATCGACAAGGTCAGCCGCGACGCCGTCGGAAAGCAGTTGCTCGCGCTGTCCACCCTGCTCGGCCCCGAATCCGAGGTCGTTCCGGTGTCCGCGAAGTCGGGTGAACAGGTCGAGATCCTGGTCGACGTCCTCGCCGGTCTGATGGACGAGGGCCCGGCCTTCTACCCGGACGGCGAATTGACGGACGAGCCCGAAGAGGTGCTCATGGCCGAACTGATCCGTGAGGCTGCGCTCGAGGGGCTCGGCGAAGAATTGCCGCACTCCCTGGCCGTGGTGATCGAGGAGGTCATCCCGCGTGAGGGACGCACCGAGAAGCAGGGCGAGATGCTCGACGTGCATGCACTGCTCTACGTCGAGCGGCCCAGTCAGAAGGGCATCGTCATCGGTAAGGGCGGAGCGCGTCTGCGGGAAGTCGGTACCAGTGCGCGCCTGCAGATCGAGAAGCTGCTCGGTGTGCGGATCTTCCTGGAGCTGCACGTCAAGGTCGCCAAGGACTGGCAGCGCGACCCGAAGCAGCTCGGCCGGCTGGGCTTCTAGGGCCGGAGGACCCTGAGGATCGCCGCGCCGATGTCCTGCTCGTCGACGCCGGTGGCCAGGCGTCGGAGTTGGAGGCCGGTGATGACGGCGACGAGCGTCGATGCAATCGACTCCGGATCAGGTACACCGAGTGCCGTCAGAATCGTGACGGTCAAATCGTCGTAGGCGGCAAAGCATTCGACGGCGACTTCGTGGAGTTCGTGGTCGCGCCCGGCGGCGATGTACATCTCGAACGGCGCGATCCGCTCCGCCGAGAACGAAAGATCTCGCGTCACCTTTTCGGCTATTGCCGCGGCGTCCTCGACGCTCAGACCTTTGTCGCGGTACTCCTCGGCCAAGGCGCGCAGGCGCGTCGTCTCGTCTGTCACGAAACGAGACAGCGCGGCCCGCAGCATGTCCGACTGGCTGGCGAAGTGATACGTGATCGATCCGAGTGAGACGCCGGCCTGCGCGGCGATGCGCCGGTTGCTCACACCCGGGATGCCGTCGGTACCGACGACGTGCAGAACGGCGTCGAGTATTCGCTCGCGAACGTCCCGGTTACTCATCGGGTCACCACCACGGCTCGGGTCGGACCTGATCCCAACGCAGGACCGATTCCAATTGTGAAGCGAGGGAGACCAACAGAGGTTCGGTGTTCTCGTTGCCCATCAACTGCGCACCGATGGGCAGGCCGGCCTTGCTGAATCCGGCCGGCACGTTGACCGAGGGCCAGCCGAGGACATTCCACGGCCACGCGTAGGGGCAGGCGCCGGTCATGACCTTGTCTGTGTCCCAGCCACCGATGCCGTCGATCGCGGTCGCCATGATCGGTGGAGTTGCCGTCGTGGGTGCCAGGACGACGTCGTAGGTGTCGAAGATCGCTCCGATCCGCTTTCGCATCCGCGGCTCGGCCGCGCGGGCCGCGCGCAGAGGTGCGCCGCGAAGTAGCTTGCCGTTCTGTGCATTTCCACGTGTTCGGGCATCGACGAGTGTCGGGTCGGGAACGCGTCCGAGCCAGTCGTGGACCCCGACGAGTGAGCGGGGCAGAAAGTTCAGGCCGAAGATCAGGCCGTATGCGGGATCGTCGACGACGACGTGGTGTCCGAGTTCCCGCAGCGTGTCGGCGATCGAATGCACGGCCAGGCGCACTTCCGGGTCCAGCTTCACGGGAGTGGCGGTGAACGGATTGCGAAGGGAAAGCGCGATTTTCAGTTTTCCGGGGTCGCGTCCCACCGCGTCGCTGACGGTGACCGGTGTCGGCTTGTGGAGGTCGCCGTCATGGTTGCCGGCAGCGACGTCGAGCAGCAGTGCCGCGTCGGCGACGGTGCGAGCGAGCGGTCCGTTGACCGTCAGGCCGTAGAACGCTTCGGCGTCGGGCCAGGTTGAGATGCGCCCGCGCTGCGGTTTGATTCCGACGAGGTTGGTCCAGGCCGCAGGGATTCGGATGGAACCGGCACCGTCGGAACCGATTCCGGCGCTGACCAATCCGGCGGCGACGGCCGCGGCGGTGCCGCCCGACGATCCGCCTGGAGTGTGGTGACGCGACCACGGATTGCGCGTGTAACCGAAGGCTGAACCGCTCGTGAGCGGCCACTGGCCCAATTCCGGACTGTTGGTCTTGCCCACGATCACTGCGCCGGCGTCGCGGAGGCGTCGAATCATCTCCGAGTCCTCGGTCTTGGCCGGGAAATCGCCAGGGCAACCGAAGGCCGTGGGTTCGCCGGTGATGTCGACGTCGTCCTTCACTGCGATCGGCACACCGAGCAGCGGCAGACGCTCGCCGAGTGCGAGACGTCTGTCGGCCTCGGCAGCTTCCTCGAGTGCCTTCTCTCGCCGCACGATCTTGAACGCATTGAGGTGAGGCTGAGTGGCCTCGATCCGGCTCAGCGTTGCCTCGGTGGCCGCGACGGACGAGGTAGCGCCCGAGGCCAGACTCGCAACCTGGTCGACAAGACCGGGGGCGAGATCGTGGTCGGTTCGAGAAGTCATCAGGTTCCCTTCGCAAAACTGTTCGTTCGAACGAACAGTAACTTGTTTCAGTATTAGTGAACTTCGGTTTCGCGTCAAGATCGCGTCAAGACGCCAGGTCAGTGCGTAAGCGGATCGTCAGAGACGCGGAATCGGCCTTTCCGGAGGTCGAAGCTGAGAGAGCGCATCCGGTCGAGGGCGACCGCGCGTCATGGCTGCGATGCACAGCAGCACGGCAAAAGATTTCGAAGAGGGAAGCTCATGGCCGATCTGGCCTACGTTGCTCTGATTCTCGGCGGTTTTCTCGTGTGCGCGCTGGTACTGCGCGCCCTACAGGCGAGCGCTCCCAAATGACGGTTGCCGGTGTGGTCAGCGTGGTTCTGATCGCCGTCGCCGCGGCATTGGTCATTTACCTGCTCGTTGCACTCGTAGATCCTGAGAGGTTCTGATGTCGCCCGCTCTTGCAGCCGGCCTGCAGATCGCTTTTGTCCTCGTCGTTCTGGCAATCGCCTACGTCCCGGTGGGCGACTACATGGCGCGTGTTTACTCGTCGACGCGAGATCTTCGGGTCGAGAGTGTGATCTACCGCGTCGGTCGGATCGACTCCAGGGCCGAGCAGACGTGGTACGGCTACGCCGCAAGCGTTCTCGGATTCTCGCTGGCCAGCGCATTGTTCCTGTACTTCCTGCAACGGATTCAGGGAGTACTGCCGCTGAGTGACGGTCTGTCCGGGGTCAGTCCTGCCGTAGCGTTCAACACCGCGATTTCGTTTGTGGCGAACACCAACTGGCAGTCGTACACGCCGGAAACGACGATGAGCAACTTCGTTCAGCCCGTCGGTCTGGCGGTGCAGAACTTCGTCTCGGCAGCGGTCGGCATGGCGGTGGCCATCGCATTGGTTCGCGGCTTCATTCGGGTGGCCAGGGGCGGCGAGATCGGCAACTTCTGGGTCGATCTGACGCGTGGTTCTCTGCGCATCCTCCTCCCGTTCTCCTTCGTGATCGCCCTGATCCTGTTGAGCCAGGGAGTGATCCAGTCGTTCCACAGCGGTTTCGCCTCCACCGGCCTCGACGGCAATGCGGTGACCAATGCACTGGCCCCCGTCGCGTCCCAGGAAGCGATCAAGGAACTCGGCACCAACGGTGGCGGGATACTGGCTGCCAACTCGGCGCACCCGTTCGAGAACCCCACCCCGTTGAGCAATGTCGTCGAGATCCTGGCGATCCTGTTGATTCCGGTCTGCCTCACCCGAACGTTCGGAACTCTCGTCGGGGATCGTAGGCAAGGCCTCACCCTGCTGGCAGTGATGGGAATCCTGTGGAGCTGGCTGCTCGCAGTCACGCTCGCTGCCGAATCCGGCGCACGCGGTGTTGCCGCCACAGCAGCTGGTTCGATGATGGAGGGCAAGGAAGTTCGCTTCGGAATCCCCGGATCGGCGTTGTTCGCGGTGGCGACCACGGGGACGTCGACGGGCGCGGTGAACTCGGCCCACGACAGCATGTCGCCCCTCGGCGGCGGCGCGGTCCTGCTCAACATGTTGCTCGGCGAAATTGCGCCAGGTGGAGTCGGAACCGGCCTCTACGGGATTCTTGTGCTGGCATTGATCGCAGTGTTCGTCGGCGGACTGCTGGTCGGTCGCACGCCCGAATATCTCGGCAAGAAGTTGGGTCGACGCGAGATCACCCTTGCGGCGCTGTCGATTCTGGTCATGCCCGCGCTGGTCTTGATCGGTACCGCCATCACCGTCATCCTCGGTTCGACCACCGGTTATCAAGGCAACGGGGGAGATCCGGGCACGCCGGGATCGATCCACGGGTTCAGTGAGGTGCTTTACGCCTTCGCCTCCGCCTCGAACAACAACGGCAGCGCCTTCGGCGGTCTGACGGTCACCAGCGACTGGTTCCAGTCGTCTCTCGGAATCTGCATGCTTCTCGGCCGTTTCCTGCCGATCATCTTCGTTCTCGCTTTGGCCGGTGCTCTTGCCTCGCAGAAGAAGGTGTCGCCGACGGCCGGCACCCTCCCGACGTCCGGACCGATGTTCACCGGTTTGTTGACCGGCACCGTCGTTCTTGTTGCTGCACTTACATTCTTCCCGGCCCTCGCGCTGGGCCCGCTAGCGGAGGCTCTTCAATGACCGTGCGTATCAGTGAGAAACCCGTGGTAGCGCAAGACGCTGCCGACAAGGTTGATCCAGGGCAGTCCCGTCAAGTACACGCAGGCGTTTTCAACCCGCGGCAGATGATCACCGCGTTGCCGGGGGCCGTGCGCAAACTCGACCCACGCCACCTCGCCCGAAACCCGGTCATGTTCGTGGTGTTCGTCGGTTCCGTCATCACCACTGTCATGGCGATCGCCGATCCCTCGGTGTTCTCCTGGGTGATCACCCTGTGGCTCTGGTTCACGGTGATCTTCGCGAACCTTGCCGAATCCGTGGCCGAAGGGCGCGGCAAGGCGCAAGCGGCGAGTCTGCGAAAGGTGAAGCAGGACACCACAGCACATCGGATCACGATGAGCGGTGCGATCGAATCGGTGTCGGGCACCGAACTGGTGGTCGGCGATCGGGTGATAGTGATTGCCGGCGAGGTCATCCCCGGCGACGGCGACGTGGTCGAAGGTATTGCCTCCGTAGACGAATCGGCGATCACCGGTGAATCCGCGCCGGTGGTCCGTGAATCCGGTGGTGACCGGTGCGCCGTCACCGGTGGTACGACGGTTCTCTCGGACCGCATCGTCGTGGAAATCACCGCAGCACCGGGCAGTTCGTTCGTGGACCGGATGATCGCGCTCGTCGAGGGTGCTTCACGTCAGAAGACACCCAACGAGATTGCGCTCAACATCCTGCTCGCGTCGTTGACCGTCATCTTCCTCCTCGCCGTCGTAGCCATCGGTCCGATGGGCTTGTACGCGGGGCACGAGCAGGATCCGATCAAGCTGATCGCACTTCTCGTCTGCCTGATCCCGACGACCATCGGAGCGCTGCTCTCGGCGATCGGTATCGCGGGCATGGACCGCCTCGTCCAGCGCAACGTTCTCGCGATGTCGGGGCGCGCGGTGGAAGCTGCGGGCGACATCGACACCCTGTTGATGGACAAGACCGGAACCATCACTTTCGGTAACCGCCGGGCCACCGCACTCCATCCGGCGCCCGGTGTATCCGCCGACGATCTTGCTGCGGCAGCACGCTTGTCGAGCCTTGCCGACGGAACTCCCGAGGGACGGAGCATCGTCGAGCTGTGCGCAGCGGAGTTCGGTCTCGCTGCCGAGCCGACGCTGGACGAGGAACGCGCAGAGTTCGTTCCGTTCACGGCACAAACCCGGATGAGCGGACTCGACCACTCCGGACGCCAAATCCGAAAGGGTGCAGCAGATGCGGTGATGAACTGGGTCGTCAGTGGCGGTGGACACGCGGAGAGCGCGGTGACCGACACCGTGAACGACATCGCCCAAGCGGGCGGAACGCCGCTGGTAGTTGCCGTCAAGCATGGTGAGAGTACCTCGATCCTCGGCGTGATCGCGTTGTCCGACGTCGTCAAGCCGGGAATGGCTGACAGGTTCGCCGAACTCCGGGCGATGGGTATTCGCACGATCATGATCACCGGCGACAATCCGTTGACCGCGAAGGCGATTGCCGACGAGGCGGGCGTCGACGACTTCATGGCGGAGGCCACCCCGGAAGACAAACTGGCCCTGATCCGGAAGGAACAGGAAGGCGGACGTCTCGTCGCGATGACCGGTGACGGGACCAATGATGCTCCCGCCCTTGCCCAGGCGGATGTCGGGGTCGCGATGAACACGGGAACCTCGGCAGCCAAAGAGGCCGGGAACATGGTCGATCTCGATTCCGATCCCACCAAGCTGATCGAGGTGGTGGAAATCGGCAAGCAATTGCTGATCACCCGCGGCGCGTTGACCACATTCTCGTTGGCGAACGACCTGGCGAAGTATTTCGCAATCCTGCCGGCCTTGTTCAGCGGCATCTACCCGCAGCTGGACGCGTTGAACATCATGCGTCTCGCCACCCCCGAATCGGCGATCGTCTCGGCCGTGATCTTCAACGCCTTGGTGATCATCGGTTTGATTCCGTTGGCACTCAAGGGTGTTCGATACCGACCGTCGACGGCATCGCAGTTGCTCGGACGTAACTTGCTCGTCTACGGTCTCGGCGGTGTGATCACACCGTTCGTCGGTATCTGGTTGATCGATCTCGTCGTACGTTTGATTCCTGGAATTGGGTGACCTGACATGCGTTTCACTATCGGTTTTGCCAAACAGGTGTGGGCGGGTTTGCTCGTATTGCTCGCGCTCACCGTCGTTCTCGGTGTGGTCTATCCCGCCGCGGTGTGGGGTGTCAGCCGGATCAGCTCCGGATCTGCCGAAGGCTCACCGGTCACCGATGCCGCCGGTTGCGTGGTCGGCAGTGCCTGGGTGGGTGTCGATCCGCAGGTCGCCGAAGGGCAGCAGGACCCGTTCTTTCACAATCGTGTTGTCGGATCCGTTTCGGACGAGGATCCGTTTGCCACCGGTGATCCCGCTGCGGCACTGCCGTCCAACCAGGGGCCGAGCAGCGAGATTCTGGCCGGATTCGTCATCGAGCGCCGGGCAGCCATCGCGGCACGTGAGGGTGTCGACCCGGCATCGGTTCCCGTCGACGCAGTCACCGGTTCGGGCTCGGGTATCGATCCCCACATCAGTCCGGCGTACGCCGAACTGCAGGTCGCGAGGGTGGCGGCGAACAACGGCATCTCGGAAGACCAGGTGCGGGACTTGGTGGCCGAGCACACCGACGGTCGGCAACTCGGATTTCTCGGAGCCGAGCGAGTCAACGTACTGGAATTGAACCTGGCACTCGGATTGACGGCACCTACGTGTGCTGCACCGACGACTGGTGGATGATTGTCACGTGAGTTCTTCGGAGAAGGTCGGTCAAACTTTCGGTAGGGCACGCAAACGTGGTGAATTGCGTATCTACCTCGGCGCTGCGCCTGGCGTCGGAAAGACCTTCGCGATGCTCGGTGAGGCTCATCGGCGTCGAGATCGTGGCTGTGACGTGGTCGCGGCCGTCGTGGAGACACACGGCCGCGCCCGCACCGCGGCGCAGATCGGAGACCTCGAAACAGTGCCGCCCAAGCTGGTGGATTATCGCGGAACACGGATGCCGGAACTGGACGTCGAGGCCGTGTTGGCTCGGCGTCCGGCCCTTGTCCTGGTGGACGAGTTGGCACATACCAACACGCCAGGGAGCAAGAATCACAAGCGCTGGCAGGACGTACAGGAACTGCTCGAAGCCGGGATCGACGTTCTGTCCACGGTCAACGTGCAACACCTCGAAAGCCTCAACGACGTTGTCGCGCACATCACCGGCGTGGTTCAGCAGGAGACGGTTCCGGACGCGGTAGTGCGTAGTGCGGCGCAGGTCGAGCTGGTCGACATCACCCCGGAGGCGCTGCGCCGCAGACTTTCTCACGGAAACGTGTATTCACCGGAACGGGTCGATGCGGCCTTGGGCAATTACTTCAGACGCGGAAACCTCACGGCGCTACGCGAACTGGCTCTGCTGTGGGTGGCCGATCAGGTGGACGCCGCACTGGCGAAATACCGGGCCGAGAACAAGATCACCGATACCTGGGAAGCGCGCGAGCGTGTCGTCGTTGCCGTGACCGGGGGACCGGAGTCGGAAACCCTGGTACGACGCGCATCTCGAATCGCGTCGAAGTCGAGCGCCGAGCTGATGGTGGTCCACGTCGTACGCGGTGACGGACTCACCGGTGTCTCGGCCCCAGAGATGGGCAAGGTGCGCGCGTTGGCTGTCGGAGTCGGCGCCACGCTTCACACCGTTGTCGGTGACGACGTACCGTCGACGCTCCTCGAGTTCGCGCGTGAGGAGAACGCCACACAGTTGGTGCTGGGAACGTCGCGGCGTTCCCGCCTGGCTCGCATCCTCGACGAGGGGATCGGCGCTGCGGTGGTTCAGCAGTCCGGTGGTATCGACGTTCACATGGTCACGCACGAGGAAGCGACGGCGCGACGACGCATTTCGGTGCTGGGGCGCTCGGAGCGCCGGGTCCTGTCGTGGATTGCGGCGATCGTCGTGCCTTCGCTCGCGGCCGCGATCATGGGTCTCGTCGACCGAATCTCCGGGGTCAACGGCGAGAACGCGCTGTTCTTCGTCGTGGTCGTTCTGGTCGCCCTCCTCGGCGGCGTCGGCCCGGCGATATTGTCGGCCCTGATCTCGGGACTGCTGCTCAATTACTTCTTCACCGATCCGCGGTACAGCTTCACCATCGCCGAACCTGACAACTTCATCACCACTGTCGTGCTGTTGATCGTGGCTGTGGCAGTTGCCGTTCTGGTCGACGCCGCAGCAAAGCGCGCCCGCGAGGCGAAGCGCGCATCCGAGGAAGCCGAACTGCTCACACTGTTCGCGGGATCAGTTCTCCGCGGAGCGGATCTGTCGACACTTCTGGCGAAGGCACTCGAAATCTATCGCCAGCGAGGGGTTTCCGTCATTCATCACGACGACGGAGTCATCGCCGCCGTGGGTACGCAGCCGCCGACCACGGACGACGAAGCGGATACGGTCTGTGAAGTCAACGACGGGGAATACGCGCTGTTGTTGGCTGGGCCCGACCTGAGTGCGCGGGATCGACGAGTGCTGACGGTGGTGGCTCACCAAGCAGTTGGGATGATCCGCCAGGAGAAACTGACAGTCGAGGCGAGCAAGGCTGCCGCGCTCACCGAGGCTGATCAACTGCGTCGAGCCCTGCTGTCAGCGATAAGCCATGACCTGCGAACGCCTCTCGCCGGAGTGAAGGCGGCGGTGTCGAGTCTGCGCAGCGACGACATCGAGTTCTCGGCCGAAGACACCGCTGAATTGTTGGCAACCATCGAGGAGTCGGCGGATCAGTTGACGGCGCTGGTCGGGAACTTGCTCGACTCGTCCCGACTTGCCGCCGGGGTGGTGAAACCCACGCTGCGGCCGGTGTATCTGGACGAGGTGGTTCACCGCGCGTTGCTGGGCCTCGGCATCGGTGGACGCTCGGATTCGCGGGCTCGAAGTGTAGTCGTCGACGTGGGTACCGTTGCAGTGCAAGCAGATCAAGGTCTGCTCGAGCGGGTGATTGCGAACATCGTCGACAACGCTCTGCGCTACGGGGGAAAAACCCCGGTGCGCGTCGGGGCGGCGCAACTCGGTGATCGTGTGGTGATCAGTGTTGCCGATACGGGCCCAGGTGTTCCGCGAGGTGAGGCCGAAACGATGTTCCAGCCGTTCCAACGGATGGGAGATCGCGACAACACCGGCGGAGTGGGCCTCGGACTTTCCGTGGTGCGCGGATTTGTCGATGCGATGGGCGGAACGGTCAGCGCCACAGACACACCTGGTGGGGGATTGACGATGATCGTGGAGTTGGCTGCGGCCGGTACGAATGGGAATGGATCATGAGTCGAATCCTGGTAGTGGACGACGAACCGCAGATTCTGCGAGCTCTGCGTATCAATCTTTCGGTGCGCGGGTACGAGGTGGTGACCGCGTCGACGGGCGCCGGTGCCTTGCGGGCTGCTGCCGAGCGTCCACCGGACGTCGTGGTACTCGATCTCGGACTGCCCGACATGGACGGCACCGAAGTGCTTGCCGGCCTGCGTGGCTGGTGCACGGCGCCGGTCATCGTGCTGTCGGCGCGCACGGATTCCGCGGACAAGGTCGAGGCTCTCGACGCCGGTGCGGACGACTACGTCACCAAGCCCTTCGGGATGGACGAGTTTCTGGCCCGCGTGCGCGCTGCGGCGAGGCGGGGAACCTCCGCGGCGGACACTTCGGAACCGTCGGTCGAGACCGCGTCCTTCACGGTGGACTTGGCTGCGAAAACAGTGAGTCGGCGCGGTGAACAGGTGCATCTGACTCCGACCGAGTGGGGCATGCTCGAGATGCTTGTGCGCAACCGCGGAAAGCTGGTCGGGCAGAAGGAGTTGCTTCGGGAAGTGTGGGGACCGGCGTACGACACCGAGACCCACTATCTACGTGTCTACCTGGCTCAACTTCGTCGGAAGCTCGAGGATGACCCGGCGAACCCCAAGCATCTGATCACCGAGGCAGGAATGGGTTATCGATTCGTGGTGTGAGAAGCCAGGTCAGAGCACAACTACCAATTTGCCACGTGCCGTACCGGCTTCCATCTTGGCATGTGCTCGCGCGATGTCCTCGAACGCGAACACCTCGTCGATCGGTACCACCGCCTCGCCTGACGCCACAGCGGAGAGGAAGTCTTGCAGTACGTCGGCAGGCAGGTCGGACGCGTCCCCACCGTACGAGGTCAATCGCACTCCGCGTGGAATGTAGTCGATCGGATAAAAGTCTTTGACTGTCCACTCGTTGGACAGCATTCCCGTGAAACACACGGTGCCGTGAACGCGGGTCGCGCGCAACGTGTCGGGAAGTGTTGGTGTTCCGACCAATTCGAGGGCCAGATCAACACCGCCCGGGAGGATGTCTCGAACCTGGCCGGCCACAGCACCGTCGTCGACGATAACGTGGTCAACCCCGATAGCGGTCAACGACGACGCTTTGTTCGCATCTCGGGTGGTCGCAAGGACAGTGAGTCCCCACTGCTTCGCCAGGACTGCGGTTGCCATGCCGACCGAGGAGGTTCCTCCCCGGATCAACAGGGATTGACCGGATTTCGCGTCCAGTCCTACCGTCAGCGAGCCGTAGGACGTCTGCAGCATCTCGGGAACAGCTCCCACTGTCGACCAGTCCAGTTCGCTCGAGAAGGGAACGACCTGACTGACGGGAACGCACGTGTACTCGGCATAACCGCCGTCGAACGTCCTCCCCATCCCACCCATCATGGCGGCGACTTGCCGGCCTTCGGTGAGCTCCCCGCCGGGGCAGTTCACCACTTCGCCGACGGCCTCGATGCCCAGCACCCTCGGGAATGTCACGCCTTCGGCGAGGCCGAGGCGGGTGTGAAGTTCGGATCGATTGAGGCCGAATGCCTTCACCCGGACCAGTACCCAGCCCGCAATCGGCACGGGTATCGGAATCACTTTGATAGTCAATGCTTCTGGCGGGCCGGGGGCGTCGAGCACGATTGCGCGCATTGTGTCGGTCATGCTTTTTCCTTCGTGGTCGGTGTCAGGTTTCGATTGGCTTCACGCAGCGTGGCCAGTGTGGCGCCGAATCGATCGAGAGCGTCGGGCGTCAGCACGGAACCGAGACGGCGCTCCAATTCGCCGTCGAACGTTGCCTTCGCCCGCCGCAACAGCTCATTGCCCTCGGGAGTCAACTCGATGAGTGAGGATCGTTTGTCGGTGGGATTGGATTTTCGACGGCAGTGTCCAGCCGCTTCGATTCGATCCACCAGCTTGCTCGTGCCACCGACGGTGATCGCGAGGGCCTCGGCGATGTCGAAGACCCGACAGGAGCCGAGCCTGTCGATGATCTGCATCGGCTCGAATCGACTCAGTGGCAGGTCGTGCTCGATTCGGAGTCGCTGGTCGACGGCCGTCCACAGTTCGGTTTCGAAGCGGACGAGGTTGTCGAAGTGCCTGCTCAGGGCTGATCTGGTCAAGAGCAGACTCAGAACCGATATGCATTCCGTGGAATCATTTTCTCACCGTACGCCCGATTCGTGATTAATTCCATGGAATCTATTTCCGAACCTTACGCAGTGTCGGTGGGTCATGGGAACATATGTTCGTGTCATATGAACCGCTGGACCAAGAAACGCCAGGTGAGCACCCCGGCGATACTCGTTCCGGCGGTAATCATTCTGGCGGTAATCATTCTGGCGGTGGTCGGTCCACAGGTGACGCAACAATCCTGCATGCGGACCTCGATTCGTTCTACGCATCAGTCGAGCAACGCGACGACCCGACTCTGGCCGGCAGGCCGGTCATCGTCGGTGGTGGGGTGGTCTTGGCGGCAAGCTACGAGGCCAAGGCGTTCGGGGTTCGCACAGCCATGAGCGGTGGTCAGGCCCGATCACTGTGTCCTCAGGCGATAGTCGTCCCTCCGCGAATGTCGGCGTACTCGCAGGCGAGCAAAGACGTGTTCGACGTCTTTCACGACACGTCGCCGCTGGTCGAAGGAATCTCCATAGACGAGGCCTTTCTCGAGGTCGGCGGGCTCGCCAAGATCGTGGGAAACCCGCTGCAGATCGGAGCCAACCTCAGACGCGATGTGGCCGAGCAGGTCGGACTACCGATCACGGTCGGAATCGCACGCACCAAGTTCCTGGCCAAGGTCGCCAGTGCATTCGCGAAACCCGACGGATTGCTGCGAGTGCCGCCGGAGGGCGAGACCGAGTTCCTGCATCCCTTGCCGGTCGAGAAGCTGTGGGGCGTCGGCAAGATCACGGCCCAGAAGCTGCGAAACTTCGACATCGTGACGGTGGGTGACATCGCTCGGCACGACGAATCCTCGATCGTCTCGATTCTCGGGGGCGGCGCCGGTCGCCATCTCTACGCACTCTCACACAATCGAGATCCGCGCCCCGTCCGCGCCTATCGTGGCCGCAGTTCGATGGGTGCTCAGCATGCGCTGGGTCGCGGATCCCATCCCCGCGCAGAACTCGATGCGTCGTTGATGTCCCTTGTCGACCGTGTCAGTCGACGCATGCGTTCGGCGCAGCGGACGGGGCGCACGGTCACGCTCCGGCTCCGCTTCGCGGATTTCACGCGGGCAACTCGATCTCACACGCTGCGCCGGTCCACCGCCGACACAGCGGAATTGCTGAGCGCCTCGATGGTGCTGCTGGACGAAGCGATACCGATGATCGCGGACAAGGGCATCACGTTGATCGGTGTCGCTGTCTCCAACCTGGATCGGGACGGCGCCGAACAACTCGAATTGCCCTTCGACGGTCCAGGATTCGCGGGTCCGGACACTGCCGCCCTCGACTCGGCAATGGACATTGTCCGGAAGAAGTTCGGCTCCGCGGCCCTCACGAGGGGAGTGCTCCTGGGACGCGATCCGGACCTGTCGGTGCCGCTACTGCCGGACTAGGTGAGGTTTTCTCGCAGAGTCGCTCCCTCGTATTCGCGACGGAACAACCCACGCGCCTGCAGCACCGGAATCACGTGATCGACAAAATCTTCCAGACCCTGCGGATAGGTCGGCGGCATCAGATTGAAACCGTCGGCACCGCGGCCGTTCAACCAGGACCCCATCTCGTCGGCAATCGACTCCGGTGTTCCGATCATCGTTGCGTGACCACCACCCGCAGCGAGCGTCCCGAGGAGCTCCCGCACAGTCGGTGCGTCCTTCTCGACGATCCGCAAAATAGTGGCGTAGCGTCCCTGCGGCCCGGTGAACGCTTCGAGTGGAGGCAACGGGGGCACGGGCCCGTCGAGATCCCAGTTCTCGCAATCCTGTCCGGTGAACAACGAGAGTTGGCGTATCGACTGTTCGGTGGGCAGCAGGAGATCGAGTTCGGCCTTCTTCGCCCTGGCCTCGGCGACGGTGCTGCCGACGTAGGTGACCAGTCCCGGCATCACGGCGACAGAGTTCGAATCCCGGCCGGCTCGCTCGATTCTCGATTTCACGTCCGCGTAGTAGGCCTGTGCGCTGGGTAAGTCGTAGGCAACCGAATAGATTGCCTCGGCGCGACGCGCCGCCAGATCGCGGCCCTGCTCGGACGCCCCGGCCTGGAACAACACCGGCCGGCCTTGCGGGGAGCGCGGAACCGTCAACGGCCCGTCCACCCGAAAATGTTTGCCGTCGTGATCGATTCGAGAAATCCTGTTTGCGTCGGCAAAACGCCCCGACCGGTCGAGAATCAGCGCGTCTTCCGACCATGAATCCCACAATGCGAGGGCCACTTCGACAAATTCGTCGGCTCGTTCGTATCGGGATGCGTGATCGGGCATCGCCTCGAGTCCGTGGTTGCGCGCCTCCTGGTCGAACATCGAGGTCACGACGTTCCAGCCGGCCCGTCCGCCGCTGATGTGGTCGAGCGAGGCCAACAGTCGCGCCGCGTGAAACGGCGTGTAGAAAGTGGTGGAAATGGTGGTCACCAGGCCGATGTCCGCTGTCGCTCGTGCCATGGCAGTCAATGCGGTGATCGGCTCGAGAAACCACGACGCACCCGACTCGGGTTCGCGAACACTGTGACCGTCAGCGAAGAAGACGGCGTCCAGCTTGCCGCGTTCGGCGATCTGGGCGAGCGACTCGTAATACGTGATGTCGCCGAGACTTTCGACCGGTGAGTCGCGATGACGCCATGCCGCACTGTGATGTCCGCAACCGAGCAGGAACGCACCTATCCGCAGTTGTGCGCCCATCAGTTCTTGACGAGTCCGCCGTCGACAACCAGGTTCTGGCCGGTCACGGCCCGCGACCATGGGGAGGCGAAAAAGAGTGCAGCGTCGGCAAATTCGTCCGGCGTGGTGACTCGGCGCAGGGGAGTGCTTGCCGCGATCATGTCGAACACGGCTTCCGGTGTTGCGGCGCTCGCATCGGTGGTGCGGAGCAAGCCGCCCGAGACCATGTTGACTGTGATCCCGTCCGGACCGAGGTCGGCGGACAGCGTCCGTGTCAGTGCCAACAGTGCGGCCTTGGCAGCGGTGTAGTCGTGGTACGGAACTACCGGATTCTGGACCAGATTGGTTCCGACAGTGATGATTCGGCCGAAGCCGAGTTCGCGCATGCCTGGTAGCGCTGCCTGGGTGGTATTGAGTGTTCCGGCAACAGCTCCGCGTAGTTGAGAGTCGAAGTCGGCCCAGGTGATCGTGTCCGCGTTCGGCCGTGCATCGCCGTTGAACGAGAAGTCGACCAGTGCATTGTCGACCACGGTCGAGATCGGTGCGTCGAATCTCTCGCGTGCAGCGGAGAACAACTGGTCGACGGAACTGCGGTCCGTCACGTCCGCCTGGACTGCGAAGGTGCGATCCTCACCCAGTTCGGTGACCAGGGTCTCGGCGGTGTCACGGCTCTTGTTGTAGTTCACGATCACCCGGGCCCCCGAGCGGGAGAATGCTCGGCTCAGTGCGGCGCCGAGCCCGCGGGCGCCACCGGTGATCAGAACGATCTGCTCGTCCAGGTTCAATGCGCGCTGAAATTGCTGTTCGGTCATGTCGACATCCCTCCGCCAGTGCTAACTGGTCAGGTTCATCGGGTCTGATCTCAGCCGACTTTTTCGGCACCCCGTGTCACCGACCATCAGACCACGTGAGGTGAATCGTCCTGAACGCCGGGTGCGTTGTAACGGCCGGCGCGATGAGTTTTCGATCGCTCGGGAGTCGTAATTGCAAGCGAAGTGGCAACCGGCCGCTCGCCTTCGCCCCAGGAGATTCCGATGACCACCCAGCCCGTCCACAACGAAACTGTTTCCGGTAACGCCACGACGACGACACCTTCGGCCACGGCTCGCAAGCTCGGATACGTCCTGAGTGGGCTGTTCGTCGTTTTCATGCTCTTCGACGGCATCATCCACATTCTCAACCTTCAGACAGTCAAGGATGCGTCGGCTGAACTTGGGTTGCCGGACTCGCTGGCATTGACGGCTGGGGTGGTGCAACTGATCTGCCTTGCGCTGTACGTGATTCCGCGAACGTCGATACTCGGCGCGATTCTGCTCACCGGTTACCTGGGGGGAGCGGTGTTGACCAACCTTCGAGCTGAACAGCCTCTGCTGAGCACGACCCTGTTTGCCGTCTACACCGGAATCGTCATGTGGGCGGGACTGTATCTCCGGGACGAGAAGGTTCGCGAGATCATCCCGCTGCGTCGGGCCTGAAATAGGCCCCGGGGGGGTTGCGTGGGACGCGGTGTCCCATTATGTTTGACCTCATTCAAGTCCGTCGACTGCAATCGACGGACTGGCCGTGAGGAGACACCGATGGCTCGGTCAGCGTCGATCGAAGTGGAAAAGCCGTACCACCAGGTACTGCAGACTTTGTCCGAGGGCTCAGTTGCCCGCAGTTTCGATCCCTATCTCGACATCGACTGGGATTCACCAGAGTTCGCGATCGATCCGCATGATCCGAGATGGGTGCTCTCGTCCGTGTCGGACCCCCTCGGGGCGACGCAGTGGTACCAGGATCAGTCGTTGGAGCGTCGAATCGCCATGGGAATGTGGCGTCAGGCGAACGTGACCAAGGTGGGTTCGGCCTTCGAGAGCATCTTGATCCGGGGAATGCTGCAATACATCATGGCGCTACCCAACCAGTCGCCTGAGTTCCGGTACTGCCTGCACGAGATGACCGAAGAGTGCAATCACATCCAGATGTTCCAGGAACTCGTCAATCGCATGGACATCGACGTGCCGGGTATGCGTCCGATGTTCCGGCGACTGTCGCCGATCATCGGAGTGCTGGGAGCAAAGTTCCCGGTCATCTTCTTCATCGGCATTCTGGCTGGTGAAGAACCGATCGACCACTTCCAGAAGGATCTCATCCGTGAGGGTAAGGACACGCCGCCGGCGATGCTCCGCACCATGGAGATCCACATCGCCGAAGAAGCGAGACACATCTCGTTTGCTCACGAGTTCCTGCGCAATCACGTCCCCAGACTCAGTCGTACGAGTCGAGCCATCACATCGGTCGCCTTCCCCGGCGCGATGCGTTGGCTTGCGGGTGAAATCATGTCACCGCCAAAGGAATTCGCCGAAGAATTCGGAATCCCGGACGAGGTGATGAAGAGCGCCTTCTGGGGGAGCCCGCATTCACGCCGCATCCTGGGTAACTACTTCGGCGAAATGCGAGCCCTGGCAGACGAACTCGGATTGATGAATCCGGTGTCGAAGCGTGCGTGGCGAAAGCTGCGCATCGACGGCGACTACGCCCGCTACCGCGGCGAGCCGAAGCGTTCCGACAAGACCCGGATCTAGTCCGGCCGCGAAGTTCCTCCGTCGGAGGACACCAGCTCGGCTATGAGCGTGGACAATTCGACATGGGGATCGATCTGTAGTCCGCTCGAGCGGGCAACGCCGTCGAACATGTACCAGGTGTATTTCGCGAGGTCGGCGACGATCTCTTCGCGGCTCGGTTTCGGATCGGTGCTTCGGACCCAGTGGGTGAGCGTGCCCTCGACCATTGTCACCACTGCGAACGGTAGTGAATCGAAGGGTGAGGAGTCGATCCCCACGGATCGACCGACTTCGGTGATAGTGGTGCGGGCGGAGTCGGCGATTGTGGCCTTCAGACTGCTGATCGCGTCGATGCTCTCGTCGTCGTAGTCGGTGGGGCCGGTACCCATGAACTCGTGAATCCGCGGATGCTCGGTGATCCACTCGGCGACGGCGCTGATGGTTCGGGTCAGGATCTGGTCGAGAGTGCCTACCGAAATGCTCATCGAAGCATCCAGGGCCGCCGCAAATTGGCCGAGCACGAACGCTCGCACTCGTCGATCGAGGTCGTCTCGGCCGCTGAATTGGCGGTACACCACCGACTTGGCGAGGCCGGCACGATCGGCGATCTGCTGGACGGACACCTCGGCACCTGCCGCACGCTCTTCGATCAGTTCGACCGCCGAGGTGAGTATCCGTTTCTGACGCTCGGAGTTGTGTCGCTCCCACCGCGCTTCGCGACCGGTCAACTCTGCAGTGACAGGTTGCACAATTGCGTCGCTCGGCATCGCGCCAGTCTATCCGGACGGGCCTGCCGTGTTTCCGACTTGTCATCGGGCGCGGCATCGGGATCGGTCGTCGGTACAACGTGGGACACTGGTCGAGTGAGGTTGTATCGAGACACGGCGGTGGTGCTGCGCCTGCACAAACTGGGCGAAGCCGACCACATCGTCACGTTGCTCACCCGTCAGTTCGGGTTGGTACGTGCCGTGGCCAAAGGTGTCCGCCGAACCAACTCCAAATTCGGTGCCAGACTCGAACCGTTTGCTCACATCGACGTGCAACTACTTCCGGGCAAGAATCTCGACATCATCACTCAGGTGCAGACGGTCGACGCATTCGCCACCGACATCGTCGACGACTACAGCCGGTACACCACGGCCTGCGCCGTACTCGAAACTGCCGAGCGGTTGGCCGGCGAGGAACGCGCGCCGGCCCCGCAGCTTCAGCGATTGACGGTGGGAGCACTGCGTGCGATCGCCGAGCAGGCACGACCGGTCGAGTTCGTGCTCGACGCGTTCTTGTTGAGAGCCATGGGCTATGCGGGTTGGGCGCCTGCCCTCGAAGAGTGCGCCCGCTGCAGTGCTCCTGGACCGCACCGGGCCTTTCATGTCGCCGCAGGCGGAGCCGTGTGTACCTATTGCCGCCCGGCGGGTGCTGCGACGCCGTCGCCCGGAGTGCTCGACTTGATGGAAGCCCTGCTCCGAGGGGAGTGGGAGGGTACCGATTCGGCGCCCGCGACGCTGCGGACGCAAGCCAGCGGACTGGTCGCGGCACACCTGCAGTGGCATCTCGAGCGCCAATTGCGGACGTTGCCGCTGATCGAGCGTTCGAGGCCGCATGCAGCCGTCGAGGTCGACTTGCCCGTGAGGCAGGATGGAACACGTGATTCGACGACGCGAACCGCGAACTCCGCTTGATTCTGCTGCTGACCGGGTGATCCGACCACCGGACCCACATCCGTCCGGGGCGACCCCGCCGATCCTGCAGACCGAACTGATCCCGCGCCACGTCGCTTTGGTGATGGACGGCAACGGACGATGGGCGCAGGAGCGCGGTCTGCCCCGAACCGCCGGGCACGAACGCGGCGAAGCTGTCCTGATGGACACCGTCTGCGGGTGCATCGAGATGGGTGTCGAGTGGCTCTCCGCTTACGCCTTCTCCACCGAGAACTGGAAGCGCAGTCCCGACGAGGTTCGATTCCTGATGGGCTTCAACCGTGATGTCATCCGCCGTCGACGCGACGAGATGAACGAAATGGGTGTGCGTGTTCGCTGGGCCGGTCGTAAGCCACGCCTGTGGGCCAGCGTGATCAAGGAACTCGAGATCGCCGAAGAACTGACCAAGAACAACACCGTCATGAACTTGACCATGTGTGTGAACTACGGCGGCCGGGCCGAAATTGCCGATGCGGTAAAGGAAATCGCGAAGCGTGTCGCGGCCGGTGAGATCAATCCGGACAAGATCACCGAGGCGACGGTTGCCAAGTACCTCGACGAACCCGACATGCCCGACGTCGATCTCTTCCTGCGTCCGTCGGGGGAACAGCGGACGTCCAATTTCTTGATCTGGCAATCCGCCTACGCCGAAATGGTGTACCAGGAGAAGCTGTTTCCCGATTTCGACCGCCGCGACCTTTGGGCCGCCTGCGTCGAGTACGCCTCACGTGACCGTAGATTCGGTGGCGTCAAATGACAGGGGAGAACATGACCGACACCACCGACGAAGCAGCCCGCCTACAAGAACGCGCGGCCGCCTCGCTGGCGCATTTCGTGACGGTCGATGTGGCTGCCGACGGATCACTGGGTTTCCAGTACTCCGGCGCGCTGTGTTCCATCCAGGCGATGAATCTGTCCGAGGGTCTGGACGTGCTGTCCATGACGTGTGTTCTCGCATGGGACCGACCGGTGAGCGCGGCACTGCATCGCAAGGTGGCCGAGCGGAATCGCACCATCCAATTCGGCTCCATCGCGGTGTTCGGCCACGGCAGTCTGGCGGACGTCATCCTGCGTTACACGTTCCCTGCCGCCGGACTGGACGACGAGGCACTGACCACGATGTTGCTACTGGCGCTCACCGGTGCCGATACCGCCCGGCAGGGTTTGATTCCCTGACGCTCTCAGGCGGCGGCGCAGTCGCGGCAGGTGCCGAAGATCTCGACGGTGTGACTCACTTCGGTGAAACCGTTGTCCTCGGCGATGGTCTGTGACCACTGCTCGACCGTCGGGCCCTCGACCTCGACGGTGAATCCGCAGTTGCGGCACACCAGGTGATGGTGGTGCCCGGAGGAGCAGCGTCGGTAGACGGACTCACCTGTGTCGGTGCGTAGGACGTCGATGGTTCCGGCGTCGGAGAGTGCCTGCAGCGTGCGGTAGACGGTGGTCAGGCCGATGCCTTCACCTCGCTTGCGCAGTTCGTCGTGCAATTCCTGTGCCGACTTGAATTCGTCGATGTCGTCGAGCAGGGCGGAGATGGCGCTGCGCTGTTTCGTGGAACGAACGCCGACTGTGGCCGGTCCACGTTTCGAGGTCGTACTGCCCGGGGTGTTCATGCGGTGGAATCTCATCCTTCTTCGGCGTGGGCGACAGCGTCGACGACGATGTGTGCAAGGTGATCGTCGACGAGTCGATAGAGAACTTCTCGTCCGTTGCGCTCGCCGCGGACGACGCCCGCTGCTTTGAGTACGCGCAGATGCTGGCTGATGAGTGGCTGAGTGACACCGAGAGCTCCGACGAGTTCGTGAACGCAACGCTCCGACTCGTGCAACTGAAGCACGATCGCGATCCGAACGGGTGCAGCGAGCGCCCGCAGAATTTCGCCGGCTGCCGCCAGGGTTTCCTTGGGCGGCACGGGCGCGGGCGGTGCGGCTTCGAACGGGTCGTGCGTGTGTCCGAGGTCGGAATGATCATGGCTTTTGTGGAGATCGCCGGTATCCGCAATGCTCACAGCGAGGCTCCTTCGAGGGGTAGATCATGATGTCCGGGCATAGCCATCTCACCACATTATTGCAAATCACTTTCATTTTGATATGCACAAGTATGCATGTCAACCTTGGACGGAAGTGCGTGGCAGCCGCCAGATAGGCTGATGGTGCGAAAAGCGCACGAAAATCATGCATCTATTACCCAGATGGAGAGCAATCGAGTGGCACCCAAGTCCAAGATCGAAGCCGTTGTCAATCTCGCCAAGCGGCGAGGCCTGGTCTACCCGTGCGGTGAGATCTACGGCGGTACCAAGTCCGCATGGGACTACGGCCCATTGGGTGTCGAGCTCAAGGAGAACATCAAGCGCCAGTGGTGGCGCAACATGGTCACCAGCCGCGAGGACGTTGTCGGCCTCGACTCGTCGGTGATTCTGCCCCGCGAGGTGTGGGTCGCGTCCGGTCACGTCGGTGTCTTCAACGATCCGCTCGTCGAGTGCCTCAACTGTCACAAGCGTCACCGTCAGGATCACCTGCAGGAGGCGTACGCGGAGAAGAAGAAGCTCGACAACCCGGACGACGTCTCGATGGATGTCATCGGTTGCCCCGATTGCGGCACCGTCGGCCAGTGGACCGAGCCGCGCGACTTCAACATGATGCTCAAGACGTACCTCGGCCCCGTCGAGAGCGAAGAGGGCATGCACTACCTGCGCCCCGAGACCGCACAGGGCATCTTCGTGAACTTCGCCAACGTGCTGACCACCTCGCGTAAGAAGCCGCCGTTCGGCATCGGTCAGATCGGCAAGAGCTTCCGTAACGAGATCACCCCGGGCAACTTCATCTTCCGCACCCGCGAGTTCGAGCAGATGGAGATGGAATTCTTCGTCAAGCCGGGCGAGGACGAGCAGTGGCATCAGTACTGGATCGACTACCGCCTTGACTGGTACACCGGCCTCGGTATCAACAAGGACAACCTGCGTCTGTACGAGCATGCGCCGGAAAAGCTTTCGCACTACTCGAAGGGCACGACCGACATCGAGTACCGCTTCCACTTCCAGGGCAGCGAATGGGGCGAGCTCGAAGGTATCGCGAACCGTACCGACTTCGATCTCTCGACGCACTCCAAGCACTCGGGCACCGAGCTGAACTACTACGACCAGACGACGGGCGAGCGGTACACGCCGTACGTCATCGAGCCGGCGGCCGGTCTCACGCGTTCGCTGATGGCCTTCCTGGTCGACGCCTACACCGAGGACGAGGCGCCCAACTCCAAGGGCGGCGTCGACAAGCGCACAGTGCTCCGCCTGGATCGTCGACTCGCTCCCGTCAAGGCTGCCGTTCTGCCGCTCTCGCGTAACGCGGACCTGACGCCGAAGGCCAAAGATCTTGCAGCGCAGCTGCGTCAGAATTGGAACGTCGAGTTCGACGACGCCGGCGCCATCGGTCGTCGTTACCGTCGCCAGGACGAGATCGGCACACCGTTCTGCATCACGGTCGACTTCGACACTCTCGAAGACCAGGCTGTGACGGTGCGTGAGCGTGACTCCATGGCGCAGGAACGCGTCGCCCTCGATCAGGTGGAAAGCTACCTGGCCGCACGGCTGATCGGCTCCTGATTCTCGTTCTAAGCTGACGGGCGGTCCTTCTCAATCGAGAAGGACCGCCCGTTTTCTCTTTCCCCGATGGTCCTTCAGGCGCAGGATCGAAGTTATGAGAAAACTCAGCGTGACCAACAGCGTGACTCTCGACGGTGTCATGCAGGCACCTGGTGGGCCGGACGAGGACCGTCGTGGCGGATTCGAGCACGGTGGGTGGGCAGCACCCTTCAACGATTCCGTCATGGCGCAGAAGATGGGGGAGGGGATGGCGAAGAAATCGGAGTTGCTGTTCGGACGCAGAACCTATGAAAACTTCGCCTCGTACTGGCCGTTTCAGACCGACAATCCGTTTACCGAGGTGCTCGACAACACGCAGAAATACGTAGCGTCAAGGACTTTGGGTGAACCGCTGCCGTGGAAGAACTCGACCTTGTTGAAAGGTGATGCCGCCGACGCGGTCGCCACGCTCAAGGAAAGTGAGGGCCCGGATCTGGTGATTCTGGGCAGTGGCGACTTGATCACGTCCTTGGCCGAACGGCGTCTCGTCGACGCCTACACTCTGCTGATACATCCGCTGGTTCTCGGAACCGGGCGCAGATTGTTCCCCGACGGAGCTGCGCTCGCTCAGTTCACCCTCACCGACAGCGTCCCTACGACAACAGGCGTCATCATCGCGACGTATCAGTTGAGCTGAACGCAGTTGAGCTGAACACAGTCGAGCTGAGTACATCAGGGAACTCGCCGAAATGCCGAATCTGCCAGCGCTGAGTTCTGACTGCTTGCGCGCTGGTCGGCGTAACCCAGGGCGCATAGACCCGGACAGCGCGCTTACCGCCGGAGAAGTTCGTCGAGACGATGTCGTGTTCGACGAGGGTTTCGACGGGAAAGACGAAGTGCCCCGAATGCTCTTCGTCGTATACCTTCACCACGAACAGCATCACGCGGTCGCTGGTGTCGAATGGGCGGATGGGCCCGGCCTCGGAACGGCGCCACAGTGTGACGAACTGACCGAGCTTGGTCGGCGTCGTCTTGGCGGTTCGATAGACGGAGGCAAGGCCGTTGACGGTCAACGTGTGAGCGCCGTACTCAGCACCCTCGGACTCGGGAATCGGTGTGGACCAGGTAAATCCGTCGGCGTTCATCGGCACCGATGATGCCACGAACCACCGACAGCCTTCGTGACGAACGCTGTCGGTGGTAGTCCCGATTCAGGCCGAAGGCACCTTGTCGAGAAACCCGAGGACAAGCGTCACCCGGCCGTCGTCGTCGCGTTCGAGTACGTCGAATCCGTCGATCCGTGACTCGGCCCCCGACGGGCCGAGAGTCCAACCGAATCGAGCCTGTCGGTGATGCGCGTCCACAGGTCCGACGAGGGTGAAGTGCATGCCCGGAAATTGTTGCTGCACAGCGTTGATCATCGCGTCGATCTGATCGTGTCCGGTGACGTCCGCGAGCGGATCGGTGTAGCGACCGCCGGGTGCGAACAATTGCTCGACCCGTGCTTTACGGGCGGTGGTATCGGTTTCGTTCCACATGTCGATGTAGGCGTCGGCGATTGCGTCGAAGTCGCTCATGGTCGCTCCCTTGATCAGTTTCCGGTGGTGAATGTCCGGCGGCCTCGCCGGCTGAGACCACTGTTCCTCCGAAACTGCTTCGGGTCGATTACCTCTGAGGTCATGGCCTCGGCTACCTCGGGTCGCTAACTTGAAAGAATGACCTTCGAGACGATGGACGTGGGCTCCGAACTCAAGCGGTGGCGGGAGCGGCGAAGGCTCACTCAGTTGGGTCTCTCGGCCGCGGCAGGAGTGTCGACCAGGCATCTGAGCTTCATCGAAACCGGCCGCTCCAAGCCAAGCCGGGACATGATTCTTCACCTGTCCGAATGTCTGGATGTTCCTCTACGACAACAGAACACGCTTCTGCTGGCAAGTGGCCACGCGCCGGAGTACTCGCAGAAGTCGTTGGCAGAAGCGCCGATGTCAGCGGTCAGTGAGGCCATCGATCGCATCATCGACGCGCATGACCCGTATCCGGCCGTGGTGGTCGATCAGCAGTGGGAGATGGTCGCCGGGAACCAGGCCGTGGGAATTTTGACCGCGGGCGCCGCTGATTTCCTCCTGGAACCACCGGTGAACGTATTGCGTCTGAGCTTGCATCCCGAGGGCATGGCGCCGCGGATCGTGAACCTCGCGCAGTGGCGGGCCCACCTGCTCACAAGGCTGGCTCGGGAAGTGGAGGTCAGTGCGGATGCGCAGCTGTCGTCGTTGCTCGACGAGCTGCGCGCCTATCCCAGCGGCGGAGACTGGCACGACGACCGCGCGAATTCCCTGCTGGTTCCGTTGCGTGTACGCGTCGGCGATACCGAACTGGCGATGTTCAGCACCACCACAGTGTTCGGTACGCCGCGCGACGTCACGCTCGCAGAGATTGCGATCGAATCGTTCTACCCGTCGGACACGCAGACGGCCGACTACTTTCGATCGGCCGCCGAGGTCACAGGGACTTCTTGCCGAACTTGAGCTTCCACGGCACCAGAGCAGACTCCAACTGAACCGAGAGACTCATCTTGGAGACGCCTTCGGTGCGCTCCTCGAAGCGGATGGGCGTTTCGGCGATCTTCATGCCGCGCTGAACAACTCGGTAGTTCATCTCGACCTGGAACGCGTAGCCGTTGCTCTGCACCGATTCGACGTCGATGTCGCGCAAGGTCTTTGCATGCCAAGCCTTGAAGCCGGCGGTCGCATCCTTGACGTGCAGTCGGAGAATGGCGTTGACATAAAAGTTTGCCCAGGCGGACAAGGCCTTGCGGTGCCACGGCCAGTCGCCGGCGACTGCGCCGCCTTCGACATAGCGGGAGCCGAGAACGACTGCCGCATCGGTAGTGGTGAGGATCTCGATCATGGCGGGGATCGCTTCGGACGGGTGCGAGAGATCAGCGTCCATCTGAATGACGATGTCTGCGTTCTCCGCCAGAGCCCGGCTCATGCCCGCGACGTAAGCACGGCCGAGACCGTCCTTGACCGTGCGGTGAAGCACTCCGACCGGGATGGGACCATCGATACCCAACTTGTCCGCAACCTCGCCCGTTCCGTCGGGGGAGTTGTCATCCACCACGAGGACGTGCAGGTTCGGGATCTTCAACGCGGCGAGGCGATCGACGAGCTTTGGCAGGTTCTCACGCTCGTTGTATGTAGGTACAACGACGGTTATCTGCGGGGCGACGCTTTCCATAACACCTTCGTATGATCTGTGATCCCGACTTGCCGGATGAAGCGTACGACGAGTGCGGTCGTGAACAAAGTAGGGATTTTACTACCTCGACGGGATCCGTCAGAACCGGCCGCCGCCGCCTCGACTGGTTCGGCCGCCGCCCCCGCCGCCGAAACCACCGCCGCCGCCACCGCGACCGGAGCGTCCGCTGCTGCTCGGTCCGCCGTACGAGCGGGGCCCTCCGCCACCTCGCAGAATGCTGTTGATCAGGATGCCGCCGAGGATCGCTCCCGTCGCATCGCCGCCGCCACCGCGGGGTCGTTGGTTTGCTTCCCAGGTGTTGACGTCGTTCTGCGCGGCGCGAAGTGAGTGCGTCGCCAAGGTGGTCGCGGCCTGGGCGTGTTGCAGTGCCTTCGACGGATCCGAGGCCTGCAATTGCTGGGCCGCCTGCAGGTGCCGCTGAGCCTCGGCGTAGCGAGTGCGCGCCTCCGCCCCGATCGCGCCGCGCCTGGTTCCGAGGAAGTCGCCTGCAGCGGTCACCTGAGCCTGTGCGGCCAGAATGTCCTGGGCGAGGCGCTGCTGTGCACGTTCGAGCTGCTGCTTCTGCTCCTGAGCGTCGGCAAGAAGCGCGTCGAGTTGGGCGTCGGCTGCGACGATCTGGTTGAAGGCTGTCAGCGGATCGCTGTCCTTCGACGTCTGAGCATTCGCCAACGCTGCCTGGGCTGCGGCCTTCGCGTCCGCCAACTTCTGCCCGCCTTGCGCCAGGTAAGCGTCCGCAGCGGTGATGCCCTGCTGGACGTCGTCCATCGCGGACGGAAGTGTCGCGATGGCGTTTCGGATGTCGTCGGCGGCGTGATCGACGCCGTCGAGTAGCTTGCGTGCCTGATCGAGGGCGGCTTCGGCCGTGCGAATCGCAGTGACGGCAGCGCCTTGCTTACCGGCCGGCAGCGCGGTGGCATCGCGGCCTTCCTCGATCGACTTCTCGGCGAGCGTCAGGCGCTCACTCGCCATCGTGACGTTGTTCACGACAGATGCCAGCGTCGGCGCGGGGAACTGATCCTTCAATTTGGTCAGAATCGCCTCGGATTCGGGCAAGCGCACGCTGAGAGAAACAACACTCTGCGTCAACGCATCGAGACGTGCGGGGGCGTTGATGAGAAGGTCGCGAAGCCCGTCGAACTCCTCGACGCGAGCTTCGAGTTCTTGGTCGGCTCGACCGCACGAGGAAATGATGTCGATCAGCATCTGTCGGCGTTGATCGGGAGTTTCCGGGATGGCGTCGTCGAGTCGCTGCCTGATCGCGAAGGCTTCGGCGAGGGTGGCCTTGGCCTTGTCGAATGCTGCCGAGAAGGGTGCGACGGCGGAATCTCCGAACTCGCTGCGGGCCAGATCGAGCTCCTCCTGGCTGCCGGCGATCGCGTTGTCCGTCTCGACGAGGATCTCCTTCGCGCGTTCGTCGAGCGTTGGCAGCGGGAGTGCGCTGAGGCTGGCGATGTCGTCGGGGGAGATGTTCTTCGCGGCTTCGACGCTTGCCTTGTTCTTGTCGTTCTTGCGCTTGCGTGAGTACAGGACCACACCGCCCGTTCCGACCACCACAGCGCCGCCCGCGATGAGGAGTGTTCCGACACCCATTCCGCCGCTCGTGTTGTTCGCGTCGCCGAGTGCGCCGGCTGCGGCAATTGCCGCGCCGGTCCAATCGTCCTCGGCGAGAGCCGGTTCCACCGCGTCGGTATTGATCGATTCGATGTCGGAATCCGTGATGTTGCGCAGCTCGGCCGGGACGTCGAGGTAGTAAGCACGCTCTGCCGTGGCAACTGCAAGCAGGACGGACTTCGTGCTCAGCGTCGACTTCGTGGCTGTCTGCTGTGCCCACGCCTGGCCACCCAGGTTGTTGAAATCGGGGACGAACGCGACCCACAGATCGATCTGGTGGTCCTCGCCGAGTTGATCGATCGCGGCTTGTATGTCGCTGCGTTGCCCGGAATCGAGGACCCCGGAGGTGTCGGTGATGTGATTCGGCAACACCATCGGGGCGTCCGCCGAGGCGAGCGCAGGACTGAAGACGAGCGTTAGCAAAGCGAAAATCGCAGCGACGGCGGCGGCGCTTCCCCGACGCCGAACGGGTCGGGTGGTTGTCCGACTCTGCTCTACCGAGGACAACTGCGCGAAGTGTGGTGCGAGGGCCATGACGCAAATCTATCCGTTGTGGCGCGTCGGCATCGGAGGTGATCGCTGCGAACTGGCAGAATTGCGGGAGTGAAACCTGCTTTCGGTAACCGCCCCCACGACCCATCACCCTCGCGGGCGGGCGGCTTCGGGGCAGGATTGGCTCGCTGGACGCGCCGTCTGATCGCCGGTGCGGTGTTGATGGCCGTGGTTCTGGTCGGGGGTACTGCGTTCCGGGTGTGGCAGGTGGCGCGCATCGACGACACGCGGCCGGCCGACGCGATAGTCGTTCTGGGCGCGGCTCAGTATTCCGGCACTCCGTCGTCCGTCTTCGAGGCCCGACTCGAGCAGGCGTACAAGCTGTACAAGCGCGGAGTGGCTCCGCAGATCATCACTGTCGGCGGTAAACAAGAAGGCGACGAGTACACCGAAGCGGCGTCGGGAAAGATGTATCTGACCGATCGCGGAATTCCTTCGAGTGCGATCACCGCGGTGGAGACCGGTTCGGACACACTGCTCAGCATCGACGCAGTCAGTGCCGAGATGTCCTCGCAGGGAATCAATTCCGCTGTCCTGGTCAGTGACCCGTGGCACTCCTTGCGAACGCGGACGATGGCCCGCGACACAGGACTCCAGGCGTGGACCGCACCTACTCGTCAGGGCCCGGCTGTCTTCACCCGCGAATCCCAGTTGCACGGAATCGCTCGCGAAACCGGCGCGCTGCTCTGGTATCAGCTCACGCACTTCTCGGCAGACTTCCCCTACACGGCAGGGCAATAGAGACCATGACAGCTCACACCACCTACGGAGGCGGCACCTACTCCGAACACGACCTCGAACGTCGTGTCGTCGAGGCGCCGAAGCGAGCGGGGTTGCCGGGTTCGCAGATCGCAGCGGCGCAGCATCGTTCGGACTTCTCGCGAGATCGGGCGCGTGTCCAACACTCCGCGGCTTTGCGGCGCTTGGCCGACAAGACCCAGGTTGTCGGCCCGCGCGACGGTGACACACCTCGCACGCGGTTGACGCACTCGATGGAGGTCGCACAGATCGGGCGAGGGATTGCCGACGGACTCGGTTGCGATCCGGACCTGGTGGACCTCGCCGGTCTCGCGCACGACATCGGGCACCCACCGTACGGTCACAACGGCGAGAAGGCCCTCGACGAAGTCGCCAAGGACTGCGGAGGTTTCGAGGGCAATGCGCAGAATCTGCGGATCTTGACCAGCCTCGAACCCAAGATCCTGCGCCCCGACGGTCTGAGCGCAGGCCTCAATCTCACCAGGGCGTCACTCGACGCAGCCATCAAGTATCCCTGGACACGCCCTGAGCCCGGCGCGAAGTTCGGGGCATACGACGACGACGCAGAGGTGCTCGCCTGGGTTCGCGAGGGAGCGCCCGAGCGACGGCAATGCCTGGAAGCTCAGGTCATGGACTGGGCCGACGACATCGCCTATTCCGTGCACGACGTGGAGGACGGGGTGATCGCAGGCCGCATCGACCTTCGCTCGCTTGCCGATCCGTCCGAGCAGCGCGCACTGGCAGAACTCGGGGCCTCCGAGTTTCGCGGATTGGTAGTCGACGATCTGATCGAAGCCGCCCAACGGCTGTCCGAACTCCCCGTCGTACGCGGGGTCGGAAGTTTCGACGGAACGCTCGGGAGTTCCGTCGCATTGAAGAATCTGACGAGTGAATTGGTGGGACGCTTCGCCACCGCGGCGATCGCCAGCACCCGGCTGACACACGGTGACCGACCCCTCTCGCGCTATCAAGCCGACCTCGACATACCCGAGGCCGTCGCATCCGAGGTGGCATTGCTCAAGACCGTGGCGCTGTACTACGTGATGTCCGACGCCGGACACAAAGCGCGTCAGGATCGGCAGCGTGATCGTGTTCATCGCGTCGCGGAATGGCTGCTGGCAACTGCGCCGGCCGGGCTCGATCCGATCCTGCTGCCCGCGTGGGAACGCGCCGCGGACGACGGTGCTCGGGTCCGGGTAGTGGTGGATCAGATCGCGTCGTACACGGAGAGTCGGCTCGAACGGGTGGACAAAGCGAGCCTGGGCGCGCAGGCCAGCTGGGGCTGAGCCACTTACGCCCTCAGCAAGTCATCCGCGTCGACGGGTCGGTAGTGGTATCGAGCCACTTGCCGTAAGCGTCGCCACCTGCTGCGCGAACGTCCTTGCAGATCTTCGACTCGGTGTTCCCGGATTCGCGATACACCGTGTAGATCGCCGTCCCCGAATCGGAGACTTGACGCAGTGACGGGCAGGACTGGTCTGTGCGTAGGTATTTCGAGCCGGGGAACGCGTCGAGGTAGTTCTGAATCTCGCTGGCGTACGTTGCCGGATCGGTGGCATTGGCCAACACCACGATTCCGGTTCCTTTGCATGAGGGGACGGTGATCGGCTTGCTCACCCCGAGGTCGCCATTTCTCGCGGACGGGTTCGACGCCCGGGTGGTCGTGGTCGCCTGCAGTCCGGCGGTGGGTAGCGGCTCGAGCTTCGGCGTTCTGACTGGATCCTGAATGGGTGCCGGTGCCGACGTGGCGGTGGAAGCTGCTACAGCGGTTGGTGATTCGGGGCCCGAATTCCCCAGCGTCACCCAGGCCGCCGTGCCTCCTGCGGCCAGAACGAGTGCAATTCCAGCCGCACCGATCGCGATCGGTGCTCGGTTTCGCTTGGTCTTTGTCACGATGTGCGTGTAGTTCCCGTGAGCGGGATTCGCCGTGGTGTAGGTGGGCTGCCCGACGATCGTGGGTTGCAATCCGCCGGCGGCACCGGGGGTGTGGGTCGTCGAGAGGGCCTGCCGCGCTTGGAGTGCGAGCGCTCCCGTAGTCGAATAGCGGTGTGCGGGATCCTTTGCCATGCCGCGAGCCACGATGGCGTCAAGGCCTTGCGGGAGCGACGGAACCGCCAGTGTGGGGCGTGGCGGCGGAGCGTTCAGGTGCGAATTGACCAGATGCTCGATGCTTGTGGTGTTGAAAGGTGTTGTTCCGGTGAGTGATTGGTAGAGGACACAAGCCAGGGAATAGACATCCGCTGCGGCCGTCGGCGTTTCGATTCCGAACCGCTCCGGCGCCATGTATGCATATGAACCGACTGCGCTTCCCTCGGTGGTGATCTTCGTGTCCGTCTGTGAGTATGCGATTCCGAAGTCGACGAGGTAGGCGAAGCCGTTGTTCGTGAGAATGATGTTGTCTGGTTTGACGTCACGATGGATGAGCCCGCGGGCATGGGCGGCGTCCAACGCCGACGCGATTTGCGAGACGATGTCGACGGCTCGTACAGGCGTGAGTCGGCCGAATTCGGTCAACTCGGCTCGCAATGTGTGGCCTTCGACCAAACGCATGTCGATGAAGAGGACTCCGTCGATCTCGCCCCAGTCGTGCACCGGGATCACGTGCGGTTCGTTCAGGGCGGCGGTGGCGCGAGATTCTCGGCGGAAACGAGCTTGGAATGACGGATCGGCCGCAAGCTCTCGATGGAGCAACTTGAGAGCGACCAGGCGATCCTTCGAGGTGTCGTACGCCTCGTACACTTCACCCATTCCGCCTCGGCCGAGGAGGCTACGCAACTCGTACACGCCGAATCGGGTTCCTGATCGCCCTTCGTGCGAGCTCGAGGCGTTTTCAGTCATCGTCGGTCCCATCGCTGCGGTGCAGAGTCGGCCATCAACATATCGTTGTCAGGAGGTGCCGGGGGACCGCCTAGACTGATGTACGTGGCGGGCCGAATTTCTGACAGAGACATCGCGGCCATTCGCGAACGCACTCGCATCGAGGACATCGTCGGTGAATACGTTTCACTCAAGCGTGCCGGTGGCGATTCGATCAAAGGTCTGTGTCCCTTTCACGACGAGAAGTCGCCGTCGTTCCACGTGCGACCCAACCACGGCCTCTACCACTGCTTCGGCTGCGGTGAGGGTGGTGACGTGTACTCGTTCCTGCAGAAGATGGATCACATCAGCTTCGTCGAGGCCGTCGAGCAGTTGGCGGATCGACTCAGCTACACGATTTCGTATGAGGGCGGCGGACCGTCCGTTCAGCGCGATCGCGGCACCCGTGCACGCTTGATCGCAGCAAACGCGGCGGCTCAGGAGTTCTACGCCGCTCGTCTGCGCGAACCCGATGCCCAGGCGGCTCGCGACTACCTCACCGAGAGAAACTTCGACGGTGCAGCGGCCCTGCAGTTCGGGTGTGGATACGCGCCAGAAGGTTGGGACACTCTCACGAAACACTTGATGTCCAAAGGTTTCGAGTTCAAAGAACTAGAAGCAGCCGGGCTGTCCAAAGAAGGCCGGCGAGGTCCGATCGACCGGTTCCATCGCCGACTTCTGTGGCCGATCCGCAGCGTCGCCGGTGACGTCATCGGCTTCGGTGCCCGCAAGCTCTTCGACGACGACACCATGCCGGGTAAGTACGTCAACACGCCGGAAACGATTCTCTACAAGAAGTCTCAGGTCTTGTTCGGCTTGGACCTCGCCAAGCGCGACATCGCCAAGGGGCACCAGGCGGTAGTCGTCGAGGGTTACACCGACGTCATGGCGATGCATTTGGCCGGCGTCAAGACCGCCGTCGCTTCGTGCGGGACCGCCTTCGGTGAGGAGCACCTTGCGATGCTCCGCCGACTCCTGATGGACGACAGCTACTTTCGCGGTGAGATCATCTACACCTTCGACGGTGATGCCGCGGGGCAGGCCGCTGCGATGAAGGCGTTCGAGGGTGATCAGAAGATGGCCGGGCAGACGTTCGTCGCCGTCGCGCCCGACGGAATGGACCCGTGCGATCTGCGTCTGAAGTCTGGTGACGCCGCCGTTCGCGACCTCGTGGCACGGCGCACTCCGATGTTCGAGTTCGTGGTGAAGTCCATCCTCACCGAACACGATCTGGAGACCGCTGAAGGTCGTGTCGAGGCACTGCGTCGTACCGTGCCCGTCGTTGCGCAGATCAAGGAATCAACTCTGCGCGACAGCTACGCGAATCTGTTGTGCGGATGGGTCGGTTGGGACGATCTTCCGTCGGTTCGACGACGCGTGCGTGACGAAGCTCGCAAACGGGCGTCGACGCGTGGATCGTCACCGGCGCCCAAGCGTCGTCAGGTTGTCGACCAACCTGCTGCCGATGCGCTTGCGCTGCCGATCGGAATCTCCAGGCCCCGGCCCAACGATCCCGCGCTCTCGACGCAGCGAGCTGTCCTCAAGGCCGCATTGCAGCACCCTGGCATCGCCGGCAGTGTCTTCGACTCGTTGCCGCCCGAGACGTTCACCCACCCCGCCTACGTTGTCATCAGACAGGCAATGGCTGACGCCGGTGGAACGAGCAAGGGACTCGGCGGCGCCGAGTGGATCGAAGTCGTCACCAAGGGCGTCGAAGACATGACGGTGGCCTCGGTTGTATCTGAGCTGGCCGTCGAACCGATGCCGTGTGACGAAGACACGGTTCCGCGCTACATCAACGGAGTGCTCGCACGACTGCAGGAAGCGTGGGTGGGCGAGCAGGTTGCCGACCTCAAATCCAAGCTTCAGCGCGTTTCACCTGCTGCAGCCCCCGAGGAGTACAACTCACTGTTCGGCGACCTCGTGGCGCTGGAGCAGTATCGCCGACAGCTGCGTGAGCAGGCTGTCGGCGACCAAAGCGTCTGACCTAACGGTTTTTCTTCAACTGGTCGTGGGGGACCAGAATCGTAGTCTCCTCGTTGATCGGCTTCATCGGCTCGAGCTTGGGCTGAGTACTCAGTGAGTCGGCCAGCTTCTGCCGTGACGCGTCCAACACCTTCTTGGTGGCCGGACTGGTGGCCACCGCCTTCGCGGCCCGGCTGATCTGCTCGTATCGTGCGCGGCCCGCTTTGGTTCCCAGGACGTACCCAGCTGCAACACCGATCAACAAACGCATCATTCCTGCTTCCCTCCAGCACCGATCGTCCTGACTCCATCCTGCCTGATGACTCGCTGGGCAGGCGATTTGGTACTTCGGTGAAGGATTCGCTACAGTTTCTCAGGCAACGCCGGAACGGGCGAAGCGAGCAAGACAATCCCCTGTAGCTCAATTGGCAGAGCTTCCGACTGTTAATCGGACGGTTGCTGGTTCGAGTCCAGCCGGGGGAGCAGCGAAGCCCCTCACCTGAGAAATCGGGTGGGGGGCTTTCTTGTTTCGGTCTGACCGCGTTTTGGTCAGACCTTGTTTTTGTCTGACCGAGTGCGCTCGCAGCAGACCCACCGATCGAAGTGCCGATTCGACGTCTGCCGCCTTGTTTGCTTGTTCGCCGCGAATTCCCAGCCGTCGAGCGCTGAGGACGTTCACCGGGTTGTCGTCGACGAAGAAGGTCTGCTGTGGACGCGCATCGAGCAACTCCAGCGCAGCCAGGAAGGCCGCAGGTTCGGGTTTGGTAGCTCCGAGCATGCAGGAGAAAACATGCTCGTCGATTGCCGATGGAGTTACGACACTCTCGATGGCGGCCAAGAGAACAGGTCCGTTGTCGGAGAGTGTGGCGACCACGACCCCCTCGCTTCGAAGCGCGATTGCGAGATCGATGACCGCGCGGTCCGGGATGAAGGCCTTGGCCCAGGCTCGGCGTAGCTCGTCGCGGTCACCAGGAAACCCGAGCCGTCGAAAGCGTTCCAGGATCGCGGTTTCGGAGTGAATGCCGAGATCGCATTCCTGGTCGAACCCGGACGCGAACACGAGGGCATGAATCTCGTCTTCCGTGACGCCGATGGCCGCAGCCAGTTCTGCGGCGCGACGGTCAGGCTCGAATCGACACAGCACGCCACCCAAGTCGAACAACACGAGTTCAGGTGGTCCGCTGTCGTTCGCCATGTCGCAGAGGATAGGCGGCATCAGCATCAGTGAACGCGAAGCGAAGATGATGGCGGCGGAGATGCGAAAAGCCCGACGCAATACTCTGCGTCGGGCTTTCGGTGGAACCGTCGAACTGTTCGGCCGGTGCGCTTACTTCGCTGCGCGATCCGAAGGCTCGAACAGTCGGACGATGTGGCTGGGGTTGATGTAGTAGACACCATTCGGAGAATTGAGAACGAGAGTGTCTTCGGTGAAATCGGTGACGGTGCCGTTCAGTTTCGCGCCGTCGGACATGATGATCCGGATCGTGGCCTTCGAGTTCTTGAATTCGGTCAGTGCAAGCTTCATGTGGTGATCCTGTTCCGTGGGGTGTGCACTCCCACGGTATCGGCTCATCGCGCCTGTGCCGACCAACCTTGGAAGACTCGACTCGAAAGAGTGCAACGCGTCACCGCCTGCCCGATTGTGATCCGCGTCGGATGTGCCGGTAACATTCGGATTCGCCGCGATGCATCGCATCCGGATGGGGCGGTAGCTCAGTCGGTTAGAGCCGTGGACTCATAATCCATTGGTCGCGGGTTCGAGCCCCGCCCGCCCCACGTTCAGGTGCCGTGAGCCCGCAGGTCAGCCCCAATGACTTTTGTCGAAAGTCATGCTGCCGACGATCGCAACGGCGACAGGTGCGCAGAGTGCAATCAACAGGGCAGTTGCCCACACCTAGTTGGTATTGAATCGCACGCAACGCGCATGCGGGTACGGCTGAGTTGATCCTTCGTGGCTACACAAGTAAATGTCGCACCGCGTTCGTCGATCTCGGACGAGGTGAAAGTCTCGGATCCGGATACCCAATCCTCGACAAGTATCGGGAGCGCAGTGCAATTGGGCGCAACCGAGCGAGCGACGTGCCGGACGTGAAGGAAAAGTAGGTACCTATCCGGGTATTTCAGCGTATGTGCTCGACGTACAGAAGTGTCACGCTTTAGACGTGCCTACCGGTGTAGGTACAAGGCAGTCGAGCCGTCCCCCCCCCCCCCCCCCCCCCC
>NZ_BAAILK010000041.1:151498-160942 GCF_054589475.1 Rhodococcus sp. no. 34
ACGATAGTGGGCCCCGCAACTGCGGGGCCCTTTCCCTGTCTGAAAAGCGCTGTCGGACTTGGGTCATCACCATTGAGGACTTCGTGCTCGATCACTGGAAATGAGAGCCAACGAGGGCTGTCTCGCCGTCCTTGTCTGCGTCGGATCCATTTTGCCGAGCTTCGTGAATTGCAGAATCCGCAGCCCGCGAGAGCTCAGTAGTTGCCTCGATCGGGTGCAAAAACGGGCAATCGGAACAAAACGCTTGTCGATGCGTTACAACTATTGTTAAAGTGTAACGACGAACTGCAAGTGAACAGCAACTTCAAGGTCTCGCTACCGGAAGCCGATGGGCGCCGGGGGAGATTCGTCTGCTGTCGATGGACGCGACGCCGTTGGGCGGCACGGATAAAGGCTCTGCGAATTGCGCCGGGTCGCACCCCTGATCAACCTGACAGACCAACGTAACGGAGAACATACTGTGACAATCAAGAACTCGATCGGGCCTGGTGTCGAAGCCGATCATGGAAACAGGCTGTTCGGCAACACTATTCGATCAGCTGAAGGTGAGGAACTGGTCCAGCGGCTGAATGCCATGTTCGAGCGAGCGAACAGCGCAGGTCAGGTGGTGAATCAACGAGAACTCTCGACCGTGCTTTCTGTGCGGAGATCCGAGGGTTCGCCGGGCGACCGGTCGATTCCGGCGCCTGACAGGCTGATGCATGCGATCGAGGGACTCTCGTACGAATCCCTTTCCCTGTTGATTTGTGCGGCCGAGCATTTACTGCGTTCGGAAGGGGTACATGTCGACTCGACGCCCTTCACGTGAGGGGCGACGAGACCCGTCGAGGAAATCGAAGTGATCGGTCCGTCGCCGACGAACGAGTATTTTGTCACGAACGGAATGACGTAGTTACGTCGTCGTTTGTAATTCTGTTGTGCGACCGGCGAATCAGGCCTCCGGCGTTGCTCGGTCGCACGATCCCGATTCCGCTGCTTCGAAGGCTTCTTGGTGCGCTCACGCGCCTCAGCGTCGAATCCTCTCCAGTCGTCGTGCGGTCCGCTCATGTCATCGCGGACTCGATCGATCGGCTACGTGGAATCAGTCGGAGTATGTCCAGTTCTTCGGCCGATCCGAGTAGCGACCGGCAAATCTTGTCGACGGAGTCAGATGCCGGCACCGAAATACGGATCAACATTCACCTCGGGAAGCCGCATGAAGTGAATTGACTATCGCAGTCTGCTGTTGTGGTGTGAACGCTGCCCAGGCGCTGGCGGAACCCGCGAGTTCAGGGACATCGTTCCATCCAGGGCTCTGTAGCCGGGCCAACGCCGCCTCGACCGTCCCGAAAACTTCGAGGTACGCATGTGCGTCGTCGCATGTGAAGGCGAGTTCGTATGGTTCGGCGTCGCCCCCGTCCCCGCCACACGAAGTAAGCATCAGCGCGAATGGAATCGCAATACCGAGCATGATGCGCTTCATCGGCCAATCGAAGCAGACCGACTCCGCTCCCGCGGACTATTCTCGATGCATGCCGATCACCCCGGATACAAAGAACTGGACCTGGGTCCTTGAACGCCCATGCGGCGAGTGCGGGTTTGATTCGTCCGCTGTGGCGTTCGCGGATGTTCCAGATCTTGTGCGTAGCAATGCCATCTCGTGGGCCGAGGTACTGGAGCGCGAGAACGTGACGGTGCGGCCAGACAGCGAAACGTGGTCAGCGCTGGAGTATTCCGCTCACGTGCGCGACGTGTTCAGGATCTTCAAGGTGCGGTTGGAACAGATGCTCGAATTCGACGATCCGAGATTCGAGAACTGGGATCAGGACGCAACAGCTGAGGCCGAGGGGTACAACGACCAAGATCCGGCAACGGTGGCATCGGAGCTGGCGGATGCCGCCGCAGCGGTCGCGAATGCCTTCGAAACCGTGCCAGAGGGCAGCCGCCAACGACGGGGTCTCCGCAGTGACGGATCGGCGTTCACCGTCGAATCGTTGGCGGCCTACTTCATTCACGATCCGATCCATCACCTGCACGACGTCACGGCGTAGTCAGAGCCCGCGCACCTCCTCGAGGGTTCTTCTGGCCCCGACGGAGTGCAACGAGTCGAGGATCTTTCGGAAGCTTGCGACAAATCGGCGATCGTCCACGAGATCGCCGAACACTTGTCGGTACCCGATGAAGGCCAACGGGTCGCTCGACTGTTTCTGGGCGAGCGGCACAAGAGTGTCCGACAGCTGATCGACGACGGTGATGGGATCTCCGTTCTCGTCTGTGCCCTCTGCGTAGCGTGCCCAGCTGGCGACAATTGCGGTGGACAGGTTGATCGACCCACCGGTGTCGAGTTGGGTCCGGATGACGGGCAACAGCCACTTGGGAATTCGATCGGACGACTCGGCGCACAGACGTGCAATCGTGTCGCGGACCTGGGGGTTCGAGAAGCGTTCGATGAGGGTCTTCTTGTACTGATCCAGGTCGACGCCGGGTACCGGATCAAGGGTCGGCGTCGCTTCCAGATTCATGTAGTCGAGCAGGAACCCTGACAAGAGTTCGTCCTGGCATGCCTCGTGGACCAGGCGGTATCCGGCAAGGTGGCCGAAGTACGCGATGCCTTGATGGCCGGCATTGAGAAGGCGCAGTTTCATCAGTTCGTACGGGCGAACGTCCGGCACGAGATTGACGCCGGCATTCTCCAGAGGTGGCCTGCCTGAGGTGAACTCGTCCTCGAGGAACCACGCGGTGAACGGCTCAGCCGCGACCGGCCACTGATCTTCCACGCCAAACGTCTCGGCGATCTCGGTGGTCACCTCGGCTGTCGTGACGGGTGTGATCCGGTCGACCATGGAGTTGGGGAAGGCGCCGTTCTCGTCGATCCATTCCGCAAGTTCGGGATCCTTCAGAGCGGCGAAGGCTCCGACAGCCGTCTTGGCGACCGATCCGTTGCCTTCGATGTTGTCGCAACTCATGATCGTGAACGGGGCGAGGCCCCGGTCGCGACGGAGTGCGAGTGCAGCACAAATCAGGCCGAAGGTGGTGCGGGGGAGTGTTCCAGGCTCGAGATCGTGCATTACATCGGGATCGGACGCGTCGAACTCGCCCGTAGTGTGCGAGATGTTGTATCCGCCCTCGGTGATGGTGAGAGATACGATTTTCGTCGATTCGGATGCCATCTTTTCGATCACCGCCTCCGGATCCTCTGGAGCGAACAGGTACTCGACGATCGACCCGATGACCCGGGCCTCGAGGGTTCCGTCGGAATGCTTGAGCGCCAGCGTGTAGAGGCCGTCCTGCGCGCGGAGTGCGTCTTTCATTCGCTTGTCCGACGGCATCACTCCCACTCCGCAGATTCCCCAGTCGAAGCCCTCACCGCGTCGCAGGAGAGCATCGATGTACATGGCCTGGTGTGCACGGTGAAAGCCTCCGACACCGAAATGCACTATGCCAGTGGTGACTTTGCTCCGGTCGTAGTTCGGCACTTCGAGTGCAGCATCGAAGTCGAGCAGGGTCTTCGTATTGAGTTCCATGAAAGTACTAGTCTCCTTCGGCGACAATGACTACGGCTTTGATGCTGCCGGGAATGCGATCGGCCACCAGGGCCTCTTGCGACTGTTCGAGTGAAAAGCGTGCTGTGACCATCGAGTCCAGATCGACGCGCCCGGCAGCGACCAATGCGGCGGCGATCGGCCACGTGTTGGCGTACCGGAACACTCCGGTCAGCATCAGTTCGCGATTCTGAATGATCGGGACCGGCAACGGTATCTCGTCGGCACCCATTCCGACCAGAACGACGGTCCCAGCGGGCCGAACTGCGTGAATCCCGTCGATCACCGCGGCCGTGGCACCCGAGGCGTCGATGAATGCGTCGACGGCCAGCGAGCGTACGTCGCCCTCACGTGGATCAACGACGGTTGTTGCGCCGAATTTCAGTGCCACATCACGTCGGGCCGCGTCGATGTCCGAGACGATGACTTCCGTCGCGCCGAATGCCTTGGCCACCTGCGTCGTCACGATTCCTACCGGGCCGGCGCCGGCGATCAACACCCGAGAGCCGGCAGTGATCCCCGCCTTCTGGGCTGAGGCGATCCCTACGGAGAGTGGCTCGAACAGCGCAGCTGCCTCGTAGGACACGGAATCTGCGATGGGATGGGCGAAGTCGGCACCGATCGTGACGTAGTCGGTCAGCGCACCGTCGATCGGCGGCGTCGCGAAGAACTCCATATGAGGGCAGAGGTTGTATCTGCCTGCCTTGGATTCGGGACTTGTCGGATCGGGCTTCTGAGGCTCGATGGAGACACGCTGCCCGATGCGTCTTGGGTCGACGCCGTCACCGACCGCAGCGATGCGTCCCGATGCTTCGTGTCCGAGAACGAGCGGTGAGTTGACTACGTAAGGGCCGATGCGACCTTCGTGAAAGTAGTGCGCGTCCGACCCGCACACGCCCACGGCATGGATGCGAACGAGGACTTCACCCGCCTTCGGGGACGGTCGTGGTCTCTCGACCATCTGCATCTTTCCGGTCTCGACGAGGACATTTGCCCGAATTGTCGCAGGTAGATCGACGGATTCTCCGGAAACTGTTGTGTGGGTCACAACGTAGATGTTAGCTTAATGAGCATAAGAACATCTAGTGAGCATTTGCTCACGATCGAGAAACTTTGAACCTGATGCACAAGGAGACCGTGTGAACCAGTCGGCTCAGCCCACAGGACTCAAGACGTCGAAGTTGCCCGCTTCCGAAGATGTGCGGCTCGCCTTGCGGGCAGCGACCATGTATCACCTCGAAGGTGCCACTCAGGCGGAGATTGCAGCGAAGTTGGGCGTCTCGCGGCCGACAGCCGGGCGACTGTTGGCCAGGGCGCGGACGCAAGGTTTGGTCAGGGTCGAGATTTTGGTACCGCCGGAGCTCGAGGGTTCGGTGAACACGGAGTTGGAATCGAAGCTGGAGAAGCACTTCGGGTTGGCCGAAGTGTTGATCGTCCCCGAAGCGATTTCGGATGCGGACGACCCGGACTTCGACGCACTCGGTCGACGAGCAGCGGAAGTTCTGGTTCGTCGTCTGCAGCCGTCGAGCGTTCTCGGGTTTACCTGGGGTCCGGAAACCGTTGCGGTAGCAGGATCTTTGCCAGACAAGGCCGCGAAGTGCTCGGCTGTGGTACAACTTGACGGCTCCATGACGGTGACCGACTACCAAACCGGTGTCGACTTCACCATCGGCCGATGTGCACAACAGTTGCAGGCCAATCCTATTCGTCTCAACGCTCCGCTGTATGCCGACCCGGCGACTGTGGAGTCGATGCGAAACGACTCGGTGATCTCGAAGGCGCTGCAAGCCGGAACTGATTCCGACATCATGGTTTTCGGAGTTGGTGCCGTCTCGACTGCCACGACTTTGTTTGCCGGTAGCTTCGTCGACTCGACCATGCTGGACGAGTTGGAAAGTCGAGGCGCTGTCGGTGAAATCGGCGGCCGTTTCTACACCGTCGACGGCAATCCAGTGGAGGGGCCACTGCCTGAGCGAACGGTCTCCGTATCGCTCGACGCAGTGAAATCCTGCGATCAGACGATTCTGATTTCGGGGGGAACACACAAACGCCAGGCCGTTCTGGGCGCATTGCGCGGAGGTTTGGCAAACGTACTCGTCACCGACGTCGAGTGCGCCCAGTGGCTGCTCGAAGGCTAGCGATCTCACGAGTTTCGCTGTCCGAGCGCGCGACTGACACGCAAGTGTGAAGGAAGGTAATCCGTGAAAACAGGAAGACGAGTGTGGGGCGCTGCCGCGGCGGCGCTCTGCCTCCTGGTGTCGGGATGTGCGGGCGCTGGTGCGCTCGGTGGTTCCGGCGAACGAACAGTCACCATCGCGATGGTGTCGAACTCGCAGATGCAGGACGCCATCAAGCTGGCGCCGGCTTTCGAAGCCGAGAACCCCGGCATCGACCTCAAATTCGTCAGCCTTTCCGAGAACCAGGCGCGCGCCAAGATCACGGCGTCGACGGCAACCGGCGGCGGTGAGTTCGACGTCGTGATGATCAGCAACTACGAGACACCTCAGTGGGCCGCAAACGGTTGGCTCACGAACCTGTCCGAGTACGCAGACAAGACGCCCGGTTACGACGAGGACGACTTCGTACCGTCGATCAAGACTTCTCTGTCGTACGAGGACAGTATGTACGCGGTCCCCTTCTACGGGGAGTCGTCGTTCCTGATGTACCGCAAGGATCTGTTCGATCAGGCGGGGATAACAGTTCCCGAAGACCCGACGTGGCAAGAAGTCGCAGGTTGGGCAGCGCAGTTCGACAACCCGGACGCCAAGATGGCGGGAATCTGCTTGCGCGGAAAGCCTGGCTGGGGTGAGGTACTCGCACCGCTGAACACTGTGATCAACACCTTCGGTGGACGATGGTACGACGAGAATTGGAATGCGCAGCTGACCAGTCCGCAGGTCGAGGATGCGGTTCAGTTCTACGTGGACACGGTCAAGGAGCACGGTCAGCCGGGTCCTGCCACAAGCGGATTCGGTGAATGTGCAACACAATTCGCGCAAGGCAACACGGCGATGTGGTACGACGCAACCTCAGCTGTGTCGGTGCTCGAAGATCCCGCCTCGTCGAAGGTGGTCGGCAACATCGGATATGCGAAGGCCCCGAAGGTCGAGAAGTCCGATCCTGGTTGGCTCTACACGTGGGCGCTCGGAATCCCGGAGTCGGCAAAGAACAAAGATGACGCCTGGAAGTTCATTTCCTGGATGACGAACAAGGACTACATCCAGAAGGTCGGAACCGAACTCGGCTGGTCGAGAGTTCCTCCGGGAAGTCGCCTATCGACCTACGAGATTCCGGAATATCAAGAGGCCGCACAGGCATTCGGTCCGATCACCCTCGAATCGATCAACAATGCAGATCCGAAAAACCCGACAGTGCAACCGGTTCCGTACACCGGCGTCCAGTTCCTCACCATCCCTGAGTTTCAGGACCTGGGCACTCGCGTCAGCCAGCAGATCAGTGCGGCCATCGCGGGTCAGAAGAGCGTGAAAGAAGCACTCGAACAATCCCAGCAGTATGCCGAGGTGGTCGGCAAGACCTATCAGGAGAACCGATGACTACGGTTGCCGAGCCCAGAACTACGGTGGACGACGCGCCACCGGTCCGTGTCGAAAAGAAGATCTCCCGCGCCGAGGGTTGGCGTCGTAGAGGTCCCCTGTTGCCGGCGTTGATCTTCTCGATCGTCGTCACCCAGATTCCGTTTCTGTTCACCCTCTACTACTCGACGCAGTCGTGGAACCTAGTCCGGCCGGGATCGCGGCACTTCAACGGGTTCGACAACTACATAGAGGTTTTCAAGGACAGTCAGTTTCGGGAAGTCGCGGTCAACACGGTCATCATGATCGTGGGAACCGTCATCGTTTCCGTGATCCTCGGACTCGCGCTGGCGCTGCTACTCGACCGCGCATTCCTTGGTCGGGGCATCGTCCGGACACTGCTGATCACGCCGTTTCTCATCACTCCCGTCGCCGGCGCATTGCTGTGGAAGACAACAATGTTCGACCCGGTGTTCGGTATCGTGAACTTTGTCCTCCAGCCTTTCGGCGTCGGCCAGGTCGACTGGGTCAGTAAGTTTCCGCTCGCCGCCGTCATGATCAATCTGATCTGGCAGTGGACGCCCTTCATGATGCTGCTCATTCTGGCCGGTTTGCAGTCCATGCCCCGAGACATTCTCGAAGCCGCACGAGTGGACGGAGCCAAGCCGTTTGCGATGTTCCGCGAACTGACGTTGCCGCACCTGCGCCGCTTCATCGAACTCGGTGCAGTTCTGGGTGCGATCTACCTCGTGAACACCTTTGACGCGGTGTACATGATGACCTCGGGTGGGCCCGGCGTGGCCAGCTCGAACCTGCCGTTCTACATCTACCAGCGCGCGTTCCTCGGCTTCGACGTAGGTCAAGCTGCGGCGATGGGTGTTGTAACAGTGATCGCGACGATCATCGTGTCGACACTTGCGCTCCGATTGATCTTCAAGAGCTTCACCGGCAACGAGGAGGCGGCGTGATGACTGCCGTAGAGACGACAAGCGCGACGGCCGACAAGCCCGTCGTCAAGAAAAAGAAGAGCAGCAAGTTCAGTCCGTGGTCGGTTGTGGCGTGGATCGCCGCTCTCGGGTTTTTCTTCCCGGTCTTCTGGATGGTCCTCACCGCGTTCAAGACCGAGGCAGACGCCTACACGGATCCGCCGAAGCTGTTCTTCACTCCCACCCTCGAACAGTTCCGTGCCGTCCTCGACTCCGGTCTCGGCACGACGCTGGCAAACTCCGCATTTGCGACGGCCATGTCGACGATTCTTGTTCTGCTACTGGGTGTTCCGGCTGCGTTTGCATTGTCGCTTCGCCCGGTAGCCAAGACTCAGGACGTTCTGTTCTTTTTCATCAGTACCAAGATGCTCCCAGTCGTCGCCGCAATCGTGCCGCTGTACGTGATCGTCAACGACATCGGATTGCTCGACAACATCTGGGCGCTGGTCATCTTGTACACATCGATGAATCTGCCGATCGCAGTGTGGATGATGCGTTCGTTCTTTCTCGAAGTCCCCGGCGAACTTCTCGAAGCTGCCAGCATGGACGGCGCGAGTTTGTGGACCTCGGTTCGCGAGGTGATCCTCCCGCTGATCTCGCCCGGAATTGCTGCGACTGCGCTGATCTGCGTGATCTTCTCGTGGAACGAATTCTTCTTCGCCGTCAACCTGACAGCTGTTCAAGCACAGACGATTCCGGTCTTCCTGGTCGGGTTCATCACCGGCGAGGGCCTGTACTGGGCTCGGCTCTCCGCGGCAGCGACCATGGCGGCATTGCCCGTCATCCTGGCCGGTTGGTTCGCCCAGAACAAACTGGTGCGCGGCCTGTCCTTCGGTGCAATCAAATAATTCTCCTCACCCTCTCAGGAGTTCGTCATGGCTGAAATCTCGTACCAGAAAGCGTCTTGCATCTACGAAGGTGCCGGGACCCTCGCTGTCGATTCACTCGATCTCGACATCAACGACGGGGAGTTCATCGTGCTCGTCGGTCCGTCAGGTTCCGGAAAGTCCACGGCCCTGCGCATGTTGGCAGGGCTCGAGGACATCGATTCCGGCGCGATCACCATCAACGGCAAGGACATGACCGATGTCCCGTCCAAGGATCGCGACATCGCAATGGTCTTCCAGAATTACGCGCTGTACCCCAACAAAACCGTCGGGGAAAATATGGGGTTCGCGTTGAAGATGCGCGGTGTGCCCGTCGAGGAGCGTAAGAAGAAAGTGGCCGAAGCGGCCAAACTGCTTGACCTGACTGACTATCTCGACCGCAAGCCGGCCAAGCTTTCCGGTGGTCAACGGCAGCGAGTTGCCATGGGCCGAGCTATCGTTCGTGAACCGCAAGTGTTCTGCATGGACGAGCCGCTCTCCAACCTCGACGCAAAGCTACGCGTCCAGACCCGCACGC
>NZ_BAAILK010000041.1:161016-214663 GCF_054589475.1 Rhodococcus sp. no. 34
AGATCGCGGCGTTGCAGCGTCGTCTCGGAACCACCACCGTCTACGTCACGCACGATCAGGTGGAAGCGATGACGATGGGTGATCGCGTGGCAGTGCTCAAGGGCGGCAAGTTGCAACAATTCGCTTCTCCGACCGAACTTTACGATCGGCCGGCCAATGCGTTTGTTGCAGGCTTCATCGGATCTCCAGGTATGAACTTGGTAACGGCGCCGGTCAGTTCGGGTGGGGTGCGGTTCGGCGACGTCGAGGTTCCGCTGGACCGCGAGCAGATGGCGGCAATCGCCGCGGCCGGTCTGGCTTCGGTCACAGTAGGAATTCGGCCCGAGCAATTCCAGGTGGTCGCTGCCGGAGACGGAATCGCAGCTCAGATCGACCTGGTAGAGGAACTGGGCAACGAGTCGTACATCTACGCACACGTGCCTGGTACCGAAGCCGACCCGATCTCGCTCGTTGCACGCACCGGCGGGCGATCGAAGCTGCAGTACGGCCAGACGCTGGGCTTCGAGCGGGTGGACGGCCTTGTTCACCTCTTCGACCCGGCTACGGGCGAGCGTGTGGGTAGCTGAATCCCATCACAATCGTGACCTGCTCGGCACCCGAACTCGTTCGTGCCGAGCAGGTCACATCGATCTTCGACTGGTGAGAAGGTTAGGGTCTACCGATGAGTGATACACGCGAACGATCCGTCGTGGTGTGTGGTGAGGGACTGGTTGATCTGGTTCCGGTGGGGGAGAACTTCTCACCCAAGTTGGGCGGTGGACCGTTCAACGTTGCGATTGCACTGGGTCGACTCGGATCCGACGTGGGATTCGTCTCTCGCTTGTCCACCGACGCTTTCGGAGATCGGATGATCGACTCGCTGGCCGCGTCCAATGTCGACACAACTGGGGTCGAACGTGGGCCCGAGCCGACAACTCTGGCCGTCGTGAACCTTGCAGCGGACGGAGGTGCGCGGTATTCCTTCTACCTCGAGGGAACGGCGGATCGACAGTTCGCGCTGCCGAAACTTCCCTCTGCCCGGGCATTCTCGTTCGGAACGCTGTCGCTGGTGCTCGAGCCCGGGGCCTCTGCCTACGAAGCTTTGCTGCACGAAGCACACGCCCGCGGTCGACTCACCATGGTCGACCCCAACATTCGTCCGGCGGTGATCTCCGACCCGGACGCGTATCGACGACGGTTTCGTTCGTGGTTGCCCGCCATCGATATTCTCAAAGTGAGCGACGACGACGCGAAGTGGTTGGGTTCGGTCGACGGCGCCGAGTGGCTCCACGAAGGCGTCGGCGCCGTCCTGCTCACCCGTGGCGGTGATGGGTTGCGGTTGATCACCGAGGAACTCGATGTTTCGGTGCCGGCGCCCGCGGTCGACGTCGCGGACACGATTGGTGCGGGCGATACCGTTCACGGAGCCCTGTTGGCCTACCTTGATCGTCACGATGCACTCGACGTCGCTGTTGTGCGCGGGTTCTCCGAGGCAGATTGGTCGGCCGCGTTGACCTTTGCCGCACGCGCGGCAGCCGTCACCGTGTCACGTCCCGGGGCGGATCCGCCGTGGTCAAGGGAGTTGGGCCGGCCCGTCTAGCACTGGGGACCACCGCCCTACTGCGAGCGCAGTACGTCGAACTGCCTACCTGTGCACGATGTGCGACGGGGTCGTGTATCGGCACAGTGACACGCATGTCGATATTCCTGTACAAACTCTCGCGACTCGCGTTTCGGCGCCGTTGGGCAATGGTGGGCTTCTGGGTCGTCCTGCTGGTGGCGGGCGGAGTAGGCGCAGCAACGCTGTCCGGTCCGACCGTCAATACGTTGTCGATTCCGGGCACCGAATCACAAGCGGCGCAAGATCTTCTGGCTGAAAGATTTCCGCAGTCGTCCACCGACGGAGCCAGTGCTCGCATCGTCTTCGAATCTCCGGCAGGCACGACGCTCACCGATCCGGCGATTCGACAATCCGTCAGTGACTTGGTCTCTGCGCTCGGGAAGGACCCCGAGGTTGCAGCGGTATCGGATCCGTATGCCTCCGGCGGAGTGTCGCCGACTGGGACGATCGGATACATGCAGGTCTCCTATACCGCCGACTCGATCGACTTGCCGGACAGCTCGAAAGAACTGCTCGAGTCCGCCGTCCACGACGCCGCGGATTCAGGGCTGGCAGTCGATGTTGCCGGCAACGTGCTGATGGAAAGCAGTGCCGAATCGATGGGCGAAGTGATCGGCGTCGCGATCGCCGCTGTGGTCCTGACGGTCACTTTCGGTTCGTTGGTGGCAGCAGGGCTTCCCTTGATCAGCGCGTTGATCGGCATCGGCATCGCGATCTGCACGATCACTATCGCAACGGGTTTCATCGAATTGGGTTCGAGCACAACCGTCTTGGCAATGATGCTTGGGCTCGCCGTGGCGATCGACTATTCGCTCTTCATCGTCTCGCGCTACCGCTCCGAACTACGTGACGGACATGATCCGGAAATTGCTGCGGGCAGAGCAGCGGGGACGGCGGGCTCGGCCGTAGTGTTCGCGGGGTTGACGGTGCTCATCGCATTGGCAGGACTGTTCGTCGTGAACATCCCGTTCCTGACGAGCATGGGTCTGGCTGCGGCGTTTGCAGTTGCTGTTGCAGTGGTGATTTCACTGACCCTGCTGCCCGCCACGCTGGGATTTGCTGGATCGCGCGTTCTGAGCCGATCCGATCGTCGCCTGCTTGCGTCCGGTGGTCAGTTGACGCATCGCAAGACGAAGGAAGGCGCAGGCTCGCGATGGGCCAAGTTCGTGATCCGGCGTCGAGTTCCGGTTTTGCTCGCGTCTGTCCTCGGGTTGGGATTGCTGGCGATCCCAACCTTCGGAATCAACCTGAGTTTGGCGAGCCCACCAGTGCCCGACACAACTGCCGCCAGGGCTACCGACCGACTCTCCGAGGGGTTCGGTGCCGGGTTCAGCGGTCCGCTCATGGTGGTCGTCGACGTTGCCGACGCCACAGATCCGGCAGCGGCATTGAGCGGCGCCCAGGAAAAGCTCGGTGCTCTGCCTGACATAGCGGCAGTGACGCCGCCAGCACTCAACCAGGCCGGCGATACAGCAGTCGTCACGGTGGTTCCCTCGAGCGGCCCCGAAACCGAGGCAACAAAGGCACTCGTCGCAGATATACGTGAGGTCGCCGGATCACTGACCGACGAGACCGGAGCCACGATGTCGGTCACCGGTCAGACAGCGTTGACGATCGACGTTTCGGATCGCCTGGCCGACGCCCTGGTTCCCTACCTCGCATTGGTCGTCGGCCTCGCCTTCATTCTTTTGATGCTGGTGTTCCGCTCGATCTTAGTGCCGCTCAAGGCAACTCTCGGATTTCTGCTCTCGATCGGTGCGACGTTCGGTGTGCTGGTCGCGATCTTCCAGTGGGGTTGGTTCGCAGGCATTCTCGGAATCGAAGGTCAAACCGGATCAGTTGTGGCGATGTTGCCCATCTTCATGATCGGCATCGTCTTCGGGTTGGCGATGGACTACCAGGTGTTCCTGGTGACCAGAATGCGTGAAGCGTTCGTCCACGGTGACGGACCGGATGAAGCAGTCGTGAAGGGCTTCGACCAGGGCGCGCGAGTCGTCTCGGCCGCGGCGCTGATCATGATCGCCGTTTTCGCGGGCTTCATCTTCGGCGGCGACGCCTTCATCATGCAGATCGGACTCGGACTTTCGTTCGCGGTTCTGTTCGACGCCTTCGTGATTCGCATGACAGTCGTTCCGGCCGTCATGTCCCTGTTGGGCTCGAAGGCATGGTGGTTCCCCGCTTGGCTGGACCGGTTGGTCCCGAACGTCGATGTCGAGGGGGAGCAGTTGACTGCGCTGCTCGCAGATTCGAAGGATTCCACTGAGCCCGCGAACGACAAGTTGTCGGTGTGATCCGGATACGGTAGATCGATGACCTCGACTTCGACGTGGGGTCGATGGTGTGCGGAACACCCGCGCACCATCGACCTGGCACTGACCATCCTCGTGCTCCTTGCCACGTGGACGGCGCACCGCATCGCGCTCGACGGCAATGAGACCCGCGAGGTCACGGTTGTGGGAGTTGTCGTGACAGCTATTGCAGCCGCAACCATCGTGTTCCGAAGGCGCTATCCGTTCTCGGCACTCGCGGTGGCAGTGCTTCTCGGCGTTTTGATGATTGCGCTGTCGGCGCCGCCGAATGCCGGCACAGGTTCGGCGGCGATGGTATGCCTCTATTACATTGCCAGCACGAGTGACCGCCGGAAGACCTTTTTCGCAGCGGCAATCACAGTCGGATCGCTGATGCTTGTCACGATTTTCCTCGGAGTAGGAAACAACCTCCTACAGGAAGCGCTGGGGTTGTTGTCTTGGTTGCTGATGGCGAGCTTCGCCGGCGCTGAGGTCCGTTCTCGCCGTGCATATCTGGAGTCCGTCGAAGAGCGTGCGGTGCAAGCGGAAAGGATGCGCGAGGACGAGGCTCGACACCGGGTCGTCGAAGAAAGGATGCGGATAGCGCGAGACCTGCACGACGTCGTCGCGCACCACATTGCCTTGGTCAATCTGCAAGTTGGGGTCGCGTCGCACCTGATCGGGAAAGACCCGGAGAAAGCGACGACTGCACTACGCGGAGTGGAAGAAACATCCAAGGCCGCACTGGACGAGATTCGGGCCACCGTTGGTGTCCTCCGTGATGCGCAGGACGGCGATCGCTCGATGAAGCCGGCTCCGGGGCTTTCGGATCTACCGGCACTGGTGGATCAATTCGTCAGTGCAGGAATGGAAATCGAGGTGCGCACTGTGGGTTCTGTGCGCCCACTCGGACCCGCAGTAGATCTCACGGCGTATCGAATTATCCAGGAGGCACTCGTGAATGCGAGCAAGCATGCGCTGCCAGGAGCCGTCACCGTGTCGCTGTCATACGAAGCCGAGGTTCTGATGCTGTCGGTCGAAAACTCCGGAACGGCAGTGCCTTCGACGTCACCACCCGGGTACGGACTGCTGGGAATGAAGGAGAGGGCACAGGCGATGGGAGGCGAGGTCTCAGCAGGATTCCGCGCGGACGGGGGATTTCGTGTGGACGCCCAACTGCCGCTTGTCTCGGTGTCCAGGGGTTCGGAGCGTGAGGAGTCGTGAGTATTCGGGTGGTAGTGGCAGACGATCAGGCGCTCTTCCGTCAAACGCTTGCGCTGCTGATCGGTTCGGAAGAGGACATGGAGGTGGTCGCCGAGGCGGCAGACGGAGAGCAGGCATTCCAGGCGGCGCTCGAGCATCGACCCGACGTTGTATTGATGGACATTCGAATGCCAGGCACCAGCGGAGTCGAAGCGACCGCCATGATTGCCGATCATCCGGATTTGACCGACGTGCACGTGTTGATTCTTACCACCTTCGAAGTGGATGAGCATGTGGCACAGGCGATCCGGGCGGGAGCCAGCGGCTTCATCGGCAAAGGAATCCGAGCCGAGGATCTACTCGATGCTGTTCGGACGGTCGCAGGTGGGAACTCTTTGCTGTCGCCGATTGCGACCAGCGCGTTGATTTCTCGGTTCCTTTCCACTCCGTCGCGGGCCGACTCGACTTCTGGGATTTTCGGTCAGTTGACCCCACGCGAACTCGAAGTGGTAACCCTCGTTGCCCTCGGGATGTCCAACGACGAAATCGCTGCGGAATTGGTGATCAGCGCGGTCACGGCAAAAACGCACGTGAACCGGGCGATGACAAAACTGGATGTCCGCGACCGCGCGCAACTGGTGGTTCTCGCCTATCAATGCGGTGTGGTGATTCCGGGACGCTCGGTGGATTGACTCGAGAAACTCTTGACTCGAACGGGTGTTCGAGTATTGTTTGGGGAGGGGATCGGGGGATTCAATGAGTGTCTTGTTGTCGGATGTGGTGTCGGGTTCTGCGGTGGGGTTACGCGGACGGTTGTGGCAGTTGACTGCTGCCGAGTTACGCGCTGCTGCTATCGAGGCGAGTGCGGAGATTCTGCGCCTGGAAGCGGTGCGGGTGGCGGTGGTGGACGAGTTGTCGTTGCGTCCGGATGATCAGGTGATTGCCAGCCGTGGAGTCGGGTCATGGTTGGCGGCGAACACGATGCTGCAGGTTCGGGACGGGAAGAAGATCGCCGCCCTGGGCGCAGCTTTGCGGCCGTTTCCGGCGGTGGCTGCTCGGTTCGATTGTGGGGATTGCTCGTTCGATCATGCCGTGTTGATCGTGGCGTTCTGCGAATCCCCGCCGAAGGGGATGCCGGACGAGGCGTTACCTCGCTGTATCGACCTGCTGCTTGCGGCAGCCTCGGGGGTGGAGGCGACGACGACGAAGGTGCGGCACGTTATCGCGACCTTGGAGCGCGTTTTCGAATCCGATGAGATTCCGCCCGCCGAAGATGTCGATCGGAACGAACTGCGGATCGCCTCGACCTTGAACGGTCGGGTGGTGGTTCGTGGGGAATTCGACGCCCTCACCGGCGAAATGCTGCTCTCGGCCCTGTCGAATTTGACGATGCCCACCCCGGCACCCGACGGAACCCCCGACGCACGGTCGGCGGCAAAGCGGACCGCGGACGGGTTCACCGAACTGATCCGCCGCTACCTCGACTGCGCAAAAACCGGAACCGACGGCGGCCAACGCCCACACGTGAACGTGCACATCAACGCGCGCGATCTCGCTGAGCATCGGGACTGCGCCGCCGCGCCCTCGAATGGTGAAGAGTCCCCGTCGGATCTCGATGTCGGGCACATGCCATGGCTCGGACCGCTGTCGGTGTCGCAGACGAGGCTTCTCGGGTGCGACTGCTTCCTGTCCACCGTCCTACTCGACGCTCACGGCGCACCGCTCGATGCGAGACCCGGAAAACGTCTGGTCAACGCCGAACAGAGAGTGGCCCTGATCGCCCGAGACAAAGGCTGCGCCTTCCCCGGCTGCACATGCGTACCGGCGTGGACCGATGCGCACCACATTAATCACTGGGCGAACGGCGGCCCGACGGTGATGAACAACCTGGTCCTGCTGTGCCGTTCACATCACCGGCTGATGCACCGCAAATCCGGGTTCGTCGGGAAATGGGAGATTCGGATCGGTGTCGACAACAAACCGTGGTTCATCCCGCCACCCTCGATCGACCCCGGGCAGCTCCCGCGACCGGCGAACACCACCTTCAAAACCTGAGGGGTCAAACCTCAGATGCACCAGAACATGCCCAGGCCTGTTTCAGACCCGCTGCTCTGTGTCCGACCGATTGGTGGGAGGTGGAGTCGAATGGTTGCGTGCTTTCGGGGCGGCTCTACTTTCGGGTGCCCGTGTGGCCTGTCCCACTCAGTGGGTCATTATTCCGTCGTTGCCGCGCCGGTTGTGCCAGGTCATTTGGACGTCTGACCTGCAGTGCAAAATCTTTCGTTAGAACACGTTCCAATTTCGCAGATTTGTGGCTATGGTCACAGAGATAGATGCGGGTGTGCGAATGAAAGGGTGAAGTGACGTGAAGACCAAGGGTGCAATCCTGTGGGGCCTCAATGAAAAGTGGTCCGTCGAGGAGATCGAGATCGGTGAGCCGGTAGCCGGCGAAGTTCAGATTCGCATGGAAGCGGCCGGAATGTGCCACTCCGATCACCACATCGTCACCGGCGCGACCCCGATGCCGTCGTTCCCCGTCATGGGTGGGCACGAGGGTTCGGGCGTCATCACCAAGCTCGGCCCGGAGGTCAAGGGTCTGGAGGTCGGCGACCACGTCGTTCTGTCCTTCATTCCGGCTTGTGGAACCTGTCCGGCGTGTTCGGCCGGTCATCAGAACCTGTGTGACCTCGGGATGGGCCTCCTCAGCGGCCAGGCCATCAGTGACGGCACTTACCGGATCCAGGCTCGCGGCGAAAACGTGATCCCGATGTGCCTGCTAGGGACGTTCTCGCCCTACATGGTCGTGAACCAGTCGTCAGTGGTGAAGATCGACAAGGACATTCCGTTCGAGGTTGCCGCACTCGTCGGTTGCGGCGTTCCGACCGGTTGGGGATCGGCAACCCACATCGCCGATGTGAAGCCCGGCGAAGACGTTGTGATCATGGGTGTCGGCGGCGTCGGTATCAGCGCGCTACAGGGTGCAGTTGCATCGGGCGCCCGGTACATCTTTGCCATCGACCCTGTGCCGTGGAAGCGTGAGCAGGCTCTGAAGTTCGGCGCAACGCACGCTTTCGAAAGCGCTGCCGCTGCCATTCAGCCGATCATCGACGCCACGTACGGACGCATGGCGCAGAAGACGATCATCACCGTCGGCGAAATGAAGGGTGAGTACGTCGAAGAAGCGATGATTCTGACGGCAAAGGCCGGCCGTTGTGTTGTCACCGCAATGGGGCACCTGACGGACATGGATGTGAAGCTGAACCTGTTCCTGATGGCGATGCTTCAGAAGGACCTTCAGGGCAACATTTTCGGCGGTGGCAACGCTCGCCAGGACGTGCCGAACCTCCTCGCGATGTACAAGGCAGGCAAGCTGAACCTCGATGACATGGTCACTCGGACCTACACGCTCGAAGGCGTGAACGACGGCTACCAGGACATGTTGGATGGCAAGAACATCCGCGGCGTCATCCGCTACACCGAAGCTGACTGGTGATCGAAAGCGCAACTCTTGTGCCAGTAGTCTGATCGGGTGCCCAGTACTCACCGTCTCGACGTAATCCAGCAGTGGCCGGTCGACCATGCGGCAGCGGTCGTCCTCTCCGGAAAGAATCCCGGTGAGGGCGACCGCATTCGTGGTTTCAGTGGCGACCAGGCGCATGTTTTCCCCCTGGCTTCGGTGACAAAACTGTTGTGCGCCTACGCGATTCTCGTGGCAGTGGAGGAGGGGGCGGTCGAGTTGGATGGGCCGGCCGGGCCTGAGGGGTCGACCGTTCGTCATCTCCTCGCACATGCTTCGGGATTGGCATTCGCCGAACGTGTTGTTCAGGCGCCGGTGGCGTCGAAGCGGATCTACTCGAGTGCGGGGTTCGAGGTGCTTGCCGAGTTGGTTTCCCGGGAGACCGAGATCGAATTTGCCGACTATCTGGCCGAGGCAGTGTTCGCGCCGTTGGCGATGACCAGCGCGGCTCTTGTCGGTCCGGCCGGTCACGGTGCGCAGGCATCGGCAGACGACTTGGCCAAGTTTGCGGATGAACTGCTCTCGCCGACTCTGGTCTCGGCGCAGACGTTCGCAGAGGCGACAACTGTGCAGTTCCCGGGGCTCAACGGAATTCTTCCGGGTTACGGCTCTCAGCGCCCCAACGACTGGGGACTCGGATTCGAAATTCGGGGCGACAAGCGTCCGCATTGGACGGGTCTCGAGAACTCGGCCGCTACCTTCGGTCATTTCGGCCAGTCCGGGACGTTCCTGTGGGTCGATCCCACGATCGATACTGCGTGCGTCGTGCTTACCGATCGCGATTTCGGTGATTGGGCCAAGCCTTTGTGGACCGAATTGTCGGATGGCGTGGTCGGTGAAGTTTCGCGGTAGAGCACAAATTTCTCTCCTTCCACTGGCGCAACACGGGTAACACAAGGCACACTGTTCAATCGAGCGTGCTGCACGAACTCGACAGAGGTCGTTGGGGAAGACGTCCCTCGTCGAAGCAGGAGGCTCGAGTGCGCGAAATGAATCAATTCGCGGACGTGACGACTGGTGTGGTTTACATCCACTCGTCGCCCGCGGCGCTGTGCCCGCACGTGGATTGGGCTTTGTCCGCCACGTTGGACAGCCCTGCCAAGCTCAGATGGACCTCACAGCCTGCCTACGACGGGCTTCTGCGTGCGACGACGGACTGGACGGGTCCCGTCGGAACCTGTGCTCGCCTGGTCGACTCGCTACGCGCGTGGCCGATGTTGCGGTTCGAGGTCACCGAGGACCCGAGTCATGGCGTCGACGGCGAACGGTACAGCCATGTGCCCGGTCTGGGCCTGTGGCGCGGATCCACCAGTGCGAACGGTGATGTCGTCGTAGGGGAGATGAAACTGCGGTCCATCATGAATTCCGGTGGAGACATCGCCGCGGAGATCGATCGGGCGATAGGCGCACCGTGGGACGAGGAACTCGAACCCTTCCGGAGTTCAGGCGAAGGTGCCGAAGTGACATGGCTGCGAAGGCGTGTCAGCTAACCGAGGTCCATCCTGAACCCTGAGCGCTCTCGCGGGGCTTGAACGACAAAGACTTGAATGACAAAGGTGGGCCCCGCCGTATCGGCGAGGCCCACCTTGCTGTCCAGGGTTGTCAGAGCGGAATGTTCTTGTGCCGCGCGCGGACAGATGGTGCAGACGCGAGCGCAGCAGTGACGATGCTGCGAGTCTTCGCCGGGTCGATTTCTTCGTCGACGACGCCGATTTCGACCGCGCGGTCGACGCCGCCCGCGATTGCCTCGTGCTCGGCAGCGAGTCGGTCGTGCAATGCTTCACGCTCGTCGTCCGGTGCTGCTGCGAGGGCCCGCTTGTGCAGGATGCCGACAGCAGCCTTCGCACCCATCACGGCTACTTCGGAGTTGGGCCAAGCGAATACGGCAGTGGCTCCCAGTGCTCGCGAGTTCATCGCGATGTAGGCGCCGCCGTAGATCTTTCGAGTGACGACGGTGACGCGGGGGACCGTTGCCTCGGCGAAGGCGTGAAGTAACTTCGCTCCGCGTCGGACAACGCCTTCCCACTCCATCGAGACGCCCGGCAAATACCCGGGAACATCGACGACGACCACGAGCGGCACGCCAAATGCGTTGCACAGTCGCACGAATCGAGCGGCCTTCTCTGCACTTTCGGAGTTCAGGCACCCCCCGAGTCGCAGTGGGTTGTTCGCGATGACGCCAACGGTGCGTCCGGCCATCCGGCCGAAACCGGTGACGATGCTCCGAGCGTAATTGCCTTGCAGTTCTTCGAAACTCGACTCGCCTTCGACGTTGTCGAGCATTTCGTGAACGATCGGACGAACGTCGTATGCGCGTTTCGCGGAGGCAGGCATCATGGCGCGCAGATCGCTGTCGCCGAGTTCCGCTGCCCGCTGATCGAATTCGCCCTGCTCGCACATCATCGAAACCAGGCGGCGCGCGCGGTGCAATGCGTCGGCCTCGTCGTGTGCGGCGATGTGCGCGACACCCGACTTCTTGGTGTGTGTGTCCGGACCGCCGAGTGACACCATGTCGACCTGTTCGCCGGTGACACTACGAACTACGTCTGGCCCGGTGACGAACACTCGGCCTTCCGGCGCCATGATCACGACATCGGTGAGGGCTGGACCGTACGCGGCTCCGCCAGCGGCAAAGCCGAGCACGACGGAAATTTGAGGTATGAGACCCGACGCGCGGACCATGGCCTCGAAGACCAGTCCGACGGCGTGGAGCGCCTCGACGCCTTCAGCCAGACGCGCGCCACCGGAGTGCCAGAGGCCCACGATGGGGGACTCTTCCTCGATGGCGGTATCGATGGCTTTGACGAGGTGTTTGCAACCGTCGACGCCCATGGCGCCACCCATGACAGTGGCGTCGGAGCAGTACGCGATGGTGCGGACGCCGTCGATGTTTCCGGACGCGGCGAGCACACCGGACTTGTCACGGGCGTGGAGCGGCACTGTTGTGCCGGGGTCGAACAGATTTTCCAGGCGCGCAAGAGGATCGCGCGGGTCTGTCGATGATTCGGACTTTGTCACGGGGGCCAGGATGGTCATCGCGTCCTCCTTCAGTACGAGCCTTGGGTGGAACGAAAGGTCGGTGTTGTCCGCGGGTGACGTTGTGTTGCAACGACACCCGCGGACAGATGCAAACCGCGGTTCGGGCTAGGCCCGACCGAAGGCGAGCGCGACATTGTGCCCACCGAAACCGAACGAGTTGTTCAGTGCGAAATCGAAAGAGCCGGTTCGGGGTTCACCCTTGACGACATCGAGATCGATCTCTGGATCCTGGCTGTCAACGTTGAGCGTGGGCGGGATGATCCCGTCACGCACTGCCAGAACCGTGAGGACTGATTCGAGGGCGCCGACAGCGCCGATCGAGTGTCCCAGCGCGGATTTCGGGCCGTACACCGCAGCGTGATTGCCGACCGCTGCGTTGATTGCCTTTGCCTCTGCGATGTCACCGATCGGCGTCGCAGTGGCGTGGGCGTTGATGTGCTTGATGTCGGACTTCGTCAGTCCGGCCATCTCGATTGCTCGGGTCATGGCTCGCGCCGCGCCCAGGCCTTCCGGATGCGGTGCCACGATGTGGTACCCGTCCGAAGTGATTCCGGAACCAAGCAGGCGGGCGTGAATCGTCGCCCCGCGTGCCTTTGCGTGCTCCTCGGTTTCGAGGATCATCAGGGCGCCGGCTTCGCCGAAGACAAATCCGTCGCGGTCCTTGTCGAAAGGACGTGAAGCTGCGGCCGGATTGTCGTTGTTGGTGCTCATCGCACGCATCATGGCGAAGCTCGCGATCGGAACGGCGTCGATGAAGCTCTCGACTCCACCAGCCACAACCATGTCCGCGTCACCCATGACAAGCATGCGGTGAGCGTGAGCAATTGCCTCGGAACCTGATGAACATGCCGACACCGGAGTGATGACGCCACCGCGGGCCCCGAGTTCGAGTCCGACCGTTGCGGCCGGTCCGTTGGGCATGACCATCTGCACCGAGAACGGGGACACCTTGCGGTATCCGCCGCCACGGAGCTTGTCGACGGCGTCGATGAGCGTGTCGCCGCCGCCGAGTCCGGTGCCGATGACAACGGCCAGGCGGTCCTGATCGACTTCAGGGCTGCCTGCGTTGCTCCAGACCGTGCGACTCAACGTGAGGGCAAGGCGTTCCACCCAGCTCATCCGTCGAATTTCGACGCGGGACAAGCCCTCGTCCGGTGAAACCTTCAGGTGCCCGCCGATGCGAATGGGAAGGTCGAACTCGTCGATGAACGGGTCATCGAGGATTCCGATGCCGCTTTCGCCGGCGAGGAGCGCCTTCCACGTGCCATCCACATCACCAGCCACCGAGGTCGACGTCGCGAGGCTCGTGACGACGATGTCGGGGAATTTCCCTTTGCGGGTAGAAGCGGAAGTCACGGTCGGCTCACTCTGCGTTCTTGGCTTCGGCGCCTTCGGCTTCGAGCTTCTGGATGTACGCGACGATGTCGCCGACGGTGCGCAGGCCTGCGAGATCCTCGTCGGGGACCTTCACGCCGTACTTGTCTTCGGTCTGAACGGCGATCTCGACCATGGACAGGGAGTCGATATCGAGGTCGTCCACGAAGGACTTGTCAACGGTGACCTCGGAAGGCTCGATACCGGTGACCTCCTCCACGATCTGGCCGAGTTCCGCGATGATTTCTTCCTGAGTGTGGGCCACTGGTGTGGCTCCCTTCTTGATCGATTGAGGTGGGGTGAAACGTCCGGCCGCCGTTCGGGCTGATCGGCCGGGTGGGCGTCCGAGCTAGGTCAGCTCGGACAGTGCGGAGATATCCTCCGGGTTCTTGAGGGCCACCGTCGGTGTGCCACGCATTTCACGCTTGGCAATTCCGACGAGGGTTCCGGCCGGCGGGAGTTCCACGATCGCGCTGACTTCTGCTGTCCGCAACGACGCGGAGCAGAGGTCCCAACGAACGGGGCGGGTTACCTGCGCGGCAAGCTTGGTGAGGGCGTCGGCGCCCGAGGAGACGGGTGCGCCATCCGAGTTGGAAAGCAGCGTGCGCGTCGGATCGGAAGGGGTGATCTTGGCGGCAGCAGCTGCGACGGCGTCCTGCGCAGGCGCCATGAAGCGGGTGTGGAAAGCTCCGGCGACGGGTAGTGCGCGGACTCGGGCCTTTTCGGGTGCGTTTGCTGCGAGTTCTTCGAGCGCGGTGAGCAGTCCGGCCGCCACGATCTGGCCGGCCGCATTGCGGTTGGCTGCTTCCAGCCCGAGTTCTTCGATTCGTGCGAGCACTTCGGCTTCGTCTCCACCGAGAACGGCTGACATGCCCGTGGGCTCGAGCGCACAAGCCTTGGCCATCTCGGCGCCACGGAGGGCGGCAAGCGCGACCGCGTCGTCAGCGGAGATAACACCGGCGACCGCAGCAGCGGCAAGTTCACCCACCGAATGGCCGGCAGCGATGACGTCGGCGCCGAGGAGCCCCCGTGATTCGATTTCCTCGTATGCCAGCAGAGCAGCGGCAACGACGAGGGGCTGGGTTACCGAGGTGTCGGTGATTTCTTCGGCGGTCGCGGTCGTGCCGAGTCGGACGAGGTCCAGGCCGGCTGCCTTCGACCACACTTCGAGGCGGTCTTGTGCTCCGGGCAGTGCCAGCCAGGGGCTGAGCATGCCGGGTGTCTGAGAGCCCTGTCCCGGGGCGAGCAACGAAATCACTTATTAAGAGAACACCGCCGCGAGCGACCTGCGAGATGTCGGTCGCGATGAACTCTGGCGAAGTGTTTTGTAGGGTTCCCACAAAATCCCACGTCGCGCTCGGCCATCGAAATTGGACGCTCAGGGGTTACAGGTTTGTTTGTCCGGATGTTAAAGATGTGACTGAAGTAACCGAATTGTTCGATTTGAGATCGATTTGTGTCAATCGGCCCACGGTAGCGGCGATCCGTAGTACATACGCGTCGCGTGGATTCGTTGGATCCCGGCCGGTAACTTCCGCGATTCGCTTCAAGCGGTACCGAACGGTATTTGGATGAACAAACAGAAGACGTGCACAAGTCTCAACCGCACCTCCACAGTCGAGATAACTGTCTAAAGTATCGGTCAAGACTGTGCCGGATTCAGCTAAAGGTGCGACGAGGAAATCGCGAAGAGCCTTCACGGCAGCGGCGTCTCCCAGTAGTGCCCGTTCCGGGAGCAGTTCAGTCGCGAAAACGGGACGAGGTGCGCCGCGCCACCCGGCAACAGCCTTGATTCCCGCCAGAGCTTCGGACGCACTGAAGTGCGCTGCGCTCAACGAGGGTGTTGTCGGGCCGATCACCACCGGCTCGTCGGCGAAACTCATGAGCAGGTCTTGAAGGAATTGGCTGCCTTCCGTCTTACTGCTCAGCTCGCCGCTGACGATCATCACCAGTCGCGGACCCTGCACCACGGCGAGAACAGCGCGCCCGTGCGCGGCGGCAGTCGCGTGGACGGTGCCGGCAACCGAGACCCGCTCGTCCGGCGGGGGAGACCCGACGATGACGGTGGCCGGAGCCGTGGCATCCCAGTTCAAGGTGGCGGCGCGAGAGAGCATGTCCGAGCCGGTGTCTCCCTGCACGACGGCGTCGACGACGAGCGCTTCCAGTCGCGTGTCCAGGGCACCCCGCGACTCGGCAGCGCTTGCGTACACCGTCGCTGCTGCGAAACCGAGTTCACGCCCGTAGCGCAGGACGGCTTCTGTCAGCGCGATCAGCTGCTGATCGTTGCGGGCGAGAGCCGGCAGCCATTTCTCGAAGAACTCCATCGCCACCCGGACCATGTCGACGGTCTGGCGCAGCGTGAGCTGTCGAGCAAGATCCTGAGGGATGACCGGAAACGACTCGTATCCGAAGCTGATCTCCGAGTCGAGTTGCCGCAGCCATTCCAGGAAATTCACCACCGACGTCTGCACCAACAGTTGAACGTCGGCGCGTTGCGAAGCGTCGAGACTGTCGAAGAACGGAAGCTGCTCCTCCATCACGGTCACGGCCTCGGTGGAGAGCCGGCCGGAGAACTGTTTGACGCGGCGGAGCAAGGCTTCTGGAAGTGGATCGCGAACCTGACGACGGCGGGCGAGTACAGCCTGCAACCCGGACGACTGTGGTCGAGTGCGGCGTACGCCCTCTTCGGGTTTCTCGGGATCAGGTTCGGGCATGAGAAAAACCTACGCCCATCGCCGCAGCGGATGTTGAGATGACACCCGCGGCGATGGGCGTAGGTCTGTTTTCGATCGCTGGGACTGTTGCCCTACGACTTAGGCGCTACCGGTGTCCCCGGTCTGCTCGGGAGCAGCATTCACGTCGTCGATGCGGTATCGGCTCGCTGCTTCGACGGCCTTCGACCGCTCGATCGATCCTTCCTTCGCCAAACCGATCAGCACGGCAACGACGATGGATTCGGCATCGACGTTGAAGTAACGACGCGCAGCGGTGCGGGTGTCGGAGAAGCCGAACCCGTCCGTGCCGAGCGTGGTGTAGTCGCCGGGAACCCACTGACGGATCTGGTCCGAGACCGCCCGCATCCAGTCCGAAGCCGCAACGACGGGGCCTTGGGCCGACGACAACGCCGTGGTGACGAAGGGAACCGGAGCATCCTCGGACGGATTGAGCAGCGCCTGACGTTCGCACTCGACGCCTTCGCGGCGCAGCTCACCCCAGGACGTGACCGACCAGACGTCGGCCGAGACGCCCCATTCGTCGGCAAGCAGCTTCTGCGCGCGCAGCCCCTCGGGCATCGCGACACCGGAGACGAGGATCTGTGCCTTCGGGCCGGATGCTTCGGACGTCTTGTAGAGGTAGATGCCCTTGAGCAAGCCCTCGACGTCGAGACCTTCGGGCTCGGCCGGCTGAACGTACGGCTCGTTGTAGATGGTCAGGTAGTAGAAGATGTTCTCGCCACCGAAACCGTCGACGCCCTCGGTGCCGCCGTACATGCGGCGCAAGCCGTCCTTGACGATGTGCGCCAACTCGTACGAGAACGCGGCGTCGTACGTGACAGCTGCGGGGTTGGTGGATGCCAGGAGCAGCGAGTGTCCGTCGGCGTGCTGGAGACCTTCACCGGTCAGAGTTGTACGACCGGCGGTGGCGCCGAGAACGAATCCCCGAGCCATCTGGTCGGCAGCCGCCCACAGGCCGTCGCCGGTGCGCTGGAAACCGAACATCGAGTAGAAGATGTACAGCGGAATCATCGGTTCACCGTGGGTGGCGTACGACGTGCCGACTGCGGTGAACGAAGCCGTCGAGCCGGCCTCGTTGATGCCCTCGTGCAGGATCTGGCCGATCGGGCTCTCCTTGTAGGCGAGCATGAGTTCGGCGTCGACGGAGGTGTAGAGCTGCCCGTTGCGGTTGTAGATCTTCAGCGACGGGAACCACGAGTCCATACCGAACGTGCGAGCCTCGTCCGGGATGATCGGCACGATGCGCTTGCCGATTTCCTTGTCGCGCAACAGTTCCTTGAGGATGCGCACGATCGCCATGGTGGTGGCGACTTCCTGCTTGCCCGAACCCTTGCGGATGACGTCGTACGTCTTGTCCTCGGGGAGCTTGAGCGGCGCCGCATCGGTGTTACGGGAAGGCAGGAACCCGCCGAGTGCTTTACGACGGTCGAGCATGTACTTGATCTCGGGAGCGTCCGCGCCTGGGTGGTAGTACGGAGGCAGGTACGGATCCTTCTCGAGCTCGGCATCCGAGATCGGGATGTGCTGCATGTCGCGGAACGCCTTGAGATCGTCCAGCGTCAGCTTCTTCATCTGGTGTGTGGCGTTGCGGCCCTCGAAGTGCTTACCGAGGGTGTAGCCCTTGATGGTGTGCGCCAGGATGACCGTCGGCTGGCCCTTGTGTGCCATGGCCGCTGCGTAGGCGGCGTGGACCTTGCGGTAGTCGTGGCCGCCACGCTTGAGGTTCCAGATTTCCTGGTCTGTGAGGTCCTTGACCAGTTCCTTGGTGCGGGGGTCACGTCCGAAGAAGTGATCGCGTACGAACGCGCCGTCGTTGGCCTTGTACGTCTGGTAGTCACCGTCCGGCGTCACGTTCATCAGGTTGACGAGTGCGCCGTCGCGATCGGCGTGCAGCAGCGCATCCCACTCGCGACCCCAGACGACCTTGATGACGTTCCAGCCGGCACCGCGGAAGAACGATTCCAGTTCCTGGATGATCTTTCCGTTGCCGCGGACCGGGCCGTCGAGGCGCTGGAGGTTGCAGTTCACGACGAACGTGAGGTTGTCGAGGCCTTCGGTTGCCGCGACGTGAGCGAGGCCGCGTGACTCGGGCTCGTCCATTTCGCCGTCGCCGAGGAACGCCCACACGTGCTGATCGGTGGTGTCCTTGATGCCGCGGTCGTTGAGGTAGTGGTTGAACCGGGCCTGGTAGATGGCGTTCATCGGGCCGAGGCCCATCGAGACCGTCGGGAACTCCCAGAAGTCGGGAAGCAGCCGTGGGTGCGGGTAGGACGGCAGTGCGCCGCCGAAGTCGGCGTGGGACTTCTCCTGGCGGAATCCGTCGAGCTGTTCCGCGGGGATGCGGCCCTCGAGGAAGGCGCGTGCGTAGATGCCGGGGGAGGCGTGACCCTGGATGAAGATGTGGTCGCCGCCGCCGGGATGGTCCTTGCCACGGAAGAAGTGGTTGAAGCCGACCTCGTACAACGCTGCCGACGAGGCGTAGGTCGAGATGTGTCCGCCGACGCCGACGCCCGGTCGCTGAGCGCGGTGGACCATGATCGCGGCGTTCCAACGGATCCAGGCGCGATAGCGGCGCTCGACCTCTTCGTCACCGGGGAACCACGGCTCGTTTTCGGTCGGAATCGTGTTGACGTAGTCGGTCGAAGTGAGCGCGGGGAGTGCGACATGCTTCTCACCGGCGCGTTCGAGCATGCGGAGCATGAGGTAGCGGGCACGCGTGGGTCCGGATCGATCCAGAAGTCCGTCGAATGATTCGAGCCATTCGGTGGTCTCGTCCGGATCGATGTCCGGCAGGTACGACGCAACACCTTCGCGAATGACGCGAACGCGACCGTCGGTTCCCCCCGGCGTATTCGACGCGGGCGAACCCGACTCGCCGGCGGCGCCGGAATCGGCGTTCTGCCCGGACGCGGGACCCTGGATCAGGTCAGACAACGTGTGCTCCTCATTGGTTTGGGGACGCGTGGTGGGGCGTCCTTACATAGGTGATCGAGGCCTTGTTAGGTCCGACGCACTTCCATCGTGAATATGGCGCGTACCTCATCTTTCACCATCCCGGTCGGTCCGGCATACCTCGCCTCTGGTTACTCTCGGGTAGCGTTTTTCGGCGTGACGCAGGGGTGTGATGGTTCCCCGTAGTCACAGGCTTGGGGGATCGATCGGAACGTATGAAGGGGTGGGAAAAAATAAACAAAGAAATCAATTACGGCAGGGTCGGGGCGTGGGTCTCGGTCGGATCGATCGCAGTGGGACTGTCGGTGATCGTGGGATGTTCGGCGGCGGTGACCGGATCGGCAGTACCCAATGAAGCGCACGTGGCTGCATACCAATCCGAGGTGAGTATTTCGATGGCCGCCGCGTCCTCGTCGAAAGCGGCGGCAGATGCGGCAGAGGCAGCTTTCGCGATCTGTGAGGAAGCGGTCTCTCGATCGAAAAACGACGTGGTTGCGTTCAATGCCTACGTCGACGCCGGAAATCATGGTGAGCCCGACCTGAGAGCCGAAGCAAGCGCTGCTGCTTCCTCGGCAAGGGAGACGGCCTCGTGGTTCGACTCGGTCGCGAGTGAACTTCCGACGCAACTTTCCGGACTGTTCGCCGAATTGGCCGCGAACCTACGTTCATCTGCTGTCGTGATCGAGAGTGATCATTCGGCCGATGAAATCAATTCGATCAGCGATACGAGCAATTCGATTCGCAAGTCGATCTTCGATGAATGTGGATCCCTGTGACCTGCGGTAATCCGCAGGCGTAAGGTTCGCCGTGTGTCAGAAGACGATCTTTGGTGAAAGTTTTCGGCGTGGTCGGCTTGCGCTAACGCCTCAGACCATGTTCGCTTTCCCTAATTGATCGTCAAACGGTAGGTGTGCGGGGTCGCCACACACCATCAACAAAAGGAGGACCCCACCGTGGTCGCCGCGGCGGATGCCCAGAACTACGCTCAGAAACTCGGGATTACCACTGACATGGTGGTGCAGGAACTGGGCTGGGATGAGGATACCGACGACGGCATTCGTGCCGCGGTTGAGGAAACCATCGGCGGGGAAATGCTCGACGAGGATTCCGACGAGGTCATCGACGTCGTGCTGCTGTGGTGGCGCGACGAGGACGGTGACCTGGTGGACGCCCTCATGGATGCCATCGGGCCCCTCGCCGACGAAGGCTTCGTGTGGGTTCTCACTCCCAAGACCGGTCTCGACGGACACGTCGAGCCCAGCGAGATCGCCGAATCGGCGCCGACTGCCGGCCTGACGCAGACATCGGCAGCCAACCTCGGTGACTGGTCGGGAAGTCGACTGGTTCAGCCGAAGGCTCGTCCGGCCAACAAGCGCTGACCCGGTCCTTTCCGCACTTTCCCAAGGAATCGCACATGCCTCTCGAAGTTGGTGCCCAGGCACCGGATTTCACCTTGAAGGACCAGAACAACCAGGAAGTTTCGCTCGCAGATTTCCGCGGTAAGAAGAACGTTCTGCTGGTCTTCTATCCGTTGGCCTTCACCGGGACTTGTCAGGGGGAACTCTGCAAGGTCCGTGACGAGCTTCCGAAGTTCGAGAACGACGACACCGCCATTCTCGCGATTTCTGTCGGTGCTTCGCCGACTCACAAGATCTGGTCGGCCGAGCAGGGATACACATTTCCCTTGCTGTCGGACTTCTGGCCGCACGGTGAGGTCGCTCAGAAGTACGAGGTGTTCAACGACAAGTTGGGCTTCGCGAATCGTGGCACCTTTGTCATCGACAAAGACGGAATCATTCGTTTTGCCGAGATGAACGGCCCCGGAGAAGCCCGTGACCACGGACTTTGGGCAAATGCGCTTGCCGCGCTAGAGTCTTAGAGCACTCCCGGTGAGGGTCTCACCGGGAGTTCGGGCGTGTAGCTCAGTGGTAGAGCTCTGGTTTTACACACCAGCGGTCGGGGGTTCGAAACCCTCCGCGCCCACCGAAGAATTCAAACCCCGATCTGCATGTCGATGCAGATCGGGGTTTTTCATTTTCGACAACGAATTGTCCGCAATACGCCATTCTGGACGCATGTCCAGTTCTGTGATCGAAGTAGCCGTCGACCCGACGCGCGTGCATCCCACCCGTCCGCACATACACATCGCCGAGATGCCCAGTCTCAGTGTTGCGTTGTTCGCGGGGCAGACGATCCGGGTTCGTTCCCAGAGCGACGCACTGGCGACCGGGATTGCCCGTGTCTGGGAAATCAACCGAATGCACCGCTTGATCTATCTGACGATCGACTGGGACAGGTAGTGCTCAGCTCGGGCAGACACGTGACGGTTGGCCAGAGAACGAGCGTAGCTGCTAAAACTACGCTCGTGCACATTTCGGTTCGCTTGTCCCGATCTCGATTCAACGCGCGAGCTGCCGGGCTTCTCCTCGGCTTCGTCGCGGATCGGGTCTTCGCCGATCCGGGGCGGTTCCATCCGGTCGCCGGCTTCGGAACCGCGGCTATCGCGCTGCAGAAGATGTCCTACCGGGACTCGCGCGCGGCCGGAACACTTCATGTTGCCGTGCTCTTGGCCGGCACCGCAGGACTTGGGCTCGCAGCCGAAACAGCGTCGCGCCGGGCCGGTTGGGTGGCCGTCACGGGTACGACGGCGATAGCTACCTGGGCCGTGCTCGGCGGGACGTCGCTTGCACGCACAGGCATCGACATGGCCGCTCGATTGGAGGCGTCACAGGTCGATGGTGACCTGACGAAAGCGCGCGAGCTTCTCCCTTCACTGTGTGGACGCGATCCATCGGTACTGGGCGAGGACGGCCTCACGCGTGCAGCGCTGGAGTCGGTCGCCGAAAACACCTCGGATGCAAGCGTCGGTGCAATGTTGTGGGGTGCAATTGCGGGCGTGCCGGGGCTGTTCGTCTACCGCGCTGCCAACACACTCGACGCGATGATCGGCTACCGCTCCGAGAAATACCTCAGATTCGGGTGGGCTGCGGCGAGGTTCGACGATCTGGTCAACATCGTCCCCGCTCGGCTGACAGGTGCGCTGACGGCTGCGTGTGCACCGGTGGTATGCGGCTCGGTTCAGGAATCACTGGCAGCGTGGAAACGCGACGCAGCGGCTCATCCAAGCCCCAATGCGGGCGTCGCGGAAGCGTCGGCGGCAGGTGCGTTGGGCATTTCGTTGGGTGGTCGGACCGAGTACGCGCACGGGGTGGAGATGCGTCCCGTCCTCGGCCGCGGGCCTGTGCCGACGCCGAACGATCTGCGCCGCGCGGCGAGGCTTTCGTCGGCGGTGCAGATCAGTGCAGCTGTGGTGTCAGCGGGTATTTCAGCGGGTATTGCCGTATCGATCGGCAAGTTTGGCTTCCTGCGCCGTGAGCGGCACTGATTCCGGCTCCGGCTTCTTGCGACGGCTGAAGGTACGAGCCGGTTCGGCGGGGGAAGCGGCAGGCGCGGACACTGCCGCTTCCGGGGTCGTCTCGGCAGCGGCGTCGTCGGCTGCGAAACCGTCCACAGCTGCTTGAGCTGCCTTTTCCTTGCGACGTTCGCGCCACTCGGCGCGAATGAAGTAGGCCAGTCCGAGCGGCGCCATGATGCCGAACGCCAGCCACTGGAACCCGTACGAGAGGTAGGGGCCTGCATCGAGTTGGGGGAGAGGGATCGTCCCCAGGCCGCCGGGCTGGTCGGGTTCGAGTTGGATGTACGCGTCGATCAGGTCCGTTCCGATGAACTCGCCGATAGGTTGTGCGTCGATGGAGTAGACCTGTTTCGCGCCGTCCTCGAACATCGGAACTCGGCCGGGCGCGGTGCCTTCCGACAGACGCACGCGACCGTTGAGAGTGACCGGATCGGTCGGCGGCGCGGCGATGGGCGGTGCCTCGGCGCCGTTGATCGGCCGAACGTATCCGCGATTGACGAGGATCGTGCGACCGTCGTCCAGGCGGAAAGGCGTCAGGATCTCGTACGACGGTGCGCCCTCGATGGACTGCAGTCGAACGAGGATGTCGGCGTCCGGCAGATAGGTGCCTGCCGCGGTGATGTTTCGCCATTCGTCGTCCGGTGCGATCGTCGAATCGGCGATGACATCACCGATCGGCACGGTCTCCGCGTTGATCGAGTTCGAGATCAGATCATTGCGGTGCTCGGTCTTCGTGTTCTTGCCGAGCTGCCACGGAGCGAGCACGGTGAAGCACAGGTAGGCGAAGAGCCCGACCACAGCTGCCAGTACCAACCAACCGGGCCGCAACAGGAATTTCAGTCTTCGCACACGTCCACGGTATCCGTTGCCCGAACGGGAGTGAATTTTGCTCCGGGTTCAGGCTCGCTCGCGGATCCAGTCGAGTATGTCGGGAATGGCTGCTTCGATCTGGTCTCGCACCAGTTCGAAGTCCTCCTGATCCCCGTAGTACGGGTCCGGAACCGATTCTCCGTCAGCCTCGGGGTCGAACGATCGCAGTAGGCGCCGACGCTCGGTTGGCACGCCGAGATGAGCAAGCTCACGTTCATGGCCGGTGTCGAGGGCGACGACCAGATCGGCCGCGAGATGATCTGCATTGACCTGCGCGGCACTGTGGCCCGTCGGATATCCGGCCGCTCGGAGCACGACGTTGGTCCGCTCGTCGGCCTCGCTACCGGTGTGAAACCCCTCGGTACCTGCACTGCTGACACGGACTCGGTCGGCGAGGCCTTCACGGTCCAGATGCGCGAGCAAGATCTTTTCGGCCATCGGTGACCTGCAGATATTGCCGGTGCACACAAACGTCACATGAAGTGGTTCAGTCACGTGGAGTGGTTCAGTGGCGGCCATCGAGAAGTCCTCCCAGTTCGGATGCCGACGATACGGAGCGAAACGCTTGCCGCGCTTCCTCGGCGGAACCGTAGCCCCATTCGACGACGACGGTGGGGATGCCGTACTTCGCGGCGCCGAGCACGTCGTGATCACGGTCGCCGATCATGAGAACGTCGGGGGTTCCGCCGTCGGATGCGAGGACGGGAGTGATCCCGAGTGAGGTCAGCGAATGCGCGATCACATCGGGTTTAGCCCGACGAGTTCCGTCGTCACTCGCGCCGCCGATGAACTCGAAGTGCTCGGCCAGGCCGAAATGCTCGAGGATTCGAATGGCGAATCGCTCCGACTTGGAGGTGGCGACGGCCAGTCGGGTGCCGCTCGCGCGAGCCTTACCCAGGACGACGTCCATGCCTTCGTACACCGAGTTCTCCTGCCACCCGGTCGCGTCGTAACGCTCGATGTACGCGGCGATCGCCCGATCCACGTCCGCCGGGGCCATACCGAGTGACCTGAAGGTGTCGACCATCGGCGGGCCGATCACCGATGCCAACATCGCTTCCGTCGGCTCCGGATGGCCGACAGTTGCCAACGCGTGTCGGAAGCCGCCGTGAATGCCGGGAGCGGAATCGGTGATGGTGCCGTCCAGATCGAACAGAACTACGGGAAAGCGGTCGAGCGGGGGTGTCGTCACGGCACTCATTGTCCCGGACGGCAGGGGTGATGTCCGCGCACGGTGCTCGACCGTAGGCTGACCGGGTGAGTACCGGAACGTTTGACCTGGAGAGCTTGCGACATCACGGCGATGTCGAAGCGGAGCCCGGGTTACTCGATTTTGCCGTCAACGTTCAAGGCTCCGGCCCGCCGAAGTGGTTGCGGGATCGGCTGGCCGCAGGGCTGGCGACGCTCGGTTCGTACCCGTCGGCCGCGGCGGAACTGAAGGCACGCGAAACGGTCGCGCAGCGGCACGGGCGCCGGCCCGAAGAGGTGTTGTTGCTCTCGGGCGGTGCCGAGGGATTCGCGATGCTGCCGCGCCTGGGCACTCGTTCGGCAGCGCTGATCCATCCGTCGTTCACCGAGCCGGAACTGGCACTGCGAGAGGCCGGTGTGCCGGTGACTCAAGTGATTCTGGAGCCGCCTTTCGAGCTTCGGACCGCGCAGGTACCCGAATCCGCGGACCTTGTCGTTCTGGGCAATCCGACCAACCCGACGTCCGTGCTTCACCCCAAGGCCGATGTGTTGGCATTGCGTCAGCCGGGCCGGATCCTGGTGGTGGACGAGGCCTTCGGCGACGCGGTCCCCGGCGAAACGGAGAGCATCGCCGGTGTCGAGTCGGCGGATGTACTGGTCCTTCGGAGCCTGACCAAGACGTGGGCGCTCGCCGGATTGCGGTGTGGATACGCGATCGGCTCTCCCGATCTTCTGGCTCGACTCAGTCACGGCCGAGCCCACTGGCCATTGGGCAGTCTGCAGATCGAGGCCATCACGGCGTGCTGCGAACCGTTTGCCGTCGAGCAGTCGAGGATCAAAGCCGACGTGATTTCCGTGGACCGCCGAGACATGTCGCGGCGACTGACCGAGATCGGGATTGCCGTGCACGAACCCGCTGCGGGGCCGTTCGTGCTCATCGACGTCCGTGACGGCGCCACGATGCGAGAGCACCTGCGTGCCCGCGGAATCGCCGTCCGCAGGTGCGACACCTTTCCCGGACTCGGCCCGGATCGGCTGCGCGTGGCCGTCCGTCCAGCCGAGCAGGTTGCGGTACTGATCGAAGCGATGAAGGAGATCTTGTGAGTGGCCCAACTCTTGCGGACGTCATAGCCGTGCTGGAATCCGCTTATCCGCCGGCCCTGGCGGAATCGTGGGACTCGGTCGGCCTGGTCTGCGGCGATCCGGCCGACGCTGTGACGAGAGTGGTTTTCGCGGTGGATCCGACCGAGGCAGTGGTCGACGACGCCATCGCCTCCGGTGCCGACCTTCTGGTCGTTCACCATCCACTTCTGCTGCGTGGGGTGGACACCGTCGGTGCTCACACACCCAAAGGTGCGTTGGTTCACAAGCTCATCAAGGCGGGGTGCGCGCTGTTCTCGGCGCACACCAATGCGGACTCGGCCGACCCCGGAGTGTCCGACGCGTTGGCGCAGGCTCTGGGCCTGACCGTGCTGCGCCCGATCGAACCCAAGCCGACGCAGCCGCTCGACAAGTGGGTCGTCCTGGTTCCGGTGGAGAATGCATCGGCCGTGCAGGATGCACTTTTCGAGGCCGGGGCTGGGCGGATCGGTGACTACAGCCAGTGCAGTTGGACCGTCACGGGTACGGGTCAGTTCCTGCCCGCCGACGGAGCGAATCCGACGATCGGGACCGTCGGCGCTGTGGAGCAGGTTCGCGAGAATCGTGTGGAAGTGATTGCCCCTCGCGGAAAGCGAAGCGCAGTGCTGGGCGCATTGCGTGCCTCCCATCCGTACGAGGAACCGGCCTTCGATGTCTTCGAACTCGCAGCGTTCCCCAGTTCACTCGGACTGGGGCGGTTGGGTGAGCTCGACCACCCCGAAACCTTGCGGGAATTCACCGCGCGAGTGGCGCGCTCACTGCCCTCGACCGAGTGGGGTGTTCGCGCGGCCGGAGATCCAGACGCGACCGTTCGTACCGTGGCGGTGTGCGGCGGTTCCGGCGACTCGTATCTCGACGTGGTGGCGGCACTGGGCGCCGACGTCTACGTCACTGCGGACCTGCGGCATCATCCCGCGGACGAGCATCTACGCGCCGGTGGCCCGGCTCTGGTCGACGTCGCGCACTGGGCGAGTGAATACCCGTGGTGCGCACAGGCGAAATCGGTGCTCGACGCCGCGTTTGCCGACAATCCGGAGTGGGAAAGCCGGGTTTCGACAATTCGCACCGATCCATGGTGTTTGAGTGCGCATTAGTGCAGCGCTCTGCAAGGTACGGTTGCACGAACAATTCAAGAGCAGTTCTTCGAGAGCCGTCCTTCGCGAGCACTGCCGACATCGGACTTACAGCAGGAGTTATACAGCGTGAACGTCGAACCACAGGTGCAATCCAAGCTTCTCGACCTCGCCGGGGTGGATGCTGAGCTCACTCGGATCACCCACCGACGCGGAGCGCTTCCCGAGCAGCAGGAAGTCGAACGTCTCGAGGCCGAGCGAATCAGCCGTAAAGACGCGTCCGTAGCCGTCGAAATCCAGATCGACGACATCGATCGCGACATTCGCAAGCTCGAAGGCGAGGTCGACGCGGTTCGTCAGCGCGAGGATCGTGACCGCACACTCTTGCAGAGCGGGTCGGTCGGGGCGAAGCAGCTCACCGAACTCGAACACGAACTCGGCAGCCTGGTCCGGCGTCAGGGGCTCCTCGAAGACGAGTTGCTCGAAGTGATGGAGCAGCGTGAGGCGTTGCAGGCCGATCACGATCACGCCGGTGCCCAGCTGTCCCAGGCCGAAGAAGAGCTGATCGACGCCAAGCGTCGCCGCGACGATGCCGTCGCTGATCTGGACAAGGCGCAGGAGCGTTGCGCTGCCGATCGTGAACGACTCGTCGGTGAATTTCCCGCCGATTTCCTTGCTGTCTACGAGAAGCAGCGCAGCCTGGGCGGACCGGGCGCGGCGCTTCTGCAGGCACGCCGATGCGGCGCTTGCCGGATCGAGATCGACCGCGGCGAGATCTCCCGAATCGCCGCGACACCGGCCGACGTCGTAGTTCGTTGCCCAGAGTGCAATGCAATCATGGTGCGTACCAAGGAGTCCGGTCTGTGACTCTCTCGCAAGTCATCGTCGAGGCCGACGGTGGATCGCGGGGCAACCCCGGTCCGGCCGGCTACGGAGCGGTGGTGTTCGACGCCTCGCGCTCGGTGTTGGCCGAACGCAAGGAAAGCATCGGTATCGCGACCAACAACGTCGCCGAGTACCGCGGACTGATCGCCGGGTTGACCGCTGCCGGTGAACTCGGCGCGTCGACGGTCGACGTCCGCATGGATTCCAAGTTGGTCGTCGAGCAGATGTCCGGGCGCTGGAAGGTCAAGCACCCGGACATGATTCCGCTGCAGCGGCGCGCTGCCGAGCTGGCGACGCAGTTCTCGCGAGTGACCTACACGTGGATTCCTCGCGGCGAGAACTCTCATGCCGATCGCCTTGCCAACGAGGCGATGGACGCGGCTGCCGGCATCGAAACCGGCCCAGTCGCACCTTCGGCCCCCGCACCTGCTGCACCTGCCGCGCCGTCCGAAGAGACGTCGGAGCCGCAGATCGCCGGCTCTCCGGGATGGATCGCCACCACCGGCAAGCCGACACGAATGTTGTTGCTACGTCACGGACAGACAGCGATGTCGGTCGATCGCCGGTACTCCGGACGCGGGAATCCGGAGCTCACGGAACTGGGCCGCGCGCAGGCTGCCGGCGCAGCCGGACGCTTCGGGAACCGAGGCGGTATCGACGCCATCGTCTGCTCACCCCTCGGCAGAACCCGTGAGACGGCAGAGGCATCGGCCCGCGTGCTCGGTTTACCCGTCGTCGAGCACAAGGGTTTGATCGAAACCGATTTCGGCGACTGGGACGGACTCACGTTCCGCGAGGCAGCCGAGCGTGACCCGGACCTGCATCGCGAATGGCTCTCGGACACTTCGGTGCGTCCACCGGGCGGCGAGAGTTTCGACGAGGTACGCGAACGAGTCGTCGCCGCGCGTGACGACCTGATCTCGACCTACGGCGGCGCGACGCTGTTGGTCGTCTCTCACGTCACCCCGATCAAGACTTTGGTGCAGCTGGCCCTCGATGCCGGGCCGTCGTTGCTGTACCGGTTGCATCTGGATCTGGCGTCGCTGAGTATCACCGAGTTCTATCCCGACGGGGGAGCCTCGGTCCGGTTGGTCAACGACACGTCACACCTTCGCTGAAAGAGCCCCGACGGCTGATCAGCCTCTGATCAGATCACCAACCACAGGGCACTCACGGCGGCGAGCAATGTCAGTGGCGTCGTGATGACCCCGAGCAGAGTGAATGTCGCCAGCGTGGGCGGTGCGCCCGCGCTGGTGGCGACTCGTCGCCAGAGCATCGTTGCCAGTGAGCCCACGTAGGTGAGGTTGGGGCCGAGGTTGACGCCGATCAACATCGCAAGCACCAGCGCTGGAGGTGCCGCCGTTCCGAGCGCTGCGATCATCAGCAAGGTTGCCGGCAGGTTGTTGACGAGATTGGACGCAACCGCCGCTACCGCGGCGACAAAGAGCAGTGAGCCGTAGCTGGTGTCGCCTGGCAGGATCTGCGCAATCCATTCGCCCACCGGCCCGTTCGCGACTCCGGCGACGATGATTCCGAGAACCAGGACGAACGCGCAGAACCAGAGGTCGGCAGCGTAGAGCATCTTGGCGGCGGTCGTACGGTGCCGAGCCAGAGCGATCGCTCCCAGGACACTCGCACCCACCACCGCGATCCAGGCGGGCTCGATCCCGAAGAAACCCGAAACCGCGAAACCGAGCAGCGTCATTCCGATCACCGTCAGCGGCAGAATCGGCGCAGGCGCAGATCTGGCTGCCACCGGCGGTTCGGCGCTGTCGCCCCGCGCGAGTTCCGAACGGAAGAACAGTCGAAAAATCAGGTACTCGACAGCGATCGTCACGACCCACGGCAACGCCATCAATGCGGTGAAGTGCAAGAACGTCAAACCTGTTGCGGCAAACGCGATGAGGTTGGTCAGGTTGGACACCGGCAGCAGGGTCGACGCCGAATTCGACAGGTGCGCACTGGCATAGGAATGCGGCCGGGGACTTGCTCCGATGGATCGTGCGGCCGCGATCACCGCGGGTGTCAGCAGCACGACGGTGGCGTCGAGGCTCAGGACCGCCGTGGTCAGGGCGGCGGCGCCGAACACATAGATCAGCAACCGGTGTGGATCGGCGAGGGATTTTTGCTGCAGGATCTGGCTGACCCAGCGAAAGACGCCGAGAGCATCGGCGGCATGAGCGAGAACCAGCACGGCAACCAGGAAGACGACGGTGGGTGCCATGCTCGCCAGTTCGTCGCGGGCTTCGTCGAGAGTTACGACGCCGGTCAGGAGAACGACGACAGCTGCCGGCCCGGCGATGACGATCTCGGGAAGCCCGCGTGGACGCACTATCGCGAAGACGAGGACGAGGGCGACGAGCAGGATCGGTAGAAGAGTCACGCGATGGTGCTCCGTGTCGGGGCGAGCGTCATTTGAGCAGTTTGTAGAGCGTGTTCAGGTTTCGGGTTGTGGTGAACGCCTTGAACTTCGGTTTTCCGGTGTTCCTGCCGAACGCGCTCTTGACGGTCTGCCCCTTCTCGACCTCCCAGTACAGGACTCCGTCGCCTGCCGCCACACGCTCGACCGAGGCATCGAGTTGCGCTGCTGCAGTGCTCAATTCCTCCAGGATTTCCGGCTCGGAGGCAACCATCGCATAAGCATGCCAACCCTCGCGTTCGCGCTCGAACGGGTAGTTGTCCACGATCGCCTGCAGTGTCGGAAGGTCGAGGACGAACACCCAAGCCTCGTAGCCGAACTCGCGGGCAAGGGCGGATTCGATCTGTTTCTTCAGCGTCGGGATGTCGGTGCTCGGACTGTCGAACAGAACGTTGCCTGAGGCCAACACGGTTTTCACCCCTTGGAATCCGAGGTCACCGAAGACTCTCGCCAGGTCCGCCATCTTGATGTTGATGCCGCCCACGTTGATACCGCGTAGTAGGGCCACGTACCGAGTCATACGGTGACCATAGTGCCGGCCACCGACAGGCGCCCGGTAGCATACGGGGGCGGACGAGTTGGCCGGGCGGCCGCGGCTTCTGGAACCAGCGCGTATCGCGCACAGGCCTGGGGCCGAGGAAAGTCCGGACTCCACAGAGCAGGGCGGTTGTTAACGGCAACCCGAGGCAACTCGCGGGACAGTGCCACAGAAAACAGACCGCCTGCCTTTCGAGGCAGGTAAGGGTGAAACGGTGCGGTAAGAGCGCACCAGCACCTCGGGTGACCGGGGTGGCTAGGTAAACCCCGCCCGGAGCAAGGTTGAAGGTCGCATCGCTCGCGGTGCGGCTGCGCAGGTGTTCGAGGGCTGCTCGCCCGAGCCTGCGGGTGAACCGCTCGAGGCACCCGGCGACGGTGTGCCCAGATGGATGGTCGCCACTCGGCACTTCGGTGCCGCAGGACAGGATCCGGCTTACACGCCGACTCGTCCGCCCGCGATCTGCACAGTGAGAAAAAGAAGACCCCCACCGGATCGGTGGGGGTCTTCTTTGTTCGAAAAGCTGTCAGACAGGCTTGATGACCAGCAGCGTAGCCCAGTACGTTGCCGCGTCATGGCCCATGAGCGGGAGGAGGTAATCGTAAAGAATTGCGGACATGCGCACTCCATTTTCTGTTCGTAGCTTGTGTTGGGCATTCAAGCAGAACTCACCGTTCGAATGTCCGGTTCTCACCTGCCAGGCCAAGTAGAAAGAATATCAGTCTCACAGCGATCTACAAGCTTCTATCTCACTCTGATGTCACACTGTGGATATGACTGATGAAGATCGACTCTGGTACTTCGACGTGTCCGACGGTTCCGTCACGCAGGGAAAGGGTGCGTCCTCGCTGACGAGGATGGGGCCGTACCCTGATCGGGACTCTGCCGAGCATGCATTGAAGATCGCTGCCGAACGCAACAAAGCCGCCGATCGGGCAGACGAAGACTGGAACAACTGAGACTTGGAATAACTGAGACTTGGAACAGCTGGGACTTGGAACAGCTGGGACTCGAACAACTGGGACCGGTACTGCTGCTACACCGGCCCGAACCGATCATGGAGGATGCGTGCCCGCAAGTCGAATGATGGTGCAGGGAATCGACTTCGGAGTGGTTCGGGCGGAGTTCGACTTGCCAGGAGCATTCTCGGCTGCGGCGCAGGCCGAGGCCGAGAATGCCGTGGATCGTTTCGGCGCCGGGCGTGTCGACGAAACGGGTATCGCCTTCGTGACCATCGACCCTCCCGGATCGATGGACCTCGACCAGGCAGTGCACATCGAGAAGACCTCGACCGGGTACGTCGTGCACTACGCGATCGCCGACGTCGCGGCGGTGGTGACGCCGGGTGGCGCTCTCGACATCGAAACTCGCAAGCGGGGCCAAACCTTCTATCTCCCGGACGGTTCCGTCCCGCTGCATCCTCGCGCGTTGTCGGAGGGATCGGCGAGTCTGCTGCCGGACGTGGTTCGCCCCGCCGCGCTGTGGCGGATCGAACTCGACGCGCAGGCCGAGCCGACGTCGTGGCAGGTGAGACGCGCTCTGGTGAAATCCGTGGCACGTCTGGACTATTCGACCGTGCAGCGCGATGCCGACGCGGGAACCTTGCATCCGTCCATCGCCGCACTACCGGAGTTCGGACGATTGCGCAGTGCCTCGGCGGTTGCCAGGGGCGCCATCGAGCTGAAACTGCCCGAGCAGTCAGTGGTTCGGGATCAGCCGGAGGACGAGTCCTCGGCTCGCTGGCGGATCGAACTGGAGCCACGCACCGAAGCGGACGACTGGAACGCAGAAGTGTCGCTGCTGACCGGGATGTGTGCCGGCCGCATGATGATCGACGCAGGTATCGGGTTGCTTCGCACGCTGCCGCCGGCCGAGGAGTCCGCGGTTCGGACCTTGCGGAGAACTGCAGTGGCGCTGGGTATCACGTGGCCGGAGGGGCAAAGCGTCGGGCAGATTCTTGCCGGACTCGATTCCAACGAGCCGTCGACGATGGCGCTGATGTCGGTTGCGCCGTCGTTGCTGCGCGGGGCAGACTACGCGGCCTTCGACGGCCGACTACCGGAGTTGACGGTGCATGCGGGGATCGGAGCGCCCTACGCTCACGTGACTGCTCCGCTGCGCCGGCTGTCCGATCGTTTCAGCACCGAGGTGTGTCTGGCGATCACAGCTGGTACGCCGGTACCGGAATGGGCGCGCACTGCACTTCCCGAGCTGCCCGACATCATGAGTGGGTCCGACTCGCTGGCGAACAAGGTCGACCGTGCGTGCATCGATCTGACCGAGTCCACGCTGCTCGACGGCCGGGTCGGCGAGGTCTTCGACGCAGTGGTGATGCGCGCCAAGGACGGAAAGCGCTCGGCGGAAGTGTTTGTCCCGTCGGTCGCAGTGATTGCGAAATGCGTCGGAACGCCCGACGACGGTGAGCGCGCAAAGGTGCGACTCACCGCCGTCGACACCGTCAAACGGACGGTGGAGTTCACGTTCCCGGCGTAGCGAGCTACCGGTAAGAATCGGTGGCTTCCACCAAGTGATGTGCGATGCCGGGCTCCATCGCGGAGTGTCCGGCGTCGTCGACGATCACGAGCTTGGATTCGGGCCACGCCTTGTGCAGCGCCCACGCGCTGGTGGCGGGGCAGACGACGTCGTAGCGGCCCTGGACGATCGTCCCCGGAATGCCGTGCAGTGCGGAGCTTTCGCGTAGGAGTTGACCCTCGTCGAAGAATCCGCCGTTGACGAAGTAGTGGTTCTCGATACGAGCGAAGGCCAAGGCGAACCTGGTCTCGGAGTTCTGTTCGATCTTGTCCGCCTGTGGGTACAGGTAGCTCGTCGATCCTTCCCAGGCCGACCAGGCGATCGCTGCCCGGGCTGCGACGGCGGGGTCTTCGGAATGGAGCAGTTGGTGATAGACCGCGACGAGGTCTTCGCCGCGCTGCGCCTCGGGTACCGGTTCGAGGAATTTGTCCCAGCGCTCCGGGAAGATGTTTCCCGCGCCGCCGTTGTAGTACCAGTCGATCTCGCTACGACGCAGGAGGAAGATCCCGCGCAGGACCAGCTCAGTGACGCGCGTAGGAAACGTTTCGGCGTAGGCGATGGACAGCGTGGAACCCCAGGACCCGCCGAAAACCATCCACTTGTCGATCGAAAGATGTTCGCGCAGGGCTTCGATGTCGGCCAGCAGCTTGTCCGTCGTGTTCACCGACAGGTCGGCGCCGTCGGCAACGTGAGGGGTGGACCGCCCGCAGCCGCGCTGGTCGAGTAGAACGATGCGGTATGCGGCCGGATCGAAGAACTGGCGTACCGCCGGTTGCGCACCACCGCCGGGGCCACCGTGCAGGAACACCACCGGCTTGCCGTCCGGATTTCCGCTGACTTCCCAGTACATGCTCTGGCCGTCACCGACATCGAGGAAGCCGGTGACGAAAGGCTCGATCGGGGGATACAGACTCCGGAGAGTCGACGGCTGCGCGGAAGTGTCGGTCATCAGAAGCCCACCAGGCCGGAGGCGAGATCGGGGATCTCGAGTGCGGAAATCGCGCCGCTCCGGACGTCCGGGCACGCGGCCGAGGTTGCCGCGTCGATGCTTTCGCGGTTCTGAGCGAGATCGAGCAGGTTGATGCCGTTCTGCGTCGCCCACGTGATGACGATCGTGTTCAGTCCGCCCTTGCCGAGCGTCGGGGTGACGGTCCGCCAGTTCTGCAGCTGCCCTTCCATATCCGAGCACAACTGCTGGACTTGAGCGTCGGTGAACGTCGAACCGGACGCGGTTGTTGCCGGCGCCGTCGTGGTGGAACTCGCGGGCGTAGTGCTGCTGGGCGCGGGAGAGTTGGTGGACCCTCCCGCGCATCCGCTCAGCACCGTGACGAGAGCTGCCGCGCCGACTACAGCTGCGGCAGTAGAACTTCGACGGTTACCGATCATTGAACGCACCCCTGGCTGGTTGAGAGACAGGCGGCGTTCGCCGGTCTCGGATCAGAAACTGTGTTCTGCGGCCGGGAAAGCGCCAGTGCGAACTTCTGATGCATAGGCTGCGGCTGCGGAACGCAGTTCGTCACCGACGTTACCGAAACGCTTGACGAACTTGGCTGTCTTACCACTCGTGTAACCCGCCATGTCCTGCCAGACGAGTACCTGAGCGTCGCATTCGGAACCGGCCCCGATGCCGACGGTGGGGATGGTGAGTTTGCGGCTGACCTGGCCCGCAATCTCGGCCGGAACCATTTCCATGACGACGGAGAACGCCCCGGCTTCCTGGACTGCAATGGCGTCCGCCACAAGTTGCTCGGCCGCGTCGCCACGACCCTGGACGCGGAATCCGCCGAGCGAGTTCACGCTCTGCGGGGTGAATCCGACGTGTGCCATGACGGGGATGCCGGCCGAGGTGATTGCCGCGATCTGCTTGCTCATCCGCTCACCGCCCTCGAGTTTGACGGCGTGCGCGAGGCCTTCCTTCATGAACCGTGTGGCAGTCGCCAGGGCCTGCTCGGCGGAACCCTCGTAGGTGCCGAAGGGGAGGTCGGCGACGACGAGTGCGTGCGGCGCGCCGCGAACGACGCCACGCACGAGCGGGAGCAGTTCGTCGACGGTGATCGGCACGGTGGTGTCGTAGCCGTAGACGACGTTGGCGGCAGAGTCGCCGACGAGCAGCACCGGGATGCCTGCGTCTTCGAAGATGCGTGCCGTGGAGTAGTCGTAAGCGGTGAGCATCGACCAGCGTTCGCCGTTCTGCTTCATCTCGGCGAGGTGGTGAATGCGCGTCTTACGCTTCGGTGCATCGGTAGAGCTTGCAGTGGGTACAGAAACTGCACTGGGTACAGAACCGTAGAGAGGTGTTTCGGACATCGTTGTCCCTTTCTGGCCTCGAGGCCCTGAGCGTTGATCGCCTTCGGGTCCCCGGGTGTGGGTGATGACGTGTTCAGTCTGCCACCGGACATCGCCGACACGAATAGTTGACGGGGTGCAATGGGTCACATCACCGCGCGCGTATCAGGTAGGTGCCGAGACGAGGCGAACCGCTGGCTATCGCGGTTTCCTGGCACCATCGATGGCATGTCGAAGTTCGTTCGCCTCTCCGGTGCCCTCGCCGGAAGCGCAGCAGTGCTCGTGTTGGTTGTCGGTTGCACCAGTTCGGAAGGCACGCCCGAATCAGTGGAACCTGCTGGTTCTGCCGCGTCCGCGGTGCCGTCCGGCCTCGAGAAATTCTACGAGCAGACGCTCGACTGGGGTTCGTGCGACCAATTTGTCGAAGAAGGAACTGCGCCGCTGGGGCGTGGGGTCGACTGCGCCGAGGTGAGCGTTCCCGTCGACTACGCGAATCCGAACGGCGACACCGCGAAGGTGGTGATCTCGCGTTCGAAGGCAACCGGCGACCGCATCGGCTCACTGTTGCTGAACCCCGGCGGGCCGGGTGGGTCCGGGCTGTCGATGGCGACCTCGGGTTCGGGCACCGAATTGCAGGAACGTTTCGACATGATCGGCTTCGATCCGCGGGGGATCGGGGCGTCGACCCCGCAGGTTCAGTGTTTGACGCCGGAGGAGACCGACGCGGAGCGTGCGGAGGTCAACGTCGACATGACGCCGGAGGGCATCGCTCTCGCCGAGGCGGACAGCAAGGACTACGCCGCCAAGTGCGCTGAGCGGACCGGTACGGAGTTCCTCGCTCATGTCGGTACCTACGAGGTGGTGCGAGATATGGACGTCATTCGGGGCGTTCTCGGCGATCCGAAGATGAACTACCTCGGGTTCTCGTACGGGACCCGGCTCGGATCCACGTACGCGGAAACCTTTCCGCAGAACGTCCGAGCGATGGTCCTCGACGGCGCGCTCGACCCCGAGCAGGATCCGGTCGACGAAGTGGTCTTGCAGGGGCAGGGCTTCCAAGGCGCGTTCGACGCCTTTGTCGCCGACTGTGTCTCGCGAACGGATTGCCCGCTGGGTGATGATCCGGCGCAGGCGCAGGCACGCTTTCAGGCACTCGTCGATCCGTTGATCGAGAAGCCGGCACAGACCACCGATCCGCGCGGGCTGAGTTATTCCGACGCGATCACCGGCGTGCAGCAGGCTCTGTATTCGCCACAGTTGTGGACGCCGCTGCGTGGGGGTCTGTCGAGTCTGGCCGACGGACGCGGCGACTCGCTGCTCAATCTCGCCGACATGTACGAAGGCCGTGAGGATGACGGCAGCTACTCCAACATCAACGACGCGTTCAACGCCATTCGCTGCGTGGACGATCCGGCAACCACCGACCGCGCCGAGGCCGGCGAATCCGACACTCGGTACCGCGAGGCGGCGCCGTTCCTCGACGACGGCCGCGGGACGGGTCAAGCGCCGCTCGACCTGTGCGCGTTCTGGCCCGTTCCGGCTACCGGCAGCCCTCACGCGCTCGACCCCCAGGCACTCGCTGACGCCGGTCTGCCGCAGCTGGTCGTCGTGTCCACGACGCAGGATCCGGCGACCCCGTATCAGGCCGGAGTGGATCTCGCGAAGCAGTTGGGCGCTGCTCTGATCACGTTCGACGGAACCCAACACACGGTGGTTCTGGACGGAAACTCCTGCGTCGACGATGCCGTCGTCGACTACTTCGTTTACTTGAAGGCTCCGGAAGAGGGTCTGACATGTTAGCCGGCGCGACGCCGTACGCTGCGCCTATTCGATGGTGACCAATCACTCTGTTAACCGGGACCACTGATGTAACACAGATTTAACGTGGCTTGCTTAGTCTCGCGTGCATGGATCGCCAAAAAGAATTCGTGCTTCGTACCCTGGAAGAGCGCGACATTCGGTTTGTCCGCTTGTGGTTCACCGATGTTCTCGGGTACCTCAAATCGGTGGCGATCGCCCCCGCCGAACTCGAAGGCGCCTTCGAGGAGGGAATCGGATTCGACGGTTCCGCCATCGAGGGATTCTCTCGAGTCTCCGAAGCCGACACCGTCGCTCGGCCCGACGCCTCGACATTCCAGATCCTGCCGTGGGCCCACAAGGACGGTGCGCAGCATTCCGCTCGCATGTTCTGTGACATCACGATGCCCGACGGTTCGCCGTCGTGGGCCGATCCGCGCCACGTACTGCGTCGCCAGTTGAGCAAGGCCAGCGACTTGGGCTTCAGCTGCTACGTCCACCCGGAAATCGAGTTCTTCCTTCTGGAGAACGGCCCGATCGACGGCACTCCACCGATCCCGGCGGACTCGGGCGGATACTTCGACCAGGCTGTGCACGATTCGGCTCCGAATTTCCGCCGCCACGCCATCGACGCACTCGAGTCGATGGGCATCTCGGTCGAGTTCAGCCACCACGAGGCCGCGCCGGGTCAGCAGGAGATCGATCTGCGCTACGCCGACGCACTCTCGATGGCCGACAACGTGATGACGTTCCGGTACGTCGTCAAGGAGGTCGCGATCGGTGAAGGCGTCCGGGCGAGCTTCATGCCCAAGCCGTTCAGCGATCAGGCCGGCTCCGCGATGCACACCCACATGAGCCTGTTCGAGGGCGACACCAACGCCTTCCACAATCCGGACGATCCGATGCAGCTCTCCGAGACCGGCAAGGCGTTCATCGCCGGCATCCTCGAGCACGCCAACGAGATCAGTGCGGTCACGAACCAGTGGGTCAATTCGTACAAGCGACTCGTCCACGGGGGAGAGGCACCCACTGCTGCGTCGTGGGGCCCGTCCAACCGATCGGCTCTCATTCGCGTCCCGATGTACACGCCCAACAAGGCGTCGTCACGTCGCGTCGAGATCCGTAGCCCAGACTCGGCTTGCAACCCGTACCTGACTTTCGCGGTCCTGCTTGCTGCCGGTCTTCGCGGCATCGAGAAGGGCTACACCTTGCCGCCCGAGGCAGAAGACGACGTGTGGTCGTTGACCTCCGCCGAGCGTCGCGCCATGGGTTACAAGGAACTGCCGAGCAACTTGGACAGCGCTCTGCGCGAGATGGAGAAGTCGGAGCTCGTGGCCGAAGCACTCGGCGAGCACGTCTTCGATTTCTTCCTGCGCAACAAGCGTCGTGAGTGGGAGGAATACCGCAGCCACGTGACGCCGTTCGAGCTCAAGACCTACCTCGGTCTGTGACGGTGAAACCGCCCGCTGCGAGATCAGCAGTTCCAGGACCGGGTCGACTCGGGCTGGTCGAGCCCACCGCTGCCGACGAGTTGCGTCAGCTCGGTTGGGTCGACGCCGAGAGCATCGAACTCTTGTGGTCGCTGTCGCGTGCCGCGAACGCCGACCTCGCTCTGCGCACCCTTGTGCGGATCAAGGACGGGCTCGGCGACGGGTGGCGCGAACTCGATCAGGCCCTTCGCAAGGACAAGAGCCTGCGCGGCCGTTTGTTCGCACTGGTGGGTGCGTCGTCGGCCTTCGGCGACCACCTGGCCGCGGATCCGATCGGCTGGAAACTGCTCGACGGCACCGCTCTGCCGACCAAGGACGAGGCGACTGCAGCCTTGCTGGAGGTCGTGGGTGCAACTGTCGACGAGGGTGCCACCGAAGGTTCATTGGCCTACCGCGCCACCGTGACCGGACCGGAAGCTGTTGTTGCTCTGCGTAAGAGCTACAAGGACCAGTTGATGCTGCTGGCTGCGGCTGATCTTGCGGCGACCGTCGAGAACGAACCCGTAGTTCCGTATCAGACTGTGGGGCACCAGCTTTCCGATCTGGCCGACGCCGCGCTGACCGCTGCACTTGCGGTGGCCATCGCAACGGTGTGTCCCGAGGGCAGCTGTCCGATCCGGCTCGCCGTGATCGCCATGGGCAAATGTGGTGCGCGCGAGCTGAACTACGTCTCCGACGTCGACGTGGTGTTCGTCGCCGAACCGGCCGATGCGACGGCCAGTCGCGTTGCCGGTGAGATGATGCGTATCGGTACCTCCGCATTCTTCGAGGTCGATGCTGCGCTGCGGCCCGAAGGCAAGCGCGGAGAATTGGTTCGCTCCCTCGAATCCCACATCACGTACTACAAGCGCTGGGCCAAGACCTGGGAGTTCCAGGCACTGCTCAAGGCTCGTCCGATGACCGGCGACATGGAGCTCGGTCGCCAGTACTCCGAGGCGATGAGCCCGATGGTGTGGATCGCCTCCGAGCGCGAGGACTTCGTCCCCGAAGTCCAGGCCATGCGTCGACGCGTCGAGGAAATGGTTCCCCCCGAACTGCGTGAGCGTGAACTCAAACTCGGCCGCGGAAGTTTGCGCGACGTCGAATTCGCCGTCCAACTCCTGCAATTGGTGCACGGGCGCGCCGACAGTTCGTTGCATGTCCAGAGCACCGTCGATGCACTGACTGCATTGGCGGCGGGTGGATACGTCGGCCGCGACGACGCCGCCAACCTGACTGCGTCGTACGAATTCCTGCGTCTGCTCGAGCACCGTCTGCAGTTGCAGAAGCTCAAGCGCACGCACACCCTGCCGCCGCCGGACGACGAGGAAGCGCTGCGTTGGCTGGCCCGCGCCGCGCACATGCGACCCGACGGTCGTCTGGATTCCCTGGGAGTCCTGCGCGCCGAGATCAAGCGGAATTCGCATCGGATTCGCCGCCTGCACGCCAAGTTGTTCTACCGCCCGCTTCTCGAATCGGTGGCGCGGATGGACAAGGAAGCACTGGTCCTGGGGCCAGAAGCCGCGGTTCGCCAGTTGGCCGCTCTCGGTTACACGGCACCCGAGCATGCTCTCGGGCATCTGACTGCACTGACGAGTGGCGCTTCACGCAAGGGTCGCATTCAAGCGCTCCTGTTGCCGACTCTGCTCGAATCACTCGCGGACACACCGGATCCCGATGCCGGGCTGCTCGCTTACCGCAGGCTCTCGGACGCGCTCGTCGACCAGACGTGGTTCCTGCGCCTGCTCCGTGACGAGGCTGCGGTCGCCGAGCGTCTGATGACCGTGCTGGGCTCGTCCGCGTACCTACCCGACCTGCTCATCAAGGCTCCCGACGTGATCCGTTTGTTCGCGGATTCACCGAGCGGGCCGCGCCTGGTCGAGCCGAAGCCCGAGGATGTCGCTCGCGGAATCCTCACCGCCTCCGGCCGACACAGTGATCCCAATCGTGCTGTTGCTGCGGCCCGCTCGCTGCGGCGACACGAGCTTGCGCGCATCGCTTCGGCCGACATCCTCGGCATGCTCGATGTTCCCGCCGTCTGCAAGGCGCTGTCCTCGGTGTGGGCCGCGGTGCTCAATGCATCGCTCTCCGCGGTGATCAAGGCCAGCGTCACCGAACTCGGGACCGAGGCGCCGGCCAGTTTCTCCGTCATCGGCATGGGTCGACTCGGCGGCGGCGAACTGGGCTATGGATCCGATGCTGACGTGCTGTTCGTGTGCGAACCTCGTGAGGGCGCCGATGAGACCGTTGCGGTCAAGTGGGCCAACAGCATTGCCGACAAGGTCCGCAAGCTCCTCGGGGCACCGAGTACCGATCCGCCGCTCGAAGTCGATACCGGACTACGTCCGGAAGGCCGTAACGGTCCGATGGTGCGCACTCTCGAGTCTTACGACGCGTACTACGCGAAGTGGGCTCAGGCGTGGGAGATTCAAGCGCTGCTTCGTGCGCACCCGGTTGCCGGTGATCCTGAATTGGGACTGCGGTTCCTGCACATGATCGACAAGACCCGCTACCCCGAAGGCGGCGTCAGTGATGCGGCGGTGCGCGAGATCCGGCGCATCAAGGCGCGAGTCGATTCCGAAAGGCTCCCGCGCGGAGCCGATCCGGCGACGCACACGAAACTGGGTCGCGGCGGCTTGGCCGACATCGAGTGGACTGTGCAATTGCTGCAGCTGCGCCACGCCGACAAGATCGAGTCGCTGCACAACACGTCGACCCTCGAGACTCTCGACGCCATCGGCGCCGCGGAACTGCTCAGCGAAGGTGACGTCGAACTGCTGCGTGACGCCTGGATCACCGCGACGAAGGCACGCAACTGCCTCGTTCTGGTGCGAGGCAAGCCGACCGATCAGCTTCCCGGCCCGGGCCGTGTTCTCGCGGCGGTGGCGCAGGTCGCTGGATACGGCGACGACGCAGGGGAATTCCTCGACAACTACCTGCGCATCACGCGTCGGGCAAAAGCAGTGGTGGAGAGGGTCTTCGGCGGGGAGTAGCGTTTTCGCTCAGTCTTGGCGAACCGGCGCATTCGCGGCGAACTTGCGGACTTCGGCGTCCTGCCACACGTGGGCGGGAACTCCTCCGCCGAGTAGCTCGCGCGCGAGCGCGGGTTGCCCGCCGATCGGTACGTCGCTGCCCGCGATGATCATGTTGCCGTAGCGACGGCCCTTGAGCATCGCGGGATCGGCGATGATCGCCATGTGTTCGAACTGCGCACCGATGGTTGCGGCTTCACTGCGCGCGCCCTGAAGATCCGGGGTGTCGCCGCAGTTGACGATGTAGATACCGCCCGGTGCGAGCACGCGTCGTACGTGGGTGGTGAATTGCGCCGTCGTCAATGGTGTCGGAGTTGTGCTGCCGGCGAAGACATCTCGAATCACGATGTCCCGGGTGGACTCGGTGAGAGTTTCGGTGACGGCGCGGGCTTCTCCGACGCGGATGCGCAGAAGAGGCGCACGCGGGAGGTCGAACCAATCGCGTACGAGTTCCGCCAGAGCACCGTCGATTTCGACCACCACTTGACGCGCGTCGGGGTACGTGGCGGCGAAGTATCTGGCCATGGAGCAGGCGCCACCGCCGAGATGAAGCACCCGCAGGCGCTCGGCCTTGTCACGTTCGGAATCGACCAGATGCGCGATCCACCGCATGTACTCGAAATCGAGCACCGTGGGATCCGCGACGTTCACGTGGGAACTGGGCACTCCGTTGATCTGGATGATCCAACTGTCATCGGAGTACTGATCGCGGACTAGTTCGCACGTCCCGGTATCGATCGGAAAAGTGCCGGCGACGGGACCGGACTCGCCTCGCTCGGGAGTACTGCTGCGAGTTCTGGTCTTGCGAGTTCCCTTGGCCACTGTGTCCATGTTAGCCGTGCGCCTTTCTGGTAAAGGCGGCTACCAAAAAGGCACACGGACCGACGGTATTCTCGGGCTACTTCAGGCACACTCGTACATGGAGTGTGATCGGCGACACAAATGCCGGCGCGTTCTTTCGTCGTCCGTGCATCACGAAGAATTTCGAGGAGTGCAGGTGAAGGTCAAGGCAGCGGTAGTCAAGGCGCCAGGTCAGGCGTGGGAGATCGAAGAGGTCGAGCTGGGGGACCCGGTCTCGGGTGAGGTGCAGGTCCGACTCGCCGCATCGGGGCTGTGCCATTCGGACGAACATTTGCGTACGGGCGCCAGCCCGCTGCCCTTCTACCCGGCCCTGGGCGGGCACGAAGGCGCCGGAGTGGTGACGAAGGTCGGCCCGGGTGTCGCGAGCGTCGAAGAAGGCGACCACGTGGTTCTCGCCTTCATCCCGGCGTGCGGACGTTGTCCGTCCTGTGCGAAGGGTCTGCAGAACATCTGCGACGAGGGAGCCGGCCTGTTGACCGGGCAGGCGATCTCCGACAAGACGTACCGCGTCACCCTCGACGACGAGCCGGTCATCCAGATGTGCCTGCTCGGAACATTTTCGCCGTACGTGACCGTCAACGAGGCGTCGGTGATCAAGATCGAGAAGGACATCCCGCTCGACAAGGCGGCCTTGCTCGGCTGCGGTGTTGCCACCGGTTGGGGATCGGCCACCGCAATCGGTGGAGCCAAGGTCGGCGACACGGTGGTGGTCGTCGGCGTCGGCGGCGTCGGAATCAACTCGGTGCAGGGTGCGGCGTCCGCCGGAGCACGATTTGTGATCGCGATCGATCCCGTCGAGTTCAAGCGCGACAAGGCAAAGGAATTCGGCGCCACACACACTTTTGCCTCCCTCGAGGAAGCGCTACCGGTGATCGGCGAGATCACCTGGGGCAAGATGGCCGACGTCACCGTGATCACCGTGGGCGAGATTCACGGCGACATCATTCAGCCCGCGCTCAGCGCGACGGGCAAGGGTGGCCAGGTCGTGGTCGTCGGAATGGGGCATTACGGAGATTCGCAGGTGACGCTCAGCCTCTTCGAGCTGACCCTTCTGCAGAAGCGTTTGCAGGGAGCCATCTTCGGCGGGGTAGGGCCACGGTCCCAGATTCCCAAGTTGCTCGATCACTACCGAAGCGGCGCACTCAAACTCGACGAGTTGGTGACCAAGACTTACAAGCTCGAGGAGATCAACGAGGGGTACGCCGACATGCTCGAAGGAAAGAATCTGCGCGGGATGATCGTCTACACGGAGGACGATTACTGATCGTTTCCCTTTGACTGAAGGCTCCGGCCCGGCACCACGCTTCGTGGTGTCGGGCCGGAGTCTTCTGCCCCCACGCACATTTCTGTCGATCGATGAGTCGACTGCCCCCGTAGTGGGCACTCGCAGAGTGAGGAAACCGGGCACCGTGTCCGGATCTCAGTCCACGACTCGACAGAGAAGAGCAGAGCATGCCCTACATCACCACCTCCGACGGAACCGAGATCTACTACACCGAGCACGGCGTCGGCCGGCCGATCGTCCTCAGCCACGGGTGGCCGCTGAGTTCTGACGCGTGGCAGGTCGAGATGAAGTTGTTCGCCGACGCCGGATACCGGACCATCGCGCACGATCGTCGAGGACACGGTCGCTCGTCGAAGACGTACACCGGCAACGACATGGATACATATGCCAAGGACCTGGCTGAGCTGATCGACACACTCGACCTGAAAGACCTGGTCCTGGTTGGCCATTCGACCGGCGGCGGGGAAGTGGTCCGGTACGCGGCGCAGCACGGCAAAGGGCGCGTGGCGAAGGTGATCACCGCCGGCGCCGTACCGCCGATCATGGTCAAGTCGGACGGCAACCCCGAAGGCACACCGATCGAGGTCTTCGACGGCATCCGTGAGGGAGTTCTGCGAGACCGATCGCAGTTCTACAAGGATCTCAGCGAGAGCTTTTACGGCGCGAACCGCGAAGGTGCCGACGTCTCGCAAGGGGCGAAGGACGACTTCTGGCGGCAAGGTATGTTGGTCAACCTCGCCGCGGCCTACGACTGCGTCAAGGCATTCTCGGAGACGGACCAGACCTCCGATCTCGAAGCCATCGACGTTCCGTTCCTCATCGCTCAGGGCGACGACGATCAGATCGTGCCGATCGGCGCAGCGGCCGAGAAGGCGATCAAGCTGGTGAAGAAGGGCACGCTGAAGGTGTATCCGGGCGCACCTCACGGCATCTACGGCTCATATCAGAAGACACTGGACCAGGACATTCTCGCGTTCATCGAGGACTGACGTCAGCGAGGCGGAAGGGAGCGGAGTCGAAAGGACCAGAGTGGGAAGGATAAAATTGCCATGTCTACACACGTTGCCTCACTACGCAATGGCCCCAGTGTCTTCGAGAACGAACTCGGGTCGATCTCGCAGCTCGACACGAGTTCGTTGCCGATCCTGTCCGGTCTGTCGATCAAACGAATTGTTCTCGGTCCCGGCGCGATCCGTGAACCACAATGGAACGTCAACGCGAACCAGATCGCCTACGTCACCAGCGGAACCGTGCTCGTCTCGATGTTGGGCAATGCTGACGAGTTCGCCAGTTTCGTGGTGCGAGCGGGGCAGATGTATCACGTCGAATCCGGCGCGATTTATCACATCGAGAATGTCGGAGAGGAGGAGGCGGAGATCATCGCCGCCCTGCGTACTTCTCTGCCGCAGCACTTTTCGTTGCAGAGTAGCGTCAGCGCAATGTCGAACGCGGTGCTCGGCAATACGTACGATCTCGCCGCATCGGCCTTCGACGTCTTCGGTAGAGCCGATGCGTCCCAGATAGTTCGGCGGGACGGCGCCGCCGTCGTTCCCGATACCGCCGGCCTTCCCAACGCGCATCTCTTCGATCTCGAAGGCCAGATCGCGCCTCTCGCATATCCGTACGGACAGGCGAAAGTGGCGCGAAAGCAGTATTGGGCGGCGCTGGAGGATCTTTCGATGTACTCGTTGACTATTCGCGAGAGTGGAATGCGTGAGCCACACTGGCATCCCGTCACTGCCGAAATGGGATACGTGCATCGTGGTCACGGGCGGATGACGGTCCTCGATCCGGACGGTTCGCTCGACACCTACCTACTGGAGCCCGGTCAGGTGTATTTCGTTCCGCGTGCCTATCCCCATCATATCGAGGTTCTAGGTGACGAGGACATCAATTTCCTCATCTTCTTCGACCAGCCGACACCGGGCGACATAGGCTACCGTGCAACGGCTTCCGCGTTCTCGCGCAGCGTTCTCTCGGCCTCGTTCGGCGTTCCGGAGCGGGAGCTGCCGCACTTCCCTTTCACTCCGATCGATCCGCTCATCGTCTCGCGGATCAATCCGATCGACCGCCAGCACTGACCGGCAAGGACGCCCATCATGGCCACCACGCTCACCGTGACCGATCACGGGACGATGCTCGACTTCACGTACGAGGACGCCCTCCGCTATCACGGTCCGCAGGCCCCGGGCGGCGTGGCGCATGCCTACAAGGTTCTCGAGCGCGCTCTCGGTGTGCTCGGCGGGGAAGGCTCCGTCGAGCGTCGCGAGCTGGTCGTCACCACCGCACACGGCGGACCAGGAGTGCGCGATGCGTTCGAGTTGGTCACGCGCGCGGTGACCGAAGGGCGGTACACCGTTGACAGTTCCTTGGCCAGGCGTGAACGTGGAAATACGCTCGCGCTGTATGTATTTCGGATCACCTATCGCGGCGCGAGCGTCACGCTGACTGTTCGGGAGGGGTTCGTCGTCGACGAGTTCATCACTCTGTCCCGTAAGTCCGACCGGACGGCCGAAGACGAGTCACGGCTGACAGAGCTCAAGCAGGAGATGGCGGATCGAGTGATGTCGAGCCCGGCCGAGAGCGTGTACGACGTCGACACCGGCACGCTCCCCGTCTGAGCGACGGCGGCGCAGGCGTCAGTGTGCAGAAATCTGGGCTGTCTGAAGTCAGCGGCTGGCGAACATCCTTATTCGTTGGTCGCGGCTGCGCTCGAGATGGTTGCGCATGTGACCACGTGCGGACGATTCGTCCCGGGCGCGGATGGCGTTCAGGATCTCTTGATGCTCCGAATTGAGCAGGTCAGGTTCGCCGTAGTTCGACGGCGGGCCGCTGTCGTAGATTCGCAATTGGGTGGTGAGGCGGATCAGCAATGAGGTGATCGTGGAATTGTGGGCGGCCTGCCAGAGGGCCTCGTGAAACTTGAAGTTTCCGGCACGAACCTCGGTGCCTTCTGTTGCAGTGCAGCAGAACTCGTGCAATCCGTCCAGGCGGGCAAGGTCGAGATCGCTGTGGCGGAGTGCGGCGGCGCCGGCGGCTTCCGATTCGAGGGCAACCCGCGCTGCGTAGATTTCGATGACGTCCTCGGGTGTGCCGGAACGGACACGAAAACCGCGGGCGGCTCGTTCGAGTAGACCGTCGTGCGCGAGCCAGTTGAGTGCCTCGCGGATCGGGGTACGCGATGCGCCGTACGATTCGCACAATTGAGTCTCGTGCAGCGGAGAGCCCTGGGGGAACTTGCCGGCCAGGATGTCGGCTCGCAGGCGCAGGTACTGCCGCGAGGTCTGATCGGACCGGCCCAGCGCAGCCTCCGGCACCAGCAGATCGGTGGTGCTCGTATCGGCGTCGAGATCCATGTGTCCTCATTCCTGTGCATGCAAGTAGAGCGCGTTCGATTATGCCATCGGCGACGAGTGAGTACTTGCGTATACGCTAGTACTCATTTAGGTTCGTGCTTGTTCGTTTCCGAGGGAGAGGGTCTGAAGTGGCTGGAGAGACCGCGTCGCCGCTGGTGAGTGCTGCTGAACTCGACGCGATGCTGCGCGAGGGAGGCGTCGCTGTGCTCGACGCGACGGTTCATTTTCCTCCCGCTCGATTCGACGGCGACTATCGCCCGGAGTCCGGGTACGACGGCTGGGTTTCCTCGCACATCCCGGGTTCCCGACACGTCGACCTCATGGACGTCTTTTCCGAAAGGGAAGCGGCGCTGCATTTCACACGCCCGTCAACGGAGCAGTTGATGTCCGATCTCCAATCCAGTGGTATCGAACCGGGTGCGACAATCGTGATCTACGACCAGGGTTCGACCACTTGGGCATCACGGCTCTGGTGGGTGTTTCGCAACGCCGGCATCGAAGCAAGGGTCCTCGACGGTGGCCTCGCCGAATGGACTCGATGCGGCTTCGCCCTCGCGAGCGGCGACGACGTCACCCACACGTCGGCGTCGAAGCGTTGGAGTGTGACGGACCTTGGCCTGTGGGTCGATCTACCTCGCGTTGCCTCACTGTCCGCAGGAGAAGAAGCCGGAACGCTGGTGTGCGCGCTGGCGCCTGAGCAGTACGAGGGAACGGAGAAGACGCGATATTCGCGACGCGGACATATTCCGTCAAGTGTGAATCTGTCTGCGAAGGGTCTTCTCGACGCCGATGCCCGGATGCTTCCGGCGGACGATGTTCGGTCGAAATCTGCTGACGTTCTACCACCCGTCGCTGAACCTGTCGTGATCTATTGCGGCGGTGGAGTTTCGGCGTGCCTGACAGCACTCGCACTGATCCGCGGCGGCTATGAGGACGTCAAGGTCTACGACGGTTCATTGGAGGAATGGACTGCAGATCCGACTTTGCCGATGGTTGTCGGCGGTGAGCCCGGCGGCGCGCTTGCGGATGTTCGATGTCCGCGGTCCTGAATCGCCGCAGTCCTCAATTACCTCCCGTTCTGAAGGAATTCTCATGTCTGACACTGTCTCTGTCGAAACCGTCGCGTCGGCGATCGACGCACTCCGCGATCAGGTACCGCTCGTCCAGTCGCTGACCAACATCGTTTCTGCGAACTTCTTGACCAATGTTCTGCTCGCCGCCGGCGCAAGCAACGCTCACATCGACAACGTCCACGAAGCGGGTGGGTTCGCTGCCATCGCCGGGGGAGTGCTCGTCAACCTCGGAACGCCGGACGACGGGACAGCCGAAGCTTTCCTGATAGCAGCAGAAGCGGCCCGAACTGCCGGTACGCCATGGGTTTTGGATCCCGTCGGTGTCGGCGGACTACCCTGGCGGAGCGGTATCGCTGTGGATCTGCTGCGCTTTCACCCCAGCGCCATCCGCGGGAACGCATCGGAGATCATCGCTCTGGCCGGACTCGGCGGTGACACCCGCGGCGTCGACAGTGCCTCCGATTCCGCCGACGCAGTGCCCGCCGCTCTGTCACTCCTGAAGCGTGCGGATGCCGTGTCGGCATCCGGACCGGTCGACTACATCGTCGGCCGCGATGGTGGCGGCGACGTTCGGGGCATCCGAGTCTCCGGTGGCAGCGCTCTGTTGCCGCGCGTGACCAGTACCGGTTGCTCTCTGGGAGGCCTGGTCGCTGCCTACCTCGCCGTCACGTCGACCGCGCTGGACGGATTGGTTGCCGCGCATACGCATGTTGCCGTGGCATCGGAGATCGCCGAGGAAAATGCCTCAGGTCCTGGTTCTTTCGCGGTCGCATACCTCGACGCGCTCTACAGCGTGAATGCGGACACCATCCGTTCGCGTGCCCGAATCGAATCGTTCGACCTGCCGGCTGGAGTGCAGAACTGATGGGCATCAAGACATTCTGGTATCTCACCCAGGCAGACGGGGACTACCCGTGGAGCCCCGGTGGGCTGTTCCCCGTGGACGGGGCCAGGCAGATCGAGCTCGCGAAGACCATCGACGACGGCGGATTCGAAGGTGCGCTTGTTGCCACCTGGCCGAACGATCCGTTCATCTCGGCGACGTGGGCGGCAGCGCACACCACGCGCATGAAGTTCCTCGTCGCCGTCTACGCGAACATGACGCCGGTGCGACTGCTGGCGGAGAAGGCATTGACTTTCGACGCCTTCAGCGGCGGCCGACTGTTGATCAACTCGGTCAACGGACGCGAGAACATCCTGACCAAGTACGACATGAACGTGCCCCACGACGAGCGTTACGAGTTGGGGGAACAGTACTGGGCGGACTTCCGCCGCATCTACGCCGAAGGCACGGAGTCGAACTTTCCCAACACACCACTGCGTATCGATGCGCCCGCTGGGCATCAGGTTCCGCTGTGGGGTACCGGTGATTCGCCTGCAGGCCTGGCGAATTCAGGCAAGGTGCTCGACACCTACTTGGCGATGCTGCGCGAGACTTCGTTCATCGAAGACAAATTCTCTGCCGCACGGGCGGCGGCGGAGGCAGCCGGGCGCGAGTTCACCGACTTCGGTGCGCTCACCGGTGTGATCGTTCGCCCCACCAAGGCGCAGGCGCACGACCGGTTCCGTTCGTTGTTCGAGAAGACGGGCGTCGAGCAGATCGCTCATGTCTTGGACAACGCAGTGCGTCGTCGTACTCAGGGGAAGCAAGACCTCAAGACCTTCACCGCCCGCGACGCTCAGCGACAGGGTTGGGCGGACAAGATTGCCTCCGGCCGACTTCCGGAACCGGAGGAGTTGTACGTCGGTGACGGGCTGTACGCGGGTATCACGGCGTGGTCACCCCTCGACATCTTCGGCACCGGGTCATCGGCCGTGTACTACGTCGGCGATCCGGATTCGATCACGGACTCGGTACGCACGCTTCGCAGCCGAACCGGTTTGACTGCACTGATCCTGGCAGGTTGGCCTCTGATCGAGGAAGCGAAGTGGGTTGCGGAGCATCTTGTTCCGCGATTCGACGAACTCAGCTGACGGCGCGCCGCAAGACAGTGGCACCGAGACCTAGAACGTCGCGGAGAAATGCTGTGGCAGTGTCGATTTCAGGCGCAGTACATTCGAGAAGGATCTTGACTTCCACGTCCTTCTTGACGATGTCGGCAATAACGGCCGCGGCGACAACACCGTTGCCGACGGCCGAGCCTCGGAACAGATCGATTCCGCCGCCGTCCGCGCTGACCGTGTCGTCGAGATAGCCGTAGTCGAGCGGATAGATCGCATCGGGGTACCGCGGGTGTGCCGACCCTCGGGGGCGATCGATCACGACAGCTGACGTGGCAGCCAGGTGATCGAGGGCGGCGAACAGTTCTTCGCTCATCGTCACCGGTGCTCGCGCAGTAGCTGAGTCGGTGTCAGACCTGCCAGTGCACGCGTATCGCGCGCGAGGTGAGCTTGGTCGGCGTAGCCGGCGCGACCGGCCAGTGACGACAACGACAGATCTGCGCCGCGGCTGAGAGCTAGTACATTCTGCATGCGTTGTACCTTCTGAATCAGCTTGGGGGACAGCCCGACCGACGACGTGATCGAGCGTCGAAAATGACGTTCGGAAACTCCGAGGTCTGCAGCAATCTCTCGTATCGGCGTCGAAGGGGAGGAGATGAGCGCGGAGTAACCACGCTCGATTCCGTGGTCGGGTTCCAGTCCGCGCCACAACTGGCCCAGTAGGTGAGCGTCGACTGCCTCGTGGCGCAGGGCGTCGGCAAGTACCCGCGCTTGTCTGGAAGTGAGGATGTCGTCGAAGGCGATCTTCGAATCCTGCACCGCGTCGGCAGCTGTGCCGAGCAGGCTCCGCAGAGCCGGTGGATTGATCCGGATGCCCCACATGGTTGTACCGGCGGCGACCGAAACCAGATCGGCACCGGTGGCAGGTCCGACGAGCCACGACTTTCCGGTGCTGTCGACGATGAAGTCGGCGCAGAGATCGGGAAGAATTCGCTTTGCTTCCGTGGGCGTATGGGCTTCGCTGATGCTTTTCCACGTGCAACTGAACAGGCCGGCCGAACCGGTGATCCGAGTCTCGACATAGGTGTGGCCGTTTTGTTCAAGACTCGACGCTACCGTCCGACTACCGTCAAGAGCGAGGGTGTCAGTGCCGGTCATCAGATCATCGTCACACACTCGCCGATCACTTCTCGACCCGAAACAGGAGAAATACCGTGTCCGTCTCTCCGAGACTCGATCTCGTCGGAATCGTCACCAACGATCTCGCGCGTTCCCTCGCGTTCTACCGAACCCTCGGGCTCGACATTCCGGCAACACCCGCTGACGCTCCACACGTGGAGTTCACTTTCGACAGTGGGCTTCGGCTGGCCTGGGACGCGCTGTCCACCATCGCGAGCTTCGATCCGGACTTCGCTGTCGGGGAAGGTCGACACCCCGTCGCTTTGGCCTTCGATTTCGGGACACCCGCTGCAGTCGACGAGGCGTATCAGCGCATCACAGCCGACTTCCCCGGACATAAAGAGCCATTTGATGCCGTGTGGGGCCAGCGCTACGCCGTTCTTCTCGATCCCGACGGCAATACCGTGGATCTCTTTGCCGCGCTCTGATGTCGAACGACGCAGGCCCCGACCGAATATCGGTCGAGGCCTGTGGTTGTCGGTGATCGAGTAGTTGTCAGTTCACCAAGCGTTGAGGGTGTCGAGGATCTGGCCTCGGGCCTTCCACAGTTCTGCACCCCAGTACGGCCACGAATGAGTGCCGTTGGCTGGGAAGCTGTACGTTGCCGGAATTCCCAGGGAGTTCATGCGCAGTTGGAATGCCCGTGAGTTCATCAAGGCAAGGGCCTCGAGCCCGATGGCACTACCGGTATTCACGAAGTCGACGGGCCGACGCGGTTGATCGAACTGCCCGGGCAGGCCGCTCGCAGCGGATATGTACAGCGAGAGCCCAGCCAGTTCGGGTGCAAACACGAAGGGATCGTTGCGGAGCCAAGCGGGGTTCCACGGCGGTCCCCACATTGCATCGACATTGAAGGACCCGGCGCTGACCATGGCCACGCGGATTGCTTCACGCATGCCTGGAGCTGAGATGTTGAGGTATCCCGAGAGCGATCCGGCGAACTTGAACTGATCGCGGTGATAGGCGGCGAGCGTCAGTGCCGCGCTGCCACCCATGGACAATCCGAGCACACCGTTGTTGGTTCGGGAGACGCCGCGCGATTCCAGATAGGCGGGAAGTTCCTGGGTGAGGAAGGTTTCCCATTTGTACGTGACCGGCTGGCGATTCAAATTGCTGTTCGCATACCAGTCGGAGTAAAAGCTGGACTGCCCGCCGACCGGCATGACCAGCGTGACGTTGTCGCCACGATACTGCTCGAGAGCGTTGGTCTCGAAACTCCATGCGTTTCGGTCGTCGCGTGCTCGTAGGCCATCGAGAAGATAGAGCGCCGCGTTGCCGCCGCGCGAAGCCCACTGGATCTGAACCTTGATCGGTCCCATCGACGAGTCTACGAACACTTCCTCGTAGCCACCGGCCGGGGCGGTACGCGCGGGCGCTGCGGTCGCTACCGATCCGCTGATCAGGCCTGCGGTCAGGGGGAGTGCGAGTGCTGTCGCGGCGAGGCCCAGGATCCGACGCTTGATTCGGTTCGAAATGCGGTTTCTCGAAATATCCGGGTTCGAAATATCTGGGTTCTTCGCCAAATCTGTTTGAGCCTCGTGCATGTATCACTCCCGCCCCAAAGGTGCTTGCACACCGAAATCCGACCGAGCCCCCCGAGGCGCGGAATTCCTTATGACACTAAGTGGTCTGTATTGACCTCGACGGCACCGTTACCGGTTCGTTATCAAACTGGTCTGATTTACCGTAATGCCGTCAGGCGTCGTCGACCGGAGGTTGCGCCTCGATTTGCCAACCTCCACGAATCAAGTGTTCACGCACCCGAGCGACGTCCGATTCGTGCGGAATATCGTCGGTGACCTTGGTGATGAGGACGCCGATGTCGATCGGATCGACCGAACCGGGAAAGTCGATCGGATCGACCGGAAGCGGAAAGCCGGCGACGAGATCGTCAGCAAGAACGGCGATCTCGTCGTCGGACAGTTGTCTCCGGAGCAGGGCAATCAAAGGGACGTAGTCCTGCTCCGGCACACCGTTCGGATACCCGGCACGCAGCCAGCCGAGTATCGAAGCCAGAAGTGGTGGAAGACTCAACGAATCGAGCTTCAGTGGTTGTCGAGATCAGCGAGGGGCCACCCGGCGGCAGCAAGGACGGAGGCAACGCGCGCGATGTCCTCGTCCGAGGGAGTCTGGCTCGTCAGATCGGCGATCTGAGCGCTGATCTCGTCGCTCGAGATCACCTGGTTACTGTTGACGTCGCTCAGTTCTGCGAGTGCAGCGCCGATGGCAATGTCTCGAATTTGCGCGTCCGAGAGTTTGCGTCGTAGCAATGCGACCAGCGGAATGCGGTCCTTGGGCGGTATGCCTTCGGGGTAGCCGGCGCGAAGCCAGTCAAGAATGGATTGAGGAAGGGATGGAGTCGGTGCAGTCACGGTGATGTCTTTCCGCTCGTGAGGGCGCACGGGATCAGAAGATCTCGATGCCGAATGTGTGGCTGAGGAAGCCCTGCATGATGAAGAGGATTCCGGTGACGATCGCGATGAGCACGACCGCGAAGCACACCACTGCGCCTGCCACGGCCAACGGACTGCGAGCCGCGACGGCAGTGCTCCCGCCGCCACTGCCACGTTGTCCGGCGTCGAGCGACTTCAGGCCGATTGCGA